>NZ_JBVIVI010000011.1:0-231799 GCF_055595765.1 Streptomyces sp. NPDC040405
ATCTTCGCGGGCCCACGACGCCTGGCACGGCACCTCGCCGCGTTGTCGGGATCGCCCGAGTACGACCCGGTACGAGGACGCCCCTCCGCCTTGCGGTGTACCGCACCAGACGCCGCGGGCTGATCCACGAAGATCCGCCGGACAGGACCTAGCGGACCCGCCGCGTTTCGGCCACGAAGCAGCCGAACTCGACGCAGCGCACATGCACCGCGGCCACCTCGGGGTCCGCGTACAGCTCCGCCAGGGTCTCCTCGCAACGCTGCTGCCCGCCGCTGGTCAGCAGCCGTCCGCCGAGGATGTTGCCCTTCGCGGAGTAGGCGCGCAGCACCCGGTGGTCGCCCCACATGCCGGACGGGAAGCCGGGGCCGGTCCAGCCGTCGCACTCCTCGGCGTGGACGAAGACGGGCCCCTGCTCGTCGTACGGGCCGGGCTCGGCGCCCGTCTCCTCGGCCCAGCGGCGCAGCGGGGCGTAGGAGACGAGGGCGATGGTCTCGCCCGGCAGGCTCCGGCCCAGACAGCAGCGCAGCGGGTTGTTGCCTTCCTCGGTTCTCACCATGCGCGGCGGGTTGCCCGCGTCGTCCTGGATCCGCAGCTGCTTCGCCACCTCGGGCGCGATGGCCCGGATCTCGTATGCCTTGTTGTCGCTCATGCCATTCATCGTGGTCCGCGGACGAGGCGATGGCTGGCGGTATCCGGACGGGGCGCTGGACGCGGGCGTACTTGACAGGGGGCTGGTGCTCCGTCAGATTCGCCCCAAAACATAGGACGTCCGACGTCCGGATTGTCCCGTTCGGAACGCCGCTCCACGACGAAAGCAGGGTCCAGATGAGTCTTCCGGCTCCGCTCACCGGTGTCGTCCCGCCCCTGTGCACGCCCCTCACCCCGGCCGGCGAGGTCGATCGGGCCTCGCTCACCGCCCTCGCCGAGCGGCTGATCGACGCGGGTGTGAGCGGCCTGTTCGCGCTCGGGTCGAGCGGCGAGGCCGCGTATCTGGGCGACGGCAGGCGCCGTACCGTGCTGGAGACGGTGATCGAGGCGGCGGCCGGGCGGGTGCCGGTGCTCGCCGGGGCGATCGACATGGCGTCCGAGCGGGTCGTGGACCATGCCAGGACCGCCGCCGCGCTGGGCGCGGACGCGGTCGTGGCCACCGCGCCCTTCTTCACCCGCACCCATCCGGTGGAGATCGCCGACCACTTCCGGCGGGTGCGCGAGGGCGCCGGGCTGCCGCTGTTCGCGTACGACATCCCGGCCTCCGTCCACTCCAAGCTGACGCCCCGGATCGTGCTGCCGCTGGCCGCCGACGGCACGCTCGCCGGGCTCAAGGACAGCAGCGGGGACGACGGCGCGCTGCGGCGGCTGCTCGTGGAGGCCCGCCGCCGTGGCCTCACCGACTCCTTCGCCGTGCTCACCGGCTCCGAACTCGCCGTGGACGGCGCCCTGTTGGCCGGTGCCCACGGAGTCGTCCCGGGGCTGGGCAACGTCGACCCGGCGGGCTACGTACGGCTCTACGCTCACGCGCGCGCGGGCCGCTGGGACCGGGCGGCGGCCGAACAGGACCGGCTGGCGGCGCTGTTCGCCCTCGTCGACGCCGGGGATCCGGCCGCGATGGGCGGCAGTTCGTCGGCGCTCGGCGCCTTCAAGGCGGCGCTGCATCTGCTGGGCGTCATCGCCTGCCCGGCGACGGCCGCGCCGCAGGTGCCGCTGGGGGACGACGCGGTGAAGACGGTGCGCCAACTGCTGGAAGAGGGAGGGCTGTTGTCGTGACGGTCGAGGCATCGCACGGGCCCTGGTATCGCGAGGTCTCCCGGCGGCAGTGGAAGTCGCTGTTCGCCGCCTGGATCGGCTATCTGCTCGACGGCTTCGACTTCGTACTCATCACGCTCGTGCTGACCGAGATAGCCGACGAGTTCGACTTGGGCGCGGCGTCGGCGGCGAGCCTGGTCTCGGGCGCCTTCATCACCCGCTGGCTCGGCGGGGCGCTGCTCGGGGCGATGGGGGACCGGTACGGGCGCAAGCCCGCGATGATCGCCAGCATTCTGCTCTACTCCCTGGGCACCTTCGCGTGCGGCTTCGCCTGGAACTACTTCAGCCTGTTCTCCGCCCGGCTGCTGATTGGCATGGGCATGGCGGGCGAGTACAGCGCGAGCGCGACGTACGCCCTGGAGAGCTGGCCCGCCCAGCTGCGCAACCGCGCCTCCGGCTTTCTGATCTCCGGTTACGCGGGCGGCACGATCCTCGCCGCCGAGCTGTACAAGTGGGTCGTACCCGCCTGGGGCTGGCGCTGGATGTTCTACATCGGCGTCCTGCCCGTGTTCGTCGCGCTGTGGGTGCGGCGCGCGCTGCCGGAGGCGGGGGACTGGCGCGAGGAGGTGGCCGCGTCCGGCGCCGCCCGGCCCAACCCGTTCCGGCCCCTGTTCACCGGCCGCCTCGGGTACCTCAACACGGCCCTGGCGGTGGCCGCGAGCGCCGCGCTGTTCTGCGTCTTCACCCCGCTGGGGGAGGGCTGGCGGTGGCCGCTGTCGCTGCTGGCGGCGGGCGCGCTGCTCGCCTTCGCCGCCCAGCTCGGGGGACGGCGCGGCTGGCTGCTGTACGTGGCACTCATATGCACGGTCTTCTGCGCCTTCCTCTACAGCTGGCCCATCCAGGCGCTGCTGCCCACCTATCTGAAGACGGAGCTGGGGTACGCGCCCTCCGAGGTCACCGACGCGATGTTCTACGCGGGCTTCGGCACGATGGCCGGATGCTGGCTGGCCGGGTTCGCCGGGGACTGGATCGGGACCCGGCGGGCCTACGCGTACACCCTGCTCGCCTCGCTGTGCTTCGTCTTCCCGGTGTTCGCGGTGCGGGACACGCTGGTGGGGCTGGGGGTGCTGCTGTTCTGCCTGCTCGCCCTGAGCCAGGGGATCTCCGGCATCCTGCCGAAGTACATCGCGGGCCACTTCCCCACGGAGAACCGGGCCGCGTCGCTCGGCTTCGTCTACAACACGGGCGCGCTCGGCGGCGCCGTGGCCCCGGTGCTGGGCGCGCGGCTGGCGGAGGGCATGCCGCTCGGGCAGGCCCTGGCGGTGCTGACGTCCGGTCTGACGCTGGTGGTGATCGTGCTGGTGGGAGCCGATGTGCCGCGCCGGCTGGGCCGTCTGGTGGACCCGGCGCTCGGGGGCGACCACCTGTTGCGGGAGCGTCCGGTCCCGGCGGACGGCGCGGACACGCCGCGCTGAACACCCCGCACCGGGTGGGGGCTTGTGGAATGAGGGGCGCGTTCTTAGCATCGGCGGTGTTACAGCGGTGGTGTCACAAAGGCTGAGGACGGTCCCGGATGGCGGCGGCAGCAGGCGTGGGCGGAGCGACGGGGCACGGGCCGCTGGCCGGGGTGCGGGTGGTGGAGCTGGCCGGAATCGGGCCCGGGCCGTTCGCGGCCATGCTCCTCGGCGACCTGGGCGCCGATGTCGTACGGGTCGACCGCCCGGGCCGCCCCGGGGGCCTGAAGATCGACCCGGCGTACGACCTCGCCAACCGCAACAAGCGCTCCGTCCTGCTCGACCTGAAGTCCGAGCGCGGCCGGGACGCCGCGCTCGGCCTCGTGGAGCGGGCCGACATCCTCATCGAGGGCTACCGCCCCGGCGTCGCCGAGCGGCTCGGCCTCGGCCCCGACCCCTGCCTGGCCCGTAACCCCCGGCTCGTCTACGGCCGGATGACCGGCTGGGGGCAGGACGGCCCCCTCTCCGGCACGGCCGGGCACGACATCGGCTACATCGCCCTCACCGGCGCGCTGGGCCTGACCGGGGAGGCCGACGGCCCGCCGGTCGCGCCCGCGAACCTGCTCGGGGACTACGCGGGCGGCTCGCTCTACCTCGTCATCGGCGTCCTCGCCGCCCTCCAGCACGCCCGCTCCGGCGGCACCGGCCAGGTGGTGGACGCGGCGATCGTGGACGGCACCGCGCATCTGACGGCCGTCCTGCACGGCATGATGGCGGCCGGGGGCTGGCAGGACCGGCGCGGCAGCAACCTCCTCGACGGCGGCTGCCCCTTCTACGGCACGTACGAGACCGCCGACGGCGGCCATATGGCGGTCGGCGCGCTGGAACCGGCCTTCTACGCCGAGTTCATCGACCTGCTCGGGGTCGCCGACCAGGCACCCGCCCGCGGCGACATCGACAGCTGGGACGAGCTGCGCGCCGTCATCGCCGCCCGCTTCAAGGAGCGCACCCGCGAGGAGTGGACGGCGGTTTTCGACGGGTCGGACGCCTGCGTCTCGCCCGTCCTGTCGCTGCGCGAGGCCCCCCGCCATCCGCAACTCGCCGCCCGCGACACCTTCGTCGAAGCGGCGGGCATCACCCAGCCCGCGCCCGCCCCGCGCTTCTCCGCGACCCCGGGCCGGGTGCGCGGCGGCCCCGCCCGGCCCGGCGCGCACGCCGCCGAGGTGGCCCGCGACTGGGGCGTACCCGACGTGACTCCGACGCCGCCCACCGACTCGGCCTCCTGATCCGCCCACCCCGAAAGGCAGCAGACGTGAGCACCGAAGCGTACGTGTACGACGCCATCCGCACCCCGCGCGGACGCGGCAAGGCCGACGGCGCCCTGCACGGCACCAAGCCCGTCGACCTCGTCGTGGGCCTCATCCACGAGATCCGGCGGCGGTTCCCGGATCTGGACCCGGCGGCGATCGACGACGTGGTGCTCGGCGTCGTCAGCCCGCTCGGCGACCAGGGCTCCGACATCGCCAAGGTCTCGGCCATCGCGGCGGGGCTCCCGGTGACCGTGGCGGGCGTCCAGGAGAACCGCTTCTGCGCCTCGGGTCTGGAGGCCGTCAACATGGCTGCGGCCAAGGTCCGTTCGGGCTGGGAGGACCTGGTGCTGGCGGGCGGCGTCGAGTCGATGTCGCGGGTGAAGATGGGCTCCGACGGCGGCGCGTGGTTCGCCGACCCGATGACCAACTACGAGACCGGCTTCGTCCCCCAGGGCATCGGCGCCGACCTCATCGCCACCCTCGGCGGCTTCACCCGCCACGACGTGGACACCTTCGCCGCGCTGTCGCAGGAGCGGGCGGCCGTGGCGTGGAAGGAGGGCCGCTTCGACCGCTCCGTGGTCCCGGTCCGCGACCGCGCCGGGCTGACCGTCCTCGACCATGACGAGCACATCCGCCCGGGCACCACGCCCGAGACCCTGGCCGGGCTCAAGCCGTCGTTCGCGACGATCGGCGAGGCGGGCGGCTTCGACGCGGTGGCGCTCCAGAAGTACCACTGGGTGGAGGCCATCGACCACGTCCACCACGCGGGCAACTCCTCCGGCATCGTGGACGGCGCGGCCCTCGTCGCCATCGGCAACCGCGAGACCGGCGAGCGCTACGGGCTCAACCCCCGCGCCCGCATCGTCTCCGCCGCCGTCTCCGGCGCCGACCCCACCATCATGCTCACCGGCCCGGCCCCCGCCGCCCGCAAGGCCCTGGCCAAGGCCGGGCTGACCATCGACGACATCGACCTGGTCGAGATCAACGAGGCGTTCGCGGCGGTCGTGCTGCGCTTCGCCGAGGACATGGGGCTCGGCCTCGACAAGATCAACGTCAACGGCGGCGCGATCGCCATGGGCCACCCGCTGGGCGCCACCGGAGCGATGATCCTCGGCACGCTGGTGGACGAGCTGGAGCGGCGCGGCGAGCGCTACGGCCTGGCGACGCTGTGCGTGGGGGGCGGCATGGGCATCGCGACGGTGGTCGAGCGGCTGTAGCCCGGTGGCCGCGGGAGGCTTTTCCCCACCCCGCCCCTTCCCGAACCGGGGGTTCCACCCCCGGCCCCGGCGCCCGGCTCCGGGTCCTGCCCCGAGCCGGGGGCCCGGCCCGCGGGCCCGTCGTCGGTCCTTGCGGCTTTGCCGCCGGGGGGCGTGCGGCGGGCCGCGGCGGGCTCGGGCGGGGGCGGGAGCCGAGGGCGGCCCGCCCTGACCTCGTCCGCAACCAACCTCCGACCCGCTTCCGTTCCGCCCCCTCGCCCCTGGAGACCGTCAGATGAGCAACCCCGCCAGCGCCTCGACCATCCGCTGGGAGCAGAGCGACGACGGCATCGTCACCCTCGTCCTCGACGATCCCGGCCAGTCCGCCAACACCATGAACGCCGCCTTCATCGCCTCCCTCGACGCGGTCGCCGACCGGCTGGAGGCCGAAGACGAGTCGGTTCGCGGCGTCATCGTCACCTCCGCCAAGAAGACCTTCTTCGCGGGCGGCGACCTCAAGGACATGGTCACGCTGGGGCCCGACCAGGCCCCGCAGGCGTTCGAGACCAACCTGCGCATCAAGCGCGGGCTGCGCCGCATCGAAACCCTCGGCAAGCCCGTCGTCGCCGCGATCAACGGCGCGGCGCTCGGCGGCGGTTTCGAGATCGCCCTCGCCTGTCACCACCGGATCGCCCTCGACACCCCCGCGTCCCGGATCGGCTTCCCCGAGGTCACCCTCGGTCTGCTGCCGGGCAGCGGCGGCGTCGTTCGCTCGGTGCGGCTGCTCGGTGTCGCCGACGCCCTGCTCAAGGTGCTGCTCCAGGGCACCCGGTACGCCCCGCGCCGGGCGCTGGAGGCGGGGCTTGTGCACGAGGTGGTGGACACGCCGGAGGAGATGGTGGCCCGGGCGCGGGCCTTCATCGACGCGCACCCCGAGTCGCGGCAGCCCTGGGACGAGAAGGGTTACCGCATCCCCGGCGGCACCCCGGCCGACCCGAAGTTCGCCGTCAACCTGCCCGCCTTCCCGGCCAATCTGCGCAAGCAGCTCAACGGCGCCCCCTACCCGGCGCCGCGCAACATCCTCGCCGCCGCCGTCGAGGGCTCGCAGGTCGACTTCGAGACGGCGCAGACCATCGAGGCCCGGTACTTCACCGAACTGGTCGTCGGCCAGACCGCCAAGAACATGATCCAGGCGTTCTTCTTCGATCTCCAGGCGGTCAACTCCGGTGCCAACCGGCCGCAGGGCATCGAGCCGCGCACGGTCCGCAAGGTCGCGGTGCTGGGCGCCGGGATGATGGGCGCGGGCATCGCGTACGCCTGCGCCAAGGCCGGTATCGAGGTCGTGCTGAAGGACGTCTCCGACGAGGCCGCGGCCAAGGGCAAGGCGTACGCGGAAGGGCTGCTGGCCAAGGCGGTCGCCAAGGGCCGTACGAGCGAGGCCCGGCGCGACGCGCTGCTGGCCCTCATCACCCCGACCGCCGACGCGCGCGACGTCGCGGGCTGCGACGCCGTCATCGAGGCGGTCTTCGAGGACCCGGCGCTCAAGCACAAGGTCTTCCAGGAGATCGAGCCCATCGTCGCGCCGGACGCCTTGCTGTGCTCCAACACCTCCACCCTGCCGATCACGCTGCTGGCGGAGGGGGTGGAGCGCGCCGAAGACTTCATCGGGCTGCACTTCTTCTCGCCCGTCGACAAGATGCCGCTGGTCGAGATCATCAAGGGCGAGCGCACCAGCCAGGAGACGCTGGCCCGCGCCTTCGACCTGGTGCGGCAGATCAGCAAGACCCCGATCGTCGTCAGCGACTCCCGCGGCTTCTTCACCTCCCGCGTCATCGGCCACTTCATCAACGAGGGCGTGGCCATGGTCGGCGAGGGCATCGACCCGGCCTCGGTCGAGCAGGCCGCCGCCCAGGCGGGCTACCCCGCCAAGGTGCTCTCCCTGATGGACGAGCTGACCCTGACCCTCCCGCGCAGGATCCGCGAGGAGACGCGGCGCGCGACGCTGGAGGCGGGCGGCGAGTGGCAGCCGCATCCGGCCGACGAGGTCATCGACCGCATGGTGGAGGAGTTCGGGCGCCCGGGGCGCAGCGGGGGAGCGGGCTTCTACGAGTACGACGCGGACACCGGCAAGCGCCTGGGGCTGTGGCCGGGGCTGCGCGAACACTTCGGCACCGCCCGTGACAAGAGCATCCCCTTCGAGGACATGAAGGAGCGCATGCTCTTCCGCGAGGCCCTCGACACGGTGCGGCTGCTGGAGGAGGGCGTGCTGACGTCCGTCGCCGACGCCAACATCGGCTCGATCCTGGGCATCGGCTTCCCCGGCTGGACGGGCGGGGTGCTCCAGTACATCAACGGCTACAAGGGCGGCCCGGCGGGCTTCGTGGCCCGCGCGCGGGAACTACAGGCGGCGTACGGCGAGCGGTTCGCGCCGTCGCCGCTGCTGCTGGAGAAGGCGGAGCGCGGCGAGCACTTCGCGGACTAGCGGACCAAGGGGCGGACGGGGCGCCGATATCTGGCGGATATCGGCGCCCTGTTGGCCAGATATCGCGGTGGATAGCAGGGTCCCGAGCGGGTGGACTGTCCCCATGAGCAACTTGAACAACATGAGCAACAGCCACCCCACCCCCTCCGGCACCGTCTTCGTCCTCGTCCACGGCGCCTGGCACTCCTCCTGGCAGTGGGCGCCCACCCAGCGCGCCCTGGCCGGGCTCGGCGCGCTGAGCCTCGCCGTCGACCTGCCGGGGCACGGCTTCGACGCCCCGGTGCCCTCCGGCTATCACGACCCCGGCCAGCCGGGCTTCGCGACCGAGAAGTCCGCGCTGGCCGGGCTGACCCTGGAGGAGTGCGCCGGGGCCGTCGTCTCGGCCCTGCGCGCGGTACGCGGCCACCGCAAGGTCGTCCTCGTCTCGCACAGCGCCGGTGGCGTCTCCGCCTCCCTGGCCGCGGAGCAGGCTCCCGAACTGGTCGACGAGCTGGTCTATCTGACGTCCGTCGTGCCCGCGGCACGACCCCGCTTCGCCGACTACATGGCGGCCCCGGAGCAGACCGCGGCCACCCGCGGACAGGGGCTGATGGTGGGCGACCCGGAGGCCATCGGCGCGTTCCGCGTCAATCCGCGCCCCGCCGACCCGGAGTACGCGGAGGCGCTGCGGCTGGCGTACTACCACGACGTTCCCGCCGCGTCCTTCGCCCGCTGGCGCGACGCCCTCAGCCCCGATATGCCGTTCGCGATACCGACCACCCCGGTCGCCCTCACCCGTCAGCGGTGGGGCCGTATCCCGCGGACCTTCGTCCGGTGTGCCGAGGACTGGGCCCTGACGCCCGCGGTGCAGGACCTGATGATCGCGGAGACCGACGCGGCGATGCCGGACCAGCCGTTCACCGTACGGACGCTGCCGGGCAGCCATTCGCCGTTCGCCGTCCGCCCCGCCGAGCTGGCCGCCGCCCTCGTACGGAGCTGAGCGCACCCACTACAAAGGAACACACCACAAGGAACACACCATGAGGAATCAGTCGGTCCCGTACCAGGCCCGCAGCTCCTGCTTCATCGACCGCTGAAACGCGATCACCAGCGCCTGCACCACCAGCGGCTGCATGTCCGCCGACAGCGACTTCTTCGCCGCCACCCGCTCCGCCCCGCCGCCGGACTCCGGCTCCCGCTCCGGGCCCCACACCTCGTCGCGGAAGAGCCGTCCCAGCTCGCGGGCCACGGAGCGGCTGTGCTCCAGGACGACGGTTTGGGCCGCCAGTATCGTCTCCAGGTCGATGGGGACGTCCAGCAGCCGCAGGCCCAGGTGCAGCACTCCGGGGTCGACGCGGAAGACGTCCGGCCGGTCGGTGCGCTCCAGCGCGTGGAGGGCGGCGAGCCGGTCGACGTCCTCGTCCGACAGCTCGCGCCCCGCCCGCCGGGCCAGCTGCGCGCGGGTCGCCTCCTCGGGCGCCTCGGGGGCCCAGGAGGCGACGAGGGCGCGGTGGATGGCCAGGTCGTCCGCGCTCAGGTCCGCCGGGAGCTGCCGCAGATAGCGCTCGATGGCGGAGAGGGTCATACCGTGGTGCTGCAACTCCTCGATCAGGGCGAGCCGCGACAGATGCCCGGGCCCGTAATGCCCCACCCGGCGCGGGCCGATGGCGGGCGGCGGCAGCAGCCCGCGGGTGCTGTAGAAGCGGATCGTGCGGACGGTCACCCCGGCCCGGGCCGCCAGCTCGTCGACGGTGAGGGTCGGTTCCTCGCTGGCCCCTACCTCGCTGTCGGGGGTGGTCATCGGCGCGCCTCGCTCTCCGGTGTGCTGCCCGATCGGTTCATCAGTATTGCTGTCTCATCATCACTGTGAAACCTCCGCGCCTCATCGGATCGCACAGAGATCCGTCCGGACCGTTGACGCTCTCTTTACCCGGCCAATAGCGTGCATCGCTGTTCAGCTGTGTTGGTTTTCTTGCGAATATGTGAGGTGGGGTCGGATTGGGCACGGTACGCGACAGATACGGCGCACGACTGATCGCGGTGACGGCTGCCATGGCCACCGCGTTCGGAGCCGCCCTCACCACGGCGGACAGCGCCGTCGGCAGAGCGTCGGACGCGGGCAAGTTCCCCGCCGATGTGCACCGTTACCTGGAGGATCCGGAGAAGACCGGTGAGGGCCAGGAGCCCCCGCACACCCGGCTGAAGCCCACCGGGCCGGACGCGAAGAAGTGGCAGCGCAGCCTCGACGGCAGCTGGCGCTTCGCCCTCGCCGACCGGCCCGAGGACGCGCCCAAGGGCTTCTGGAAGGAGGACTACGAGGCGTCCTCCGCCCAGGGATTCCAGCGGGTGAAGGTTCCGCACACCTGGCAGACCGACGACCTCGACCACCCGATCTTCCGCAACATCGACGGCGAGATCGTGCCCGAGAACCCCCCGAACATCCCGCACGACGTCAACCCCACCGGGGCGTACCTCAAGGACGTCCAGGTGCCGGAGAACTGGGACGGGCGCCGTCAGGTGCTCCGCTTCGACGGGATGACCTCCGGCGCGTTCGTCTGGATCAACGGCCGGTACGTCGGCTACGACCAGGGCGGCTACGTCCCCGCCGAGTTCGACGTGACCGACTATCTGAAGCCCGGCCACAACCGCGTCGCCGTCCAGCTGCACCGCTGGAGCGCGGGCTCGTATCTGGAGGACTACGACCAGTGGCGCTTCGCGGGCATCTTCCGCTCCGTGTCGCTGTACGCCACCCCCAAGACCCGGATGGAGGACGCGTACGTCACCACCGACCTCGACTCCTCCTACCGTGACGCCACGCTGCGCGCCGAGGTCGACATCGCGCGCGCCGAGGGCGGCGAGAAGGGGAAGCAGCGGGTCACGGGCGTGCTGTACGACCCGCGCGGCCGTGAGGTGCGGCGGCTGTCCGCCGAGGAGGCGGACGGCAAGGCCGAGCTGACGGCGGAGGTGAAGAACCCCGCCAAGTGGTCCGACGAGACGCCGAATCTGTACCAACTCGTGCTGAAGCTGCGCGACGCCGACGGCAGGACGACGCAGACCGTCCGGCAGAGCGTCGGCTTCCGCGAGGTCGAGGTCAAGGACCAGCAGCTCAAGCTCAACGGCAAGCGCATCCTCATCCGGGGCGTCAACCGCGCCGAGACCGACCCCACCACCGGCCGGTACGCCACCCGGGAGCGCATGGAGCAGGACGTACGGCTGATGAAGCGGCTGAACGTCAACGCGATCCGCACCTCCCACTACCCCTCGGACCCGTACCTCTACGAACTCGCCGACCGTGAGGGCATCCTCATCGACGACGAGATGGAGGTCGAGACCCACAGCTTCGAGGACTGCCCGGACCACTGCCTCGCCGAGAAGCCCGAGTGGCAGAAGGCGTTCATGGAGCGGCACCAGGGCATGGTCGAGCGGGACAAGAACCACCCCAGCGTCATCATGTGGGACACCGGCAACGAGGCCGGACTCGGCAAGGCGCACTACGCCATGGCCGAGTGGACGAAGAAGAACGAGCCGACCCGGCCGCTGTACCACCAGCCCAACCGGCCCGACGGCGACGCCCCGTTCGCCGACATCGCGGGCCCCCGCTACGCCACGCCCGCGAAGCTGGAGGACAAGGCCAAGACCTTCACCAAGCCCATCGTGATGGGCGAATACGCGCACGCCATGGGCAACAGCCTCGGCAACTTCCGGGAGTTCTGGGAGGTCATGCGCAAGTACCCCCGGGCCCAGGGTGGCTTCATCTGGGACTGGGCCGAGCAGAACATCAAGCGCCCCCTGATCACCACGCCCGACTCCTCCGGCAACGGCATCGCCGCCAGCCTCTCCGGCAAGCCGAAGGTCGTGGACGGGAACCATGGCAAGCACAACAAGGCGCTGTACCTCTCCGGTCTGGACGACTTCGTCGAGACCTACCGCGACCCCAAGCTGGACCTGACCGGCAAGGCGGTCACCCTCGACGCCCAGGTCAAGCCCGCCGAGCCGTTCACCGGCGACTTCACCATGGTCAGCAAGGGCGACCAGTACGTGCTGCGGATGAAGGACGCCGACACGCTGGAGTTCACGATCACCAGCGAGGGCAAGCCCCGCACGGTGACCGCGGACGTCCCCGAGGGCTGGACCGGTGCCTGGCACCGCGTCACCGGCACCTATGACGGCGGGCACTTGCGCCTGTACGTGGACGGCAAGCAGCTCGCCGAGACCGCCTGGAGCGGCTCCATCGACTACACCGGCTACGACCTCGGCGTCGGCCGCAACGCCGACACCATGGAGGACGGCTACCCGGGACGCACCGCCAAGGGCACCATCGACCAGGTCCGCGTCTACGACACCGCGCTCGGCGCGGCCCGGCTCGCCGCCGGTGCCGACCCCAAGCGGGACGCCCTGATCGCGCTGGACTTCGACAGCTTCCAGCGCAAGGGCGACTACCTCAGTTACGGCCTCTACGAATCCGGCGTCGACGGTCTGGTCACCGCCGACCGCAAGCCGGAGCCGGAGACCGCCCAGCTCGCCTGGGTGCAGGCGCCGATCCGGATCACCGACGCCGACGCCCGCTCCGGCAGGGTCGAGGTCACCAACGAGCGCGTCTTCACCGGCACCTCCGATCTGCGCTTGCGCTGGAAGGTGACCGAGGGCGCGAAGACCGTCGCGAGCGGCACCCGCGCGCTGAACGTCGGGCCCGACGCGAGCGAAGAGGTCCAGCTGCCCGCCCCGCCCGCGAACCCGGGCGGCTACGAGCGCCACCTCACCGTCCAGGCGGTGACCGCGCACGACGCCAACTGGGCGAAGGCCGGACACGTGGTGTCCTTCGGGCAGTTCGCGGTCGGCGGGACGAAGGTCCCCGAGCCGGAGCCGTCCCGTACGGGCGAGGCCAAGGCCCCGGTCAAGACCACATCCAAGGGCGACACGGTCGAGGTCACCGGCCCGGACTTCCGCTACACCTTCGACAAGAAGAAGGGCACGCTCACCTCGATGCGCGCGGGCGGCCGCGAACTCCTCACCTCCGGCCCCGAACTCGACGTCTGGCGCGCCCCGATCAGCAACGAGCGCTCCGAATGGGGCACCGCGGAGGGCAAGCAGTGGCGCTCCCTCGGCCTCGACCGGCTGCGCGCCACCGTCAAGGGCACGGACGTGACCCCGGGCGACGACGGCACCGTCACCGTCGCCTTCACCACGACCGTCACCCCGCCCGAGGCGACCAACGCGTCCTTCGACCAGACCATGACGTACCGCGTCGACGGCTCCGGTGAGATCGGCGTCCGGCACCAGGTCCAGGCGCGCGGCGAGGCCGCCAAGCTGTCGTACCTGCCGCGGGTGGGCATGCAGCTGAAGGTGCCGGAGCGGTACGACACGTTCCGGTGGTACGGCCGCGGTCCGGTCGAGAACTTCAACGACCGCAAGGACGGCACGCCCATGGGCGTCTGGTCCTCCTCCGTCGAGGACCAGTACGTCGAGTACCTGAAGCCGCAGGACCACGGCAACCACGACGATGTGCGCTGGGCCTCGCTCACCGACGGCCGTGCCGGCGGGCTGCTGGTCTCGGGCGATCTGGAGGTGGGCGCGAGCGCGTACGACGACCTCGACCGCGCCTCGTACCCCCACTTCCTGAAGCGCAACGACGGCTGGAACACCTTGCACGCCGACCACGCCGTCACCGGCGTCGGCGACACCCCGAACCCGGTGCGCGACCAGTACCGGGTCAAGGCCGACAAGGCGTACGACTACACCCTCACGCTGCGCCCGCTGGGCGTCGGCGGCACGAAGTAGCGGCACCCGCGCCCCGGCCCCCGGCCCTCACCAGAGGACCGGGGGCCGGGGTCGTTTCGTAGGAAGGTCACCGCTCGGAGTGTGCCGCCTGGATCTTCTGCCAGGACTTCGGCCGCTCCGGCGCCTTCGCCGGGCTCAGCTCCGCCGTCCGCGCCTGCGTCGCCCCGGGCTTCGACGGGGTGAACAGCCAGGTGTCGAAGAACGCCGCGAGGGGCTTCCCAGACACCTTCTCGGCGTAGGCCACGAAGTCCTTCACGGAGGCGTTGCCGTACTGGTTCTTCGCCGTCCAGCCCTTCAGGATCGCGAAGAAGGACTTGTCGCCGACGCGGTTCCGCAGCGCCTGAAGGGCCAGCGCGCCCCGGTCGTACACCGCCTCGTGGAACTGGTTCGCCGCACCCGGGTCGCCCGGCTCGACCTTCCAGAACGGGTCGTCGGCCGGGTAGGAGGCGTACGTGTAGTCCGCCAGCTCCTGCGCCGTGCCCTCGCCCTCCTTCTCCGACCACAGCCACTGCGCGTAGCTCGCGAAGCCCTCGTTGATCCAGATGTCCCGCCAGTCCTTCAGCGAGACGCTGTCGCCGAACCACTGGTGCGCCAGCTCGTGCACGACCACCGACACGTTCGAGCCCTTGGCGAACTTCTTCGGGCCGTAGAAGGGCCGGGTCTGGGTCTCCAGGGCGAATCCGGCGGACACGTTCGGCACATAGCCGCCCAGCGCCTCGAAGGGGTACGGGCCGAAGACCGTGGACTCCCAGTCGGCGATCTCGCCCGTCCGCTCGACGCTGGCCCGCGCCGCGCCCGCGTTCTCGCCGAGGTCCTTGCTGTAGGCGTTGAGGACGGGCAGCCCGTTCGCGGTGGTGTCCGTCGTGATGTCGAACTTGCCGACCGCGAGCGTGGCCAGATAGGTGGCCTGGGGCTTGGCGGAGCGCCAGTTGTAGCGGGTCCAGCCCAGCTGCGAGCTGCTGGAGGCCAGGATGCCGTTGCTGATGGCCTGCGTACCGTCCGGCACCGCGACCGAGACGTCGTACGTGGCCTTGTCCAGCGGATGGTCGTTGCTCGGGAACCACCACCACGCCGACTCCGGCTCATTGGCCGCGACCCCGCCGTCCGGCGTCCGCTGCCAGCTGGTGAAGCCGCCCGCCTCCACCTTCGACGGCGTACCGCTGTAGCGCACCACGACGGTGAACGGGCGGCCGGAGTCGAGCCCGGCGGCGGGGGTGATCTCCAGCTCGTGGTCGCCGGTCTTCGTGAACGCCGCCTTCTTCCCGCCCACCAGCACCTCGCGCACATCGAGCGCGAAGTCGAGGTTGAAGCGGGACAGATCCTGCTTGGCGGTGGCGACGAGGGTCGCCGTGCCCTCCAGCCGGTCCGTCTTCGGCTGGTACTTCAGCCGCAGGTCGTAGTGGGAGACGTCGTATCCGCCGTTGCCGTACGAGGGGTAGTAGGAGTCCCCGATGCCGGGCGCGCCGGGCGCCGGTTCGGCCGCCGAGGCCGGGATCGCCAGCAGCAGGCAGGCCGCGGCCGCGCTCGGGACGATGAGTCTGTGGTGACGCACGAGTCCTCCAACTCGTAGGGGAGAACGATCACTCGCGACTCTATGTACTCCCTGTGCGCACTTCCCGTCCATCCGTTATCTGACATGCAATCGACATCCAGCCGCCACAAGAGCCCCGCCCCGCCGTCCGCCCTCTTCTGCACAGGAGTTCACTCGCGCTACCGTCCGGCCGTGCTGCTACGTAGGCGGAAACCCCGCATCCACTGGGCCAGGCACCTCGTCCCGGCGGTCACCGCACTGGTGGCCGCCACCCTCTTACCCCTGTCTCCCCTCGGCACCTCACCGGCCCACGCGGCCGCGGTCCGGGAGAGCAGACCCGTGTACTCCTACCAGGACGCCATCCGCGAATCCGTCTGGGTGGACACCAAGCTCGACGGCGACGCGGACGGCCACACCGACCGGGTCGCCGTCGACATCGTGCGCCCGCGCGAACCCGCCCGGCAGGGCCGCAAGATTCCCGTGATCATGGACGCCAGTCCGTACTACTCCTGCTGCGGACGCGGCAACGAGAGCCAGACCAAGACCTACGACGCGGCCGGCAAGCCCGTCCTGTTCCCGCTGTTCTACGACAACTACTTCGTCCCGCGCGGCTATGCCACCGTCCTCGTCGACCTCGCCGGAACCAACCGCTCCGACGGCTGCGTGGACGTCGGCGGCCGCTCCGACATCCAGTCCGCCAAGGCCGTCGTCGACTGGCTCAACGGCCGCGCCACCGGATACAGCGCCGCGTCCGGAGGCACGCCCGTCACGGCGTCCTGGTCCAACGGCCGCACCGGCATGATCGGCAAGAGCTACGACGGCACCATCGCCAACGGCGTCGCCGCCACCGGCGTCAAGGGCCTGAAGACCATCGTGCCCATCGGCGCCATCTCCTCCTGGTACGACTACTACTTCGCCAAGGGCGCCGCCCTCTTCGGCTCCGGCCCCGACGGGCTGGCCCACACCGTCGAGAGCGACGCCGCGCACGGGCGCTGCGCCGCCGTACAGAAACGTCTCGTCGACGGCGCCCCGCGCACCGGCGACTGGACCGGTCTGTGGAGCGCCCGCGACTACGTTCCCGACGCGGACAAGGTGCGCGCCAGCGTCTTCGCCGTCCACGGCATGCAGGACCTCAATGTCCGCACCAAGCACCTCGGCCAGTGGTGGAACGCGCTCGCCGACGCGGGCGTGGAACGCAAGATCTGGCTGTCGCAGACCGGACACGTCGACCCGTTCGACTTCCGGCGCGGCGCCTGGGTCAGCACGCTGCACCGCTGGTTCGACCACTACCTCCTCGGCATCGACAACGGTATCGAGCGCGAACCGATGGCCGCCGTCGAACGCGCCCCCGACCAGTGGACCACCGACCGCGTCTGGCCCCCGTCCGGTACGCGGCAGACCACCCTGCGCCCCGCCCCCGGAGCGACTCCCGGAGTGGGCAAGCTCGGCACCCAGCGGGCCAGGCCCGGCGCCACCGCGGCCTTCACCGACGACCCCCGGCTGAGCGAGACCGACTGGGCCGCGGACATCGACCGGCCGACCGCGGCCAAGGCGGGCTTCAGCACACCGCCGCTGACCCGGGACCTGAGGCTGTCCGGCTCCGGCACCGTGACCGTCACCGCCACCCCCTCCACCACCAGCGCCCATCTCTCCGCGGTCCTGGTCGACCTCGGCCCCGACACCATCCGCGACTACGGCGGGGACGGCGAAGGCATCGTCACTCTCGACGACCGCACCTGCTGGGGGAGCGGCACGGCGGGCGACAGCGGCTGCTTCAAGGTGACCGCGGCCGACACGAAGCCGGTCGACTACACCGTCTTCAGCCGCGGCTGGGCCGACCTCGGCCACCACGCCGACGCCCGCAAGGGCCGCCCGCTGACCCCCGGCAAGCCGTACACCCTCACCCTCGACCTGGCCGCCACCGACCATGTGGTCCCGGCGGGCCACCGGCTGGGCCTGATCATCGCCGGTACGGACGCCGGACTCCTCGAACCGCCCACCACCACACCCCGGTTGACCCTCGACCTGAGCCGCACCTCGGCCCGCCTCCCGCTGACCGGTGCCCTCAAGGCCGACGGCGCCGCGCCCGAGGCGGCCCGCGATCCGCTGCGACGTGGCATCCGCACCCCGCACCTCGACGCGCCGCTTCCCCTTCGCTGACCCGTCCCGTATCCGGTGAGGCGCCCCACCCGGGCGCCTCACCGGCCACCCCACCCCCTCACCACAGGAGGCCCGCACCGTGTTCTCACCCGCGCCCCTCATCCGCACCGCCGTCACCTGCGGCGCCGTCGGCGCGCTGCTCACCGGATCGTTCCTCACCGCGCCCGCACGCGCCGCACCGGCAACGCCGCGTACCGGGTTCGAGGTCAGCCAGGGCGCCCGCTGGACGACGCAGGGCGAGGAGGCGGACTTCCTCGCGGCCGTCGACAAGGCCAGTGCGCGCGTCGCCGTGGACACCATCGGCACCACCGCCCAGGGACGCCCCCTCAACCTGGTGCGGATCGGTGCCCCCGCGGCGCCCGCCGACGCCGCCCGGGCTGCCCGCGGCAACTCCCTGCTGCTCATCTGCTCCCAGCACGGTGACGAGCCGTCGGGCCGCGAAGCCTGCCTGACCACCATCCGCGACCTCGCCTACGCCAGGGACGCGGGGACCCGCCGCTTCCTGGCGCGTACGAACGTCCTCGTCGTGCCCACCGCCAACCCCGACGGCCGGGCCGCCGACACCCGCGGCAACTCCGCGGGCACGGACATCAACCGCGACCACCTCGCGCTCACCACCGCCGAGTCCCGCGCCATGACCCGCGTCATCCGCGACTGGCGCCCGGACACCGTGTACGACCTGCACGAGTACGGGGCCACCGTCCCGTACTACACGAAGGACCTGCTGGCCCTGTGGCCGCGCAACCTCAACACCGCGGCCCCCGTACACCGCGAGGCGCGCACTCTGTCCGACGCCTACGTCCGCCCGCACGCCGAGGCCGCGGGCTTCTCCACCGGCGTCTACGGCATCTGGACCGACCCCGAAACCGGCGAACCGGTCAAACAGGTGGCGGGCGATGGCCAGGAGCGCATCCTGCGGAACACCGCCGGGGCCAAGAACAGCCTCGGACTGCTCGTCGAGACCCGTGTCGACCCGCTCACCGACGCCGAGAAGGCCGACCCCGCCGTCAACAACAAGCGCCGGGTGGGCTCCCAACTCGCCGCGCTGGGCGGCGCGTTCGACTTCGTGAAGGAGCGGCGCCCGCGGATCGAGGCCGCCACGACCGCGGCCCGGCTGTCCGGCTACGCGGACCGGGGCCCGGTGTACCTCGGCGGCGCGGACAACGACCCGGCCGGGGAGGGCGATGTCCTCCAAGACCCGCCGTGCGGCTACCGGTTGGACGCCGCGCAGTACGCCGACGTACGGGATGAGCTGGCCCTGCACGGCATACGGACCCGGGTGCTCCACGGCGCCGGAGGCGACGTTCTCGTACCGCTGCGGCAGTCGCTGCGGGCGCTCGTCCCGCTGCTGCTCGACGGCCGCGCGGCGTATCACCTCACCGCAGGTCAGCCCGTGAACACGTGCTGACACGACGGGTGTCGTGCTGACATACGTATCCGACTACTGGGTAGCCGCAACGTCGACCCAGTAAACCCATTGAAAGGTTCATGCGTGACGGAGTCACAGAAGGACACGGGGGACGTAAGAAACGACCCTCCGGTCACGGCAGACCTTCCCGGCAGTCCCGACCCGACACCGGCTCCCCAGACCGATCGCATCGTCTTCGGCGTATCCGCCGGACTCACCCTCGCGTTCGTGATCTGGGGATCCCTGTTCACCGGCGCGCTGGAGAGCGTCTCGGACAGCCTGCTGTCCGGGCTGATACACAACGGCGGCTGGGCGTTCATCCTCGCCGCCACCGGCTTTGTGATTTTCGCGCTGTGGCTGGCGATGAGCCGCTACGGCAAGATCACGCTCGGGAAGGAAGGCGAGGAGCCCGAGTTCAAGACCGTCTCATGGGTCGCGATGATGTTCAGCGCGGGCATGGGCATCGGCTTGATGTTCTACGGCGTGAGTGAGCCGCTGGCGCACTTCATCACCCCGCCGCCCGGGACCGACCCCGGAACCTCGGCCGAGAAGATGCAGATCGCCATGTCCACGACGCTGTTCCACTGGACGCTCCACCCGTGGGCGATCTACGCGGTCGTCGGCCTCGCCATCGCGTACAGCACCTTCCGCCGTGGCCGCCGCCAGACCATCAGCGCCGTCTTCACCCCGCTGATCGGCAGCAGGCACGCCAACGGCGCGGGCGGCCGCGTCATCGACATCCTCGCGATCTTCGCCACCCTCTTCGGCTCCGCCGCCTCCCTGGGGCTCGGCGCGCTGCAGATCGGCAGTGGCATCGAGGTGCTCGGCTGGAAGAGCAACGTCGGGACCGGGCTGCTGGTCGCCGTGATCGCCATCCTGACGGTCGCGTTCATCGCCTCCGCCGTGTCGGGTGTCGCCAAGGGCATCCAGTGGCTGTCCAACATCAACATGGTGCTGGCGCTGTTCCTGGCCGTGTTCGTCTTCGTGGCCGGTCCCACGATCATCATCCTCGACCTGCTGCCCACCTCCATCGGCAGCTACATCGGTGACCTGCCGCAGCTGGTCGGCCGCACCGAGGCCACCGGCGGCCAGACCGTCGCGACCTGGCTCAGCGACTGGACGGTCTTCTACTGGGCCTGGTGGATCTCCTGGACGCCGTTCGTCGGCATGTTCATCGCGCGGATCAGCCGCGGCCGCACCATCCGCCAGTTCGTCGGCGGTGTGATCCTGGTGCCGAGCACCGTCAGCCTGATCTGGTTCGCGATCTTCGGCGGCTCGTCCATGAAGCTCCAGGCCGCGGGCAAGCTGAGCAAGGAGACGACCCCCGAGGGCCAGCTGTTCGGCGTGCTCGAGCAGTACCCGATCGCGAGCGTCATGAGCGTCATCGTGATGATCCTCGTCGGCATCTTCTTCGTCTCCGGCGCGGACGCCGCCTCGATCGTGATGGGCACCCTCTCGCAGAAGGGCTCCTTCGAGCCGAGCCGCTTCGTCGTCATCTTCTGGGGCGTGGTCACGGGTGCCGTCGCGGCCGTCATGCTGCTCGTGGGCGGCGGCGGTGACGACGCGCTCACCGGGTTGCAGAACCTGACGATCCTGGTGGCCGCACCCTTCACCCTGGTGATGGTCGGCCTGTGTTGGGCCCTGCTGAAGGACCTGCGCCGCGACCCGCTGATCGTGCGGGGCGAGAAGGGCGAGGAAGCGGTCGAGATGGCCGTCATCGCCGGACACGAGAAGTACGACGGCGACTTCGAGATCCGGATCGGCCCGGCCGCTCCCGCCGAGAACATCGACGGTGCCGCCGGTACGGGCGAGGCCGAGCCCTCCTCGGACTCCTCGACCGCCGAGGACCGGGTCGGGGCGAACGAAAACCGCTGACCCCGGTCCACCGCCGCCCTACGGGCCCGTCGACACCGACACCACACGACGGTGCGACGACGCCCTCTCGCCGGACCCCTGCCGACGCGCCCCGCGCCCCGGCCCGGGGCTCCGGCGAGAGGCGGCTCTGCCCCCCTGTCACCCCTGCGCACTCCGGTTTCCTCCCGTTATAGGCGCGTCGCGGTGACGCTGCCCCGATGTGGGAATACTTGGGGCATGACCTCCGAGTACGCCACCTTCGGGCTGGTACCGGCCATGCGTGCCGGCGGCGTCCTGTCCGATGGCGCGTACCAAATGCACCGCGATTTCCTGGACTTCGAGGTGAACGGCAGACCCCTCCTGCCGCGCCTCGCCGACCTCGACGCCGTCTCCCCGCTCGCCTCCGACCTCGGCCCCACCGTCTTCGCCGAGCAGGTCCGCCGACTCCTGCTGGAGACCGGCCCGCCGCTCGACGGCGGACGGTACGTCCTCTACGGCTGCCCCGAATGCGAAGGGCTCGCGTGCGGCGCGGTCACCGCCGTCATCGAACGGGACGGGCCCGACATCGTCTGGCGGGACTTCCGCTGGCAGACCGACCGGACCCCCGCCCCCGAACTCGACGGCTACCACGGCATCGGCCCCTACCGCTTCCACGGCGACCAGTACCGCGCCGAACTGAACCGGCTGCTGCGTGACCCCGACGCCCACGACCTCTCCGCGCACCGCCGCGTCCTCCTCATCGGCCGCCGCGCCGCCCTCCTCGCCAAGCTCGCCGCCGCCCTGCGGCGCACCGGCATTGGCGCCGAGATCACCCTCGACGCGGTGGGCGCCCACGCGGCCGAACTCCGCCGCTACGGTGTGGTGTTCTTCGGCCGGACGAGCCGTCAGGACGAGCGCGACGCCGTCCGGGATGCCTTCGCCAAGGCCCGCTCCGACGCCGTCTTCATCACCGGCCTCGCCCCCATCGTCCCCCTGCTCGTCGCCCAGGTCACCCAGGCCCTGGACCCCACCCCCCAGGACCGCCGCCGCCTCGTCCGCCTCGCCGCGCGGAACGGCGAAGCGCTCGTCGAGGTCGCCTCCGAGTGCCGCGTCCGCCTGGCCGCCCACCGCCTGGACCGCCTCTCCCGCCCCCACACCCACGACCTCCACGACACCCCCCTGCCCCCCGGCCTCCACCGCCTCCCCCTGCCCCCCAAGGCAGCCCGCGGCGAGTCCTACCTCGTGGCCCGCACAACGGAAACGGTCCTGACGACCCCCCTGCCGACCTAGGCCCGCCCTGACCCCTGCCGCCCCGCCCCCGGACGGGACGTTCGACGGCGCCCCGGCACCGGTCCGCCGGGCGCCCCGCGTAAGGCGCATCGCCCCGCCCCCGTCCCGTCGCGCGGCCTCCGCCGGATGTGGCGGGGGTGATGGCAGCGGTAGCGCTGTTGGGGGTTGGCGTCGCCGGGGCCAGGCTGCCCAGCGGTGGCCCGTCGCCTGGGCGGTCCCTGCGGCGAGGCGTCCCGGCCGCCCCGCCCCCGTCTCGTCGGGTTGCGTCCGCCGGATGTGGTGTGGGCGGCGGCAGCGGTAGCGCCGTAGGGAGTTGGCGCGGCCAAGGCCGTGCTGCCCGGCGGTGGCCCGTCCTCTGGGCGGCCCCTGCGGCGAGGCGCCGCCCCGCGTCGTAGCCCACGCCGCCCCCGCGTACCGCCCGGCGTGCGCGGGGGCCACGCCGAGTCCGTGGCCGCGGGGGGGGGGCGGCTAGGATCGGGCGTCTGATGACTGCCACTCTCGTCGCCAAGGACCTGGCCGCCGGACACGGTGACCGCCCCCTCTTCTCCGGGCTCGACCTCGTCGTCGCCCCGGGCGAGGTCATCGGCCTCGTCGGGGTCAACGGAGCAGGGAAGTCGACCCTGCTGCGGCTGCTCGCCGGGCTCACCGACCCCGAGCAGGGGGCCATCCGGATCAGCCCGCCGCACGCCACGGTGGGCCACCTTCCGCAGGAGCCCGAGCGGCGGGCGGGGGAGACCGTGCGGGCGTTTCTGGCCCGCCGTACCGGCGTGGCCGCCGCCCAGGCCGACCTCGACGCCACCACCCAGGCGCTCGCCGACGGCGCGCCCGGCGCGGACGACGCGTACTCCGTAGCCCTGGAGCGCTGGCTCTCGCTCGGCGCCGCCGACCTCGACGAACGCGCCGACGAGGTCGCCGCCTCCCTCGGGCTCGACATCTCGCTCGACCACCCCATGACCGCCCTCTCCGGCGGCCAGGCGGCCCGCGCCGGCCTCGCCTCGCTGCTGCTCAGCCGGTACGACGTCTTCCTGCTCGACGAGCCGACGAACGACCTCGACCTCGACGGGCTCCAGCGCCTCGAAACGTTCGTCGGCGGCCTGCGCGCCGGTACGGTGCTCGTCAGCCACGACCGCGAATTCCTGGCCCGTACCGTCGACAAGGTCCTCGAACTCGACCTGGCCCAGCAGCAGGTGAACCTCTTCGGCGGCGGCTACACCGCCTACCTGGAAGAGCGGGAGACCGCCCGGCGCCACGCGCGCGAACGCTACGAGGAGTACGCGGACACCCGCGCCACGCTGGAGGCCCGGGCCCGCACCCAGCGCGCCTGGATGGAAAAGGGCGTCAAGAACGCCCGCCGCAAGGCCCCCGACGGCGACAAGATCGGGCGGAACGCCCGCGTCGAGGCCACCGAGAAGCAGGCCGCCAAGGCGCGCCAGACCGATCGGCTGATCGAGCGGATGGAGACGGTCGAGGAGCCGCGCAAGGAGTGGGAACTGCGGATGGAGATCGCCGCGGCACCGCGCTCGGGCGCGGTGGTGGCGACCCTGCGCGGGGCCGAGGTACAGCGCGGCGACTTCCACTTCGGCCCGGCCGACCTGCAGATCGACTGGGCCGACCGGATCGCGGTGACGGGCGCGAACGGCTCCGGAAAGTCCACCCTGCTGGCCGCCCTCCTGGGCCGCCTCCCGCTGGACGAGGGCCATGCGTCACTCGGGCCGGGGGTGGTGGTGGGCGAGGTCGACCAGGCCCGCGCGCTGTTCTTCGGCAGCGAGTCACTGCTGGACGCCTTCGGCGCGGCGACGCCGGAGCTGGTGCCCGCGGACGTACGGACCCTGCTGGCGAAATTCGGCCTCAAGGCCGCCCATGTGCTGCGCCCCGCGTCCACGCTCTCCCCGGGCGAGCGCACCCGCGCGGCGCTGGCCCTGCTCCAGGCCCGAGGCGTCAACCTGCTGGTTCTGGACGAGCCCACGAACCATCTGGATCTGACCGCGATCGAGCAACTGGAGTCCGCGCTGGCCTCCTACCAGGGCACGCTGCTCCTGGTCACCCACGACCGCCGCATGCTGGAAGCGGTCCACACCACCCGCCGCCTCCACGTATCCGAAGGCCACGTATCCGAAGGCCAGGTAACCGAAGCCTGATCCGCGATTGAGGACCGGGGCCCGGGGCAGCGCCCCGGTTCGGGAAGGGGCGGGGTGGGGAAAAACCCACCCCGCCCCCCACACGGCTACCGCCGCTTCGGGTCCACCAGCCCGGCCCGCCGCAGCGCATCCGCCATCGCGTCGTTGGCAGGAGCCGCAGCACGCCCGCCGCCTCCGCCGCCCCCACCACGCTGGCCGCCGCGCGGGCCACGCCCGCCGCCGCCCTGGCGCTGCTGGGGCGCGCCGCGCCGTCCGCCGCGGTCACCGCCCGCGCGGTCGCCCCGGTCACCGCGCTCACGGCCGCCGCCCCCACCGGCACCGGCCTCGTCGTCGAGCCGCAGCGTCAGCGAGATCCGCTTCCGCGGAATGTCCACGTCCAGGACCTTCACCCGCACGATGTCGCCCGGCTTCACCACATCCCGCGGGTCCTTGACGAACGTCTTGGACATCGCGGAGACGTGCACCAGCCCATCCTGGTGCACCCCGACATCCACGAACGCGCCGAACGCGGCCACGTTCGTGACGACGCCCTCCAGGATCATCCCGGACGCCAGGTCACCGATCTTCTCGACGCCGTCCTTGAAGGTCGCGGTCTTGAAGGCGGGACGCGGGTCGCGGCCCGGCTTCTCCAGCTCCTTCAGGATGTCGGTGACGGTCGGCAGACCGAAGGCGTCGTCCACGAAGTCGTCCGGCCGGAGCGAGCGCAGCGTGGACGTGTTGCCGATGAGCGCGGTCACGTCACCACCCGTCGAGGTGATCATGCGGCGCACCACGGGGTAGGACTCGGGGTGCACGCTGGAGGCGTCCAGCGGGTCGTCGCCGCCACGGATGCGGAGGAAGCCCGCGCACTGTTCGTACGCCTTGGGGCCGAGCCGGGCGACGTCCTTGAGGGCCTTGCGGCTGAGGAAGGGCCCGTTGGAGTCGCGGTGGGTGACGATGTTCTCCGCGAGCCCGGCGCCGATGCCCGAGACCCTGCTGAGGAGGGGCGCGGAGGCGGTGTTGACGTCCACCCCGACGCCGTTCACACAGTCCTCGACCACCGCGTCGAGCGAGCGCGACAGCTTCACCTCGGACAGATCGTGCTGATACTGACCGACCCCGATCGACTTCGGATCGATCTTGACCAGCTCGGCCAGCGGGTCCTGGAGCCGCCGCGCGATCGACACCGCACCGCGCAGCGAGACGTCGAGGTCCGGCAGCTCCTGGGAGGCGAAGGCGGAGGCGGAGTACACGGAGGCGCCCGCCTCGGAGACCATCACCTTGGTCAGCTTCAGCTCGGGATGCTTGCCGCACAGCTCGCCCGCGAGCTTGTCGGTCTCCCGGGAGGCCGTGCCGTTGCCGATGGCGATCAGCTCGACGTCGTGCTCGCGGGCCAGCTTGGCGAGCCGGTCGAGCGACTGGTCCCACTGGTTCCGCGGGACGTGCGGATAGATCGTGTCGGTCGCGGCCACCTTGCCGGTCGCGTCGACGACGGCCACCTTCACGCCGGTACGGAAGCCGGGGTCGAGACCCATCGTGGCGCGCGTGCCCGCCGGGGCGGCGAGCAGCAGATCGCGGAGGTTGGCGGCGAAGACGCGCACGGCCTCGTCCTCGGCGGCCTGCCGCAGCCGCAGCCGCAGATCGATGCCGAGGTGGACCAGGACGCGGGTGCGCCAGGCCCACCGCACGGTGTCGGCCAGCCACTTGTCGGCCGGGCGCCCGCGGTCGGCGATGCCGAAGCGGTGCGCGATGGACCGCTCGTACGAGGTGGGGCCGGGGTCCTCGGAGGGCTCCTCCGGCTCCAGGGAGAGGTCCAGGACCTCTTCCTTCTCACCGCGGAACATCGCCAGCACCCGGTGCGAGGGCAGCTCGGTGAAGGGCTCGGCGAAGTCGAAGTAGTCGGCGAACTTGGCGCCCGCCTCCTCCTTGCCCTCCCGCACCTTGGTGGCGGCCCGGCCGCGCGACCACATGCGCTCGCGCAGCTCACCGATGAGGTCCGCGTCCTCCCCGAACCGCTCGGTGAGGATGGCCCGCGCGCCCTCCAGCGCGGCGGCCGGATCCGCGACGCCCTTCTCGGCGTCCACGAACGCGGCGGCCGCCGCCGTCGGCTCCACGGTCGGATCGCCGAGCAGCCCGTCGGCGAGCGGTTCGAGACCGGCCTCGCGGGCGATCTGCGCCTTCGTGCGGCGCTTCGGCTTGTACGGGAGGTAGATGTCCTCCAGCCGGGCCTTGGAGTCGGCGGCGCGGATCTGCGCCTCCAGCGCCTCGTCCAGCTTCCCCTGCGACCGCACCGACTCGAGGATCGCGGCGCGCCGCTCCTCCAGCTCCCGCAGATAGCGCAGCCGCTCCTCCAAGGAGCGCAGCTGCGCATCGTCGAGCATCTCCGTCGCTTCCTTGCGGTAGCGCGCGATGAACGGCACGGTGGAGCCGCCGTCGAGCAGCTCGACGGCGGCCTTGACCTGCCGTTCCCGTACGCCGAGTTCCTCGGCGATCCTGCCTTCGATGGACGTCGTCACGATCACGCTCCGCTTTCGGTATGCACTGCATCTGCATTGTGGCAGGTGGCACTGACGAAGCGGTCACGGACGACGTGTTCGGCGGGCCTCGGAGGGCTCCCGGGACGTACGGGGCTCAAATATGCCTGCGGCGGCGCGCGCCGCCCGCCGTGTCGGCGGCCCCGCCGAACAGCCGGGCCACGGCACGGAACGGAAGGGTCACCACGGTGGCGATGGCGGATCCGATGGCGCGGAGCACATCGGCGATAGCACGCAACACTTCAGACCTCCCATCGGGTCGCAAGCGGGTCGGCAGCCGCCGCCGGGCGCCGCACGTACGCGGAGCACGGGCACTCGCCGGCGTGCGCGGCGCGCGGTTGGGCGCCCGGTGAAAGGGCGGCCGATCACTTATCAGGCGGGTATCCCGCCTCGCCCCGCGCAAACCCGCCCCCGGCCCCGGGGCGGCGCGTCAGCCCTTGCCGAGGAGGTCCGCCGGGAAGGCGCCCGCCGCCATGGCCTGCTGCGTGAACGCCCCGGCCAGCTCCGTCAGCCGGGCCACCCCCGCCGCGCCCAGGTGCTCGTACGGGGCGGCGTCCAGGCGGTCCGTCTCGTCCTCCAGGGACTCGCGCAGGTCGATACCGGCCTGTGTCAGCTCGCCCGCCTCGTCCAGCAGCCCGCGGGTCCGCAGCCGGTCCTGTCCGGCGGCCAGCTCCTCGGCGCTCCAGCCACGGGTCGCCAGGAGCCACTTCGGGGACATGCCCTTGCCGGTCGCCGCGTGGCTGACCATGGCCTCCACCCCGTCGAGACCGGCGGCGACGAGGGTCAGCAGATGGGTGTCGCCGCGGTGCTCGCGCAGCAGGGTGGCGGCGTGCCACAGGGCCAGATGCGGGGCCTCGGGCACGGGGAGGTCGGCGTGGGCGGCGTACAGGGGGCGCGCGGAGCGGGAACACGCCTCGGTGGCGCGCAGCGCCAGTTCGGCCGCCTCGGCCATCTCCTTGGAGGCCAGCGCGTCGTCCCCCAGCAGCCGCCGCAGCACGGAGTCGGCCGCCCGCAGCCGGGCCGCCAGGGCGGCCTCGGGGGAGACCACGTCCCAGGCGCGCGGGATGTGCCGGGCCACCAGGTCGTGCTTGAAGTTGTAGAACGTCGCGGTGACGGTCCCCGCGCCCACCCGGCCGAACGCCGCCGCACGCCCCACGAAGTAGACGGCGCCGCGCTCCTCCAGGCCCAGCTGCGCCAGCTCGCTGGCGTAGTCCGGGGCGAAGTAGACGGAGGAGTGGAGCGGGTTGACGACGGAGTGGCAGCGCCGTGCGGCGCGCTCGGGAAGAGTGGTCATGGGCCGCACGCTACCGGCTGGTAGGAAAAGCTGACAGCCGGGTCCGGGAACTCGGCCCCGGTGCGGTCAGGCGTCCGGCCCGGTGCGGTCAGGGGCCCGGCGGCGTCCATCCGAAGCGCGGCTCCCGGCGCTCCAGGAAGGCGGCGATGCCCTCCCCGGCCTCCCCGCTGACCCGCGCCTGCTCCTGCCAGTACGCGATCCGCTCCGCACCGGCGGGCCCGGCCGCGAACTCCTTGGCCGCCGCCTGGGTGAGCTGCGACCGGGACACCAGCACCCGCGCGAACTCCGCGACCCGCTTGTCCAGCCCGCCGGGCGGCAGCACCTCGTCGACCAGCCCGGTGCGCAGCGCCCGCGCGGTGTCGATCAGCTCGCCGGAGAACAGCAGATACTTGGCGGCGGCCGGTCCGATCAGCTCCACCAGCCGCCGGGTGGAGTCGGCGGAGTAGACGATTCCGAGCTTGGCCGGGGTGATCCCGAAGCGCGCGCCCTCCTCCGCGAACCGCAGATCGCAGGCGGCCGCCAACTGGCAGCCGCCGCCCACGCAGTAGCCGCGCACCGCGGCGAGCGAGGGCTTGGGGAAGGCCGCGAGGGCCTCCTCGGCGGGCAGCGCGAGGCCCGTCGTCCGCTCGTATGTCGCGCTCAGCGAGCCGATGTCGGCGCCCGCGCAGAAGGTGTCCCCGTGCCCGGTGAGCACCAGGGCCCGTACGGCGGGGTCGGCGGCGAGCCGGTCGAGCAGCGGGGGCAGCGCGCGCCACATGGCGGGGGTCAGCGCGTTGCGCTTGGCGGGATTGCGGATGACGACGGTCGCTATGCCGTCCGTGACGTCGTGCCGCAGGCAGGGCTCCATGCGGCGGATCGTATCCGGGCGGTCCGGTCCCTCCGGCGGGGCACCGGGCCGGGGTCAAGCCATAGTCACCAGGGGACGTCATGCAGACGGGCAGGAACAGTCGAGCGAGTGACTCTGGCATACGCCAACGAACAAAAGGGGTCGATCGGCGTCGAGTTGTGCTCACTCTGCCGGTCCGTACCAGACCATTCCCAACACTCGACGTGAGAGGTCGAGCCGTGGCGATGGGTGGGTGTCGGGCATGGAGATCGTCGGGAGAGTCCCCTCCGAAACGGGGCACGCCCCGCCGCGCGGACCGGCGGTCGGGGAGGGGGCGTGGCGGTTCACCGCTCCGGCCCTGGATTCCTCCGTACCGCAGGCCCGGCACGCGGTGCGCGACCTGCTGGCCCATCAGGGGGTGTCCGGGCACGGCGATCTGGTGCCGAATCTGCTGCTGATCGTCTCCGAGCTGGTCACCAACGCGGTGCGGCACGCGGCGCTGCTCTCCCCGCAGATCGCCGTCGAGCTGTCGATCGGCCGGGGCTGGGTGCGGGTCTCCGTCGAGGACAACCATCCGTACCGGCCCAGGCCCCTGGAGCTGGAGGCTGACCAGGGGCGGACCGGCGGCCGCGGACTGCAGCTGGTGCAGGCGATCGCGGAGGAGTCCGGCGGCAGGTACGACGTCGATCACACGGCGAGCGGCGGCAAGGCGGTCTGGGCCGCTCTGCCGCTGCTCCCCGCCGTCACCGGACCCGTACCCGGCCCCGTGCCCGGCGGGCCGCTCACCAGCCTGCGGCCTCCCCCGTCAGCTCCCGGATCGCCGGCCGGGCAGCGTCCAGCACGGTCATGAACCAGGCCGAGAACGGGCCCTCGGCGTGCAGCTTCGCCAGCTCGTCGGGCGTGACGAAGGCGGTCTCGCCGATCTCCTGCGGATCCGGCCGCGGCGTCTCCTTCAGCAGCCCGACGAACAGGTGGTTGTACTCCTGCTCGACCAGCCCCGAGGCCGGGTCCGGGTGGTTGTAGCGGACGGTGCCCGCCTCACCGAGCAGCGCGGGCGCGATGCCCAGCTCCTCGCCGGTGCGGCGCGCCGCGGCCACGAACGGCGGCTCACCGGGGTACGGATGGCCGCAGCAGGTGTTCGACCAGACGCCGGGGGAGTGGTACTTGACCAGGGCGCGGCGCTGGAGCAGCAGCCGCCCCCGCCCGTCGAAGAGGAAGACGGAGAACGCCCGGTGCAGTTGACCGGGCGCCTGGTGGGCCGAGAGCTTCTCCGCGGTGCCGATCGTGATGCCGTCCTCATCGACCAGTTCGAGCATGATCGATTCCTTCGAGCCGTCCGGCGCGGGGGACGCGGCGGCGGTCTCGGCGGAGGGGCCGCTTGCGGGTGTGATCGGCATGACCGTCCTCATAGTTCTGACATTGGCCCTCAAGTCTGCCGCACCACGCACGTGTCACTGGCACAGCCGAGCTTCGTGATCAGCATGTCCACCCGGTTCCAGCTGAAACGTGCAGTGTGCGACGTCGAAATGCTCCCCCAGACACCCCTGGAGATCGTGCAGCAGCCGCTCATGACTCACCGCGTCGAGCACCGGACGGCCGACCACCACATGCGCGGACAGCACCGGCATCCCGGAGGTGATCGTCCATACGTGAAGATCGTGCAGCCCCTGCACGCCGGGCAGGGCGAGGATGTGGGCGCGTACCGCGGCCATGTCGACATCCCGCGGTGCCGCCTCCAGGAGGACGTTCACCGTCTCCCGGAGCAGGGTGTACGTACGCGGCACGATCAGGAGCGCGATCCCGAGCGAGGCGATCGGATCGGCCGCCTGCCACCCCGTGGCCAGGATGATCCCGGCCGACACCAGCACCGCGACCGACCCCAGGGCGTCCGCCAGCACCTCCAGGAACGCGCCCCGCACGTTCAGGCTCTCCCGCTGTCCGCCCCGCAGCAGGGCGAGCGACACCAGGTTCGCGGCCAGGCCGACCGCGCCGAAGACGATCACCAGGCGGCCCTGGGTGGCGGCCGGGTGGAGGAAGCGCAGCACCGCCTCGCACAGGATGTAGCCGCCGACCCCGAACAGCAGCAGACAGTTCGCCAGCGCCGCCAGGATCTCGGCCCGCGCGTATCCATACGTACGCCGCGGGCTGGGCGGGCGCCCCGCGAAGTGGATCGCCAGCAGCGACATGGCCAGCCCGAGCGCGTCCGTCGCCATGTGCCCGGCGTCCGCCAGCAGCGCGAGCGAATCGGCGAGCAGCCCGCCGACGATCTCCACGACCATCACGGTGACGGTGATGACCAGCGCGATCCGCAACCGCCACCGATGCCCGGCGCCCGCGGTGCGGTGGTCATGACCTGCGCCCATGTCGGTACGGCCCTCCTGCCCGGGGCGGCCCCTGTCCCCAGTGAACTACGCGGGGGCCACACCCCGGGCAGGCCGTACCGCCGTCCGGTCCAGCCGCGGCGGGGGCGGCCCGGTCAGGCCCGGCGCGCCTCCGGATGGTGGTGGCACCAGCCCTCCCAGGCCGACTCCACCATCGCGCGCACGTCGTGCCGGGCGCTCCAGCCCAGCTCCTTGGCGATCAGTTCGGTCGATCCGACGACCCGCGCCGGGTCGCCCGGGCGGCGGGGCTCGACGACGGGGGCGGGCTCGGCGCGGCCGGTGACCTCGGCGATCAGGTCGGCCATCTCGCGCACCGAGACGCCCTGACCGGTGCCGATGTTCACCGTCAGATCGCCCGCGCCCGGCCGCGCGGCCAGCCTGCGGGCCACGGCGAGGTGGGCGGAGGCCAGGTCCTCGACGTGGATGTAGTCGCGGATACAGGTGCCGTCCGGGGTCGGATAGTCGTCACCGAAGATCCTCGGGGCCTCCCCGTTTGTGAGGCGTTCGAACATCATGGGGATGATGTTGAACACCCCGGTGTCGGCCAGCTCGGGTCGCGTGGCACCCGCCACATTGAAGTAGCGCAGACAGGCCGTCGACACCGAATGCGCCGCTCCCACGGCCCTGACCAGCCATTCTCCGGCGAGCTTGGTCTCTCCGTACGGGTTCATCGGCACGCACGGGGTGTCCTCGGTGACCAGTTCCACATCCGGCATGCCGTAGACGGCGGCGGAGGAGGAGAAGAGGAAGCTCTCGATCCCGGCGGCGGCCACGGCCTCCAGCAGCACGGTGAGCCCGTGCACATTCTCCCGGTAGTACCGCAGCGGCTGCTCGACCGACTCTCCGACCTGCTTCTTCGCCGCCAGATGCACCACACCGGTGATCTCCAGCTCGGCGAACGTACGGTCCAGCAGCTCACGGTCCAGCGTGGAGCCGCGCACGAGCGGAACGTCCTCGGGCAGCCGCCCGGGGATGCCGCTGGAGACGTCGTCGAGTACGGCCACCCGCTCGCCCGCCTGCGCCATCGCCCGCACGACATGCGACCCGATATATCCGGCACCACCTGTGATCAGCCACGTCATGACGGCACCCTATCCACTGGTCAGCGCGGCGCCCGTTTGTCGAGGGGACACGCCATCCACCATGATGATCGACGGCGCGCGGAAGCGGTCGTTCCCCCGATCGTGTGGTGAATGCGCGGTGAACGGCTGCTTCCATCGATCCGATAGCCTCTGCCGACATGCCGCCCGCCCCACCCGGGACCGGGATGCGCGATGCCCCGATTTCCGAGGGCTCCAGGTCTGTGCCAGAGCGGCGCGGCCACCATGTCAGCTGCCAAGGAGTGAGTTCGTCTGTCGACCGCGATTCTCACCGGTGCTCCGGTCGCCGGCTCGTCTCTCCCGGACGACCTGCGGTCGCTGGGCTTCGACGTGCGCACGGCGATCGACGCGGCCGGGGTGGCGACGGAGCTGGCCGCCGTCCCGCCGCGTGAGCGGGTGGCCCTCGTCGATCCCCGTTTCGTCGGCCACGGCCACGCCCTCCGCCTGGCGCTGACCGACCCCCGCTTCCCCGCGGCCGCCGTGTCCGGCGCGCTGACGGCGCAGCCCGAGGCGCGGGCCGCGCTGGCCCGCGCGGTGACGGCCGCCGAGGCGGCCCCCGCCGCCGGGCCGAGCGCGGGCGCCGGAGCGGTGGCGACCGTCGGCGAGGCCGAGGGCGCGGTGAAGGCCCGTACGCCCTCTCTCGTAGACGACATCGCGACCGCCCTCGACGCCGAAGGCGTCCCCCCGCACCGGCCCGAGCTGGGCGTGCTCGTTGCCACCGTGCCCGCGGACGAGGAGCGGCGCACGGCGGCGCTGGCGGAGACCGCCGCCGTGGACGAGGAGAAGGTGCGGCTGCGCACCGCCGTGAAGGCGCGGGACGGCTTCTTCACGACCTTCTGCATCAGCCCCTACTCGCGCTACCTCGCCCGCTGGTGCGCCCGCCGCGGGCTGACGCCCAATCAGGTCACCACCGCCTCCCTCCTCACCGCCCTCATCGCGGCGGGCTTCGCCGCGACCGGCACCCGGCCCGGGTTCGTCGCGGCCGGGGTGCTGCTGCTCGCCTCGTTCGTCCTCGACTGCACCGACGGCCAGCTGGCCCGCTACTCGCTGCAGTACTCCACGCTCGGCGCCTGGCTGGACGCGACGTTCGACCGGGCCAAGGAGTACGCGTACTACGCGGGCCTCGCCCTCGGCGCCGCGAACTCTGACGGCGACGATGTATGGGCGCTCGCGCTGGGCGCGATGGTGCTGCAGACCTGCCGCCACGTCGTGGACTTCTCCTTCAACGAGGCCAATCACGACGCCACGAACAACACCAGCCCCACCGCCGCCCTCTCCGACCGCCTCAACAGCGTCGGCTGGACGGTCTGGGTGCGGCGCATGATCGTGCTGCCGATCGGCGAGCGCTGGGCGATGATCGCCGTGCTGACCGCGCTCACCACGCCCCGCATCACCTTCTACGTCCTGCTCATAGGCTGCGCGCTGGCCGCCTGCTACACCACCGCCGGGCGCGTGCTGCGCTCGCTCACCCGCAAGGCGCGGCGCACCGACCGGGCCGCGCAGGCCCTCGCCGACCTCGCGGACTCGGGCCCGCTCGCCGAGCTGGTCGCCAAGGCGGCCGCCCATAAGCCTCTCGCGTACCTCGCCCCGGTCGCGGCCGCCCTCGGCGCCGCGCTGCTCGTCGCCGGTGCCGCCGCGCTGCCCGCCGGGTCCTGGCTCGCCGTCGCGGGCGCCGCGCTCTACGCCGTCCTCGCGGGCTGCGCCGTCGCCGCGCCGCTGAAGGGCCCGCTCGACTGGCTGGTGCCGCCCCTGTTCCGGGCCGCCGAGTACGGGACGCTCCTCATCCTCGCCGCCCGCTCGCAGGTGAACGGAGCCTTGCCTGCTGCTTTCGGGCTGGTGGCGGCCGTCGCCTACCATCACTACGACACGGTGTACCGCATCCGCGGCGGCACCGGGGCGCCCCCGCACGGGCTGGTGCGGGCGATCGGCGGGCACGAGGGGCGGATCCTGGTGGTCACGGCCATCGCCGCGCTGCTGCACGGCCGGAGCCAGGGCGGCCCGAACCAAGGTTTCACCATCGCGCTGACCGCGCTCGCCGTGGTCATCGCGCTGACGGTGCTCATCGAGAGCATCCGCTTCTGGGTGTCCTCCGGAGCACCCGCTGTCCACGACGAAACAGGAGAACCCGCATGATCGGCCTCGTGCTGGCGGCCGGCGCCGGACGGCGTCTGCGCCCCTACACCGACACCCTCCCCAAGGCCCTGGTGCCGGTCGACGGTGAGACCACCGTCCTCGACCTCACCCTCGGCAACTTCGCGGAGGTCGGCCTGACCGAGGTCGCGATCGTGGTCGGCTACCGCAAGGAGGCGGTGTACGAGCGCAAGGAGGCCCTGGAGCAGAAGTACGGCCTCAAGCTCACGCTGATCGACAACGACAAGGCCGAGGAGTGGAACAACGCCTACTCCCTGTGGTGCGCCCGTGACGCGATCAAGCACACCGTGATCCTCGCCAACGGCGACACCGTGCACCCGGTCTCCGTCGAGAAGACCCTGCTCGCCGCGCGCGGCAACGGTCAGAAGATCATCCTCGCCCTCGACACGGTGAAGCAGCTCGCCGACGAGGAGATGAAGGTCGTCGCGGACCCGGCCAAGGGCGTCCAGAAGATCACCAAGCTCATGGACCCGGCCGAGGCCACCGGTGAGTACATCGGCGTCACCCTCATCGAGGGCGAAGCCGCCGCCGACCTCGCCGACGCGCTGAAGACCACCTTCGAGCGCGACCCCGACCTCTACTACGAGGACGGCTACCAGGAGCTGGTCAACCGCGGCTTCAAGATCGACGTGGCCCCGATCGGCGACCTCAAGTGGGTCGAGATCGACAACCATGACGACCTGGCGAAGGGCCGTGAGATCGCGTGCCAGTACTGACGAGGCTCATCCCCTCGCCGCTCGTCGTCGACATCCGCGCGGGCGCCCTGGACGACCTGGCGGACGTCCTCGCCGACCAGCGGATCTCGTCCTCCGGCAAGCTCGCCGTCGCGATCAGCGGCGGCTCCGGGGCCGTGCTGCGCGAGCGGCTGGCCCCGGCGCTGCCGGGCGCGAGCTGGTACGAGGTGGGCGGCGGCACCATCGATGACGCGATCAAGCTCGCCGACCGGATGAAGTCCGGGCACTACGACGCGGTCGTGGGGCTCGGCGGCGGCAAGATCATCGACTGTGCGAAGTTCGCCGCGGCGCGTATCGGCCTTCCGCTGGTGGCCGTCGCCACGAACCTCTCGCACGACGGTCTGTGCTCACCGGTCGCGACCCTCGACAACGACGCGGGCCGCGGCTCGTACGGGGTGCCGAACCCGATCGCCGTGGTCATCGACCTCGATGTGATCCGCGAGGCCCCGGTCCGGTTCGTCCGCTCCGGCATCGGCGACGCGCTCTCCAACATCTCCGCGGTCGCGGACTGGGAGCTGTCCCACCGCGAGACGGGCGAGCAGATCGACGGGCTCGCCGCCGCCATGGCACGCCAGGCGGGCGAGGCCGTGCTGCGCCACCCCGGCGGCGTCGGCGACGACGCCTTCCTCCAGGTGCTGGCCGAGGGCCTGGTCCTCACCGGCATCTCGATGTCGGTCGCGGGCGACTCCCGCCCGGCGTCCGGCGCCTGCCACGAGATCAACCACGCGTTCGACCTCATGTTCCCCAAGCGCGCGGCGAGCCACGGCGAGCAGTGCGGCCTTGGCGGGGCGTTCGCGATGTACCTGCGCGGGGAGCACGAGCAGTCGGCGTTCATGGCCGAAGTGCTGCACCGGCACGGTCTTCCGGTGCTGCCCGAGGAGATCGGCTTCACCGTGGACGAGTTCGTCCAGGTAGTGGAGTACGCCCCGAAGACCCGCCCCGGGCGCTACACGATCCTCGAGCACCTCGACCTCTCCTCCGACGCGATCAGGGACGCATACGCCGACTATGCCAAAGCAGTCAGTCAAGCCATCAGTGGCTGAACTCCGTCCGGTCGTTCACCCCGCGGGGGTGAAGGACCGGCGGAGTGGTGAACACTGGGCCGGGCGCCTGTACATGCGAGAGATCTCGCTGCGCTGCGACCGGTACCTGGTGAACACGCGGGTCACGCCCAACCAGCTGACGTATCTGATGACCGTCTTCGGCGTCCTCGCCGCCCCGGCCCTGCTGGTGCCGGGGATCGCGGGCGCCGTGCTCGGCGTGCTGATGGTCCAGCTCTACCTGCTGCTGGACTGCGTCGACGGCGAGATAGCCCGCTGGAAGAAGCAGTTCTCGCTGGGCGGCGTGTATCTGGACCGCGTCGGCGCGTACCTGTGCGACGCCGCGGTGCTCGTCGGCTTCGGCCTGCGCGCCGCCGACCTGTGGGGCTCCGGGCGGATCGACTGGCTGTGGGCGTTCCTCGGCACCCTTGCCGCGCTGGGCGCCATCCTGATCAAGGCCGAGACCGACCTCGTCGGGGTCGCCCGGCACCAGGGCGGTCTTCCCCCGGTCAAGGAGGCGGCCTCCGAGCCGCGCTCGTCCGGTATGGCGCTGGCCCGCAAGGCGGCCGCGGCGCTGCAGTTCCACCGGCTGATCCTCGGGATCGAGGCGTCGCTGCTGATCCTCGCGCTGGCGGTCGTGGACCAGGTGCGCGGCGACCTCTTCTTCACCCGGCTGGGCGTCGCCGTGCTCGCGGGTATCGCCTTGTTGCAAACCCTGCTTCACCTGGTGTCCATCCTCGCGTCGAGCAGGCTCAAGTGACGGGCGGCACGATGAAGGTCGGAGCGGTTGTCCTGACGATGGGCAACCGCCCCGAGGAGCTGCGCGCGCTGCTCGACTCGGTCGCCAAGCAGGACGGCGACCGGGTCGAGGTGGTCGTCGTGGGCAATGGCTCGCCGCTTCCGGCGCTCCCCGAGGGCGTACGGACCATCGAGCTGCCCGAAAACGTGGGCATCCCGGCGGGGCGCAACGTCGGCATCGAGGCGTTCGGACCAGGCGGCCGCGACGTCGACGTCCTGATGTTCCTGGACGACGACGGGCTGCTGCCGGGCACCGACACGGCCGAGCTGTGCCGTGCGGCGTTCGCCGCCGATCCGAAGCTGGGCATCATCTCCTTCCGTATCGCCGACCCCGATACGGGTGTCACCCAGCGCCGCCATGTGCCCCGGTTGCGCGCCGCCGACCCGATGCGGTCCTCGCGGGTCACCACCTTCCTCGGTGGTGCCAACGCGGTCCGCACCGAGGTGTTCGAGCAGGTCGGAGGCTTGCCGGACGAGTTCTTCTACGCCCATGAGGAGACCGACCTGGCCTGGCGGGCGCTGAACGCCGGGTGGATGATCGACTACCGGTCGGACATGGTGCTGTACCACCCGACCACCGCGCCCAGCAGGCACGCGGTCTACCACCGCATGGTCGCGCGCAACCGGGTCTGGCTGGCCCGGCGTAACCTTCCGGCCCTGCTCGTCCCCGTGTATCTCGGCGTCTGGCTGCTGCTCACACTGGCCAGGCGTCCCTCCAAAACCGCGCTTCGTGCCTGGTTGGGAGGGTTCCGCGAAGGCTGGAAGACCCCTTGCGGTCCACGGCGGCCCATGAAGTGGCGTACGGTATGGCGCCTGACCCGACTGGGCCGCCCTCCTGTCATCTGACAAGCTCGTATCAGATACGCATCGAGCGCGACCGGGGCGCGGCCCCGCTCAGCGCACCCTGAAGACGAAAGTGTCAACTGTGAGCGAGACTACGCACGACAGTGCGGTCGCCGTGAGTGCCCCGCCCTCACCCGACGACAGCCTGTCCCCGGCCGAGCTGGCGAAGAAGTACGGGCTATCGGTCAGCGGCGCCCGGGTGGGCCTCGGCGACTACATCCGCCAGATGTGGGGACGGCGCCACTTCATCCTGGCCTTTTCGCAGGCCAAGCTCACTGCCCAGTACAGCCAGGCCAAGCTGGGTCAGCTGTGGCAGGTGGCGACGCCGCTGCTGAACGCGGCGGTGTACTTCTTCATCTTCGGCCTGCTGCTGGGCGGCAGGGGCGGCATGGAGAACGAGCAGTACATCCCGTTCCTGGTGACGGGTGTGTTCGTCTTCACCTTCTCGCAGAACTCCGCCATGGCCGGGGTGCGCGCGATCTCCGGGAACCTGGGTCTGGTGCGGGCCCTGCACTTCCCGCGGGCCTCGCTCCCGATCTCCTTCTCGCTCCAGCAGCTTCAGCAGCTGCTGTTCTCGATGATCGTGCTGGTTGTCGTCCTGCTGGGCTTCGGGCACTTCCCGGACTTCGCATGGCTCCTGGTCATCCCGGTCCTGGCGCTCCAGTTCGTCTTCAACACCGGTCTGGCCCTGATCATGGCCCGGATGGGCGCCAAGACTCCGGACTTGGCGCAGTTGCTGCCGTTCATCCTGCGTACATGGATGTACGCCTCCGGCGTGATGTACCCGCTGGAGCACATGCTCCAGAAGGCGGGGGCGCACTCGTGGGTCTCCGACGTCCTGCTGGCGAACCCTGCTGCGGTCTACATGGATCTGATGCGGTTCGCGCTGATCGACGGCATGCCCGAGGCCCTGCCCCCGCACGTCTGGACGTGGGCCCTGGGATGGGCGGTGCTCTTCGGCGTCGGGGGCTTCGTGTACTTCTGGAAGGCAGAGGAGCAGTACGGCCGTGGCTGAACAGACACTCGAAACCGTCGAGCAGGCCGTGCCCGCCGAGGCACGCGTGCCCACCGTCATCGCCGACGATGTCCACATCGTCTACCGCGTCAACGGCGGTCCCAAGGGCCGTGGCAGCGCCACCGCCGCGCTGAGCCGCATCATGCGCCGCAAGGGCTCCCCCGGTATGCGCGAGGTGCACGCCGTGCGCGGCGTCACCTTCGTGGCGTACAAGGGCGAGTCGATCGGCCTGATCGGCTCCAACGGCTCCGGCAAGTCGACCCTCCTCAAGGCCGTGGCGGGCCTTCTGCCCACCGAGCGCGGCAGCGTCTACACCGACGGCCAGCCGTCGCTGCTCGGCGTCAACGCGGCCCTGATGAACGACCTCACCGGCGAGCGGAACGTCATACTGGGCGGTCTGGCCATGGGGATGTCACGCGAGCAGGTCCGCGAGCGGTATGCGGACATCGTGGACTTCTCGGGCATCAACGAGAAGGGTGACTTCATCACCCTCCCCATGCGCACCTACTCCTCCGGCATGGCGGCCCGCCTCCGCTTCTCCATCGCGGCGGCCAAGGACCACGACGTCCTGATGATCGACGAGGCCCTGGCCACCGGTGACCGGAAGTTCCAGAAGCGCTCCGAGGCCCGCATCCGGGAGCTGCGGAAGGACGCCGGAACGGTCTTCCTCGTCAGCCACAACAACAAGTCCATCCGGGACACGTGCGACCGGGTGCTGTGGCTGGAGAAGGGCGAGCTGCTGATGGACGGTCCGACGGACGAGGTCATCAAGGCTTACGAGAAGGAAACCGGCAAGTAGCCGAAAACCCAACGGGGGCCGGGGCCGCGAGGCGGTCCCGGCCCCTCGTCGTGCACCCGACCTGTGGAAAAGCTCACGCACTGTCACCCCGCCCCACTAGGGTGGTGGCAGAAGGGTTCATCGGGCTTACGGGGGGTGACACATGCGACCGCTGCCGGGGATTGACCACCGCGGGCGAAGCGGAAGCTGTATTCCGCATCGAGGGAGGGACGTGGTGAACACACGTCCAGCGGGGGGAATTTCGCCCCCCTGTCGGCCTGCGGCCGGGCCGCCCGCGGCGTCCCGGGACACCGCGGCAGGCCGCCGACCGGCCGTCCCTCGGTTCCGGCCGCGGTCGCGCGGTCTCCCGGGGGGCTCTTCGCGGCCCGAAGGTGACGCAGAGGCACCGCCGCTGCCGCTGTTCACTAAACGGAGGCGCTGTATCGTGTGCGTGTACGCCGGGTTGCCGAGCGGCGGGGTATGAGGGAGGGGGACGCGTGTCGCCAGGGGAAGCGCACGTCGCACCGTACTCACGGCGCGAGCGGTTGCGCATTGCGACCATCCGCGAAATCAAGGACGTCGCCCGGACGCTCCTGGTTCAGGAGGGCCCGGAAAATGTGACCATCCGGGCCATCGCGCGCGAGATGGGTATGACCGCGCCGGCCGTCTATCGCTACTTCAGCAGCCGGGACGCGCTGATCCTGCAGTTGCGGGTGGACATCTTCGCGGAGATGGCCCGCTATATGCGCGGGGTCATCGGGCAGCTCCCCGAGGGCGAGCCCGGCCGCAGACTGATCGGCGGCGCCCGGGCGCTGCGCGTCTGGGCCATCAAGCACCCGCATGAGTTCGGGCTCATCCTCGGACCCTGGGCCCCCGGCCTGGGGCGCGAGGAGACCAAGCCGGAGCGCACCATGGGCTGGGTCTTCGGGTCCGTCTTCTCCGACCTGGTCTCCGACCTGTGGCGGGTGCGGGGCTTCCCCGCGCCCGAGGAGGACGAGCTGGATCCGGCGCTCGCCCGTCAGCTCGGGGCGCTCAGCGAGGACCAGGGCGTCGACATGCCGCCGGGTGCCATCGCCGTCATGCTGCGCTGCTGGGCGCGGCTGTACGGGGTGATCTCCATGGAGGCGCTGGGGCACATGTCGTTCGGGCTGTCGGAGGGGAAGTCGTTCTTCGAGTTCGAGCTGCGCGACCTGTGCAGCATGCTGGCCATCACCGAGTTCTACGACGAGTCCGGCTGACCGGGCTGCCGGGCAGGGTCCGGGAGGGCGTCGCCGGGGTGTGGCCCCCGTACGCGTGTGCGTCGGGAGGCGTAAGCTGTGGCAATGCCCAACCGGATCATGTCGGACCTGTGCGGCTGTCCCCTGTTCGGGGGAGTGCGGCCGGACTCCGTTGACGCGTCGGCGCGGCGTGTCCGGATCGTGCCGACCCTGGTAACCGGTGTAGAACGGGGGATGTGACGGCATTGGCTCCACGGCCCATCTCCAGTACGCCCACGGGCCCCGGTCACCGGGATCCGCGCGGCGTCGTGGCCCTCGCCCGTACGCCTGGCTGTCCACGGTGACCGCGGAGGACGAGCGCAGCGGGTCCTCCACCATGTCGGGCAGCCTGAGCGGCGGACAGGAAGCCACGCGTGCCGTGCTCGACAAGGCCGCGCACGAGAACTTCCCCGTGGCCCCCTTCTTCGTCCCCCGCGCCTGGCGCGCCGACCTCATGGCCGTCTACGGATACGCCCGGCTGGTCGACGACATCGGCGACGGGGATCTGCCGCCCGGCGGCGCCGACGCCGTGCTGCTGGGCCTCGACCGGTCCCTCGCCGACGACTCCGTAGCGATGCTCGACGCCTTCGAGGCCGATCTCGACCGCGTCTTCGACGGCGCCGCCGCCGCGCCGCCCCGCCATCCGCTGCTGCGCGCGCTGGGCCCCACCGTCCGCCGCCACGGTCTCACCCCGGGACCCTTCCGCGGCCTGATCGAGGCCAACCGCCAGGACCAGCGGGTCCGGCGGTATGCCTCCTTCCAGGAGCTGCTGGACTACTGCGAGCTGTCCGCCAACCCGGTGGGGCGGCTCGTCCTCGGCATCACCGGCACCGCCACCCCCGAGCGGGTCCGCCGCTCCGACGCGATCTGCACCGCCCTGCAGATCATCGAGCACCTTCAGGACGTCTCCGAGGACCTTCGCAGGGACCGCGTCTACCTCCCGGCAGAGGACATGAAACGCTTCGGAGTGACCGAGGCCGACCTCGCCGCCCCGAAGGGTGGCGCATCGGTGTGTGCCCTGGTCGCGTACGAGGCGGAACGCGCCCGAGACCTGCTGAATGAAGGCACCCCCCTGGTGGGTAGCGTCCACGGCAGGCTGAAGGTGCTGCTCGCCGGATTCGTGGCCGGGGGGCGAGCCGCCCTGCGGGCGGTCGCGGCCGCGGGACATGACGTACTCCCTGGACCGCCCAGGCCCACCAAGCTCAGCCTGCTGCGCGAGGTGGGGGCGACACTGCGAAGAGAGGGGTGAGCCGGACCGTGGACGGATCTCCGCACGCGTCCGCGCCAGTGCTCGCGGCCTACCGCTACTGCGAGGCCGTGACCGGGCACCAGGCTCGCAACTTCGCCTACGGCATCAGGCTGCTGCCCACCGAGAAGCGCCACGCGATGTCCGCGCTCTACGCCTTCTCGCGCCGCATCGACGACATCGGTGACGGCGCGCTGGCCGACGACGCCAAGCGGGCCCGGCTTAACCAGACCCGCGCGCTGCTCGACCGGATCCGCGGCGGCGCGATCCAGGAGGACGACACCGATCCGGTGGCCGTCGCGCTCACCCACGCCGCCCGGCGCTTCCCGATCCCGCTCGGCGGGCTCGACGAGCTGATCGACGGCGTGCTGAAGGACGTGGCCGGGGAGACGTACGAGACCTGGGACGACCTCAAGGACTACTGCCGCTGTGTGGCGGGCGCCATCGGGCGGCTCTCCCTGGGCGTGTTCGGCACCGTACCCGGCGCGCGCGATGCCGATCGCGCCCCCGAATACGCCGATACGCTCGGTCTCGCGCTGCAGCTGACCAACATCCTGCGCGACGTCCGCGAGGACGCCACGACCGGGCGCACCTATCTGCCCTCCGACGACCTCGCCAAGTTCGGCTGCACGGCGGCCTTCCACACCTCGGTCGTCCCGCCCGGCGCCGACTTCACCGGGCTGGTGCAGTTCGAGGTCCGGCGCGCCAGGGCGCTCTTCGCCGAGGGATACCGGCTGCTGCCTCTGCTCGACCGGCGCAGCGGGGCGTGCGTAGCCGCCATGGCGGGCATCTACCGCAGACTTCTGGAGCGGATCGCCCAGGACCCCGCGGCCGTCCTGCGCGGCCGCGTCTCGCTGCCGGGCCATGAGAAGGCGTACGTCGCGATGCGCGGCCTCGCCGGGCTCGACACCCGCACCGCCGTCCGCCGCGGGGCCGGGAGGCTCCCATGATCGACGCGGACGCAACCTCCGGGCCCGGCGCGGCGTCGTGTTCCCCCGAGGGGGTGAACACATGACAGCTGGCACCGCACACTCCGCCGACCGGCCGGACCCGGACCCGGCAGGCCGCCCCGAGGGGGCGGCCGCGCTCGTCCATGACCCGCGCGAACACGCGAGCGAGCCGCCGGGCGCGCGGACGGCGGTGGTGATCGGCGGCGGGCTCGCCGGGACCACCGCGGCGCTCGCGCTCGCCGACGCCGGTGTGCGCGTCACGCTGCTCGAAGGGCGCCCGAGGCTCGGCGGGCTCGCCTTCTCGTTCCGCCGCTCCTCACCGGCCGGTGAGCTGACCGTCGACAACGGGCAGCACGTCCATCTGCGCTGCTGCACCGCCTACCAGTGGTTCCTGGACCGGGTCGGCGCCGCCCGGCTCGCCCCGCTCCAGGACCGGCTGGACGTACCCGTGCTGGACGCCGCCGCGCGGCCCGGGCGGCGGCTCGGCCGACTGCGCCGCACCGGTCTGCCGGTGCCGCTGCACCTGGCCGCCAGCCTCGCCACCTACCCGCACCTCTCGCTCGCCGAGCGCGCGGCGGTGGGCCGCGCCGCGCTCGCCCTGGGGCGGCTCGACCCGCTGGACCCGGCGCTGGACGCGGAGGACTTCGCGGGCTGGCTGCGCCGCCACGGCCAGTCGCCGCGCGCCGTCGAGGCGCTGTGGGACCTGGTGGGCGTGGCCACGCTCAACGCCACCGCCGGGGACGCCTCGCTGGGCCTGGCCGCGATGGTCTTCAAGACCGGGCTGCTCTCCGAGGCCGGGGCCGCCGACATCGGCTGGGCCCGGGCCCCGCTCGGCGAGCTGCACGACACCCTCGCCCGCGCCGCCCTGGACGCGGCGGGCGTACGGACCGAGCTGCGCACCCGCGTCACCGCCGTCACCGCGGCCGAGGGCCGCTGGACCGCGCACACCGACCGCGGCCCGCTCCACGAGCCGGTGGACACCGTGGTCCTCGCGGTACCGCAGCGGGACGCGCACGCCCTGCTGCCCGACGGCGCCCTCGACGACCCGGACCGGCTGCTGCGGATCGGCACCGCGCCCATCCTCAATCTGCACGTCGTCTACGACCGCACCGTGCTGCGCCGCCCGTTCTTCGCCGCGCTCGGCAGCCCCGTCCAGTGGGTCTTCGACCGCACCGACGCCTCGGGGCTGCGGCACGCGCCGGGGGCCGGGGACAGCCAGTATCTGGCGGTGTCGCAGTCCGCCGCCCACGACGACATCGACCGTCCGGTGGCCGAGCTGCGTGCCCGCTATCTGCCGGAGCTGGAGCGGCTGCTGCCGACCGCCCGCGGCGCGCGGGTACGGGACTTCTTCGTCACCCGGGAGCGCACCGCGACGTTCGCCCCGGTCCCCGGCGTCGGCCGGCTGCGGCCGGACGCCCCGACCCACGCGCCCGGCGTGTACCTGGCCGGCGCGTGGACCGCCACCGGCTGGCCCGCGACCATGGAGGGCGCCGTGCGCAGCGGGCTCACCGCGGCCCGCGCCGCGCTCTCCGCACCAGGCCGCTCGCATTTGATTCCGCTTCCCGCCTTCGGCGGGGGGACGCCCAAGGAGGCGGCATGAGCACCACCACAGAACCCAGAGGAGAGACCGTGACCCCGGCGACCCCAGTCGACTCCGCAGGCGTCATCGCGCTGCTGGAGCGCGGCCGTACGCTTGCCACGCCGGTGCTGCGCGCGGCGGTGGACCGGCTGGCTCCGCCCATGGACACCGTCGCCGCCTACCACTTCGGCTGGATCGACGCCGACGGCCGGCCCGCCGCGGGGGACGGCGGCAAGGCCGTGCGCCCGGCGCTCGCGCTGCTGTCCGCGCAGGCGGCCGGCGCGGCTCCGGAGATCGGGGTGCCCGGCGCGGTCGCGGTCGAGCTGGTGCACAACTTCTCGCTGCTGCACGACGACCTGATGGACGGTGACGAGCAGCGCAGGCACCGCGACACGGTGTGGAAGGTGCACGGTCCCGCCCAGGCGATCCTGGTCGGGGACGCGCTCTTCGCCCTGGCCGGGGAAATACTGCTGGAGCTGGGCACCGTGGAGGCCGGGCGGGCCACCCGCCGTCTCACCTCCGCGACCCGCAAGCTGATCGACGGCCAGGCGCAGGACATCTCCTACGAGCACCGTGAGCGGGTCACCGTCGAGGAGTGCCTGGAGATGGAGGGCAACAAGACGGGCGCGCTGCTCGCCTGCGCCGCCTCCATCGGTGCCGTGCTCGGCGGCGCCGACGACCGTGCCGCCGACACCCTGGAGCGGTACGGGTACCACCTGGGGCTCGCCTTCCAGGCCGTGGACGACGTGCTCGGCATCTGGGGCGACCCGGTCTCGACGGGCAAGCAGACCTGGAGCGATCTGCGGCAGCGCAAGAAGTCGCTGCCGGTCGTCGCCGCCCTGGCCGCCGGGGGCCGGGCGTCGGAGGACCTGGCGCAGATCCTCGCGGCCGACGCGCACAAGCCGGAGGAGGAGTTCGCCGACTTCAGCGAGGAGGAGTTCGCGACCCGCGCCGCGCTGATCGAGGAGGCGGGCGGCCGGGACTGGACCTCGCAGGAGGCCCGCCGCCAGTACGCGACGGCCATCGAGGCCCTCGACGAGGTGGACATGCCCGGCGACGTACGAGATCAGTTCGTGGCGCTCGCGGACTTCGTCGTCGTCCGGGAGAGATGATCACAACCGACCGCGTCTAGGCCGTAGGGGGCAAGACACCCTAGGACCAGGCTCGCAGTCGCCGGCCGGCACCAGCCCGGTGCCGGCCGACGGAGGCCCCAACGACGGCAGATCACACTGCAGAGGGGAAGCCATGACAGCGACAACCGTCCAACCGTCCGAGTCATCCGAGTCCAAGACGTTAGTGCTCGCCCGTGAGGCGACGGCCCGCGCGGTCCGGCAGCTGCTCTCCCGCCAGGACGAGCAGGGCTGGTGGAAGGGCGACCTGGAGACCAACGTCACCATGGACGCCGAGGACCTGATGCTCCGGCAGTTCCTGGGCATCCAGACCCCCGACGTGCTCGACGCCGCGGGCCGCCACATCCGCGCGCGGCAGAACGCGGACGGCACCTGGGTCACCTTCCACGGCGGCCCGCCGGACCTGTCCGCCACGATCGAGGCGTACGTCGCCCTCCGGCTGGCCGGTGACGCGCCCGACGCACCCCACATGGCGGCCGCCTCGGCGTGGGTGCGGGACCAGGGCGGCGTGCCGAACAGCAGGGTCTTCACCCGCATCTGGCTGGCGCTCTTCGGCTGGTGGCGCTGGGAGGACCTGCCCGAGCTGCCGCCGGAGATCATCTACTTTCCGAGCTGGCTGCCGCTCAACCTCTACGACTTCGGCTGCTGGGCGCGGCAGACCATCGTGCCGCTCACCGTCGTCTCCGCGAAGCGCCCGGTGCGCCCCGCCCCGTTCTCCCTCGACGAACTGCAGGCCGACCCGCGAAGACCCCGTCCGCCGCGCCCGGTCTCCCCCCTCGCCTCCTGGGACGGCGCCTTCCAGCGGCTGGACCGGGCCCTGCACCTCTACCGCAAGGTGGCCGTGCGCCCGCTGCGCCGGGCGGCGCTGCGCTCCTGCGCCCGCTGGATCGTGGAGCGGCAGGAGAACGACGGCTGCTGGGGCGGGATCCAGCCGCCCGCCGTCTACTCCGTGATCGCGCTCCACCTCCTCGGCTACGACCTCGACCACCCGGTGATGCGCGCCGGGCTCGACTCGCTGGACCGCTTCGCCGTCTGGCGCGAGGACGGCAGCCGCATGATCGAGGCGTGTCAGTCCCCGGTCTGGGACACCTGTCTGGCCGTCATCGCGCTCGCCGACGCCGGGCTCGCCCCCGACCATCCGGCCCTGGTCAAAAGCGCCGACTGGATGCTCGCCGAGCAGATCGACCGGCCCGGCGACTGGTCGGTCAAGCGGCCCCGGCTGGCCTCCGGCGGCTGGGCGTTCGAGTTTCACAACGACAACTACCCCGACATCGACGACACCGCCGAGGTCATCCTCGCGCTGCGCCGCGTCGACCACCCCCGGCCGGAGCGGCTCGGGGCGGCCGTGAAGCGCGGGGTGCGCTGGACGCTCGGCATGCAGTCCCGGAACGGGGCGTGGGGCGCCTTCGACGCCGACAACACCAGCCCGCTGCCCAACCGGCTGCCGTTCTGCGACTTCGGCGAGGTCATCGATCCGCCGTCGGCCGACGTCACCGCCCATGTCGTGGAGATGCTGGCCCACGAGGGCGGCGCCCGTGACCCGCGTACCCGGCGTGCGGTTCGCTGGCTGCTGGCCGAGCAGGAGCCCAGCGGCGCCTGGTTCGGCCGCTGGGGCACCAACTATGTGTACGGGACCGGCTCCGTCGTCCCCGCCCTGGTCGCCGCCGGGATCCCGGCCTTCCACCCGGCCGTCCGCCGGGCCGTGCGCTGGCTGGAGAGCGTGCAGAACGAGGACGGCGGCTGGGGCGAGGACCAGCGCTCGTATCCGGACCCCGAGTGGCGGGGGCGCGGCGCCTCCACCGCCTCGCAGACCGCGTGGGCGCTGCTGGCGCTGCTGGCGGCGGGGGAGCGGGAGAGCAAGGCGGTCGAGCGCGCGGTCGGCTGGCTCGCCGCCACGCAGGACGAGGAAGGTTCCTGGGACGAGCCGTACTTCACCGGCACCGGCTTCCCCTGGGACTTCTCCATCAACTACCACCTGTACCGGCTGGTCTTCCCGCTCACCGCGCTCGGGCGCTATGTGAGCGGTGAGGCCACCGGGGCGCGGCCGCGGAGGAGCTGATGTCCCCGCAACCGGCCCGGGAACCGGCCCCGGACACCGGCGGTGCCCCGCTGCTGATCGCCTGCGCGCTCGGCATCGAGCGGTTCGCGCTGCGGGGGGCCGGTCCCGGCGGCGCCGCCGGTCCGGTGACGGTGCTGCGTACCGGCATGGGGCCGCAGGCGGCCGAGCGGGCGGTGAGCCGTGCGCTGGCCGAGGGGGCGGGCCGGACCGGGGCGGTCCTCCCGTACGTTCCCACCGCCGTCGTCGCCACCGGTTTCTGCGCCGGGCTGGCGCCGGGGATGCACCCGGGGGACCTGGTGGTGGCCGACGAGACCCGCGGTCCGGCCGGTCACACCCCGTGCCACGGCAGCCGGATCCTCGCCGAGGCGCTGGCCCGCCATGCCCGGCGGGCCCGCGGCGGCGCCGGGCGCACCGTCCATATCGGCCCCGTCGTCGGCTCGAACCATGTGGTGCGGGGCGCGGAGCGGGCCGAGCTGCACGCCACCGGGGCCATCGCGGTGGACATGGAGTCCGCCGCCACCCTGCGCAGCGCGGTGCGCGGCGGCGCACGCCCTGTTGCGGCCGTTCGGGTGATCGTGGACGCTCCTGAACATGAGCTGGTCCGCATCGGGACACTGCGCGGTGGAATATCGGCTTTCCGGGTACTACGAACTGTTCTTCCCGCTTTCTTCGACTGGCACCGTTCTTCTCTACTCCCAGGAGGTGAGCTAGATGGCCATGCCGCTCCGCCAGACCATCCGGGTCGCGACGTATCTCTTTGACCAGAAGGTGATCAAGCGGCGGGACAAGTTCCCGCTGATCGTGGAGTTGGAGCCGCTGTTCGCGTGCAATCTCAAGTGCGAGGGCTGCGGCAAGATCCAGCATCCGGCGGGGGTGCTCAAGCAGCGCATGCCGGTGGCGCAGGCGGTCGGCGCGGTGCTGGAGTCGGGCGCGCCGATGGTCTCCATCGCGGGCGGTGAGCCGCTGATGCATCCGCAGATCGACGAGATCGTCCGGCAGCTGGTGCAGCGGAAGAAGTACGTCTTCCTGTGCACCAACGCGATGCTGCTGCGGAAGAAGATGGACAAGTTCACGCCCTCGCCGTACTTCGCGTTCGCCGTGCACATCGACGGGCTGCGCGAGCGGCACGACGAATCGGTGGCGAAGGAGGGGGTGTTCGACGAGGCCGTGGCGGCGATCAAGGAGGCCAAGCGGCGTGGCTTCCGGGTCACCACGAACTCCACCTTCTTCAACACCGACACCCCGCAGACCATCATCGAGGTGCTCGACTTCCTCAATGACGAGCTTCAGGTGGACGAGATGATGATCTCGCCCGCCTACGCCTACGAGAAGGCACCCGACCAGGAGCACTTCCTGGGCGTCGAGCAGACCCGCGAGCTGTTCCGGAAGGCGTTCGCGGGCGGCAACCGCAGGCGCTGGCGGCTCAACCACAGCCCGCTCTTCCTGGACTTCCTGGAGGGCAGGACCGACTTCCCGTGCACCGCCTGGGGCATCCCCAACTACTCGCTCTTCGGCTGGCAGCGGCCCTGCTACCTGATGAGCGACGGGTACGTGCCCACCTACCGCCAGCTGGTCGAGGAGACCGACTGGGACAAGTACGGCCGGGGCAAGGACCCGCGCTGCGACAACTGCATGGCCCACTGCGGCTACGAGCCCACGGCCGTCCTGGCCACCATGGGCTCGCTCAAGGAGTCGCTGCGCGCGGCCCGCGAGACCGCCACGGGCTGATCCACCGAGGAGGGGAACCGAGCATGCCGCTGCTGGAGAACATCCGGGGCCCGCACGACCTCAAGGCGCTGACCAGGGAGGAGCTTGCCGCACTCGCCCAGGAGATCAGGGAGTTCCTGATCACCGCGGTGGCCAGGACCGGCGGCCATCTGGGCCCCAACCTGGGCGTCGTCGAGCTGTCCATAGCCCTGCACCGCGTCTTCGACTCGCCGGTGGACCGCATCCTGTGGGACACCGGCCACCAGAGTTACGTCCACAAGCTGCTCACCGGCCGCCAGGACTTCTCCAAGCTCCGCGGCAAGGGCGGCCTCTCCGGCTATCCGTCGCGCGCCGAGTCAAGCCACGACGTCATCGAGAACAGCCATGCCTCCACCGTGCTCGGCTGGGCCGACGGCCTCGCCAAGGCCAACGAGATCCGCGGCCGCACCGACCATGTGGTCGCGGTCATCGGCGACGGCGCGCTCACCGGCGGCATGGCCTGGGAGGCGCTCAACAACATCGCCGCCGCCCGCGACCGCCCGCTGATCATCGTCGTCAACGACAACGAACGCTCCTACGCGCCCACCATCGGCGGCCTCGCCGGGCACCTCGCCACCCTCCGCACCACCGACGGCTACGAACGCTTCCTCGCCTGGGGCAAGGACGTCCTCCAGCGCACCCCCGTCGTCGGACAGCCGCTGTACGGATCGCTGCACGGCGCGAAGAAGGGGTTCAAGGAGACCTTCGCGCCGCAGGGCATGTTCGAGGACCTGGGGCTGAAGTACGTGGGCCCGATCGACGGCCACGACACGGAGGCCGTCGAGGGGGCGCTGCGCCGCGCCAAGCGGTTCCACGGCCCCGTCCTCGTCCACTGCCTCACCGAGAAGGGGCGCGGCTACCGGCCCGCCCTGGAGGACGAGGCCGACCGCTTCCACACCGTCGCCGCGATGGACCCGCTCACCTGCGCACCCCTCATCCCCTCCGGCGGCCGGTCGTGGACGTCGGTGTTCGGCGAGGAGATGGTGCGGATCGGGGCCGAGCGGCCCGACGTGGTGGCGCTCACCGCCGCGATGCTCGATCCCGTCGGCCTCGCGGGCTTCGCCGAGGCGTACCCGGACCGGGTGTGGGACGTCGGCATCGCCGAGCAGCACGCCGCGGTCTCGGCGGCCGGGCTCGCCACCGGCGGGCTGCACCCGGTCTTCGCCGTCTACGCGACCTTCCTCAACCGCGCCTTCGACCAGCTGCTGATGGACGTCGCCCTGCACAAATGCGGGGTGACGTTCGTCCTCGACCGCGCCGGAGTCACCGGCACTGACGGGGCCAGCCACAACGGCATGTGGGACATGTCCGTCCTCCAGGTGGTGCCGGGCCTGCGGATCGCCGCCCCGCGCGACGCGGACCAGCTGCGCGCCCAGCTGAGGGAGGCGATCGACGTGGACGACGCGCCGACCGTCGTCCGCTTCCCCAAGGAGTCGGTGGGGCCGCCCATCCCGGCCGTCGAGCGGATCGGCGGCATGGACGTCCTGCGCCGCGGCGACGGCGACGACGTGCTGCTCGTGGTCGCCGGGGTCATGGCGCCGGTGGGCCTGCGCGCCGCCGAGCTGCTGTCCGAGCGCGGCATCGGCTGCACCGTGGTCGACCCGCGCTGGCTCAAGCCCGTCGACCCCGGACTGCCCGCGCTCGCGGCCCGCCACCGCGCGGTGGCCGTCGTCGAGGACAACGTGCGCAGCGCCGGAGTGGGCGCGGCCATCGGCCAGGCGCTGCGGGACGCCGGGGTCGACCTGCCGCTGCGGACCTTCGGTATCCCCGAGGCGTTCCTGCCGCACGCCAAGCGCGGCGAGGTGCTCGCCGACATCGGGCTCACCCCCGCCGAGATCGCGGGCCGGATCGGTGCGGCCCTCACCCGTGCCGACGGGCGCGCCGCCGCCGCGGAGGCCGCCGCCAAGGAGAGGGACGCATGACAGCAGCCGAGCAGCGCTCGGGCTTCGACCTGGGCACGCTCCTGGCCGGGCGCGGCTCCGAGCGCTATGACCTGCACACCCGGTACCTCAACCACCAACTGCCGCGGATGCTGCACACCATCGGCTTCGACAAGATCTACGAGCGGGCCGAGGGCGCGTACTTCTGGGACGACGAGGGCCAGGACTACCTGGACATGCTCGCCGGTTTCGGGGTGATGGGCCTGGGGCGCCATCACCCCGTCGTCCGCAAGGCGCTGCATGACGTCCTGGACGCCTCGCTCGCCGATCTGACCCGCTTCGACTGCCAGCCGCTGCCCGGGCTGCTCGCCGAGAAGCTGCTCGGCCACGCCCCGCATCTGGACCGGGTCTTCTTCGGCAACAGCGGTACGGAGGCCGTCGAGACCGCGCTCAAGTTCGCCCGCTACGCGACCCGCAAGCCGCGCGTCCTCTACTGCGAGCACGCCTTCCACGGGCTCACCACCGGCTCGCTGTCGGTCAACGGCGAGGACGGCTTCCGCGACGGCTTCGCACCGCTGCTGCCCGACACCGCCATCGCGATGGGCGACCTGGCCGCGCTGGAGCGGGAGCTGAAGCGCGGGGACGTCGCCGGGTTCGTGGTCGAACCGATCCAGGGCAAGGGGGTGCGTGAGGCGCCGCCGGGCTTTCTGCGGGCCGCGCAGGAGCTGCTGCGCCGCCACAAGGCGCTGCTCATCGCCGACGAGGTGCAGACGGGGCTCGGCCGCACCGGGGACTTCTTCGCCTACAGCCATGAGGACGGCGTCGAACCGGACCTGGTGTGCGTGGCCAAGGCGCTGTCCGGTGGCTATGTGCCGGTCGGCGCGACCCTCGGCAAGGACTGGATCTTCAAGCGGGTCTACTCCTCCATGGACCGGGTGCTGGTGCACTCGGCGAGCTTCGGGGCCAACGCCCAGGCCATGGCGGCGGGGCTGGCCGTCCTCGCCGTCATGGAGGACGAGCAGATCGTCGGAGGCGCCCGCCGCACCGGCGAGCTGCTGCGCGACCGGCTCACCGCGCTCATCGACCGCTACGAGCTGCTGCACGACGTACGCGGCCGCGGGCTGATGATCGGCATCGAGTTCGGCAAGCCGTCCTCGCTCGGGCTGCGCAGCCGCTGGGCGATGCTCCAGACCGCGCGCAAGGGCCTGTTCGCGCAGATGGTCGTGGCACCGCTGCTCCAGCGCCATCGCATCCTCACCCAGGTCTCCGGCGACCATCTGGAGGTCATTAAGCTGATCCCGCCGTTGATCATCGGCGAGCGGGAAGTGGACCGCTTCGTCGAGGCGTTCACAGCGGTCATGGACGACGCACACGGGGGCGGCGGCCTGATGTGGGAGTTCGGCCGGACTCTCGTCAAGCAGGCGGTGGCCAACCGCTGACCAGTTGGGGGACCGGCAATGACCGAAGCGACCGCCGCGGAGGCCGTCAACGCGCTGACCGGACGATGGGCGCGGGCCGCCGTGAGCGGCGCGGAGTCCACCGTCCTCACCGGCGCCGGGGCCTGGCCGCTGCTCGCCCTGCTCGCGGGCGCGGCCGACGGCCCGGCCCGGGGCGAGCTGGCGGACGCGCTCGGTGTCGGCGCGGACGGCGCCACGGCGCTCGGCCGCGAGGCCGTCGAGGCGATGGACACGATGGACGGCGTGGCGGCCGCCACCGGGCTGTGGACCCGTCACGACCTGCCGGTGCGGCCCGAGTGGGAGGCGGAGCTTCCGCGGGGCGTACGCGGGGTGCTGACCGGCGACAGCGAGCGCGACGGCAAGGAGCTGGACGCGTGGGCCTCCCGGTGCACCGGGGGCGCGATCGCCGAGATGCCGGTGCCGCTGACGCCCACCACCCAGCTGGTGCTGGCCGGGGCGCTCACGGTGAAGACGGCCTGGCAGCAGCCGTTCCAGCCGGGGTGGCTGCAGCCGCAGGACGGCCCGTGGCGGGACCGGTCACTGGCCGGTCTGAGCCGGACGACCGGCGACCTCGACGGGGTGCTGCGGGTCGTCCCCGAGACCCCGGCCGGGCCGCTCACCCTGTCGGGGATAGCGGGCGACAACGGGCTCGATGTGCATCTGGTCCTCGGCGCCGAGGGTGTTCCGGGCGGCGAGGTGCTGGAGTCCGGGATCGGCGCGGTGGCCGGACGGTACCCGGGGTCGGGAGGCTGGGCGCTGCAGCTGGGCGAGGCGGGGCCCGGCGTCACGGTCATGGAGGCCACGAGCTGGGACACCACCCCGTCGCTCGTCCTCACCGCCCCGCAGTTCACCGTGACCGCCCGGCACGATCTGCTGCGGCACGCGGAGCTGTTCGGGCTGGTCACCGCGCAGGACACCGCCCGCGGCCACTTCCCGGGGATCAGCCCGAGCCCGCTGGCGCTGTCCTCGGGGCAGCAGTCCATGACCGCGTCGTTCAGCGCCGAGGGCTTCTGGGCGGCGGCCGTGACCGCCTTCGCCATCGCCCCGGGAGGGGGCCCGCCGCAGCAGAAGGCCAGGCTGGTGAAGGTCACCTACGACCGCCCGTTCGGCTTCCTGGCCGTGCACCGGGCCAGCGGTCTGGTGCTGACGGCGGGCTGGGTCACCGAGCCCGAATCCGGGGCCGACAGCCCGTGGGGGCTTCCGGGGCGCTGACCGGGGTCCGTCAGGCGGTGAGCAGCCGGTCCCGCAGCCGCGTCCGCTGCGGGGCGGTCAGCCCCAGGCCCTCGGTGAGATAGCGGTCGGTGCCGCCCCAGGTCTCCTCTATCGTCTCGAAGGCCGCCGTCAGATAGGCGGGGCGCGCGTCGAAGAGCGGGCTCAGCAGCGCCAGCACCTCGGGGGACATGGGGTCGGACCCGTCCGAGGGATTGCCCTTGCGCCAGATCTTGTAGCGGCGGTGGGCGGCGGCCGACTCCAGATAGTCGGCCTCGATGGCCTCCCGCTCGACGCCGAGCGCGAGCAGGGTCACCGCGACCGAGAGACCGGCCCGGTCCTTGCCCGCGGAACAGTGCATCAGCACGGGGGAGCTGTCCTCCGCCATGGCGCTGAGCACCCGGCCGTGCTCCACGATGCGGCTGGTGATGATGGCCCGGTACGCGTTGATCATCCGCCGCTCGGCGCGCCCGTCGTCCAGCAGCTCGCGCAGGGTGTTGAGGTCGCCCTCGCGCACCATGGTCCAGAACCCGGCGCCGTCGGCCGGGTCGGACAGCGGAACGTTCACGTTCCGTACGCCGGAGAGGGAGACGTCCGGGCCCTCCAGCTTGATGTCGGCCGCGTTGCGGAAGTCGAAGACCGTGTGCAGGCCGAGGGAGTCGAGGAAGGCCGCGTCGCTGTCGGTGGCATGGGCGAGGTGGCCGCTGCGGAACAGCACGCCGGGCCGTACGCGACGGCCGTCGATGGTCGGCAGACCGCCGACGTCGCGGAAGTTGCGTACCCCTACGAGCTCGGGTTCGGCCTGCGGGACCTGCGGCGACGGCTGCGTCACGGGCGCTCCTCACGATCGGCCGCCGCGCCGCTCGTCGACGAGGCGGGTTCTGCTGACCATACGACATTGCGTTCCTGCTGCAATCAGTTCTTCGGACCGTGAGCGGGGTCATTGCCGTGCGGGGCGGCCTGCCCGATGATGTTGTTACCTGTGGGGAATTGGGGATGTGTGATGATTGAAATCGGCGGAAACGGTCGCCTCTGGCTGCTCTCGGGACGACACAGCAGCTACGCCCTGCACCTCACCGGCGAGGACACCCTGCTCCATCTCCACTGGGGCCCGCGCCTCACGGTCCCGGACGCCGAAGCCCTCGCCGCCGAACCACTGCCCGCCGAGCGCGGTTTCGAATCGCCGCTGGACGGGCGCGAGGAGTATCCGGTGGAGGGCGGCCCGCGCTTCGTACGCCCCGCCCTGTCCGTCCGCGCGGCGGGCGTACGCGGCACCGAGTGGCGCTTCGAAGACAGCACCGTGAGCGGCGACGAGCTGCGGCTGCGCTTCCACGACCCGCTCCACCACCTCGACATCACCCTCCACTACCGGATGCGGGACGACGGCGACGTCATCGAGCGCTGGACCACCCTCACCCACACCGGCACGCCGGACGACGCCCCGCTGGAGCTGCTGCGCGCCGACTCCGCCGCCTGGTCGCTGCCGACCGCGGACCGGCGGCGGCTGAGCCATCTGTACGGGCGGTGGGCCGCCGAGAGCCGCATCGCCCGCACCGACCTCACCCCCGGCGAGAAGGTGATCGGCAGCCGCCGCGGCCACACCAGCCACCAGCAGCTGCCCTGGGTCGCGCTCGACGACGGCACGGCCACCGAGGAGAGCGGCGAGGTGCACAGCTGCGCGCTCGCCTGGTCCGGGTCCTGGCGGATCGCCGTCCAGCAGCTCGCCGACGGCACCGCGCAGACCGTCGGCGGCGCCGGTCACGACGAGTCGGGACTGCTGCTCCTCGCCCCCGGCGAGTCCTTCACCACCCCCGTCTTCGCGGGTCTGTGGACTCAACGCGGCTTCGGCGCCGCGAGCCGCGGATGGCACGCCTGGCAGCTCGCCCACGTCATCCCCGGCGCCGACCGGGAGCGGCCCGTCCTCTACAACTCCTGGGAGGCCACCGAGTTCGAGGTGAGCGAGGAGCAGCAGCGCTCCCTCGCCCGGCTCGCCGCCGGTCTCGGCGTCGAGCTGTTCGTCGTGGACGACGGCTGGTTCGGGTCCCGCACCAGCGACCGGGCCGGGCTCGGCGACTGGACCCCCAACCCGGACCGCTTCCCGCACGGGCTGAAGCCGCTCGCCGACGAGGTGCACGGCCTGGGCATGCGGTTCGGCATCTGGGTCGAACCGGAGATGGTCAACGCCGACAGCGACCTCTACCGCGCCCACCCCGACTGGGTGCAGCACCACCCCGGCCGCACCCGCACCGAGTTCCGCAACCAGCTGGTGCTCAACCTCGCCCGGCCCGACGTCCGCGCGTATCTGTGGGAACGGCTGGACACCCTGCTGAGCAGCGCCCCCATCGACTATGTGAAGTGGGACTTCAACCGCTCCTTCACCGACCCCGGCTGGCCCGGCGACCCGTATCCGCAGCGGCTGGGCGTCGAGCACGTGCGCGGGCTGTACGAGCTGCTGGGGCGGCTGCGCGCCGCCCACCCCGGGGTCGCCTTCGAGTCCTGCTCGGGCGGCGGCGGCCGGATCGACCTGGGCATCCTCGGCCTCACCGACCAGGTGTGGACCTCGGACAACACCGACCCGCTGGACCGCCTCGCCATCCAGCACGGCTTCAGCCAGCTGCACCCGGCACGGGTGATGGCCGCCTGGGTCACCGACAGCCCCAACGTCATGGGCAACCAGCGCACCAGCGGGCTCGGCTTCCGCTTCGTCAGCGCGATGGCCGGGGTGCTCGGCGTCGGCGGCGACCTGACCAAGTGGAGCGAGGCCGAACTCACCGAGGCCCGCGACTGGGTGGCGCTCTACAAGCGGATCCGGCCCGTCGTCCAGCACGGTGAGCAGTACCGGCTGCGGCCGCCGGGCGGCGGCGGGCTCAGCGCGGTGCAGTACGTGCGCGGCGAGGAGACCGTGGTGCTGGCGTGGCTGCACGCGCAGGGCTTCGGCGAACCCCAGCCCCCGCTGCGGCTGCGCGGCCTCGACCCGGCCTCCGCGTACGAGGACCTGGCCACCGGAACCGTCCACCGCGGGGCGGTGCTCGGCCACCGGGGCTTGCGCACCGGGCTGCGCGGCGACCTGGCCGCCGCCGTATTCCACCTCCGCCGAACTGACCAGGTGGGATAACTCACCCCTGGTCAAGGGCTGGTTACGGTGGCGTAGGTCACGTGCCGGGGTGAATGATGTCCGGATGTGGCAGACGATTCGCAAAGACTCAACAGTGACGTGATCGGGTCGTACGCAGCCATCGGGGACAGTTTCACCGAGGGCGTCGGCGATCCCGGCCCGGACGGCGTCTTCATCGGCTGGGCCGACCGGCTCGCCGTCCTGCTCTCCGACCGGCGGCCCGAACACGAATTCCGCTACGCCAACCTCGCCGTGCGCGGCCGGCTCCTGGACCCGATCGTCGAGGAGCAGGTGCCGCGGGCGATCGACCTCGGTCCCGACCTGGTCACCTTCTGCGCGGGCGGCAACGACATCCTGCGGCCCGGAAGCGACCCCGACGATGTCGCCCGGCGCTACGAGGCGGCCGTCGCCGACCTCAGGTCGCGGGTGCCCACCGTGCTGCTGTGCACGGGATTCGACACCCGCGGGATTCCGGTGCTCCGCCATCTGCGGGGCAAGATCGCCACGTACACCGCACATGTGCGGGCGATCGCCGACCGCTACGACTGCCCGGTGCTCGACCTGTGGTCGCTGCGCTCGGTGCAGGACCGGCGGGCCTGGGACGACGACCGGCTCCATCTGTCGCCCGACGGGCACACCCGGGTCGCGCTGCGCGCCGGCCAGGTCCTCGGTCTCGAAGTGCCCGCCGACCCCGACCAGCCGTGGCCGGACGACGGCCAGCGCACCCCCGCCGAGGTGCGGCGGGACAACATCCACTGGGCGCGCGAGTATCTGGTGCCCTGGATCGGGCGGCGGCTGCGCGGGGTCTCCTCGGGGGACCATGTGGAGCCCAAGCGCCCGGACTTGCTGCCGCTCCGTCCCTGAACCGGCCCCGTAGCCCCTTCGCTCCTCAGGCCCTCGGTCCTTCAGGCCAGGTAGGCCCATACGGCGCGGCCCGCGCCGCCCGTGTGGGGCCGTACGCCCCATGCCTGGGACAGGGCCTCGACCAGCATCAGCCCGCGGCCGCCCTCCTGGTCCACGCTCACCGACGACCGCGCCTGCGGCACCGTGCGCGCACAGCCCTGGTCGGCCACCTCGAGGCGCAGCCGGGTCCCCATGAGCTGCAGTGAGCAGCGCACCTCGTCGCTGGAGGTGTGGCGGACCGCGTTGGTGAACAGCTCGGAGACCACCAATTCGGCGCTGTCGCGGGTGTCCTGATCGACACCCCACGAGCGCAGCCGCAGGACGACATGCCTTCTCGCCTCCGCGACGGACGTGCTCAGCGCCGGGAGACGAAACGCGTCCTGAAGGCACGCAGCGACTGTCGAGCCGCTGTGCCCTAACCGGAGAGCCTCGTAGGAAGGAGCCACGTCCGACACTATGCTCTGTCACGATCGCTTGTGACAAGGTTCAGTCTGTAAATTACAGAATCGGAAGGACAGACTGTTCCGAAAGCTGAGCCCGTGCCAGACTGCTGTGCTGTGACAGTAAGTGGAGGGGGACGATAGTGGCGGATGCGCGGTCGGGCGGTGCGCCGACCGTCCTGCGGGTCGTGCTCGGCAAGCGGCTCCAGGACCTTCGCGAGAAGTCCGGACTGTCCTTCGAGCAGGCCGGGCGGGCCCTGGACGTCACCCATGCCACGATCCGGCGCATGGAGAAGGCCGAGGTCGGCCTGAAGCTCCCGTACGTCGAGAAGTTGCTGCGCACGTACGGCGTCACCGACCCCGAAGAGGTCGAGGCATTCCTCTCCCTCGCGCGCGAGGCCAACAAGAACGGCTGGTGGCACCGGTTCCGGGACGTTCTGCCCGACTGGTTCAACACGTTCGTGAGCCTTGAGGTCGAAGCCAACCTCATCCGCGCCTACGAGCCGCATTACATCCCCGGCCTCCTCCAGACCGAGGACTACGCCCGCGCGGTGCTCCGCGCGGGCATGGCGCACGCCCCCGAGAGCGAGATCGAGCGCAACGTCGCGCTGCGGATGGAGCGGCAGGCCCTGCTGCGCCGCCCCGAGCCGCCGATGCTGTGGGTGGTGATGGACGAGACGGTGCTGCGCCGTCCCATCGGCGGGCCCGAGACCATGCGGGCCCAGATCGGCCGGCTCATCGAGGTCGCCGACTCACCCCAGATCAGACTGCAGGTCATGCCGTTCGACGCCGGTCCGCACCCGGCGATGTACGGCCCCTTCCATATCTTCCGGTTCCCGATCCCGGAGCTGCCCGATATCGCGTATACGGAGACGCTCGTGAGCGGCTCCTACTTCGACCAGCGCGATGACGTCTCGGCGTTCCTGGAGGCCCTGGACCGGATGTGCGCGCAGGCCGCGCCTGCACAGACCACTCAGGCCATTCTGAGTGGCATTCGCAAGGAGATCTGAACGATGGATCGCATATGCGGGAGCCGCGCCTACAGCGGCATGCCGGCCAGGGACCTCGGTTCCGAGGGCTGGCACAAGCCGTGGAGCGGTGGCAATGGGGGAAGCTGCGTCGAGGCGATGAGGCTGAAGGACGGCCGGGTGGCACTGCGCCAGTCGACCGACCCGGACGGACCGGCTCTGATCTACACGAACGTGGAGATGAAGAGCTTCATCCAGGGGGCGAAGGCCGGAGAGGCCGACTTCCTGCTTCTGTGACGCCCGCGCGACCGTGGGGGAACGACGGGGAGTGACAAGGGGACATGGTGTGACCGACCAAGAACTACCCGACCGGCGATTACCCGACCGGCGATTACCGGGACAGCGATTATCCGCATCCCGCGTCTCCGGCTCGCGGGTGTCCGGCCAGGACATCGACACCAGCAGACCGCATCCGGCCCGGATGTACGACTACTACCTGGGGGGAAAGGACAACTACGAGATCGACCGCGAGGCCGCCGAGCGCATCGTCGGGCAGTCGCCGGACGTCCTCGCCAGCGCCCGCGCCAACCGCGCGTTCCTGCTGCGCGCCGTCCGTACGGCGGTGGCGAGCGGCATACGCCAGATCATCGACATCGGGACGGGCATACCGACCTCGCCCAACACCCATGAAGTGGCCCGGGAGATCGCCCCGGACACCCGGGTCGTGTACATCGACAACGACCCGATCGTCGCCGCGCACGCCGACGCCAAGCTGACCAGCACAGCCGGTACCCACTTCACGCTGGCCGACGTGCGCAGACCCGCCGAGATCCTGGCCCACCCGGCCGTACGCGACGGCATCGACTTCACCGAACCCGTGGCGCTGCTGCTGGTCGCGGTCCTCCACTTCGTCTCGGACGCGGAGGATCCGGCGGGCATCATCGCCACCCTGACCGAACCGCTGGCCCCGGCGAGCCGTCTGGTCATCAGCCACGGCACGCTGGACTTCCACGGGCCCGACCGGGTGGCCGACGAGGTGTACCGGAAGTCCACCGCCGAGCTGAGCCTGCGCCGCCACGCCGAGATCGTGCCGTTCTTCGACGGGTTCACGATGCTCGAACCGGGGCTGGTCCGGGCGCCGCTGTGGCGCCCGGACGGACCGCCGCCCGACGCGGCGGCGCTGGCGTCCGTCGGCGTCTACGGCGGAGTGGGCCACAAGACCTCCTGACCGGGCGTGGCGGGGATCCGCTCCAGGACCCCGCCCGCGAACACGTCGTACAGCGGCAGCGACTCCAGATGGACGTAGCCGATGTGGCAGTCGCACACGGCGAGCGGACAGGCCCGGGGCCGCAGCGCCGCACGGTAGGAACCGTCGTACAGATTGCCCAGCTCGGTGCGGACGAAGTGGCAGCGGCGCACCGTGCCGTCACCGTCCACCGAGATCACCGAGGCGCCGGTCCGGCACGGCATACCGGCGCTTCGGTGGGGGTGGCGGCTGTAGCCGAAGAGCGGATCGAGCGCCGTCCAGTCGGCGGCCTCGGCGTCCGAATAGGTGTGGCCCTCCGCCGCGTTCACCCACAGATAGACCTGCTCGGGCAGCTCGGCGCGGAGCCTGCGAGCCTGGTCGAGATGGCCGGGAAGGCCGACGATCCCCACGCTGTGGCGCACCCCGCGCGCGGCCAGCTCCCGGCACTTGGCCAGGAACCGGTCGTACGGCGTCTGGCCCGGGTGGTACGTGCACCACAGCGCGAGCGTGTCGCGGTCGGCCTCGGCCGTCCAGTCGGTGCGGCAGCTCAGATTGGTCTGGATCGCCACCCGCTCGATGTGCGGAAGACGGCTCAGCTCGGTGAGCGCACGGCGGTACCAGGAGCGCGTCAGCCCCTCGCCCCACGGGGTGAACAGCACCGACAGCCGGTCGCCCGGCTGCTCCCGGGCCCATGCCGTGAAGCGCTCCAGCGCGGCCCGGTCGGCGCGCAGGGTCTCCCGGCTGTCGCGCCGCTTGGCGAACGGGCAGTACGGACAGTCGTAGTCGCAGGAGGCCAGCGGGCCCCGGTACAGGATCGTCAGGTCCACAGCGCCGCCCCCGCGATCACTTCGCCTCGTACGCGGCCATCGCGGCGCGCACGGCGGGCGAGAACAGCTCGGGGCCGAGCGCGTCGGAGCGCGCCAGGCCCTCCGCCGACAGCCTCAGCCGACCGGGCTCCGCGGCCGGATCCAGCCAGCCGCGGGCGGCGAACCGGGCCAGCTCCCCGGGGAAGTCCTCGGCCGGATCGGCGCCGAACCGGGCCCGGTAGCCGGCCACCTCCAGACCCTCGGCCTGAAGGACGGACTGGAGCAGATGGCGGCGGCGGGCCTCGTCGCCGGTGATCGCCCGGCCGTGCTCGGCGCGGGCGAAGTCGGCCTCGGGGCGGGACACATAGTCGTCGATGATGCCGCGTATCTCCCGCATGTCGACCGCGTAGTCGAAGGAGTAGTGCAGCCCGGAGGTGTAGGAGCGGGCGCCGCAGCCCAGGCCGATCATGCCGTCCGTCTGGCAGGCGTGGTCCTCGCCGCCGGTCGCGGGCGCGCCCGTACGGCGGAACATGCGCATCGACACCTGCTCGTAGCCGTGCGCGAGCAGCTGGTCCCGGCCCAGCCGGTACAGCCGCAGCCGCCGCCCGTCCCACTCGTCATCGGTCTCGGCGGCCTCCTTGCGGCCGAGGCCGGTCAGCGGGCGGACGTAGAGGGGATAGAGATACAGCTCCTCGGGGCGCCAGGCGAGGGCCGCGTCCAGGGAACGCAGCCAGCTGTGCTCGGTCTGGCCGTCGATGCCGTAGATCAGGTCGATGTTGAGGACGGGGATGCCCGCCTCGCGGATCCGGGACAGCGCCGCCTCGACATCGGCCCGGCGCTGCGGCCGGACCGCCGAACGGGCCTCCTCGTCCACGAAGCTCTGCACGCCCAGGCTCAGCCGCGTCGTCCCGCGCGCGGCGAGCACGGCGAGCCGGTCGGCGGTGGCGGTGGCCGGGGACGCCTCGACGGAGAGCGGCACGGCGGCCAGCTCCGCGCCCATCCGCTTCTCCGCGATGTCGCACAGCCGCTCCAGCTCGGCCGCCTCCAGAAACGTCGGAGTGCCGCCGCCGAAGGCCGCGGCGGCGAACCGGGCACCGTCCCCGAGCGCCTCGGACACCGCGTCCGCCTGGCGCTCCAGCGCGTCGAGATACGCCGTGGTGAGGCCGTCCGGGGCGCCGATCCGGGTGAAGAGATTGCAGAAGCCGCAGCGCACCTCGCAGAACGGGATGTGCAGATACAGCGACAGCGCGTCCTTCGGCTCGTCCGCCCACAGCGTGCGCAGCGCGGGCCGGTCCGTCAGCGGGTGGTACGCGGTCTTGTGCGGGTAGGCGTAGACGTAACTCTGGTACGGGCGGAGGGCCGGGGCGGTGGTGGCGGTGTTCATCGGGTCCCAAGGAAGAAGTGGGTGTACGGCACGGTCCAGACGGCCTCGTGGCCGAGCCGGTGGCCCGCGTAGCCGTCCTCGCCGTACGCCGTGCCGTGGTCGGAGCAGACGATCGCGAAGCCGGGGCCGCGGCCGCCCATCGCGGTGAGGAGGCGGCCGATGTGGCGGTCGACGTACTCCAGCGCGGCGGCGTGGGAGGCGCGCGAGTCACCGCTGTCGCGGGTCGCGCCCGGCAGATGGAACCAGTTGGGCTGGTGCAGCGCGGACACGTTCACGAAGAGGAACAGCCGCCGGTCCGGGGTGAGATTCCCGATGACCTGCTCGGCGCAGGCGATCTGCGCCTCGAAGGAGGTGGGGGAGGGGACGCCGAACTCCGGCTCCCAGTGGCTCTCCTGGAAGTAGCCGGGCAGCACCGAGCCCATCGGGCCCCGCTTGGTGAAGAAGCCGACGCCACCGATGCACACCGTGCGGTACCCGGCCGCCGCGAGCCCGGTCACCAGGTCCGGGGTGTCGTAGACGTACGTCCCCTCGGCCGTGGTCTCGCTGCCCGCGAAGCGCGCCGCGAACAGCCGCCGGTGCGGGCCCGGCCGGGCCGGGGTGGGCAGAAAACCGGCGAACATGGCCTGGTGGGAGGCGTAGGTGAAGCTGCCGGGAGCGTGCCGCTCCTCCCAGGCCCCGCCCGGCATCCGGGCGGTCAGGTTCGGGATCCGGCCGGCGGCGGCGAGCTCGGCGGCGACGTCGTAGCGCAGGGTGTCCAGGGTGACCAGCAGCAGATCGTGGCTGCCCACGACCGCGTTCATATCGGGTTCGGCCAGTACCGGGTCAGACTGCGGCATCGTGCTGGGCCTCCTCCCGGTGTGCGCGGACCACGGCGGTGACCTGCGCCGCGTACGTGTCCTGGTCCTCGGCGCCGCTGCCGGGCAGCCCGGTCAGCCGCGGCAGCAGATCGCCGAACGCGTTGACCTCGCCGACCGCGAACCGCCGCCACCCGGTGCCGGGCAGCAGATCCACCCCGACGCACAGGGTGTCCGGGAAGCAGGCCGCCGCCCGCTCCGCCGTGCCCAGCACGGTGCTCCACGCCACCCCGGCCTCCTCCGCGGCCGCGCGGGCGGCGGCCAGATCGCCGCGCACGCCCCCGAGGTGGAGATTGGTCATGGGGGAGCGGCTGGTCCGTACGACGGCGTGGGTCGCCCGGCCGTCGATCACCACCACCCGCAGATCGGCGGCGCGCTTGGCTTGTGACGCCTTGGGCAGCCAGCGCTCGATGTGCAGCCCGTCCGGGGCCAGCGTGTCCACGATCGCGGCGATCTCCCGCTCCCGGTCGTACCGCCGCACCCGCAGCGAGTTGAAGAGCGAGCCGTCCTCCGCGCGCTCCACCGAGGTGCTGGCCCGGATGCGGCCCGGGCCCGCGTACTCGACGGCGAGCACACCGGAGGCGGACGAGCCGTGCGCGAGCTTGACGAACGCACGGTGCATGCCGCCCGCGCCGAGCGCCGCCCGCACATCGTCCCAGCCGCGCACCGGCGGCGCCTGCGGACCGGAGGTCGGCGAGTACGGCACGGGGACGCCCGCCGCGTCCAGCACCCCGTGGCACAGCCGCTTGTCGAACAGGACGGCCAGCTCGCCCGGGTCGTCCAGCAGGGTGGCGCCGGCCGTGTGCGCCGCCTTCGCGACGGCCCGTACGGCCTCGGTGAACCGCGCGTACCAGCGGGCGGTGCCCTCGACCCGGGCCGGGTCCCCGGCGCCCCGCAGCAGCTCGTCCACCTCGTGGTCCTCGCCGGGCGACTCGATCCGCACGGTCTCGCCCGGCTCGAACCCGGCACCGCCGCACAGCACATCGCGCCAGGCCAGCACCCGGGGCGCGGCCAGCCCGGCGGCCAGGGCGGCGTCGGTGAACATCTCCACCCGGCGATGGCCGGGATTGCCGACGACCGCGAACCGCGTGCCCATGTGTCCTGATGTCCGTGGCCGGTGTGCGGCGGCCCTCACTCGGCGACCGCCGTGTAGCGGAACACTTCGCCGTCGTCGTCGTCCTCGTCGCCCTTCTCGGACAGCGCGACCTGCACCCCGGACGGCTCCAGCGCGTCGCGCAGCCGCTGCTCCATCGACTCCGAGAAGTAGTTGTGGTCCAGATCGAGCCGCGCCAGGTGGGTGAGCGGCTGGCCGTCGAGCAGCGCCGCCGCGCCCTCGTCGGTGAGCACGCCCATGGACAGGTCGAGGGAGGTCAGCTGGGCCACGACCGGCGCGGCGGCGACGGCGGCGGCGATCTCGTCCTGGATCTCGCTGTTCTGCAGGCCGAGATGGCGCAGCGCGGGGAAGCGGCCGCCGGACAGCAGCGGGGCGAGGTCGCCGACGGTGGCATCGCCTCCGTACCCCTCGACGCCGAACCACATCTCCAGGTATTCGAGGGCGGGCAGCTCGCTCTCGGCGACGCCGCGCACCACCTCGCCGGGCAGCCCGCCGGTCTCGAAGCGGAGCCTGCGCAGGTGCTGGTGCTTGACGGCGGGGAAGCTCAGACCGCTGCCGCCGCGGACGCCCAGCTCCCGCAGCGTGGGGAAGGCGTCCAGAATCCGTGTCACATCGGACTGCTGGATCCAGGAGATCTCCGAGTCCTCCGCCTCCAGATCGCCGATGAAGACCGCTTCGAGGGAGGTCAGCCGGTCCTTGGCGGCCACCAGCAGATCGATGACCATCCCGGCGTCGTCCTCGTACGCCTCGCCCCACTGACCGATGACCAGCGCCCGCACCTGGGAGGCGTCGACCGTGGTCAGGAACCGCTCGAAGCGGCCCTCGAAGTCCTCGTCCGACTCGTCGTCGTAGGGGTTGTAGGAGATGCGCCAGGCAGCGGCCTCCGCCGCGGGCAGCCGCGGGTCCTCGTCGGGCAGCGGGAAGTCGAAGGCCGGAAGGCCGAGCAGTTCCGTCAGGTATTCGGCGTGGGACATGGCGCGGGCTCTCCTGCTGGTGTCGATCGGACGTGCCGGATTCCGATGGGCGTGCGAAGAGTTGTACCAAGCCCCACCGACAGCCGCTCCGGCGGCCGTTGTCGGACCCCCTGCGTACCGTCAGGACCATCGACCGGCCGCCGTGCGACGGCCGGTGGACCGATGACGGCTGCGCCTGCGACGCGGGCCGCGGGGGAAGGGGAGCGCATGTACCGACAGGGAGACGTCCTGATCGTGCCGGTGGCACGGGAGTCGCTGCCGCCGGGCGCCGAGGGGCTGCCGCGGCAGCCCCGGGACGGCCGGGGGCGGCTGGTGCTGGCGCTCGGCGAGGTGACCGGGCACGCCCACGCGGTGGTCGGGCCGGGCACGCTGGTGCGCGAGTCGGGGCCGTTCGGCGCCTCGTATCTCCATCTCCCCGACGGCGGGCGGGTGGTGCACGAGGAACACGCGGCGATACCGCTGCCCAAGGGGTGGTACCGCGTGGTGCGCCAGCGGGAGTACGTGCCGGGCGCCGTGCGCGTCGTGGCGGACTGAGGGCGGCGGACTGAGGGCGGCGGACGAAACGGGATGACGACGATGAAGACAACAACGCCGATGACGACCGACTGGCGCGCGGTGGCCGCGGCGACCGGCCCCGCGGACCGCGAGGCGGCCGAGGCGGGCATCCGGCTGGCGTACGAGGACGCCGGGCTGGCGGCGCCGGAGCGGATCGTGTGGACCGGCTCCCCGCTGGCGGGCGCGGCGGTCGCGCTGCTGCTCACCGGGCAGGCGGAGGGGCTGCCCGGTGAGGCCGCCGAGCGGGCCGCCGACGCGCTGGCGGCCGCCGGGATCGAGCCGGTGGCGGGCGCCGCGGGCGGCTCGGTGCGGGAGGCGGTGCGCACCCGCCCCTGGGCGCGCGCCCGGCAGCGGGCGCACACCGCGCTGGGCCCGTCCGGGTGGGCCCAGCGCTGGGCGCTCACGGGGGCGCCGCTGTGGGACGTCACCCGGGGGCTGACCGAGCGCATCCGCACCGGGATCATCGAGTCCCTGGCGGAGGGGACGGGCGCGGAGCGGGCGGACCGGGAGACGGCCGTCCGGCTCGCCCTGCTGGACGCGGTGCTGGGGCAGCATGACGCGCCCTGGCTGGCCTCCGTCACCGAAGGCCCCGACGGTACCGAAGGCCCCGACAGCACCGACGGGCCGCCCGATGCTCCCGGCGGTCCCGGTGACGGGCTCGCCGGACCGGCCGCGGTCGCCCGCGCCGCCGGGTGGTGGTGGCCGTACGAGAAGGCCGTGGTGATCGCGGAGCGCCCGGTCGAGCTGCACCGCGACGAGGCGGGCCGCCTCGACCGCGGCGACGGCCCCGCGCTGGCCTTCCCGGACGGCTTCGCGCTGTACGCGTGGCGCGGTATGCCGGTGCCCGCGGACTTCCTCGGCCAGCTGGGCGCGCTGACCCCGGACCGGATCCGCGCGGAGGAGAACGCGGAGCTGCGCCGGGTGATGCTGGAGACTTACGGCTACGACCGCTATCTCGCCGAGTCCGGGGCGGAGCCCGTGCACCGCGACGAGACCGGCGTGCTGTGGCGCGTCAACCTGGCCGACGACGAGCCGGTGGTGATGGTCGAGGTGGTCAACTCCACGCCGGAGCCGGACGGTACGCACCGCACGTACTGGCTGCGCGTGCCGCCCCGTACCCTGACCGCCCGCGAGGGCGTGGCCTGGACCTTCGGCCTGGATGCCGCGGCCTATGTGCCGGAGCGCGAGACCTGAGCCGGACACCCGCACCCCAGATCGGCTTGGTCTGGACCTTGACTGGTATAGACCAAGCCGATTGAGTGTCCTCCGACAACACAAGAATTGGGGTGGTCCCATGTGGAGAAGACGCGCCATGGCGTGGTTCGCCGCACTGGCGGCGGCGTGCGCCTTATTGTTTGGCATGCCCATGGCTTCCGCGTCGGCGGATGCGGCGGGCACGGCGGACCCGGCCTCGCGCGCGGCCTGCAGCTACCCGAACTGGGTCGCGGGCAAGTGGTACGTGACCGGTGACATCGTCCGGTACACCGACGGCAGGTACTACCGGGCCGAGCACGACAATCCGGGCTACGACCCGGTGATCAGCACCTGGTACTGGGAGCCGTACGACTGCGGCGGGGGCGGGACCTCCGGCTTCGTCGTCAGCGAGGCGCAGTTCAACCAGATGTTCCCGAACCGGAACGGCTTCTACAGCTACCAGGGCCTGACCGCCGCCCTCAGCGCCTACCCCGGCTTCGCGAACACCGGCAGCGACACCGTGAAGCGGCAGGAGGCCGCGGCCTTCCTCGCCAACGTCAGCCACGAGACCGGCGGTCTCGTCCACATCGTCGAGCAGAACCAGGCGAACTACCCGCACTACTGCGACTGGAACCGGCCCTACGGCTGCCCCGCGGGCCAGGCGGCGTACTACGGCCGCGGACCGATCCAGCTCAGCTGGAACTTCAACTACAAGGCCGCGGGCGACGCCCTCGGCATCGACCTGCTGGGCAACCCCTGGCTGGTGCAGAACGACGCCGCGGTGTCCTGGAAGACCGCCCTCTGGTACTGGAACACCCAGACCGGCCCGGGCACCATGACCCCGCACAACGCGATGGTCAACCAGCGCGGCTTCGGCGAGACCATCCGCAGCATCAACGGCAGCCTGGAGTGCAACGGGGGCAACCCCGGCCAGGTGCAGAGCCGGATCGACGCCTACCAGAGGTTCGTCCAGATACTCGGCACCACCCCGGGCTCGAACCTGAGCTGCTGACCCCGGCTTCCGGGCGCGACCCGGGGGCGTGAATTCCGGGGATAAATGAGGTGCGCCGGACGGGCGGTGCGCGCCAGCCTGGAACGCATGGCGTGGACGACGACGTACGACCTCGATGCGTTCCAGGCCGCGGCCGGCGCGTTCCTGCGCGCCCGCCCGGTCCGGCACACCCTGCTGCTCACCGTCGTCTCCTCGCTGGAGGCGGCGGGCAGCGGCCGATACGGCGACCAGCCGCCGGTCTACGGCTGGTGGCGGGCGCCCTCCGGCGAGGTCGGCGGCGGTTTCGTCCGCACCCCGCCCCATCCGCCGCTGCTCTCCGCCATGCCCGCGCAGGCGGCGGACGCGCTGGCCCGCACCCTCGCCGGGGCGGACCTGCCGCGGATCACCGGGGTGAACGGCGCGCGACCGGTGGCCGAGACCTTCGCGGACGCCTGGGAGCGGCACACCGGGGAGGCCCATGGGGTCGACCACGTCCAGCGGCTGTACCGGCTGCACACCCTGACCCCGTCCGGGCCCGCACGGGGGCGGGCCCGGGCGGCCACCACCGCCGACCGCGACCTGCTGCTGAGCTGGTACGACGCGTTCGGCCGCGACACCGGAGCGCTGCCCGGGGACGAGGTCGCGCGTGCGGTGGACGACCGGCTCAGCCACGGCGGCGCCCTGCTGTGGGAGGTGGACGGCGCGCCGGTGGCCACCGCCGCGGTGAGCCGCGCGGTCGCGGCCACCGTCCGGGTCTCGCTCGTCTACACCCCGCCCGAGCTGCGGGGACGCGGTTACGCGGGCGCGGTCACGGCCGCCGTGAGCCGGGCGGCGCGTACCGCGGGAGCCGAGCGGGTGCTGCTCTTCGCCGACCTCGCCAACCCCACCAGCAACGCCCTCTACCAGCGGATCGGCTACCGCCCGGTCGAGGATCATGTGCGGCTGACGTTCACCGCCTGATAACCGCCTGGGCAACCACCTAGGGAACGACCTGAGCAGACCCGGTGCCGTCTTCCGGAACAAGGTCACCGGTCGCGAGAGTTAGTGACAGTGCAGCAGCACAACTGCACAGGCCATGGGGTGCCCCGTCGTTCCCCTTCACCCAGGAGGTGCCGTGACCGGTTCCAGCCCTCAGCGTGCCCGGCTCGCCACAGCCCTGCGCCCCGCTGCCTTCGGCGCGGACCCGGCGGGGGAGCGGATGGAGCGCATCCGGCGGTCCCCGAACTTCGCGAACGGTGTGTTCACCAACCCCGGCGGTGGCCGCGGCGCCCCCTCCGGCTCGATGCTGAAGTTCCTGCCCACGTACTTCCGCAAGGAGAACCGGATACGCCGGGCCCCGGCCGGGACCGTGCCGGTGTACCCCACCACCCTCGCCGAGCTGGCCGCGCCGCCCGCCTCCGGGCTGCGGCTGACCTGGATGGGCCACTCCAGCGTGCTCGCCGAGATCGACGGGCGGCGGGTGCTGTTCGACCCGGTGTGGGGGCAGCGCTGTTCGCCCTTCGCGTCCGTCGGGCCCAAGCGGCTGCACCCCGTCCCGGTGCCGCTGCGGGAGCTGGGGCCGGTGGACGCGGTGGTCATCTCCCACGACCACTACGACCACCTGGACATGCCCACGATCCGCGCGCTGGTGCGCACCGGCACCCAGTTCGTCGTGCCGCTCGGGGTCGGCGCGCATCTGGAGCGCTGGGGCGTGCCGGAGGACCGGATGACGGAGCTGGACTGGCACGAGTCCACCGAGGTGGCCGGGCTGTTGCTCACCGCCACCCCCGCCCGCCACTTCTGCGGCCGCGGGCTGCGCAACACCCAGCACACCCTGTGGGCCTCCTGGGTGGTGGCCGGACCCGGGCACCGGATCTACCACAGCGGGGACACCGGGTACTTCCCCGGTTTCGCGGAGATCGGGAAGTCGTACGGGCCGTTCGACGCGACCATGATCCAGATCGGTGCGTACAGCGAGTTCTGGACGGACATCCACATGACGCCCGAGGAGGGCATGCGCGCCCACCTCGATCTCCAGGGCGGCGAGCCCGTCAAGGGGATCATGCTGCCGATCCACTGGGGCACCTTCAACCTGGCCCCGCACCCGTGGGAGGAGCCCGCCGAGGGCACCGTCTCCGCGGCCCGCGCCATGGGCGCGAGCGTGGCCGTGCCGCGCCCGGGGCAGCCCTTCGAGCCGGGCCGCGGGCTGCCGCTGGAGACGTGGTGGCGGGCGGTGGCGGCCCCGGGTGCGGCGGTCGCCCCGAGGGCCGCCGAGGAGGTCCGTACGCCCACCCGTCCGGTGGTCGGTACGTCGGATGACGGCACCGACTCGGCGGTGCCCATTCCGCAGCCGTAGGACGCCAGTTGGGTCGAAAGCCTTGTGGGTGGTGTGGCGCGCTCGCTTGAATGGTTAGGAAACATTCCTAACGGACGGCTCAAGTGAACGGAGTCCCCCATGTCCAGAAGGATCGGCCGCACGGCGGCGGCCGTGGCGTTACCCGCCGCGCTCGTGCTCACCGGCGTCGGAGTCGGCGTGGGCCAGGCGGCCACGCACCCGGCCGCCGCCCCCGCACACTCCTCGGCCCGGCAGGCGGGCGTGGCGGCCAACCTGGACGATCCGGCCAAGAAGGAGATCGCCATGAAGCTGGTCTCCAGCGCCGAGAACTCCTCGCTGGACTGGCGCGCCCAGTTCAAATACATCGAGGACATCGGTGACGGCCGCGGCTACACCGCCGGGATCATCGGCTTCTGCTCCGGCACCGGCGACATGCTGGAGCTGGTCGAGTACTACACCGAGAAGAAGCCGGGCAACGTCCTCGCCAAGTACCTCCCCGCCCTGCGCAAGGTCAACGGCAGCGACTCCCACAGCGGCCTCGACCCCAACTTCACCAAGGACTGGAAGACGGCCGCCGCCGACAAGGCGTTCCAGGACGCCCAGGAGCACGAGCGCGACCGCGTCTACTTCGGCCCGTCCGTCAAGCAGGGCAAGGACGACGGCCTCGGCACGCTCGGCCAGTTCATCTACTACGACGCGATCGTCATGCACGGCCCCGGCGACAGCAAGTACAGCTTCGGCGGCATCCGCAAGACGGCCATGTCCAAGGCCAAGACCCCGGCGCAGGGCGGCAACCAGACCACGTATCTGAACGCCTTCCTCGACGCCCGCAAGAAGGCCATGCAGAGCGAGGAGGCGCACAGCGACACCAGCCGGGTCGATACCGCGCAGCGCGTCTTCCTCAACGCGAAGAACTTCGATCTGAACCCGCCGCTGAAGTGGAAGGTCTACGGCGAGTCCTTCGAGATTCCGGGCTGACCGCCCCTGTCGGTGCCCCCTAGTAGAGTCTGATCTCGGGAGACGACCAGGGGGAGAGGGGGCCGCGCATGGTGGAACTGTCCGAGATGATCCGCGAGTTGCGCGCGCAGCTGACGGCCGCGGCGGGCGAGGGTGTGGGGGAGGCCCTTCAGTTCGACCTCGGCCCGATCGAGATCGAGGCCACGGTCGCGGTCACCAAGGAAGCGGGCGGCAGCGGCAAGGTCCGCTTCTGGGTGGTCGAGGCCGGTGGCGACGGGAAGTACACCTCGTCCGAGACCCAGCGCATCACCCTCACCCTCCAGCCGACCACCCCGGGCCCGGACGGCACCCGCACGACGGCCAGGATCTCCGGGGCCGAGGTGACCGGGGAGCGCTGACCGAGCGGTGAGGGGGCTGACGGCCGAGCGGGTGGCCGAGATCATCGTCGAGGCGGGGACGGGGGAGCGCCGTCGCGGCTCGGGCTATCTCGTCGCGCCCGGCAGGGTGCTGACGGCGGCGCACGTGGTGGCGTCGGCGTCGGTTGTACGGGTGCGGTTCGAGGCGGACCGGCCGGGGGAGCGGGTGCTCGAAGCGGAGGTTCGCTTCGAGCACGCGCCCGCCGATATCGCGGTGCTCACCGTTCCCTCTTCGCAGGGGGACGTCCCGGTCACCCGCTTCGGCCGGGTCGGCGAGCGGGACGCGGTGCTGCGGTGCAGTGCGATGGGCTTCCCGGCCTTCAAGATGCGGGACGGCGAGGAGGGGCGTCCGTACCGCGACTCGGAGCATGTGCACGGCACGTGCGCGGTCCTGTCCAACCGGCGCGAGGGCACCCTCGACCTGAGCGTGCCCCCGCCGGACGGCCCCTGGGACGGCATGTCGGGCGCGGCGGTCTTCAGCGGCGGCCGGATCGTGGGGGTGGTGGCCGCGCACCATCACGCCGATGGCGCGGGGCGGTTGGCGGTGAGCCGGGCGGACCGGTGGGCGGAGCGGCTGCCGCCCGCCGAACTGTCCGCCCTCGAACGGGAGCTGAGCACCGCCCTCGCCCACCTCCCGGATGTCCTCCCCCCGTCCGGCCTCGGCCGGATCGAGGCGGGCTACCAGGCCCTGCTGCGGGACATCGCCCCGCCCGAGCTGTTCGGGCGGCGCGAGGAGCTGCGGCAGCTGGTCGACTTCTGCGCGGGCCCCGAGCCGTACCACTGGATCCAGGGCCGCCCGTGGACGGGCAAGACGGCGCTGGTGTCGTGGTTCGCGCTGCACCCGCCGCGCGGGGTGGTCCCGGTGTCGTTCTTCATCACCTCCCGGCTGGCGGGCCAGGCCGACAGCACGGCCTACACCGAGGCGGTGGTCCACCAACTGGCCACGATCGTCGGCCGTGAACCCTCCCCGCACGCCTCGCCCGGGGTCCTCGAGGCCGAGCGCCGCGCGCTGCTGACCGAGGCCGCCGAGCGGGTGGCCGAGGACGGCGGCACGCTGCTGCTCGTCGTGGACGGCCTGGACGAGGACCAGTCCGCGCGCGACGGCGCCACCGGCCCCAGCATCGCCTCCCTCCTCCCGGACCGCCCGCCGCCCAATCTCCGAGTGGTGGTCGCCAGCCGCCCCAACCCCGGCCTTCCGCTGGACGTCAAGGGCGGACACCCGCTGCGGCGCTGCGCCGTGCGCAAGCTGAGCGTTACGGACTACGGACAGGACCTGGAACACGAGGCGCGGTTCGAGCTGTCGCGCGCGCTGGCCGGGGGCGATTTGGAGAAGGAGATCGTCGGACTGCTCGCGGCGGCGCGGGGCGCTCTGCGCCCGGAGGACCTGCGCGAGCTGACGGGACAGCAGCTGTACGCGGTGCGGCACCGGGTGGACGGGGTGTTCGGGCGGATCCTGCGCCGCCGCGGACGCTCGGCACGGCCGGACGAGGAGCGGGGGTATCTCTTCGCCCACGAGACGCTGTTCGTCGCGGCGACGGAGATGCTGGGCCCGGACGTGCGGCCGTACCTGGATCGCATCCATGACTGGGCGGATGAGTATCGGCGGGGTGGCTGGCCGGAGGACACGCCGCCGTATCTGTTGCAGCAGTACGGACGCATGGCGAGTGGCCTCGGCGACATCGCACGGGCCACCGACCTCGCGGTCGATATCCGGCGGCAGGACCGCATGCGCGCGGTGACCAGCAGCGACGCCGTGGCACTCGCCGAGATCCAGGGCGTTCGCGCGATGGTTGCTCGCGAGGTCCCCGACGACCTGGGACGCATGGCGGCCCTGGCCGCGACCGAGGACCTGCTGTCCCGCCGCAACATCTCCCTGCCGTGGAACCTGCCTGTCGTCATGGCACGGCTGGGGCAGCCGCGGCGTGCGGAGGGGCTTGCGCGAAGCGTCTTCGAGCCGTACCACCGCGCTCGTGCCCTGATCGGAGTGGCGCAGACAATGGCCGACAGCGACGGCGCGCGTGCGGCCGAGCTGGCGCGTGAGGCCGTGGCGCTCAACGCCCCCGACCCGTCTCCCGTCGGCCCGGGGGATACCGGGCGGGAGCGGCGCATCACTCAAGCGGCAGCCGTCACGCTGGCTGCTGTGGGCCACGGAGCCGAAGCACTGGAACTCGCCGATGAACGGAACGATGTCAGGGGACTCGAGGACGTTGTGGCCGAGTACTCATTCGACGTGCTGAAGACATTCGTGTCGATCGCCGAGGCCGTGCGCCCACACGACGCGCAGTTGGCCGAACGCACATTGGAACGTGTCCTGGCGAAGACGAAGCCGCCCCTCGGCCTTGGGGCGCAAGTTGCTCTGTATGCCGCGGTCGCGACGGCATACACCGTGGTGCGGCCTGCGCGTTCTGCCGAACTGCTCGACGAACTGGAGGAGTTGGCTCTCCAGACCCCGCCCGACCGGGCAACGGAGCTGTGGCTGGTCGCCCGGGCGCTGCGCCATGAACGCCCGGAGTCCGCCGCGCGGCTGGCGAAGACGGCGAGGACCCGTGTCGGGGCTCTTCTGGAAGTGCGCAGCACGGGCGCGATCGACGAGACCGAACGGGTACTGCGTGTCCTGGTCGACTGCGGGCTCCCCCAAGAAGCGCAGGACCTGGTCGATGCCCACCCCGAGATCGGGCAGAGCGCTGTCGCTGTCGTTGCCAAGGGCTGGGCGCGCTCGGGAGACGCCCATCGGATGTGGCAAGTTCTGCGGGCGGCGTACCGTCCGGGCATCCCGCCTGGCGTCCTTTCCTCCGTGGCGGGTGAGCTGGCCGCCGCCGGTGCGTTGGACGAGGCGGAGCGGGTCGTGGCGGACATCGACGTCCCCCCATTCGCGGCGGAGACGCTGGCCACCATCGCGGAGCACATGGCCAATCGCGACCCCGTTCGAGCTGCCCGACTCCTGGAGACGGCGCTGGAGACGGCGCCACGGTCCCTCGCCGGGGACCGTGGGGTCGATCAGAGACTGCAAGCGCTGGTCGGCGCGCTGGCCATCAGCCATGACTTCTCGCATGCCGAACGACTGGCACGGTGGCTCGACAGCCCGGCGGAACGTGCCGAAGCGTTGGCCACTCTGTCCATTGGTCTCCATGCGACCGATCCTCCAGGTGCCCGGAGGCTGGCCGAGGAAGCAATGGACGAGGCGACCAGCATTGACGACGGTTCGTTCCACGGACCCTCGTACAGCATGCGGACCGTCATGCGGGCCTTGGCCATCATCGGCCTGCGCACAAAGTGGATGAAGCTCTTCGACCACTTCGAAAACGATATGCCCCAAGAGGTGCCCCCCGCGTTTCTGGCCGCCTTGTGGGAGCACAGCCCCAACGAGGCGGAACCCTTGGCAGAAGAGGCGGAGCGCTGGCTGAACGCACCGGATGCCCTATGGGGGCACACGGACCTCGAAGCCAGGACGAAGGGGTACGCGGAACTTGTCGTGGTGATCGGGGCACAGACGCCGGAGCGGGTGCCGCCCTTGCTCGGGCCCCTGTGGGACGCGATGACGATGAGCGGTCCCTGGTTCCGGTTCTTGAGCGCCGAGACCTATGTTGCCGCGAAACTCCTGGTGGGAGGGTTGGATCCGGACCAGCCACAGCGGCTGCCGGACATCGTGGACCAACTGGACCTCGACGTATACAGCTCTCCTGGCCCCGGCCCCCAGGGCTTTGTTGCCTTGGTGTACGCCGCCTGCGGCGATTACGAGCGGGCCGAGGATGTGCTGGCGCAGATCGATGACGACTGGGCCGAGCCCTCCGTACGCGGGGCAATGGCCGCGACAATCCTCGGGCTGCCGTGGCGGCCATCGCTCGAACGCGACAAGTCGGCCCTGGTCAGGGGGTGCGTCGACCTGCTCATGCCGCGCCCCCCGGCAGATGCCGACCGCATCGCCCGCGCCCGCGAGCAGCTGCGCCGGGCGCTGATGTGCGATGACGGCTGGCACCACGCCCTCCCCGTCCTCGCCCACCTCGACCCGGACGCGGTGCGCCGCGTCCGGGACGTGGTGTTCGCGCATCTGGGGCTGGAGGTCAGCGACCCGCCGCCTCCACCAGCGCCCGCATGACCCGCAGGTCGTCGCCCGCCTCCGGGTGCCACTGGACGCCCAGCACGAAGCCGTCCGACGACGGCATCTCCACGGCCTCCACCGTCCCGTCGTCCGACGCGTACGCGCTGGCGATCAGGCCCTCGCCGAGGCGGTCCACCGACTGGTGGTGATAGGTGGGCACGGAGAGGGGTTCCGGCAGGGTCTTGGCCAGCAGCGTGCCGGGGACCGGCTTGATCTCGTGTCGTTCGAAGACGCCGGGCGGGCCCGCGTGGGCGTCCAGGTGTTGGTGGAGGGTGCCGCCCAGTGCCACGTTGAGGAGTTGGTGGCCGCGGCAGATGCCCAGCAGGGGGACGCCCGAGGACAACGCGGCCTCGATCAGGGCCAGTTCCCACGCGTCGCGCTCCCGCGCGGGCGGGCCCGTGCGCGGGTCGACGGGCGCCCCGTACCGTACGGGCTCCACGTCCGGGCCGCCGGAGATCACGACGGCGTCGAGGCGGGAGACCACGGCGGCCGCCGACCCACCGGCGGGGTCCGGGGGCAGCATCGCGGCCAGGCCCCCGGCGCGCTGGACGAGTTGGTGGTACCCGGCCGGGAGCAGCGCGGCGGGGAGGTTCCAGACGCCCCAGTGCGCCGTGGCTTCGAGGTAGGTGCTGATGCCGATCAGAGGGGGCACGTTCGTTCCGTTCTCTTTCAGTCGCGGGACAGTTCCGCCTCGGCCTCCGCCAGCGCCGCGAACTCCTCCTCCGGCGCCGACGCGACCAGACGGTGGCGGCTGTAGAAGGCGAAGTAGGCGAGCGCCACGGCGTAGACGCCGAGGGCGATGAAGGCCGCGTCCTTGTCCACCAGGAAGGTGGCCAACAGCGCCGCGCAAGCCAGGACGAAGGCGATGGACGAGGTCACGACGCCGCCGGGGGTGCGGTACGGGCGGTCGAGCCCCGGCTCGCGGCGGCGCAGGACGATGTGGGAGAGCGACATCAGGGCGTACGAGATGGTGGCCCCGAAGACCGCGACGTTCAGCATCCGGGCGCCGTCGCCCGACCACGCGGCGAGGCCGAAGCCGATCGCGCCGGGGACGAGCAGGCCCAGGTAGGGGGCCTTGCGGCGGCTGGTCAGGGAGAGGAAGCGGGGCAGGTAACCGGCCCGGGAGAGGGCGAACAGCTGCCGCGAACCGGCGAAGATCAGGGAGAAGAAGGAGGCGACCAGACCGGCCAGGCCCGCGTAGTTCACGACGCGGGACAGCGTGGTGGCCTCACCGTCCGGCTGCAACGCCTCGACCAGCGGGTTGCCCGCGTCCTGCACGGCGTCCGGGCCGCGGGCGCCGGTGGCGGCGAGGAAGGTGAGCAGGGCCAGGAGCAGCAGGATGCCCATCGAACAGGCCATGGCCTTGGGCAGGGTGCGCGCCGGTTCGCGGGTCTCCTCGGCCGCGAGCGGGACGCCCTCCACGCCCAGGAAGAACCACATGCCGAAGGGGAACGCCGCCCAGATGCCGAGCAGGCCGAACGGCAGCCACGAGTTGGCGCCGAAGGCCGAGTGGTCGACCGCGATGTTGTTCAGCGAGCCCGAGTCGAAGTCGGTGAAGGCGGCGATCGCGAAGATCAGCAGCGCTGCGACGGCGATGGCGGTCACGACGAGGCTGAACCGCAGCGCCTCGCCCACGCCCCACAGATGGATCCCGATGAAGATCGCGAAGCAGGCGAGATAGACCGGCCAGCCCGACTCCAGGCCGAAGAGGCCGAGCGATTCGACGTAGTCGCCGATGAAGATGGAGATGGCGGCGGGCGCGAGGACGTATTCGATGAGGATCGCCGTGCCGGTGAGGAACCCGCCCCAGGGGCCGAGGGCGCGCCGCGCGAAGCCGTAGCCGCCGCCCGCGGTGGGGAGGATCGCGGCCAGCTCGGCGAGGGCGAAGACCATGCAGGTGTACATCAGGCCCATGAGCACGGCGGCGATGGCCAGCCCGCCGAAGCCGCCCTCCGCGAGGCCGAAGTTCCAGCCGGAGAAGTCGCCGGAGACCACATAGGCGACGCCGAGGCCGGTCAGCAGCAGCGGACCCGCGCTGCCGCGCCGCAGGGTGCGCCGCTCCAGATAGCCGGAATCACCGGGATCACCGGATGAGCCGGACGAGCCGGGATCGGGGGAGGTGCGGGCGGTCTCGGTTCCTTCGGCCATGTCAGCCATGGGCACTCCTGGCTTCGCACGAGAGGGGACAGGCGCAAACGGGGGTGGGGATTGGTGTGGGGGCATACCTTTGCCGCAGGGGGAGGGTCGGCGCAAGACCCTCCGCCGAAAAAGGCGTTACCGCAGGAACCCGCGCAGCAGCGCCGCCGTGCCCTCGCAGTGCTCCCGCATCACCTCGCGCGCCCCGTCCGCGTCCCCGTCCAGCACCGCCTCGACCAGCGCACCGTGCTGGGCCTGCGAGTGCTCCAGGTTCCGCACCAGCAGCGGGATGCAGTCCAGCAGGTCGTTGACGGTGGCGCGGACGGCCGCGTACTGGGCGGCCAGCGACGGTGAGCCCGCCAGCTCCGCCAGGGTCAGATGCAGCATCGTGTCCAGCCGCCGGTAGTCGGCCAGCGGGGCGTCGCGCGTCGCGTCGAGGGCGGTGCGCAGCCGCGCGGCCTGCGCGTCGTCCAGGCCGTGCGCGGCGCACAGCCCGGCCGCGCCGACCTCCAGCACCTCCCGGAAGCGCAGCGTGTCCTCGACGTCCACCGCCTCGACCCGCCGCCGCAGCTCGTCCTCGCCGCCCGCGCCCGTCTCCGGCCGGGCCCGTACGAAGGTGCCGCCGTACCGGCCGCGGCGGCTCTCCACGATCCCCTGGTCCTGGAGGACCTTCAGCACCTCGCGCAGGGTCACCCTGCTGATCCGCAGCCGCTCCGCCAGCTCGCGCTCGGCCGGGAGGCGGCCGCCGTGGGGGACCAGCCCCAGCCGTACGACCTGGAGTATCTGCTCCAGCGCCTCCTCGAAGCCGTTCCCGGCGCGCACCGGGCGCAGCACCGGCGCCAGCCGGTCGCCACTCTCGCCCCTGCTCTCGCTCCCGCTCATGGAACCGTCCGCACCTCCTTCCCAATCAATGGTCTGCGGTATTACCTTAAGGCCACCCCCGAGCCCCCACACCCGCCCGAAAGTCCGAAAGTCCGAAGCCAGGAGGCACCACCGTGGCAGACCGCACGCCCCCGCTCTCGGTCGACGAGCTGACCAGGCTCGTCGCCGCCGGGGAGATCGACACCGTCGTCCTGGCCTTCACCGACATGCAGGGCAGACTGCAGGGCAAGCGGTTCGCCGCCCGCTTCTTCCTCGACGATGCCCTTGAGCATGGCACCGAGGGCTGCAACTACCTGCTCGCCGTCGACACCGACATGAATACCGTCGGCGGCTACGCCATGTCCTCCTGGGAACGCGGCTACGGCGACTTCGCCCTCCACGGCGACACCGCCACCCTGCGCCGCACCCCCTGGAACCCCGGCACCGCGATGCTCACCGCGGACCTCTCGTGGCACGACGGCTCGCCCGTGGTCGCCTCCCCGCGGCAGATCCTGCGCCGCCAGCTCGACCGGCTCGCGGAGCGCGGCTGGACCGCGTACGCCGGGACCGAGCTGGAGTTCATGGTCTTCCGGAACACCTATGAGCAGGCGTGGGACAGCGCCTACCGCGGGCTGACCCCCGCCAACCAGTACAACGTCGACTACTCCATCCTCGGCACCGGCCGCGTCGAGCCCCTGCTGCGCCGCATCCGCAACGAGATGGGCGCCGCCGGGATGACCGTGGAGTCGGCCAAGGGCGAGTGCAACCTCGGCCAGCACGAGATCGCCTTCCGCTACGACGACGCGCTGACCACCTGCGACCAGCACGTCATCTACAAGACGGGCGCGAAGGAGATCGCCTCCCAGGAGGACATGGCGCTCACCTTCATGGCCAAGTACGACGAGCGCGAGGGCAACTCCTGCCACATCCACCTCTCGCTGCGCGACGAGGCCGGACACCCCGTGCTCGCGGACGACGACGACCCGTACGGCATGTCGAAGACCATGCGCCACTTCCTGGCCGGGCAGATGGCCGCGATGCGCGACTTCACCCTCCTCTACGCACCCAACATCAACTCCTACAAGCGGTTCCGGCCCGGTTCCTTCGCGCCCACCGCCGTCGCCTGGGGCCCGGACAACCGCACCTGCGCGCTGCGCGTCATCGGCCACGGCCAGGCGCACCGGTTCGAGAACCGGCTCCCCGGCGGCGACGTCAACCCGTACCTCGCCGTCGCCGGAATGGTGGCCGCCGGGCTGTACGGGATCGAGCAGGAACTGGAGCTGCCCGAGGTCTGCACCGGCAACGCCTACACGGGCGACGCCGAACACGTACCGACCTCGCTGCGCGACGCCGCCGACCTGTGGCAGGCCAGCCCCATAGCGCGGGCCGCGTTCGGCGACGAGGTGGTCGAGCACTACCTCAACATGGCCCGCGTCGAGCAGGAGGCGTACGACACCGCCGTCACCGACTGGGAACGCTTCCGGTCCTTCGAGCGCATGTGAACCACCCAGTGGATGTGAGGAACCACCCCGTGAGCACCGAACACCCCCACGAGCACGACATCCTCAACCCGGCGACCGAGGAGGTCATCGCCACCGTCCCGGCCGCCACGCCCGCCGACGTGGACGCCGCCGTCGCCCGCGCCGCCACCGCCCAGCGCGGCTGGGCCGCCCTCGCCCCCGCCGACCGGGCCCGGCTGCTGCGCCGCTTCGCCGCCACCGTGGACGACCACATCGAGGAACTGGCCGCGCTGGAGGTCCGCGAGGCGGGCCACCCCGTCGGCAACGCCCGCTGGGAGGCGGGCAACGTCCGCGATCTGCTGGAGTACGCGGCCGGGGGAGTGGAGCGGCTGAGCGGCGCCCAGATCCCGGTGGCCGGGGGCCTGAATGTCACCTTCCACGAACCGCTCGGCGTGGTCGCCGTCATCGCGCCGTGGAACTTCCCGATGCCGATCGCGGGCTGGGGCACCGCGCCCGCCCTCGCCGCGGGCAACGCCGTCCTCCTCAAGCCCGCCGAGACCACCCCGCTGACCGCCCTCCGGCTCGCCGAACTCGCCCTCGCCGCCGGGCTGCCCGAGGGGCTGTTCCAGGTGCTGCCCGGGGCCGGTCCGGTGGCCGGGGCCGCGCTGGTCGAGCACCGGAACGTGGCCAAGGTCGTCTTCACCGGGTCGACGGCCGTCGGCAAGGAGATCATGGCGAAGTGCGCGGCGGGCGTGAAGCGCGTGACGCTCGAACTCGGCGGCAAGAGCCCCAACATCGTCTTCGCCGACGCCGACATCGAGGCGGCGGCGAGCGCCGCGCCCGGCTCGTTCCTCGACAACACCGGCCAGGACTGCTGCGCCCGCAGCCGGATCCTGGTCCAGCGCCGCGTCTACGACCGGTTCATGGAGCTGCTGGAGCCCGCCGTGCGGTCCTTCACGGTCGGCGACCCGGCCGACCCCGCCACCGCCATGGGCCCGCTGATCTCCGCCGCGCAGCGGGAGCGCGTACGGTCCTACGTCCCCGAGAACGCGCCCGCCGCCATCCGCGGCGAGGCCCCCGGCGGCAAGGGCTTCTGGTACCCGGCCACGGTCCTGGAGGCCACCGCGCCCGGGGACCGCACCGCCGTGGAGGAGATCTTCGGACCCGTCGCCGTCGTCCTCCCCTTCGAGGACGAGGCCGACGCCGTACGGCTGGCGAACGCCAGCGACTACGGCCTCTCCGGCTCGATCTGGACCCGTGACGTGGGCCGCGCGCTGCGCGTCTCACGCGCCGTCGCCGCCGGGAACCTGTCCGTCAACTCGCACAGCAGCGTGCGCTACGCGACCCCGTTCGGCGGCTACAAGCAGTCCGGTCTCGGCCGGGAGCTGGGCCCCGACGCCCTGACCGCCTTCACCGAGACCAAGAACGTGTTCATCAGCACCGAGAACAGCACCGAGAACAGCACCGAGGAGCAGTGACATGAGCGAGACCGAGACCCCCGTGTGCCGCCGCCTGGTGGGCCGTACCGCCGTCATCACCGGAGCGGGCAGCGGCATCGGCCTGGCCACCGCGCGCCGCTTCGCCTCCGAGGGCGCGCGCGTCGTGTGCGCCGACATCGACGAGTCCGCGGGCAAGGCCGCGGCCGACGAGGTGGGCGGGCTCTACGTCCAGGTGGACGTCACCGACCCGGAGCAGGTCGAGGCGCTGTTCAAGACCGCGTACGACACGTACGGCTCGGTCGACGTGGCGTTCAACAACGCGGGCATCTCGCCACCCGACGACGACTCGATCCTCACCACCGGCCTCGACGCCTGGAAGCGGGTCCAGGAGGTCAACCTCACCTCCGTCTATCTGTGCTGCAAGGCCGCGCTCCCCTATATGCAGCGCCAGGGCCGGGGTTCCATCATCAACACGGCCTCCTTCGTGGCCGTCATGGGCGCCGCGACCTCGCAGATCAGCTACACCGCGTCCAAGGGCGGGGTGCTGGCGATGTCGCGCGAGCTGGGCGTGCAGTTCGCGCGCGAGGGCATCCGCGTCAACGCGCTGTGCCCGGGGCCGGTCAACACCCCGCTGCTGAAGGAGCTGTTCGCCAAGGACCCGGAGCGGGCGGCGCGGCGTCTGGTGCACGTACCGGTGGGGCGGTTCGCCGAGCCGGAGGAGATCGCGTCCGCGGTCGCCTTCCTGGCCAGCGACGATTCGTCGTTCATCAACGCGGCCGAGTTCCTGGTGGACGGCGGTATCGCGGGGGCGTACGTCACACCTGTCTGATCTCTGGGCACATCCCTAGTCACATCTCCGGGCGGCCGCGTCATCGCCGCCCGGCCATACCCCGGTAACCGGCGCGCCAGATAGCCTGGCCGACCGGTTGCCTTTTTTGTGTCCGGAATATGCCCGAGGCAAGCAATCGGCAACGGGGCGCGCGATTTCGGGCGTCATCGGACCGGTGGGCCCCCGGCCGCCCGGGGCCTGGGGAAATCTCCTTCGAGGGGCCTTCTGGCACAAGGGATTCGGTGGCCAGTATTCGGTGGCACGCGCAAAGCGTTTCGGTCTCCGTATCGGTGCGTCCCGAGTCGTGCGCGGCAGTTGCCGTTGTGCATGCTGAGCACTGCGTGGCGCTGCCTTACCCCCACGGCGGCGCCGTTTCCACGGGAGGGACGAAGCCTTGTCCATCACGTCAAGCGGTGAGAACTCGCCTGAGAAAATCGAACCATCAGTGTCGGCGGCACTGATCCGAGCCCGGGTCGAGGTCCCGGTGCGTTTGGCCAACGGCGAATGGCACACCGCAGAAACGATCACATTCTCCGGGCTCGGTGACGGGCAGGAGCACATCGCGGTGTCCTTCGCTCCCAGGGCGGAGATCCCGCTGGTGAGGCTCCATTCGGAGTGCCTGACGGGTGATGTCTTCGGCTCCGGCCGCTGCGACTGCGGGCCCCAGCTCGCCGAGTCGCTGCAACTGGCCGCCGAGTCGGGGGGCATCCTGCTCTACCTCCGTCAGGAAGGGCGCGGCATCGGTCTCTACAACAAGCTCGACGCCTACCGCATCCAGGACGAGCAGGGTCTCGACACGTTCGCGGCCAATCGCGAGCTGAACTTCTCGGACGACGCTCGCGATTACCGCGCCGCCGTACAAATGCTCCACACCCTGGGTGCTACCCGGATCCGGCTGCGTACCAACAATCCTGACAAGGCGCGGCAGTTGAGCGCCCACGGGATCAACATCGAGGAAGTCATCCCGACCGGGATATTCAAGACGGAACGCAATCATGGCTATCTGCGCGCCAAAGTCGAACACAGCGGGCACACCATCGCCCTCGTAGGGGAGTCCATATGATCCAGCATCGAGGTCCGATCAGCGGCATCGCCGCCTGGCAGGCCGAGTACGTGGCCACCGCCGGATACGACAACCAGGTCATCTGCTGGGACCAGAGCACCGGCCGGGCCCTGGCCCGGGCCTTCCACGACCACCTGGCCAACCAGTGCGTCTTCTCGCCGGACGGCCGCTTTCTGCTCACCTCGTCGAGCGACTACACGGCCCGGCTGTGGACCGTGCCGGACCTGCGCCTGCTGGCCGTGTTCTCCGACCAGGAGGACGACGTGGAGATGTCGGTGTTCCACCCCTCCAGGGAGCTGGTGGCCACCGCGTCCCGCGATCACCGGGTGCGGGTGTACGACTTCGCCGGCCGCCTCGCCCTCACCTTCGCCGGGCACACCGCGGACGTCATCTCCGTCGAATGGGCGCGTGACGCCGACGAGCTGATCTCCTCCAGCGACGACGGCACCATCAAGCGCTGGTCGCTGGAGACCGGCGGGATGACCGCCGACCTGGACATGGACGGGGTGGAGACCGACACCATCGCCATCTCCTCCGACGGAATCATCTTCGCGGGCAACGACGACGGCCAGATCATCGTCGTGGGACCGGAGGAACGGACCGTGCTGCCCGCCCACGAGGCGGGCATCAAGCGCCTGGTGCTGGACGACGCCCGCGGCCTGCTGGTGAGCCTCAGCTACGACCGCACCATGCTGCTGTGGAACGTCTCCTCCGGCCTTCCCGAGCTGCTCGACACCACGGCGCTGCCCGACGACGTATGGCCGCGCTCCTGCGCGTTCGCCGGGGGCTCGCGGCTGGTCTTCGCCACTTTCGGGGCGCGGTACCGCGGGTACGACTACGAGGCGCGGGCCTGGGACACCGACGTGGTCCCGCCCACCGGCGGAGTCAACGCCGTCCTGCCCATCGCGGACGGCACCGTGCTCACGGTCGGCGATGCGGGGATGGTGCGCGAGGACGGAGAGCTGGTGGCCGAGACGGGCAGCCTCTGCAACTTCCTCACCCCGCTGGGCGGTCTGGTCCTCTCCGGGGGTCAGCTCGGGAAGGTCTTCGACGCCTTGACGGGGCGTGAGCTGTACCAGCACCGGTCCCCGCTGAACTGCGGGGTCGCCTTCGAGCGCGAGGGCGAGCGCTACGCGGTCGTGGGGTCGTACACGGGCGAGGGCCTGCTGCTGAAGCTCCGCGGCGACGGCGAGGTCGAACATGTCATGGACCTGCCATTGCATACCAATGCGGTCAAGGGAATCGCGGTGTCCGGGGACTATCTCTTCTCCGTCGCCGCCGATGCCTCGGCCACCTGGTACCGCATCTCCACCCTGGAACGGGCCGCCACCATCGACGATCTGCACGAGAAGATCGCCAACGGCTGCGCGGGGCTGGGCGACGGCTGGTTCGCCAGCGTCAGCCGCGACCTGAAGCTGCGCATCTGGGACCCGGAGCTGCGCGCGGAGGCCCTGCCGACGCCGCACACCCACTCCATCAAGTGCGTGGCCGCCTCCGATGACGGCCGGGTGGTGGCCACCGGCAGCTACAACGGCCTGGTCGCGCTGTACGACCGGGTGGACCGCACCTGGCGGGAGAAGGCCAAGCCCACCACGGCCGGGATCTCCTCCCTCGCGTACGACGCCGTGAACAAGGCGTTCGTCGCCTCGTCCTACGACGGTCAGGTGTACACGATCGGCGTCTGAACCGCGGACGTCCCAGGCGTGCCGGGGAAGCGCGGGCTCGTCCCGCCTTCCCCGGCTCCATGCCCGCGGCCCCCACGCGGGATCTCCAGCCAGTGGCTCTTCCAGGACAGGACTTGGCACCACGATGGACAGGTACGAGATAGCCGACGCGTACACGATCGCCCCCGCACAGGCGCCGCCGCCCGACCGGTCGGCCTACCACGCCGTGCTCCACTCCGACTTCGAGGACCATTACGCCGACGGACGCGACGTGTGGACCACCGAGCGCGCCATGCGGGAGACGCCGCTGCTGCTGATGCGGGCGCTCGGCGGGACCGCGTCCGGCGATGTCGGCGATGTCCCGGACGCTCTTCATGTGCTCGACATCGGCACCGGACACGGCCGCGACGCCGCCATCCTGCTCGACCACGGGCACCGGGTCACCGGGATCGACATCGTCACCTCCCCCGAGTGGCCGGCCGTCTCCGCGGGCCGGTCCGACCGGGCACGCTTCCTCACCACCTCCGTGACGGAGCTGGCGGGCGAGGCGGAGTACGACGCCGTCCTGGACAACGGCTGCCTGCACCACCAGCACCCCGACGACTTCCCCGCCTATCTGGGGCGGATCCGCGCCCTGCTGCGGCCGGGCGGGCTGTACACCGTCTCCGTGTTCCAGTCGGCGGGCGAGCGGGGACGGCTCTTCGTCAACGAGGGCAGCCGCCTCTACCAGGAGTTCACCACCACCGAACTCACCGACCTCGTCACCGCGCACGGCTTCGCACCGGTCACCTCGCACCTGGTGCCGCGCACGACGCCCGGCCTCAACTATCTGGTGGGCACGTTCCGCGGCACGGATCCCGGCCAGGTGCCGTGCTGACCGCAGGCCCTTCCCCGCTCACGGACCGGAGGCTCCCGTGACCACCAGCCCACCCCCCACCGCTTCGTCCGCGGTCCTCGCCAACCCCAACACCCTGTCCGACCGGGCCGCCATGGGCCTGCCCGACACCTTCGCGGCCCGCCTCGGCCCCTGGCCGCTGAGCGACCACCGCGATCTGCTCGCCGCCCCCGCCGATCTGCTCGTCGCGGTCGCGGAGGACCCGTCCCGGTCCTTCGCCCGGCGGTACGCCGCCGGGACCGTCCTGGGGCTCATCGGCGACCCGCGCATCCGCCCCGACGATCCGCCCATGGCCGACATCCCGGCGGCCCGCGCCCGGCTCGGGCTGGCACCGGAGCTGGTGGCGGACGTCACCGGCCGCTGGCGCCACGCGGGGGTGGAGGAGGACTGGATCGCCAAGGAGTGCCCCGTCCACGAGAGGGACCTGGCGGCCTTCCGTATCGCGCTCCACCCCGTCACCAACGACGAGTACCGCCGTTTCCTCGAAGACACCGGCAGCACTGCGCTGCCCACGTCCTGGCGGTTCGGCAGCTACCCGGAACCGCTCGGCAACCACCCCGTGTGGACCGTGCCCGCCGAGGCCGCCGACGCCTACGCGGCCTGGCTCGCGCACCGCACGGGCCGGGGGTTCCGGCTGCCGACGGAGGCCGAGTGGGAGTACGCGGCCGCCGGTCCCGGGGGTCACGAGTTCCCGTGGGGCGACGAGTTCACCGCCGACCGGGCCAACACCGTCGAGCACGGCCCGCTGACCACCACCCCCATAGGGGTGCACCCGGCCGGCCGCTCGCCGTTCGGCCCGCACGACATGGCGGGCAACGTCGAGGAGTTCACCGCCGACGACTACCGCCCGTACCCGGGAGGCGCCGACATCGCCGACGACCTGGCGCTCAGCCGCGGCACCTACCGCATCGCCCGCGGCGGCAGCTTCACCCGCTTCGGCGATCTCGCCCGCTGCCGCAGGCGGCACGGATGGTACGAGCGCGACATCTACGCCATGGGCTTCCGGCTCGCGGAGACGCCGTGACGGCCGGGGACGCGGTGACGGCCGCGGACGCCGTGACGGCCGCAGACGCGGTGACGGCCGGGGACGTCACGGCGCGCGTCTCGCCCGCCGAGGAGACCGCCATGCGCCGGGCCGTCGAACTCGCCGCCGTCGCCCTGGGCCGCACCAGCCCCAACCCCGTCGTCGGCTGCGTCGTCCTCGACCCGGCCGGACACCCGGTCGGCGAGGGCTTCCACCGCGGCGCCGGACAGCCGCACGCGGAGGTCGAGGCGCTCATCGCCGCGGGCCCCCGGGCGCGGGGCGCCACCGCCGTGGTCACCCTGGAGCCCTGCGCCCACCAGGGACGTACCGGGCCGTGCGCCGAAGCCCTGCTCGCCGCGGGGGTCGCCCGGGTCCTGTACGCGGTGCCCGATCCGACCCCCGGGGCCTCGGGTGGCGCCCGGCGGCTGCGCGCGGCCGGGGTGGAGGTCGTTCCCGGTGTGCTGCGCGCGGACGCCGAGCGGGTCAACGAGCTGTGGCTCACCGCCGTCCGCCGGAACCGGCCCTGTGTCACCTGGAAGTTCGGCGGCACCCTCGACGGCCGGTCGGCGGCGCCGGACGGCACGTCCCGGTGGATCACCGGGCAGCCCGCGCGGGAGGACGTACACGCCCTGCGCGCCGCGCATGACGCGGTCCTGGTGGGCTCCGGGACGCTGCGCGCCGACGACCCGCATCTGGGCCTGCGCCACGCGGTACGGGGCGACCCGCCGCTGCGGGTGGTGCTGGACCGTACGGGTGCCATCCGGCCCGGCGCACGCGTGCTGGACGACGCGGCGCCCACCCTCGTGGTCGTCGGCCACGGCACACCGCACCCGCCGCTGCCGGACCCCCACGAGGTGCTGGAGGTGCCCGCCACCGGTGACGGGCTCGACATCGCGGCGCTGACCGGCGAGCTGTACCAGCGCGGTGTGCGCTCGCTGCTCCTGGAGGGCGGGGCCGGGCTGGCGGCGGCCTTCGCCGCGCGGGGCCTGCTCGACCGGGTGGTCGCCTACGTGGCACCCATGCTGCTCGGCTCCGGAGGCCGCCCGGTGCTCGACGGCTTCGGAGCGCGGACGCTGGGCGAGGGCCTGCGGCTCCAGCTGGACGAGGTGGGCCGGATGGGCGACGACGTACGGCTCGTGCTGCGCGCCGAGCCGCTGCCCGGGGAGGCGGGATGAGCCCCCGGGTCGCGGTCATCCACCACAGCAGGCACGGCACCATGCGCGCCCTGGCCACCCTGGCCGCCGAGGGAGCCCGGGCCGGGGGTGCGGCGGTGCGGCTGCTGCGGGTGGCGGAGGTCGACCCGGCCGACACGGCATGGCCGGAGCGCGTCGCGGAACCGGAGGACGTGCAGTGGGCGGACGGCCTGGTGCTGGCCACCCCGACGTACTTCGGAAACGTGTCGGCCGCCTTCAAACGGTTCCTGGAGACCACCAGCCCGCTGTGGCGCCAGGGGCTGCTGGCCGACCGCATCGTGACCGGCATGACCGCCGCCACCTGCACCCACGCGGGCCGTGAGGCGACCCTGCTGGCACTCCATCAGACCGCCTTCCACTGGGGTTCCTGGGTAATCGGCCCGGACCCGGCCGACCCGCTCTTCGGTCCCGCGGGCGGAAATCCCTACGGCCTGTCCGCGGACAGCCGCCCGGAGTCGGCGGGCGCCGAAGTGCGCTGCGCGGCCCGGAACGTGGGCCGCCGGGTGGCGGACCTCACCGCCCGGGTCGGCCCGCCCGCCGCCGGCCCGCTCCGCTCAGCCGTACCCGGTCCGGTGAAGGTGACCGTGGTGCACTGCGCGGACGACCCCCGCACCCGGCTGATGGCGCGGCAGTGCGCGGCCGGTGCCCGCTCGGTCGGCGCGCGGGTGCGGCTGCGGCGGGTCGGGGACCCGGGGCGCCACCCGGAACCGGTGGCCGCCACCGCCACGCGGGAGGACGTGGCCTGGGCGGACGCGGTGGTCTTCGGCGCCCCGGCCCGGCTGGGCTGCATGTCCGCGCGGCTGCTGGACTTCGTCCAGTCGCTGGCGTCCGACGGCGGGCGGGGACCGCTGTGGGGCAAGCCCGCGAGCGGGTTCGTCACGACCGCGCTCACCCACGCGGGCAGCGAGTCGGCGCTGCTCGCCTTCCACCATCTGCTGCTGAACAGCGGTGCGGTGGCGGTCCCGCCGGGCTTCACCGACCATGCCGTCTTCGAGGCGGGCGGGAATCCGTACGGCACCTGCGATGTGCGGAGCGCGAGCGCGGCACCGACCGGCGCGGCCCTGGCGGCCGTCGCGTACCAGGGGCGGCGCACGGCGATGGCGGGCGACCTGCTGCGCCGCCCGGCCACGGCCCCGCGACCCGGCCCGGGCCAGTGGGCCGGGAGCAACGAGAACCGGAAACCCGAGAGGACCGCACCATGACCACGCTGCAATACGACGAGATCGGCGAGGAGTACGAGGGCGTCAAATCGCTGCCGATGGCGCGGTACCCGGAACGGGCCAGCTTCCTCGGGATGCTCGGCGACATCCGGGGCAGGTCCGTGCTCGACCTGGCCTGCGGTACGGGCTTCTACACCCGGCAGCTCAAGCGGCTCGGCGCCGCGGAGGCGCTGGGGGTCGACATCTCCGGGGAGATGGTGGCCGCCGCCCGCGGCATCGAGGAGCGCGGCCCGCTGGGGGCGCGCTACGAGGTGTGCGACGTCACCGAACTGCCGCCCCCCGAGCGGCCCTTCGACCTCGTCACGGCCGTCTATCTGCTCAACTACGCCCAGGACGCGGCGGCGATGGAGCGGATGTGCCGCGGCGCGCACCGGAGCCTGGCGCCCGGCGGTTACTTCTACGCGCTCACCCAGGACCCGGACTTCCGCTTCGACGGACCGCCCACCGACAAGTACGGCTTCCGGTACCGGGCGGAGGGGGAGAACGCGAACGGGCCGCTGATGCGCATCACGGCACTCCTCGACCCGCCGGTCGAGTTCGTCGCGGGCTGCCCGCCCCATGAGGTCTACGAGCGGGCGCTGCGGGCGGCCGGTTTCGGCCCGGTGGAGTGGGTGCCGCTGACGGTGCCCGCGGAGGGGGAAGCGGCCCTGGGGACGGCGTTCTGGACGGACTTCCTGGCCAACCCGCCGCTGACCATGCTGCGCTGCCGCGCCTGACGGGGCGGCTCGCCGGAAACACGCCCGCGCCCCGCCGCTGCCGAGCGGCGGGGCGCGGGCGCGTGGGGTCCGCGGGTCACAGCCAGGGCAGGAAGTCCTCCCCGGGCCGCCGCGGGGACGAGGCGGCCCGGGCCGCCGTCTCGGTCTGCCGGATGTGGAGTAACAGCCGCACGGCCACGGTGGGGTCGGCGATGAACACCCGGCCGCCGGGCTCCTCCCGCAGGAGCTGCCCGGCGTGCCGCACGATGGTGCGCGGCCCCACGCTCCGGCACGCCGAGCCGAGCAGCAACTGCTCGACGTCGGTGAACGCGTCCGGATCGGGGGCGTCTTCCGCGGTCGTGGTCAGCACGGCCACCGGCTTGCCCGCCATCGGGGATCCGGCCGTGGGCCATACGAGCCAGTTGAGGGCGTTGAGCAGGCCCCCGGGCGGCATGGCCGACTCCTCCGGTACGGCGAGCACCAGCGCGTCCGCCGCGGCCGCCCGGGCGCGCAGGGTCCGGACCTCGGCGGGCAGCGCGTCCCCGGGGTGGTCGCCGTGCGGCGGCAGCCCGTCCCGTACCGAACACACGTCCCATCGCAGGCCGCCGCAGTCAGGCGCCGCGAGCGCTCGCAGCAGCGGCTCCCCGAACGGGTCCGTCTCCGTTCCCGCGCAGAGCCCCAGCAGGTGAATGAGGTTCACGGTCGTCTCCTGGTCTTCCCCGTTGTGTCTTCCCGTCGGGCCGTCCTACGAGGGTGCCGGGAGCCCGTCAGGCGGACCCGGCCGGGGCGGGTGCGGCCCGGAGCCGCCGGGACAGGAGCATGCCGACCAGCGAGAGGACCGCGGTGAGCCCGAAGACCCCGAACAGCGCCGCACGAGTGCCGACGTCGTAGTGCTGCGCGATGGCGATGGCCGCCCCGCCGAGCCCCGCGATCACACCGGTGGCGAGGGTCTGGGCGAGCTGCAGCGCGCCACTGATCTCGCCCTGCCGCTCCGCCGGTGCCTGTTCCATGGTCTCGGTGGTGGAGGCGTTGAACGCGATGCCCATGCCGATGCCGCCGATTCCCCATCCCACGATGGCGAGCCAGCCCGGGATCGAGGCGGTGAGGATGACCAGCGCGATGACCGCCACACCGGCCAGCAGGACGGCGAACCCGAGCGCGACGCCGCCGGTCCGGCTGGCCTGCCCCTTGCCGTCCCGCTTCGCCTGCAGCGCGGAACCCAGCACCCAGGTGATCGCGCCCGCGGACAGCCCCAGACCCGCCGTGGCGGAGGACATGCCGTGCAGATCCTGGAGGCCGAGCGGCAGGAACGCCTCGCTGCCGAAGTACGCGCCGCACAGCAGGCCGCGGATGACGGTGCCCGCGCCGAGCCCGGCGCGCGCGGTCAGGGTGCCCTCCGGGGTCACCTGGCGCAGCGCGGGCAGTGCGATGGCCACTCCGAGCAGGGAGAGCGGGACGAGCAGGGCCAGGTTCTCCAGCAGGAGCGCCTGCAACAGCAGACCGGTGCCCGCGGTGAGCAGGACGGCACCGGCCAGCGGCCCCTTCCACCACGGCAGGGCGGGGGCGGTGTCCGCTGTCGCGTCGTCCCCGGTGCGGTTCAGGCGGCGCAGGCCGGGGAGGGTCAGCAGCGCGGCGACGGCGATGATCGGCAGCATGAGCAGGAACACCGCGCGCCAGGTGGTGTGGTCCGCGAGCGTGCCGGTGATGACCGGGCCGATGAGGGACGGGATGGTCCACGCGGAGGAGAGCAGCGCGAACATGCGGGCCCGCAGGTGCGCGGGATAGGCGAGCCCGATGACCGTGTACGCCATCGCCATGACGGCGCCGACACCGAGCCCCTGGGCGAACCGGCCGAGCAGGAACAGCGGCCAGGAGGTGGCCGATCCCGCCACCGCGCAGCCCACGGCGAAGACGAGCATGCCGCTCGCCGCGGGCCGCCAGGGGCCTCGCCGGTCGGCGGAGCGGCCCGCCAGGACGGTGCCGATGATGTTGGCCAGCATGAGCGCGGACAGGCCCCAGCCGTAGGCCCCGAGGCCGTCCAGTTTCCGGGCGATGCCCGGCAGCACCGTGGCCACGCCGAGCGATTCGAAGGCGACCATGCTGACCGAGAGGATCACGCCGAGCGTCAGGGCCCGGTACGGACCCGCGAAGACGCTCGCCGCGGGCCGGGGTTCGGCCGTGCCCGGTGGCGCGAGGGGCTCTTCTGTGGCGTCCGTCGTCTTGTCGGCCTGCTGGGCCATGTCCTCACTCCTCGCCGCGATTTACATTCCGTTCCGGAACGGAAGTGAACCATATCTATACTGCTGCCATGGCGAAACCCCCCGAGGCACCGGCCCCCGCCGAGGAATCGGCCAGCAGTCAGCGCTCCGGCAGGCCGCGCGACGCCCGCATCGACACGGCCGTGCCCGGCGCGGTGATGGAGATCCTGGACGAGGTGGGCTACGGGAACCTGACCCTGGAAGCGGTCGCCGCCCGTGCCGGTACGAGCAAGCCCGCCCTGCGCCGCCGATGGCGGTCCCGTCAGCACCTCGTGGTGGACGCGCTCGCCGCGCACATCGGCACCGAGCCCACCCCCGACACCGGCTGTACGCACTGCGATCTCATCGCCGGGGTGAGTACCCTCGGGCACGCGGCCACCACCGCCGCGATGGGGCGGCGCGTACTCCCGGCCCTGGTGGCCGACATCGCCGGGAACCCGGAGCTGGAGGCGGCCTTCCTGGAGAGGTTCTTCTCCCCCCGCCGCGCGTCGACGGCCGAGGCCCTGAGGCGCGGGGTCAACCGGGGCGACATCCGGGCCGACGCCGATATCGATTTGCTGTTGGACATGCTTGCGTCGACCACGTATTACCGGATGCTCTTCGGTCATCTGCCCGTCACGGCAACCCTTGCCGAAGATGTGGTCGAAGTCGTCCTCGCCGGGGTAGCGACTGATCAGTGGCACATCCGGCACGGGCACAAAGGGAGTCTCCGCACATGAACAACTACGGGAGCGCGCCCGGGCGTCCTGACCGCGAGGGATGAGGGATTGCTTTGCTGGGCCGAGAATGCGAAGTGTCAGCCCTTGAGGGGGCCCTGGGTTCGGCGGCTTCCGGTATGGGAGTCAGCCTTCTGGTGGAAGGAGACATGGGCACCGGCAAGTCCCACATGCTGCGCACCGCGTTAAGAATCGCGCGCGGCAAGGACTTCGAGGTGATCTCCGCCCGCGCCCGGCAGCCCGAACAGGCCCTGCCGGGGGGCGTACTGCACCAGGTGCGGGACCAGGTGCTCTCGGTCCGGGGCGGATCCGGCTTCGGCCCGTCCGGTCCCGCCGAGACAGCGGCCGTCACCACGCACCGGCTGGTCGTGGCGCTCGCCGACGCCACACCGCTGCTGGTGTGCGTGGACGACCTGCAGTGGACCGACTCCGACTCGCTCCACTGGCTCGGCCACCTCATGGCACGGCTCGAAGGGCTGCCCATCGTGCTGCTGTGCACGCTGGGGCGGGACTACGCGCACCCGAGGGACGGCGAGCAGCGCACTCCGGGCACGGCCACGCTGACCGATGTCGTCTCCGGCTTCCATCAGCGTCTCCTGCTCCAGGGGCTCAACGACGACTGCGTCGGCTATCTCCTCGCCCGCAATTTCGGCGAGCCGGTGAGCACGGACATCGCCCGGGCCTCTCGCGATGCCACCGGTGGGAACCCCCTGCTTGTCCAGTCGCTCCAGCGCGAACTGCGGCGCAGCGGCACCGGCCTGGCCGAGCTGTCCGCCGAGCGCGTCGCCGACATCGGTTCGGTGGAGGTGGCGGACACGCTCGTCTCCCGTATCGAGCCGTGGTTCCCCGGTGCGGGACGGGTCCTGGAGGCCGTCGCCGTCATGAGCCCGGTCAGCCACTGCGCCGTCGTGGCCCGGCTCATCGGCGTCACCTCCGAGCAGGCCGCCGACTTGCTGTACACGTTCGTCCGCTGCGGGATCCTGGTGAAGACCGCGGCGGGCGTCGGCTTCGGCCAGCCCATGATCCGGGCCTCGTTCCTGATGGCCATGCCCCCCAGCGAGCGGGCGCGGCTGCACGCGGAGACCGCCAGGGTGCTGCACGAGGAGGCCGCACCCTGCGACGACATCATCGGGCATCTGGTGGCCGCCGCGCCGATCGGGGAAGCCTGGGCCTGTCAGCTCCTGGTCGGCGCGGCCGACGCCGCCCTGGCCGAGGGAGACCTCAAGAAGGCCAGGACCTGCCTGGAGCGTGCCCTGGACGAATGCGGCCCGGCCGAGCAGGCCGTACTGCTGAGACGGCTGGGCCACGTCGTCCTCATCGACGACCCCGACGCGGCCATCGCCTCGCTCCGCGGCAGCCTGCGACTCCTTCAGGGGGCGGGCGAGGAACGGGTCCTGGTCCTCCTCCATCTCCTCCAGGCCATCGTGCTGACGGGCGACATGGCCGAGGCGTCGCGCGTCGCGGATGCCGCCCTGACGGAGCTGGAGCACGATGACGCCGCCATGGAGTCGCGCCGGGCCGTCGCCGCCGCGGCGGGGGTCCTGGCCCTCATGCGGGAAGGAGGAGCGCGGCCGGTGCCCCCGGAGGTGAACACCGACACCAGCCGCGTCCCCTGGGTGAGACGCCTGGAGGCGGCCTGGCTGGCACTGAGCGCCCAGTGGCGCGGCAGAGGGCGGACCGAGGCCGTGCGCTGGGCGCGTCTGGGGCTCGGCCAGACGTCCGCCCAGGTGCACGCCCACGTCCTGCCGCGGCTGTGGCTCGTCCTCGCCCTCTTCTACGCGGGTGAACAGGCGGAGGCGGTGGAGAAGTGCCGGTCGATCGTGGCCCAGGCGACCGCCGCGGGCTCCAGCACCATGGCGGCGCTGGCCCGCTCGGTGCTGGCCGAGTGCGCCTTCCGGGCGGGCCGCATCGAGGAGGCCGCGGCGGAGGCGCGCGAGGCGCTGGAGTACGGCCGTGGCCGGTTGTGGCTGGGTTCCGCGCAGGCCCGCTGCTGGCTGGGCGGCATACTCCTCGAATCGGGCGAGGTCGGCCAGGCACAGGAACTGCTCGCCGACGACGGGGCCTTGAGCAGCACCCCGGAGGTGCTGAAGCCCACGCTGCTGTTCCACCGGGGGCGGCTGCAGATCGAAGTCGGGTGGACCGCCGCGGGGCTGGCCGATCTGGAGGAGTGCGGGCGGCAGCTGTCCCAGCGGGGCTGCCTGAACCCCGCCGTGTTCCCCTGGCGGTCCGAGGCCGCCCTCGCCCACGCACAGCTCGGCGACCCCGCCGCCGCCGACCGGCTGGCGCGTGAGGAGCTGGACCTCGCCCGCGAATGGGGGGCGCCGACGGCCATCGGCGTGGCCCTGCGCGCGCTCGGACTGCTGGCCCGCGGCGACCAGCGGACCGCCCTCCTGGTCGAGGCGGTCGGCGTGCTCCGGGAGGCCGGGGCGCCGCTCGAAGAGGCGCGCGCCATACGGGACCTCGGGCGCGAACTCCTGCGCACCGGAAAGGCCCGGCAGGCCCGGGCCGAGCTGCGGACGGCCCTGGGGCTGGCCCAGAAGTGCGGGGCGGACGGGCTCGTGGACACCTTGGGCCGGGACCTGGTGGAGGCGGGCGCGAGACCGCGCCGCGGTACCGAGATCGGGCTGGCGTCGCTGACCCCGGCCGAGCGCCGGACCGCGCTGCTCGCCGCCCGGGGGCTGACCAACAGGGAGATAGCCAACCGGCTGTATGTGACGCGCCGCACCGTGGAGATGCACCTGAGCAGGGTGTACCGGAAGCTCTCGATCTCGGACCGGCGCGATCTGTCCGTGGTGACCTCCGACGAGAGCTCCGCGCCACCCACCCTCGCCCCGGCACCCGCGCGCTCGGCGGTCGTACGGCCCCTCATCCCCAGGGTGAGGTGATGACCTGTCGGGTCCGGCGGGATCCGGTGTACGGACCCGACCCATGGCCATAAGGTGACGGCGTGAGCATGAACACGCCCCCGGGCTGGTATCCCGATCCCGGTTACACAGGTCACGGCCCCGCCCTGCATCGGTGGTGGGACGGGTCCACCTGGACCGAGTACACGCGCGACGCCACCGCCCCGGCGGACTCGCCCTTCGGCCCGCCGCCCGCGCCCGGCTATCTGCCCGGCCAGGACGGCGGCCGGGGGCTCGGCCGCGGCCCCCGGGTCGCGGTACTCGCGCTGTCCGTGGGGGTGGTGGTCGCCGCGATCATCGGTGGCATCGTGCTGCTGGGCGACAGCTCCGACGGCGACGACGGCGACCGGGCGAACCCGCTGCCGACCGCCCCCGCCCCGCCCGGGGGCGGCGGCGACGCCCCCTCGGACGCCCCGTCCGACCTGCCCACCGACGGCCCCAGCGCGCCGCCAACCGACGATCCGAGCATCGCCCCGGACGCCGCCAGCGGCATCAGCCTGCCCGTGCTGGCGGGCTGGCAGGCGGGCCGCAGCAGCGCCGGCGGCGCGGGCGTGACCACCTCGCGCTACCCCTGCCCGGGCGACCCCTCCACCGAGTGCGTGCGCGGCGGCGCGTTCTCCCGGACCGCCAGCGGCTTCAAGGCGGACACCGCCAAGGGCATCGCCGAGGAGGACATAGCCCAGAACGCCGAGGAGTCCTACGGCACGGACGAGGACACCGACCGCAAGGCGTACGGCGGGCTCTCCTCGCACAAGCGGCTCAAGGAGGAGGCCGTCGACGTCGCGGGGGAGAAGGGCTTCCTGGTGCGCTGGAAGGTGATGACGAAGAAGGGCGACGACGGATACGTCCAGTCCCTCGCCTTCCCGTCGCCCACCGTCCCCGACACCATGGTCCTGGTGCGCTTCGGCTTCGACGTGAGCGACAAGGCGCCGCCGCTCGGCGACATGGACAAGATCGTCAAGGGCATCGAGGCACTGGCGGGCGACGGCCGGTCCATCTAGCACGGCCGCGTCGACCGAGAGGCTGCTGAGAACGGCCGGGGCTACAGGAAGGTCTGTCCCTCGCCCCGGTACGTCGGTACGGAGTCCACCACCCGGTCGTCCTCGACGAGGTGCAGCGTCGCGAAACGCTCGCACAGCTCACCGGCCTTGGCGTGCCGGAACCACACCTTGTCGCCGATCAGCAGGTCGTCGGCGGCCGTGCCCAGCAGCGGGGTCTGCACCTCGCCCGGGCCCTCCTGCGGGTCGTAGGCCAGCCCCTCCGGCAGATACGGCACCGGCAGCCGGTCCGGGCCCGCCGCCCCGGACGCCGGATATCCGCCGCCCAGCACGGTCACCACGCCCACGCCCGGACGGCGCACCACCGGCTGGGCGAAGAGGGCGGCCGGGCGGCCGCGGAAGGACGTGTAGTTGTCGAACAGCCGCGGCTGGTACAGCCCGGACCCGGCGGCGATCTCCGTCACCGCGTCCTCGGCGGCGGTGTGCTGCACGCTGCCCGTGCCGCCGCCGTTGACGAACTCCAGGTCCGCCACCGCCCGTACGGCCCGGACCACCGCCGCCCGGCGGGCCGCCAGCTCCCGGCGCGCGGTGCTCTGCATCAGCCGGATCGCGCGGGAGCGCAGCGGACGGCCGGTCACCGCGTCGCCCACCCCCGCCACATGGCCCTCGTAGCCCATCAGCCCGACCACCCGGAAGCCGGGGCGGCGCTCGATCGCCCGCGCCAGCTCGGCCAGCTGCTCGGGGGTGCGCAGCGGGGAGCGCAGGGCGCCCACGCGGATCCGGCCGCCCAGCATCCGCAGCGAGGTGTCCAACTCCAGACAGACCCGGACCTCTTCGGTCCCGGCGCGCACACTCTCGATCAGGTCGAGCTGGCCGATGTCGTCCACCATCACGGTGACGGCGGCGGCGAGCTTGGGGTCGCTGGTCAGCGTGGCGTAGCCGTCCCGGTCGGTGGACGGATAGGCGAGCAGCACGTCGTCGAAGCCCTCGCGGGCCAGCCACAGGGACTCGGAGAGGGTGAAGCTCATGATGCCCGCGAAGCCGTCGCGCGCCAGGGCCCGTTCCAGCAGCGTCCGGCAGCGCACCGACTTGCTGGCCACCCGGATCGGTTTGCCTCCCGCCCGGCGCACCAGGTCGCGCGCGTTGTCGTCGAAGGCCCTCAGGTCGACAATCGCCACGGGTGCTTCGAGATGGGCGGTGGCCCGGTCGTAACGGGCCCGGTCAGCGGCGGAGGAGGACATGTCGTGAAGCTTGCCAGACCGCGATTACCGCTGGGTAGAGGGCGGCCGGTGCGGAGGGTACCCGGCGCCCCGTAGAGTGTCGCGCACGCCACGACTGGCAGGTCAGCGGCGTGATGTCCGTATTCGGGCCGCCTGCCCGAAAGGCGGTGGGGCGGCGCGGCGAACCGGACGGAGCGGCGTGAACCAGGTCTCGATGGGCGCGAGGGGGTGCCGGTGAGCGCGGACGCGGAACAGGCGCACTCTGCTCGTCGTACGCCCCCACCTCGCCCTGCACACCCCCCGCGCACCGCGCCCACGCCCCGGTCCGCGCCCCCATCGCGCAACGCCGCCGCATCGAGCGCCCCGCCGGGTTTCGGCCCGCCCGCCTTCGATCCGCCCGCTTTCGATCCGCCGGGCTTCGGCCCGCCCGCTTTCGGTGCGCCCGGCTTCGTACCGGACCCGGAGACCCCCGTGCTCGGCGTCCCGGCGAAGGCCCCCTTCCCCCGAGGCGCCACCCGCGGCATACGGAACCCCTTCACCGCCGACGGTCCGCGCATACCGCCGCGCCCCACCACCCCGCCGAGCGCCGGAACCGGCCACCACCGCGCGCGCAGCCGCACGGTGGCCGCCGCCGTCTCCCTCGTCCTCGGCCTCGGGCTGCTCGTCGGCGCGGCGGCCGGGAGCTGGCTGGGCGACAGCCCCGGCGCGGCGCCCTCGACGGCCGACAGCTACGCCAAGGCGCGCGCCGCCTGGCACAGCGTCCCGGTGGACGACCTCTTCCCCCGCACCCTGCGCGGCAAGGGCGACGGCCCCGGCGGCGCCGACCGCCTCTGGACCCGGGTCGCGGTCGCCCCCGACAGCAGCTGCGGCGGCGGTTTCGATCCGCTGCTCACCAAGGCGCTCTCCCCGGTGGGCTGCGAACGCCTGCTGCGCGCCACCTACACCGACGCCACCAGCACCAGCGTGACCACCGTCGGCCTGCTGCTCACCTCGGCCGACCCCGCCGGGATGAAGGCGCTGCGGCAGCGCTTCACCGAGGACAAGCTGGACGAACGCACCGATCTGATGCCCCGTCCGTACGCCAGGAAGGGCACCGCGGCGGCCCGCTTCGGCGACGACCAGCGCGCGAGCTGGCGGATCCGGATCCTGACCGACGCGCCCGCCGTCCTCTACGCCGTCTCCGGCTTCGCGGACGGCCGCAAGGTCACCGACCCGCAGTCGGCGGGCGAGGCCACCCGGCGCGGCGCGACCTCCGCCCCCGCCCAGTCCGGCCTCGGCAACGACGCCCGCGGCGTCACCGACGCGACCGAGGACGCCTTCCGGCGCGCCCTGTCCGAGGCCCCGGAGGCGCCGCGGACGCCGGACGGGTCCGGAAAGCCGGGGACCGCCTCATGAAGACCGCGCGGCGCATCGCCGTGAGCCTCGCCGCCGCCGGGCTGACCCTGCTGCCCGTCGCCCCCGCCCAGGCCGACGGCATCCAGGCGCAGGAGTGGGCCCTCGACGCCCTCCACACCCGCCAGGCGTGGCAGACCACCAAGGGCGCGGGGGCGACCGTCGCCGTCCTGGACACCGGCGTCGACGACCAGCACCCCGACCTCAAGGGGCAGGTGCTGCCCGGCAAGGACCTCATCGGCTTCGGCGCCGAGCGCGGCGACCGCCCCTGGGCCCGCCACGGCACCGCGATGGCGGGCATCATCGCGGGCAGCGGACACGGCGCGGACGGCGGCGAAGGCGTGATGGGCGTCGCGCCCAAGGCCAAGATCCTGCCGGTGCGGGTGATCCTGGAGGACGGCGACCCGAAGCGCGCCAAGGCGCGCGGCTCCCGGGGCGGCGCGCTCGCGCAGGGCATCCGCTGGGCCGCCGACCACGGCGCCGACGTGATCAACCTGTCCCTGGGCGACGACAGCGCGTCCGCCCATCCCGAGCCCGCCGAGGACGCCGCCGTGCAGTACGCGCTGCGCAAGGGCAGCGTCGTGGTCGCCTCCGCGGGCAACGGCGGCGACAAGGGCGACCGCGTCTCCTACCCGGCCGCCTACCCCGGCGTGATCGCCGTGACCGCCGTCGACCGCTACGGCAACCGGGCCGCCTTCTCCACCCGCCGCTGGTACGCCAGCGTCTCCGCGCCCGGCGTCGACGTCGTCATAGCCGACCCCGACAAGCGCTACTACGAGGGCTGGGGGACCAGCGCGGCCTCCGCCTTCGTCTCCGGCGCCGCCGCCCTCGTCCGCTCCGCCCACCCTGATCTGAGTCCGCGTCAGGTCCGGCAGCTGCTGGAGCGGACCGCCCGGAGCCGCCCGTCCGGCGGCCACAGCGATGAGCTGGGCGCGGGCGTGGTCGACGCGGCGGCCGCCCTCAAGGCGGCGGCCACGACGAAACCCGAGCCCCAGCAGCCCGCCGCCGCGTCGTCGCGGCGCTTCTTCGGCGCGGGCCCCGGCCGGACCGGCGCGTCCGGCGACGAGGGCGGGGTCAACGGGACAGCGCTGTTCGCCGCCGTCGCCGGGGCGGGTCTGGTGGCCGCCGCGATCGTCCTGTGGCGCGGCTCGGGCCCCCTGCGCACCCCCCGCGCCCTGCGCCGCCTGACGGCCCCGCGCACGTCCCGAACGCGCTGAGCGCCCCCGTACGCCACCCGCCGGTGTGGGCTGAGCGTCTGGGCGACCGCCCTACGCCCGCAGTGTCGCCGCCGCTCCCACCGCCGCCCGGGCGGCCTGCTCGACCAGGGCCACGCCGGTGTTCATGTTCTTGCTGCCGTCCGAGAGCACCGCCACCAGATAGGTCCGCCCGCTCGCGGTGACCTGGCCGATGCTGTTGACGTCCCACAGCCCGGTGGAGCTGCGCGGCAGCCAGCCGTTCTTCAGCCGCGCCCCGGCGCCCGCGTCGGCGGCGGCCGAGACACCCCAGTCCTGGCCGGTGGTGATCCGCCCCATCAGCTTGCGGATGTACGCCTGGGAGTCCGCGTTCAGCGGCGAGCCGTCCCCGAACACCGCGCGCAGCAGCTTCAGCTGATCGGCGGCGGTGGTCCGGGTCAGCCCCCACAGCCCCGCCCGGCCGCCGCGGGTGTGGGTGAGCCCCAGCCGGTGCTGCGCCGTGTCGAGCCCGTCGGCGCCGCCGATCACCTTCCACAGCGCGGTCGCCGCGTCGTTGTCGCTGTGCTCGATCATCACGGTGGCGGTCTCGCGCTCCTTCGCGGTCAGCCCGCGCCGCTCGTCCTGCGCCTTGAGCAGCAGCGCCGCGAGGATGCCCACCTTGACGATGCTCGCCGTGTCGTACGGGCGGTTGCCGTACGCCGCGCTCGCCCCCGACCGGGTGTCCAGGAGGGCCACCGCGAACTCCCCGTCGCACGCGCGCGTCACCGGGGCCAGCGCGTCGGTGAGCGCCGAGCGCAGCGTACGGGCCGATGCGGCGGGCGGCGCCGCCGATGTCGTCGAGGGCGCCCCGACCTCGTTCACCCGCTCCACATCGCCTCCCTGGATGTCGCCCGCCGCGCAGCGCGGGTCGGCGCTCGGCCGCAGCTGGGTCTTCGTCGGTGAACTGGTGGCCGCCGCGCACCCCAGCAGGGTCAGCGCGAGCGCCGTCACGGTCGCGATCACGGCCGGGCGGCGCGCTCTTCGACCGGGGCCGCGACCCCGGCTCATCCCCCCTGACGTGTCGGTCTTCATGGAGGGGGAGGCTAGACGGCCCCGCCACGCGACGGGGGGCAAGGTGATGAACAACCCATGAGAGAGACCTCACGGCGGCCCCGATACCCTCATGGAGTGGCGCTCAAGAACATTCCCGACCCCGGCTTCTCCGGCGACGACGGCACCGCCGACGCCCGCCTGACCGCGGCGCTCGCCGCCTGGGCCGACGACCGCACCGCCGAACCCGAGGTGCTGGCCGCGCTCACCGAGGCACGGCTGCTCGTGCCGGTCGTGGCCATGCTCGGCGAGGTGGAGGAGGGGCCGCCCGATGGGCTGCGCGAAGCGTCCGTTGAGGGGGGTGGTGGGCGACGGGCGGGCGGGCTGCGGCGCGAGAAGACGAGCGACATGGCCGTGCCCACGCTTCAGGCGCCCGGCGGCCGCCGCGCCCTGCCCGCGTTCACCTCGCTGGAGACCCTGGCCCGCTGGCGCCCGGACGCCCGGCCCGTGGCCGTACCGCTGCGGCAGGCGCTGGAGGCGGCCGCGCACGAGAAGGCGGACACCCTGGTGCTGGACCTCGCCGGACCGGTGCCGTACCAGCTCACCGGGCCCGCCCTGCTCGCCCTCGCCGAGGGCCGGACCAGCGCCGACCCGCTGGCCGACCCGGCGGTCGCCGAGGCGGTACGGACCGTACTGGCCGCCGAACCCGAGGTGGTCCGCGCCCATCTGGCCCCGGCCGCGGACGCCGACGGCATGGTGGCGCTCGCCCTGGCCCCGGACGCCCCGGCGCGCGAGACGGCGCAGCGGGTGGCGGGCGCGCTCGCGGCCGATGAGACGCTGCGGGCCCGGCTGGTGCGCGGGCTCACCCTGGCGCTGCTGCCGCCGGACGCGACGGTGCCGGGGGAACCCCTCTTCAGCCGCTGACACCGTCCCCGTTGAACCCTCGCAAACCGCTGCTGACCTGCGACGGAACGGTCACCGGCAGGCGAAATCACCCGATACGCCCCACAATGCATAGGGCAACCGGCGGTCCGAGCTATGCGAGGAGAACGCCATGGAGACGAGAACGGTCGTATCGGAGTTCACCGGAACCGCGCTGCTGGTCCTCTTCGGGGTCGGCTCGCTGGTTCTGGCGGGCGACTACATCAACGCTGTCGGCATCTCGCTCGCCTTCGGCTTCATCCTCATCGCGATCGCCTACGCGTTCGGCCGCATCTCGGGCTGCCACATCAACCCGGCGGTCACCCTGGGCGTGCTGCTGACCGGGCGGATCGACGTCCGCAAGGCCGCCGAGTACTGGGTCGCGCAGCTGGTCGGCGGGATCGTCGGCGCCGCCGTGCTCTTTCTGCTCGCCAAGCAGGTGCCGAGGCTGCGCACGGACGACGCGTTCGGCAGCAACGGCTACGGCGGCCGGTCCCCGGTGGGCATCGGCGCGGGCGGGGCCTTCCTCGCCGAGGTCCTGCTCACGTTCCTGCTGGTCTTCGTCTTCCTCATGGTGACGCAGAAGGTGGTGATGACCGGCTTCGAACCGGTGCCGGTGGGGCTCGCGCTCGCCGCCGTCAACCTGGTCGGCATCCCGCTGACCTGGACCTCCGTGAACCCGGCGCGCAGCCTCGGCCCGGCGCTGTTCGCGGGCGGCGGGGCGCTCTCCCAGCTGTGGGTGTTCCTCATCGCGCCGCTGGTCGGCGGGGTGCTCGCGGCCGTCGTCCACCGGTTCACCCACCTCCACCCGGCGGGTCAGGCCGAGGAGGAGCAGGCCACGGAGCCGCGGTCCGGCCCGTGGGGGCGGATGCGCGGCGGACACCGCCCCGAGGCGGGCGGCCCCGAGGCGAAGGGACCGGAGGCGGCATAACCGCGGGGGCGGCATGACCCCGGGGCGCCGCGCGCCCCGGGGTGCGCCCTCGTCAGAAGACCGGGCCGGTGAACTTCTCGCCCGGACCCTGGCCCGGCTCGTCCGGGACGGCCGATGCCTCACGGAAGGCGAGCTGCAGCGACTTCAGGCCGTCCCGCAGCGGGGCCGCGTGGAAGGAGCTGATCTCGGTGGCGCTCGCCGTGATCAGACCGGCGAGCGCGTGGATCAGCTTGCGCGCCTCGTCCAGGTCCTTGTGCTGCGGGCCCTCCTCGGCCAGCCCCAGGTTCACCGCCGCGGCGCTCATCAGGTGCACCGCGACCGTCGTGATCACCTCGACCGCGGGTACGTCCGCGATGTCACGGGTCATACGGTCGAAGTCGGGGGTCGGCTGCCCGCTGTTGGCGTCGCTCATGGTGGTCGAAGGCTCGCTTCCTGGTGGATGATGGCTCCACCCTAGGACGCCGCCCGGCGGCCGCTCGTACCGGTCGGGGGAACCGGTTGTGTGACATGGGTGACGGGCCCCGCCGCCCGCCTGCCGCATGCCCGGTGAGCATCCCCCGTGGCTCCTGGTATCGTAGATAAACGACCGGCCGGTCACTCGCGTGTCCGGCCCACAAGTGGAGGCTCCGCACTCCCACCTCCCGGCCTCTGGTCGGCAGGTCATCGGTCAGGCTGCGCCCCGCGGTGATATCGCGGCGGTGCTCCCGGTCAGTGAGGAGCCCCGCCTGTGTACCGTCCGGGGCGTTTTTTGTTTCTCGGCTCGGTGGTCTCTATACAGACGTAACGCGGCAGTCCGCCAGGCGGTCGCGTGGTGCAACCGAGGAGGATCCATCAGCGCCGAGCCCCGCATCAACGACCGGATTCGCGTCCCCGAGGTGCGACTCGTCGGTCCCAGTGGCGAGCAGGTCGGCATTGTGCCGCTTGCGAAGGCCCTGGAGCTTGCGCAGGAGTACGACCTCGACCTCGTCGAGGTGGCGGCGAACGCTCGCCCGCCGGTCTGCAAGCTCATGGACTACGGAAAGTTCAAGTACGAGTCGGCCATGAAGGCCCGTGAAGCGCGCAAGAACCAGGCGCACACGGTCATCAAGGAGATGAAGCTCCGGCCGAAGATCGACCCGCACGACTATGACACCAAGAAGGGTCACGTCGTCCGGTTCCTCAAGCAGGGCGACAAGGTCAAGATCACGATCATGTTCCGCGGCCGTGAGCAGTCCCGGCCGGAGCTCGGCTTCCGGCTGCTGCAGCGGCTCGCCGAGGACGTCCAGGAGCTGGGCTTCATCGAGTCCAACCCCAAGCAGGACGGCCGGAACATGATCATGGTTCTCGGTCCGCACAAGAAGAAGACCGAGGCGATGGCCGAGGCCCGCGAGGCCCAGGCCGCCCGTAAGGCCGAGCGCCAGGGCGTCGGCCACGCGGAGGCCGAAGAGCCCGCCGAGGAGCCCGCCGAGGCGTGATCGCGAGGCGCGAGCCTCGACCGCCCACCCCGCCCGGGACCATGTGGTTCCGGACACCAACCGCAACATATGACGCTTCCGTACGCCGGACCGCGGTACCAGCCGCGCCTCCGGCCGCCCGGACAGCGCCCCGACGAGGAGTGAACGGCGACATGCCGAAGAACAAGACGCACAGCGGTGCCAGCAAGCGTTTCAAGATCACCGGCTCCGGCAAGGTCATGCGCCAGCGCGCCGGTCGCCGCCACCTTCTCGAGCACAAGCCGTCCACGCTGACGCGCCGCCTGGAGGGCAAGGTCGAGATGGCCCCGGCCGACGCCAAGAAGATCAAGAAGCTTCTCGGCAAGTGACGCATCCGCCCCGCCGAACCGGCGGGGCGCGCGCCAGGCCGACCGGGACCTATTCGTTTCCGGGCCGTGTGAGTCACCCGCGGCCCCGTACAAGGAGTTAAACAAGTGGCACGCGTCAAGCGGGCAGTCAACGCCCACAAGAAGCGCCGGGCGATCCTCGAGCAGGCCAGCGGCTACCGGGGCCAGCGCTCCCGCCTGTACCGCAAGGCCAAGGAGCAGGTCACCCACTCTCTGGTCTACAACTACAACGACCGCAAGAAGCGCAAGGGCGACTTCCGGCAGCTGTGGATCCAGCGCATCAACGCCGCTGCCCGCGCCAACGGCATGACGTACAACCGCTTCATCCAGGGTCTGAAGGCCGCCAACATCGAGGTGGACCGCAAGATCCTCGCCGACCTCGCGGTCAACGACGCCAACGCGTTCGCCGCGCTGGTCGAGGCGGCGCAGAAGGCGCTGCCGAGCGACGTCAACGCGCCGAAGGCGGCCTGACGCCGCCCGCGGCCGCGATACCGGTCGCCAGGACCCGCAGGTGACCACTCACCTGCGGGTCCACCCATGTCCCACCCCACCGCCGGTGCCCCCCCTGGGCCTCGCTCCCGGCTGCGGCCCGGTGGCCGGGTTGTGCCCACCCGTTCCGCCCCCAGCTACCGCTGGGAGGTGCCCCTGGCGGAACGATTGCCCACAACCCGGCGGCAGCGGCGTAGCCGCGATGCGCCCGGCGCGGCGGGCCGCCGCTCTCGGCCGTACCCTCCCCGGCCCACGGGGTCCGGGGGCTTGCCCCCGGGATTCGGGTAGGGGCGGGGTGGGGGAAAATCGGCCCGCACCACCACACCGCAACGAGAAGGCGCGCACCCCAAAATGGCGACCCCCGAGCTGACGTCCGTCCGATCGCCGCGCGTCACCGCCGCCAGACGGCTCGCCAAGCGCAGCTTCCGCGGCAAGGAGCGCCGGTTCATCGTGGAGGGCCCGCAGGCCGTCCGCGAGGCCATCGCGCACCTGGTCGAGGTGTACGCGACGCCCGACGCCGAGGCCCGCCACCCCGGCATCGTCGAGGCCGCCCGCGCCGCTGGCGTCCCGGTCCTCACCGCGTCCGACGACGTGATCGCGGAGATGTCCGACACGGTCACCCCCCAGGGCATCGTGGGCCTGTGCCGCTTCCTGGACTCGCCGTTCGAGGAGATCCTGCGGGCCCGCCCCCGGCTGGTCGCCGTCCTGGCCAACGTGCGCGACCCGGGCAACGCCGGGACCGTGCTGCGGTGCGCGGACGCCGCCGGGGCGGACGCGGTCGTGTTCACGGACGCCTCCGTGGACCCGTACAACCCCAAGGCGGTGCGCGCCTCCGTGGGCTCGCTGTTCCACCTGCCGGTGGCCACCGGAGTGCCCGTGGAGCAGGCCGTCGACGGCCTGAAGCAGGCCGGGGCGCGGGTGCTGGCGGCGGACGGGGCGGGGGAGCGGGACCTGGACGCGGAGCTGGACGACGGGGTGCTCGGCGCGCCCACCGCCTGGATCTTCGGCAACGAGGCGTGGGGGCTGCCGGAGGCTACCCGCGCACTCGCGGACGAGGTGGTGCGCGTTCCGATCCACGGCAGAGCCGAAAGCCTCAACCTCGCGACGGCCGCCGCCGTGTGCCTCTACGCCTCCGCTCGTGCGCAGCGCGCTCCCACAGGGTGCCGTTCCGTGACCGGGACCTAGTAGGGTTTGCCCCCACACGAGGCCCAGGAGGGGGTGTGGGGATGGACGTCAGGACCTCCGGCGCCAGGGCGGCTGCGGCCGATGCCCACGCGCCCGGACGGAAGCTGCCGGGTCCCGGCGGACACGACCGCCGGGAGCCCGGGCCCGACCCGTACGAGGCGCTGGCCGCGCTCGGCCTGCACCCGGACGATCTGCCCGACGGCCTGGTGGTGGCCGACGAGACGGGCCGGGTCACCTGCTTCAACGCGGCGGCGGCCCGCATCACCGCCATCCGCCCCGCGGACGCCATCGGCCAGCGGCTGGAGCGCGCGCTGCCGTTAGAAGACCTGGACGGCCGGCGCTGGTGGGCGCTGACCGATCCGTACGGAGGGCTGGCCACCCGCGTCGGTCAGCCTGAGCGCAATCTGCTGTTGCCCGGCGGCCACGAGGTCCTGGTCTCGGCCCGCTACGTACGCGAGCGGCCGACCGGCCCCGTGCGCCGCCTCGTCGTCTCGCTGCGCGGCACCGAGGCCCGGCGGCGCACCGAGCGCAGCCATGCCGAGCTGATCGCGACCGTGGCGCATGAGCTGCGCTCCCCGCTGACCTCCGTGAAAGGTTTCACGGCCACTCTGCTGGCGAAGTGGGAGCGGTTCACCGACGACCAGAAGCGGCTGATGCTGGAGACGGTCGACTCGGACGCCAACCGCGTGACCCGGCTGATCGCCGAGCTGCTGGACATCTCCCGGATCGACTCCGGGCGGCTGGAGGTGCGCCGTCAGCCGGTGGACGTCGCGGCCGCCGTGCGCCGCCACGTGCAGGCGCTCACCTCGGCCGGGCAGACGGCCGAGCGGTTCCTGATCAAGGTGCGGGGCCCGCTGCCCGGTCTGTGGGCCGATCCGGACAAGATCGACCAGGTGCTGGGCAACCTGCTGGAAAACGCGGTGCGGCACGGCGAGGGAACCGTCACCATCGAGGTGGCCCCCGCACCGCACCGCCCCGCGGCGGACGGCCCCGTTGTCGAAAGGACCGCCATCACCGTGAGCGACGAAGGCGCCGGTATCCCGGAGGAGTCGATGAGCCGCGTCTTCACCCGCTTCTGGCGGGGCAGCAAGCGCGGCGGGACCGGCCTCGGGCTCTACATCGTCAAGGGCATCGTCGAGGCGCACGGCGGGGCGATCACCGTCGGACGGGCCGCCGGGGGCGGCGCCGAGTTCCGATTTACGCTGCCCGTGGGCACCCCGGCCTATCTGGCCTGACCGTCCCCACGGGCTTCCCGCGGAACAGCAGACCTCCTGCGCCCCTTAGACTCGGGCCTTGGCACCTTTGGCGTCCCCTGCGGTCGCTCTGTGGTCAACAAGCGTTCGCAGCCGTCGAGCGGGGTCGCGCAGCCAACAAATCGGAAGCACGGGAAGAGATGTCGGCACCCAATAAGTCGTACGACCCTGTCGAGGTCGAGGCACTGAAACCGGAAGAGATCGCCCGGATGCGGGACGAGGCGCTGGACGCCATCGCCGCCGCGGGGGACCTCGAAGCGCTGCGCGAGGTGAAGGTCGCCCACACCGGCGACCGCTCGCCACTCGCCCTCGCCAACCGCGAGATCGGCGCCCTGCCGCCGCACGCCAAGGCGGACGCGGGCAAGCGCGTCGGCCAGGCCCGCGGCCAGGTCACCCAGGCCCTCAAGGCCCGGCAGACGGAGCTGGAGGCGGAGCGCGACGCCCGGGTGCTGGTCGAGGAGGCGGTGGACGTCACACTGCCGTACGACCGCACCCCGGCGGGCGCCCGCCACCCGATCACCACGCTCTCCGAGCGCATCGAGGACGTCTTCGTGGCCATGGGCTACGAGGTGGCCGAGGGCCCGGAGGTCGAGGCGGAGTGGTTCAACTTCGACGCGCTCAACTTTCCGCCGGACCACCCCGCCCGGGAGATGCAGGACACGTTCTTCGTCCAGGGCGCGAAGGGGGGCAAGGAGGCCGAGCCGTCCGGGGTGGTGCTGCGTACCCACACCTCGCCGGTGCAGATCCGGTCGATGATCGAGCGCAAGCCGCCGATCTATGTGATCTGCCCGGGGCGGACGTTCCGCACCGACGAGCTGGACGCCACCCACACCCCCGTCTTCAGCCAGGTCGAGCTGCTGGCCATCGACGAGGGCCTGACCATGGCCGACCTCAAGGGCACGCTCGACCACATGGTGCGGGCGCTGTTCGGCGAGGGCATGACCACCCGGCTGCGGCCGAACTTCTTCCCCTTCACCGAGCCGTCCGCCGAGATGGACATGCGGTGCTACGTGTGCCGCGGCGAGTCCGTCGGCAACCCGGACCGCCCGTGCCGCACCTGCTCCAGCGAGGGCTGGATCGAGCTGGGCGGCTGCGGCATGGTCAACCCGCGGGTGCTCATCGCCTGCGGCGTCGACCCGGAGAAGTACAGCGGGTTCGCCTTCGGCTTCGGCATCGAGCGGATGCTGATGTTCCGGCACAACGTGGAAGACATGCGAGACATGGTCGAGGGTGACGTGCGCTTCACCCGGCCCTTCGGGATGGAGATCTGATGCGGGTCCCGCTTTCGTGGCTGCGGGAATACGTCGACCTGCCGGCCGGTGAGACCGGCCGCGACGTTCAGGCCAAACTCGTCGCCGCCGGCCTTGAGGTCGAGACGGTCGAGCAGCTCGGCGCCGGTCTCAAGGGCCCCCTGGTCGTCGGCCAGGTGCTGGCCATCGAGGAGCTGGAGGGGTTCAAGAAGCCCATCCGCTACTGCCAGGTGGACGTCGGCCGGGCCAACGGCACGGGTGAGCAGCAGAACATCGTCTGCGGCGCCCGGAACTTCGCCGTCGGCGACAAGGTCGTCGTCGTGCTGCCCGGCGCCGAACTGCCCGGCGGCTTCGCGATCTCCGCGCGCAAGACGTACGGCAAGACCTCGCACGGCATGATCTGCTCCGGCGACGAGCTGGGCATGGGCGACGACGGCAGCGGCGGCATTATCGTGCTGCCGCCGGAGTACGAGGTCGGCACCGACGCGATCGAGCTTCTGCAGCTCGTCGACGAGGTCCTCGACATCGCGGTCACCCCCGACCGCAGCTACTGCCTGTCCATGCGCGGCATCGCCCGCGAGGCCGGCACCGCCTACGGGCTGCCGCTGCGCGACCCGGCCCTGCTGGACGTGCCCGCGCCCAACAGCCACGGCTACCCGGTCAAGGTCGCCGATCCGGTCGGCTGCGACCGCTTCACCGCCCGTACGGTCACCGGGATCGACCCCGAGGCGCAGTCCCCGATCTGGCTCCAGCGGCGGCTCCAGAAGGCGGGCCTGCGGCCCGTCTCGCTCGCCGTCGACATCACCAACTACGTGATGCTGGAGATCGGTCAGCCGCTGCACGCCTACGACCGCTCCCGGGTGACCGGCGCGATCGGCGTACGCCGCGCAGAGGCGGGCGAGAAGCTCACCACCCTCGACGGCACCCAGCGCGTCCTGGACGCCGAGGACCTGGTCATCACCGATGACAGCGGGCCGATCGGCCTCGCGGGTGTCATGGGTGGTGCCAACACCGAGATCGCCGACGCCACCGAGGCGGCGCGCACCACCGAGGTCGTCATCGAGGCCGCGCACTTCGCCCCGGTCTCGATCGCCCGTACCGCCCGCCGCCACAAGCTGTCCTCCGAGGCGTCCAAGCGGTTCGAGCGCGGCGTCGACCCGGAGGCCACCTCCGCGGCCGCGCAGCGCACCGTCGACCTGCTGGTGCTGCTCGCGGGCGGCACCGCCGAGGCGGGCGTCACCGAGGTCATCTCGCCCAGCGCCCCGCACACCATCACGCTGCGCGCCGACCACCCGGACCGGGTCGCGGGCGTCGCGTACGGCCGCGAGACCGTGGTCCGGCGCTTCCAGCAGATCGGCTGCGACGTCTACGGCGCGGACGACCTCACCGTCACCGTGCCCAGCTGGCGTCCCGACCTGCGCGACCCGAACGACCTCGCCGAGGAGGTCATCCGGCTGGAGGGCTACGAGAATCTGCCCGCCACCCTGCCGCAGCCGCCCTCCGGGCGCGGGCTGACCGAGCGTCAGCGGCTGCACCGCCGGGTCGGCCGCGCGCTGGCCGGGGCCGGCTACGTCGAGGCGCTGAACTACCCGTTCATCGGCGAGGAAGTACTGAACCAGTTCGGTCTCGCCGCCGACGACCCGCGGCGCGACCTGGTCCGTCTGGTCAACCCGCTCTCCGACGCCGAGCCCGCGCTGCGCACGACCCTGCTGCCCGGGCTGCTCGCCGCGCTGCGCCGCAACGCCGGGCGCGGTGAGCACGACCTCGCGCTCTTCGAGACCGGCCTCGTCTTCCGCGCGACCGGCGACGAGCCCCCGGCCGTCCGCCTCCCCGTCGACCACCGGCCGACGGACGAGGAGATCGCCCGGCTCGACGCCGCCCTCCCGAGCCAGCCGCGCCGCGCCGCCACCGTCCTCGCGGGCGACCGGCAGCAGGCCGGTTGGTGGGGCAACGGCACCCCGGTCAGCTGGGCCGACGCCGTCGAGGCGGGCCGCGTCGTGGCCCGCGAGGCGGGCGTCGAGCTGATCGTCCGCCAGGACCAGCAGGACCCCTGGCACCCGGGCCGCTGCGCGGCGCTGCTCGCCGTCGTCGACGGCGAGGAGATCCTCGTCGGCAACGCGGGCGAGCTGCACCCGCGTGTCACCAAGGCGCTCGGCCTCCCGGAGCGCACCTGCGCGATGGAGATCGAACTGGACCGCCTGGAGCGCGCGGGCGGCGGCGCGGTGACGTCTCCGTATGTGTCCACGTTCCCGGTGGCCACGCAGGATGTCGCCCTCGTGGTGGACGACTCGGCCGCCGCGGCCGACGTCGAGAAGGCGCTGCGCGAGGGCGCGGGCGAACTGCTCGAATCGCTGCGGCTGTTCGACGTCTTCACGGGCGAGCAGCTCGGTGAGGGCAAGAAGTCGCTGGCGTACGCGCTGCGCTTCCGCGCCCAGGACCGGACCCTGACCGCCGACGAGGTCGCGGTCGCGCGTGACGCCGCGGTGGCCGTGGCCGCCGAGCGCACCGGCGCCGTTCTTCGCGGCGCCTGACGGTTCCTTGCTAAGGGGCGCACCCACGGTCGTGGGTGCGCCCCTTCGTGTTGCCACCTGGGGTTCGTTGGCGGGGTGCGGGCCGGTGGTGGGGTTGTGCCCACCCGTCCCGCCCTGCGGAACGATTGCCCACAACATGCGGGACGGTTGCCCACAAGTTCACACGATCGGGTGGGAATCGGAGGGCGCTGGTCCTATTGGCAGTCGCTGTCGCGAGAATCGTTCCGGTGGCTGCGAGTGGGGGCGACGCATGAGGAAGCTCGGGATCGTGCTTGCGGGGGTGTGCGCCGCCGTCGTGTGGCTGCGGCACGGGCTCTGCGGTCCGCTGCTGGCCGCCGTCCTCGTCCTCGCGTACGCGTACCGAGGCCGCCGCTCCCGGCTGGTGCGCGAGCTGGAGCGGGCGCGCGAAGTGGCCGTCGCCGCACAGGAGGTGGTGCTGCGGCCGCTGCCGTCCCGGCTGGACGGGATCGAGATGGCGGGCGGCTGCCTGTCGGCCAGCCGCGGGGCCGCGCTCGGCGGCGATCTGTACGAGGTGCTGGCCACCGCGCACGGCCTCCGCGCCGTCATCGGGGACGTACGCGGCCATGGTCTGGCCGCCATCGGCACCGTCGCCGCCGTGCTCGGCAGCTTCCGCGAGGCGGCCCACGAGGAGGCCGAACTCGCCGGTGTCCTGCGGAGGCTGGACCGCGCGCTGCGGCGCCACCTCGGCGACGGCCGGGGCGAGGAGTTCGTGACCGTCCTGCTGCTGGAGATCGGCCCCGGCGGCGAGGTGACCGCGCTCAACTGCGGCCACCCCTGGCCGTACCGGCTCTACGAGCAGCCCGTGGGCCCCGCGCTGGCCCGGCAGACCACCCCCGGTGACGTACTGCCCCCGCTCGGCCTCTTCCCGCTCCCCGCCGAACTGCCCCTGGCCCGCTGCACCGCACTGCGCCCCGGCGACGCGCTCGTCCTGCACACCGACGGAGCCGAGGACGCGCGCGACGCGCACGGCACGTTCTTCCCGCTGCGCCACGCCCTCGGCGAGGCCGCGGGCAGCGGGCCCATCATTCCCGCGGCGGTCGTCACGGCGCTGCGGGCGGCGGTGCTGCGCCACACCGGAGGCCGCCTCGCCGACGACATCGCCCTGGTCGCGCTGCGCAACGACCGCTGTCCGCTGCCCGCGAGCTTCACACCCCGTGTGAAACGGACTTCACTACGCTGATAAGCGCAGAGTCCACCGGGAGGGCGACATGGAGCCCAACACACTGCTCGACTCCGTACTCGACGAGGCCGGAATCTCCCACGCCGGACTGGCCGCGCACATCAACGAGGCAGGCCGGGCCCGGGGCATGAAACTGCGGTATGAACACACCGCGGTGGCCCGCTGGCTGAAGGGGCAGAGACCGCGCGGCCAAGTGCCGGACCTCATCTGCGAGGTGCTCGGCGACCGGCTGCACCGCGCCCTCACCCTCGACGACATCGGCCTCGGCACCCCCGGCACCCCGCGCGCCCCCGCCACCCCGCTGTCCGGCTTCGTGGAGCGCGCCACCGCGCTGTGGCGCTCCGACGAACAGCAGCGCCCGCACGTCATAGGAGCCCCCGCGGTCACCGGCACACCCGCCGTGATCCCGGTGTGGGAATGGGAGAACCCGCCCGAGGACTCCGACGTCTCCCGCCATGGCCTCACGCGCGTGTCCATGACCGACATCGACATGCTGCGCGCCGCCCGCGCCCACTACGAGCAGATGTACCGCAAGGCCGGGGGCATCGCCACCAGAGCCCGCGTCGTCGGCTTCCTCAACTCCGAGACCGCGCCCCTGCTGCGCGGCTCCTACGGCGACGGCATGGGCCGCCAGCTGCACCGGGCGACCGGCGGGCTGGTCGCCATCGCCGGGATCTGCGCGTACGACTCCAACGCCCACGGCCTGGCCCAGCGCTACTTCCACCAGGCGCTGCGGCTCGCCAAGGCCAGCGGCGACCGGGGCCTGGGCGCGTACGTGATAGCGCTGCTCGTCACCCAGTCGCTGTTCATGAAGGAGCACCGGCAGGCCGTCGCCTTCGCCGAATCGGCGCTGCGCGCCGCGGGGTCCCAGATCACCCCGGCGCTCGCCGCCGACCTGTACGCGATGCAGGCCAAGTCGTACGCGAGACTCGGCGACGGCCACAGCGCGCTGGCCTGCATCCGGCGCGCCGAGACCGCCGCCGACCGCATCCGGCCCGGCCAGGAGCCCGACGAGACCGGCTATGTGCAGCCGGGCCTGGTCAACATCCAGGTCGCGGAGGCGCTGTTGAGCCTCGGCGACCTCGGCGCCGCCCGGGAACACGCCACCGCCGCGGTCGGCACGCCCGCGCACGACCGGGGCCGGGTGCACCGGCTCGCCATGCTCACCCACATCGAACTGCGACAGGGAGACGCGGACCGGGCGGGCGCCACGGCGGTCGAGATGACCGAAAGGGCCCGCGGCATGGAATCCCAGCGGTTACGCGACCGGCTCCGCGCGGTACGCGAACACCTGGCGGCCAGCGGCTGCGCCGCGACATCCGACGCCGCCGAACTCATCGACGGGGCCCTGCGCGTCCCGTTCTGACCGCGGCCGCCACCGCGGCCCACTCCCGGGGCCGCACCCTCGTCAGCGGTTGGCCGCGAGGATTGCCATCTCTCCGACGGAAGGTGGCCGACCAGTGCGATGGAAGAATCTCACGGAGCAGACCGTGTACGAGAACCGATGGTTCCGGGTCAACCTCGCTGACGTCAGACTCCCCGACGGCCGTCATCTGGACCACTATCTGATCAGGTTGCGGCCGGTGGCCGTGGCGACGGTCGTCAACGAGGCGAACGAAGTACTGCTGCTGTGGCGGCACCGTTTCATCACCGACAACTGGGGCTGGGAACTGGCCGCGGGCGTCGTCGAGGACGGTGAGGACATCGAGGGTGCGGCGGCGCGCGAGATGGAGGAGGAGACCGGCTGGCGCCCCGGCCCGCTGCGCCATCTGCTCTCCGTGGAGCCGTCCAACGGCCTCACCGACGCCCGGCACCACATCTACTGGGCCGAGGACGCCGAGTACGTAGGCCCCCCGGAGGACGACTTCGAGTCGGACCGCCGCGAATGGGTTCCGCTCAAGCTGGTGCCCGACCTGGTCGCGCGCGGTGAGGTGCCCGCGGCGAACATGGCGGCTGCCCTGCTGCTGCTCCACCACATCCGCCTGGGCTGAGCCCCACCGCGCGGGTCACGGCAGGCGACGGGGCACCGGCCGCGAACGGCTAGCGCCCCGCCGCCTGCCACACCGCCAGTGCCAGCGCGGATACCCCCGTCAGAGCGGCGATGGAGGGCAGCGGCCAGCGCCCGTGCTCCAGCGTGCGCACGCGCCCGGCCAGTTGGTTCAGTTCCTCCTCCGACTGCTCTCCGCGGTGGTCGTGCAGGATGAGCCGGCCGTCGACGCGGGCGAAGCCCACATCGACGCTCCGGCGGAGTTCCGCGAGCTCCACGGCTAACGCGGTCTGCTCGGGCTCGGTGGTCACGGGTTTGCTCCCCTTCCGGATGTACGTCCGTGCTGCACTGTTCACGCTCCGAGTCAACCGCGTGACGGGGCGGCGCGGGAGAGTGTGTGGGGATTGTGTGTGAGTCACCGGCGCACACCCCGTGCGAACAGCGCGGAGGGGAGCGCGTACGGCTACGCGTACTCGTAGAAGCCCGAGCCCGTCTTGCGGCCCAGTCGGCCCGCGTCGACCATGCGCAGCAGCAGCGGGGGAGCGGCGTACAGCGGCTCCTTGTACTCGGAGTACATCGAGTCGGCGATGGCCGCGATGGTGTCCAGGCCGATCAGGTCGGACAGCTTGAGCGGGCCCATCGGATGGGCGCAGCCCATCTCCATGCCGTTGTCGATGTCCTCGCGGGTGGCGACACCGGAGGCGTACATCCGGATCGCGGACAGCAGATACGGGATCAGCAGCGCGTTGACGACGAAACCGGCCCGGTCCAGCGCGTGGATCGCGTGCTTGCCGAGCACGCCCTCGACCAGCGCCTCGGACCGCTTGATGGTCTCCTCGCCGGTGGTGAGCGCGGGGATCAGCTCGACCAGCGACTGCACCGGGGCCGGGTTGAAGAAGTGGATGCCGATGACCTGGTCCGGGCGGGAGGTCGAGACGGCCAGCTTGACCAGCGGGATGGACGAGGTGTTCGAGGCGAGGATCGCGTCGGGGCGGGTGACCACCTGGTCCAGGACCTGGAAGATCTCCGTCTTGATCTGCTCGCTCTCGACGACGGCCTCGATGACCAGATCGCGGTCGGCGAACTCCCCGAGGTCGGTGGTGAAGCTCAGCCGCTCCAGCGTCGCGTCCCGCTCCTCCTCGCTGATCTTGCCGCGGGCGGCGGCCTTGTCGAGCGAGGTGGTCAGGCGGGTGCGGCCGATCTCCAGGGCCTCGCCGGTGGTCTCGGCGACCATGACCTCCAGGCCCGATCGCGCGCATACCTCCGCGATGCCCGCTCCCATCTGGCCGCAGCCCACTACTCCGACGCGTTCGATGTCGGTCACATCGTGCCTTTCGCTGAGCTTGTGATCCCCCTGTCGACCCAGACGTTACCCCCCGGTTCGGCGCGGCGGACGGGCCGGGGCCGCATTGATCCGCCCCGGCCCGCCCGTGTTCACGGTGTGCTGACCGGTCCGTTACGAGACGTCTCCGCGCAGGATCCCGCGGCCGTTCGTACCAACGTAGACCCGGCCGTAGACCCGTGGGTCGCCGGTGATCGTGGCGCCGGTCCAGCCCCACTGATGAGCGTCGTCGTTGATCCGGGTCCAGCTCTTCCCGGCGTCGGTGGAGCGGAAGAGGCCGCGCACCCCGCCGATCTTCGCGCTGGTGTAGAGCGCCTGGTACGAGGCGCCGGGCGCGGCCTTGCCGAAGCCGATGGTGTCGGCCTGCTGGACGCCCGGCAGCTTGGTGAAGGTCGCGCCGGAGTCCGTGGAGTGCCACAGCCCGTACGCGCCGCTCGCGGTGCCGCCCGCGAGCCAGATGTCGCCCTCCGCGCCCGGCACCGCCTTGAAGCGCACGCTCTCGGCGGGCAGCCCGGACGACGCCTTGGCGGTGAAGGTCGCGCCGCCGTCGGCGCTGACGTAGAAGGTGCCGGACTTGTAGCCGTAGAACTTCTTGGGGTTCTTACGGTCGGACTCGACCACCGCCCCGGCCGGGATGCCGCTCGACGCCGTCCAGGAGTTGCCGAAGCCGGTGGTGCGGTAGACGGACGACGCGCCGTCGGGGCTCCAGACGAAGCCGCTACCGTCCGCCGCCGCGGCCACCGTGCCGCCCCCGGTGACGCCGGGCGGTTCGGTGCCCTGGAACCAGTTGGCGCCGTTGTCGGTCGAGAAGGCGATGCGCGGGGCGGTGTCGTTGTTGCCCACCCGCACCACGGTGTTCGGGGTGTTCTCGGCGTAGTCCAGGCTGGTGGCCGTGGTGAACGACGGCGAGGTGTACATCTTCGTCGGCACCGCGTCGAGGTCGGTGTGGCGGAAGCCGCCGATGTCGCCGAGCGCGCTCAGCAGCGGGGCGCCGGACGGCGGGCTGGCCAGGTCGTTGACGGCCGTCTCCTCCAGGCCCTTCACCATCGGCGTGATCTTCGCCTGGCCGCCGGAGTCCCACGCGGTCAGGTTCTCGGTGCCGTAGACCGTCGCGCCGGTTCCGTACATCATCCGGTTGGAGTCGAACGGGTCGATCTCCAGCGCCTCGGTCATCCAGCCCAGCTTCGGGGTGACCTCGGGCGGTGTCGGGTTGGTGCCGAAGGACAGCCAGGGGACGGAGGAGATGTCCTGGGTGTAGCGGAAGGACCGGTTCGGGTAGCTGGTGTAGTCCCAGGCCCGGGTCCAGGTGCCGCCGGAGTCGGTGGAGCGGAAGATCTGGGTGTCCGGCCACCAGGAGCTGTAGCCGGTCACCATGAGGGTGCCGGGCTTCTGCCGGTCCACGGTGAGCCCGCTGTAGCCGAAGTAGGTGTCGCCGTCCGCCATGGGGCTGATGTTCTTCCACTCGCCGGTCGCGGTCGCATAGCGCCACACCTGGCCCTTGTCGCCGTCGTACGGGCCGCCCTTGTCGCTGGTGGTGAGGTACAGATAGCCGTTCTTGGTGTCCAGGACGCCCTTGTGGGAGAGGTAGCCGGTGGGCTGCCCGGCCACCCGGGACCAGGTGGCGCCCGCGTCGGTCGAGCGGTAGACCGTGTTGTCCTTGTCGGCCACGCCGACGTAAATGGTCTTCGTGGCGCTGCCGGACGAGCCGGTCCGCTCGTCGAACGTCACCCACACCACGCCCTGGTTGTCGCTCGCGTAGCCGCTGGTGTCGTTCGGGTCCTGGACGTAAGTGCCGGGGTTCGGGAAGGCGGTCACCTTCGACCAGCTGACCCCGGAGTCGGTGGAGCGCCACAGGCCGTTGCCGCTGGGCGCGCCGAGGTACAGCACGCTGTTCTTGTTCGGGTCGACCGCCAGCCGTTCGCCCATGCCGCGGCCCGGCATGTTCCCGCCGAGCTTGAAGGGGAGCGCGGTCGACTGCCAGGTGGCGCCCCGGTCGGAGGAGCGCAGGATCGCGCCGTTGCCCGGGTCCCAGCTGTTGGTGTACGTACCGGCCGCCACGTACACCTTGTCCGGCGCGACCGGGTCGCTGGCCAGGCTGACGACGCCGGTCCAGCCCCAGTGGTCCCAGCCCACCGAGTCCAGCAGCGGCACCCACCGCATGCCGGACTGGTCCCAGCGGTAGGCGCCGCCGATGTCGGTGCGGGCGTAGGCGAGGTTCTTCTCCTTGCGGTTGAAGACGATGCCGGGGACGAAACCGCCGCCGTCGATGCGGACGTTCTTCCAGCTGTAGCTGTCGGCCGCGCTTCCGGCCGGGGTGGTGGGGGAGTCGTCGGGGCGGGCCGCCGCGGGGGCGGCGGCCGCGGTCAGTAATCCGCCGACGAGCGCCAGCGCGGCCATGAGCGCGCCGAGCGGTGTTCTCCTGCCTCTGCTGCGCACGGGAACTTCCTCTCCGGGCGTGGGGGTGTGAGGTGTGCGGGAGGTGCGGTGAGGGTTTTGGGAGCGCTCCCATGCGTGCGTGCTTTCGATGCTAACCGCCGGATGGCCGTGCGAGAAGAGTGAAGTCACGGGGTACCCATTGCCGCCCGCCCCCAAGGCGCCCATCATCGGCGGGAGTTGTGGTGTGGGCCGAGCGAGGAGTGAGCATGGGGCGGATCACGGGCATCACGCGACGAAGCCTGACGGCCGCGGCCGCCGGGGCGCTGGCCGCGGGCGTCACCGCGAGCGAGGCGAGGGCGGACGGCGCGGACGGGCGGGGGCGCGGCAGACAGTTCCGCGGGATGTGGCTGGCCACGGTCGCCAACCGCGACTGGCCCGCCCGCCCCGGACTCCCTGCCGCCGAGCAGCGGGCCTCGCTGCTCGCCTTCCTCGACGGCGCGGTCGAGCGCCGCCTCAACGCGGTCGTCTTCCAGGTCCGGCCCACCGCCGACGCGCTGTGGCCGTCCCCGTACGAGCCCTGGTCGGAGTGGCTGACCGGGGTGCAGGGCCAGAACCCGGGCTGGGATCCGCTGGGCACCGCGGTGCGCGAGGCGCACCGGCGCGGTCTGGAGCTGCACGCCTGGTTCAACCCGTACCGCGTCGCGAACCACGCCGACCCCGGCAGGCTGCTCCCCACCCACCCGGCCCGGGTGCACCCCGACTGGGTCGTGCCCTACGGCGGCAAGCTGTACTACAACCCCGGGCTGCCCGAGGTCCGCCGCTTCGTCCAGGACGCGATGCTGCACGCGGTCGCGCGCTACGGCATCGACGCCGTCCACTGGGACGACTACTTCTACCCGTATCCGGTCGCGGGCCAGGTCTTCGACGACGACGCGGCGTACGCCCGCCACGGCTCGGGCTTCCCCGACCGGGCCGCGTGGCGGCGGAACAACATCGACCTGCTGGTGCGCGAGACCGCCGCACGCGTCAAGCGGCTGAAGCGGGGCGTGCGGTTCGGCATCAGCCCCTTCGGCGTGTGGCGCAACCGCGCCACCGACCCGCTCGGCTCCGACACCCGGGCCGGGGTGCAGACGTACGACGATCTGCACGCGGACACCCGGCGCTGGGTGCGGGAGGGCTGGATCGACTACATCGTCCCGCAGGTCTACTGGAACATCGGTTTCGCCGCCGCCGACTACGCGAAGCTCGTGCCCTGGTGGGCGGATGTCGTGCGCGGCACCGGCGTCGACCTCTACATCGGCGAGGCGCTGTACAAGGCGGGCGACCCGGCGCAGCCCGCGCCCTGGCAGGACCCGGCGGAGCTGTCCCGGCACCTCACCCTGTGCGCGGACCATCCGCAGGTGCGCGGGAACGTGTACTTCTCGGCGAAGGAAGTGGCCGCCGACCGCAACGGCGCCATGGCGCGCGTGGTCGCCGACCACTATCCGTGCCGGGTACGTCCGCCCCGCTGAGCCTCGGCCTGGGCCCGGCCCGCGCTACCGCTGTCCGGCGGGCAGGTGACGTACGACGGAGTCGGGGCCCGGGGAGAACAGGCATTCATGACCGTCGTCCTCGTAACGGACGCGGTACGGCGGTTCACCGTGGTTCCCGAGCACTTCGATGATCTCTGCGGTCCGGTCGTGAAGTCCGACAACCCTGCCGTGCACCAGCAGCTTGTCGCCTACGGTCGCCTCCATCTGCGTGACCTCCTGTAGTACGGCCCGTGTACGGCTACCCGGAGGGCAATGCGATCCCTGTGGCCAGTCTATGGCCGGTGCACCCGGATCGCGCCCGCCGGGTTCGCCCCGGTTCATCCCCTCTGCGTCACCCCGATGCACACCAGGACGGCGACGGCGGCGACCGGCGCGGCGGGGCCGATGTGTTCGCCGAGCAGCAGCACCGACCACACCAGGGTCAGCAGCGGCTGGGCCAGCTGGAGCTGACTGGCCCGGGCCACGCCGATGGCGGCCATGCCGCGGTACCAGACCACCAGGCCCACGAACTGCGAGCCCACCGCCAGCCACAGCAGCCCGGCCACGGCGTGGCCGCCGAGCCGCACGGGCTCGGCGTACAGCGCGATCACCGCGCCCGGAACGGCCACCGGCACACAGGCCACCAGCGCCCAGCCGATCACCTGCCAGCCCGGCATGGTGCGGGCCAGCCGCCCGCCCTCGGCGTAGCCCGCCGCGCACACCAGCAGCGCGCCGAACAGATACAGATCGCCGGTGGTCGGCGTGCCACCGCTCTGCTGCAACGCGAAGCCGATCACCACCGCGGCCCCGGATAGCGCCGCCGCCCAGAACCTGCGCGAGGGCCGCGCCCCGGTGCGCCACGCGGAGAACACGGCCGTGGTGAGCGGCAGCAGCCCCACGACCACGGCGGCGTGCGAGGTGGTGGAGGTCTGCAGCGCGAGCGTGGTCAGCAGCGGGAACCCGATCACCACCCCGGACGCGACGACCAGCAGCCCGGGCCAGTGGCGCCGCTCCGGCGGCGCCGCCCGCCGCGCCACCAGCGCGCTCCCGGCCACCAGCGCGGCGAGCACCATCCGGCAGGTGGTCACCGACCAGGGGCCGAGCCCCTCCAGCGCCCAGGCGGTGCCGGGGAAGGTGAGGGAGAAGGCGACCACCCCGAGGGCGGCCAGCAGCGTCCCGCTCCGGGCGGGCGCGGCCGTCGTAGGTGTCGCAGTCGTCGCAGACGTCGTGATGGTGCCGGTGGCACCGTTCACCGCTATCGCATCGTCGGCAGTAGCGCTATCCTGTGCTCTCATGCAAGAGCGTAGCAGTGTGGCCGAACTGGCAGAAGCCCTCCGTCGTGAGCTGAACCGCTACTCTCCCGGTGAGAAGCTGCCCTCCAGTCGCGCCCTGGTCGAACGCCACCGGGTGAGTCCGGTCACCGTCTCCCGCGCCCTGGCCGCGCTCGCCGCCGAGGGGCTGGTCGTCACCCGGCCCGGCGCCGGTGCCTTCCGGGCCGCGCCGCGGGTCGAGGCGCCGCGGGCCGGGGACACCTCCTGGCAGGAGGTCGCGCTGAGCGTCGAGACGCCGGGCGAATCGGTCCCGCGCTCGGTCGACGCCTCGGGCGTCCTCGCCACCCTCGCCGCCCCGCCGCCCGGGATCCTGGAGCTGAACAGCGGCTATCTGCATCCCTCGCTCCAGCCCGAGCGGGCCATGGCCGCCGCCCTGGCCCGGGCGGGCCGCCGCCCGGGCGCCTGGGGCCGCCCGCCCATGGAGGGCCTTCCCGAGCTGCGCGCCTGGTTCGCTCATGAGATCGGCGGCCGCGGCGGTGCCGTCGCCGCCGCCGACGTCCTGGTCACCGCGGGCGGCCAGTCCGCGCTGACCTGCGCCCTGCGCGCCCTCGCCCCGCCCGGCGCGCCCGTCCTGGTCGAATCGCCCACCTACCCCGGCATGCTCGCCGCCGCCCGCGCCTCCGGGCTGCGCCCGGTCCCCGTCCCGGCCGACGCCGACGGCATCCGCACCGATCTGCTCGCCGAGGCGCTGCGGGCGGGCGGCGCGCGCGTCGTCGTCTGCCAGCCGCTGTTCCAGAACCCGACCGGCGCCGTGCTCTCCGTCGAACGGCGCCGCGAGGTGATCCGGATCGCGCGCGAGGCGGGCGCGTTCGTGATCGAGGACGACTTCGCGCGCTACCTCGTCCACGAGGACGCGCCCCCGCTGCCCGCGGCCCTCGCCGCGGACGACCCGGACGGCGTGGTGGTGCACGTCTGCTCCCTCACCAAGGTCACCTCGCCCAGCCTGCGGGTCGGCGCGCTCGCTGCCCGCGGCCCGGCGCTGGAGCGGCTGCGCGCGATCCAGGTCGTGGACAGCTTCTTCGTCCCGCGCCCGCTCCAGGAAGCCGCGCTGGAACTGGTCGGCGCGCCCTCCTGGGCCCGCCACCGGCGAACCGTCGCCGCCGAACTGCGCACCCGCCGAGAGGCGCTGGTCACGGCGGTGCGGCGGGAGCTGCCCGACCTGCCCCCACCGCATGTGCCGCCCGGCGGCTACCACCTGTGGCTGCGCCTGCCGCACGGCACCGACGAGGGCGCGCTCGCCTCCGCCGCCCTGCGCGCCGGGGTCGCCGTGGCCCCCGGCCGCCCGTACTTCAGCGCGGAGCCGCCCGCCCCGCACGTCCGCCTGAGCTTCGCGTCGGTCGCGGGCACCGGCGAACTCGCCGAGGGCGTAAGGCGGTTGCGTACCGCATGCGACGAGGCGCTGCCCTAGACGGCCACATTCCGCCGCCACATTCCGGCGCGGAACGGACGTCCCCAGTTCTCGCACAGCAGCCCACCCCGGGGCCCGCCGAACCGTACGATGCGCGAATGACGTTTCGGCTGACGCTGGTCGCCGCCGCCGCGACCTCCTCGCGGCTCGGAGAACGTTTCGGTGACGACCGGCCGCTGGATCCGGCGGGCCGTCGCGCCGCCGAGCGCGCCGCGCCCGTCCTGCTGCCGCTGGCCGCGGCCGAGCTGCGCTACTGCTCACCGTCGCCGCGCAGCCGGGAGACCGGCCTCGCACTCGGCTTCACCCCGCTCGTCCAACTCGCCCTGCGTGACTGGGACATGGGTCGCTGGGGTGGCCGTACGCTCGCCGATGTGATGGCGCGCGAGCCGCGCGCGGTCGACGTATGGCTCGCCGACCCCCGCGCGGCGCCGCACGGTGGCGAATCGCTGCTGGCGTTCATCACCCGGGTCGGCGGCTGGCTGGACACCCGGCCGGTCGAGGAGCACGCCAAGATGCTCGCGGTGGCCGACCCCGGGGTGATACGCGCGGCCCTGATGTACGCCATCAAGGCGCCGCCGCACTGCTACTGGAACATCGACGTGACCCCGCTGTCCACCGTCACCCTCACCGGCCGCGCCGGGCAGTGGCGGCTGCGCGTGGAGGGCGACACGCCGGGCTGAGGGGGCGGCGTTCACTCGGATGATCTTGTGGAGTCGCCGGGTCCCGCTCGACCCGGAACGCTGATGCCGGAACTCCTACTACGTGATGGGAACTGTCATCATGCGCCACCTCCGCCGCCTCGGCCTGAGCGCCGCCACCGCCGTGACCGCTGCCCTCCTGTGCGCCGCCCCCGCCTCGGCTGCCGCCCCGGTGCCCCTCGGGGGCGACTGGCCACCGACGCACCCCATCGGACGCGAGCAGGTCTTCGACCTGGTCGCGCATCAGACGCAGTTCAGCTTCGTCGACGTGGGCACCGCCGGGCCCAGTCAGGGGGACGAGTTCGTCATCAGCGGTGACCTCCTCCAAGGCAGCGCAGTGGTGGGCCACTACGGCGAGGTCTGCACGCTGACCCGGGTCGGTCCCGTCGTCGACTCGTTCGACCAGCAGTGCGTGGGCACGCTCACCCTTCCCGACGGGGACCTCACCATCCAGGGGTTGATCTCCGTCACCGCGGCCGGACCCGAGGCCGACATCAACCTCGCGATCACCGGCGGTACCGGGCGCTACCGGACGGCGCACGGATTCGTCCACGCCACCATCATCAACGCGACGGACACCGGCTTCACCGTGCACCTCATCCTCTGACGCCCCGCGGGCCCGGTCAGACCGCTCCGTGGAAGCGGCGGTGGAGCGTACGGACCTCCTCGGCGAGCACGGGATGCGGACCCTCCACCACCGCGCCGGGCACGACCTCGCGGATCGGCAGGGTCCGCACCGGCGGCGCGGGCACGCCGAGTTCGGCGAGCCAGCCCGACAGCTGCTCCGAGGAGCTGGCGTACACGATGCGGCCGAGCCCGACCCAGCCGTGCGCGGCGGCGCACATCGGGCAGTGCTCGCCCGAGGTGTAGACGGTGGCGGCGGCCCGCTCGGCGGGCGTCAGCCGCCCCGCCGCCCAGCGCGCGAGCGCGAACTCCGGGTGGCGGGTGTGGTCGCCGCCCGCCACCCGGTTGTGGTCCTCGGCGAGAACGGTCCCGTCCGCGGCGACGAGCACCGAGCCGAACGGTTCGTCGCCCGCCTCCAGCGCCTCGGTCGCCAGCTCCACACAGCGGCGCAGATGCCGCAGGTCGTCGTCGGTCGTGCTGTGGGCCACGATGCCTCCCCCGGTGGTGATCAAGGCCCGTATGTTAATCGGTCAGCTCCTCGGCGAGCAGGTCCATCAGCAGACCGTCGTGCCAGCTGCCGTCGGGCCCGCGCTCGTAGCGGCGCATCACGCCGACCGGGCGGAACCCCGCCTTCTCGTACGCGCGGATGGCGGCGGTGTTGTCCGCGGCCGGGTCGATCACCAGGCGGTGGTGGCCGTGGGCGGTGACCAGGTGGCGGGCCAGGGTGCGTACGGCGTCGGTGCCGAGCCCCCGGCCGTGCACCGCGGGGTCGAGGTAGATGTCGATGCTCGCGTGCCGGTAGTCCGGTTCCGTTTCGGCCGACCACTGGATCATGCCGACCACGGCGCCCTCGTACACGACGGCCAGCGTCTCGGTGTCCGGCCCGGTCAGGTCCTCGATCACCGCCGCCACCAGGTCCTCGCCGCCCTGCCAGCGCGCGTACACCTCGGGCGTCGCGCGGATGGCGGCCAGCCGGGGGATGTCGGTGGGGACGGTGGGGCGCAACAGCACCCGCGCCCCGCGCAGAGTCGTCCGCATCGGTCTCAGACCCGCCCGGCTCTCTCCCGCAGCAGCCTGCGTTCGGGGGCGTTGCGGGTCAGGGAGGCCGCGCGTTCGAACTCCGCGCGGGCCTCCTCCCGCCGCCCCAGGCGCTCCAGCAGATCGCCGCGGACGCTCGGCAGCAGGTGGTAGTCGCGCAGCGCGGGGTCCGCCACCAGGGCGTCGACCAGTTCGAGACCGGCCGCCGGGCCCTCCGCCATCGAGACGGCGACCGCCCGGTTCAGCTCGACCACCGGGGACGGGGTGAGCGCGGCCAGCCGGTCGTAGAGGGTGGCGATGGTCGTCCAGTCCGTGTCCTCGTAGCGGACCGCTCGCGCGTGGCACGCGGCTATCGCGGCCTGGAGGGAGTACGGGCCGTGGCCCGCGTGGTGCAGGGCCTCGATGCCACGGCGGATCAGCAACCGGTTCCACCTGGCCCGGTTCTGGTCGGCGAGCAGCACCGGCGCGCCGTCCGGGCCGGTGCGGGCCGGGATGCGGGACGCCTGGAACTCCAGCAGCGCGGCCAGCCCGTGCACCTCGGGCTCCTTGGGCATCAGCCCCGCGAGCACCCGGGCCAGCCGCAGCGCGTCCTCGCACAGCGCCGGGCGCACCAGATCGTCCCCGGCCGTCGCCGAATAGCCCTCGTTGAAGACAAGGTAGATGACCTCCAGCACCGAGGACAGCCGGGCGGCCCGGTCCTCGCCGTACGGCACCTCGAAGGGCACCTTGGCCTTGGCCAGCGACCGCTTCGCCCGGACGATCCGCTGGGCGACGGCCGCCTCCGAGGCCAGGAACGCGCGGGCGATCTCCTCCGTGGTCAGCCCGCCCAGCAGCCGCAGGGTCAGCGCGATCCGGGCCTCCGGCGACAGCACCGGATGGCAGGCGGTGAAGATCAGCCGCAGCAGGTCGTCGTCGATGTCGTCGGGGTCGCCGAGGTCCGCCGGATCGGGCGGCGGTACGTCCTCCAGCGCCCGCCCGACCTCGGCCAGCTTCCGCGCGTACGTCTCCTTGCGGCGTACGAGGTCGATCGCGCGGTGCTTGGCGGTGGCCATGAGCCAGGCTCCCGGCTTGTCCGGGACACCCGACTCCGGCCACTGCTCCAGCGCGGCGATCAGGGCATCCTGCGCGAGTTCCTCGGCGATGCCGACGTCCCGCACGATGCGGGCGACACCGGCGATGATGCGCGCGGATTCGATCCTGAAGACCGCTTCGACCGTTTCGGTCGCGTTTACTGCCGTCACGGCCACCCATCAGAGCAGCCGCCCGGTGGTGCGGCAAGCGGAACCGGATCAGCCCGAGAGCCGTGTCAGCCCTCTTCGAGCTCGCGGACCTCGGCGGTGATGGTCCAGTACTCCTCGTGGGTCTCCAGGAACCGCTTTGTCCACTCCACCGCCTCGGCCTTGTCCTTGGCCTGGATGAGGGAGTAGCCGCCGATGACCTCCTTGCTCTCGGTGAACGGCCCGTCGGTGTAGCTGAGCTTGCCGCCGGACCAGGTGACCCGGGTGCCCTCGGAGGTGGGCTTGAGCCCGGCCGTGTCGAGCATGACGCCCGCCTTGGTGATCTCCTCCAGCAGAGCGCCCATGCGCTCCATCAGCTCGGGGCTGGGGCCCTCGGGGGACTCCTTCTCGTCGATGCGGATCAGGGTGAGAAAGCGCGGCATGGTGACTCCTCGGTCGCCGGGGCGGGGCCGTTCCCCGCCTCTCACCCTTACGACGATCGGGAGACGCCCGGATCGACAGCTCCCCGGAAAAATCTTCGAGGAGATTTTCCGGGGAGCTGCCGGGGGCTCTCCGGGGGTTGTCCGGGGGCGCCGTCAGCCCATGTGCGCGGCGCCCGCCTCCTCGGTGGGCTGCTGCTTCCGGGCATTGATGGCGAGCGCGGTGACCGCGAGCCCCGCCAGGAACATGACGGCCGCGGCGGCGAAGGCCCGGGTGTAGCCGTGGGTCAGCGCCTCACCGGCCCTCGCCACCAGGGCGGCGTCCTTCGTGGCCAGCCCCCGGTGGAGGGCGGCGGCCGCCCCGGGCAGCCGGGCGTCGGCCGCCGAGGTGGACAGCGTCGACATGACCGCGAGCCCGAGGGCGCCGCCCACCTGCTGCGAGGTGTTCAGCAGCGCGGAGGCGATGCCGGTGTCCTCGTGCCGCACCCCGCTGACCGCGCCCAGCGTCATCGGGACGAAGCCCATGCCCAGGCCGAGCGCGGTGATGAACATGGCGGGCACCAGATGCCCGGCGTACGACGAGTCCGGCTCCAGCGTGGCGAACCAGACCATGCCCGACGCCGCGACCGCCAGCCCCGGCCCGGCTATCAGCCGCGGTGCGAGGTGGGCGACCAGCTTGGAGCTGAGGCCCGCGGCCATGGCCACGCCGAAGCTGAAGGGCAGATACGCGAAACCGGTCCGCACCGGGCTGTAGCCCAGGATCAGCTGCATGTAGAGCGTCAGGAAGTAGAACGTGGCGAACATGCCCGAGCCGATGCACAGCATGGTGGCGTAACTGCCCCACCGGCTGCGCTCCCGGAACAGCCGCAGCGGCAGCATCGGGTGCGCGGTCCGGGCCTGGACGAGCAGGAACACGGCCAGCAGCACGGCCGCCGCCGCGAAGGAGCCGAGGGTGAGGCCATCGGCCCAGCCGTGGTCGCCGCCGCGGGTGATGCCGTGGACCAGGGCGATCAGACCGCCCGTGCCGGTGATCGCGCCGGGTACGTCCAGTCGGCCGGGGTTGCGGTCGGCCTCGACCAGGGTCCGGGTTCCGGCGAGGACGGCCAGCCCGATGGGGATGTTGACGAAGAACACCCAGCGCCAGTCGAGGACATCGGTGAGCGTGCCGCCCAGCAGCAGGCCGACCGTGGCGCCGACCCCGCCCATGGCCGCGTACACGCCCATCGCCGTGTTGCGCGCCTTGCCCGCCGGGAACGTCGTGGTGATCAGGGCCAGCGCGCTGGGGGCGGCCATCGCGGCGCCCACGCCCTGCAGCACCCGGGCGCCGATCAGCAGCCCCTCGTCCGGGGCCAGTCCGCCCAGCACCGAGGCCAGCGTGAAGACGGCGATCCCGGTACGGAACATCCGCCGCCGCCCGAACAGGTCCCCGGCCCGGCCGCCGAGCAGCAACAGCCCGCCGAAGGCCAGCGCGTACGCGTTGACGATCCACGCCAGGTTGCCGTCGGACACCTTCAGATCGGTCTGGATGCTGGGCAGGGCGATGTTGGTGATCGTGGCGTCGAGGACCACCATCAGCTGCGCCGCGGCGATCACGAACAGGGCCAGCCCGAGATGGCGGCCCCCGGAGGGCTTCCCTTCCGTTCTCCCGGCGCTCTCCGGCCGCGCGGGGACGGCGGCGGTGGTGTCAGCGGACATCGAAGTCTCCATGAAATGAGCTGAGTCGCGGACCGGCGTCGGCCCGCACGCCCACCTTCCCCGCAATACATGACATCCGCCGTCATGTTTTTCAGCGATCCTCGGAGCATGAAATCCGACCGGATGCTGTCGATCCTGCTGCTGTTGCAGACGCGCGGACGGGTGCCCGCCACCGAGCTGGCCGAGCGCCTGGAGGTGTCCGTACGCACCATCTTCCGCGATGTCGAGGCGCTCTCCACCTCCGGGGTGCCCGTCTACGCCGAGCGCGGCCGCAACGGCGGCATCGCCCTGCTGCCCGGCTACCGCACCGATGTGACGGGGCTGACCGCCGACGAGGCGCGGGCGCTGTTCGTGCTGGTCACCGGCCGGTCCCACGCCGATCTGGGGCTCGGCCCGGCCATCGGCTCGGCGCTGCGCAAGGTCATGGCCGCCCTGCCGCCGCCGCACCGCGACGCCGCCGCGCTGACCCGCCGCCGCATCCTGGTGGACCCGGTCCGCTGGCGCAGCGGACCCCGGGCGGCGGCCGACCTGGAGGTGCTCCAGGACGCCGTCTTCACCGACCGGCGGCTGTGGCTGCGTTACCGGCACGGCCGCGACGACCGCGAGGCGTCGTACACCGTCGATCCGTACGGCCTGGTCGACAAGGCGGGCGTCTGGTATTTGGTGGCCGATCACCGCGCCCGGCCCCAGCTGTTCCGGGTGGACCGCATCCTGGCGGCGTCGGTCGCCGACGAACCCGTACGGCGGCGGGAGGGGGTCGAACTCGCCGAGGTGTGGGACACCCTGCGCCGCCGGATCGACGACCTCCCCGCCGGGGTCGACGTGACGGTGAAGGTCCGGCACGCCTCCCTGCGCCGCTTCCTGAGCATCTACCACGCCGACCTGTCCGCTCCACCCCCGGCCGAAACGGCCGGCGCCCCGGAGCGCGTCGAACTCCGGCTGCGCTTCCGCACCCTGGGCGGGGCGCAGCCCCTGCTCGCCTTCGGGCCCGATGTCGAGGTGACCGCGCCGGAGGAACTGCGCGAGGAGCTGGCCCGCCTCGCGTCCGAGACCGCGGCCCTCTACTCCGGCGACCACCGGGGCTGAACCGGCCCCGGTGCTGCTCCTCTGGGGCGTGTTCGGCCTGTTCCTGCCCGAGATCAGCGGGCTGTGCCCCTAGGACCGCGTAGCCTTCTCGCACTCGTCCCCGGAGGACTCGCCTCGCCCGACCGGCCCGCTGCGGTCGTACGGGTCGAACTCCGTACCGGCCTCGTCCGCCCGGCGGTCCGTGCCGAAGGGCGGGGTGAAGTAGCCCGTGGGGGCGCCGCAGCCGCCGTTGGTCACGTCGTACTTGTACGAGACGATCGAGAACGTGCCCGGCTCGGTGATCACCTTGGCAGGGTCGTCCCAGCTCAGGACCAGCTCGCGCCGGACTATTGTGCGCACGATCTCGTCGTCGCCGCCCGCGTCCGCGCGGGTGACCGGGTAGACGAAGGTGACGTCGGCGGTCACCTGGAGCGCGCCGCGCTTGCCCTCCCGGTAGCTGAGCCGACCCCGGGTCTTCACGACATCGCCGACCAGGTGGGTGCGGGAGGGCTGGAAGCGGCTGAAGAGGAGGAGCGGGTCGCTCTGCTCGCTCGGGGTGCGGAAAGCGGTCTTCAGAAGGTCCCGCACGTCCTTCTGGTGCGGGTTGATCAGCGCGATCGCCCTCTCGGGGCGCTCACCCCGCAGCACCCCGCGGTCCAGGCCGGACGCGACGACGAAGTCCCGGCTGCGGGCGAGGGCCCGCTCGACCTCGGCCGCGCTCATCCAGCCGACCGCCCCGGCCTTCGGCACGGTGATCCCCGCCGCTCCGCCCGCCCAGCCCGCCGCGGGCGACCCGCGGAACGGCTCGTCCACGGTGGGGCGCTGGGCCGCCTGCGCCGGGGGTGCCTGGCCCGGACGGGCGGTCTCGGCCGCCGACGCCGTGGAGTCGGCGTCGTCTCCGGCGAACAGGTCCAACACCGGCCCCGGCGCGAGCGCCACCACCAGCAGCACCAGCACGGCCAGCACCCCGGCCACGTACCAGCCCGTGCGCCGCTTCGGCCGCGCGGGCGGATAGCCGCGCCACACCTCCGGGCCGCGGTCGGGCTCCGTGCGCAGCCGCTTCGCCACGTCGCGGGCCCGCGCCGACGGCTCCTTGGGCGCGTCGGCGGCCCCCGCCACCGACTCGCGCAGAAAGCGCTCCCACTCCTCGTCGGATCTGGACGAACCGTCCGGCTCCGTACCCGCACCCATCCCCAACCCCCTGGCGATCAGCAGACCGCGGCCCACCCCTGGGACGCGTCCGCATAATGACACGGAGCACCGACAGCGGCAGGTCCTCCCGAAAATTCTTTGCATAAAGCTGCCGTCGAACGTATAGTCATGCCATCCGTGAGGGAGGATGGCAATGGCGATACGCGCAGCGGTGGCGGGAGCGAGCGGATACGCGGGCGGTGAGGTGCTGCGGCTGCTGCTCGCGCACCCCGAGGTCGAGATCGGCGCGCTGACCGGCAACGCCAACGCCGGTCAGCCGCTCGGCTCCCTCCAGCCGCATCTGCTCCCGCTGGCCGACCGGGTGCTGGCCCCGACCGGGGCCGAGGCGCTGGCCGGGCATGACGTGGTGTTCCTCGCGCTGCCGCACGGGCAGTCCGCCGCCGTCGCCGAGCAGCTCGGCGACCAGGTGCTGGTGATCGACTGCGGTGCGGACTTCCGGCTGGAGGACGCGGGGGACTGGGAGAAGTTCTACGGCTCGCCGCACGCCGGTACGTGGCCGTACGGGCTGCCCGAGCTGCCGGGGTGCCGTGCCGCGCTGGCCGGTTCCCGGCGCATCGCGGTTCCCGGCTGCTACCCCACCGCCGTCTCGCTCGCGCTGTTCCCGGCGTACGCGGCGGGGCTGGTCGGGCCCGAGGCCGTGATCGTCGCCGCCACCGGGACCTCGGGCGCGGGCAAGTCGCCCAAGCCGCATCTGCTGGGCAGCGAGGTCATGGGGTCGATGAGCCCGTACGGCGTGGGCGGCGGCCACCGGCACACCCCGGAGATGATCCAGAACCTGTCGGCCGCGGCGGGCGAGCGGGTCTCGGTCTCCTTCACCCCGACCCTCGCCCCCATGTCCCGCGGCATCCTGGCCACCTGCAGCGCCCCGGCGAAGCCCGGCGTGACGGCGGGGACGCTGCGGGCCGCGTACGAGAAGGCGCTGGGCGACGAACCGTTCGTCCACCTGCTGCCGGAGGGGCAGTGGCCCTCCACCGCCGCCGTGTACGGATCCAACAGCGCCCTGCTCCAGGTCGCCCTCGACGAGGCGGCCGGGCGGGTCATCGTGATCAGCGCGATCGACAACCTCACCAAGGGCACCGCGGGCGGCGCGGTCCAGAGCATGAACATCGCCCTCGGTCTCCCCGAGGAGCTGGGACTTTCCACGATCGGAGTCGCTCCATGAGTGTGACGGCAGCCAAAGGGTTCACCGCCTCCGGCGTCGCGGCAGGGATCAAGGAGAACGGGAACCCCGATCTCGCTCTCGTCGTCAACAACGGACCACGACTGGCCGCCGCGGGCGTCTTCACCTCCAACCGCGTCAAGGCCGCCCCGGTGCTCTGGTCCGAGCAGGTGCTGAAGGGCGGCCAGGTCTCCGCCGTCGTCCTCAACTCCGGCGGCGCCAACGCCTGCACCGGCCCGCTCGGCTTCCAGGACACCCACGCGACCGCCGAGAAGGTCGCGGACGTCCTCGGCCACAGCGCGGGCGAGATCGCGGTCGCCTCCACCGGACTGATCGGCCTCCGGCTGCCCATGGACGCGCTGCTGTCCGGTGTCGACAAGGCAGCGGTGGCCCTCGGCGAGCACGGCGGCGAGAAGGCCGCCATCGCCATCAAGACCACCGACTCCGTGCACAAGACGGCCGTCGCCACCGGCCCCGGCGGATCGTGGACCGTCGGCGGCATGGCCAAGGGCGCGGGCATGCTCGCCCCGGGCCTCGCCACCATGCTCGTCGTCCTCACCACCGACGCCGACCTGGAAGCCCCCGCGCTGGACACCGCGCTGCGCGACGCCACCCGCACCACCTTCGACCGGATCGACTCCGACGGCTGCATGTCGACCAACGACACCGTGCTGCTGCTGGCCTCCGGCGCCTCCGGGGTCACGCCCGCCGCGGACGACTTCGCCGAGGCGGTCCGTACCGTCTGCGCCGACCTCGCGCGGCAGCTGATCGGGGACGCCGAGGGCGCCTCCAAGGACATCCGGATCGAGGTCGTCGGCGCGGCCACCGAGGACGACGCGGTGGAGGTGGGCCGCTCCATCGCCCGTAACAACCTCCTCAAGTGCGCCATCCACGGCGAGGACCCCAACTGGGGCCGGGTGCTGTCCGCGATCGGCACCACCTCCGCGACCTTCGAGCCCGACCAGCTCAACGTCGCCATCAACGACGTATGGGTCTGCAAGAACGGTTCGGTCGGCGAGGACCGCGAGCTGGTCGACATGCGCTACCGCGAGGTGCGCATCACCGCCGACCTGGCCGCGGGCGGCGAAACCGCCGTCATCTGGGCCAACGATCTGACCGCCGACTACGTCCACGAGAACAGCGCGTACTCCTCATGAGCGAGCCGAACAAGACGGGCCAGCCGAACAAGGCGGACCAGCCGACCACCCGCAAGCACACCGCCCAGCCCAAGGCCCGCATCCTCATCGAGGCGCTGCCCTGGCTGACCCGCCACCACGGCAAGACCGTGGTCATCAAGTTCGGCGGGAACGCGATGGTGGACGAGGAGCTGAAGGCCGCGTTCGCCCAGGACGTCGTCTTCCTCCGGCACGCCGGGCTGCGCCCGGTTGTCGTCCACGGCGGCGGCCCGCAGATCAGCGCACAGCTCGACCGGCACGGCCTGGTCAGCGAGTTCAAGGCGGGCCTGCGGGTCACCACCGACGACGCGATGGACGTCGTACGGATGGTCCTGGCCGGGCAGGTGCAGCGCGAACTGGTCGGGCTGCTCAACCAGCACGGCCCGCTCGCCGTCGGCATGACCGGCGAGGACGCCCATCTGATGTCCGCCACCAAGCACTTCGCCGAGATAGACGGCGAACAGGTGGACATCGGCCGGGTCGGCCAGATCACCGACATCGACACCGGCGCCATCCAGGCGCTGCTGGACGACGGCCGCATCCCGGTCGTCTCGTCCATCGCGCGCAGCTCCGACGACGGCCACGTCTACAACGTCAACGCCGATACGGCGGCGGCCGCGCTCGCCGCCGCGCTGAACGCCGAGACGCTGATGGTCCTCACCGACGTCGAGGGCCTGTACGCCGACTGGCCGAACAGCGACGAGGTGATCAGCCAGCTCGGCGCGAGCGAGCTGGAGAAGCTGCTGCCCGAGCTGGCCAGCGGCATGGTGCCCAAGATGGAGGGCTGTCTGCACGCCGTACGCAACGGCGTCACCACCGCGCGCGTCATCGACGGGCGGGTGCAGCACTCCATCCTGCTGGAGATCTTCACGGACGAGGGCATCGGCACGATGGTCGTGCCGGACGCGGAGAATGAGGGGGAGAACCAGTGAGCAACGCGGAGCTGACGCAGCGCTGGCAGGGCGCGATGATGGACAACTACGGCACCCCGCGCGTCCCGCTCACCCATGGCGAGGGCACCACGGTGTGGGACGCCGACGGCAGGGAATACCTCGACTTCGTCAGCGGTATCGCCGTCAACTCCCTCGGCCACGCCCACCCCGCCGTCGTACGGGCCGTCTCCGACCAGGTCGCCACGCTCGGCCACGTCTCGAACCTCTTCGTCGCCGAGCCCCCGGTGGCCCTCGCGGAGCGGCTGCTCCAGCTCTTCGGCCGCGCCGGGCGGGTCTACTTCTCCAACTCCGGCGCGGAGGCGGTCGAGGGCGCGTTCAAGATCGGGCGGCGGACCGGCCGTACGCATATGGTCGCCACCCACGGCGGCTTCCACGGCCGCACCATGGGCTCGCTGGCCCTGACCGGCCAGCCCGCCAAGCAGGAACCTTTCCTTCCGCTGCCGGGCGACGTCACCCATGTGCCGTACGGCGACGCCGAAGCGCTGCGCGCGGCCGTCACCACCGACACCGCGCTGGTCATCGTCGAACCCATCCAGGGCGAGAACGGCGTCATCATCCCCCCGGCGGGCTACCTCGCCGCCGCCCGCGAGATCACCCGGGCCACCGGCACGCTCCTCGTCGTCGACGAGGTACAGACCGGAATCGGCCGTACCGGACACTGGTTCGAGCACCAGGCGCAGGGCGTCGAACCCGATGTCGTCACCCTCGCCAAGGGCCTCGGCGGCGGCCTGCCCATCGGCGCCACCGTCGCCTTCGGCCCCGCCGCCGACCTGCTGACCCCAGGTCAGCACGGGTCCACCTTCGGCGGAAACCCCGTCTCCTGCGCCGCCGCCGTCGCCGTCCTCGACACGATCGCGGCCGACGGCATCCTCGACCGCGTCAAGCGGGCGGGGGAGCGGCTGCGTGACGGAATCGAATCGCTCGACCACGCTCTGATCGGCCACGTCCGTGGCGCGGGGCTGCTGCTCGGTATCGTGCTCACAGAGTCCCTCGCGCCGCAGGTGCAGCAGGCGGCTCAGGATGCGGGACTCCTGGTGAACGCGACCGGGCCGGACGTGGTCCGGCTCGCGCCGCCGCTCGTCGTCGGCGACGACGAGGTCGACACCTTGCTCCGGGAGCTGCCCGCCGTCCTGACCGCCGCACAAGAGGGTGGCGGGGAATGACGATCCGGAGACTGACGAGACGATGACCGAGGCGCAGCACACCGAGGCGGCCCACGACGACGCCAACCACAACGGACCGTCCGTGCCGCAGACCCGCACCGCCCGCCACCGCCGGATCGTGGACATCCTGAACCGGCAGCCGGTCCGCTCCCAGAGCCAGCTCGCGAAGCTCCTCGCCGACGACGGACTCTCCGTCACCCAGGCGACGCTCTCCCGCGACCTGGACGAACTGGGCGCGGTCAAGATCCGCAACACCGGCGGCGAGCTGATCTACGCCGTCCCCAGCGAGGGCGGCGACCGTACGCCTCGGGCGCCGCTGGGCGAGTCGGCGAGCGAGGCCCGCATGGCGCGCCTCGCCGCCGAACTCCTCATCTCGGCGGAGGCGTCCGCCAACCTCGTCGTCCTCCGCACCCCACCCGGCGCGGCCCAGTTCCTGGCCTCGGCCATCGACTCCGCCGAACTCCACGTGATCCTCGGCTCGATCGCGGGCGACGACACGGTGCTCCTGATCAGCCGAGACCCCACCGGCGGCCAGGCCCTGGCCGACCACCTCCTCCGCCTGGCCCAGGGCGCCCGCTGAGCCGTGCGCGGCGCTGCGCCTTGGGCTTTCGTCGCCGGGTGCGGCCCGGTGGCCGGGTTGTGCCCACCCGTTCCGCCCCGCGGAACGATTGCCCACAACCGGGGGCATATCCAGCCCCTCCGGCGTTTGAGGAGCGGGGTCCGGGGCGGAGCCCCGGGGTCGGGTAGGGGCGAGGTGGGGGCTTACTCCGCCTCCGCCCGACGCGCCCGGTGCGCCATCCACGCCGCCACCACCGACCCCGACACGTTGTGCCACACCGAGAAGACGGCCGCAGGCAAGGCGGCGAGGGGGCTGAAGTGGGCGGCCGCCAGAGAGGCCGCCAGCCCGGAGTTCTGCATGCCGACCTCGAAGGCCATCGCCCGGCTCGCAGGCGCACCCAGTCGGCCCACCTTGCCCGCCGCGTACCCCAGGGCCAGCCCCAGCCCGTTGTGCAGGACGACGGCCAGCAACACCAGCGCCGCCGCCGACCGGATCGCATCCGCACTGCCCGCGACGACGATGGCTACGATGACACCGATCGTCACGGCGGACAGCCACGGCAGCACGCCCAGCACCCGCGCGATGTAACGCCCGGCCACCAGCCGTACGACCAGGCCGCCGATCACCGGCAGCAGCACCGTCTTCACGATGTCGGTCACCATGGACGCCGCATCCACCGGCAGGAACTCCCCGGCCAGCAGCAGCGTCAACGGCGGGGTCACCAACGGCGCGACCACCGTCGAGACGGTGGCTACGGAGACGGACAGCGCCACGTCACCCCGCGCCAGATACGTCACGACATTCGACGCCGTACCGCTCGGCGCGCAGCCGACCAGGATGACACCGGCCGCCAACTGCGGTGACAGCCCCAGCCCCTGAGCGATCAGCCACCCCAGACCGGGCATGATCACGTAGTGCGCGACCAGCCCGAGCGCGACGGCCCACGGCCGCTTCAGCACGCCCGTGAAGTCAGCGGGAGTCATGGTCAGCCCCATGCAGAACATGACGACGCCGAGCAGATAGGGCACATTCGGCGCCCACCCACTGAAGGTGCCCGGCGTGCTCAGGCCCGCCGCCCCGGCGGCGAGTACGAGCAGGGGGAAGACGGTGACGGCCCGCCGGGCCGCCCGGTCGTCGGGCGCGGGCTCAGGCGCGGAGGAGGCGGAGGAGGGGGACGCCACGGGGCTCTTGGGTTCGGATCGCACCGCGTGATGGAACGCCGTACACCGCCCATCACGCAAGACCGTCTCGAAATCTGGTCGCTACAACGAAAGCGGCTACAACGAAAGCGGCGGCAACGGCAGCGGCAACCCCGGCAGCCCGTCCAGACTGCTCGCGACATGGTCCTTCCGCTCACAGTAAGCGGTCAGCTTCTCCTCATCGTCCTCGCGACGGAACCGCTGGGCATGCAGCGTGCGCTCCTCGCGGTAGTCCATGAAGGGCACCGCGTACCCACATGTGTCCCGGATCAGCTCGGCCGTCACCACGATCACCGCCCGCAGCCCATGCGAGTGGACCTCGACGCCGGGAAAGTGCTTCACCAGCTCACCGAAGCGCGCATCGTCGCGGAACACCGGCTCACCCCGCCCATGCACCCGCACAATGTTCGGCGGCCCCTCGAAGGCACACCACATCAGCGTGATGCGGCCGTTCTCGCGCAGATGGGCGATGGTCTCCGCGTTGCTCCCGGAGAAGTCCAGATAGGCCACGGTCAGTTCGTCGAGCACGGCGAACGAACCGGACACTCCTTTGGGGGAGAGGTTCACGGTGCCGTCCCCGGCCAGCGGAGCGGTAGCCGTGAAGAAGATCTTCTGCTGTTCGATAAATGTGCGAAGTCTGCCGTCGATACGTTCGTAGACCTTTCCCATGTGGCGCATTATCCGCCGAGGCCGACGCCACAGGGATGGTTCGATGGAGACATGGCAGACAAAAACGGTCGGCGGGCCCGCCCCGGGATCCGGGTCCGCCGCGTGTACGACACCCCGGAGCCGGACGACGGCACCCGGGTGCTGGTGGACCGGATCTGGCCGCGCGGCCTGGCGAAGGCCGACGCCCGGCTGGACGAATGGGCCAAGGCCGCCGCGCCCTCGACCGAGCTGCGCCGCTGGTACGGGCACGAGCCGGAGCGGTTCGCGGAGTTCGCCCGGCGGTACAGGGCGGAGCTGGCCGAACCGGAGCACCGCGAGGCCGTGGACCACCTCCGGGAGCTGGCCGGGCAGGGCACCCTCACGCTGCTCACGGCCGTGAAGGACCTGAGCCACGGCCACGCGGGCCTCCTGGCCGACGCCGTACGCGGCCACCGCTGAACAAAGGGCACAGCGGCCGTCTCATGACACGCACAGCTCAGCCGAAAAACGCGTGAAACCGCTGGTCTGCCACGTCGCCCCCGCCTCCGTCACCACGAACGCCTCCGCGCCCGGCTGCCGCTGCAGCCACGGCCGGGCGCGCTCGGCGCCCATCGCACAGGCCGCCGTCGCCCAGGCGTCGACCTCCGTCAGGCTGGTGCCGACCACCGTCACGGACGCGAGACCGTCCGCCGGGGGGCGGCCGGTGTGCGGGTCGAGGATGTGGCAGCCGCGCTCGGCCGGGCCCGAGGTGGCCACGGCCAGCTCGCCGTGCGCCTCCACCACCGCGAGCAGCTCACCGCGCCGCATCGGATCGGCGATGCCCACCCGCCACGGGCCGCCGTGCAGCTGCACATCGCCGCCGCCGTTGACGCACACCGAACCGGCGCCCGCCGAGGCCAGCATCCGGGCGGCGCGCTCGACGGCCCACCCCTTGACCAGGCCGGTCGGGTCGGGCCGCCCCCCGGCGTAGAGCGGGGTGAACCAGCCGTCGCTGCGGTACGAGAACTCCTCGCACAGCTCCAGTACGTCCCGCACCTCCGGCTCGCACTGCGACAGCGTCAGCTCGTTGCGCCCCAGCCGGCTGATCTGGCTGTCCCGGCGGTACGTGGAGAACAGCTCGTCCACCCGGTGCAGCCCCACCACGGCCCCGTCCAGCGCGGCCAGCACCCGGGGCCGGTCGGCGTCGTGGACCTCGCGCAGGTCGAAGGAGAAGACGGTGCCCATGACGTGCTCGACATGGCGCAGCGGCTCGGGCTCGGCGTAGGGCGTCTCGTCGTAGGACGTCATTGGGTACCCGCCTTGTCGAGAGCGCTCTGGAGGGACTTGGAGTAGCCCTCGCTGGTGTAGGTCGCACCGGACACGGTGTCGACCTTCGCGGCGGATATCGCCTGCTGGTTGAGCTTCGGAATGGAGTCCTTGGCGATCTGGTCGCTGCGGGCCCCGGAGTTCGGCGTCTTGACAGCCTGCGCGTCGGTGATCTTCCCGCCGCTCATCGTGACGCTGACCTGCACCGGCCCGTACTGGGTGTCGACGACGTCACCGGTCAGGGTCTGACCCCCGGCCCCGGCGGCCCCGGCCGCCCCCGAGGGCGCGGTGGCCGCGACGGGCGGCGGCGCCTGCCCGGCGGGCGGTCCGGCGACGTTCTGGCCACCGGCGGGCTGCTTCAGCGCGAGCAGCGCCACGACACCGGCGACAGTGGCGGCCGTGCCCAGCAGAATGCGGCGCAGCGGATGCTTCCTCTTCATGGCTCCACCTCAGGTCACAGCTCGAAGGATTCATGATGGATACGGCGGTCCGGGACCCCCGCGTCGTGCAGCGCCTCGTACGCGTGCTCGGTCAGGCCCGGGGGCCCGCACAGATAGACGTCGTGCTCGTCGATGTCGGGCAGCAGCGCCCGCAGCCGCTCCGCGCTGATCTCCGGCCGGGCCCCGTCCGGGCCGTTGACGGCGTACAGCAGCCGGGCGTCCCGCTCGGTCGCGATCTGCTTCAGCTCGCCCCACAGCGCCAGGTCCTCGACGGTCCGGGCGCGGTAGAGCAGGGTCAGGTCGCCGCGCTTGCCGGGCAGCGTCTCGAACAGGGCCCGGATCGGGGTGATGCCCGCCCCACCGGCGATCATCAGCACCTTGCCCTGGCTGCGCCGGGACGCGGTCATCGCCCCGTACGGCCCCTCGGCCCACACCCTGGTCCCCGGCTTCAGCTCGGCGAGTCCCGTGCTGTGCCCGCCCACCGCCTTCACTGTGATCCGCAGCAGATTGGGCCGGGGCGGGGCGGACAGCGAGTACGGATGGGAACCCCACCGCAGCCCCGGGGCCAGGAACCGCCACCGGAAGAACTGCCCCGCTTCCGCGCCGATCCGGTGCAGCTTGCGCCCCTTGATCAGCACCGAGACGATCCCGGGCGCCTCCTGGACGACCGCCTCCACCCGCATCCGGTGCCGCAGGTTCAGCCGTAGCGGCACCAGTAGCCGGTACCAGATCGCCAGCGCGCTGACCACGCCGTACAGCACGTACCACGCCGTCTGGGCCGTCATGTCGCCCACGAACTCGGCGCCGTTGCTGAGCTGGTGCCAGAAGGTCAGGAAGACGGCCGCGTACGTGAGCAGATGCAGGTAGTACCAGACCTCGTACGGAATCCTCCGGCGCACCATCCCCGCCGAGATCAGCCCGATCACCACGAGCGTCACCGTCCCGGCGGTCGCTTCGAGCATGTCGGGGAACGTGAGCACCATGGTCTCGGTCTGCGCGACGAACGAGGTGCCCGCCTGGGTCGCGTATCCCGCGATGATCAGGCCGACGTGAGCGAGGATCAGGCACAGCGCGTACCGCCCGCTCATCGCGTGCCACCGCGCCACCCGGTCCGACCCCACCCGCCGCTCCAGCGCGGGAACCCGCGCCATCTGCAGCACCACCAGCGCCAGGACATACCCGGCGAGCAGCCCGCTGAGCCGCCCGGCGCCGTTCAGCCAGGCGGCGTTGCCGGTGACGTTCGGGGTGTTCATCCACCACAGGGACAGCACCGCGGCCGCCCCTGCCCAGCTCAGCAGCACCAGCGGCACGGCGGGGGAGCGCCGTGGCCGAATTTGGCGCAAGGCCAGCCGTCGACCGGCCCGGCTGTTCAAAAGCGTCGTCACGGCCCGTCCCCTTCCTATGGGCTCCGGTGCACAGGGGTACGGGCGGGAGCGGGGGATGACTCAAAGGCCGACGAGATTCACAAGTTTGCGTCGAGGAGCGGTCTGTTGAGGCGGGTGTGGTTACGGGACGTGCGCGGTGAGGGCAGCCACCGCGGCCGCTACGTCCTGGCGGGGCATGGGGTGCTCGTCCATCGAGTTGTGGATGTGGAGCCCTTCCACCAGGGCGTCGAGGGCTCGGAAGGTTCCCGTGGCCCTCTCCGCCGCAGGTGATTCCGGCCCCGACTCCGCCGCCCGCGTCAGCCTGGCGGCCACGATCGGCTACCTCGCCTTCCTCGTCGGCCCACCCGGTCTGGGCTTCCTCGGCGACCACTACGGACTGAGCGCCGCCATGATCGCCGTCCTCGGCTTCGTCATGATCGCGATTTTCCTCGCCCCCGCGGCCGGAACACGCCGCACCTGAGCCGCCCCGGGGGGGGCGAGTTGGCCAGCGGCTCCAGCCGCTCCCAACACCCGCCGCCACCTGCGGAATCCGAGGCGCCGACGCCGCAGGCCGGGGCCGTATGATCGCTGACCACGTCGTTCGTTGTAAGGAATCGCATGTCAATGCCGCCCCCGCCGCAGGGGAACCCGTACGCGTCCGCACCACCGCAGGGGAATCCGTACGCCTCCGCACCGCCCCAGGGGAATCCGTACGCCGCCCCCCAGGCCCCGATGCCCGGTTACCACGGCCAGCCGATGGCCGGGGTGCCGCAGGTGCCCGCCTGCCGCGTCTGCGCGGCGTACCCGGCGGCGGAGGTCACCATCCGCGGCCACATCGGCTTGCTGCTGATGATGCGGTTCCAGAAGTGGCAGGGGCCGTTCTGCCGGACCTGCGGTACGGCGCTGCGCCGCACCGCGACGACGAACACGCTGTGGCAGGGCTGGTGGAGCCCGTTCTCGCTGTTCATCTTCAACCCGTACACGATCATCAACAACCTGGTGGTGCGCGGGAAGCTCAACAAGCTCCCGGAGCCGGGACCCGTTCCCCACGGAACGCGTCCCGACCCCGGAGTGTCCGTACTTCAGCGCCCGGCGGCGTACGTGGCGCTGCTGCCCATCCTCTGGATCCTGTTCCTCATCGTCCGCGGCGGCTAGCCAGCCCCGCACGCGCGAGGCCCGCCACGGCGAAGGCCAGCGCCACCAGCAGCGCGCTCACCCAGACCGGCGAACGGTAGCCGAGCCCCGCGCCCAGGGTGAGCCCGCCCAGGGCCGGACCGACCGCCGCCCCCACATTGAGGGCGGCGGTCGCGAACGCCCCGCCCAGCGCGGGCGCTTCGGCCGCCGCGTACAGCGCCCGCGTGATCAGCGTCGAGCCGACACCGAACGACAGCGCCCCCTGTACGAGCACCAGCACGACCGCCAACGCCGGGCGGCCCGCGCCCACCGACAGCAACAGCCAGCCGACCAGCAGGGCCAGCCCGCCCGGCACCAGCACCAGCAGCGGCCGGGCATCCGACCACCGCCCGGCGACGGTCACCCCGGCGAACGACCCGATCCCGAAGAGCGCCAGCACGACCGGCACCCAGGCATCCCCGAGGCCGCTCACATTGGTGACGAGCGGCGTGAGGTAGGTGAAGGTGCAGAAGGTCGCGGCGTTCACCAGCATCCCGAGGCCCAGCGTGATGAGCAGCCGGGGGTCGCGCAGCGCGCGCAGCTCACCGCGTGCGCTCGGCGCCTCCGCCGCTTCGGCACGCGGAACCGACCGCACGATGGCGAACAGCGCCGGTACGGAGACGAGCGCCACCGCCCAGAACGCCGAACGCCACCCCCAGACCTGCCCCAGCACGGCCCCGGCCGGAACCCCGGCCACACACGCGAGGGTGACCCCGCCCAGCAGCGCGGACGTGGCCCGCCCCTTGGCGGCCGACGGGACCATTCCGGTCGCCGTCGCGAGCCCCACGGCCAGGAACCCGGCATTGGCCAGCGCCCCCAGCACCCGGGTGGCCAGCAGCACGGCAAAGCTGGTGGTGAGCGCGCCGACGACATGGACGGCCATGAAGGCCGTCAGAAACACCAGCAGCGCGCGGCGCTGCGGCCACCGCATGCTGAGGACCGCCATCAGGGGCGCCCCCACGATCATCCCCACGGCGAACGCCGACGTCAGCGCGCCCGCGGCGGGGATGGACACATTCAGATCGCTTGCGATGTCCGGGCCCAGGCCGGACAGCATGAATTCGGATGTCCCTTGGGCGAAGACCGCCAGTCCGAGGACATAGATGGCAAAAGGCATGAAGGCTCCACGCATCGGTTACCGCATGAGAAGGACCGATGACCGGCAGCCCGGTGGTCGCGGTGAGGCATCAATGCCTCAGCGCGGTATGGGTGAAGACGCCACCGAACGACCGGTGGCTAGAGCCTGGATGCCTCGGGACTGGACATGCGGGTCACCCTAACAGCCACGGCCCATGCGGCAGATCTTGGAGAACAAGCTCAGAGTCTGGCCATGTGCAGGCGTTGGCAGCCGCGAAGCCGGTGCTTTCGACCGGAGTCGCAGACTTCGAACCACACGTCCTTCATGCCGTAGTGGACGCTGTCCTTGCCCGCGTCGGGTTCGCCGTCGGGGTTGTCCGTGAGAGTGGTGGTGTGGGTTCCGAGACGGTCCTCGTAGTGCATGCGCAGGGTTCCGCCCCAGCCGTCCCGCTCGGTTTCGTGCTGGTCCCGGGAGTACGGCATGACGTACTCGATGCCGTACCAACCGTCCCGGGTCTCCCAGTTCCGGTAGCCGATGCTGGCTGCCGTCGAGCCGTTGGCGCTACTCGCTTCGAAGAGGGTGAACCCGCCCTCGGACTCCTGAGCCGATCCGGTGGGCAAGGAAGTCGTCGCGGTGGTGGGGGGCTTGAGCGTGCCATGCCGATAGAGGATTGCCATCCCCCAGGCACCCAGACCCAGCGCCGCCACCAGGGCCGCACCCAGCGTCAGAAGAGCTCTGCCCCGCGGAAAGCCCGACGGGGTGCTGTGCTCGCGGCTCGCCTCGACTTCATGAGAGTCGTCTGCTCGGCTTTCGCGGGAGACCGCAGGGGCTACGTCGTCGCTCTTCGGCGGTGCCGATTGCTCCCGCGCGGCGATTCTGTCCCGCGCCTCTAGCCACACCTCCATCAGCTCCCCGTCTCCGCATGCCTTCACGAAGGCGGCCAGTTGGCCGTGGCTCGGGACGGCGTCCCGGCTCAGCAGTACGGAGGCGGTGCTGCGCGGCAGCGCGTCCCCGGACGCTGCCGCGCGCATTTCCAGCTGCCGGTAGGACATCCGGGAATCGCTCTTCAACTGGCGCAGTGCCTTCATGAAGGCGGACAGGTCGGTGATCTCTTCAAGAGCCTGCCGTCGAGAGTGACTCATGAAGTCGATGGTCACGTTCTCGCGTGCGAGAGAGCAACGTAGATATCCGCCAATCACGATACGAATAGAGATTGCCGTGAATCCACGGCTTTACCCCCATGTGGGCGGAACCCTGGACAGCGGGCTGACCTGCATGGACACCCACACGGCGTCCTGGACACGTCCAGGACGCCGGGCCCGCAGTCGACTCCTTGCGGCTTTACGACACGCCCTGATCTGCCGCCGTGTTCACGATGAAGGTGGTCCATGCGGTGGGGGAGAAGGCGAGCTGGGGCCCCTGCTTGTCCTTGGAGTCCCGCACGTGGATGGTGTTTTCAGGGCAGGTGGCGACCTCGACGCATTCGTCGCCGTCGCCACCGCTGTACGTGGACTTGTGCCAGGAGAGGGCCACCTCGACGCAACTGTCGCCATCACCTCCGCTGTAGCTGCTCTTGAACCAGGCCAGTTCGCTGCTCATAGCGCTCCTTGGATCTCCTTCAGCAGGCTCACGGAGTCCTCAGGGGTAAGAGCCTGTGAGCGCAGTTTCGCATAGCGCATCTGGAGAACGCTGACCTCTTTGCGGTCACGGATCAGCATGCCGCTGCGCTGACCTTCGGTGTAGCCGAACCACTCGTTGTCCGGGGTTTCTAGCAGCTGCATGGGGCCGTCCAGCCCGGCGTGGTGCTCCTGCACGATCGGGATGATCTGGATCTGGAGGTTGCGGAGTTTCGCGCACTCCAGCACATGGTCGATGAGTTCCCGAGTGGTCTCCGTTCCTCCAGTCCGCCGCCGAAACAGCACCTCCTCGACGATGAAGCTGAACGCGGTGTTCGGCCTCTCCTTGAGCAGGCGCATTCGCTCCTGTCGAGCGGTGAGCTGGATTTCGATCTGCTTGTCGGCCAACGGCGGCACCCTGTCGCGGAAGACGGCCCTGGCGTACGCCTCCGTCTGCAACAGGCCCGGAACGACCCGGCACTCGTACGTACACAGGCTGATCGCCGTCTCCTCCAGCGTGGCCCACTGGTTGAACCACGCCGCCAACCCCGGCTTCCGCACCAGACAATTCGCCGCCGCCCGCAGGACCCCGAACGCATCGAGAACATCCTCCGCCCGGTCCACGTACTCCCGCTGCGGGAACCGCCGCCCCTGTTCGATCGAGGCCTGCGTCTGGACGGAGTACTGGAGCAGCGGGGCCAGCTGCTCCTGCGTATAGCCCGCCCGCTCGCGGAAGACCTTGACGATTGCCCCGAACGTCTTGAGGCTGTCCGAGGACTCCGGTGCGTTGTTGTTGCCCGTGTTGTCCGCCATCGCGGCCACCTCCGGTGGTGCCATCCGTACGCAGCTGGACGAGTGGGGGTTTCCGTTCCGCAGCGAGCCGTCCGACCTCGTCGCCGCGATCGTGGCCGAGCTGGCGGCGAACGCCGTCACTCACGGCCGCGTCCCCGGCCGGGACTTCGAGGTCCAGCTGTCGCGCACCGAAGCCACGCTCCGCGTCGCGGTCGCGGACACCCGTTCCGAGGGGCGTCCGCCGGTCGGCGGCGCACCGGTCGCGCCCCCGCCGGATTCCGAGACCGGCCGGGGCCTGCTGCTGGTCGAGGGGCTCGCCGCGCGCTGGGGCGTGGCGGAGCGTCAGGGGCCGGGCAAGACGGTCTGGGCCGAGATCGACCTCACTTGCCGTGGTGACCGAACTTGATCGGATAGGAGACGGTGGAGCGCGGAACCGGCTTCTTGGTGCCCTTCTTCTTGTCGTCCGTCTTCGCATCCTTCTGGAAGTGGATGGGGTACCGCCCTGTCTGATGCGGCTGGGGCGACTTGCCGTCGCCCTTGTCGTCGCTGTTGCCATGGCCGTTGATCCACAGGACCCCGACCACGACCACGCCGAAGATCAGCATCTGGTTCTTCTTGTCCGCCACCCTCTGAGACTTCCCGTAACCGACCGAGGTGATGTTGCCCTGTGCCCGCGTTCTCGGTGGCGTCCGAGGGGTGGCCGGAGGGTCAGCGCGACCAGGGTGCCGTAGCGGCGGGCTGCCTCCCGGTCGAAGGGGATGGTCGAAAACATGCCCTCGATGTCCGCCACACGCTGCGCCCGCGTCAGCGTCTCAACCGGATCCGCCGTCATCGCGACGCCTCGGGTCAGCTCGGCGAGGACGACGGACGACAGAGGGGATGGCGGCTTCCACCGGGAGGCACCCTGTCCTCGTCGCCGAAGAGCGGAGGAGGGCCGACACCCCGCTGAGCAGCCGCGTTGACGAAACATACGGGCCAATGCATACTTATGCCAGTCAGTGCATGGAGCGTAAGGAGAAACCCGTGACCGAGCGCGTCGTACTCGCCTACTCGGGCGGCCTGGACACCTCCGTCGCCATCGGCTGGATCGCCGAGGAGACGGGCGCCGAGGTCATCGCCGTTGCCGTGGATGTCGGCCAGGGCGGTGAGGACCTGGATGTCATCCGTAAGCGCGCGCTCGCCTGTGGGGCGGTCGAGGCGGAGGTCGCGGACGCCAAGGATGAGTTCGCCGACGAGTACTGCCTCCCGGCGATCAAGGCGAACGCCCTGTACATGGACCGCTACCCGCTGGTCTCGGCGCTCTCCCGGCCCACGATCGTCAAGCACCTCGTCGCCGCCGCCCACAAGCACGGCGCCACGACCGTCGCCCACGGCTGCACCGGCAAGGGCAACGACCAGGTGCGGTTCGAGGCGGGCATCTCCTCCCTCGCGCCGGATCTGAAGTGCATCGCCCCGGTCCGGGACTACGCGATGACGCGGGACAAGGCCATCGCCTTCTGTGAGGCGAAGAGCCTGCCGATCGCGACGACCAAGAAGTCGCCGTACTCGATCGACCAGAACGTCTTCGGGCGGGCCGTCGAGACCGGCTTCCTGGAGGACATCTGGAACGCGCCGATCGAGGACGTGTACGAGTACACCTCGAACCCGGCCACCCAGCGGGACGCCGACGAGGTCGTCATCACCTTCAAGGCGGGCGTCCCGGTGGCCATCGACGGCCAGCCCGTGACCGTCCTGCAGGCCATCCAGCAGCTCAACGAGCGGGCCGGGGCGCAGGGCGTCGGGCGGATCGACATGGTCGAGGACCGGCTCGTCGGCATCAAGTCCCGGGAGGTCTACGAGGCCCCCGGCGCCATCGCGCTGATCACCGCGCACCAGGAGCTGGAGAGCGTCACCGTCGAGCGCGAGCTGGCCCGCTACAAGCGGCAGGTCGAGCAGCGGTGGGGCGAGCTGGTCTACGACGGTCTGTGGTTCTCGCCGCTCAAGCGGGCGCTGGACGGCTTCATCACCGAGGCGAACGAGCAGGTCACCGGCGAGATCCGGATGACCCTGCACGGGGGCCGGGCCGTCGTCACCGGCCGGAAGTCGGACCAGTCGCTGTACGACTTCAACCTGGCGACCTACGACACGGGCGACACGTTCGACCAGTCGCTGTCCAAGGGCTTCATCGAGATCTTCGGCATGTCCAGCAAGATCGCCGCGAAGCGGGACCTTCAGCAGTAGCCTGCGTAGTCACGCATCGCCACACCGCCTTCCCGCCCCCGTGGCGGGAAGGCGGTCGCACAATCAGCCCGCACCATCACAGCCTTGAGGAGCAACACCGTGAGCAACGGCAGCAGCGGCGACGTTCGGCTCTGGGGCGGCCGCTTCGCCGACGGGCCGGCCGAGGCGCTGGAGAAGCTCAGCGCCTCCGTGCACTTCGACTGGCGCCTGGCGCCGTACGACATCGCCGGTTCCCGTGCCCACGCCCGGGTGCTCCACGCGGCCGATCTGCTGACCGCCGACGAGCTGGAGCGGATGCTCGCCGGGCTCGACCGGCTGGAGGCCGATGTCGCCTCCGGTGACTTCACCGGCACCATCGCCGACGAGGACGTGCACACCGCGCTGGAGCGCGGGCTGCTGGAGCGGGTCGGCCCCGACCTCGGCGGCAAGCTGCGGGCCGGGCGGTCCCGGAACGACCAGATCGCCACGCTCTTCCGGATGTACCTGCGCGACCACGCCCGGATCATCGGCGGCCTGATCGCCGACCTCCAGGAGGCGCTGGTCGGGCTCGCCGAGGCGCACCCGGACGTCGCGATGCCCGGCCGCACCCACCTCCAGCACGCGCAGCCGGTGCTCTTCGCCCACCACGTCCTCGCCCATGTGCAGCCGCTGGCGCGGAACGCGGAGCGGCTGCGGCAGTGGGACGAGCGGACGGCCGTCTCGCCGTACGGATCGGGCGCGCTCGCCGGGTCCTCGCTCGGCCTCGACCCGCAGGCCGTCGCCGCCGACCTGGGCTTCGAGCACGGCTCAGTCGCCAACTCGCTCGACGGCACGGCGTCCCGCGACTTCGTCGCCGAGTTCGGCTTCATCACCGCGATGATCGGCGTCGATCTGTCGCGGATCGCGGAGGAGATCATCATCTGGAACACGAAGGAGTTCTCCTTCGTGACCCTCCACGACGCCTTCTCCACCGGCTCGTCGATCATGCCGCAGAAGAAGAACCCGGACATCGCCGAGCTGGCGCGCGGCAAGTCCGGCCGTCTCATCGGCAACCTCACCGGGCTGCTGGCCACGCTGAAGGCCCTGCCGCTCGCGTACAACCGCGACCTGCAGGAGGACAAGGAGCCGGTCTTCGACTCCTGCGACCAGCTGGAGATCCTGCTTCCCGCCTTCACCGGCATGATGGCGACGCTGACCGTCCACCGGGAGCGGATGGAGGAGCTGGCCCCGGCCGGGTTCTCGCTCGCCACCGACATCGCTGAGTGGCTGGTCCGGCAGGGCGTGCCGTTCCGGGTGGCCCACGAGGTCGCGGGCGCGTGCGTCAAGGAGTGCGAGCTGACCGGGATCGAGCTGGACGAGCTGACGGACGAGCAGTTCGCGAAGATCTCCCCGCATCTGACCCCCGAGGTGCGCGGCGTGCTCAACGTGCCGGGCGCGCTGGCCTCGCGCAGCGGGCGCGGCGGTACGGCCCCGTCGGCCGTGGCCGCGCAGCTGACCGAGGTCAAGACGGACCTCGCCGTGCAGCGCGCGTGGGCGGACGCGAAGCGCTGATGTCCCGCTTCCTCGCCGAGGCCGCCGCCGCCACGCCCGTGTCCCGGATCGGGCTCGGCCTGGCGGCGGTCGGCCGCCCCGGCTACATCAACCTCGGCCGCGACCGGGACCTCCCGTCCGACCGCACGGTCGAGGCCATGCGGCGCCGCTCGCACGAGCTGCTGGACGCCGCGTATGCGGCGGGCGTGCGCTATCTGGACGCGGCCCGCTCGTACGGGCGGGCCGAGGAGTTCCTCGCCGACTGGCTGCGCGTTGACCGGCCCGGTGTGGTGGTCGGCAGCAAGTGGGGCTACACGTATGTCGCCGACTGGCGTACGGACGCCGATGCCCATGAGGTCAAGGACCACTCCCCGGCCACGTACGACCGCCAGCGCGAGGAGACCCGTGCCCTCCTCGGCGACCACCTGGACCTGTACCAGATCCACTCCGTGACCCCGGACAGCCCCGCCCTCACCGACCCCGCCCTCCACGCGCGGCTGGCCCAGCTTGCGGCGGAGGGCGTCACGGTCGGCATCTCCACCAGCGGGCCCGCGCAGGGCGACGCGATTCGCGCGGCGCTGGCGGTCGAGGTGGACGGGCAGCCGCTGTTCCGTACGGTCCAGAGCACGTACAACGTGCTGGAGCCGTCGGCCGGGCCCGCGCTGGCGGAGGCGCATGCGGCGGGGCGGGCCGTGATCGTCAAGGAGGCCATGGCCAATGGCCGCCTGGCCGGTGCCGGTGCGCCGCTGGAACTTCGCCGGTTGGCGGAGCGGACCGGTGTGGGTGTGGACGCCGTCGCTCTGGCGGCGGTGCTGCGGCAGCCGTGGGTGACGGTGGCCCTGTCGGGGGCGGCGACGGAGGCCCAGCTGCGCTCGAACTTGGTGGCGGCGGGGCTTGATGTCCCCGCTGCGCTGGATGTGGCGGAGCCGCCGGAGCAGTACTGGCGGACGAGGTCGTCCCTCCCCTGGTCCTGACCGGGAGCTGTTGGGGGCTCCGCCCCCAAACCCCCGCTCCTCAATCGCCGGAGGGGCTGGATATGCCACAGGTTGTGGGCAATCGTTCCGCGAGGGGGCACCTCCCAGCGGTAGCTGGGGGAGGGACGGGTGGGCACACCCCGGCCACCGGCCCGCACTCGGCGGCGAAACCCCAGGGGGCAACGCCCCGGCCCGCACCCCGCGCGCTACGCGTCCATCGGCAGCGAGGCCAGGAATCGGCCCACGGCCCACGCGTACTCCTTCGGCGCGTCGTCGTGGATCCAGTGCCCGCACCCCGCGAACTCCCGCAGCGTCGTGCGCGGCCGCAGCCGCGCCATCTCCCGGGCGTGGCCCGGGGGCAGCAGCGAGCTGTGTTCGCCGTGCATCAGCAGGGCCGGGCAGGCCGAGCCGAGCCACTCGGACCAGAAGTCGCCCCGCATGGCCTCCTGGGAGGCCATCATGTGGGCCGGTTCGAACAGCAGTCGCCAGCCGCCCGACGCCCGGTCCCGCTCCGCGCTGTCGAGGAAGTACGAGGCGTCGTGGATCCCACGGGACTCGATCTGGGCGCGAAGAGAGTCGCGGTCGGCGGCCCAGGTCGGCCAGCCGGAGACATCGAGCACGGGGTGGGCGACCACCGGACGGTCCGTCACGGCGCCGATGTCCTCGATGACGAGGGCGCTGACCAGATCGGGGTGCCGCGCCGCGAGGGCGTACGCGGCGACCGCGCCCGTCGAGTGGGCGACGACCGGCACCGGGCCGGGGCGCAGCTCGTCCAGCAGGGCGGCGGCGTCGGCGACGTACTCGTCCAGGGTGAACGGCCCGCCGCCCCCGGTCAGCCCGTGACCCCGCTGGTCGAGCGCTATCACCCGATGGGCGGGGGCCAGGGCGGCGGCCAGCGGCGCGTACATCCGGCCGCGGCCGAAGTGCCCGTGCAGGGCGAGGACCGGGGTCCCCGGGCCGCCGAAGTCGGTGAGGGCGAACCGACGACCTCGGAGAGACACGAAGTCGGGGGATGGCACGGTCAAAGTCGTCACCCGCGGCACGGTAGTGGCCGTCCCGGGCACGAGACCAGTGCGTCGGAACGCCCTACCGACGGTGACAGGACAATGACCGGAACTGCAAGAAGAAGGACAGAAGCTGACACTTCGAGGTCAGTATCCGGCCGCCTCAGGCCGCGGCTTTCGCCTTCGTTGCGTAGATGTCCACGTACTCCTGACCGGACAGCCGCATGACCTCGCTCATGACCTCGTCGGTCACCGCCCGCAGCACGTACCGGTCGCGGTCCATGCCCTCGTAGCGGGTGAACTCCAGCGGCTCGCCGAACCGCACCGCCACCCGCCCGGGCCGCGGCAGCCCCTTGCCGCCCGGCTGGAGCCGGTCGGTGCCGATCATGGCGAACGGCACCACCGGCGCGCCGGTCATCAGGGTCAGCCGGGCGATGCCGGTGCGGCCGCGGTAGAGGCGGCCGTCGGGGGAGCGGGTGCCCTCGGGGTAGATGCCGAAGACCCTGCCCTCCTCCAGCACCCGGCGGCCGGTCATCAGCGCGGCGACGCCGCCGTGCCCGCCGTCCCGGTCGACCGGGATCATGCCGACGCCGGTGAAGAACCAGGCCATCAGGCGCCCCTTGAGGCCCTTGCCCGTCACGTACTCGTCCTTGCCGATGAAGAAGACCTGACGGTCGCAGACGAGCGGCAGGATCACCGAGTCGATGAACGTGAGGTGATTCCCGGCGAGGATCACCGGACCGGAGCCGGGAATGCGCTCCGCGCCCTCGACCCGTGGACGGAACATGAGGCGCATCAGCGGACCGAGTACTGCCTTCAGGAACACGAAACGGGACAACGGGCCCTCCGGTCGGCGTCAAGGTCGGGGGCGCTCGCCGTACGGACCGTCAACCCGGTGCCGCACACAAGCGCCGATGAGGACGATACTCGCCGGTCAGCTCGCGTCGCACACCGGGTTCACCCACCTGATACGCAGTGTTGACACCCGTTTCCCCCGCGTTTCGTCGCAGGTCTCCCCCCGGAAAGGCACACCCCCCTACCATCAGCCCGTTCTCTGACAGGAATTGACGGGTGCTGGACACCAGAGCGAGGAGTGCTCATGGAGCGCGAACAGCGCGAGCAACAGCCCGGGCGGCGCGTCCTTCTGGGGGCCGCGGCCCTCGGTGCGGGTGCGATGGCCCTGGGCGGCGCGGGCACGGCCGCCGCCGCCGAGGCGGGTGCGGGGCCGGGGAAGCCCGGGCCGGTGCGCGGGCTGCCGGTGCCGACGGTGATCGGCCACCGTGGCGCGTCCGGTTACCGCCCCGAGCACACGCTCGGCTCGTACCAGCTCGCGCTGGACATGGGCGCGGACATCGTGGAGCAGGACCTCGTCCCCACCAAGGACGGGCATCTGGTGTGCCGTCACGAGAACGACATCACGGCCACCACCGACGTCTCCGCCCACCCGGAGTTCGCCGACCGCAAGACCACCAAGACGGTCGACGGCACCAAGCTGACCGGCTGGTTCACCGAGGACTTCACGCTGGCCGAGCTGAAGACGCTGCGCGCCAAGGAGCGCATCCCCGGCAACCGCCAGCGCAACACCCTCTACGACGGCCGCTGGGAGGTGCCCACCTTCGAAGAGGTGCTCCAGTGGGCCGAGCGCGAGGGCCGCGAGCGGGGCCGCCGGGTCTGGCTGTACGTCGAGACCAAGCACCCCACCTACTTCCGCAAGCTGGGCCTCGGCCTGGAGGAGCGGGTGGCCAAGCTGCTCCGTAAGTACGGACGCCACAAGAAGGACGCGGCGCTCTTCCTCCAGTCCTTCGAGCCGAGCAGCATCCAGCGGCTGCGCAAGCTGGTCGCCACCCCGTCGGTCGTGCTGCTGTCCACCATGACCAGCCGCCCGTGGGACTTCGTCGAGGCCAACGACCCGCGGACGGTCGCGGACCTCGTCAAGCCCGAGGGCCTGAAGTGGATCGCGAGCTACGCCCAGGGCATCGGTCCCGACCTGTCGGTGATCATCCCGCGCACGCCCGACGGCAAGCTCGGCACGCCGACCAGCGTGGTCAAGGACGCGCACGCGGCCGGGCTGGTCCTGCACCCGTACACGATGCGCAACGAGAACACCTTCCTCCCAGCGGACTTCCGCCGCGGCAGCGACCCCAACGCGTACGGGGACGCCTTCGGCGCCTTCAAGGCGTACTTCGACACCGGCATCGACGGAATCTTCTCCGACAACCCGGACACCGCCCTGCTCGCGGCGGCGGACTTCCGTAAGTAAGGGGTCCGGCGGGCCGCGCCCCGAGCGTCAAGGCGCGGCCCGCCGCCTCCCCGGTCGGGTGAGAGACCCACGGCCCGGCAACCGCCTGCCGAGCGCGTCACGTCCCGCCCGGCATGGAGCTTGTGGAGCAACTCCGTCCGCTGCTCGCCGCCGAGGCGGCGGCAGAGGCGTACGGCGTGGGGGTCGAACCCGCCGAGCTGGAGCAGGCCGTCTGGCTGCGGCTGCTGGAGCGCACCCGGGCCGGCGGCCCGCCGCCCCAGCCCGCGCGCTGGCTGCGCCACGCGGTCCGGGCCGAGGTGCGCGGCGCCCGGCGCCGGGCGCGCTGGGAGGTCCCGTACGACCCGGTCGGCGGCGGCCCGCCGAGCGGCGCCGACCCCCGCCCCGAACCCCGGCCCGCCGAGCACGCCGCGCTCACCGCCGAGGCCGGGCGCGCGCTGCGCGCCGTGGTGCGGCGGCTGCCCGGCCGCTGTCCGAGGGTGCTCGGGGTGATGCTGACCCGGCCCGATCTGACATATCGCGAGATCGCGGGTGAGTTGGGTATCTCACAGGGCAGTCTGGGCCCGGTACGTTCCCGATGTCTGGGTTGCCTGCGCAGAATGCTCACGGCGGAGATTGCGGCTCCTGAACCGTGGGGAAAGGAGCGTTAGACAATCGGCGCCCGGGAGGCGGCCACAACCAGGTGGCGCCTCCTATCCAGGCAATGAACCCCGGTCGCTCCTACCCTCAGGCGGCCGGTGGACCGAGAAAAGGGGAGGCATGCGCACATGGGCATGAGCGTGACCATCTCCGCGGCGACCGCGGACGACGCCGAGCAGATCCTCAAGCTCCAGTACCTGTGTTATCAGGGTGAGGCCGAGCTCTACGGGGACTACTCCATCGAGCCGCTGACGCAGACGCTCGACGACCTGCGCGCCGAACTGGGCCAGGGCTGTGTGCTGGTGGCCCGGCTCGGCGAGGAGGTCGTCGGCTCGGTCCGGGGCTCCGTCGACGACAAGGGCACGGCGGCCATCGGCAAGCTCATCGTCCACCCGCGGATGCAGCGGCACGGGCTCGGCGGGCGGCTGCTCGCGGCGATCGAGGGCCAGCTGTCGGAGGAGCGCGCCGCGAAGCGCTACCGCCTGGCGACCGGGCACCGCAGCGACGGCAACCTCCGCCTGTACCGCAAGTACGGCTACGCGCAGGTCGGCACCCAGGAGGTCAACCGCCGCCTGAGCCTGGTCACCCTGGAGAAGGACGCCGCGATGTCGGCCTTCGCCGCCAGCGCGTAAGCCCTCCGGGCGGTGGCAAGGTCGGACGGGCTGGGAAACCAGCCCGTCCGCCGTTTCCGGTCACGATCCAGCCCCTCCGGGCAGTACCACCCAGCCCCACCGTCAGGCGCGGCGGCGGAGCCACATGAGGCCCGTTACCGGCAGGAAGATCGGGATGAACAGGTAGCCCATCCCGTAGTCCGACCACACCGTCTGGTCGGGGAAGGCGGAAGGGTCGACGAGGGTCCACGTGCCGACCGTCAGGACACCCAGCAGCTCCGCCCCGCAGCACACCATCGCCGCCTTCCGGGCGCCCTCCCCGCCCCGCACCAGCGAGACCGTGATGAAGGCGTACACCGCGGCGGAGACCGCCGAGAGGATGTAGGCGAGCGGCGCCTCGTCGTACTGGGCGATCAGCTGGTAGACCGAGCGCGACGCCGCGGCCACCGTGAAGACCCCGTAGAGCATCACCAGCAGCCGCCCGGGCCCCTGCCCGAGCCTCGTACCCGTACTCGACTCAGCCACCCACGCCTCCCCAGATGTCGTACAGCCGTACCTCCAGCACCGCCAGCACCACGGCCGCGGCCGCGACCGTCGCCGAACCCCAGCGGGTCCGCTCCGCCAACGACATGAACGCCGCGATCGGCACGGCCAGCGCCGAGCCCACCAGGTAGGCGACGAAGATCGCCACGCCCTGCTCGGGTTTGTCGCCCTGGGCCAGCCGCACGACGCCGATGACCAGCTGGGCGATGGCCAGCAGGGACACCACGGCCATGCCGATGAAGTGCCAGTCCTTGGTGGGCTCGTCGCGGTAGGCGGCGAAGCCGCACCACGCGGCGAGCGCGAGGGCGGCCGCACCGAGCACGGCGGTCAGCGGGTCGATCAACGGGACCTCCGCCAACGGAGCCGCCGCGCGGTGCGGTCCCGCACACAGGGGGTGACAAGCATGGGACGACTGTAATCGGCCCGAATGACCACGCGGCGATCGGCCCCGTACGCTGCGCCCCATGAAGATCACCGCTGACGCGCTCCTGTTCGACAACGACGGAACCCTCGTCTCCTCCATGGAGTCCGTGGTCCGCTGCTGGACCCGCTGGGCCGCGGAGTACGGCGTGACGGAGGAGTTCGCCCGGGTCGAGCTGCACGGCCGCCCGGCGAGCGACATCATCGGTGATCTGCTCCCCGCCGACCGCGTCGCGGAGGCCCGTCGGCGCATCGACGAGCTGGAGGTCGAGGACGTCCCCGGCGGGGTGCGGCTGCTGCCCGGCACCCTCGACTTGCTGGCCGGGCTGCCGCAGGACCGCTGGGCCGTGGTGACCTCCGCGGGCCGCGCGCTGGCCGAGGCGCGCCTCGCCGAGGCCGGGATACGCCCGGGGCTGCTGATCACCGCGGACGACATCACCCGCGGCAAGCCGGACCCCGAGCCGTTCCTGCTGGCCGCCGGGAAGCTGGGCGCCGACCCGGCCCGCTGCGTGGTCTTCGAGGACGCCCCGGCCGGGCTCGCCGCCGCCCGGGCCGCCGGGATGCGGACCGTGGCGTTGACCACAACGACCAGCCGGGACGAGCTGGACGCCGACATCGTGGTGGCGGACCTGTCGGCCGTGTCGGCGCGGGCCGTCGACGGGGGAGTGGAGATCGTCGCGGGGGAGTGACCCCCGACCGGACCCGACCGACCCCGACCGGAAACGAACCCCTATTGTCCACGGACTGGACTTCTCCGTCCATCATGCGGACATGCTTGATCCGCCAATAAGGGTCTCTGGTTTACTGGCGGCCATGACCACGACGAGCTGCCGCACCCCTGCGACCGAGGCGATGACGACGCCCGGTGCTCGTTGTCGGTGTCGAATGTGTGACCGCTGAGGGCCCCCGCCTGAGCCTCGCGCCCCGAAGCGAGACCGGCTGAGCCATGTCCGCGCGCCTCGCGCGCGGAACCGGCCTGCCCCGCGTCACCGGACCCCGAGCCGCGCCCGCGCCCACACACCGCGCGCACGCCCTCGGCACGCCCACGCCGCTTCCGTAAGGAATGAACCGTGCCCGGCGGCACAACCGCCCTGCACTCAACAGTGACGGAAACCCTGTGATCACGACTTCGGACCTGACAAAGGTCTACCGCTCACGAGGCCGCGAGGTCACCGCCCTCGACGGCGTCGATCTGCATGTCCGCGAGGGTGAGGTGTACGGCGTCGTCGGTCAGAGCGGCGCCGGGAAGTCCACCCTCATCCGCTGCGTCAACCTCCTGGAGCGCCCCACCTCCGGCACGGTCACCGTGGCCGGTCAGGACCTCACGGCGCTCGGCGGGCGGGGGCAACGCGCGGGTTCCGCGCTGCGCCAGGCGCGCAGCCGGATCGGCATGGTCTTCCAGCACTTCAACCTGCTCTCCTCGCGCACGGTGCGCGACAACGTCGAGCTGCCGCTGGAGATCCTCGGCGTCTCCGGCAAGGAGCGCACCCGCAAGGCCCTGGAACTGCTGGACCTGGTCGGCCTCGCCGACAAGGCCAAGGCGTACCCCGCGCAGCTCTCCGGCGGCCAGAAGCAGCGCGTCGGCATCGCCCGAGCGCTCGCGGGCGACCCCAAGGTGCTGCTGTCCGACGAGGCGACCTCCGCGCTCGACCCCGAGACCACCCGCTCGATCCTCCAGCTGCTGCGCGACCTCAACCGGCAGCTGGGCCTCACCGTGCTGCTGATCACGCACGAGATGGACGTCGTCAAGACGATCTGCGACTCGGCCGCGCTGATGAGCGACGGGCGGATCGTGGAGTCCGGCACGGTCACCGAGCTGCTGGGCACCCCCGGCTCGCAGCTGGCACAGGAGCTGTTCCCGGTCGGCGGGGTGCCCTCGGCCGAGGACCGCACGGTCGTGGACGTGACGTTCCAGGGCGAGGCCGCCGCCAAGCCGGTGATCTCCCAGCTGTCCCGTACGTACAACATCGACATCTCGATCCTCGGTGCCGCGATGGACACCGTCGGCGGCAACCAGGTCGGCCGGATGCGCATCGAGCTGCCCGGCCCGTTCGAGGAGAACGTCGTGCCGATCGGCTTCCTGCGCGAGCAGGGCCTGCAGGTCGACGTGGCCGACGTGGACGCGTCGAAGACCGCCGTGCTCAAGGAGGGCGCCAAGTGACCTGGTCCGAGATGCAGCCCCTGTTGCAGCAGGCATGTCTGGAGACGCTCTGGATGGTCGGCTGGTCGGCGGCCATCGCGATCCTCGGCGGGCTGCCGCTCGGCGTGCTCCTGGTGCTCACCGACCGGGGCGGCGTGCTGCCGAACGTGGTCGTGAACAAGGTCGTCGGCCAGGTGGTCAACATCGCGCGCTCGATGCCGTTCATCATCCTCATGGTCGCGCTGATCTCCTTCACCCGGGCGATCGTGGGCACCACCATCGGCCCCGCGGCCGCGATCGTGCCGCTGGCGATCGGCGCCATCCCCTTCTACGCCCGGCTCGTGGAGACCTCGGTGCGCGAGGTCGACGGCGGGCTGGTGGAGGCCGTGCAGGCGATGGGCGGCTCCACCTGGACCGTCGTACGCAAGGTCCTGCTGCCCGAGTCGCTGCCGTCGCTGATCTCCAGCGCGACCACCACGATCGTCGCGCTCATCGGCTACTCGGCGATGGCGGGCACGGTCGGCGCGGGCGGTCTGGGCGACCTCGCCGTCCGCTACGGCTACCAGCGGTTCGAGACCCAGCTGATGTGGGTCACCGTGGCCATCCTCGCGGTGGTGATCTCCGTCATCCAGTTCGCGGGCGACGTCGCGGCCCGCGCGCTCTCCCACCGCGGCCCCGGCTCGGCCGCGCCCCGGCTGGTGCTGCTGCGCTCCCGGAAGACCCGGAGCGCCGGTACCGCCGAGACCCCGGCCGCCGAGAAGGCCGACCAGGCCGACAAGGCCGACCAGACCGGGACCGACGAGCCGGGCGAGCCCGCCCAGCTGACCAAGACTCCCTGATCTCCCCCGTCCCCGAAAGGCACTTTTCGTGCGTAACAGCATCAAGACCACCGCCACCCTGCTCGCCGCCGCCGTGCTCGCCGCCGGTGCCTCCGCCTGCTCCCCGCCGAGCAAGGGGGGCACCGACAAGAACGGCGCGCTGCTCGTCGGCGCGAACCCCGTCCCGCACGCCGAGATACTCAACTACGTCAAGGACCATCTGGCGAAGAAGGCGGGGCTCAAGCTGGAGGTGAAGGAGTTCACCGACTACAACTCGCTGAACCCCGCCACCCAGGACGGCTCGGTGGACGCCAACTACTTCCAGAACAAGCCGTTCCTCGACGACTACACGAAGAAGCGCGGCGGCGACATCGTGCCCGTGGTCACCGTGCACCTGGAGCCGCTCGGCCTCTACTCGCACAAGGCGAAGAAGGCCGACGACCTCAAGAAGGGCGCCACCGTCGCCGTCCCCAACGACGCGGTGAACGAGGCCCGGGCGCTCCAGCTGCTGGACGACCACGGCGTCATCAAGCTCAAGAAGGGCGTCGGTACCGAGGCCACCCCCAAGGACATCGCCGACAACCCCAAGGGCCTGAAGTTCAAGGAGCTGGAGGCACCCCAGCTGCCGCGGTCCCTGGACGATGTGGACGCCGCGGTCATCAACGGCAATTACGCCATCCAGGCCAAGCTCAACCCCGCCAAGGAAGCGCTGATCCTGGAGTCCCCGGACAACAGCCCCTACGGCAACTTCCTCGCCGTGAAGAAGGGCAACGAGGACGACCCGCGGGTCAAGAAGCTCGCCAAGCTCCTCACCTCCCCGCAGGTGAAGAAGTTCATCAAGGACAAGTACGACGGATCCGTCCTCGCGTCGTTCTGACACCTGCCATTCCGAGAAACGACCGACCGAACACGCAAGGCTCCGCATCCGGGCGACAATCGGATGCGGAGCCTTCCGTTTCCACACCCCGTGCTGCATTTCGCCGGAGCGATGCTGCATGCTGGGCTCTTCGCCACGACTTTGATACGACCCGGTTACGGAGCGGCGCATGACATCCACTTTCCCGGACATCTCCATCAGCACGGAACGGCTGGTGCTGCGCCCGTTCGAGGAAGCGGACCTGCCCGCGCTCACGGACATGATGAGCGACGAACTCGTCATCACCTGGAGTCGGGCCCCTCACCCGTACACCCAGCGTGACGCGCGCGACCAGGCGATGCGGCTCGCCCCCGCCGAACGCACCACGGGGCGCGGAATCGTCTTCGCGGTCGCCGAATTCCTCACCCAGCGGCTCGTCGGAATCGTCCATCTGCGCAACACGGACTGGAAGGTCCTGGGCACCGAGATCAGCTATATCACCGCCCCCTGGGCGCGCGGCGAGGGCTATGCCGTGGAGTCGGTGCTGGCCGTCGCCCGCTGGCTGTTCCAGGACCAGAAGTTCGAGCGGATGGAGCTGCGTACCGCCGCGGGCAACACCGCCGGGCAGCAGGTCGCCCAGAAGGTCGGCTGTATCAGCGAGGGAGTCCTCCGCAACGCCTACATAGCGCGCACCCAGATGGAGGACGGCGGCTGGACCGATCTGCGCACCGACCTCATCGTCTGGAGCCTCCTCCCCGAGGATCTGGAGGGGGCGCCCGAGCACAGGGAGGAGTCCGAGGGCATCAGCGTCTTCCCCACGTACTCCGAGTACACCGACTGGCGCTGACCAGTGCCCACCGGCACTGACCGGCACTGACCGGCGCTGAACCCCGGCGTGCCGCGCCTCGGGTGCGCCCCCGGCGCACCACCTCCGCCCCTGCCCCCGGTCCGGTCACCCGGACCAGGCGGGGTAACCTCTCCGGGCTGAGCACCCCGCGGGCGGCCCGCCACCGCCGCGATACACCCGCCGCGGCACACCACTCGCGGCACGCCAGCCGAGGCACCGCCCGCGCGCACCACGCACCGCGCCCGCGCGCACCACCCGCGACCGACCTGCGACACATTGGGGAGACAGACGACGATGGCCGACCGCGTCACGGTGATCGGTTGGGACGGCTCCCCGCTCATGGACGTGGCCCGATCCGCCCTCGGCGCGGCCACCCTCGTGGCCGGGGCCGCCCACCACCTGGCGCTGCCCGAAGTCCCGCCCGGCGCCGAACGCATCCGGCTCGGCAGCGTGGACCTCGCCGCCCGCCGCATCGCCCAGCACCGCGGCTCGGCCGTGGTGCTGGCCGACGGCGACCCCGGCTTCTTCGGCGTCGTACGCGCCCTCCGCGCCCCCGAGCACGGCCTGGAGGTCGAGGTCGTGCCCGCCGTCTCCTCCGTCGCCGCCGCCTTCGCCCGCGCCGGGATGCCCTGGGACGACGCCCAGGTCGTCGTCGCCCACAGCCGCGACCTGCGGCGCGCCGTCAACGTCTGCCGCGCCCACACCAAGGTCGCCGTCCTCACCTCGCCGGGCGCCGGTCCCGCCGAACTCGCCCTGCTCCTCGGCCCGGTGCACCGCACCTTCGTCATCTGCGAGGCCCTGGGCACGGAACGCGAGCAGGTCACCGTGCTGACCTCCGACAAGGCCGCCGACCACGCCTGGCGCGACCCCAACGTCGTCATCGTCATCGGCGGCTCCGGCACCGTCGCCGTCCGCAGCGGCGCACCCACCGGCGCCGCCCGCGGCGCGCTCCAGAGCGGCGGCTGGATCGCGGGCCGCGACCCCGGCTTCCCCGGATCCGTGCGCGGCTGGGCGCTGCCCGCCCCGGCGTACGCGACCGTGCTCGGCGAGCACGAGTCGCAGCAGCTGCGCTCCTTCCAACTCGCCCGCATCGGCCCCCGCGTCGGCGACCTGGTCTGGGACATCGGCGCGGGCAGTGGTGCCGCCGCCGTCGAAACGGCCGGGTTCGGCGCCGCCGTCATCGCCGTCGACCGCGACCAGGACGCCTGCGAACGCGCCGAAACCCTCGCCCGCCGCTTCGGCGTCCAGCTCCAGGTCGTCCACGGCACCGCGCCCGAAGTTCTCGAAGACCTGCCCGAACCGGACGTCGTCCGCGTCGGCGGCGGGGGCGCACCCGTCGTCGCCGCGTGCGCCGCGCGCCGCCCCGAGCGCATCGTCACCCACGCCACCACCCGCGACGAGGCGGAGGCCATCGGCGCCGCCCTGGAGGACGGGGGCTACGGAGTCGAGTGTCTGCTGCTGCAATCCGTCGAGTTGGACACCCGGGTGTGGGCCGAACGCGAGCGCGCGGTGGCCTTTCTCCTCTGCGGACACCGCCCGCACCAGTGATTTTGTCCTTGTGACGTTCCTCCCGAGCTTCGCCCCGGTGACCTTCCAGAAGCATCGCGCGGGGTAGGCTGGCGGATCGTTGTACTGCCTGCACCGCTGCCCGGTGTTCGGCGCTTTATCGGCCAAAGGCCGGAATGTGCCCCTTTCTTACCGGGTCGCGGTAGGCAAGCCTCGGGCGTGCTACGTGCCGCGCACGGCGCACGCTCGTTCTTGCTCACGGGGCTTGCTCCCGGCGGTAGGCGGTTGGAAGGAGCACTAGCGATGGGCGAGGGGTACGCATGACCGACACCGGCCAGGTCCCGGGCGAGGGACTGCCGGAGAACGCAGGCGGACGACTCGGACAACCGCACCCGGCGGATGTCCACGCCCCGCCTGCCGACGCCGGTTACACCGAACAGCCGCAGCCCGGTGTTCCGCCCGGCGCCGGATACCCCTTCCTCGACGGCCCCGAAACCGGCGGCGAGGAGGACGACCTGCTGCTGATGCCGGGCGCACAGGGCGCCTGGAGCGAGCAGCAGGCCCAGTACGAGCAGCAGATGCAGGCCCCGATGCAGCAGCCGTACCCGCAGGAGCAGGGCCACGGGCTGTACGAGGGCGGGGTGCTGGACCCCGGCATGGCCGCGTACGCCGACACGCAGATGCCCGAGCCGCAGCCGGTGGCCGAACCCCACGGCGGGCCGGTCACGCACCCGGCACCGGAGCAGCCCGCTCCGCAGCAGCCCCAGGCCCCCGCCGCGCCCCCCACGCCCCCTCGCCGCCCGCTGCACATGGGCCCGCCCGTGCCCGACCACACCTCCGGCGGCGGCATCGTCCGCTCACTCGCCGACCGTGGCCCGGCCGCCGGGCGGCACAGCGCGCCGCCCGTCCAGCAGCCCCAGCCCACGCCCGCGCCGGAGCCGGTCGACTACGCCAGCGCCCCCGAGTACGCCGCCGGGCCGCAGTACTTCACCACTCAGCCCCAGCCCGAAGACTCCGGCCCGCTCCCGGGCCCGCAGCTCGCCGACATGCCGCAGATCGGCGATGCCCCGCCGCCCGGTGACGCCTGGGACGCCCAGCCGCCCGCGCCCATGCCCGCACCAGCAGAAACGGTCGGTCTCGGCGACCAGCCGATGCCCCAGATGCCCCCGGAAGGCGCGCAGCCGACGGCGATGGACCTGGGCTACGCGGACCCGGGGTACGCCGATCAGGGTTACGCCGATCCCGGCTATGCCGACCAGGCTTACGTCGACCAGGGCTACGTCGACCCCGGGTACGCCGACCCGGCCGCGACCATGCCGCCCCAGGGCGAGGCACCCGTCCCGGAGCACGAGCAACCGGCCGTCGAGATCCCCGCCCAGATCCGGCCGGGCATCACCACGGACCACCTCCACGCGGGTCCCCAGGCCGTCATCCCGGCCCAGATCCCCCATGAGGACGCCGAGGCCCCCCAGCCCTACGCCGACCCGGCCGCCGTCGACCACTCGATAGTCGCCGAAGTCGCCGAAGCGGAGGCTGACGCGCAGCCCATGCCCGTCGAGGAGGCGCAGGTCGCGGCCGACCCGGTCGCCCCTGACGAGGCTCCGGTGCCGGAGGCTGACGTACAGGCCGTGCCCGTGGAGGCGCCCGCCGAGCCTGCCCCCGCCGAGGAGGCGCTTGTGGCAGAGGCTCCGCCCGCCGACGAGGCTGCCGCCGAGGCACCCGTCGAGCCTGCCCTTGACGAGGTCCCGGTGCCGGAGGCTGACGTACAGGCTGTGCCCGTGGAGGCGCCTGCCGAGCCTGCCCCCGCCGAGGCGCCCGAGGCAGCGGCCCCGGCCACCGCCGAGGTGCAGGTCCCGGCCGATGAGGCTGCCCCTGACGAGGTCCCGGTGCCGGAGGCCGACGCGCAGGCGGCGCCCGCCGAGGCGCCTGCGGAGCCCGCCCCCGCCGAGATGCCCGAGGCAGCGGCCCCGGCCGAGGCTCCGGAGCAGGAGGCCGAGGTGGTGGCGGAAGAGGCCGCCCCCGAGGCCGAGACCGAAGCCGCGCCGACTGCCGATGCCGTGGAGCCGGAGGGCGAGCCACTCCCTCCTGAGGCTGAAGCTGCCGAGGTCGAGGCCGTGGTGGACGAGGCGGCGGCTCCCGAGGAAGAGGCTGCCGACGCGCAGACCCCGGAGGAGGAAGCGCCCGCCGCCGAGGAGCAGGCCCCGGACGAGGCTCCGGTGCCGGAGCCCGACGCGCAGGCACCCGAGGCCGAAGCCGAGGCCGCCCCGGCCGAGGAGGAGGCCCAGAGCGAGGCAGCCGCTGACGCCGAGGCCACCGCGCCTGAGGACGAACCGTCCGACGACGCGGAGGCCGAGGCTGCCGAAGCCGACGCCCCCGAGGGCGAGGCGCCCGAGGCTCAGGACGAGGCTGTCGAACCGGCCCCTGACACCGAAGACGCTCAGCCGGAGGCCGCCGAAGCCGAGGCAACCGACGAGGCACCCGACCAGGCTCCCGCCGAAGAGGCCGAAGAGGCCGAACAGGCCGAACAGGCCGACGCCGAGAACCAAGACCCCGAGGCGGAGCCCACGGACCAGCAGCCCGCAGAGCCGGAAGCCATGGACCAGGAGCCCGTAGACCCGGAGGCCGCGAACCAGGAGCCCGCGGAGCCCGAGGCCGCGGACGAGGAGTCCGTGGACCCGGAGGCCACGGCCCCGGAGGCGACGGACGAGGAGCCCGTAGACCAGGAGCCCACGGCCTCGGAGGCGACAGACACGGAAGAGACGGACCCCGAAGCCGCGGACCCCGAGCCGCTCGCCGTCCCGTTCGGCCCCCGCGCCGACGGGGGATACGACGACTCCGAGCGCGCCGCGGTCCACCGCGTGATGCGCGAGCGCCGCGACATCCGCAACGGCTTCCGGCCCGACCCCATCCCGCACGAGGTGCTGCTGCGCGTGCTGGAGGCCGCGCACACCGCGCCCAGCGTGGGGCAGTCCCAGCCGTGGGACTTCGTCGTCATCCGCTCCGAGGAGACCCGGCGCACGATGCACGAGCTGGCGGTGCGCCAGCGCGACGCGTACGCCAAGTCCCTCCCCAAGGCCCGGGCCAAGCAGTTCAAGGAACTGAAGATCGAGGCGATCCTCGAGACGCCGATCAACATCGTCGTCACCGCCGACCCGACCCGCGGCGGCCGCCACACCCTCGGGCGGCACACCCAGCCGCAGATGGCGCCGTACTCCTCGGCGCTCGCCGTGGAGAACCTGTGGCTCGCCGCCCGCGCCGAAGGGCTCGGCGTCGGCTGGGTCAGCTTCTTCGACGAGCGCGAGATGGTCCGTACGCTCGGCCTGCCCGACCACCTGGAGGCCGTGGCGTACCTGTGCGTCGGGTACGTGGACGAGTTCCCGGAGGAGCCCGAGCTGCTGCGGGCCGGGTGGTCCAAGCGCCGCCCGCTGTCGTGGGTCGTCCACGAGGAGACGTACGGGCGGCGCGCGCTGCCCGGCGAGGACCCGCACAGCCTCCTCGCCGAGACCCTCCAGGGCATCCGTCCGCTGGACGCCAAGGCGCTCGGCGAGGCGTGGGAGCGGCAGAAGCGGATGACCAAGCCGTCCGGGGCGCTCGGCATGCTGGAGATCATCTCCGCGCAGCTCAGCGGGCTGTCCCGGCAGTGCCCGCCGCCGATTCCGGAGCCCGCCGCGGTCGCGATCTTCGCGGGCGACCACGGGGTGCACGCCCAGGGCGTCACCGCGTGGCCGCAGGAGGTCACCGCTCAGATGGTCGCCAACTTCCTGGGCGGCGGCGCGGTCTGCAACGCGTTCGCGAGCCAGGTCGGCGCCGAGGTGTGCGTCGTGGACGTGGGCGTGACGAGCGAGCTGCCGTCCACCCCCGGTCTGCTGCCGCGCAAGGTCCGCGCCGGGACCGGTGACTTCACCACCGGGCCCGCCCTCACCCGCGAAGAGGTGCTGCGCGCCCTCGAAGTGGGCATCGAGACCGCCCGCGACCTGGTCGCCGCCGGGAACAAGGCGCTGCTCACCGGCGAGATGGGCATCGCGAACACCACCACATCGGCCGCCCTGGTCTCCGTCTACACCGGCGCCGACGCGGCCGAGGTGACCGGCCGCGGCACCGGCATCAACGACGAGATGCACGCGCGCAAGATCGACGTCGTACGGCGCGGTCTGGAGCTGCACCAGCCCGATCCCGCCGACCCCATCGGCGTCCTCTGTGCCTTCGGCGGCCTGGAGCACGCCGCGATGGCCGGGCTGCTGCTGGGCGGCGCGTCCCTGCGGACCCCCGTCATCCTCGACGGGGTCAGCGCGGGCGCCGCGGCCCTGGTCGCCCGCGCCATCGCCCCCGAGGTGCTGGCGGCGTGCATCGCGGGCCACCGCAGTGCCGAGCCGGGCCATGTGGCGGCCCTCAACAAGCTGGGCCTGCGCCCGCTGGTCGACCTGGACCTGCGCCTCGGCGAGGGTACGGGCGCCCTGCTCGCCCTCCCGGTGGTGCAGAGCGCCGCACGGGCGATGCACGAGGTGGCCACGTTCGACTCCGCGGGAGTCACGGAGAAGAACTGACGTGCGCCCCCGCCACGTAGGGTATCGGCGGGGGCCACGCCCCACCTGTTGAGTTGATCAGCCGCTCCAGCGCCGCAGCGGCAGGCATTCTGCACGAGGAGAGCCGCACCGCCATGTCCGAGAACTACGCATACCCTGTCGGACTGCGCCTCACGGGGCGGCGCGTCGTCGTCCTCGGGGCGGGCCAGGTCGCCCAGCGCCGGTTGCCCGCGCTGATCGCCGCGGGCGCGGACATCCTGCTGATCTCGCCCTCCGCGACGCCCTCCGTCGAGGCCATGGCCGAGGCGGGGGAGGTGCGCTGGGAGCGCCGCCGCTACAGGGAAGGCGACTTCGAGGGCGCCTGGTACGCGCTGATCACCACCGACGACCCGGCCGCCAACGCCGCCGCCTCCGCCGAGGCCGAGGCGCGCCGGGTGTGGTGCGTACGCAGCGACGACGCCGAGGCCGCGTCCGCCTGGACCCCGGCCACCGGGCGCAGCGAGGGCGTCACCGTCGCCGTGCTCACCGGGCAGGACCCGCGCCGCTCCGCCGCCGTGCGCGACGCCGTGGTCGAGGGCCTGCGCGACGGCACCCTCGCCGCGCCCCGCCACCGCACCCGTGGCCCGCACGTCGCCCTGGTGGGCGGCGGCCCCGGCGACCCGGACCTGATCACCGTCCGCGGCCGCCGTCTCCTCGCCGAGGCCGACGTCGTGGTGGCCGACCGGCTCGGCCCCCGCGACCTCCTCGACGAACTCCCGCCGCACGTCGAGGTCATCGACGCCGCGAAGATCCCGTACGGCCGTTTCATGGCCCAGGAAGCGATCAACAACGCGCTGATCGAACACGCCAAGGCGGGCAAGTCGGTCGTCCGGCTCAAGGGCGGCGACCCGTTCGTCTTCGGCCGCGGCATGGAAGAGGCCGAGGCGCTCGCCGAGGCCGGTATCCCCTGCACGGTCGTCCCCGGCATCTCCAGCTCCATCAGCGTCCCCGCCACCGCCGGAATCCCGGTCACCCACCGCGGGGTCGCCCATGAGTTCACCGTGGTCAGCGGCCATGTCGCCCCCGACGACCCCCGCTCCCTCGTCGACTGGTCCGCGCTCGCGAGCCTGCGCGGCACGCTCGTCCTCCTGATGGCCGTCGAGAAGATCGGCGCCATCGCCGCCGCCCTCATCCACCACGGCCGGGGCCCCGACACCCCCGTCGCCGTCATCCAGGAGGGCACCACCGCCGCCCAGCGCCGCGTGGACGCCACCCTGGCCACGGTGGGGGACACGGTCACCGCCGAGGGCGTACGGCCGCCCGCCGTCATCGTGATCGGCGACGTCGTGACCGTCGGCCCCCGCCTGACGTAACCACCGGTAACTTCCTCACGTCGCCGCATTGGCACGGCATCCAGGACAAGGCAGTATCACTCAAGTGGCTGATCTCATCACCGTCGATGATCCCGACGACCCGCGGCTGCGCGACTACACGGGTCTGACCGATGTGGAGCTACGACGCAAGCGCGAGCCCGCCGAAGGCTTGTTCATCGCCGAGGGCGAGAAGGTGATCCGGCGAGCCCGCCTCGCCGGTTACGAGATGCGCTCGATGCTGCTGTCGTCCAAGTGGGTCGACGTCATGCGCGACGTCATCGAGGACGTCCCCGCTCCCGTCTACGCCGTCACCCCCGAACTGGCCGAACGCGTGACGGGCTACCACGTCCACCGCGGCGCCCTGGCCTCCATGCAGCGCAAACCCCTGCCCGAGGCCGAGGAGCTCCTGTCCGGCGCCCGACGCGTCGTGATCATGGAATCCGTCAACGACCACACCAACATCGGCGCCATCTTCCGCAGCGCCGCCGCGCTCGGCATGGACGCCGTCCTCCTCTCCCCGGACTGCGCCGACCCCCTCTACCGCCGCTCCGTGAAGGTCTCCATGGGCGCCGTCTTCTCCGTCCCGTACGCCCGTCTGGAGACCTGGCCGCGCGGACTCGAAGCGGTCCGGCACGCGGGCTTCAAGATCCTCGCCCTCACGCCCGACGAAAAGGCCACCTCCCTGGACGACGCCGCCCCTCACCGCCTGGACCGCGTCGCCCTGATGCTGGGCGCCGAGGGCGACGGCCTCTCCACCCAGGCCCTGATGTCCGCCGATGAATGGGTCCGCATCCCGATGGCCCACGGCGTCGACTCCCTCAACGTGGGCGCGGCGGCGGCCGTGGCCTTCTACGCCGTCACCACGGGCCGCCCGGAGGCATAGGGGGCTCCTCCCGCATCCCGCGTCAGAGGCCGCCCGCTGGGCCTGCCTCCGGCGCACCAGGTGCGGTGGGTGCCGTCGGGACGCCCAGGCCGCGGGACGGGCCCTGGCAGCCCTGGGCCGCCGCGATACCCAGCGCGACCAGCAGCGTCACCACCACGAAGACCGTCAGCCGCTGACGCAGCAGCCGGAGCCGGTCCGGAGCGGGTCGGCGGCCGTTCGGGGCGGTGCGGACCGTACGGGCCGGGGGGCGCTGGGCGCCGCGGCGCTGCGCCGGGGGGCGCGCCGGGGTGTTGCGCCCCGTCGTACGCGCCGCCCCCGCACCGGGCTGTCCCGGCCGCGGCGACGACGCCCGCGGCGCCGCCGCTCCCCGGGGCGGCGTGCCCCGGGACGGCGTGCCGCGAGGGGGCGTACCCGCTCCGGGGCGGCGCTCCGTGTGCTGGTCCGCGTACGCGTCGGCCCGCCGCCCCACGGGACGCCCGTCCGGGGCATGCCCCTGCGCACCGTGGGCCCCGTGAGTCCCGTGCGCCTCCCGCGCCGCGATCTCCTTGAGCCGCAGCGAGAGCTGGAGCGTCGTCGGCCGGTCCTCCGGGTCCTTCGCGAGGCACGCGTGCAGCAGCGGAGCCAGCGCGTCCGGCACCCCGAGCAGCTGCGGCTCCTCGTGCACGACGCGGTACAGCATCACCTCGGAACTCCCGTGCCCGAACGGCGAATCCGCCGTCGAGGCGTACGCGAGCGTGGCGCCCAGCGCGAACACGTCGGTCGCCGGGGTGACGGCCGCGCCCCGCACCTGCTCGGGCGCGAGGAAGCCGGGGGAGCCGACGGCCGTGCCGACGTGGGTCAGCGTGCTGGCCCCGGTCGCCCAGGCGATGCCGAAGTCGATGATGCGGGGGCCCTTGGGGGAGAGCAGGATGTTCGACGGCTTGAGGTCACGGTGGACGACCCCCGCCTCGTGCACCGCCAACAGCCCCTCGGCCAGCGCGGACCCGACGGACGCGACGTGCGCGGCCGGCAGCGGGCCCTCCTCGTTCACCTTGTCGTGCAGGGAGGGGCCCGGCACGTACTGGGTGGCGAACCACGGCCGGTCGGCCTCCAGGTCCGCGGCCACCAGCCGCGCCGTACAGCCGCCGCGGATCCGCCGCGCGGCGGACACCTCGCGGGCGAACCGCGACCGGAACTCCCGGTCCTCCGCCAGATCCGGCCGGATGACCTTCAGTGCCACCCGCTGCCCGCGCCGGTCGGAGCCGAGGTAGACGACCCCCATACCGCCCGCGCCGAGCCGCCGGTGAAGCCGGAAGGAGCCGACGACACGCGGGTCCTCGCGCCGGAGCCGCATCATCGCCATGTCCGTCCCCTACCTCCGGTGGGGAGCCCTTCCCTTACCCCTTGGTGGGGAGCCCCATCCGCTGCCGTCTGCTGCCGATCCAGTGCCGTCCGTCTGACGTGCACAGCTTACGGATTGACGGCCCCGCGCGCTGAGAGGCCGCGCATGCGTCGGCCTATGGATTGTCAGTGGTGCCTGGGATCCTGGAGAAGTGGGCCGGAATCGTGGCAATCCGTGCTCCGGTTTGCGCGTGCGTGATCTCAAAAGACCGTCTCAGAAGGGGGATTGAGGCCGTGAAGGGTGATCGTGTGGAGATAGTGGTGGACGCGGGCGACACGACGCGGACGTACGAAGTGGTGGCCGGAAGGGCGGGGCGGCGGGTCGAGACGGCGGTGCGCCGAGGGGTGGTGGAAGTGAGCGAAGTCACCCGAAACGGGTCTGTGGTGCGGACGGCCCGCTTCATGGCGAACCGGGTCCTGGCGCTGGTGGAGCAGCCGGTGCCGCGAGGCGCGGACGGGGACCGTGAGTAGGGCCGTTCCACCCCGGGAACCCCACCGGAAGCCCCCCGGAGGGACCCGCTCCGGTGGACCCCTCCGGGAAGACCCCAAGTCCCGGGCGGATTTCTCCACCCAGGGGAGTACGAGGCCCGGTCCGGCGTCATCCTCCGGGAGGCCCGGCAAGCGGTACGAGGGCATGACGCCGTGCACCGGGGCGCGCGCCTAATGTTGAGGTCAAGCGGCGGGCGCAGCACTCGTCCCCCGAGGTCAGACGCTCGCCGCTCCAGATGTGACGGAGGAAGGACGATGGCGGACACGGTGGGACGCACGGTCGTCAGGGCGCGCAGAAGGCGGGCTCTCGACGCGTTCGGCAGCCCGCAGACCGGCACCCGCCATCCTCTGGTCGCGGCGGCCATCGTGCTGCCGTTGGCCGTCCTGCTGAGCATCGCGTTCGGCGGCTGGGAAGCCGTCGTCACACAGGCGTCGTCCGTGGCGGGAATACTGGGGCGCTGAGCGCTCCGGGCCCGGGAGAGCGGCCCGGGCCGGGGACTTCCTGGCCATCAGCCCCGTGGGGACGGGGGTGCGGCGGACGGCACGAAGCCCGGACAGCTGGGCACCTGTTGCGGTGAAACATCCGCAGCAGTGGCGGGCCCCGGACCTGCGTAAACAGGTCTGGGGACGGCGGTCAGGGCATCGAACGGGCCCCGTTCGACATCGCTGGGGAGCGATGGCGAGCGGGGCCCGGTGCGTTCTGCGGGCAAGGGAAGACCCCGGCCGCCCCCCCGGGGGATTAGGGGCGACCGGGGCCGTTGTGGGGCTCTATCGGGTGCGTGCGGACACCGCGCCCATGAGGGCCCGCCCGTTCGCGATAGAGCGACCGATGAACGCCTCGGTACCATCCGGACCCGCTCCGAATGGCACGGGATCGAGGCAGAGGGTCATACATGCCAGTTGGCCGCGGGCAACCAGCTCGCGCCACCGCGCCGACGGGGACGGCACCCGGAAGAAGAAGGACGGGTGGCCGTAGTCGAGGGCTGTCACGCGCCCGCCGATCAGCAGGCGGGGACCAATGTGGGGTACCCGGTCGGACGCCGGCGACAGCCGCATGGCATCCGCCATGCCTAAGAGGCCGCGCTCGACACTCTCGGTGGTCTCCCCCGGGTGCCGCGGGCCCGGATGCCCGATCAGCATGAACGGCACCGGTGCGTCAGAATCTCTCATCGGGTCTACCCATGACGAGACGAGCAGGCGCGCCACGAATCCGGGGCCGGGTATCGGGCGGATTTCGGTCATGTCCATTTCAGTTCCGCCCATACGATCTTTCCGAGCGGCCGGTCGTCCACGCCCCACGCGATGGCCAGCGCATCGACGATGAACAGGCCGCGCCCACGTTGCCGTTCCTCGGAGGCCGGTTTGAACTTCGGCCGACGGCGGCTGGTGTCGTGTACCTCGACCCGCGCCCGGTCGAGCGATACCTCGACGACGACGGCGACGCTGTCGCCCGGCTCGCCTCCGTACCGGAGCGCGTTGGTAACTAACTCGGAGACGATCAACTGCACGTCGCCGACGTGGTCGGCCGCGAGGTCTGGGGCGGTGCGCTGGATCACCTCGAGGGCGTACTCGCGCGCATGTCCGACGGTCTCCGGCTCCCGGGAGAACTTAGCTTGCGGCGGGGGGTCGGACGGAGCTGAACGGCAGGGTGGATCGGACGGGCGTCGTTGCATGGTCACCATGCAAATCCCCTCATGAGGACGCATATAGGCGCACGAAATACGTCACGCCAGTAGCGACACGATTACTTTTCGTCGCACCAGAGTGCTCCTGATCACACGAGATGTGCAACCCTCGGACGAGTGAAATGAGAATTTGCATATGTCGTCGCGAGATCGCGGCAGACAGGAGGTTTGCGACGTGACATGGTCGGAGCGCAAGCGGCAGACTGTCGACCAACACCACGAAACGGAGGGGTACGTGAGCGCACCAACGGTTCGCCGGCGCAGGCTCGGCGCCAAGTTGCGCGCGCTTCGGGTCGCCCTCGACCTCACGCTCGACGACGTAGCCGAGAAGTCGTCTGGCCGCATCACGGTGGCCAAGTTGAGTCGGCTCGAGACTGCCCGCAGCGCGGCCAAGGCGCCTGATGTCGAGATGTTGCTCGACCTGTACGGAGCGGATGACACGGAGCTACGCGCGGCCTTGCTCGCCCTTACACGAGAGGGCTCGCGGCGCGGCTGGTGGCAGTCGTACCGGGGCGTGCTGTCGCCGGTCTATGAGGACTTGATCAGCCTGGAGGCTGAGGCAACGGACGTGCGTACGTGGCAGATGGGCGTCATTCCGGGGCTACTCCAAACCGGGGAGTACGCCCGGGAGCTCATGACGAGTATCGACATGTCGGCCGCGGTCGAGGGGAAGCTCGATGCGTTGGTCGAGGTGCGCCTCGCCCGGCAATCTGTACTCACCTCACGGGAACAACCGGTCGCCCTATCGGCCATCGTCGGTGAGGGAGCGCTACGCACGCGTTGCATTGGCGAAGGTGTGATGTACGGCCAGCTGTCCAGGTTGCTGACGCTGAGCCGACGGTCGAACGTCAGTATTCAGGTGTTGCCGACGGATGCCCCGCTCCACGCTGGGCAGTTGGGAGCGTTCTCGGTACTCGGTTTCGAGGGGCTTGCAGACCTCGATGTCGTCCACACGGAGAGTCTGACCTCGGCTCTGTATGTCGAGGATCGGGAACAGGTGGGCGTCTACCGGGACGCGTTCGAGCGGTTGCGTGCGGTCGCGCTTCCGGTCGATGCGTCCGCAGATCGCATCGCAGAGATAAGGGATCATGGATGACCAGGATTGATGACGCGTCGACCTTGCCGGTTACCTGGTGGAAGTCGAGCGCGTCGGGCACTCAGTCGGACTGTGTCGAGGTCGGCATCGTCGACAGTGAGTCGGTCGCGGTGCGGGACAGCAAGCGGCCGGCGGGGCCTGCCCTGCTGGTGAGCCGCGAGCAGATGACGGCGTTCGTGTCCGCGGTCCGCGAGGGCCGATTCGACGCATAGGCGTACGGGAGCAGCAGCGCGGCCCGTCCCCGGGGGATTCGGGGGCGGGCCGCTCGCTGTGCTGGCGCGGCCGAGCCTACGGCCGGACGGTGCCCAACGCACAGAACGCCCCCCACAACAGCCCGTGAGGCCGCGTGGGGGGGGCGTTGACTACTACCTGTTGGCGAGTTGCCATGCGGACAGGATGAGGCCGCACAGGGCGACCAGCGCGGCGACGGACGGCAGTGGCCACCGTGCGCGTTCGAGGGCGGCGAGGCGGTCCTCGGTGCGCTTCTGACGGTCGGTTTCGCCGCGCTCGAGGGTGTCGAGACGGCCGTCGGCGCTGTCGAGCCGGCGGGCATGGTCCTTGAGCGCTTCGTCGCTGTGGTCATGCCGCTGCACCAGTAGGGCGAGGGCACCGTCGGTGCGGGTGAAGCCCACCTCGATGCTGCGGCGTATCCGCTCGAGCTCGAGCGTGACCGCGGCCGGATCGGACGGCGAGGGGTCGGTCGTCACTGCCTACTGCCTCCCGCGTCCGGCGCGGTGCGCAGCCATGCGGGCAGGATGCGTTGCACGGTGGGCGAGGCCATGGCGCGCGTGACGGCGGCGGCGACGGCGAGCACGACGCCATAGCCGGCGGCCGTGGAGGGTACGCCGAGCGTGGGCAGCAGGATCGGGAGCGCGGCGGCGAGGCCGACGATGGTCTGTACGACGGTGCGCGCGGTGCGGCGGTTCTTGTCGGTCACGGCGGGGTGTCCGTTCGTTCGGGGGGTGATGCCCGCCCCGGCGCGGTGCCGGGGCGGGCCGGGGTCGAGGGGTGGCTACTCGGTCACCCGGAATCCGTGGCGGTGGGCGAGCACGTCGAGGCTCGCGCGGCCGGGGATTCCATCGGCGGCGGCCCCGACGTAGCCGCAACGGCGCTGCCACCGGGAGTACGCGGCCACGGTCGCGCTGCCGAAATGGCCGTCGACATACCGCCGCTCGAGCAGACCCTCGGCGGCGAGGGCGTCCTCGACGACGCGGGCGCCTGCGTACGACACAGGGGTACCGGCCTTGGCGGGGTCCCTCTTGGCGGCGGTGATCAGCTTGGACAGGTCGACCGTCTTCGGCTTGCTCGGCGCGGGCCTGGTCGGGGCCGGCGCGGTGCCGCCGGCGGTGAGCTTCTTCGCTCGGCGCAGGATCTCGGGCAGCTGCGCAATGATGCGCTTCCCGGGGCACGACAGATGGCCGCCCCACGCGTCGCCCCCCATGGCGTGGTACCCGAGTCCGCGGTCGCTGGGAGACTTGGCGAGCTGGAGCGGTACGCCGTGCTTCTCGTGGGCCCACGCGAGTACCTGCGCGTTGCGGTCGAGCTGGTCGTCGGTGAGCTCGTCGCCGCCCTCGCCCTCGTTCTCGACGCTGAGCCACGTTCTGTTTCCGCCGGCCTGCGCCCACGCCCGGTCGGCGGTGTCGACCCACTGATACAGCTTGCCGCCCCTGCCGGTCCCGAAGTGACTCGATGCCTTGGCCTTGGAGCTGCGGAACCAACTGTCGGTACCGGCGAGGGTGCCGGCCATGATGTGCACGACCACACCGCGTACGGAGTCCTGTCCGCCGTGGGTGAAGTTGATCGGGATGGGGCGCCACTCGGCGCCCGGCATGCGTGCCACTGGGGGTGTCTCCAGACATGAGAAAACGCCCGCGGCGCGGTGCCGGGGGCGGTGTGAGGGTGGGGCAGCTGAGGTCAGCTGAGGTCGGTTGCGAGGGTCTGCGGGGACGGCGAGGCGTCGTTCATGCCGGTGCCGCCGGTGAACTGGGAGCCCCGGAAATCATTTCCGTAGCGCGCAATGAAGGTGCACGCGTTCGAGATTGACAGGCCGTGAATGGCCTCATTCCCGGACCCGTTCGGGCGCGTTTTATTGCCGGTCAGGTGAACGCTGGATGCGTTCGTACTGACGCGGATTCCGTACCACGCTGCATTTGCCGCGCGCCCGGGGCTCTTGATGTAGTTGTTTTTCACCTGAATGTCGCTACCGTCCTGCACGAGAATTCCATTATTGGCGGCGTACATGATGTTGTTCGCGTTCAGGCTGGTGTGCGTACAGGTGACGGCGGTAATTCCGTGGGCGCCGGGCGTGTAGATTTGATTCGTCCCCGCGTTGCCGTTCGTGCAGTTCTCCAGAGATACGGCGGTGCCGTCCACGTTGGAGATAGTGTTTCCGGTGACGCTGAATCGCTCGACGTACTGCAACCGGATGCCGTTCTGAGCGCTGGCCGAAGTGTCGATCGCATTGCCGGATATGGACAGGTTGAGAACCTGTCCAGTGCTTTCGCCCAATGCAACTATCGGCTCGTCGTACCCGCCGCCGAATCGGAATGTGTTTCCCGTGATGGCGAAGTTTTTGATGGACTGGCTCGCCGACGTCTGCGTGCCGTTCGGGTCTTTCGTGTCCTCCGTGTCGGAGGTGATGACCGATCGAATGCGCACGCCGGACCCACACGACGAAAACGTATTCCCGCTCACGGTGGTGTCTTCCCAGTTGTAGGCGCTCACGCCGTACTGTAGGACCGATTCAAACGTGTTTCCGAGAATGCGAATCCGTCGGTGAAACTTGCTGATCGTCGCGCTGTGGGAGCCGATTCCTCGCGGCCATGCCGTGGTGCCGGCAGTGCCCGAGGCGCCGAAATAGCACCCTTCAATGAGGATGTCCTCGGTCGGTGTGTGGTCATACGGGCCAAATCCGCCGAAAACTCCGACCGACTTTGCCAGGTCGAGCTGAATTGCTTCGGAAAAGTCGCGCGCCCCAGGGTCGATGTAGCCGCGGAATTTGCAGTTCTGGATGATGCCTCGTTTGGTCGAATTCAATTCGACCGCATGGAAGCCGGGAAGATCCCTGACTTCGAGATCCCGAATAGTGATGTCCGAGGCGTGTCCGATACTGATGCACATCACTGAGCCGGTCAATCCGGCGACCGTTCCGCGCATATTCCAGAGGCCGCCCTCGATAACGATTCCCGATTCGCCACCGTAGCCGCTGAAATTCTGCGCGGCATCGCCGTTGAGAATCATCGTCTCTGCTGCGTTCCGACGGAATTCGGCCCCCGGTAGCAGAGTCAGGCGCGTGTTCCGGTAGATGCGTAGTGGCAGTGTCGACAGCAGGTATTTCCCGGGCGGTATCACCACCCAGCCGCCGCCGGCGGCGCGCGCCTCGTTTAGCGCCTCCTGAATCGCTGGAGCGTCGTTTGTGACGCCGTCGCCGGTCGCGCCGTACGCGCTCACGGTGAGGGATTCTGCGAGCCTTTCCAGCATGTATTGGAGCCGGCCGGCGGTGACGGGCATGCCCGGGTGCCACTGCTGCACGGGGGTGGACAATGTGGCCTCCTACAAGGCGGCGATAGCGGGTTGTGGAAGGCTCACGGCGGTGCCCGCCGCGTGCGCCTTGGTGATGCCGTTTACGGCCCTGGTGACGGTGAGGATCTGCGGCGAGGTGGTGCCGGTGACGGCGGTAACGGTGACCTGCTCGCCGCCGAGGACGACGTCAACGGGCGCGAAATCCGGGCCGGTCGGCCACAGGGGGCCACTGGTCACGGCGACGGGCAACGCGGTATCGGTCGGCGATATCGCCGCGGCGAGCTGGCTCCCGTCGGTGTCCGCCACGGACAGCGGGCCCGCGACGACCGGAGGAACGACGACGGCGAGGTCATCGATGTACGCCGCGTCCTCCCCGGATGCCGCGGAGTTGTCCTTGACGTACCGGAAGGTGACGACCGCCGCGCCGGTGACGTCGAGGGTGTATTGCGTCCATCCGACCGTGCCCTGTGCGCGGAGCTGCTGCACGCCGTCGCGGAACACGAGCAGCCGGTCGCCCTCGAACCCGGCCCCGCCTGCTTCGCTGCTGACGCGATACCAGAACGACAGCGAGGTTGCCCCGGACGGGACCGCGATCACCGCGTCACTGGTCTGGTTGTTGGCCACCGCGCCGGAACGCAGCGACCACGTTCCCGCGTACGCCTGTGCGCTGGTGCGGGTCCACGGCAGGGTGCCGCCGTCCGTGATGCTCAGGGCGTACGTCGTGTCCTCGAAGTCCTCGCGGACCACCGCGCCGTCGTCGCCCGTGACGGCGACGTTCCACGGGCGCGCCGGCGAGCACGTGAACGTCATGTCCCATGCGTACGGCCGGAACGTTTCCGTATACCCCTGTACCAACAGGTCGATCGTCGAGGGCGGGAGCCATGGCGGGGGGTTGGCGATCGTGATGCGGCTCCCCTCGATGACCGCGGCTGCTGGCTCGAGTAGGTGCGGCGCGTCAGCGACGTTGACGTGCACGCTCGGGTACCGGATCTCATCCTGCGTGCCCTGCCACAGGCGCCAGTACGCGACAGGCTCGGCCTGTGTGTCGTTCGCGAGGGACAGGTCGACCGACTCGTCATACGTCCCCACTCCGTACGGCGGGGGCTGTACGGACAGGGGCCCGGACTCCGCCACCGCGCGCGCCGAGCTGCCACCGATCCGGTTGACCGTGACGTCGTTACGTACGGCGGCGTCGTCGTCGAGAGGGTCGAGTGGTGGCGCCAGCCCGGGCGCGGCGTAGTCCAGTTCGAGCGCCGGCGGTTGGCTGTAGAGGCTGGTTCGCACGCGGTATCGCAGGGCGAGCCGGTCGCGTGCCTCGCCCAAGATTCCGCCGTCGGTGTCGGCGGCCTGTTGCAGCAGGTCCAGCAGCGTGGCCGGCCGCTGCGGGCCCATGGCCGGGGTGTCAGCATCCGCCCCGCTGATGACCAGCGGAACGGACTCTTCTTGGCTCAGGCGGCGCATGCGCGCCCAGGTGCTGTCACCCGCGAACCCGTCATCGGCGCTGTTGTAGATCGTGGACTGCACCGCGCCGATGACGGAGAGGTGGCCCATGAACAGGTTGAGCTGTTCCATGGCCGTGCCGGGGGCGGAGGAGATGGCGGTGATGTGCCCCACGGCGGGCCCCGTCACATCGGTGGACAGCCCGCGCTCCCCGCCGCCGACGTCGAACCAGTTCACGTGATAGGTCGATACCGTGCCGTTGGTTTCGCCGCGGACCTGTAGACGGTTCCAATCGCCGGTGAAGCCGTCCCCGGTGATGCTGAGTAGTTGCGTGGTGGAGGAGCTGGAGCCGGTGCTACTGACGCCGTACAGGCGCACTGTGCCGCTCGGCCGCACCTCGAGCTGAATTCGGTCATAGGTGCCGGTGGTGCGGACCTCGAGCATGATGAACGGCGCCGCGGCGGGGAAGGCATCGAGCTTGTACACCAGCTCGAGGCGCCATCCCCCGTCGGGGCCGGGCGGGACCTGTCCGCCGAAGCTGCTGCCCGGGCCGATCTTCGGGAGCGGGGACGATCCGTCAAGGGTGCTATCCGAGGCGAATTCCACACCGCTGACCACCATCGGCTGTACGCCGGCGAGGGGGCTGTACGCCTGACTCGCGTCTCTCGCTTCCTCCATCGGCCAGTAGGCCAAGAGATCGGGGTCAGAGGGGATTCGGCGGCGCAGCGTGGACGCCAGGGACTTCACGCCCTGCCCCAGCCGCCGCGAAATGCCGGACGCCTCCAGCGACACCCACACGTCTTGGCCGGCCACGCCCCAACGGGATGGCCAGCTGCTGACCTCGCCGGCGAACCGGGTCAGCCGGTCACTGATCTGGGCTGACCCCTGGAGCGCCCACGCGCGGCCGGCACTGTCTGTGAATGACCGCGCCCCGGGCGCCTGAGAGGTGAAGTCAGGCGAGGCCACAACGGGACCGTTGATGCCGTTGCGGACCTCGAACCGGTAGCCGGCGCCGGTGAACGGGACGCGTGCCGGGGTGGTGGTGGGGTCGGGCTGGCCGACACCGAGCGGCGCTGTGCCCGAGAAGATGCTCGTGGTCTCGGCCTGTGTGACCGGGCTACCGATCTGTACCCATGGCCCGCCCAGCGACCGCGCCCAGTAGAACGTCACGCAGCAGCCGCCGGCCCCGTTGTCGGTGTCCAACGTCGCGCGGACCGCTGCCCGGTCCGGCAGCGTCGGCAGCGTCACCGTGGCGAACCGGGAGGTGACGCCATCAGGCGCCCAGTTCAGCAGCAGCCGCCCATCCAGCACACGCAACGCGTATGAACGCTGGGCGGTCGCGCCGTCCCACTTCCCGAGTAGGACTTCGTTCAGCCCGGACGCGGTCCAGTCGAGCTCAGCTTCGCACCGCAGGTCGAGGTCTCCCACGATGTCCAGCGCGGGGGCGTCCGGGGTGGTGACGTAGCCGGTGGGCGAGCCGTCCAGAACCAGCCGCGGCCGGGCGCCGCCCACACTGACCCGTATCGGCGTGTTCCGTCCGATCAGCCCGAAGTACGGGCTCAGCGGATTTTTGGGTGTGTAGCGGCCATCCCGATTGTTCAGGCCGAGCTGACAGCGGGCCGGATCGCTCCGCGCTGCCTCATCAGCTCGGCCCCGGCTGATGGTCACCTGCTGTCGCGTGGTGTACGTGTCGGCGGTGATATCCGTCCAGATACCGCCGGCTTGGATCTCCACGCGAAGATCAGGGAATACCATCAGCCACCTCCGAACGCGAGCTGCACATTTCCGCGGCCTTTGACGCGCACGGTTTTACGTATCCAGCGGGTGAGGTCGTCGCCGCCGTCGCCGGCGTCGATTTCGATACGCACAACCGCCGGTTGCGGCGGCGCGATTGTTCCCGCCGGCGCGCCGGCCGCGCCCGCACCCGCGCGCGGCGCGGTGAGAGCAGCAGTGCCGCCCTGTCCTACCGTCAGCGCTGGAACGGAACCGGTAAGCGCGTCGTGTCCGGCCTGCGCCACCTGCGCCATAGCGGACGTTACGGCGCCCTGCTGCTGAGTGATTCCCTGGGCGAATCCGTTGATCAGTGCGCGGCCGGAATAGGTGGTGTAGCCGCGCCCGGAGAAAGGTCCTTCTTTCGCGGGAGAAAACGGAAAGAGATTCCGCACCTTGGACACCAGCCCTGCGGCCTTGTTGTAGAGGTCGCCGGCCCTGCTGGTGATGCCGTTAATGAACCCGCCGACAAGCGATCGACCGGAGTTGTAGAGCTTGCTTCCCAGATCGCCGAGCGCTGCCCTGGCGCGTCCGGGCAAGCCCCGAATCCAGCTGATCGCGCTGGATACCTTCGAGCTGATCGCGGACACCAGGCGCCCGCCCGCGGTCGCCGCTGTGTTCCAGAGCATTCCGGCCAGTGAAGAGAGTGCCCCGACCGCGCGGCCCGGGAATGCCTTCAACCAGTTCAGCAGCCCGTTCCACTTCGCAACGGCCGAGTTCTTCGCGGCCCCGAACCATCCGCTGATCAGGCCCGGGATGGTGGCGAACCAGCCGACCGCGGACATGATGCCGTCAACCGCGCCTGAGATCGCGGACTTCACCGCGCCCCACACCGCCATGACGACGTTGCGGAACGTCTCGGACTTCTGCCACGCAATGACGATGACGGCGATAAGGCCGATGATGGCGCCGATGACTAGGACGATCGGGTTTGCCGCCATCACCGCGTTGAAGACCGCTTGTGCCGCGGTCCAAATGCCCATGGCTGCCGCGATACCGAGGATGACCCCGGCCAATGGGCCGATCCATGAAATGTGTTGCTGCACGAAACCGCCGAACTGCATGAGCATCGGCATCACGTAGTTACCGAGCACTCCTACCAGCTTCTCTTGTGCGGCCCGCTTAAACTGCTCCATGCGCGTTGCCGCGTTGTCACGAAGGCTGTCGCCCATGCGGTCCGCGGCGCCTTTGACTTGGCCTAGGGCATCTTTCGCCTTGGACGGGTCGAGAGCGAGAAGGGCTTTCTGCATGTCCTCGCTCTTGGTCCCGAAGAGCGCCGTTGCAGCCGCGGCCCGGTCGGCCGGGTCCTTGATACCGCGCAGCCCGTCGAGAACCTGCTGTAGAGCGTCGCGGGCGCCCTTCCCGCCGCCGGCGATCTTTGCTTGAACGTCGCTCGCCGACATGCCCATAGATTTCAGGGCGTCGGTGGCGCCGTCGCCCATCTCCGTCATCAGCAAGGTGCCCTCTTTGAGAGCGTCCGCGACGACATCCGTATCGCGCGCGCCTGCCTTCATTCCCTGGGACATCAGTCCGGTAGCGGTCTGCGCGTCCAGTCCGAGCTGTTGGAACTGGACCGAATACTCATTGAACGTATCGGCGAGGTCATCGGCGCGCGGGCCCATTACCTGTAGGCCGCGCGTCATGATGTCCAGCGCGGTTTGAGCGTTCGGCGCCAGACCGGTTTTCATGATCTGGCCGACCGCATTTGCGGACTGTCCGAGGTCGAGCTCGAACGTTCCCGCGAGGTCGCTTACCTTCGTCGCGATGGACTGAATCTGTGCGTTCGTCGCGTCCGGCGGCACCAGACCAGCGCTCATGGTCGCCCGGATCGCGTCGGCCGCCCCTTGGAAATCCTCGGTGACGGCACCCGCGTACATCTGCCCGGCGATGTGCCCGTACTGCTTGGCCACGGCCGGGGTTGCCCCGAGCTGCGCGCCAAGCCGGCCGGTGATCTGCCCCTGCTCGAGGGCCGATCCGATACCGGCCATCAGCACGCCACCGACCATGGCGCCCGCTCCGGCCGCGGCGAGCTTGAGGCGGCCCATCATGCCCGTGGCCTCCTGCTCGGCATCGGCGGCGCCCTCGCGGGTGCCGTCGGTCATGCCGTCGCCGAGCGCGTCGCCGGCCTCCCGCCCGGCGCGTGCGAATCGGCCGCGCAGATCACGCAGCCGGCCATCTGCGCCGCGGGCGATGCCCTGGCCGAGCGCGTCGCCTGCGGCCTGCCCGGCCCGGTCGCCGCCGGCCGTCATGTCCCCCTGCAACTGGGTCATGGCCTGCCCGGCCCGGGCCACGCCGCGGTCTACCTCGCGAACGTCGAGGCTTACGAACCCGGTCAACTCGCCGATGGTGAGGCTCATCGCGCACCTCCCTTGGGGGTCTTGGGGTCGGGGGGCGCGAAGTGCCGGGCAAGGCGGCTGTCAGCGCTGAGCAGGCCGAGGATGCGCAGCCGGAGCCACCGCCACGACCGGGCTTGGAGGATGCCGGGGGTACCGGCGTCCACGCCGTACACCTCGTGTAGATCGCATTCGATGAGTGGCCACTCTTCGAGCAGGGCGGCCCATGTCAGGTCGTCGCGCCCTTGCGGCCGTTCCCGGTAGCCCTGCGGGCGTTCGTACCACTCTGCGAGCCCCGTGATCGGGTCGATTTCGCCGCAGCCGATCCACTCTTCGTCTGCCGGCGCGTCTCCCGATTCGGGGCCCATTGAGAAGGGTCGCCGGCCGTTCCCCAATACCGCTCGGCGGTCTCGGGGCCGGAGACGATCCAGAACATCGCGGTCAATCCCGCGTGCCGCATCCGGGACCAGGCGATGCCGTCGGCCTGCATCTCGTCGTAGACCGGTCCGAGGCACATCCGCAGCAAGTCGCGCTCGTCGTCGTCGTCCAAGAGGGTGGTGTCGACGGCCTCGCCGCCGGACACCAGCCGGGCGGCGAGGCTGGTGATCTGCTGCACCCGCAGACCGTCCGCGGCGGACGGCGAGGGGATCACATACGCCTTACTCCCGAACGGCAGCGTGAGGGAGTCGTCGAACAGCTCGTCGAGAGCCTGGAACTTGGCGCCCATATCAGACCGTCGCAAGCGGGTTGACGATCTGCGTCAACGGACCGTTGCCCGTGAACGTGGCCTCGACCTGTTCCAAGTTGTTTTTCGGCCCGCCGGACGGCTTCCACTCCACCAGGGCCGTGCCCTCGTACGCCTCCGGCCCGCCGTCACGGTCCATCCAACGGATCTTGACCTCACTGTCGGCGCCCCACCCGAACGCGGTCGCGCGCACGCGCTCGTGCACGGCGTTGTACGCCTTGCTGTCCGCAGACTTCTTCCGGTTGAACGTCGCGCTGACGGTCCAGCCCTGGCCCGTCTTGGTGTTGCCGTCCCACCCCTCATCGTCATACGTGCTGGAGTCCTCGAGGTTGGGCGGTGCCTCCCAGCTGAAATCCGTGATCGCGGGGTGCAGCTGCCAATCCGGCGTGGTGGCGCCGGACGTGGCCATGTCGACCTCGAGTCGCCACCTGCGGGCGAGGGCGGTCACGGGCGTGGGTGTGCTCATGGCGGGTTCTCCCTATGTCTCGATCAGGTGCGGCGCGGTGCGGAGCGTCCGCATGTAGTAGTTGGCGGTGATCTCCTGGCGGTCCGCGGTGTCGGGACCGATCCACGCCTGTGACTGGCGCCAGATGACTCCGGCGTGCACGCCCGATAGGTCGGTGTGCACGCGCATGTTCAGCAGGTCGTACACGGCGTCGGCCCGGTCGAGGGCGGCCCGCGGGTCGGCGCCGGCGCGGTACCGGACCTGTACGGCCTCGGTGACGTCCTCGGTACCGCTGGCGTCGTCGACGGCGTACGGCGTCAGAGCGATGACGTTGTCGGGCCGGTCGGGGACGGCGCCGATGATGATTGCCACCTCATCGGCCGCGTACAGACCGTCGGGCCGGTACACGGCGATACCGGCGTCGGCGATCAGCCGGGCGAGGCCGTCGAGCAGGTTCGAGGTGTGGCTCATCGCAGCGCCCTCCGGACCTGTGCGGCGATGATCTCTTGCACCGTGTCGGCCTCGGTGTTGAACGGCTGCTCGAGGTACTTGGCGGTGCGGCCGGCGTCGTGCCGTAGCGTCATGTCCTCGTGTTGGCGGACCGCGTACAACGTGTCGTAGCTGACGGCGCCCGTGAGCTCGTCCTCGTCGACGGTCGCCACGCCTGATCGCTCGAGTGTGGCCTCTTCGATCGGCACCAGCCGGCGCGACTCGGCGAGGATGTGCTCGGCACCGATGCGTAGGCCGCGGGCGGCGGCCTCACGGACGGCGGCGCTGACGGCCTGGCCGTTCCATTGCAGACGGGCGCGCTGTGTCACTCGGCCTGCACCTCCAGATGATCGGGGGTTGCCAGTCCTCCGCCGTCGCGGGGTAGGGCGGCGATCACGGTGGTGGTCCGGCCGTCCGGCAGGGTGAGGCGTGATCCGGGCGGCGCGGTGGTGCCGGGCGGGCAATACGCGGTCGTGCTGCTGACGGTGTCGGCACCGTCCGGGGCCCTGACCATGCGCGTCTGTTGGTCGAGCAGGCAGCGCACGGTGACGGGCGGCCCGTACACGGGCCCGTACGCGCCGGCGCCCTGGTACGGCTCCACGGTGATCCGGTGGCGCAGCAGCCATCCGGGCAGTGCGGTCACCAGATCACCCCCGGCAGCAGACCGGCCCGGGTGAGTGCGCGCTCGGCGCGCGGGGCGAGGTCGACGTCGCCGGCGGCCGTCGGCCCGGACTGACGGCCGGACAGGGAGACGGCGCCGATAGAGACGCTGTCCCATCTGCCGGCCGCCCCGGTGCCGTCGTCGCCGGCGGCCTGCTGGTACTCGACCTGTGCACAGGTGGCGTCGGCGAGTGCCTGCACGACGTCGGGATCGGTCGGCATGCCCGCGGCGTCCGTGGCATACACGGCGGTGCGTAGCGCGTCCTCGACGTCCTCGGACGCGCGGGCGAGCAGCCGGTCGGCGTCCGGCGGGGCCGGGTCGCCGGTCCACGCCGTGAACTGGTCAGGGGTGGCGTAGATCCGGCGCATCCGGTCATCCCCCCTTGCTGGTCTTGCTCCGGGATGACGAACGCCCCGCGGGCTTGGTGGCCTGCGGGGCGTCCGGGGCGGTGTCCGACGTTCTGTCGGACGGCGGCGAGCTGGTCGACTCGGTGTCGGTCTGCTCGCCGTGGTAGCGGCGCAGCATCATGCGGCGGCCCTCCTTTCGTGGTTAGGACGCGGCGAGGGTGCCGACCAACACGCCCTTGTCGTCGAGGCGCTTCACGGCGTAGTGCACGTTCGTGGTGATCACGGTGGTGCGCTTGAGGATGTCGCGGTCGGTCTCGACGATGGGCCGGCGCTTGTAGAGGGCGCCAAGGGAGCCGTTCTTGAGAAGCAAAAACTTCCCCGCGGCGATTCGGTTCGTGACGAACACAGGCACGCCCGCGATGACACCGACCTGACCGGTACGCACCGCGGTGTCGGCGCCCAGCTTGGATGCGTCGATGAACTGCGGGTCGGCCATGGCCTCGGCCTGCTGCGCGCTGTTCAGGTACATGCCGGCGAACTCGGACGGCTCCCACTCGTCGCCGAAACGTGCGAGGGCGGGAACGACCGCGTCAGCCCATGTGAACTTGGTCTTCCCCGCGGCCGTGGTGAAGGTGTACGGCGTGCCGCCACCCTGCGCGGTCTCGTCGGCCATGGCCTGAGCGATCAGGGCGGCGTCGACCTTCCGGGCGGCGAGAATGCCGAACTGCCGCTGCGCTTCGTCGCGCGGGTCGCCGAGTCCGGTCAACAGGGCCTTGTCGGTGATCTCGACGGCCTTACCGGCCTCCTTGATGGTGGCCTCACTGGAGCGCTGCCCCATGACGGTGGTGCTCATGGCGGTGCCCTCGGTGAGGTCGTCGAGGTCGCCGATGGCATCCCACTTCGGGAAGTTGATCGTGTCGCCGGGCTGGCCAACGAGCGTGTCGTCGGTCGTGACGGCACCGGAGGTGAGCACGCGCACGGCACCGGTGAACCGGGCCTGCGCGAGGTCGGCCCAGACCTCGGGAACGATCAGATTTGCGGCGGTGGTGTCGGGCACGGGGGCCCCTCCTTACGGGATGCCGGCGCGGCGGCCGGGCGGTCTTGGTGGATGCCCGGCGCGAGGGCCGGGCGTCATGCTCCGGCGAGGCGCCGGTAGGTGTCGGGGTCGGACTGCATGAGCTCGACCCGCTGCGCGTAGTTCATGGCGGCGAACTGCTGCGCGGTCGGCGCGCTGCTGGGCGGGCCGGTGAACTCGCTACCGCTGCGGGCCGGCCCGGCCGGCGCGGTCTGGGCGGCGAGCTTGGGGTTAGCCGTGACGGCGGCCTCAACGGCGGACTTCACGGCGGCCGTGTCGGTCGGGTCGAGGTCGGCGATGGAAGCGGCGAACTGGCGGGAGTCGAGCAGGGCGTCGGGGTCGCCCCCGGCCTCCCGCGCGGTGCGGTACACGGCGAGCTCGACCGCGGTTGCCTTGGCCTTGGACTGCTCGGTCTCGAGCTGCTGCGTCAGCTGCTCGGGGGTGGCCTGCTGGCCGGCGCGGCTTGGGTCGAGGATGCCGAGCAGCTGCTGTGTGAGCTCCTGGCGGGCGTCGTCGGCCGCGCGCTGCTTGGCCGTGACGCGGTTCTTTCCGGCCTCGGCCCGCGCGGCGGCGAGCTCCTGCTCGAGGCGGGCGATGGTCGCGGCGGGGTCCTGCCCGCCGTCGTCGTTCCCCGCGGCCGGCTGGCCGTTCGGCGGCGCGGTGGGCTTCGGCGCGGTGCCGGCGGGGTCCTGCCCGCCCTGCCCGCCCGGTGCGCCCTGTCCGCCCTCGGGGGTGCCCTGCTGTCCGCCCTGCTTGCCGTTGTCGTCGCTCATGGTTCGCCCTCCTGGGGCTGGTCGGCCCGCTCCTGGCGGGCGTTCGGGCATACGAAAAGGGCCCGCACCTGGCGGGCCCTCGGGGGTGGTGAATAGACGCTGGAACGCTGACCTCGCTACTTGCGGCGGTCAAGCCGATGCGTGAGGACAGCCCCGGTGACCGACGCGGCGATGGCGAAAAGTCCGGTCACGACAGCGGGCAGAAGGTTCATCAGGCAGGCTCCATCGGTCGGTGCGTGCTCCCCGATTGGGTGAGCTGAACCGACAATTGCGCACGCCTCTCGGTGACGCCAGTGATGCCCTGACCAGGGCACTTCGAAATGAATGGCCCCTCTATGGGTTTTACTCGCGCCCCTATCTGATCTACGCGAGTCCTATTGGAAACGGCGGCCGTCCCATCGGAAACGGCGGCCGTCCCATCGGAATACGGGACTGCCGATTTTAGCCTTTGAATTCACTCTTTCGGGTGAATCGATCTTGTCGTCACAGGATCGACGGGCCGTGTTTCGGCGTATCCCCTGATCCATGCGGTGCGCAGCAGCGAGCTGCCCGGGTAAGGGCATGCGGTCGGCGGGTCGCCGCGGTGGCCTGCCGAGCGGCCTGCCGTGATCGCCTTGACGATCTCCTCGCGCATTCCCATAGGTCACCTCTGGTTCTGCTGGTCGGCCTCATTCTTCCGGGCGCCGGCCGCCCAGCGCTGCGATTTGCCGGTCACCTGCTCGATGAACTCGGCCTGTGTGAGCCTGCCATGTGTCGCCCACCACTGTTTTAGCTCGTCGCTCGCACGCGCGTATGCGATACGGGCGGGCCCGCTGAACAGCGTGGCGGGGTTGATGCCGTCGGCCTTGGACTTCTCGTTGAGCAGGTACCCGTTACAGGCGTCCTCGGCGGCGAGGTACTGCCGGTACACGTACTCGTCATACAGGGCGCGGGCCTCGCGGCGGGTAATGAGTCGCCGCTCGTCCTCGACCTCACCCGCGGCGCCGTACAGCTTGGCGGCGGCCTCCTTGATTCCAGCCCAGACCGCGTCGTCGCCCTCGTCGGCGAGGGCGCCCCACTGTTCCGGGTCGGGCGCGGGACCCATGGCGTCGGCGAGGGCGTCGCGGTCGGCGAGCAGGTCGTCGACGGCGTTACCGGTGGCGGCCGGCGCCGGCATGTCGAGGGCGTCGCGGCGGTCCATCTCGCCGGCGATGCGGGCGAGCTCGTCGGTGCGGGCGTACTGCATGCACCATGCGAGCTCGTCCTCGGACATGCCGGCGAGGTCGCCCGTCAGTTGCCCGCCAGGGAAGAACTGGGCGAGCAGGTCGCGCCGGTTCGCCTCGGCGGCGAGGTCGGCGAGTGTGTCCGGATCGGCGCCCTTGGCGCGGGCGGCGAGGTCATGGTCGGACAGTCCCACCAGATCCCGTCCCACCTGCGGTAGCCGTGTGGCGAGGTCGCGGCGGTCCATCTCGGCCATGATGCGCAGTGCGTCGCCCTCGTCGAGGTGAACGAATGCGCGGGCGAGCTCGGTGTCGCTGAATGGCGTGAGGTCGTCGCCGATGGTGCCGCCGGGCCGGATGCGGGCGAGCAGCTGCTCGAGGTCGCGGCGGTCGGCCTCGGCCTCGACGCGGGCGCGCCCGCGGGCATCGAGGGTGCCCGATCGCATGGCGGCGGCGAGCTGGTCGTCGCTCATCTCCGCGGGCGTGAGCTGGTCGCCGGATCGGATGCGGGCGGCCTCGGTATGCTCCGGCGCGGTGGCGCGGCGCGGTTCGGGGAGGTTGCTCGCCCCGGGCTGCTCGCGGTGGCGCAACCGGCGCAGGTCCGGGTGTGCGGCGAGGTGGTCACGCATGGCGCCTTGCCACTGCCGGACCTTGGCAGCCTCGGCCCGCTTGCCCTCCGGGGTGGTGGCGCCGGCCTCGCGCCGCTTGTACTTGCGGATGTGGCGTTCGATCTCGCGTTGCCGCTGCCCTGCCTCGTAGCCGGCGGGGTCGCTCTCGGCCTGGTCGGCCACTGTCAGACCTGGGGTGTAAGCGCTGACGCTGTGCCGGCAATTGGGGTGCTGCAACCCTGCGGCGCGGGCCTCGTCGAGACTGCCGGCGACGCGCACGCGGACCATACGGCCGTCCTCGACGGCGTGCTCGACCTCGACCGTACGCGCGCCCCCGGGCCCGCTGATGGCCAACACCTTGCCTTCCCACTTCCGGCACAGCGGGCATTCGCGCGGGGCGTTGGAGACCATGACCAGCTCGATACCGGCCGTGGCGAGGGTGCGCATGTGCGCCTCTGTGGCGGCCCGCGCAACGCCCGTGCGTACGGCCATCTCGGCGTAGCTGGTCAGCTGCCAACGGCGGCCGGCCCGGTCAACGAACGCCCGGATGCCGCGGTCGGCAAACCTCCTCATTGCGTCTTGGGTGGCCTGCCGGCGGGTGCCGGTACCGAGCAGGGGTGTTGCGATGACCTCGGACACGACCGCCCGGAAACCGTCGACAACGGCCCGCAGGATCGAGCGGTGCGTCGAGGTGACGACGTCGACGGTTTCCTGTGCGAGGCGGTCGACGGCCTGCGCCTGGGGGGTGATCTCGTCGGCCAGCCGGCGCGCGTCGTTGGACAGGGCGCCGAGCTCGGCGACCGCGGCGCGGTGCCCCACGTTGTACGACTCGGCGACGACGTCGAATACCTCGAGCTGCACGGCACGGCCGAGCTCGTCGACAACGCTCTGTGAGGCGCGGCGCAACGTCTGTATGGCGGCGAGCTTTCGCTCGACCCATCCCGGTGCCTCGAAGCCGTCGGCGAGCTGCCGGGCGATAATGCCCAATAGCCGTTCCTCGGCCTCGGCATACAGGTCACGCGTCCGCTCGGCCAGGGGTTCGACCATGCTCGGATGAATCGGCACCGGTCACCCCCCGGATGGTGATCACGAGCAGGAATCGAGTGATTCCTCCCTGTGATCAATCTTCCGTTCCTCGTCCAAATCGGACCCGTACCGGAGGCGGTAGGGGTTGTTCGTCCTGTGCAATCCGCTGGCCTCGGAAACCCACGTCTCGCCTAGGGTGTTATAGAAACTAAAAGCGAAGCGCTCGTCAGTGGCTGCTTCGATTTCGTCAGTGCTGCCGCTGACCGAGATGATTACTTTGGTGCATCCCGAGACATAGCCGAAGTCCAGGTTTTTTGGTTGTCGAGTGCCCATCGAGAATATCACCTCGCTGACTCCGGAAAGAGTGCGATTAACGACGACGAAATGCCCTTTCCCCTTTTTGTCGACCGTCCACCAGGCGTTTATTCTTGCTGCTTCCTTCACGTCGCTCGTTTGCTCAGATTCGCGCTGATCTATATACGTCAGCAGGCTAATCGCCAGCGCGGGCAGGGAAAGTAGCACCGCCAGTGCGGTAAATAGGGTGTTGAATTTTTCCCTTCGGGACGTGGCTCGTGCTTCTTGGCGGCTCTCTCTATTGAGTGCGCGCTCGGCTTGCCTGAGCTGTGCGTGTCTGGGCAGGTGTCGGTTTGTGCGCCTGGGACGACTTGGCATGTCGTTACTCTATGGCGCAGCCAACTGCCCCCTAGGGGCGGCTTACTGTAACGGGAAAGTGCCGACCGGATCGGGCGCGGCGGCGCCGGTCTCGGCGACAATCAGACCGACCTCGGCCTGTAAGGCGGTGTCGTCCCAATCGGGGTGAAGGATCTTCACCTTGGTTGCGGTGCTGACGGCCCCGGCGCGGTTGAGCAGGTCAAGCGTTGTCGCTGTCTGCTGCTCCGAATCCGCGACTCCGTCGCCGAACTCCACGCGTGGGCGCTCGGGGACTAGCCGCTGCCCGAACTGCACGGTGTCGAGCTGCAACATGACGTGCAGCATGTCGGCGAGCGCGTGCCGGGCATAGCCGGCCTTCTTCTTCCGGGTCACCATGGCGCGCTGGTCGCGGCTGTCGACTTCCGTTGCGGTGACGGCCTCGCCGCGGCCCTCCAGCCCGAACTGTTGGGCGTTGTAGCCGGCGGTCTGCACGGCCTGTCTCATGGTGGCTTCCGCGGTGGCTTGGTGCTCGGCGACGCGGATATCGAATTGTGCCAGCGTGATTCCGCTGCCTTCGTTCGGCGGCATCTTGAGGGAGTGCCACACCTCCCGATCGTCGTCGAACGATGCGCCGGCCCCGGGGCCGTGGTCGCGTAGGTACCCGTCCGGGACGATCAGGCGGGCCCGGGCGAGGCGGATGTCGCGCATCCACGATGACCACACTTCGTCGAGGGCGTCGAACAGGCCGTGAAGCCCTTGGTAATCGCTGCGTCCGATCGGGCTCGATCGGTTGAGCCTGTTGGGGAGCATGTTCGGGATATACGCGGCGGTGAGGTCGCGTATCCCGGTGCTGATGCTGACCCCGTCGTCGTCGAGGCCGTCGACCAGCTCGGCCGTGTCGGGGTGCTCAGTGAGTGGAACGGCGCGGCCGATGCTGTCGCTCGTGCCCTCGTACAGGGCGTGCACGATGCGGCCCGTCTCGTGGCGCTCGATGTGCCGCCACACAGTGTGATCCGTGCTGCCCTCCAGCTCACGCCAGAAGTTGACGGCGCGCAGCATGCCGAACCGAAACTCGGGGATCGCTGCGTCGGGCTGCATGACGGTCAACAGGGGGCGGTCGGCAAGGGCCTTGTCCCACATCACGCGCAGGAACACACCGGACAGGGCGGCGGCCTGCTCGGCGGCGCCGAGCAGAGTCTGTTGTACGCGGCCCTCGTCGAGTAGCTGCTCGAGGCGTTCTTGCGTGGCCGTGTCCCCGACGGTGATCGTCGGCATGTCGGCGAACAGCAGGTCGGCGCTGGTGCGGGCGATGTCGCCGGCGAGGGGGATGTGTAGGCGGTGCTCACGGCGGCCGGCGCGGTGCTCGACGCTGCGCCGGCCCCACAGGCGGCGACGCTCGGCCGGCCGCGGGTGGTGGCCGTAGACGCGGGCGAGGCGGGCAGCGTCGCCGCTGTACCACGCGTCGTCGACGCGCATCTCGCGGTACACCTCGGCCCATTGCGGGGGCGGCCACGGGGCTCCGGTGGCGGGCAAAGTCATGCGGTGGCCTCCGTCTTCGGTGAGTGCGGGTCCCCGGAGCACCAAGCGGTACAAGATTGGTGGCATGGATCAAGCAGTCGCAGCTCTGTGCGGTGCGGGAATTGGCGTCGTCGGCACCGTGGGAGCGTCCGTGCTGACGTACATAGGGACTCGGCGTCAGGCACCTGACCAGGGGCGAATTGAGCATGCACGCCAACTCAGAACCGAACGACGAGAGGCGTACCTCGCGTTCATGGAGTTGTTTGAACCTGTAGAGCACATACCTGCTGAACCAGCATCATCACTTTCACCTGAGCAGTACGCAGACGTGGAATCTCAGGTGCAGCCGATACCGCCGCGCGGTGAGGCTCTGTTACTTCGCATCCGGCTTTGCGGTCCCGAGGAGATTGCTAACTCGGCAGGGGAGCTCCTGGGTAACGCGTTCCCAGTGATCAATCTCTTCCTGCGCAAGTCTCAAGATCAACACGCCATTGACGTTGCGTTCGAATCCTTCATGGGGGCGCAATGGGACTTCATTGCTCAGGCCCGGAAAGTCATGACGGAACCTCCAAGCTAACTCTGCCACTGAGCAGGTGGCGCCACTCGTGTGCCGTGGAGTGCACGACGTACCGCAGCGCGTCGGCTGAGTGGTCGTCGACTTTCAGCGGGGCGTCTTCGCCCCGTTCGGTGGCCTTGGGGTCCCAGCTGTAACCGGGGAGCTCGGCGAGCAGGCCAGCGCATGAGCGGTGAACGAGTAGGCGGTCGGCGGCGAGGGCGGCGGCCACGCTTCGAATGCCGTCCTTTACGTCGTTGGTGGCGCGCGCGAGGCCCGGGTGTCCGTCGGCCCACATCTGCGTGCTGAAACTCGCCGCGGATGGGTCGATGAACGTCCACTCAGGCAGCACGCCCGCGGGGGCATCCGGACCCGCGCCCGGGTGGCGCCACTCGGCAAGCCACTTCCGGACTGCGGCGCTGTACTGGGCGTCAGTCATCTGCCGGTGCGCGGCGCGGGAGTCGTGGCGCCACTCGCCGCACACGTACAGGCGGCCGTCGATGCCCTCGCCGAGCAGGATTGCCGAGAACGGGTTCGTGGTGCCGTAATCGATCCCGCACCAGTAACGGCGCATCTCGGGCAGGGTGTCGACGACGTGCCGGGTCTCGTCCCACATGTCGTAGATGGCTCCCTCAGCGACCACCCACGCGCCATCGATCATCCGGCGGCGCCACAACCCGACGTACTCGGCGGCGAGGTCGGCGACGTACTCGGGCGACAAACTCGGGTTGTCGGACAGGCGGAAATGCCACGCCCTGAGATTCAGCTCGCCGGCGCGGTCGAGGTATCCCGTCTTGAGCCAGTGTCGCGGCGAGTCAGGGTTCGTCGTCGAGAACAGGCGCGCCCCGGGCACGGACAGTCGGGCGAGTAGCTGCGTCCAAAACCCCTCGGGTATGAGGGTGGCCTCGTCTACATAGGCGAGCTGTGCGGTAAGGCCACGTAGCCGGCCCTCAGCGCGGGTGTCGGCGGCGCCGATCAGGTGGACGGTGCGGCCGAGAATGGTTGCCGTGGTGGCGCCGCGGGTGTGGCGGACGTGCCGGGCGAGGGGGCCGAATAGGGCCTCGTCGAGCAGGGGCTCGAATACGTTCCGCTCGATCGTCTGCAAGCTGCGGCCACAGATGATGATCAATCCGGACGGGCCCGCGGTGGCAACTGCGATGACGAAAGCCAGCAGCGAGGCGATCGTCTTCCCGCTGCGCACCGATCCGTGCCACAGGTTGATACGGGCCGTGGCGCGGCCGACGCTGCGCAGCTGCTTCCGGGACAGGGGCAACGCGTCGAGGTCGAGCACGTCACCCCCCGGTGTCGGCGCCCCCGTCGTCGGCGTCGTCGCCGGCTGCGCGGGTCAGCGCTTCGCCGAGCGCTCCGAGCATCGAACGCACCTGCTCGGCTCCCTCGCCGCCGGCCGCGGGGGCGAGCTTGAGCGACTTCTCAATCGCGGTTCCGGTGGCAGCGATGATCTGGCGCTGATCGCCGAACGTCGGCTGCGCGAGGTGCGTGTCGGTCCATACGTTGTCCTTGCCGCCGAACGCCCCGATCGTGCACGGCTCCCAGAGCTGGGCGCGTAGGCGCTCGGCGTCGTCGTGCAGCTGCTCGGCGAGCTGGGCGCGGCGTGCGGCGAGGTAGGCGCGACGTACCTCGGTGGCAACGGCCACCTCGCCGGCGCGGTCGAATATGAGGGGCGGCTCGAACGCGGCGGCGATCTTGGAAACGGTCGAGGGTGACCGCCGGATTATGCGGGCAATCTCGTTGCGGCTCTTGCCCTGCGCGTGGAGTGTGCGCACCTGCTCGCGGTCGTCGTCGGTGATCGGTCGAGCCATGGCGTCACCTCCTTGCGTCGGGCATGCGAAACGCCCCGCAGGTGATGCCGGCGGGGCGTTCGGTGGGGCGGGCTGTTTCTGGGCACGCCGAAGACGCGGCCCAGAATAGATCACGGAAAGGTAACAAGGCAAGCGGTGCGAGCACCGCGCAGAGCTGAGGCATAATGGCCTATGAGGGCCAGGTGCTCGTTACATCTCGCCCCCAATGCGTACTACCGCGCTGTGAGTGATGCAACACAAGCAAGCGCGTTGGGTTGCTGTAAGCGCAGCATCCCGCGAGATCCGCAGTAACGAGCTGGGTTCTCGGACTTTATCGCCAGATGGCGGATGTCCGAGGCTGCCCGCTCCGGACCGCCGCCCCAACGGGAAGGTGAGTCGGTTCGGATGGAGATAGTCACGACGCTTGGGGCGGGGTTCCTCGTTCTCGCCTACGTCTTGGATCAGTTACCAGCGTTGTCCGACAAGGCATGCCGGGCACTTCAGGCCCTTCGGCGTCTGCACGACGAGTGGCATCGGCCGACCCGCGACAGCGACTGACACTGATGCGCACCGCCCCCGGCGGGGGCGGTGCGCAATCGACAACCGACGCGTGTGGAAGCGTTCGCGTCCGGTCGTACGCATGCCCCGCTTTGTCGTACGGCGGGCGCGGGCGCGTCATACGGCCTGGTCAGCCTGTCGGACGGGCTGATACGGCTGGAGGTTCGCCGACGTGATCACGGGGGCCACACCGTGCGGGTAGTGCCCGCGGCTCCATGCCTCGTAGTACACGTTCGCAAGGATGAGCAACGCCTGTCGGACGGCGGCGGACGCGTCGCATCCGGTGCTCATGATCACGGCGAGGTCGTCGTACATGCCCTCGTCGAGGATGCGCACGGACATGGACCGGCCTACCGCGGGCGGGAGGTTGCGGCGGGTCTCGGTAGGGTTGGGCTTAGCCATGGTCGGGGGTTGCTCCCGTCTGTGGTGAGTCGGGCCCGTACGGCGGTGAGGTCGCCGGATCGGGCCCGCGCTGCTTCCTGGGTTACTGGTCGTCGGTCTTCTGATTACTTCTCGAGGCGGAAAAGAAGGCGTCTACCACTGCCCGCTCATCTTTGGCGCGCTGCTCGCGCAGGATGCCGTACACGCGCGAAGGTGTGAGGCCGATCTCGTCGGCGATGCGCGGTGGCTTCATCCCGCGTTCAGCCGCGCCTTCGATCACGCGGGGTGTGACGGCGACTGCGGCCTCGCCTGCCATGCGGAGGATGCGCACCTCGTCGAGGTCCAATTCGTTGGCGAGTTCTTCGAGGAATGAGGTCAGTTCCTCGGACCCGTCCTCACGGGATGCGCCGTAGTTGTCGGCGATCCATCGCACGTAGTCGAGGTCAAGAGTGTTTTGGTCGTGGTTGGCGTCGGCGGCACGTTTGGCGCGCTCGTACTCCTCAACGGCGGCGAAGATTCCGGCGCGTAGCTGTTCCTCAGGGCTGGTCGGCTGGTCGCTGGCGCTCACGTGGTGCTGCTCCTGTTAGTGGGGTCGGGGCCCGCCCTCGAGGTGAGGGCGGGCCGGTCGGGTTAGAACGGGGGCTCGCCGTCGAGGTGGGCGACGCGGGCGGACGCGTCGAGGGCGCGGGCGTACCCGGCGTCGCGCTCAGCGGCGAGGCGGGCGCGCTCGAGCGGGGTCAAGCGAGGGCGGGGGCGGCATGCGTCGTGCCACTGCTCGCCGGTGGGGATCGGGTACCCGCATCCCTCGCAGCGTGCGGCGAGGCGGGCGTCACGGTGGGAGTGGGGGCCGTGCTCGCACAGCACCACCTGTACGTCCCTGCTGCCCGTGTAGCGCAGCACGCTGGCGCGGTCTTCGGCCTCGCGGCGGCCGAGTCCGCACATGATCAGCCCTTGCCATTCGCCGCGGATCACGACGCGCTGCGTCACGGCCCACATGAGCGCGGGCTCGAGCTCGAGGGGGCGCGGCTGCTCGGGGGCGAACAGGGCGGGGTACTCGCGGGCGAGGTGGATGTCGATACGGGCCTGTACGGCGGGCGGGACGGGCACGCCGTGCGCGCGGTGCTCGGCTGCAATGCGCCCGTCCATCTCGGCGCGGTGCGCGGCGCGCTCGGCGTCGGCCTTGGCCTTGATGCGGGCGAGGGCGGCGCGGCGCTGCTCGCGAACGGTGGCGCGGTCGTTGAACAAGGCGCCCTGCTCGGCGTCGAGCTCGACCGCGAACAGGGCGTCGTCGGCCTGCTGGCCGATCCACTCGCCCCGCCACGTGCCGTCAGTGGCGTCGGCCTCGGTGACCAATCGCGCGGCGTACAGTGCTTCGGCTTCGGCGACGGTGTCGACGGCGGCCTCGCCCTGCTCGGCGTGCTCGACGGCGTCGGCGGCGCGCGCAGCGGCGTCGAACTGCTCGACGGCCTCGGCCTCGACGGCGTCGAGGTGCTGCTCGGCGAGGGCGAACCCGTGCTCGGTGGCGATGCGCTCGGCGCGAATGGCGCTGTCGGCGTATCGGCCGTCGTCGAGGATGCGCGGGTCGCCCGTGATGCGATGCAGCTTGCCGTGTGCCACGGTCACGGCGACCGGCCAAGCGCTACGGAGGAAACCGACGACGCCCTCGCGCTCGATGATCAGTACGTCGCCGTCGCGGATGTCGTCGCCGCACTGGGTGCGGTTGTACGCGTCCTCGGTGCTGTCGTACTTGTGGACCATGAGGGCGGGCGAGTGGCCAGCGCGGGCGATCCACAGACGGGCGGCGTCGCGCGTCGCGCGGGTGTAGGCGCGGGGGATGCTGAGGATGTGTTCGGCGTGCCGGCTGATGACGTGCAGCACGCGCGTGCTGGTCGGCTCGATAACCAGCGTTCGACCTCGACCGCGGCGGGCGGCGTCGAGGGCGGCGGCGGTCTTTTCGTCGCCGATGTACTGCGCGGCGAGGTGGTCGGCGAGTGCTCCGGGAATCGTGACGCTCATAGGGGGTTGCTCCCTTGGCTGATGAGTGCCGGGTGAGGTCCGGCGCCCGCCGAGTGAGGTTCGGCGGGAGCCTTACTGTAGCGACTTCACAAGTGGCTACACAAGTGGGTTCACAAGTTGCTACACAGCGGGGGTGTCGGGCAACTGCCCAACACCCCCCCCGTGACTTGGCCGGACGCTGCCCCTGGGTCCGCCCTACTCCTCCCGCCGGCGCGCCTCGAGGGCGACGTACAGACCGACCAGATCGGCGCCCCGCCACGCCCGCCGGCCGCGGTCGTCGAGCAGGACAGGCGCCCCGCACGCGTAGCCCGTCGAGCAGGCGACCACAGGTTCGCCCCCCGACTTGGTGCGGCCGAGCAGGCGCCCGCCGCACCATGGGCACGGGCTGTCGAGGGTGGTCGTGCGGCCGTCGCGACCGAGCGCGTGCTCGACGGCGGCACGGGCGCGGCGCGCGACGCGTGCGGCCTCCTCGAGCTGCAACGTCCGTACGGGGGTGAACAGGTCGCCGTCGGTGCCCTCGCCGAGTAGCCGGCCCTCGATCCACACCGCGGCCCAGTGCAGGCCGTACGCGCGTGATCCGGGCGAGGCGACGGCGGCGGGCCCGGTGTCGCGGTTGGTGGGGAGGTGCCACCGTGCCGGGTCGTCGCGGTCGTCGGGGTCAAGGATGGTGTCGGCGGGGGCGCCGTAGGTGGGGGTCTCGATGTGCCGGATGGGGCGCTGTACCTGCTCGGCGAGGTGGTCGGCGAGGTCGAACAGGGCGCGTTCGACCTCGAGGGCGGCGTCGAGCGCGGACAGGTTCACTGGGGCGGGGTGCTCGCGCAGCGTCAGCGGCGTTCGGCCGATGCGGGCGGCCCGCTGCTCGTCGAGGTCGTCCTCGGCGCGGTCGTCCGTGGCGAGCTGGTCGAGGAATCCGCGGGCCTCGCGCGGGGGCCATTCGGCGGCCGGCGGGCGGGATATGGCGGTGAGCAGGTCGCCCCACTGCTCACGGACGGCGGCGAGGTCGTCGGCGGCGCCGCGGGCGGTGGTCGCGGCGTCGAGGGTGCTCGGCATTAGGGGGTTGCTCCTGGTGCTCGAGGGCGCCCTCGCGGTTGTGCGGGGCGCCTGGGGGTCGGCTACGGGTGGGCGAGGGTGTACGGGATCGGTTCGTCGGCGACGGCCTCGAGGTCGTCCTCGGCGAGCTGGGCGAGGTCGGCTTCGGCCGCGTGCCCGGGCCGGGGGGCGTCGTGCTCGAGCGGGCAGCAGACGGCGTGTACCGCGTCGTAGTACCGGCGGATGAGCTGGCCGGCGTCGAGGTGGTCGAGGGCGCGGTCGGCGGTGAGCGCTTCGGTGAGGGCGTGTATGGGGTGGTCCGGCCCGGCAACGGCGGGCACGCATCGGGCCGGCTGCGGCTGCTCGGCCTGCTGGGCGAGGTCGGCCTCGAGGTCGGCGACGCGCTGCTCGAGCGCGGCCCGCTCATGCTGGGCGAAACGGGCGGCGGTCTCCATGCTGCTCGCCTGGTAGCGCTGGGCGGCGAGCTGGTGCCGAAGCTCCTCGGAGTGCAGACGGTAGCGGTCGGCGCGCTCCTCAGCGTCGACGCGGGCGGCCCGGTCGTACTCGGCGACGGCGACGCGCGCTGAGGTGGGCCCGGTGGCGTCGTGCACGCGGGCGAGGGCACCCTCGGCGCGGCTGGCCCGGGCGAGCGCATGCGCGTGGGCGTCGAGGGCATCCTCGCCGAACACTGCCCGGTACTGGCGCAGCTGCTCGGATGCGTCGGCCGCGGCCTGGCGCTGCTCGGCGAGCTCGGCCTCGAGGCTGCGTATCGCCTCGTCGGCGCCGGCCCGGGTGCGCTCGAGGGCGCGCGTGGTGCCGGCGTTGGCGCTGCGGGACTCGTCGGCGGTGCGCTGCTTCTCGGCGACGTAAGCGCGCAACATGACTGCCTCGTTGCGGGTGAGGGCGCCGCGTTCGGCGCGGGCGAGCAGCACGTCGAGGGCGGCGCGGCGGTCGCGGCGTTCGTGGTCGCGCGGCTTGGTGCGCGAGTGGCGGGTCACTGCTGGGGCTCCTCACGGGCGAGGCGGGCGAGGTCGAGGTCGGCGCGGCGGCGGGCGGCGCGGGCGCGCCATGCGGCGAGCAGGCGGGCGGCGAGGCGCTTCACTCGGTGTTCCGCTGGGCCTTGTGGATGTAGTGCGAGGGGCGCAGCGCGCAGCGTCGGCACCGGCGCATGTCGCGCTTCGCCCACGACGGCCGGACAGTGACGGGGTCGGCCTCGTGCGGGGTGTCCTGCTCGTGGTCGCATCCGGGGCAGGTGTCGCGCAGCAGGCCGTATCCATGGGCGCAACCGACGACGGTCGGTGTGGCCGGCTGCTCCTCGACGGGCTCGGGCTCGGCCGGCTGCTCGAGGTCGACCTCGAGTACGGGGCGCGGGTCGCCGTCGGCCTGCTCGGTGTCGGCCGGCGCGGTGCTGTCGCGCCCGGTGTCGGTCGGCTGGTCGTCATGCTGCTGCGTGCCGGTGGTGGCCTGCTCCATGGCGGTACGCAGATGGCGGCCGAACTCGGCGAACGCGTCGGCGAGAGAGGGCGGCGGGGTGGCCTGCTGCTCGCCATCGTCGGGGATGCGGTCGGCGAGGTGGTCGAGCAGGTCGTCGATGCTGCGGGGGCGGCGCGTGGCGGGCCGGTCGTGTACGGGGCAGGGCCGGCTGGTGGCGATGCTGAATCCGCAGCTGCCGGTGTCGCCCTCGAGTCTGTCGGCGATCTGGCGCAGCAGGTCGGCGGCGACGGTGCGGGGGAGACTGCTCGCCACGTCGGCCGGGCCATGGTTGGGCACGGTGACGATGAGGCAGTGAGTATCGAGGCTGGCGACGTTGACGGTGTCGGGGATGCGGTTCATGGGGCCGGGCTCCTGCTTCTCGTGTTCTTCGTCCGGAAGTTGATGAACGTCGTATTCGCGCAGGGCTCGCGCGCGCGGCGCGGGCTGCGACCGGACGTGGCGCGCGGTCGTGGCGGGGTTAGAACGGGGGCTCGTCGCTGTATCCCTGCTGCCGTGTGGCCCATGCGTCGGGCTGTTGGGCGTAGCCGTTGCCTCGCTGCTGGCCGTATCCGCCCTGTTGCGGCTGCTGGGCGCCGTTCCTGCCGTTGGCCTTGGTCACGGCGGCAGTGGCGGTCTTGAGCGAGGCGCCGATTTCCTCGACGTTGAGCTCATAGACGGTGCGCTTGATGCCCTCGCGGTCCTCGTAGCTGCGTTGTGTGAGGCGGCCTTGGGCGATGACGCGCATGCCGCGGGTGAGGGATTCGGCGGCGTGCTCGGCCTGCTGGCGCCATACGGACGACCGGAGGAACAGCGTTTCGCCGTCCTTCCATTCGTTGGCCTGCTTGTCGAAGTGGCGGGGCGTGCTGGCGATGGTGAAGTTTGCGACGGCGGCCCCGGACGGGGTGAACCTGAGTTCGGGGTCGTCGGTGAGGTTGCCGATTACGGTGATGACGGTGTCGCCGGCCATGGGTTAGGCGGCCTGCCTTTCGGGGGTGGTGGCGGTGGTGGCGCTGGGGGTGATGGGCGCGACGGGGGCGAGCTGCTGCTCGCGGGCGGCGGCGCGGCGTTCGCGGGCGGCCTTGCGCTTGCAGGCGCGGCATTTCCGGGTGCCGTTGGGCGCGCGGTAGGTGTTGGCCTCGTCGTAGGCGTGGCCGGCCGGGCAGTGAGTGACGGCGGCGCGGGCGGCGACGTGGTTCGTCGAACGGAGGATGTTGACGCGGTGGGTGACGGGGTCGAGGTGTGAGCGGCGCACGCATGCGCGGTTTCGGCACCGGTGGTCGACCTCGAGGCCGTCGGGTATCGGCCGGTCGTCGGCGAGCTCGACGGCGGCGCGGTGGGCCTTGACGGTGCGGCCGTCGAGCCAAAAGGTGCCGTAGCCCTTCCCATTGCTGCTGCCTGTCCAGACGTGGCAGGGGCCGAGCACTCCGCGGATGAGGGACAGGGGGCCGGCGGTGTTGACCTTGGCGGCGAATCGCTCGGCGGCGGCGAGGGTGCGGGCCATGGCGTCTATCTCCGTTACGTATCTGTCGTTCTGAATGTTCTTTCTAGGCAGACATGATTTCTGTCTAGGCAGAAAGTTAACGGGCAGGGGGGCGCGCCGGATACGGGGACGGCCCCCCGGGTGGCTCTACGCGGCCGGTCGCGGTCGGGTGAGGATCGGGTCAACGACGGTCCAGCCCTGGGCTTCAAGCTCGCCGACGACGTGCTCGGCTACGTCCTTCGGCTGGTCGAGGTCGCGCCGGTGTGCGTCCTCGACGGCGGCCCGGATCGCGGCGACGGCGGCGGCGGGCATCATCGCTGGGCACCGGTGATGTGCCGGGCGCGCTGCCGGTTTTCGGGCCGGACGATGGCGGGCGGGGCCATGAGGGCGCGGGCGTGGGTGGTGGCCTCGGCGGCGAGGCGGCGCCGGCGGCGCTCGGCTTCGGCCTGGCGCTCGGCGCGCTCGGCCGCGGCCTGCTCGGCGAGCTGCTGCTCGGCGACCAGCGCGGGCCCGTCGACCTCGTACAGGGTCCGCCACGCGTCATACCCGCGGTGCTCCTCGACGGTCACCCATGCGCCCTGCGCGGCCATGTCGCGGGCGATCCGGTCGCGTGCGCGTCGGTCCTGCGTGGTCTTGACGGCGGGCCGGTCGGGGCGCTGCGGCCACGCACCGGTGATGCGGTAGCCGCTGGTGTTCTTCGTGCGGTCGCTCGCGGTGGACTTGCGTCGGTGCGCGGGGCGGTCGGGGTGCTTGCGGTTGCGGTTCATGCGGCGGCTCCCTGGGCGTTGTGGCGGGCGGTGGCGTCGTCGAGGCGGGACGGGTGCGGGGTGCTGCGCGGGGCGCGGTGCCGGTTGCGGCACGGCTTGCCGGCGGGGGCGCGGCACGGCGGGTGCGTGCACGGCACGTCGAGCGGGTCGGGCTGTCCGTGCTGGGCGAGGGATTCGCGTTCGGCGCGCACGGGCCGGTACGGGCGCAACTCGTCGGCTGCGGCCTCGGGGATGCGGCGGCCAATCCCCTCGAGGGCGTCGGCGACTTCGGGTGCGGGCCCGCCGGTGAGGGCGCGCGGCGCGGTCGAGGGGGCGAGGCCGACGGCCTGCGTCGCGGTCTGGGCCTCGAGGCGGCCGTCGGCCACGGCGGCGGTGAGGGCGCGGCGGCGGGCGAGGAACTGGGCGGGTGTCTCGTCGGGCCGGCCGTCGTCGAGGACGTTGGCGTGGGCGATGCGCTCGGCTCGTATGCGGGCCCGCTGGGCCCGGACGTGGGCGGGCGTGAGCCACTTCTCGGTTTCGGCGTAGTGGCGGGCGACTGCCTCGCGGGCGTCGTCGTCCAGCGGCATGGCGTTAAGGGCGGCGGCCCATGCGCGGGCGTCGGCCTCGCCGACGGTGCGGCGGTCGAACGCGGCGGCGAGGGTCAGCAACTCGGAGGCGTCGGCGGGGGTCACTGCGCGGCCTCCTGAGCGCGCAGACGGGCAGTCAAGCTCATGCCTTCGGCGACGCGCTGATCGGTGGTGGAGGGCCGGGCGGCGGCGAGCGAAACGACGTTGCCGGCCGGGCGGGCGGCCTGGAGGCGCAACGTGTCGTACTTCTCGCGCAGCTTCGGCATGCTGAGCACGTTGGAACGCCAGAAGTCCGAGTTCTGGCACCAGTCGATAGCGCCGTGTACCTGCTCCTCGGTCCGGCCGTCCTTGTCGAGCAGCAGGCGTGCGGCAGTGCGCCACGACTTCGTGATCGTCGGCCGCTTGCTGCCGTTGCCCTCGATCCGGTCAGCGAGGTGGTTGCAGACCCGTTCGACGTCCTCGCGCAGCTGCGTCGTGTCGGGCAGCTGCGGAGCGGCGACCGACGTTTCCTGTTCCCTGTTCCTCGTTCCCTGTTCCCTGTTCCTTTCCTGGCGTGAGTCCTCACTGAGGTGTGCGTGAGTGATGGGGGAGTCGTCGTTTGTGCTGGTCGGCGGGGGTGGCGGGGTCGTTTCGCCCTGCTCGGGAGCGGGGAGCCTGCTCGGGGTCGGCCGATTGATGCGCTGGTGCTCGCGCCACCCGGTGACGGCCAAATACGGCTTCCGGCTGAGGGTGTAACGACTGATCAGTGAGCACTCCGTGAGGGCTCGCAAGTCGTCCTCGACGTCCGCGGCGGTGCGGTCGTCGAGCGGCCAGACGGCGGCCTTGATGAGCCGTGCGTCGTCGATGGCGCGGCCCTCGTCGTCACAGTGCGTCCACAAGCCAATGAACGTCAGCCGCTGCTCGGGGGTGAGGTCGGCCACCGTGAGGCTGGTGAAAAACTCGGGCTTGATCGTGCGTATGCGGGCCACGGTGTGGCTCCAATCGGTGGTGTAGGGGACGTGGCTCCGGGGCGATGGCGGGGGAGTCCTCGCCCCGGAGCGGGCTGGTCACTGCGCGGTGGCGACGTGGTACGGGTGCGTCCTCGACGGCTGGTGCTCGTCGCAGCGGGGCCCGCACGGGTAGGGGTGGACGGGCTCGGCGCCGCACCTCGGGTTGCCGTGGCCACAGCCGGTCTTGGGGTTGTTGCACGCGTCGCAGTACCGGCGGCCGTCGGCACGGTGTCGGCCGTGTATCGCCTGGTCGTGGTCGCATGACGGCGGTCGATGCCGAATGCCGGTGACGGCGGCGAGGGCGGCGCGGTCGCGCTGCCGGGTGGCCTGGTCGTCGACGTGTGCGGGGTCGCAGCACTGCGGCCGGTCGCATGTCGACTGGACGGTGCCTATCGGGGCGCGGCCGGTGCGCAGAATGAACGCGGCCTGCGCGGCGGTGTACGCCTTGCCGCGGTGGGTGAAGCGGCCACCGCCGGTCGCGGTACGGCTCCGGGTCGTCCACTCGCGGTGTCCGCCCTCGACGGCACGGGTGCGGGCGGCGAATGCCGCTGCGAGGCCGTCCGGGACGTCCGGCGCGGTGGGGGCGCCCTCGACGGCGAGCTGTCCGGGAACAGCGGTCGGCGGCGGGGTGTCGAGCAGGCGGGCGGCGTGCTCAAGGGTGATCGTCAACGGGGTTGCTCCGTCTCGAGGGCCCGCCCCGCGGCAGGGGCGGGCGGCGGTCGCGCTGGCCGGCGCGGTACAGGGCGGCGAGGCGGGTCTCGATCGCCCACGCGCCAACGGCGAGGGCGGCGAGGCAGGCGAGGTCACAGACGGCGGCGAGCATCACGCGGCGGCTCCCTCGTCGCCCGGGCCCGGGGCCGGCGCGAGGGCGGGCAGGATGATCGGGGCGAGCTGCCCGGACCGCCACGCCGCGGCGACCAGCTCGCGGCCGTCTTGCGGGCGTGCCTTGGTCTTCCGTAGGAAGTTCATCGAGTGCGTGCGCTTGCGGCTCGGCTTGATCTCCACACCGGGCACCTCGTGCACTTCGCCCGTTTCCGGGTCGACGATCCGGGCGGCGCCCGCCGCGGTCATCTCGGCGAGCAGGCGAGCGGTGAACGCGGCCTGCACGCTCTTGACGATGCGGGTTACGGCCTCGGCGGGGTACGTCGTGCGTACCCACGCGGTGAACGCGTCCTCGTCGACGATCTGCGCGGCCTTTTCGCCGACGCTGAGGGAGGCGGACCCCACCTTTGTGCCGTCGGGCAAGATCGCATCGAACTTCGTTCCGCCGGTGGCGAGCTGCTGCTCGTCGAGCAGGTGCTGAACTTCGGTCCGGGCGGTCTCGTACTCGGCGTCGATGTGGTCACGAAGCGCTTTGAGAACGGCCTCGCGGGTGACGGCGGCGCGTACGGCGGTCGTGGTGGGTGGCTGCTCGGCGGTCACGCGGCGGCTCCCTGGACGGCCTCGAGCAGGTCGTCGCGCTGCGATCGCAGCTGCTCGACGGTGGCCTCGCTCGGCTTGCACTGGTGCGCCGCGGTGAACGCGTCGTCGGCTTCGGCGCGGTTGAGACCGGCCGCGGTGGCGGCGTCGTACATGGCGGTGAGCTCGGCGGCGTGCTCCGGGGCCTGCTCGCCGGTCGGGGCGGTGCTCTCCGGCTGCTGCTCGGCCTGCTGCTGGGGCTGCTTGGCACCGGGCTTGGTGGCACCGACGGCGGCGAGCTGGGCGAGGTACGTCTCGGGGGCGCCGGCGGTCTTGGCGGCCTTCCATACGACTCCGGCGGCGGCGGCGTCCGGCGCGGCGTGCACGGCCCGGATCGCCTCCAGTTGCGCGAGGTAGTGCTCGGGGGCGCCCGCGGCGGTGGCGTCGCTGCTGATGGCGGCGAGCTGGTCGGCGTCGGCGGTGGCGACGGCCTCGGCGAGGTAGTCGCGGGCCGGCCGCGGCTGCTCGGTGTGCGGAATCGTCTCCGGGACCGCGGTGCCGGCGGGCACCTCGACGGCGTTCCCCTCTTGGTCGACGATGGCGCCCAGTTCCTCGGGCGTGTAGATGGCGCCGTGCAGCACTTCGGGGCAGGCGATACGGACGGCCTCGGCAATCGCCCTGCTCCGGAGCATGGCGCGCGGGTACTTTTCCCAACTCGTGGGCCGGTTCTTGTCGTCGCGGGCGTACGGGCGACCGTTACGCAGCTCGCACAGGCAGGCGGTCACGGCGTCGTCGAGAGTCCACTCGACGACCGTTTCATCGTCGGGATCGTCGTGCCGGACGATCCGCACCACACAGCTGGTGCGCTCGGCCTTGATGCGCACGCGGTGCCCAGCCTCGCGGGCGCGGGACAACATCAGATCGGCGCTCTGCGTCGGCTTGCCCTTGATGACGTGAATGGTCGTGATGGTGGTCACCACGTCGAGGCCCAGCGCGCGGCCGTACTCCATCGCCCACAGCACCGATGCCGGGTTCTTGCGGTACGGGTCCGGCAACAGCGGGGTGTTCGCGAGGCTTTCGCAGAAGAGCCACGCCTCGCGCGCGGTCATGTTGGCGAGGGAGAGGGCGCCCCCGCGCTGGGGGACGGCGGGGACAGCGGCCGGCGCCGGCCGGCGCTCAACGGCGGTGCTCGTCATGCGGTGTGCTCCTGAGTGCGGTTGCGGGCGGGGCGGGCGCCGAGCGTGGAGAGCAGGGCGGCGCGGGTGCCGTCGGCCGTCGCAGCGCGTATGCCGCACTCGTAGTGCGGTACGGCGTCGGCGACGGCGGCGAGGTCGAGGGCGATCACGTTTGCCGCGTGGAGCGTGAGCAGCCGCGCGACGTCGCGGGGGTTCTGCGCGAACGCGAGGGCGAGCTCGTCGAGGTTGAGCTCGACCAGCTCGGCGGCGCGGTCCTCAGCAGGCGGCGACTGATCGCCAGGGATAACGGCGAGGTTCACGGCAGGGCCTTTCTGTGCTGTCGTGCAGGGGCCGTTCCGGGCTTCATCCCGGGGCGGGCCCGCTGTGCGTTATGCGGCGGCGCGGTGCGCGGGGGCCGCGGTGCGCTGCTGACGCTCGAGGCGGCGGCATATGAGCTCGACCTCGGGGGCGAGGCGGCCGGCGGCGCGGTCGGCGTCGCGGCGGGCGCGGGCCCGGTCGAGTACGGCGCGGGCGTTGGCGTACGCCTGCTCGCGGGTGATGGGGGCGCTCATGCCGCGGCCTCGAGCGGCTGCTCGACGCGCTCAGCGTCGGCGAGCTTGAGCAGCCGTGACGCGGGAATGCCGTACACCAGTTCGACAGCGGCGGCGACACGCGCGGACGGCGCGGTTTTGCCGGTCCACAGGCGCCATGCGGTCGCGGGGGCAACGTTCAGGCGGGCGGCGAGGGCGGTGTAGTGCTCATCGCCCTTGTCCGTGGCGACGGCCTGCAAGAGGGCACGGTCGTACATGAGACCGATCCTTTCTGGTCAGACAGAGTGTCTGTCTGGGCAGAAAGTAACACCTATCTTTCAGGAGTGAAAGTTAGCGCCGGTCGCGACGGGTACTAGGTCGTTGACACTGGGCAAGGAACCGCGCAGAATCGGGCAAACGTTCTACAGAACGATGCAGGTCAGACGGCCCATGCGCACACGAGGGGGTACGCCATGGATCAGCTGGTCATGTCTGAAAGGCGGTCTGTCAGGGGAGGCAGTACCGCGCTACATTTCACCCATGAAAAACAACAAGGATGGCGTGTCCGACCACCGCGCCGCCGCGCTCGCCAGCTGGCTGCAACAAGAGCTGACGAACCGCGGCTATGACATCTCCGGACCGCGCAGCGGGGGCAAGAGCGCGTTTGCGGCAGCTTCGGGCATCAGCCCGTCCACTGTCGGCCGTCTCCTCCGCGGCGACAACGTCACCGACACCCGCGTACTCGCCCTGCTCGCCGCCGCGCTACAGGTTCCGCTGGGCGAGGTGCTGGTACGTGCGGGAGTCCTCAACGAGAACGAGCTCAGGGCCGTACAGCACCCGACGACAGGCCCACGCAGCATTACACCCGAACAGGCCGCCGACGAACTCGGCATCACCGACGATCAGGCGCGCCGTCTGTTCGTTTCCATGACTCACACTCTGCAACGTCAGCCACCCCCCGATACAGGCGAGGGCAACCTCGCAGAGAACTAGCACCGCACGGAGGAACACCGTGATCAGCCGGTACCTGCCCGCTCTCGTCCTTGTCCTGTTGGTGACCGGCCTCACTCTGGGGATAGTTGGCCTGTTCGCAGACTGGGATGACGTAGTGCGCGCCGGAATCCTGATCGCCCTTACCGCGCTCCCCGCGGTCGTCGTCTGGCAATCCGACCGGGCCCACCAGGTAGAGACGGACCAAATCACCGCGGCGCACACGGCCGGCTACCGCCTCGCCCTCGAGCACGTCGCCCGGGGTCTGCTCGACCAACCGCCGCCGTCGGGCGGCGACCGCACAGACGGCGTCACCGACGACCGCGCCGCGCGCGTCCAACCCGCCACGTGCCCCCTGGACAACGTCCGCCACCTTGACGATGCCCGGCACGTCCGACCGGAACAGAAAGCCGAATGACCATCACCGACGTACCCGCTACGTTCCAGAGCTCGGAGGCTGACGGTGAGCCCTGGCTCGGATACATCAGAGTCAGCACATGGAAAGAGGAACAGATCAGCCCCGAGCTGCAAGAGGGCGTCCTTCGAGAATGGGCAGCCCGCACCGGGCGCCGCCTACTCGAGCCGCTGATCGTCGACCTTGACGCCACCGGCCGGAACTTCAAACGCAAGATCATGGGCGCCATCGAGCGCGTAGAACAGGGCGAGGCCCGAGGTATCGCCGTATGGCGATACTCCCGATTCGGCCGCAGCCGCACAGGTAACGTGACCAACCTCGCTCGCCTCGAAGCAGCCGGCGGACAACTCGAGTCAGCCACCGAACACGTTGACGCGAGAACCGCGATCGGCAGGTTCCAGCGAGACATGATCTTCGCTTTCGGCAACTACGAAAGCGACCGCGCCGGCGAGCAATGGATCGAGACCCACGACCACCGCCGTAACAAGCTCCACCTACCCTCATCCGGCCGGCCACGCTGGGGGTATATATGGCACCCCCGCCGCCTGCCCGACGGCCAAGGCGGCTGGACCACCCAAAAAGAGTGGTACGAGATCCACCCCGAGCGGGGCCCGATCCTCGCCGACCTCTACCGCGACTATGCCGACGGTCGTCACGGATTCGAGGCGCTGGCCGCATGGCTCAACCGCCACGGCCACCGCACCACGACGAACCGCCTGTGGGCCGAGTCGACCATTAAGCACTACATGGACAGCGGATTCCCAGCAGGGTTACTCCGCGTCCACGACCGCGAGTGCCCCTGCGAACGGAACAAGCAGGGTCTTCGGTGCCCGAACTACCTGATGATCTCAGGGGCCCACGAGGAATGCGTCGCGCCGGATCTCTGGGAGGCGTACCAGGCTCGCCGCAAGGCAGTACGCGCCACGCCGCCCCGTGCCCGACAAGCGCTGTACCGCCTTACCGGGCTGATGCGGTGCGCAGGGTGCCGCGGCAGCGCAACGATCGTCAGCAGTGGGGGATTCGCCTACCGGTGCAGCGTGCGGGCGAAGACTGGCACAACAGGCTGTGAGGGCGTACGAGAGCGCCGGGACCACGTCGAACGCGAGGTGTTGAACTGGGTACTCAGGGAGGCCGCAGCAGGCGTGGACGCGGCGCCGTCGTTGCCGCAGCAGCGCGCCCTCGTTCTCGACGAGCGGACCCAAGCCGCACGCGAACGGGCGCGACTGCAAGCCGAGCTCGACAAGTTCGCTGACGGCCTCGCGCGGCTGCAAGCGGACCGCGCTGTTAACCCGGACGACTACCCGCCCGGGGCATACGAGAAGGCACGCGACCGCATCAAGCAGCAGCAGGCCACCACACAGGCCGCCCTCGAGAAGTGCGTCGAGGTCGAGCAGACGCCAGACCGCACAGACTATGAGCCCCTGATCATCAGCCTCGCCGCTGAGTGGGAGACGCTGAAAGTCGGGGAACAGAACGCATTGCTCAAGCAGCTCATCCGACGCGTGGTGCTGGAACGGATCGATCCCGACGAGGAGGTCGAGGGTGGCGAGGAGAGCCGGGCGACGGCGAAGGTGCACATCCATCCCGTGTGGGAGCCGGACCCCTGGGAGGACAAGAAGCAGGCCAAGGAGTAGAGCGATCTACGTCACACTCTTCGATGTTTTACAGCAACAGCTGGGGAGCTGTCCGGGCTCGCGCCGTTCATGGGCCGGCTCATGAGACCCCATGGCCAACAGCACACACGACAAAGGGCCGGAGCTGCTCGCTCCGGCCCTTGGCCGATCGGTGTGGACGATACTGGGATTGAACCAGTGACCTCTTCCGTGTCAGGGAAGCGCTCTCCCGCTGAGCTAATCGTCCCGGGAACTGCGTGCGCGATACTGGGATTGAACCAGTGACCTCTTCCGTGTCAGGGAAGCGCTCTCCCGCTGAGCTAATCGCGCGGGTGGTGGGGCCGCGAGGACCCCGGAGGGTGGGACCACAAGGGACCCGAGTGGACGATACTGGGATTGAACCAGTGACCTCTTCCGTGTCAGGGAAGCGCTCTCCCGCTGAGCTAATCGTCCGAGGTGGAGACGGGATTTGAACCCGTGTAGACGGCTTTGCAGGCCGTTGCCTCGCCTCTCGGCCACTCCACCAGACGTGGGGGCGTGAACCCCCACTCCGAGCGGACGACGAGATTCGAACTCGCGACCCTCACCTTGGCAAGGTGATGCTCTACCAACTGAGCCACGTCCGCAGGTGTCGTTTCCCGGGGCGCTTCCGCGTCCCGGCGACGTGTTGAACTCTAGCGGATTCCGGGGCCAGCTCAAATTCCGTTTCCGCAGGGTGCTGCCCTGCTCGCCCGCCGCGATCCCTCCCGCGGCCCCCGTGACCAGGCCCCATAGACTCGCAAGCGTGCACGACCTGCCCCCTCTCGCCCGCTTCGGTGGCCTGCTCGCCACCGATCTGCGCGACGTGACGAGCGATCCCTCGGCTCTCGACACCGAGGGTTTCTGGGCTGTTGTCGCGGACTTCGAGGGGCGTGTGGTCTGTGCCCGCTTCGGTGACGTACGCCGTGACCAGGCCCCCGCGCCCCCCGCGCCGGGCGGCTGGCGCGGGCCCCGGCCCGCCGACTGGACCTCCTCGCTGGACCGGGCCGGGTACACCGACGGTGTCCGCCGCGTACGCCGCCACATCGCGGCGGGCACGGTCTACCAGGCCAATCTGTGCCGCGTGCTCTCCGCGCCGCTGCCCGACCCGCACGCGGCGGACGTGGACGCGCTGACCGCCCTGCTGGCCCGCGGCAACCCGGCCCCGTACGCGGGCACCGTGCGGCTGCCGGAACACGGGGTGGAGGTCGCCACGGCCTCGCCCGAGCTGTTTCTGCGCCGTTCCGGCCGGACGGTGGAGTCCGGGCCGATCAAGGGCACCGGCCGCCGGGCGGAGGATCTGCTGGAGAAGGACCACGCCGAGAACGTGATGATCGTGGACCTGGTCCGCAACGACCTGGGACGGGTCTGCGCCACCGGCTCGGTGACGGTCCCCGAACTCTGCGCGGTCGAGCCGCACCCCGGACTGGTGCACCTCGTCTCCACGGTCCGCGGCGAGCTGGCGCCGGGCGCGGGCTGGGCGGAGCTGTTCGCGGCGGCCTTTCCGCCCGGATCGGTGACGGGGGCGCCCAAGTCCAGCGCCCTGCGCATCATCGGGGAGCTGGAGACCGCGCCCCGCGGCCCGTACTGCGGCGGCATCGGCTGGGTGGACGCGAACCGCGGCACCGGCGAGCTGGCCGTGGGGATACGTACCTTCTGGGTCGACCGGCCGTCCCCCGGCGGCGCGGTGCTGCGGTTCGGCACCGGCGCGGGGATCACCTGGGGCTCTGACCCGGACCGGGAATGGGACGAAACCGAACTCAAGGCGGCGCGACTGCTCGCGGTAGCGTCGGAGGTACAGCAGCCGACGGGAAGGACCATGCGGTGACGATCTGGCTCGACGGATCCCTGCGCGAAGCCGACAGCGCCCAGGTGTCGGTGTTCGACCACGGGCTGACGGTCGGCGACGGCGTCTTCGAGACCGTCAAGGCGGTGGACGGCCGCGCCTTCGCGCTCACCCGCCACCTCCACCGGCTGGCCCGCTCCGCGCACGGCCTGGGCCTGCCCGAACCGGACCTCGACGAGGTGCGGCGGGCCTGCGAGGCGGTCCTCGCCGACAACCCCATGCCGCTGGGGCGGCTGCGCATCACCTACACCGGAGGGTTCTCCCCGCTCGGCTCCGACCGGGGCACGGCGGGCCCCACGCTCGTCGTCGCGCTCGTCGAGACCCACCGCCGGGCGGACGCCACGGCCGTGGTCACCGTCCCCTGGACCCGCAACGAGCGCGGCGCGCTGGCCGGACTCAAGACCACCTCGTACGGCGAGAACGTGGTCGCGCTCGCCCGCGCCCGGGAACGCGACGCCACCGAGGCCCTGTTCGCGAACACCGTCGGCGGGCTCTGCGAGGGCACCGGCTCCAACGTCTTCGTCGTCCTCGACGGCGAACTCCACACCCCGCCGCTCGCCTCCGGCTGCCTCGCGGGCATCACCCGCGCCCTCGCCCTGGAGTGGGTGGGGGCCCGGGAGACCGCGCTGCCGTTCGACGTTCTGGAGCGGGCCGACGAGATCTTCCTGACCTCGACCACCCGGGACGTCCAGGCCGTACGGCAGGTGGACGACCGGATCGTGCCCGGCACGCCCGGACCGGTCACCGCCAAGGCCATGCGGATCTTCACCGAGCGGGCCGCCGCCGACATCGACCCCTGAGCCGCACCCGCCGCCGGGGAGGGGAACATTCCGCCGTAAACCTGGTGACGTGCGCCCCGGGGCCCGGTAGAACACCATCGTGACCACCACCCTGCGGCCCACCACGCCCGAGCGGCACACCGACGACGGCGGGCGCGCGCGCTCGTACGAGGTGTGCGTCAACGGCCGTCCCGTCGGCAGTGTCCGGCTCACCACCGAAGCCCGGATCGGCCCGTTCGTCGGGCGGATCGAGCACCTCCACATCGACACCGCGGACCGGCACCGCGGCCGCGGCACGGTCGCCGCGCTCGCCGCCGAGGAGGTACTGCGCCGCTGGAACTGCACCCGGCTGGTGGTGAGCCTCCCCGCCAGGGCGGCGACCGCCCTGGGCCTCGCGGCCGCACTCGGCTACCGCGAGCGCGGCCGCAACATGGTCAAGCCGCTGACCGAACCGCCCGCGCTGCCCCCGGGCAGCGCGATACGGGCCATGGCGGAGGCCGACTACCCGGCCTGGCACGCCCATGAGCGCGCCCGCTACATCAGCAAGGTGCTGGACAGCGGGTTCACCCGGGAGGAGGCCGAGGCCAAGGCGGCGGCCGACTACGCGAAGCTGCTGCCGCACGGCCCCGCCACCCCCGGCACCGTGCTGCGGGTCCTGGCCCGCGGCGGTGCGGACGTGGGCACCGTCTGGGTCGCGCTGCGCGCCGGGGAGCCGGACGCCGAGGAGCGGGGCGAGGCGTACGTCTTCTCCGTCGAGGTCGCCGAGGAGCACCGCGGCCACGGCCACGGCCGGACCCTGATGCGGGTCGCCGAGCGCGACAGCCTGGACGCGGGGGCACGCACCCTCGGCCTGTACGTCGCGGGCGGGAACACCCCGGCGCTGCGGCTGTACGAGTCGCTGGGGTACGAGGCGGTCGAATACCACCTCATCAAGCACCTGCTCTAGGCAAGCACCCGCTCCGGGCGCGGAGCCGGACTACGCGGGGCCGGCCAGCAGGCGGGCCGCGATCTCCTCGATCCGCTCCCGCAGCCCCTCCTGGCTCTTCCCGCCGTCCAGCCGCTCCCCGCCGATCACATACGTCGGGGTGCCGGTCACCCCGATCGCCTTGCCCTCGGCCTGGTCCGCGTCGACGATCAGGATGTGCCGACCGTCGATCAGCGCGGTGTCCATCTCCTCGGCGTCCAGGCCCAGTTCCCGCGCCACGTCGACGAGCATCAGCTCACCCCGGGCGCCCAGCTCGTCGGTGCGCTCCAGCACGGCTTCGACGTACGGCCAGCCCCGCCCCTGCGCGACGGCCTCCTCGGCGGCCTGGGCCGCCGCGTGGGCGTGCCGGTGGCGCTCCAGCGGGAAGTGCCGCAGCCGGATCTCCAGGGCGTCGCCGAAGCGCTCGCGCAGCGCGCGCAGATCCGTCAGCGCGGTGTGGCAGTCGGGGCACTGGAGTTCGCACCACACGTCGAGTACGGGGCGGGCGGGATCGGTGTCGCTCATGGGGCCAGTCTTCCAGCCCCCACGGACTGCTCCGAACCCGGAGATGACCCTGATCCCGGGCCCCGGCTGTGGCCCCTGCCGACCTGTGGGGTGCAGGATGGACATACTGCGCAACCCCTCGGCGGGAGGAACCGATGCTGACCGACACCATCTGCGCCGCGCTGTCCGCGGCCGGACTGGGCATCGCCGGTCTGACCGCGTACCGCAAGCGCTTCCGGACCGCGGCGCGGATCGCGGCCTACGCGCTGCTGCCGGTGGGCCTGGCGCTGACCGGGATCCTGGACTGGCTGACCGATCTGGTCTTCAACCCCACCGTGTGGGCGGGCTTCGGCCTGCTCGGGCTCTCCTGGCTGCTGTTCATGGCGAGCCGGGCGGCCGAGCGCCGGGCCGGCGGCACCCGCAAGGAGCGGCGCGCGGCGGCCGCCGCGGAGCGGAACGGGGCGCTGGCCCCGGGGGCCTCGGAACCCGCGCTGGGACCCGGCCGCGGGGCCACCGGAGCGAAGGCGGCGGGCACGGCGAAACCCGCCTCCGCAGGCAGCTCCGGTACAGAAGATTTCTCAGATATCGAGGCCATTCTCAAAAAGCACGGGATCTGACAAGCTCCCGATCAAAAAACGCTCGTTGGTCGCAGCGGGGCTTCGCGCTGCGCCATGATCTCCGGCGAGATGCTGCAATCACCCGGGGAGCAATCCCCTATCGAAGGACCCCCTGTACCACCGAGCGACGAGCCACGTGGCTGCCTGTTCGCCCTCTCCCAGCCGCCGCTGATGCTTTTCCTCGCCTTCATAGGCATGCTGCTCTTCGGCACCGCGCTCCATGACCTCTACCGATGGTGACGGCCGCCGCCGCTCAGGTCGCCGCTTCCTTGCGCCGCGCGCGGTAGGCGGCCACGTGTAGCCGGTTGCCGCAGGTGCGGCTGTCGCAGTAGCGCCGGGAGCGATTGCGCGACAGGTCCACGAAGGCGAAGCGGCAGTCCGGGGCCTCACAGCGCCGCAGCCGCTCGTGTTCGCCCGCCACCATGAGGAACGCCAGCGCCATGCCGCCGTCGGCCGCGAGATGGTCGGCCAGGGACGCTCCCGGGGCGAAGTAGTGCACATGCCAGTCGTAGCCGTCGTGGTCGGTCAGCCGGGGCGTGGTCCCGGCCGCCGCGATCATGGTGTTGAGCAGCTCGGCGGTGTGCCGGGCGCCGCTGCCCGCCGTGGCGAAGACCTCGGTGAACCGGGCCCGGACGGACCGTACGGCGGTCAGGTCGCGCTCACCGAGCGTGCCGATGTCGCTGATGTCGTTGCGCTCGACGAACCGGCGCAGCGCGGCGACGTCCGCGAGGCGGTCCTCGCTCTCGCCCCCGGGCGCGGTGTTCACCAGGTCGACGACGGCGTCGAGCGCGCACCGGGTGTCGTGGTTGATCAGCACGATTGGCTCCCTGGCCCCGCCGGCTCGGCGGCGCGTCTCGACTGCCCCTCGGATGCGGTCGACTCTAGCGGCGCCGGGACCGGAACGTGACACGGAGTGCCGGGCCCGGAGCGTGACACGGCGGTGGGGGGGGGGAGGAAGGGGGGGGGGGGGGGGGGGGAGTGCCGGCCTTTTCCCCTTTTTCCATTTTTTTCTCTTGCGTCGTTCTCCCCCCCCCCCCCCCCCCCCCCCTCCCCCCCGCCCCCCCCCCCCCCCCCCCCCCCCCCCCCCCCCCCCCCCCCGCCGCCTGCCTTTGCCATTTTTCGGGATGTCACTGCCGGGATGCTCACTACCGGAACCTCGCGTCCCGGCTCGCGCCGTCTCCCCGAGTCGGACGGCCGCGCTCAGCTCTCGTGGGGTCTCAGCTCTCCGCCAGGATGTGGGAGAGCTCTGTGTCGAGGTCGAAATGGCGGTGTTCGGTGCCGGGTGGCACAGCGGCGTCGGTCCGCTTCAGGAACGACTCCAGGGCCCGCGCCGGGGCCTCGAGCAGAGCCTCCCCCTCCGGGGAGCTCAGGGCGATGCAGACGACGCCCTGGCCGTGGCTACGGGATGGCCACACTCTGACGTCGCCGGTGCCGGTGGGCCGGTGCAGGCCCTCGGCGAGAAGGTCGCGGGCGAAAACCCATTCGACCGTCTCTTCGGCTCCGGTGTGGAAGGTGGCGTGCACGGCGTAAGGATCGGCCGTGTCATACCGCAGTCCCGCGGGTACAGGCAGTGAGGACTCGCTCGACACAACGAGGCGCAGGTGCAGCTCGCAGCTGACCGTGGTGTTCATAAGCGCCAGGGCCTTTCGCTCAGTGTGCGCTCGGGGATTCGCACGTCGGCGAAATCGACATGCCACCTACGGTGCCGTTGTAAACCCCTCTGACCGTTTTGCGGGTCTTCCGATAGCTCCAGCGGCCGAGCCGAGGGCTCGCCGGTGCCGCCATTACAGTGACTTCGGCGGATCGGGTAGGTTGGGTCACATGAATGCGGAGAGTGACGAGCGACACGCGGGTGCCGTGCCACCGGCACCCGAGGTCGCGACGGGGGACGGCGCGTCGGAGGAGCCGGTATTCGGCTCCCGGGCGCCGAAGTTCATCAAGCGGTCGCGCACGCTGCACCTGAGCTGGCAGGTCGGGGTCTTCGTCGTGGGCCTCGCGGTCGTGGTGGCGGGCATCATCATGCTGCCGCTGCCGGGTCCCGGATGGCTGGTGATCTTCGGCGGTATGGCGATCTGGGCGACCGAGTTCGTCTGGGCGCAGCTGGTGCTGCGCTGGACCAAGCGCAAGGTGACCGAGGCGGCCCATCGCGCCCTGGATCCGAAGGTGCGCAAGCGGAACATCATCCTGACCTCGATCGGGCTGGTGATCTGCGCCGCGGCGCTGACCGTGTACGTGTGGAAGTTCGGCCTCGTCATGCCCTGGAAGATCGAAGAGTGACCGAGGGCCATCGGCCGGTCCGGGTCCCGGGCCGGTCCTGGTGGTCATGAGCACGGTCCGGCATACGCTAATGTTGGCCGTGCGCCCGGGCGATTAGCTCAGCGGGAGAGCGCTTCGTTCACACCGAAGAGGTCACTGGTTCGAACCCAGTATCGCCCACCCCGGACCGAGGGCCCGGAGGCTTCAAGCCTCCGGGCCCTCGGTGTTTTCGCATGTCCCGAGTGCCGTGGGCGCCGCGCTCGTTGAAGCGCTTCCGCATCGATCCTGTCCGAACCGTTGACGTACACGGCGGCGATCCCTAACTTGGCCCGGCAAGCGCTTACCTAAAACGTTTCAAGCTTGGTTCAGGGGCAGTCGGACAGACCTGCCCGGGAGGGGCGTGTCATGGGTGCTCGGCGATGGACGGCAAGGGCGAGAGGGCTTCGGGGGGCCGCGGCGGGACTGGTCGCGCTGGGGCTGCTGGCCACCGGCTGCGGCGGTGACGGCGGCAGCTCGTCGGGCGGGAAGGTGACCATCCGTTACGCCTGGTGGGGCGCCAAGGACCGGTCCGTCATGATCAAGAAGACGGTGCGGCTCTTCGAGGAGAAGCACCCGAACATCACCGTGAAGACGGACTTCGCCGAATACGCCGACTTCTGGAGCAAGTTCAACACCCAGGCCGCGGGCGGTAACGCACCGGACGTCTTCCAGAACTCGTACGCCTTTCTCCGCAAGTACGGCGAAAAGAATCTCCTCCTCGATCTCAACAAGCAGGCCAAGGAGGGAAATCTCAATCTGAAGGGTTTCCGGAACGGTCTGGAGAAATCCGGGGACATCGACGGAAAGCTCTATGGCGTGCCGGTCGGCGCGAATACCTTCGGCTTCTTCTACGACCCGGCCGCCTTCAAGAAGGCGGGGGTCACCGTCAAGGACGGATGGACCTGGGACGACTTCTTCGCCGCCGCCAAGAAGGTGCGGAAGGCCGACGGCACGCTCTACGGCGCCAGCGACAACGCCGGGGTGATGTACCTGTACGACCTGTATCTGCGCCAGCACGGCAAGGCGTTCTTCACCGAGGACAAGAAGCTCGGCTTCACCAAGGACGACCTCAAGCAGTGGTGGAACACCTGGCAGCAGCACTCCAAGGCCGGTGAGCTGGTGCCGGGCAAGAAGACCGAACAGGCCAAGCCCAAGGCGACGATCAGCGCCGGCCTGTCGGCCGCCGAGTTCACCTGGGACAACTTCATGGTCCGCTTCGCGGCCGAGACCGACACCCCGCTCGAACTCGGGCCGCTCCCGACCACGGACGGCAAGAAGACCGGCCAGTACCTCTCCTCGCTGATGCTCAGCGGCTCCGCCCGCACCCAGCACCCCAAGGAAGTCGCCCAGCTCATCGACTTCATGACGCACGACCCCGAGGTCGGCAAGATCATGGGCTACAACCGCGGCATCCCGGCCACCACCGCCCAGGCCGAGGCGTACAAGCCCACCGGCGTCGACGCCAAGATCGCCGCGTACGAGAAGAGCGTGACCTCGAAGCTGGAGCCGATCACTCCGCATCCGGCCGGCACCGATGTCGCCGAGGCCGCCTTCCTGCGCACCTACACCGATGTCACGGTGGGCCAGAGCTCGGTGGACAAGGCCGTGGACCAGTTCTTCAACGAGGCGGAATCCGCGCTCGGCTCGTGAGGAGAGCTTCCGTGACACGAACCACGACGCGCGCGGCGACCGCGGAGGGGGCGGAGCGCTCGGCCGCCCCGCCCCGGCCCGGGGCCGGTAAGGGCGCCGCTCCCGAAGCGGCGGGCGCGGCGGCCGGGCGGCGGTCCGGGCGCCGGGAGACCCTGGCGGGCTATCTCTTTCTGACGCCCTGGTGCGTCGGGATCCTGCTGCTCACCCTCGGCCCGATGCTGGTCTCGCTCTATCTGGCGTTCACCGACTACAACCTCTTCGACTCGCCCCGCTGGGTCGGGTTCAAGAACTTCCAGGAGATGTTCGAGGACGACCGGTGGTGGACCTCGGTCGAGGTGACGCTGAAGTACGTTCTGATCGGCACCCCGCTGAAGCTGCTGGCCGCGCTCGGCGTGGCGCTGCTGCTGGTCAAGCCGCGCAAGGGGCAGGGCTTCTACCGCTCGGCGTTCTACGCGCCCTCGCTCATCGGCGCGAGCGTCAGCATCGGCATCGTCTGGCGGGCGATCTTCAACGACAACGCGGTCGTCGACAAGTCGATGAGTCTGTTCGGCTGGGACGTCGGCGGCTGGATCGGGGATCCGGACTGGGCCCTGCCTACGCTGATCACCCTGACCGTCTGGCAGTTCGGCGCCCCGATGGTGATCTTCCTGGCCGGGCTGAAGCAGGTGCCGCGCGAGCTGTACGAGGCGGCCGAGATGGACGGCGCGGGGGCCTGGCGGCGCTTCCGCTCCATCACCCTGCCGATGATCTCCCCGGTGCTCTTCTTCAACCTGCTGCTGGAACTCATCCACTCCTTCCAGGTCTTCACCTCGGCGGTCGTGCTCGCGGGCTCCGGCACCAACACCGGCGGCCCGGGCGACTCGCTGCTGGTCTACGGCTGGTACCTGTACGAGCAGGGCTTCCGGAACCTGCGCATGGGCTACGCCGCCGCGATGGCCTGGATGCTGATGCTCGGCATCGGACTGGTGACCGCGGTGCTGTTCAAGACCCAGCGCGGCTGGGTGCACTACGAGGAGGACGCCCGGTGACTACTCCCTCGACCTCCCTGCCGCCTGCTAACTCCCTGACCGGCACGGGGCGGGCGCGGGTCCGCTCGGTGGCCTGGCATGTGGGCGCGCTCGCCGTGCTGGCCGTGATCCTCTATCCCGTGGTGTGGGTGATCGGCGGCTCGTTCAAGCCCGGCGACAAGATCATCGGCAGTCTTCAGCTGCTGCCCACCGATCCGATCACCGAGAACTACCGGCGGCTCGGCGACGGCATCGCGGACGTCCCCGTCACGACCTTCTTCACCAATTCGCTGTTCCTGGCGCTCGGTTCGGTGGCCGGGGTGCTGTTCTCCTGCTCGCTGGCGGCGTACGCCTTCGCCAGGATCCGGTTCGCCGGGCGGAACGTGCTGTTCACGCTCATGATCTCGACCCTGCTGCTGCCCTTCCAGATCTTGATCATTCCGCAGTACATCCTGTTCCAGAAGATGGAGCTGATCAACACCTACGTCCCGCTGCTGCTCGGCAAGTACCTGGCGGCGGACGCCTTCTTCGTCTTCCTGATGGTCCAGTTCATGCGGGGCCTGCCCCGCGAGCTGGACGAGGCGGCGCGGCTGGACGGCTGCGGTCATCTGCGCATCTACTGGAACATCGTGCTGCCGCTGTGCCGTCCGGCTCTGATCACCAGCGCGATCTTCACCTTCATCTGGTCCTGGAACGACTTCATCGGCCCGCTGCTGTATCTCAACGAGCCCGACAAGTACACGGTCTCGATGGGGCTGAAGCTCTTCATCGACCAGGACAGCGTCGCCGACTACGGCGGCATGGTCGCCATGTCGCTGGTGGCCCTGCTGCCGGTGCTGCTGTTCTTCCTCGCCTTCCAGCGCTATCTGGTCGAGGGCGCCTCGACCTCCGGGCTGAAGGGCTGAGGGGGCGGCCATGGAGCGAGCGGTACGGAGGTCCGAGCGGCCCTCGCGGCGGCTGGTGCGGTTCTCGCTGTTCGCCGAGTGCCTGCTGACCGGGGTCTGGGTGGTGCTCGCCGCGCTGCCGCTCGTCACCCTGCTGCCGTCGTTCGCCGCCGGATGCGCGCATCTGCGCCGCCATCTGGACGGCGAACGCTCCACGCTGCGGGACTTCGCCTCCGGTGTGCGCGAGGCGACCCGCGGCGGCTGGCGGTTCTCCCTGCTGTGGTGGGCGGCGCTCGCGCTGCTCGCCTTCGATCTGCGGGTGGCCCGCACCGGCGCTCTGCCGGGCGGGCCCGCCCTGATCGCCGTGAGCGTGGCGGGCACGCTCACGGTGATCGTCCTGGGGCTGCGGACGGCCGCCGCGTGGCGGCCGGGCGTGGGCTGGGCCGCGGTGGCCCGTACCGCCGTGCGCCGTGGCCTGGCCGCCGACCCCGGCGGATCGCTGCTGCTCGCCGGGGGGCTCGCGGTCGTCACCGTCGCTGCCTGGCAGCTGCTGCCGCTGGCCGCTCCGGCGGTGGGCGCCCTCGCGGCCTGTGCGGTCGCGGTCGAGCGCCGCGCCTGCGTCTGACCCGGCGGCGCCCGTTCCCGCGCCGCCCCCTGTAAGCACCCATGTCATGCACCTGTCCCCATACCCCCCGTACGCCCCGTAGCCCCCCGTACGAAAGGTGAGAGCGACATGCCCCCGATTCCCCGGCGCAATCTGCTCAAGGCCGCCACCGCTACCGGCGCCGCCGTCCCGTTCTCCTGGATGCTCGCGCAGCAGGCCCCGCAGGCGGCCGCCGCCGACCGGGCCGCGGACCGGGACAAGGCCGCCGACGAACCCGTGAAGATCACCTGGCTGGAGGAGGGCGGTCTCGGCGCCGCCGCGGGCAGTACCTTCGGCGTCCCCTGGCCCAAGGGCACCCACCCCGCCGACCGGACCTTCGCGCTCACCACGGCCGACGGCAAGGACGTGCCCCTGCAGACCTGGGCCACCGCGTACTGGCCCGACGGCTCGCTCAAATGGACCGCGCACGCGGCGGGGGAGGGGCTGGGCGACGGCACCGCCTACCGGCTCACCACGGATAAGCCCGCCGCACCCGCCAAGAAGGTCACCGTCACCGAGAAGGGCGGCAGGATCACCGTCGACACCGGCGTGATCAAGGCCGTGATCGGCAAGGACGGCGAGAAGCTCGTACGTTCCGTCACCCGCGGCACCACCGAGATCGCCCGCGACGGCCGCCTCGTCCTGCTCCGCCAGGGCGACATCGACGACGGCGACCACGGCAGCGCCAAGTGGGACCGGTTCGACGGCGAGATCAGCGGCGCCAAGGTCGAGCAGAAGGGCCCCGTACGCGCCGTCGTCCGCATCGACGGCAAGCACCGCAAGGGCGGCCGCGGCTGGCTCCCCTTCAGCGTGCGCCTCTACTTCTACGCGGGCGGCGACTCGTTCCGCATGGTGCACACCATCACCTTCGACGGTGACCAGAACAGAGATTTCATCCGCGGCCTCGGCGTCCGCTTCTCCGTCCCCATGCGCGACGAGGCGTACGACCGCCACATCCGCATCGCGGGCGAGGGCAAGGGATTCCTCACCGAGGCCGTCAAAGGCATCACCGGACTGCGCCGGGATCCCGGCGCGAACGTCCGCAAGGCCCAGGTCAAGGGCGAGAAGCTGGCCGACCCCGCCACCTGGGACCAGCGGGTCACCAGCCGGCTGCACCTCATCCCCACCTGGGGCGACTACACCCTCTCCCAGCTCTCCGCCGACGGCTTCACCCTGCGCAAGCGCACCAAGCCGGGCCACGGCTGGATCCCCGCGGGCGGCGGCGGCCGGGCCTCCGGCTTCGGCTACGTCGGCGGGGTCAGCGGCGGGCTCTCCTTCGGACTGCGCGACTTCTGGGAGAAGTTCCCCGCCCAGCTCGACATCCGCGGCGCGGCGGGCGACGAGGCCGAGGTCACCCTCTGGCTCTGGTCGCCCGAGGCCCAGCCCATGGACCTGCGCTTCTACCACGACGGCCTGGGCCAGGACACCTACGCCGAGCAGCTGGAGGGCCTCAACATCACGTACGAGGACTACGAGCCGAAGTTCGGCACCCCGTACGGCATCGCCCGCACCAGCGAGCTGACCTTCTGGGCCAACGCCGCCACCCCCAGCGCCGACACCCTCGTCCAGCAGGCCGCCGCCCTGCGCACTCCGCCGCAGCTCGTCGCCGGACCCGCCGACCTGGTCCGCGCCAAGGTCTTCGGCGGCCTCTTCGCCCCCGTCGACCGCTCCACCGCCGCCAAGGCGAAGATCGAGGACCGCCTCGACTTCCTCTTCTCGTACCACAAGGGCCAGGTCGAACAGCGCCGCTGGTACGGGTTCTGGGACTACGGCGACATCATGCACACGTACGACGAGAACCGGCACCAGTGGCGGTACGACGTCGGCGGCTACGCCTGGGACAACTCCGAACTCTCGCCCGACCTGTGGCTCTGGCTCGCGTATCTGCGCTCCGGGCGCGCCGACATCTACCGCTTCGCGGAGGCCATGACCCGGCACACCGGCGAGGTCGACGCCTACCACCTGGGTAAATGGACCGGCCTCGGCACCCGCCACGGCGTCCAGCACTTCGCCGACAGCGCCAAGCAGCAGCGCATCTCCACCGCGCTCTACCGCCGCTACCTCTACTACCTCACCGCCGACGAGCGGATCGGCGACATCATGCACGCCCTCGTCGACTCCGACGAGTCCTTCCTCGTCCTCGACCCGCAGCGCAAGGTCCGCCCCGACCCCGACTACAAGCCCGACCGGCACGCCCTGTCCATCGGCTTCGGCACCGACTGGAGCGGACTGGCCGGTGCCTGGCTCACCGAATGGGAGCGGCGCGGCCCCCAGGCCGAGAAGGCCGAGGCCCGGCTGCGCAGCACCATGGAGACCATCGCCGCCCAGACCAACGGCTTCGTCCAGGGCGCCGCGCTGTACGACCTCGACACCGGCAAGTACGCCATCGACGACAAGCCCAAGGTCAGCGTCTCCCACCTGTCCGCCGTCTTCGGCCTGGTCGAGGTGTGCGCCGAGGTCATCGACCTGATCGACATGCCGGAGTTCAAGGAAGCCTGGCTCGACTACTGCCGCTACTTCAACGCCACCAAGGCCGAGCAGAAGGCCCGCTACGGCGCCGACTTCGGCTCGCTGATCCTGATGCAGGGCCACTCACGGCTCGACGCCTACGCCGCCGTCCAGCTGAAGGACGACCAGCTGGCCGCCCGCGCCTGGCAGAAGTTCACCGAATTCCACGACGGCGACGGCTACCCGGACACCTCCGTCAGCTGGAAGTCGGTCAAGGTCGACGGCCCGGATGTGCTGGTGCCCGGCGTCGAGGCGGCCTGGGTGAGCACCAACGCCACCGCGCAGTACGGGCTCGCCGCCATCCAGAACCTGGCCCTGCTCGGCGACAAGCTGCCCGGGTAGGCGCGCCGCCCCCCGGTGCCCTGCCGCACACTGAGGACATGGACTGGTGCCACTACCGCTTCCGCAGCCGATGGGACCTCGACGCACCGCCCGCCGCCGTCTTCGCGGCGCTGGCGGACGGCGACGACTACCCGCGGTGGTGGCCCCAGGTTCGTGAGGTGCGGCGCGTCGACGACCGCACCGGCACCGCCCGCTTCCGCTCCCTCGTCCCGTACGACCTGCGCGTCACCGTCACCGAGGGGCACCGGGACCCGGCCCGCGGCACGCTGCGGATCGTCTTCTCCGGCGATCTGGAGGGCTGGGCCCGCTGGACGGTCACCGCGCGCGGCGCGGGCACCCGCGCCCTGTTCGAGCAGGACGTGGTCGCACGCAAGCCGCTGCTGCGCCGCTTCGCGGTGCTCGGGCGGCCGCTGTTCCGCGCCAACCACGCCCTGATGATGCGCGCCGGGCGCCGGGGACTGCGGGCCCGGATGCTCCCCCGGCGGCCCGGCCGGAATCCGGTTTGAACCACACCTCGCCCGACCTGTATTGTTCACGTCGTTCCACCGGGGAAAACCCCGGACGAACACCCGGGCGATTAGCTCAGCGGGAGAGCGCTTCGTTCACACCGAAGAGGTCACTGGTTCGAACCCAGTATCGCCCACCCTTCCGGGGCCGGGACGGCCGCAGGCGGTCCGGCCCCGGTTTTTTCCGGGCTTGTTCCCGCCGGACATGGGTACCCGCGACCTTCACCGCGGATGAATCGGAGGACAACCCCATGGCCGCCGTCGCCACCACAGCCGTCCTGTCCCTGGACTGCGCCGATCCCGAAGAGCTGGCCGAGTTCTACGCCACCGTGTTCGGCGCCGAGGTCACGCCGGTGACCAGCCTCGACCGGATCGACATCGTCGCCCCCGGCGGCACGCGCATGGCCTTCCTCCGCGACCACGGCTACGCTCCGCCGAGCTGGCCCCGGCCGGACGACTCCCAGCAGGCCCACCTGGAAATCGTGGTCGAGGACATGGACGCCGCCGAACGCCGGCTCGTCGACCTGGGCGCACGGCCGCTGGACACCAAGGACAACGGCGGCCCGAACGACGTCCGCCTCTACTCCGACCCGGCAGGGCATCCGTTCCGGCTCCGGCACGCCTGAGGCAGCTGCCACGCCTGAGGCACCTGCCACGGTTGAGGCACCCGCCGCGCCTGAGGCGCGCGCTATGCCGCGGCCGCGAGGTCCGGACGCAGGGGCCACGCCGGATCGCACACCTCGTCCGAGCCGTTGAGCGCGAACCAGGCCTGGAGGCCGCGGGCCTGGGCCGCGTACCAGACCGTCTGCCGGGCGTGCAGCTCACTGGGCGTCAGCTTCTCCAGCCGTGACGCGAAGCGGCGGCCCACCGCCCGGACGACCTCCAGCGAGGCCATCGCGTCCGCCGCGGCGTCGTGCGCGCCCGTCAGCTCGACGCCGTAGTGCGCACACAGGTCGGTGAGCGTGCGGCGCCCCTTGCGATAGCGGTCCAGGTGCTTGTCCAGCACTCGGGGATCGACGACGGACAGCGAACGCAGCGGCAGATACGTCCCCAGGGTGGCATTGCGATGCCGCTTCAACTCGCGGTCCAGCAGCGTCAGATCGAACGGGGCGTTCATCACCACCACGGGCGTGCCCCGCGCCGTCTGCTCGGCGAGCGCCCGCGCCACCTCGTCCATCACCGGTGCGGGCCACCGGCCGTGCTGCTGGAGATGCGTGTCCGTCAGCCCGTGTATCTCCGTCGCGGCTTGCGGCACCGGTATGCCCGGGCTCACCAGCCAGCGCCGCACCTCCGGCAGACTTCCCGACCCGCGCTGGACGACGAGAGCGGCCGACACGATCCGGTCGTGCTCGACGTCGACCCCGGTCGTCTCCGTGTCGAACGCGGCGAGCGGCCCTTCGAACCAGGACGACATGGCCTCAACTCCTCGTGCGTGTGTGCCCCATGACCTCCGGATCCCGCCCCGACCTGGTGATACCCGGAGGGAGATGTCCGAACCACCGCTGTTTGGCCGGTATCTGACGGGGAGACAACACAGATGTACGGACACCGGCGACGACCGGAAGGCGTCACGCACATGGCGCTCGCGCAGCCCGACCCGGCCCCGTCGGCGAGCGGTCTGCTGCCCGAGCGGACCGCACTCCCGCGCGGCCATATCGCCACCACCGCCTGCATGGAGACGCTGCAGGTCGGCTATCTGCACGCGGTCGCGGCGGCCGCGGGCTGCTCGCTCGCGCAGCCCTTCCCGGACCACGGCATCGACTGGCACGTCAGCCACAGCGCGCCCGGCCACGCCGTGGACGACGAGGTGACCATCAAGGTGCAGCTCAAGGCCACGTACCAGCTGGCACCGCAGCCGCCCGGCCCGACCTTCGCCTTCACCCTCGACAACGACCATCTGGTCAAGCTCGCCCGCAGCCCGGTCTCCGTGCACAAGATCCTCGTGGTGATGATCGTGCCGCGCGGCCAGGACGACTGGATACGGGCCGGCCACGACCGGCTGGCCCTGCGGCACTGCTGCTACTGGATCAACCTGGCGGGCCACCCGGTGACGGGCCGCCGCCGGACCACCGTGCGGATCCCGACCTCGCGGATCTTCGACGACCGTGCGCTCTGCGAAATCATGACCCGGGTCGGTGCCGGAGGGAGACCCTGATGGACCGCGACCACGACCATGACCGCCACCGCGGCCCCGCCCCCCGCCCGGATCAGGTGGACCCCGCCGTACTCGCCGCCCTCCTCGCGCGGCACGGCTGGCGCCGCCGCGGCGGCGCCCGGGGGCGGTACGCGCGCTGGACGCCCCCGGGCGAGCTGCCGGGCACCAGCCTGCTCGTGCCCGAGAGCCGCGACTTCCCCGACAGCGTCGACCTCCTCGGCGAGGCGCTGCTCGCCCTGGCCCGCAGCGCCGCGCCCTCCGCCCGCGAGGTGCTCACCGGCCTCGCCGTGCCCAGCGACGAGATCCGCTGGTGGCGCGAGGTGCCCGAGTCCCAGGGCGGCACCGCCGCCTGGCCCGCGCAGGAGGGGCTGCGCGCCGCCGCCCGGGCCACCCTGCTGGCCGGGGCGCTCGCCTCCCGGGCCACGGCCGGGTACTACGGCGCGCGGCACCGCCGGGCGGCCGAGGCGTCCCTGGAGCGCGTCCTGACCGGCCCCGCGGGCGCCGTGTCCGGCGGCCCTCAGCTGACCGTCTTCGTCCCCGTCGAGGACGGCCGGGCCACCACCGCCACCCTGCTGCGCGCCCTGTACGCGCTGCGGGACGCCGTCGACTACCAGCGGGCCACCGGCGGGATGGAGGCATACGACGCGGCCGTGGCGGCGGGGGTGAGCCGCGAGCTGACCGAGGCCGTCGTGGCGCTCGTCCAGGGCACCGAGGGCGCTCGTATGGCCCTCGCCTGGTCACCGGCCGCCGGTCCGCCGCCGGGATTCTCCACCCGGCCGGAACCGGTCGAGTTCACCCCCGGCGACCTGCCGGGGCTGCGCGAGGCCGGGGCCCGCTACGTACGGGACGAGCCGTCCGTACCCGTGCGGGTCACCGGCGCCGTGGTGCGCCTCGGCCGCGCCGGGCCGGGCGGCCCCGGGACGGTGCGGCTGCGGGTGCTGGCCGGGGCGGATGTGGCGCGGCTGCGGATCGTGCTGGACGAGGACGACTACCGGATCGCGGGCCATGCCCATCTGGTCGGGCTGCCGATCCGGGTGAGCGGGCGGCTGGAGAGCCGCGGCGGCTTCCGGCGGCTGAGTGGAGCCGGGGGAGTCGCCCCCGTGCGGGTGGACGACGCGGAGCGGGACCGGCTGCTCAAGTCGCTCCACGAGAACCTCGACTTCTTCGAGGAGGCGTGCGGCGAGGACTGAGTGCGCCGGGGCGGAGCCCCGTGGCCGCTGGTGCGGACAACCGTTTCGCGGTCGGGCCGGTCGGCTCGGTACGATTCTCGCTGCGCGGCATTCGCCGCGGGTAGCGATCCTTCAGTCAGGAGAGACCGGTGTCAGACGTCCGTGTGATCATCCAACGCGATTCCGAGCGGGAAGAGCGCGTGGTGACGACGGGCACTACGGCGGCGGACCTCTTCGCCGGGGACCGCTCGATCGTCGCCGCGCGCGTGGGCGGACAGCTGAAGGACCTGGCGTACGAGCCCGCCGACGGCGAAGAGATCGAGCCGGTGGAGATCACCAGCCAGGACGGTCTGGACATCCTGCGCCACTCGACCGCGCATGTGATGGCGCAGGCCGTGCAGGAGCTGTTCCCGGAGGCCAAGCTCGGCATCGGCCCGCCGATCAAGGACGGCTTCTACTACGACTTCGATGTCGAGACCCCGTTCCAGCCGGACGATCTCAAGCGCATCGAGAAGAAGATGCAGGAGATCCAGAAGCGGGGCCAGGTGTTCTCGCGCCGTGCGATCACCGACGAGGCCGCCCGCGAGGAGCTGGCCGCCGAGCCGTACAAGCTGGAGCTGATCGGGCTCAAGGGCTCGGCCGCGGACGCCGCCGAGGGCGCCTCCGCCGAGGTCGGCGCGGGCGAGCTGACCATCTACGACAACCTCGACGCCAAGTCCGGCGACCTGTGCTGGAAGGACCTGTGCCGCGGTCCGCACCTGCCGACCACCCGGAACATCCCGGCCTTCAAGCTGATGCGCAGCGCCGCCGCGTACTGGCGGGGGAGCGAGAAGAACCCGCAGCTCCAGCGGATCTACGGCACCGCCTGGCCGACCAAGGACGAGCTGAAGGCCCACCTGGAGTTCCTGGTGGAGGCCGAGAAGCGCGACCACCGCAAGCTGGGCGCCGAGCTGGACCTGTTCTCCTTCCCGGACGAGCTGGGCTCCGGCCTGGCGGTGTTCCACCCGCGCGGTGGCGTGATCCGCAAGGAGATGGAGGAGTACTCGCGGAAGCGGCACGAGGAGTCGGGGTACGAGTTCGTCAACACCCCGCACATCACCAAGGCCAAGCTTTTCGAGACCTCCGGCCACCTGCCGCACTACATGGACGGCATGTTCCCGCCCATGGAGTTCGAGGGCCAGGACTACTACCTCAAGGCCATGAACTGCCCGATGCACAACCTGATCTTCAGGGCGCGCGGGCGGTCCTACCGTGAGCTGCCGCTGCGGCTGTTCGAGTTCGGCACGGTCTACCGGTACGAGAAGTCCGGCGTCGTCCACGGCCTGACCCGGGCCCGCGGCTTCACGCAGGACGACTCGCACATCTACTGCACCAAGGAGCAGATGGCCGATGAGCTGGACAATCTGCTCACCTTCGTGCTGAACCTGCTCCGCGACTACGGGCTGAGCGACTTCTACCTGGAGCTGTCCACCCGCGACGACTCCGACAAGTTCATGGGCGAGCCGGAGCAGTGGGAGGAAGCCACCGAGGAGCTGCGCAAGGCCGCCGAGAAGCAGGGCCTTGAGCTGGTCATGGACCCGGGCGGCGCGGCCTTCTACGGTCCGAAGATCTCGGTCCAGGCGAAGGACGCGATCGGCCGTACCTGGCAGATGTCGACCATCCAGGTCGACTTCAACCAGCCCGCCAGGTTCAACCTGGAGTACACGGCGGCCGACGGCTCGCGCCAGCAGCCCGTCATGCTCCACCGGGCGCTGTTCGGGTCGATCGAGCGCTTCTTCGCGGTGCTGCTGGAGCACTACGCGGGCGCCTTCCCGGCCTGGCTGGCCCCGGTGCAGGCGGTCGGCATCCCGATCGGCGACGGCCATGTGCCGTACCTGGAGGAGTTCGCCGCCCAGGCGCGGGCGAAGGGCCTGCGGGTGGAGGTCGACTCGTCGTCCGACCGGATGCAGAAGAAGATCAGGAACGCCCAGAAGTCCAAGGTTCCGTTCATGGTCATCGCCGGTGACGAGGATGTGGCGGCCGGGGCGGTCAGCTTCCGCTACCGCGACGGCTCGCAGAAGAACGGCATCCCGGTCGAGGAGGCCCTCGCCGAGATCGTCGACGCCGTGGAGCGCCGCGTCCAGGTGTGATCCAAAGCTTCGAGGGGCGGTCCGCGCGGGGGCCGCCCCTCGGCGCATCCCCGGGCGCCGGGGACGAATATGCTGGCCCGCATGACGAGTGAGCCGGAGCAGCAGATCGGAGTCGGAACGCCGGACGCGTTCCAGCGCCTGTGGACGCCCCACCGGATGGCGTACATCCAGGGCGAGAACAAGCCCACGGGCCCGGGGGCGGGCGATGGCTGTCCGTTCTGCTCCATCCCGGACAAGTCCGACGAGGACGGCTTGATCATCGCCCGGGGGGAGCGCGTCTTCGCCGTGCTCAATCTGTACCCGTACACCGGCGGTCACCTCATGATCGTCCCGTTCCGGCACATCGCCGACTACACCGAGCTGGACGCCGAGGAAACGATCGAGCTGGCGGAGTTCACCAAGACCGCCATGACTGCGCTGCGCACCGCATCGGGCGCGCACGGTTTCAACATCGGGCTCAACCAGGGCACCGTCGCCGGGGCCGGGATCGCGGCCCATCTGCACCAGCATGTGGTGCCCCGCTGGGGCGGCGACAGCAACTTCATGCCGGTCATCGGCAACACCAAGGTGCTGCCGCAACTCCTCGCCGACACCCGCCGGTTGCTCGCCGACGCCTGGCCGAAGGGCTGAGCGGCGGCAGCCGTACGACAGGGGCGGGGGGGGGGGGGGGGGGGGGGGGGGGGGGGGGGGGGGGGGGGGGGGGGGGGGGGGGGTGGGGGGGGGGGGGTGGGGGGTGGGTGGGGT
>NZ_JBVIVI010000011.1:231809-288592 GCF_055595765.1 Streptomyces sp. NPDC040405
CCTGACCACCCCCCCCCCCCCCACCCCCCCACCCCCCCCCCCCCCCCCCCCCCCCCCCCCCCCCCCCCCCCCCCCCCCCCCCCCCCCCCCCCGCCCCTGTCATGCGCCGGGTGCTACGCGTCGTACAGGTCGGCCTTCTTCGGGGCGGCGTCCTGGACCTGGCCGCTGAGGGCCAGCGAGCGGTTGCCGAAGCGCTCGGTGTCCACGCCGTGGTGCTTGAGCACGCCGATCGCCGCCTCGTGGACCACCCGCAGCACGGGGGCGGCCGTCCGCAGCGCGTCGTCCGCCATGAAGCGGTGCCGCCAGGGCTTGTCGGCCCAGGCGTGGCGCAGCCCGAACGGCTCGGGCAGCACGAGCTTGCCGCCGAGGTGGTCGAGGACCGGCGGGTACCAGGTAAAGGGGGCGCGCGCGGCGAGCCGCACCACCTCCGCGGGCTTCACGATCGGCAGCGGGACCGACTTGGTCTCCCAGAACCGGAAGGTCTTGGCGACCGTCTTCGAGGGCGCCGAGGGCTTGCCGAAGAACAGCGGGTTCACCGGGCCCAGCGCATGCCCGGTGACCTCGATCCGCAGCGTCTTGTGCAGCAGTGTCACCGTGATCATGAGGGTGATCACCAACTGGCCGTCCCACAGCACGAACTGCACGCCCAGGTAGTGCCGGTCACCGGCGCCGAACTGCTGCTGATCGCAGATCCGCTGCAGCTCGACGCCCTTTATCTGGAAGCCTTCCTCCTCGGAAGTGCCACTGCGCTCGACCGACTTGGCGCCCTCGGTGACGGCGGAGACCACCCAGTGGCGCACCTGGGGCGGGGCGGTGAAGCCACCGGTGTGCAGCGGGGTGCGCTCCAGCATGCGGAGCTGGTCGTGGATCGCCCGTATGACATCCCAGCTGCGGAAGGGGTCGATCTCCTTGTCGGGGTCGGCCGACACCAGGTCCTCGGCGAGCTGCCAGCTGCCCCAGCGGGTGCCCATGCCGAGTATGCCCTTGGCCCCGGCGTAGAAGACAACGTTGCTGTACTGCTCGGCGGTGAGCTTGTGCAGTGACTTGCGCAGCACCTCGGCGGAGGTCTGGCCCGGGTGGTTGGGCACGGTTTCCGGCACCTTGGCGCCGACTCCGGTGCCCGAGACCAGCCCGCCCCAGTAGTCCCGCAGCTCCTTGGCGGTGCGCTCGCAGATCTGCTTGGCGATGAACCAGCCGATCACCGGGACGACCACCACGCCCCGCAGGTATATGCCCCAGAAGCCGTTGAACGGCAGCTTGACCAGGAAGATGAGGACGAAGACGCCGAGCGCCGCCATCAGGACGGTGCCCAGCGCTCCCATCCGCTTGTCCTGGGCGCCTGCCACCGAGCGGCGGAGCTGGAAGGCGCCGAGCCAGAGCAGCGCCCCGGGGAGGAACAGCAGCCCGAAGATCACCATGACGACGGTGAGGCGGGCGTCGCGGACCTTGCGGATCCGGTTGGCGGCCAGGCAGTGCTCGACGATCGTCTGGGGCTCGGTGCCGAAGGACTGGATCACCTGGTTGCGGCCGCCGCCGAGCATGCGCAGCTGCACGGCGCGCGAGAACGCCTCGCCCAGGTTCGGCTCGAACAGCGAGATCTTGGGCGCCTTCACCTCCGAGACCGTCCACTCGGAGTTGGCCTCCAGCAGCTTCGCCACCGGGTCGTCACGGTAGGCGGCGGAGGCGAGCGCCTGTGTCGCCGCCGTCTCTCCCGCAGACCCGGACAGGGGCACCTGTGCCCCGGGACTGAAATCGAATCCGTCCGTCACCAACGCCCCCAATACCGCACGCTGCTTGCGCTGCGACCTCAGCGTATCCGGGGTGCGTACCGCCTGTCGCCAGTGCGTGGTGACCTGTGGATAACTTCCCCGCTCACAGGCGCTCGCGGACCGCCGCCCGCCCCAACTCCGCCGGGGCGGGCGGCTGATCCGCGGCCCGTGACCTACGCCCCGGCGCCGGCCCGTTCGCCGCGCATCCGCTCGGCCACCTGCGGCGGCATCGGCTCGTGCCGGGCGTACGAGCGGCTGAACCGCCCGGTGCCGTGCGACAGCGACCGCAGGTCGACCGCGTACCGGCCGATCTCGATCTCCGGGACTTCCGCCTGGATCAGGGTCCGGCCGCCGCCCGACTGCTCGGTGCCGACGACCCGCCCGCGCCGCCCGGACAGGTCGCTCATGACGGCGCCGACATAGTCGTCGGAGATCAGGACGCCGACCTTGACCACCGGTTCCAGCAGCTCGATCCAGGTGTCGGCGGCCGCTTCGCGCAGCGCGAGCGCGCCCGCCGTCTGGAACGCGGCGTCGGAGGAGTCCACCGAGTGCGCCTTGCCGTCCAGCAGCGTGATCCGCACGTCGACCAGCGGGTTGCCGGTGGAGACGCCGCGTGCCGCCTGGGCCCGTACGCCCTTCTCGACGGACGGGATGAACTGCCGGGGCACCGCGCCGCCGACGACCTTGTCCACGAACTCGATGCCCGAGCCGCCCGGCAGCGGCTCCACCTCGATCTCGCAGATGGCGTACTGGCCGTGCCCGCCGGACTGCTTGACATGCCGCCCGCGCCCGGCGGACTTGCCGCCGAACGTCTCGCGCAGCGCCACCTTGTACGGCACCCCGTCCACCTGCACCCCGTACCGGGCGCGCAGCCGCTCCAGGGCGACGTCCACATGGGCCTCGCCCAGGCACCACAGCACCACCTGGTGGGTGTCCGGGTTCTGCTCCAGCCGCATCGTCGGGTCCTCGGCCACCAGCCGCGACAGGCCCAGCGACAGCTTGTCCTCGTCCGCCTTGCTGTGCGCCTCGATGGCGACGGGCAGCAGCGGGTCGGGCATCTGCCAGGGCTCCATGAGCAGCGGCCGGTCCTTGGCCGACAGCGTGTCCCCGGTCTCGGCGCGGGTCAGCTTGGCGACGCACGCCAGGTCGCCCGCGATGGCCTGGGACAGCGTGCGCTGCTGCTTGCCGAACGGCGTGGACAGGGCGCCCACCCGCTCGTCCACGTCATGGTCCTCATGGCCGCGGTCCTCGAGGCCGTGCCCCGAGACGTGCACCGTCTCGTCCGGGCGCAGTGTCCCGGAGAAGACCCGGACCAGCGAGATCCGGCCGACATACGGATCGGAGGAGGTCTTGACGACCTCGGCGGCCAGCGGCCCGTCCGGGTCGCAGGCCAGCGCCGGGCACGCGGCGCCCTGCGGAGTGGTGACCGCGGGGGCCTCGCGCTCCAGCGGCGTGGGGAAGCCGCGGGTGATCAGCTCCAGCAGCTCGGTGGTGCCCAGGCCCTGCCGGGAGCCGTCGGCGGCGGGCGCGGCGGCCAGCACGGGGTGGAAGCTGCCGCGGGCGACGGCCTTCTCCAGATCGTCGATCAGCGTCTTGACATCGATCTTCTCGCCGCCCAGATAGCGGTCCATGAGGGTCTCGTCCTCGCTCTCGGCGATGATCCCCTCGATGAGCCGGTCGCGGGCCTCCGAGACCAGGGGGACCTGGCCGTCGGTGGGCGGGGTCTCGGTCCGGGACCCCGAGGAGTAGTCGTAGACCTGCTGGGAGAGCAGGCCGATCAGCCCGGTCACCGGGGCGTGCCCGTCCGGGGCCGGTTCGCCGCGCAGCGGCAGGTACAGCGGCAGGACGGCGTCGGGGTCGTCGCCGCCGAAGGTCCGACGGCAGATCTCGGTCATTTCCTCGAAGCTGGCGCGGGCCGCCTCCAGGTGCGTGATCACGATGGCGCGCGGCATCCCGACCGCCGCGCACTCCTCCCAGACCATGCGGGTGGCGCCCGCGATGCCCACCGCGTCCTGGGCCGCCGAAACGACGAAAAGGGCCGCGTCCGCTGCTCGCAGACCGGCCCTCAGCTCCCCGACGAAGTCGGCATAGCCCGGGGTGTCCAGAAGATTGATCTTCACCCCGCCCCATTGGACGGGGACCAGGGACAGCTGCACCGAGCGCTGCTGCCGGTGCTCGATCTCGTCGTGGTCGGAGAGGCAGCCGCCGTCCTCGACCCGGCCGGCCCGGTTGATCGCGCCGGTCGCCAGCGCGAGGGCCTCCACCAGCGTCGTCTTCCCGGACCCGCTGTGGCCGACCAGCACCACGTTCCGCAGGGAGCTGGGCCGGTCGGCCGCCGCTGCCCTTCCGGCGGCCCCTGGGTGTGTGTTCGTCTTGTCGCCCATGTGTCTCGCCTCCAGGTCGACACCTTGCGATACTTCGAGCTTTCCACCGAGGTCACGGCGCGTCCATACGTCGCACATCCGGGCATCACACGGGAGGGGCGTGGGAGCGGTCCGACAGGTGCGCGGCGCCCCGGTAGCGCCTGGCTACGATGGGCCAGCCGGTGGCCTCTTGGCCATCCGGCCCGTATCGACCCACCGGGAAGGCCATGCTGAACAAGTACGCGCGTGCTTTCTTCACGCGTGTTCTCACACCGTTCGCCGCCCTGCTCATCCGCCTCGGCGTCAGCCCGGACGCGGTGACGCTCACCGGAACCGGTGGTGTGATCGCGGGTGCGCTGGTCTTCTACCCCCGCGGCGAGTTCTTCTGGGGCACCGTCGTCATCACGCTCTTCGTCTTCTCGGACCTGGTCGACGGCAATATGGCACGGCAGCTGGGCCGCTCCAGCCGCTGGGGCGCGTTCCTCGACTCGACGCTGGACCGGGTCGCCGACGGGGCGATCTTCGGCGGTCTGGCGTTGTGGTACGCGGGCGGGGGCGACGACAATGTGCTGTGTGCGGTGACGATTTTCTGTCTCACCAGTGGCCAGGTGGTGTCGTACACCAAGGCGCGCGGCGAGAGCATCGGGCTGCCGGTGAACGTCAACGGGCTGGTCGAGCGGGCCGAGCGACTGGTGATCTCGCTGGTCGCCTGCGGCCTCTCCGGCCTGCACATCTTCGGCGTGCCGCACATCGAGATCCTGCTGCCGATCGGGCTGTGGATCGTGGCCGTGGGCAGTGCCGTGACCCTCGTACAGCGCGTGGTCACCGTGCGCCGGGAGGCCGCCGAGGCGGACGCCACGGAGCGCGCGGTGCCCCAGGGGGGCGAGACACGGTGAAGGACCGGCTGACCGACGCGCTGTACGGGCTCGGCTGGAGCACGGTCAAGAAGCTCCCCGAGCCGGTCGCCGTGGCGCTCGGGCAGCGCATCGCCGACCAGGCGTGGAAGCGGCGCGGCAAGGGCGTGCTGCGCCTGGAGGCCAATCTCGCGCGCGTCGTCCCCGAAGCCTCGCCGCGGCGGCTGGCCGAGCTGTCCCGGGCGGGCATGCGTTCGTACATGCGCTACTGGATGGAGTCCTTCCGGCTTCCGACGTGGAGCGCGGAGCGCATCCGCGGCGGCGTGGAGATCAAGGACGCGCACTATCTGGCGGACGGGCTGGCGAGCGACCGCGGCGTGATACTCGCCCTGCCGCACATGGGCAACTACGACCTCGCCGGGGCCTGGGTCACCACCGAACTGGGGGTGCCGTTCACCACGGTCGCGGAGCGGCTGAAGCCGGAGTCGCTGTACGACCGCTTCGTCGCCTACCGCGAGGGTCTTGGCATGGAGGTGCTGCCGCACCAGGGCGGTGCCGCGTTCGGGACGCTGGCGCGGCGGCTGCGGGCGGGCGGCCTGGTCTGCCTGGTGGCCGACCGGGACCTGTCCGCCTCCGGCGTGGAGGTGTCGTTCTTCGGCGAGACGGCGAAGATGCCCGCGGGCCCGGCGCGGCTCGCCGCGCAGACCGGCGCGCTGCTGCTGCCGGTCACCCTGTGGTACGACGAGTCCCCGGTCATGCGGGGCCGGGTCCATCCGCCCGTCGAGGTGCCGGAGAGCGGCACGCGCGCCGATCAGACTGCCGTCATGGCCCAGCACATCGCCGACGCCTTCGCCTCGGGGATCGCCGAACACCCGGAGCACTGGCACATGCTCCAGCGGCTGTGGCTGGCCGACCTGGACCACGGTCCTGGACCGGATCACGGTCCTGGAATGGAGAAACGTTGAGGATCGGGATCGTCTGCCCCTACTCCTGGGATGTCCCGGGCGGAGTGCAGTTCCACATCCGCGACCTGGCGGAGCACCTCATCCGGCGCGGCCACGAGGTCTCCGTCCTCGCCCCCGCGGACGACGAGACCCCCTTGCCGCCGTACGTCGTCTCGGCGGGGCGCGCGGTCCCGGTGCCGTACAACGGTTCGGTCGCCCGGCTCAACTTCGGCTTCCTGTCCGCCGCCCGGGTGCGGCGCTGGCTGCACGACGGCGCCTTCGACGTCATCCACATCCACGAGCCCACCTCGCCCTCCCTCGGGCTGCTCGCCTGCTGGGCGGCGCAGGGGCCGATCGTCGCCACCTTCCACACCTCCAACCCGCGCTCGCGGGCCATGATCGCGGCGTATCCGATCCTGCAGCCCGCGCTGGAGAAGATCAGCGCGCGGATCGCGGTCAGCGAGTACGCGCGGCGGACCCTGGTCGAGCATCTGGGCGGCGACGCCGTCGTCATCCCCAACGGCGTCGACGTGGGCTTCTTCGCCGACGCCGAGCCGAAGGACGAGTGGCAGGGCGACACGATCGGGTTCATCGGCCGCATCGACGAGCCCCGCAAGGGGCTGCCGGTGCTGATGCGCGCCCTGCCGAAGATCCTCGCCGAGCGGCCCGGAACCCGGCTGCTGGTCGCCGGGCGCGGCGACGAGAAGGAGGCGGTCGCGGACCTCCCGGAGCGGCTGCGGGACCGGGTCGAGTTCCTGGGGATGGTCAGCGACGAGGACAAGGCGCGCTTCCTGCGCAGCGTGGACGTGTACGTCGCGCCCAACACGGGCGGCGAGAGCTTCGGCATCATCCTGGTCGAGGCCATGTCCGCGGGCGCCGCGGTCCTCGCCAGCGACCTGGACGCCTTCGCCCAGGTGCTGGACGGGGGAGCGGCGGGTGAGCTGTTCGCCAATGAGGACGCGGACGCGCTGGCGGCCGCGGCGGTACGGCTGCTGGGCGACCCGGACCGGCTCGCCGAGCTGCGCGAGCGGGGCAGCCGCCATGTGCGGCGCTTCGACTGGTCGACCGTGGGGGCGGACGTCCTGGCGGTCTACGAGACGGTGACGGACGGTACGTCGTCCGTCGACGCCGACGACCGCGTCGGCCTGCTGACCCGGCTGGGCCTGACCCGGGACTAGGACCGACCCACGACGGGGGCGGAAAGCCGGGGCGGCAGGCGGTAGCGTGGCGCGGCGTGAGCACACTGATCTGGGTCGCGGTCGCGCTGGTGGTCGTCGCCGTCTATCTGAGCTGGACCGCGGGGCGGCTGGACCGGCTGCACAGCCGTCAGGACGCGGCGCGGGCGGCGCTGGACGCGCAGCTGCTGCGCCGCGCGTCGGTCACCCAGGAGCTGGGCACCGCCGGAGTGCTCGACCCCGCCTCCTCGATGGTGCTCTACCAGGCCGCGCACGCCGCCCGGCAGGCCGAGGAGGAGCACCGTGAGGTCGCCGAGAGCGAGCTGAGCCAGGCGCTGCGGGCGGTCTTCGAGGAGCCCGCGCAGGTCGAGGCGGTGCGGGAGGCGCCGGGCGGCGAGGCGGCGCTGGAGGAGCTGGCGGAGGCGGTTCGCCGGGTGCCGATGGCGCGGCGGTTCCACAACGACGCGGTGCGGGCGGCGCGGGCGCTGCGCCGCCACCGCAAGGTGCGCTGGTTCCGGCTGGCGGGCCATGCCCCGTTTCCGCTGGCGTTCGAGATGGACGACGAGCCTCCGGCGGCCCTGGTGGCACGCGCCGCGCACTGAGGCGGCAGGGCGGGCGTCGGAGCCACCGGCCTCATCACCCGAGAGCCACCGGCCTGCGATTGGCCCTTGCCGGGGCCCGCCCGGACCGGGTTTCGTTCATGCGTGTATCACACATGTCCATGACCCGGACCGGATGGCCGGGTCATGAACAGGTATCGAACGGCCCTACGATGGGTTCATCGCACTTTTCACTATCGAGTGAGGTCAAACCGTGTCCACCACGTCCGCCAGCACGTCCCCGTCCGCAGAGAATCCGGCGGCTCCCGCGACCGGCACCGCCCGCGTCAAGCGCGGCATGGCCGAGCAGCTCAAGGGCGGCGTGATCATGGACGTCGTCACGCCGGAGGAAGCCAAGATCGCCGAGGACGCCGGTGCCGTCGCGGTCATGGCGCTGGAGCGGGTTCCGGCCGACATCCGCAAGGACGGCGGCGTGGCCCGGATGTCCGACCCGGACATGATCGACGGCATCATCGGCGCGGTCTCCATCCCGGTCATGGCGAAGTCCCGCATCGGCCACTTCGTCGAGGCGCAGGTGCTCCAGTCCCTGGGCGTCGACTACATCGACGAGTCCGAGGTGCTGACCCCGGCCGACGAGGTCAACCACAGCGACAAGTGGTCCTTCACCACCCCGTTCGTGTGCGGTGCCACCAACCTGGGCGAGGCGCTGCGCCGGATCGCCGAGGGTGCGGCGATGATCCGTTCCAAGGGCGAGGCCGGTACCGGCAACGTCGTCGAGGCGGTCCGTCACCTGCGCCAGATCAAGAACGAGATCGCCCGGCTGCGCGGCCTGGACAACCACGAGCTGTTCGCCGCCGCCAAGGAGCTGCGCGCCCCGTACGAGCTGGTCGCGGAGATCGCGCAGACCGGCAAGCTGCCCGTCGTGCTGTTCTCCGCCGGTGGTGTCGCCACCCCGGCCGACGCCGCGCTGATGCGTCAGCTCGGCGCGGAGGGCGTCTTCGTGGGCTCGGGCATCTTCAAGTCCGGTGACCCGGCGAAGCGCGCCGCGGCGATCGTGAAGGCGACCACCTTCTACGACGACCCGAAGGTCATCGCGGACGCGTCCCGCGACCTGGGCGAGGCCATGGTCGGCATCAACTGCGACACCCTCCCCGAGGCCGAGCGGTACGCCAACCGCGGCTGGTAACCCCCGCGTCCCCACGTCCGGTGGACGGCCCGCGCCGCCCGCGGGCCGTCCACCGGACGCGTTTCACCCTGACACCCGAGAGGTCCCCGTACCGTGTCCGAGACGTCCGAGACTCCCCTCATCGGCGTGCTCGCCCTCCAGGGCGACGTCCGTGAGCATCTGGCCGCGCTCGCCGCGGCCGGCGCCCAGGCCCGGCCGGTGCGCCGCCCCGAGGAACTGGCCGAGGTCGAGGGTCTGGTGATCCCCGGCGGCGAGTCCACCACCATGTCCAAGCTCGCGGTCATCTTCGGGCTGCTGGAGCCGCTGCGCGAGCGCATCCGCGCGGGCCTGCCGGTGTACGGCACCTGCGCCGGTATGATCATGGTCGCGGACAAGATCCTCGACGGCCGGGACGACCAGGAGACCGTGGGAGGCATCGACATGATCGTGCGTCGCAACGCCTTCGGCCGCCAGAACGAGTCCTTCGAGGCCGCGGTCGGTATCAAGGGCATCGACGGCGGCCCCGTGGAAGGCGTCTTCATCCGCGCGCCGTGGGTCGAATCGGTGGGCGGCGGCGCCGAGGTGCTGGCGACGTACGAGGGCCACCCGGTCGCGGTCCGGCAGGGCAATGTCCTCGCGACCTCGTTCCACCCGGAGCTGACCGGTGACCACCGCGTGCACGCCTTGTTCGTCGACATGGTGGGGGCCGCGCGCTGAGCGGCGATCCCGGTAGGATCGCAGACGTTCGTGCAGGAATGGGTAACGCGAAGGAGACAGGCGGATGTCCGGCCACTCTAAATGGGCTACGACGAAGCACAAGAAGGCCGTGATCGATGCCAAGCGCGGCAAGCTCTTCGCGAAGCTGATCAAGAACATCGAGGTGGCGGCCCGGATGGGCGGGGCCGACATCGAGGGCAACCCGACGCTCTACGACGCCATCCAGAAGGCCAAGAAGCAGTCGGTCCCGAACAAGAACATCGACAGCGCGGTCAAGCGCGGTGCCGGTCTCGAGGCGGGCGGCGCCCAGTACGAGACGATCATGTACGAGGGCTACGGCCCCAACGGTGTCGCGGTGCTCATCGAGTGCCTGACCGACAACCGCAACCGCGCCGCCTCCGACGTCCGCGTGGCGATGACCCGCAACGGCGGCTCGATGGCCGACCCGGGCTCGGTGTCGTACCTGTTCAACCGCAAGGGCGTCGTGATCGTCCCCAAGGGTGAGCTGGCCGAGGACGACGTGCTGGCCGCGGTGCTCGACGCGGGCGCCGAGGAGGTCAACGACATCGGCGAGTCCTTCGAGGTGCTCAGCGAGGCCACCGATCTGGTCGCGGTCCGCACGGCGCTCCAGAAGGAGGGCATCGACTACGACTCGGCCGACACCAACTTCGTGCCTACGATGCAGGTGGAACTGGAGGAGGACGGCGCGCGCAAGATCTTCAAGCTGATCGACGCGCTCGAGGACAGCGACGACGTGCAGAACGTCTTCGCCAACTTCGACGTCTCCGACGAGGTCATGGCCAAGGTCGACGCCTGACGGCACATCAGCACACGTATGGCGGGCGGGTCGGCGGGGACACACCCCACCGGCCCGTCGGCGTTGTCGGCCGGTGCTGTCGGTGGCAGCCGCTAGCCTGCAGGAACACATGACCGAAGCGTGACGGAGGGGAGGGGCGCGGTGCGGGTGCTGGGCGTGGACCCGGGGCTGACCCGGTGCGGTATCGGCGTGGTCGACGGGGTGGCGGGCCGCCCCCTGCGGATGCTGGGCGTCGGCGTCATACGGACCCCGGCGGACGCCGGGATCGGCGACCGCCTCGTCCTCATCGAGCGCGGCATCGAGGAGTGGCTGGACGCGCACCGGCCCGAATTCGTAGCCGTGGAGCGGGTGTTCAGCCAGCACAACGTGCGGACCGTCATGGGCACCGCCCAGGCCAGCGCGGTCGCGATGCTCTGCGCGGCGCGCCGCGGGCTGCCCGTCGCGCTGCACACCCCCAGCGAGGTCAAGGCGGCCGTCACCGGCTCGGGGCGAGCCGAGAAGGCGCAGGTCGGCGCCATGGTCACCCGGCTGCTGCGGCTGGACGCCCCGCCCAAACCGGCCGACGCCGCCGACGCCCTGGCGCTCGCCATCTGCCACATCTGGCGCGCCCCCGCGACCAACCGGCTGCAGCAGGCCGTCGCCGCCCACCGCACCCTGAGCCGCCCCATGAAAGGCCGTACCAAATGATCGCGTTCGTCTCCGGTCCGGTCGCGGCGCTCGCCCCGAACACCGCCGTCGTCGAGGTCGGCGGGGTCGGGATGGCGGTCCAGTGCACCCCGGCCACCCTGTCCGGGCTGCGGATCGGCGAGCCCGCCCGGCTCGCCACCTCGCTCGTGGTCCGCGAGGACTCCCTGACGCTGTACGGCTTCGCGGACGACGACGAGCGCCAGGTCTTCGAGCTGCTCCAGACCGCCAGCGGGGTCGGACCCCGGCTCGCCCAGGCCATGCTGGCCGTGCACGCGCCGGACACGCTGCGGCTCGCCGTCTCCACCGGTGACGAGAAGGCGCTCACCGCGGTCCCCGGCATCGGCAAGAAGGGGGCGCAGAAGCTGCTGCTGGAGCTGAAGGACCGGCTCGGCGAGCCGGTCGGCCGGACCGTGCCCGCCGCCCGCCCGCCCGCGGCCGCGGGCTGGAGCGACCAGCTGCACACCGCCCTGGTCGGCCTCGGGTACGCCACCCGGGAGGCCGACGAGGCGGTGGCCGCCGTCACCCCGCAGGCCGAAGCGGCCCTGGCCGAGGGCGGTGCGCCGCAGGTGGCGCAGCTGCTGCGGGCCGCCCTGCAGACCCTGAACCGCACCCGCTGACCGGCCGCCGGTGCGCCATGCCGCGCCCGGCCGGACCGCTCGATGAGATCTCGCGAGGCGAAACGCAGTGAACTGGGACGAGACCGCACCGGCCGACGCCGACGACGCCCTGTCCGGCGCCCTGCCCGGTGACGCGGGCAGCCGGCTGGTGGGCGCCGACGCCGACGGGGACGACCAGGCGGTGGAGGCCGCCCTGCGCCCCAAGGACCTGGGGGAGTTCGTCGGCCAGGAGCGGGTCCGCGAGCAGCTGGACCTGGTCCTCAAGGCGGCCCGGCAGCGCGGCGGCACCGCCGACCACGTGCTGCTCTCCGGCGCGCCCGGGCTCGGCAAGACCACCCTCTCGATGATCATCGCGGCCGAGATGGGCGCCCCGATCCGCATCACCTCCGGCCCGGCCATCCAGCACGCGGGCGACCTCGCTGCGATCCTCTCCTCGCTCACCGAGGGCGAGGTGCTGTTCCTGGACGAGATCCACCGCATGTCCCGGCCCGCCGAGGAGATGCTGTACATGGCGATGGAGGACTTCCGCGTCGACGTCATCGTCGGCAAGGGGCCCGGGGCCACCGCCATCCCGCTGGAGCTGCCGCCGTTCACCCTGGTCGGCGCGACCACCCGGGCCGGACTGCTGCCGCCCCCGCTGCGCGACCGCTTCGGCTTCACCGGCCACATGGAGTTCTACGCCCCCGCCGAGCTGGAGCGCGTGATCCACCGCTCCGCCCGGCTCCTGGAGCTGACCATAGATCCCGAGGGCGCGGCCGAGATCGCCGGGCGCTCCCGCGGCACGCCCCGTATCGCCAACCGGCTGCTGCGCCGGGTGCGCGACTACGCCCAGGTCAAGGCGGACGGCCTCATCACCCGGGAGATCGCCGCGAGCGCCCTGGCGGTCTACGACGTGGACGGCCGGGGCCTGGACCGGCTGGACCGGGCGGTGCTCAGCGCCCTGCTCAAGCTGTTCGGCGGCGGCCCGGTGGGCCTGTCCACCCTGGCGGTCGCGGTGGGGGAGGAGCGTGAGACCGTGGAAGAGGTCGCCGAGCCGTTTCTGGTGCGCGAGGGCCTGCTGGCCCGTACGCCCCGGGGCCGGATCGGGACCCCCGCGGCCTGGGAGCACCTGGGCCTCACCCCGCCGCAGCGCGCCGCCGGGGGCGGCCAGAGCGGCCTGTTTGAGGCGTGAAGGCGCGTATGCTCCGGCATCATGGCGTGAAGAGCGAATAATGGTGGGGTCAGGAACCCCGGTGCCACGCCGGGCGTTGTTCCATAGGCGTGGGCTCGCTTAGACTCCGCCGATGCCGTCCGTGTGCCGTCCGTTCTTCCGTATGGCATACCCACCCCCGTAGACCAGGCCGCGCCCCAGCGGTCGTGTGAAGGATCTCCGTCCCGTGAATATCGTGACTCTCCTGCCGTTCATCGTGCTTATCGGGGCCATGTTCCTGATGACGCGGTCGGCCAAGAACAAGCAGCGCCAGGCCGCAAAGATGCGCGACACCATGCAGCCGGGCACCGGCGTGCGGACCATCGGCGGCATGTACGCGACGGTCAAGGAGGTCCACGACGACACGGTCCTCCTCGAGGTGGCCCCCGCCGTTCACGCGATCTACGCGAAGAACGCGATCGGCGCCGTCCTCTCCGACGCGGAGTACAACCACATCGTCCACGGCATCGACCCCGATGACGGCGCGGACGACGCCGACGGAGCCGTCGACGGCGCCGACACCCCTGTCGTCCCCGACGACGCCTCCTCGCTGACCACCCCCGCGGGCGACGCGGACTCCGCCGACAAGGCGGAGGCGGACGGCGAGCCGGAGGGCGAGAAGGCCGACGCCAAGAAGATCGACCTCGGCAAGGACGCCGCCGCCACGGCCGACGCGCCCGAGGACGAAAAGCGGGACGGCGGCGCCGACGCGAAGTAGTCCTGCAGTGTGAACCACGGCGTGCCCCCGCTCGGCGCGCCGTGTTTCATGGACGCTCTAGGCTCCGGCGGGGGCACACCCCCACAAGACTTCGTGGCCGCCCCGCGCACACCCGCTTCGGGGCGGTTGGACAGGGAGATACGACAAGGTGGCAGCACCGAAGAAGGGCCGCAAGTCCCCCGGGTCACAGGGCAAGCCCGGGCGCGCGCTGGCCGTGATCGTGATCGCCATGGTGGCGCTCATCGGGGGGATGTTCCTCTCCGGTCACACCACACCGCGGCTGGGAATCGATCTCGCGGGCGGCACCAGCTTCACGCTGGAGGCCAAGAACCAGCCGGGCAAGCCCAACGCGATCAACACGGCCAACATGAACACCGCCGTCAGCATCATCGAGCGGCGGGTCAACGGCCTGGGTGTGTCCGAGGCCGAGGTCCAGACGCAGGGCGACAAGCACATCATCGTGAACATCCCCAAGGGGACGAACGCGAAGCAGGCCCGGCAGCAGGTGGGCACCACCGCTCAGCTGTACTTCCGTCCCGTGGTGACCACCACGTCCGGCGGCAAGACCAAGCAGCCCGGCTCCACCCCGTCTCCCTCCGCGAGCGCCTCCAAGGGCAGCGCGGACAAGGGTGACCAGGGCAGCAGCGAGAAGCCCAAGGGCTCGCCCACCCCCAGCGCCAGCACCCAGGGCCGGGCCATCCCCGAGGCCCTGAAGGCCGACAAGGCGGCGCCGACGCCCACCCCGACCAAGACCCCCGAGAGCGGTCAGACGGGCAAGCCCTCGGACGCCCCCAGCCAGAAGGGCCAGGAGAAGCTGGCCAAGGACTTCGCGGCGCTGGACTGCACCAAGCCGGCCGGGCGCGCCGCGGCGGCCGAGAAGGCGGCGAACAGCAAGCCGACCGAGCCCGTTCTGGCCTGCAGCCAGAAGGGTGACTCCAAGTTCGTCCTCGGCCCCTCCGAGGTCGAGGGCACCGACGTCGACGACGCCTCGTCCGTCTTCGAGAGCCAGAACGCCTCGGGCTGGATCGTGCAGCTCGACTTCAACAACAAGGGCGCCAAGAAGTTCGCGAAGACGACCGGTGAGCTGACCAAGCAGCAGTCCCCGCAGAACCGCTTCGCGATCGTCCTGGACGGCGAGGTCGTCTCCGACCCCGAGGTCACCCAGGGCGCCATCACCGGCGGCCGGGCCACCATCTCCGGCGGCTTCACCCAGCAGAGCTCCGCGGACCTGGCCAACGTGCTGTCCTACGGCGCGCTGCCGCTGTCCTTCGACATCGCCGACGAGACCACTGTCTCCGCGGCCCTCGGCGGTGAGCAGCTGAACGCCGGTCTGATCGCCGGTGCGATCGGCCTCGCCCTCGTGGTGATCTACCTGGTCGTCTACTACCGCGGTCTGTCCCTGGTGGCCATGGCGTCCCTCATGGCCTCCGCCATACTGACGTACACGATCATGGTGTTGCTCGGCCCGGGCATCGGCTTCGCGCTGAACCTGCCGGCCGTCTGTGGTGCGATCGTGGCGATCGGTATCACCGCCGACTCGTTCATCGTCTATTTCGAGCGCATCCGTGACGAGATCCGTGAGGGACGCTCGCTGCGCCCGGCCGTCGAGCGCGGCTGGCCCCGGGCCCGGCGCACCATCCTGGTCTCCGACTTCGTGTCGTTCCTGGCCGCCGCGGTGCTGTTCATCGTGACCGTCGGCAAGGTGAAGGGCTTCGCCTTCACTCTGGGGCTGACCACGCTGCTCGACGTCGTCGTGGTGTTCCTGTTCACCAAGCCGCTGATGACCCTCCTCGCCCGCCGCCCGTTCTTCGGGAACGGCCATCCGTGGTCCGGTCTGGACCCCAAGCGTCTCGGGGCCAAACCACCGCTGCGCCGCAGTCGTCCCGCCGCCCCCGGCCCCGCCGACACGAAGGAGGCGTGAGATGTCGCGACTCGGCAATCTCGGCGCCAGGCTCTACCGAGGCGAGGTCGGCTACGACTTCGTCGGCAAGCGGAAGATCTGGTACGCCATCTCGATACTGATCACCATCACGGCCATCGCCGGTCTGGCGGTGCGCGGCCTCAACATGGGCATCGAGTTCTCCGGCGGCGCGGTCTTCAACACCCCGAGCAGCAAGATCTCGGTCTCCCAGGCCCAGGAGGTCGCCGAGAAGGCGTCCGGCGGCCACACCGCGGTCGTCCAGGAGCTGGGCGGCGGGGGCATGCGGATCCAGATCAGCGAGCTGGGCACCAAGGAGGCCGTGCCGGTCCAGGAGAACCTGGCCAAGGAGCTGGGCGTCAAGACCGACAAGATCGACACCCAGCTGGTCGGCCCGAGCTGGGGTGAGGAGATCGCCGGAAAGGCCTGGCAGGGCCTCGCGATCTTCATGGTCCTGGTGGTGATCTACCTCGCCATCGCCTTCGAATGGCGAATGGCGCTGGCCGCCCTGATCGCCCTGGTGCACGACCTCACCATCACCGTCGGTGTCTACGCGCTGGTCGGCTTCGAGGTCACCCCGGGCACCGTGATCGGTCTGCTGACGATTCTCGGTTACTCCCTCTACGACACCGTCGTGGTCTTCGACGGTCTCAAGGAGGGCGCCAGGGACATCACCAAGCAGACCCGCTACACCTACGCCGAGGTGGCCAACCGCAGCCTCAACTCGACCCTGGTGCGGTCCATCAACACCACGGTCGTGGCGCTGCTGCCGGTCGGCGCGATGCTCTTCATCGGTGGCGGTCTGCTCGGCGCGGGCATGCTCAACGACATCTCGCTCGCCCTGTTCGTCGGCCTCGCCGCCGGTGCGTACTCCTCGATCTTCATCGCCACCCCGCTGGTCTCCGACTTCAAGAGCCGCGACCCGCAGATGAAGGCGCTGGCCAAGCGCGTGCGCGCCAAGCGCGCGGCGGCCGCCAAGGCCGAGGCCGAGCGTGGGGCGAAGGACGAGGACCACCCGGCCGACGAGGGCGACGAAGCGGACCTGGAGGACGCGGCCCCGGCCGGAGTCGTCGGCCAGCGCCGCCAGCCCGCCTCCCGCAACCGGGGCCGCGGCCGACCGTCGGGGAAGCGCCGATGAGCGAGACGACCGCCGCCGGACCGCTCGGCACCGAGGAGTTGCGCGGGCTGCTGCTCAGCCGGATCCAGGACGTGCCGGACTATCCGCAGCCGGGCGTGATGTTCAAGGACATCACCCCGCTGCTCGCCGACGCCGCGGCCTTCTCAGCGCTGACCGAGGCGCTCGCCGAGCTGTGCGTGCGCCACCGGGCGGACAAGGTCGTGGGCCTGGAGGCGCGGGGCTTCATCCTTGCCGCCCCGGCCGCCGTGCGCGCGGGCATCGGTTTCGTACCGGTCCGCAAGGCGGGCAAGCTCCCCGGGGCGACCCTGGGGCAGGCGTACGAGCTGGAGTACGGCACCGCGGAGATCGAGATACACGCGGACGCGCTGGAGCCCGGCGACCGGGTCCTGGTCATCGACGACGTGCTCGCCACCGGCGGCACCGCGGAGGCGTCGCTCCAGCTCATCCGGCGGGCCGGTGCCCAGGTCGCAGGCGTCGCCGTGCTCATGGAGCTGGGCTTCCTGGAGGGCCGCAGACGGCTGCTGAGCGCGCTGGACAGCGCCCCGCTGGAGGCCCTGATCACGGTCTGACCGGAATCCGCCGACACCGCCGCCGGAGGGCGGGGACCTGCGCAAGGAACAGGTCCCCGCCCTCCTGCGTTGCCCGGACATCGCGGCCGAGAGGCAAGCGGAGTGGCGGGATCGATACCATTGGCACCCCGACCCCCCGGGGTCCGGACCGCTTGAGGAGTGCTCTCTTGCCAGACGAGGCCCAGCCGCTCTCCCCCGGAGTCCGTCCGCAGCCGGACGCGACCGCCGCCGCCGAGCAGACGACGGCGGCCTCCGCCACGCCCGGAAACGGCGCGGACCGTCCGGCACCGGCATCCGCCGCCCCCGAGCAGACGCGGCCGACGCCCCCCGCGGCAGGCCGCGGCGGCGAGCTTCGGCCCGCCCCGGCCGCGCCGCGCACCACGCAGAGCCCGGCCCCGCGCTCCGGCTCGTCCAACCGCGTGCGCGCCCGCCTCGCCCGCCTCGGCGTGCAGCGCTCCAGCCCGTACAACCCCGTCCTGGAGCCGCTGCTGCGCATCGTGCGCGGCAACGACCCCAAGGCGGACGGCGCCACCCTGCGCCAGATCGAGCGCGCGTACCAGGTGGCCGAGCGCTGGCACCGCGGCCAGAAGCGCAAGAGCGGCGATCCGTACATCACCCATCCGCTCGCGGTGACCACGATCCTCGCCGAGCTGGGTATGGATCCGGCCACCCTGATGGCCGGGCTGCTGCACGACACCGTCGAGGACACCGAATACGGCCTGGACACCCTGCGCCGCGACTTCGGCGACCAGGTCGCCCTGCTCGTCGACGGCGTCACCAAGCTGGACAAGGTCAAGTTCGGCGAGGCCGCCCAGGCCGAGACCGTCCGCAAGATGGTCGTCGCGATGGCCAAGGACCCCCGGGTCCTGGTGATCAAGCTCGCCGACCGGCTGCACAACATGCGCACCATGCGCTACCTGAAGCGGGAGAAGCAGGAAAAGAAGGCCCGCGAGACGCTGGAGATCTACGCCCCGCTCGCCCACCGGCTGGGCATGAACACCATCAAGTGGGAGCTGGAGGACCTCGCCTTCGCGATCCTCTACCCCAAGATGTACGACGAGATCGTCCGGCTGGTCGCCGAGCGGGCCCCCAAGCGCGACGAGTACCTGGCCGTCGTCACCGACCAGGTCCAGGGCGATCTGCGGGCGGCCCGGATCAAGGCGACCGTGACCGGCCGCCCCAAGCACTACTACTCCGTCTACCAGAAGATGATCGTGCGGGGCCGGGACTTCGCCGAGATCTACGACCTGGTGGGCATCAGGGTGCTCGTCGACACCGTCCGCGACTGCTACGCGGCCCTGGGGACCATCCACGCGCGATGGAACCCGGTGCCCGGGCGGTTCAAGGACTACATCGCGATGCCCAAGTTCAACATGTACCAGTCGCTGCACACGACGGTCATCGGGCCCAGCGGCAAGCCGGTCGAGCTGCAGATCCGCACCTTCGACATGCACCGCCGCGCCGAGTACGGCATCGCCGCGCACTGGAAGTACAAGCAGGAGGCCGTCGCCGGGACCTCCAAGGTGCGCACCGACGTGCCCCGGGGCAAGGCGGGCAAGGACGACGCCGTCAACGACATGGCGTGGCTGCGGCAGCTCCTGGACTGGCAGAAGGAGACCGAGGACCCGGGCGAGTTCCTGGAGTCGCTGCGCTTCGACCTGTCCCGCAACGAGGTCTTCGTCTTCACGCCCAAGGGCGACGTCATAGCGCTCCCGGCCGGGGCCACCCCGGTGGACTTCGCGTACGCCGTCCACACCGAGGTCGGCCACCGCACCATCGGGGCGCGGGTCAACGGCCGGCTGGTGCCGCTGGAGTCGACCCTCGACAACGGCGACCTGGTGGAGGTCTTCACCTCCAAGGCGGCCGGTGCCGGGCCGTCCCGCGACTGGCTGGGCTTCGTCAAGTCACCGCGGGCCCGCAACAAGATCCGCGGCTGGTTCTCCAAGGAGCGCCGCGACGAGGCCATCGAACAGGGCAAGGACGCGATCGTCCGGGCGATGCGCAAGCAGAACCTGCCGATCCAGCGGATCCTGACCGGCGACTCGCTGGTCACCCTCGCCCACGAGATGCGCTACCCGGACATCTCCTCGCTCTACGCGGCCATCGGCGAGGGCCATGTCTCCGCGCAGAACGTGGTCGGCAAGCTCGTCTCGGCCCTCGGCGGCGAGGAGGCCGCCAACGAGGACATCGCCGAGACCGCCCCGCCCATCCGGCGCTCCAAGCGCCGCGCCAACGCCGACCCGGGCGTCGTGGTCAAGGGCGTCGAGGACGTGTGGGTCAAGCTTGCCCGCTGCTGTACGCCGGTGCCGGGCGACCCGATCATCGGCTTCGTCACCCGCGGCAGCGGCGTCTCCGTCCACCGGGCCGACTGCGTCAACGTGGACTCGCTGTCCCAGCAGCCGGAGCGCATCCTCGACGTCGAATGGGCGCCCACCCAGTCGTCGGTCTTCCTGGTCGCCATCCAGGTCGAGGCGCTGGACCGGTCCCGGCTGCTGTCGGACGTCACCCGCGTCCTGTCCGACCAGCACGTCAACATCCTCTCCGCGGCCGTGCAGACCTCCCGCGACCGGGTGGCCACCTCGCGCTTCACGTTCGAGATGGGCGACCCCAAGCATCTGGGACACGTCCTGAAGGCCGTACGCGGCGTCGAGGGCGTCTACGACGTCTATCGGGTCACATCGGCCCGGGCACGCTGAGAAAACGCCGTAGAGCGCCGTAGAGCGCCGCGGCAACGCGAACGGCGGCCCCGGTCTCCCGGGGCCGCCGTTCGCGCTTGCCGTGTCAGGTGCCAGGCGTCAGCCGCCGAACTCCTCCAGGCCCTTGAGCGCCTGGTCCAGCAGCGCCTGCCGGCCCTCCAGCTCCTTGGAGAGCTTGTCGGCCTTCGCGTTGTTCCCCGCCGCGCGAGCCGCGTCGATCTGGGAACGGAGCTTGTCGACGGCGTCCTGAAGCTGGCCGGTGAGTCCCTGGGCGCGCGCCCGCGCCTCGGGGTTCGTACGCCGCCACTCGGTCTCGTCGGCCTCCTGGAAGGCGCGCTCGACCGCGTGCAGCCGACCCTCGATCTTGGCCCGGGCGTCCCGCGGCACATGGCCGACGGCCTCCCACCGCTCGTTGATCGACCGGAACGCCGCGCGGGACGCCTTCAGGTCCGAGATCGGCAGCAGCTTCTCGGCCTCGGCGACCAGCTCCTCCTTGCGGGTCAGGTTCTCCCGCTGCTCGGCGTCCCGCTCGGCGAAGACCGCGCCCCGGGCCTGGAAGAAGACGTCCTGGGCGCCCCGGAACCGGTTCCACAGGTCGTCCTCGTGCTCGCGCTGCGCGCGGCCCGCGGCCTTCCAGTCGGACATCAGCTCCCGGTAGCGGGCCGCGGTCGGCCCCCAGTCGGTGGAGCCGGACAGCGCCTCCGCCTCGGCGACCAGCTTCTCCTTGGCCTGCCGGGCCTCCTCGCGCTGCGCGTCCAGCGCCGCGAAGTGCGCCTTGCGCCGCTTGGAGAACGCCGAGCGGGCGTGCGAGAAGCGGTGCCACAGCTGGTCGTCCGTCTTGCGGTCCAGCCGCGGCAGGCCCTTCCAGGTGTCGACCAGGGCGCGCAGCCGCTCCCCGGCCGCCCGCCACTGCTCGCTGGCCGCCAGCTCCTCGGCCTCGGCGACCAGCGCCTCCTTGGCATGGCGGGCCTCGTCGGTCTGGACCGCCTTGGCCGCCCGGCGCTCCTCACGGCGCGCCTCGACATCCTTCGCGAGCTGGTCGAGCCGCTTGCGCAGCGCGTCCAGATCGCCGACCACATGGTGCTCGTCGACCTGCTGCCGGATGTGCTCGATGGCCGCCGTGGCGTCCTTGGCCGACAGATCGGTGGTCTTGACCCGGCGCTCGAGAAGGCCGATCTCGACGACCAGACCGTCGTACTTGCGCTCGAAGTAGGCGAGGGCCTCGTCGGGCGATCCCGCCTGCCACGATCCGACGACCTGTTCACCGTCGGCCGTACGCACGTACACGGTCCCCGCCTCGTCGACGCGGCCCCAAGGCTCGCTGCTCACAGCGCCTCCTCCACATGATGCCGGGGCGGGCGTGCGGCCCGCGGGCATCGTCCACAGTTTCTTCCGGCCGGGCAGCGACGCCCGGGCCGGTCTCCCAGCAGGGTGGTGCGGCCATCGCGGCAGACACCCTGCACACCGCCAACATAGGCGACCGGTGCCCCGGCTGTCCGTATCCTGCGCGACCGAAATTTCGCAGTACGCACGCCCGGCGACCTCAGGACTTGGTGACCGTCGCCTTGTTGATCACCACGCTGGCGTTCGGCGCGGTGTTCCCCATCTGATCGGGGGCCGCCGCTCCGGCCTTGCCGATCTTCTTCAGGACCTTCATGCCGTCCTCGGAGACCTTCCCGAAGGGGGTGTAGTCCGGCGGCAGCTGGCTGTCCTCGTAGACCAGGAAGAACTGGCTGCCGCCGCTATCCCGGCCCTTCTTGGTCTGCGCGTTGTACTGGTTCGCCATCGCGACCGTGCCGGCCGGGTACTTGTTCCCCTTCAGCGAGGGGTCCTTCAGGTTCTCGTCCGGCAGGGTGTAGCCGGGGCCGCCCGCGCCGGTGCCCTGCGGGTCACCGCACTGCAGCACGTAGATCCCCTGGTTCACCAGGCGGTGGCACTTGGTGTGGTCGAAGTACCCCTTGCCCGCCAGGAAGTCGAACGAGTTGACCGTGTGCGGCGCCTTGGCGGCGTTCAGGTCGACGGAGATGCCCCCGCAGGTGGTCTCCAGCTTCATCGTGTACGAAGCCGACTCGTCGACGGAGACCGCGGGCTCCTTCTTGAACGACATCTTCTTCGGCTTCTTGCCCGCGACCGCCTTCGCCTCCTTGGCGCACGGGTCCGGCGCCTTGCTGGTGGCGGGGGCCGAAGGAGTGGACGCGGCGGCGTCGTCCTTCTTCTTGTCCTTGTCGTCCCCGGAGAACGCGCCCGCGGCCGCCACGGCGCCGCCGCCTGCCAGCACCACGGCCAGCACGGAGGCGATCACCACATTGCGCTGGCGCGACTTGCGCCGCGCCGTCTCGCGCCGCTGCTGCTGCCGCAGGTACTTCTCCCGGGCGAGTTGCCGCCGCCGCTGCTCGCTACTGACCACCGGGTCGTCTCCTCACGCCGTATGCCATTCGGTGTCCTGCCGGAGGGCTCGGCCGTACCGTATACGGGTTCGCTGTGCCGGGGCCGCCGCCGGTAGGCTCTGGAGCTGCCGACATTCTTCCGCCGGCCGACTCTTCCGGACGACATTTAAGGACGATCGTGCTCATTGCCGGGTTCCCCGCCGGGGCCTGGGGGACCAACTGCTACCTGGTCGCCCCCGCCGCAGGCGAGGAGTGCGTGATCATCGACCCGGGCCACCAGGCGGCCCAAGGCGTCGAGGAGGCCGTCGCCAAACACCGGCTCAAGCCCGTCGCCGTCATCCTCACCCACGGCCACATCGACCACGTCGCCTCGGTGGTCCCGGTCTGCGGCGCCCATGACGTACCGGCCTGGATCCACCCCGCCGACCGCTTCATGATGAGCGACCCGGCCAAGGCACTCGGACGGTCCATCGGCACCCAGCTCATGGGCGAGCTGACCGTCGGCGAACCGGACGACGTCAAGGAGCTGGCCGACGGCGCCGAACTGAAGCTGGCCGGAATGGAGTTCACCGTCGCGCACGCGCCGGGCCATACCAAGGGGTCGGTGACCTTCAGGCTGCCCGAACAGGCGGACATCCCCTCGGTGTTCTTCTCGGGCGACCTGCTCTTCGCCGGCTCCATCGGACGCACCGATCTGCCCGGCGGCGACCACGCCGAGATCCTCGAGTCCCTGGCCCGTGTGTGCCTGCCGCTCGACGACTCGACCGTGGTGCTGTCCGGCCACGGCACCCAGACCAGCATCGGCCGCGAGCGCGCCACCAACCCCTTCCTGCAGCAGGTGGCCGCCGGCCCCGGAGACGCCGCCGACGCGGCCGCGCCTCCGCGACGAGGAATGTGACGAGAGAACCCACCTTGAGCACCTTCAAGGCCCCCAAGGGCACCTACGACCTGATCCCGCCGGTCTCCGCGACCTACCTCGCGGTGCGGGACGCCATCGCCACCCCGCTGCGGCGGTCCGGCTACGGCTATATCGAGACACCCGGCTTCGAGAACGTCGAGCTCTTCGCGCGCGGCGTCGGCGAGTCCACCGACATCGTCACGAAGGAGATGTACACCCTCACCACCAAGGGCGGCGACGAGCTGGCGCTGCGCCCCGAGGGGACCGCGTCGGTGCTGCGCGCCGCGCTGGAGGCCAACCTGCACAAGGCGGGCAGCCTGCCGGTCAAGCTCTGGTACTCCGGCTCGTACTACCGCTACGAGCGCCCGCAGAAGGGCCGCTACCGGCACTTCTCGCAGGTCGGCGCCGAGGCGATCGGCGCCGAGGACCCGGCCCTGGATGCCGAGCTGATCATCCTCGCGCACGACGCGTACCGGTCGCTGGGGCTGCGGAACTTCCGGATCCTGCTGAACTCGCTCGGCGACGCCGAGTGCCGTCCCGTCTACCGGGCCGCCCTCCAGGACTTCCTGCGCGGGCTCGACCTGGACGAGGACACCCGGCGGCGCATCGACATCAACCCGCTGCGGGTGCTCGACGACAAGCGCGAAGCCGTCCAGAACCAGCTGGCCGGCGCGCCGCTGCTGCGCGACTACCTGTGCGACGCCTGCCGCGAGTACCACGCGCGGGTGCGCGAGCTGATCACCGCGCAGGGCGTGGAGTTCGAGGACGACACGAAGCTGGTCCGCGGCCTCGACTACTACACCCGGACCACGTTCGAGTTCGTCCACGACGGGCTCGGCTCGCAGTCCGCGGTCGGCGGCGGCGGCCGGTACGACGGCCTGTCCGAGATGATCGGCGGCCCCGCCCTGCCGTCGGTGGGCTGGGCGCTCGGCGTCGACCGTACGGTGCTCGCGCTGGAGGCCGAGGGCGTCCGGCTGGACCTGCCCGACGCGACCAGCGTCTTCGCCGTGCCGCTTGGGGAGGAGGCCCGGAAGGTCCTCTTCGGGGTCGTCGGCGAGCTGCGCAAGGAAGGCGTCGCGACGGACTTCGCGTACGGCGGCAAGGGGCTCAAGGCCGCGATGAAGGCCGCGAACCGGAGCGGCGCGCGGTACGCGATCGTGGCGGGCGAGCGGGACCTCGCAGAGGGCGTGGTCCAGCTGAAGGACATGGAATCGGGCGACCAGGAGGCCGTTCCGCTGTCCAAGATCGTGACCACGGTCCAGGCGAAGCTGGGCTGACCGCCGCACGGCGCGTCAACGCGGCGGGACCGATTCATCCTGCGAGTCGACACCGCCACCCGCTTGCCGGTCCCGCCCCTCCGGGGGCGGGATTCCGGCCCCCTCGGGCCGCCCTTATGTCCGCTGAACGGGGGACCCGGGAAGATGGCCGGGCCCCGGCAACGTGGCAGTACCGCACCGTGGGTTGGGGCACAATGGCCGTGCCCGACGGGGCCGGACAGTGTGGAGAGCGACGGACGGCGATATGGCGACGACAGTGATGGACGACGTGGAGTCCGACGAGGCGCGGGACGGCGCGCGGACCGGAACGGGAGGCGGCCGCGCCTTCGCGCTCCTGCTCGTGATCACCGGCGCGATGGGGCTGCTGGCGGCCTGGGTCATCACGCTCGACAAGAACAAGATCCTTGAGTACAAGGCCGAGGGCAAGGTCTTCACCCCCGGCTGCAGCCTCAACCCCGTGGTCTCCTGCGGCAACATCATGGAGAGCAAGCAGGCTGCGGCGTTCGGCTTCCCGAACCCGATGCTCGGCCTGGTCGCGTACGGCATCGTGATCTGCGTGGGCATGTCCCTGCTGGCCGGGGCGCGCTTCCCGCGCTGGTACTGGCTGACGTTCAACGCGGGCACCCTCTTCGGGGTCGGCTTCGTGACCTGGCTCCAGTACGAGTCGCTGTACGTCATCGGCTCGCTGTGCCTGTGGTGCTCCCTCGCCTGGGTCGCCACCATCGTGATGTTCTGCTACGTCACCGGCCACAACCTCAAGCACCGGTACCTCCCGGCACCGGACGGGCTGCGGCGCGGACTGCTGGAGTTCCACTGGGTCGTGCCGGTGATGTGGATCGGCGTGATCGGGATGCTGATTCTCACCCGCTGGTGGGACTTCTGGACCGGAGCCCAGGGCTAGCGGGCCTACCACCCCCACTGACAGCCCACCCCCACTGACAGCGCCGCCGCCCGGCAGCGCTGTCAGTGCCGTGTCATAGGCTTTCCGGGTGGAGCCAGACCTGTTCACCGCCGCCGCCGAGGACCGCCAGGAGAAGGACCCGTCCAGCAGTCCGCTGGCCGTGCGCATGCGCCCCCGCACGCTGGACGAGGTCGTGGGCCAGCAGCATCTGCTGCGCCCCGGATCGCCGTTGCGCAGACTGGTCGGCGAGGGCAGCGGAGGTCCGGCCGGGCCGTCCTCGGTCCTGCTGTGGGGCCCGCCCGGCATCGGGAAGACCACGCTCGCGTACGTCGTCAGCCAGGCCACCCAGAAGCGGTTCGTGGAGCTTTCGGCGATCACCGCGGGGGTGAAGGAGGTGCGGGCCGTCATCGACGGCGCGCGCCGCTCCTCGGGGGCGTACGGCCGGGAGACCGTGCTCTTCCTGGACGAGATCCACCGCTTCAGCAAGGCGCAGCAGGACTCGCTGCTGCCCGCCGTGGAGAACCGCTGGGTCACCCTGATCGCGGCCACCACCGAGAATCCGTACTTCTCGGTGATCTCCCCGCTGCTGTCCCGCTCGCTGCTGCTCACCCTGGAGTCGCTCACCGACGACGACCTGCGCGGGCTGCTGCGCCGGGCGCTGGCCGACGAGCGGGGGCTCGGCGGCGCGGTCACCCTCCCCGAGGAGGCCGAGGGGCATCTGCTGCGGATCGCGGGCGGCGACGCCCGGCGGGCGCTCACCGCCCTGGAGGCGGGTGCCGGGTCGGCGCTGGCCAAGGGCGAGGCGGAGATCACCCTGACCACGCTGGAGGAGGCGGTCGACCGGGCCGCGGTCACCTACGACCGGGCCGGTGATCAGCACTATGACGTGGCAAGCGCTCTCATCAAGTCGATCCGCGGCTCGGATGTGGATGCCGCGCTGCACTATCTGGCGCGGATGATCGAAGCGGGGGAGGACCCCCGGTTCATCGCGCGGCGGCTGATGATCTCGGCCAGTGAGGACATCGGGCTGGCCGACCCGACCGCCCTGCCCACCGCCGTGGCGGCGGCGCAGGCGGTCGCGCTGATCGGCTTCCCCGAGGCGGCCCTGACGCTGAGCCACGCCACGATCGCGCTGGCGCTCGCGCCCAAGTCCAACGCGGCCACGACGGCGATCGGGGCGGCGCTGGCGGACGTCCGGGCGGGGCTCGCGGGCCCGGTGCCGCCGCATCTGCGGGACGGGCACTACAAGGGCGCCGAAAAGCTCGGCCACGCCCAGGGGTATCTGTATCCGCACGATCTGCCGGGCGGCATCGCGGCGCAGCAGTACGCGCCGGACAAGATCCACGGGAAGCGTTACTACGAGCCGACGCGGTACGGGGCGGAGGCCCGGTACGCCGATGTGGTCGAGCGGGTCCGGGCGCGGCTGCGCGGCGACCCGCCTCCGGAGTCCTCGTAGGCCGCCCCGGGTTCGGGGCCTAGTCGGCGGCCGCCTCGAACAGGGCGTGCATCGCGCGGCGCAGTTCGGAGACGCTCTCCACCGGCTCCGGAAAGTCGAAGCGCGCGTCGAACGGCTGGTCGGCGTCGTCCGTGAAGCGGACGCGCAGCCCGAAGCGGTCGAGGGCCACGGGGATCGCGGGGCCGCGGGTGCACGCCGTGGACGAGCGCTCGCCCAGCAGCGCGCACAGCCCGCGCACCTGGTCGCTGTGGGCCGCGTGCAGATGCTGCAGCAGCTCGGCCTCGTGCGGGGCGAGCGGGTCCGGGGTGGCCTCCGCGAACTCGTCCGGCTCGACGCCGTCCGCGCCCCACAGGTCGTCCACACAAGCCTCGGCGACCTCCAGCCGCAGCAGCGTCCAGGCGGCGGTCCGCGCGCGCGGACCCGCGGTGGAGTCGGGCTGGAGGGCGTCTCCGAGGCCCAGCAGCTCTCCGACCGGATGCTGCTGGGCGAGCAGTGCCGCGCTCGCGGCGCGGTCGCCGCCGCGTACGGGGGTGAGCCACCCGGCGACCCAGGCGCGGCCGCGGATCCGCTGGGGCACCGAGACCGGGGCGACATCCGTGATCTCCATCACGCAGGTCAGGTCGTCGTCCTGCGCGTACGCCGCGGCGCGGGCCGCGGGTGAGCCGCCGGACACCAGCAACAGCACATCGCCGTCCGGGGTTACGGTGCGGGCGGCCGGTCCGTCGGTGCCCAGCTCGTCGGGGACCTCGATTCCGGGAATCGTCAACGACGCCGTAGCCTTGGCATCAACGAGAGTCCGTACACGCTCTGCCGCCGTCGGCCGCAGGGCGTCTTCCTTGGGACGCGGCTGACCCTCCTGAAGGCTCTGACCAGTGCTGGGCAGGGGGATCCCAGGTCGAAACATGCGTTCTCCTCGGCTAAGGTAAGGCTCACCTAACTTACATGGAGGTTCGTTCCACGTGAACCAGTCGCGTCCCAAGGTCAAGAAGTCCAGGGCGCTCGGCATTGCGCTGACGCCGAAGGCCGTCAAGTACTTCGAGGCCCGTCCCTACCCGCCCGGCGAGCACGGCCGTGGCCGCAAGCAGACCAGTGACTACAAGGTCCGGCTGCTGGAGAAGCAGCGCCTGCGCGCTCAGTACGACATCAGCGAGCGCCAGATGGCCCGTGCCTACGACCGCGCTCGGAAGGTCGAAGGCAAGACAGGCGAGGCCCTGATCATCGAGCTTGAGCGCCGTCTGGACGCGCTCGTCCTGCGGTCGGGAATCGCCCGCACGATTTACCAGGCCCGCCAGATGGTGGTCCACGGTCACATCGAGGTCAACGGCCGCAAGGTCGACAAGCCCTCCTTCCGGGTCCGCCCGGACGACGTGGTGATGGTCCGCGAGCGCAGCCGCGAGAAGCACCCCTTCCAGGTCGCGCGTGAGGGTGGCTACGACACCGACGGCGAGACCCCGCGTTACCTGCAGGTCAACCTGAAGGCGCTCGCCTTCCGCCTCGACCGGGACCCGAACCGCAAGGAGGTCCCGGTGATCTGCGACGAGCAGCTCGTCGTCGAGTACTACGCCCGCTGATCCAGCGGCCTGTTACTCAAGCTCATCCAGCCCGCGGGTTCCCCGTCGACCGTTGCGTCGAGGGGAACCCGCGGGCTGTTTGGCCGGACGGGGGCCGAGCGGAATGCGTTTCGGCCGGACCTGCCCGGCGCGATAGGGTCGATACCTGCCGCCCGCGCCCGGATGACCGCCCGAGACCGACGGGCGACGGACGACTCGAACGACGGACGACCTGAACGACGACGACCGACGTGATCGGCAGCAGGGAGCGGTGCAACGTGTCCGGTGGAGAGGTGGCCGGGATCCTTGTGGCCGTCTTCTGGGCGATCCTGGTGTCCTTCCTCGCCCTTGCCCTGGTGAGGCTCGCCCAGACGCTCAAGGCGACCACCCGGCTGGTGGCGGAGGTCACCGAGCAGGCGGTGCCGCTGCTCAGCGAGGCGTCCGCGACCGTGCGCGAGGCGAACACCCAGCTCGCGCGGGTGGACTCGATCGCCTCCGACGTCCAGGAGGTCACCTCGAACGCCTCCGCGCTGTCCTCGACCGTCTCCTCCGCCTTCGGCGGACCGCTGGTCAAGGTGGCGGCGTTCAGCTACGGCGTCCGGCGCGCGATCGGCCGAAAGGCGCCCGACGACGCGCCCCCGCGCACCGTTGTCATCGGCAAGACCCTGCCGTCCGCCCGCCGGGGCGGCCGCCGCAACCGTGGATCGAAGGGCTGAGAGACCGGATGTTCCGCCGCACATTCTGGTTCACCACCGGCGTCGCAGCCGGTGTGTGGGCCACCACCAAGGTCCAGCGCAAGCTCAATCAGCTCACCCCCGAGAGTCTGGCGGCGCAGGCCGCCGACCGGGCGGTGCTCGCCGGACGGCGGATCAAGGTCTTCGCGCTCGACGTGCGCGAGGGCATGGCCGACCGCGAGGCGGCCCTCAAGGACGCCCTGGGCCTGACCTCGGCGCCCGCCAACGACCTCACGCAGCTGCCCGCCCAGCGCGGCCGGGCCCAGCTCACCCACACGTCCCGCCACCCCTACCCGAACGCCCGAAATGAGGACCACTGATGGAGTCGGCTGAAATCCGCCGCCGCTGGCTGCGCTTCTTCGAGGAGCGCGGGCACACCGTCGTGCCGTCGGCGTCGCTCATCGCGGACGACCCGACCCTGCTGCTCGTCAACGCGGGCATGGTCCCCTTCAAGCCGTTCTTCCTGGGCGAGGTCCAGCCGCCCTACAAGCGCGCCGTGAGCGTGCAGAAGTGCGTGCGTACGCCGGACATCGAAGAGGTCGGCAAGACCACCCGGCACGGCACCTTCTTCCAGATGTGCGGCAACTTCTCGTTCGGCGACTACTTCAAGGAAGGCGCCATCACCTACGCCTGGGAGCTGCTCACCGGCTCCGTGGCGGACGGTGGCTACGGTCTTGACCCCGAGCGGCTCTGGATCACCGTCTACGAGCAGGACGACGAGGCCGAGCGCATCTGGCGCGACGTCGTCGGCGTCCCCGCCGAGCGGATCCAGCGACTCGGGATGGAGGACAACTACTGGTCCATGGGCGTCCCCGGACCCTGCGGCCCCTGCTCCGAGGTCAACTACGACCGCGGTCCGGAGTTCGGCGTGGAGGGCGGCCCGGCCGTCAACGACGAGCGCTACGTGGAGATCTGGAACCTGGTCTTCATGCAGTACGAGCGCGGGGCGGGCGAGGGCAAGGAGGACTTCCCGATCCTCGGCGAGCTGCCCAGCCAGAACATCGACACCGGTCTCGGCCTCGAACGCCTCGCGATGATCCTGCAGGGCGTGCAGAACATGTACGAGACCGACACTCTGCGCGTCGTCATGGACAAGGCCACCGAGCTGACCGGCGTCGCCTACGGCGCCGCCCATGAGTCCGACGTATCGCTGCGCGTGGTCGCCGACCACATGCGCACCTCCGTCATGCTCATCGGCGACGGCGTCACCCCCGGCAACGAGGGCCGCGGCTATGTGCTGCGCCGCATCATGCGCCGCGCCATCCGCAACATGCGCATCCTCGGTGCCGCCGAGCCGGTCGTCGGCGAGCTGGTGGACACCGTCCTGAAGACGATGGGCCAGCAGTACCCGGAGCTGCTGACCGACCGCAAGCGCATCGAGACCGTCTCGCTCGCCGAGGAGTCGGCCTTCCTGAAGACGCTCAAGGCCGGCACCAACATCCTCGACACCGCCGTCACCGACACCAAGGCCGCGGGCGGCAGCGTGCTTCCCGGCGACAAGGCGTTCCTGCTCCACGACACCTGGGGCTTCCCGATCGACCTCACCCTGGAGATGGCCGCCGAACAGGGCCTCTCGGTGGACGAGGACGGCTTCCGCCGTCTGATGCGGGAGCAGCGGGAGCGCGCCAAGGCCGACGCCAAGTCCAAGAAGACCGGCCACGCCGACCTGTCCGCCTACCGCGAGGTCGCCGACACCTCCGGCTCGACCCAGTTCACCGGCTACAGCGACACCTCCGGCGAGTCCACCGTCGTCGGCCTGCTGGTCGACGGCGTCTCCTCGCCCGCCGCCTCCGAGGGCGACGACGTCGAGGTCGTCCTCGACCGCACGCCGTTCTACGCCGAGGGCGGCGGCCAGCTCGCCGACACCGGCAAGATCAAGCTGGCCTCCGGCGCCGTCGTCGAGGTGCGGGACGTCCAGCAGCCGGTGCCCGGCGTCAGCGTGCACAAGGGCGTCGTCCAGGTCGGTGAGGTGACGGTCGGCTCCGGCGCGTACGCCGAGATCGACATCAAGCGCCGCCGGGCCATCGCCCGCGCCCACAGCGCCACCCACCTCACCCACCAGGCGCTGCGCGACGCCCTGGGCCCGACAGCCGCCCAGGCCGGATCGGAGAACTCGCCCGGCCGCTTCCGCTTCGACTTCGGCTCGCCGACCGCCGTCCCCGGCACGGTGCTCACCGACGTCGAGCAGAAGATCAACGAGGTGCTCTCCCGCGAACTCGACGTCACCGCCGAGGTGATGAGCATGGACGACGCCAAGAAGCAGGGCGCCATCGCCGAGTTCGGCGAGAAGTACGGCGACCGGGTGCGCGTGGTGACCATCGGCGACTTCTCCAAGGAGCTGTGCGGCGGTACGCACGTCCACAACACCGCCCAGCTGGGCCTGGTGAAGCTGCTCGGCGAGTCCTCCATCGGCTCCGGCGTGCGCCGCGTGGAGGCCCTGGTGGGCGTGGACGCGTACAACTTCCTCGCCCGTGAGCACACGGTCGTCTCCCAGCTCACCGACCTGGTCAAGGGCCGCCCGGAGGAGCTTCCGGAGAAGATCTCCGGCATGCTCGCCAAGCTCAAGGACGCCGAGAAGGAGATCGAGCGGTTCCGCGCCGAGAAGGTGCTGCAGGCCGCCGCCGGGCTCGCCGAGGGCGCCAAGGACGTCCGGGGCGTCGCCCTGGCCACCGGCCGGGTGCCGGACAGCACGACCGCCGACGACCTGCGCAAGCTGGTGCTGGACGTGCGCGCACGGCTGGACCAGAAGTCGGGGGCCGTCGACCGGCCCGCCGTCGTCGCCCTGTTCACCGTGGGAGGCGGCCGCCCGCTGACCGTCATCGCCACCAACGAGGCGGCCCGCGAGCGCGGTCTCAAGGCCGGTGACCTGGTCCGCACCGCCGCCAAGACGCTCGGCGGCGGAGGCGGCGGCAAGCCGGACGTCGCCCAGGGCGGCGGCCAGAACCCGGCCGCCGTCGGCGACGCCATCGAGGCCGTCGAGCGGCTCGTCGCGGAATCGGGCCAGTAGCCGTGCGGCGCGGCCGGCGTATCGCCATCGACGTCGGGGACGCCCGGATCGGGGTCGCCTCGTGCGACCCCGACGGGATCCTCGCCACCCCCGTGGAGACCGTGCCGGGACGCGACATCCCGGCCGCCCACAAGCGGCTGGCGGCCCTCGTCGAGGAGTACGAGCCCATCGAGGTGGTGATCGGCCTCCCGCGCTCGCTCAACGGGCGCGAGGGGCCGGCCGCGGCCAAGGTGCGCACCTTCGCCCGGGAGCTGGCGCGGCGGGTCCAGCCGGTCTCCGTACGGCTCGTGGACGAACGTATGACGACCGTCACAGCGGCGCATGGCCTGCGGGCGTCCGGGGTGTCGTCCAAGAAGGGCCGTTCGGTCGTTGACCAGGCAGCCGCGGTAGTCATTCTGCAGAGCGCGCTGGAGACCGAGCGGGCCTCCGGCCGGGCGCCGGGCGAGGCCGTCGAAGTGGTCATCTGATCGCGATACGGTAACGTTCCGCGCGACATGGCAGCCGCCGCTTGTGCCGCGAGCGCACTCGGTGGCTGCCACCGCCATCGCTAGGGGTTCGATGACTGAGTACGGCCGGGGACCCGGCTCCCAACCGTGGCATCCCGAGGACCCGTTGTACGGGGACCAGGGGTGGGGCGGGCATCCGGCGGTGACCGGTCAGGAGCCGTACCCGCAGGACCCCAGCGATCCCTACGGGCAGGTCCCCTACACACCGGACGGCTACGCGCAGGACGGCTACGCCCCGGGTACCCACGGCCAGGACGTCTACGGGCAGGACCCCTACGGGCACCAGCAGTACCCGCACGGATACCCGCAGAACGCCCAGGCGTTCCCGCAGCAGCAACAGCAGTCGGCGTGGGACCAGCAGGTACAGCAGCAGGGTTACGACACCGGCGGCTGGGACGGCTCGTACGGCGCCGGGATGGACCCGAACGACCCCTACGGCTACGCGGCCCAAGGTGGTGCCCAGGAGGGCTACCCGCAGCAGGACGTCTTCCCCCAGCAGGACGTCTTCCCCCAGCAGGAGGGCTTCCCGCAGCAGGTGGCGCACGAGCCGTCGCAGAACGCGCAGGCGCAGATGCCGGGGGAGACCCAGCAGATGCCGCAGGTGCCGCAGCAGCAGACGCAGGAGCCGCAGCAGGCACCGGAACCGCAGTCATCCCCGCAGGACAGCCCGGCGGACGACCATCCGTTCTTCCGTGACGACAGCGGCACCGGCAGCGCGGCGGACGCCGCTGAGGACGACGGCTCCGAGGGCCGCTCCAAGAAGGGCAAGAAGTCCAAGAAGGCGAAGTCCGGGACCAAACGCCGCAGCGGGGTCGCCTGCCTCTTCGTCACCGTCGTCCTGGTGGGCGCCGTCGGCGGGGGCGGCTACTTCGCCTACGACTTCTATCAGACCCGCTTCGGCCCGGCGCCGGACTACGAGGGCCAGGGCACCGGTCAGGTCGAGGTGGACGTCCCCGACGGCTCGGGAAATGCCGAAATCGGCAGCATCCTCGCCGAAAAGGGCGTGGTCAAGAGCAGCGGCGCCTTTGTGGAAGCCGTCGAGGACAGCGGCAAGTTCGTCCAGCCGGGCGCCTACAGCCTCCGTAAGGAAATGTCCGGCGAGGCTGCGGTGAAGCTGATGCTCAGCCCCGCGGGCAACAACGCGCTGATCGTCACCGAGGGCATGCGCGATGCCGCGGTCTACGCGGCGATCGACAAGAAGACCGGCGTCAAGGCGGGCACCACGGCGGGCATTGCCAAGAAGGAGGCCAAGAACCTCGGGCTGCCCTCCTGGGCGAATGACAATGCGAAGATCAAGGATCCGCTGGAAGGATTCCTCTACCCGTCCCGCTACAGCGTCGGCAAGAACGCCAAGCCCGCGGACGTGCTGCGCAAGATGGTCGCCGAGGCCAAGCGGAACTACGCGAAGCAGGACCTGGAGGGCCAGGCCAAGGAGCTGGGCCTCAAGAGCCCGCTGCAACTCATCACTGTGGCGAGCCTGGTCCAGGCGGAGGGCATCACCCACAGCGACTTCCGTAAGATGGCCGAAGTGGTCTACAACCGGCTGGAGCCCGGCAATAGCCAGACCAACGGCAAGCTGGAATTCGACTCGACGTACAACTACATCAAGAACCAGAGTAAGCTCGACATCTCGATCAGCGAGATCAAGGGCTACGACAACCCGTACAACACCTACTTCTACAACGGTCTGCCGCCGGGCCCGATCGGGAACCCCGGCGCGGACGCGCTCAAGGCGTCGATGAACCCGACCAACGACGGCTGGTACTACTTCGTGGCGATCGGCAACAAGAGCCAGTTCTCCAAGACCTACGCGGAACACCAGAAGTGGGTCGACAAGTTCAACAAGCAGCAGCGTGAGAACAACGGCTGAGGAAAGACATGTCGTACACCCGCCGCGCGGCCGTGCTCGGCTCGCCGGTCGCCCACTCCCTGTCCCCGGCGCTGCACAACGCCGCGTACCGGAAAATGGGCCTCGACGGCTGGCACTACGGCACCGTCGAACTGGACGAGGCGGCGCTGCCGGGCTTCTTCGAGCGGCTCGGCACGCCGGGGGAGCCGGACTGGGCGGGGTTCTCCGTGACCATGCCGCTCAAGCGCGCGGTCATCCCGCTGCTGGACCGCGTCAGCGACACGGCGGCCTCGGTGGAGGCGGTCAACACGGTCGTCCTGACCGACGACGGGCAGCGGCTCGGCGACAACACGGACATCCCGGGCATGGTGGCGGCGCTCGCCGAGCGCGGCGTCCAGCGGGTGGAACGGGCCGCCGTCCTGGGCGCCGGAGCCACCGCCTCCTCCGCCCTGGCCGCGCTCTCCCGCGTCTGCGACGGCGAGGTCACCGCGTACGTCCGCAGCGACGCCCGGGCGGCCGAGATGCGGCAGTGGGGCGAGCGGCTGGGCGTGGCGGTGCGCACGGCGGACTGGGGCGCCGCGGGCGAGGCGTTCGACGCCCCGCTGGTGATCGCCACCACCCCCGCCGGAACGACCGACGCGCTCGCGGCGTCGGTCCCCGAGCGCCCCGGCGCGCTCTTCGACGTCCTGTACGACCCCTGGCCGACCGCGCTGGCCGCCGCCTGGTCGGCGCGCGGCGGCGCGGTGGTCGGCGGGATGGACCTGCTGATCCACCAGGCCGTGGGGCAGGTCGAGCAGATCACCGGGCACGCCCCGGCGCCGCTGGCCGCGATGCGCGAGGCGGGCGAGGCGGCCCTCGCCGCCCGCTCCCGGTGACGGCCCTCGGCGCCCTCCGCCCCCTTCGCTGCCGCCCCTGACGCGCCTCCCGCGTCTCACGCACAGGTCCGTCTGGTGGACCACCACCCCGGGCCCTTCGGCGGACGTGGGAGGATCGGAGGCAGGCGGGCCAGGGCCGCATCCGGCCACGCCACGAGACGTCGAGGGGCGAGCATGAGGGAGCACCGTTGAGCAGGTTGCGCTGGCTGACCGCGGGGGAGTCGCACGGCCCCGCGCTTGTGGCGACGCTGGAGGGACTGCCCGCAGGGGTGCCGATCACCACCGATATGGTGGCGGACGCCCTCGCGCGGCGGCGGCTCGGATACGGCCGCGGGGCGCGGATGAAGTTCGAGCGCGACGAGGTCACCTTCATCGGTGGCGTCCGGCACGGTCTGACCCTCGGCTCCCCGGTCGCGATCATGGTCGGCAACACCGAATGGCCCAAGTGGGAACAGGTCATGTCCGCCGACCCGGTCGACCCCGAGATCCTGGACGGGCTGGCCCGTAACGCGCCGCTGACCCGCCCCCGCCCCGGCCACGCCGACCTGGCCGGAATGCAGAAGTACGGCTTCGACGAGGCCCGGCCCATCCTGGAGCGCGCCAGCGCCCGCGAGACCGCCGCCCGCGTCGCACTCGGCACCGTCGCCCGCTCCTACCTCAAGGAGACCGCCGGGATCGAGATCGTCTCCCATGTGACCGAGCTGGCCGCCGCCAAGGCTCCGTACGGCGTCTACCCCAAGCCGTCCGACGTCGAGCGGCTCGACGCCGACCCGGTGCGCTGCCTGGACGCCGACGCGAGCAAGGCGATGGTGGCCGAGATCGACCAGGCCCACAAGGACGGCGACACCCTCGGCGGCGTGGTCGAGGTGCTGGCGTACGGCGTGCCGGTGGGCCTCGGCTCGCATGTGCACTGGGACCGCCGACTGGACGCGCGGCTGGCCGCCGCGCTGATGGGCATCCAGGCCATCAAGGGCGTCGAGGTCGGCGACGGCTTCGACCTCGCCCGGGTGCCCGGCTCCCAGGCGCACGACGAGATCGTGTCGACCGACGAGGGCATCAAGCGCTCCTCCGGCCGCTCCGGCGGCACCGAGGGCGGGCTGACCACGGGCGAGCTGCTGCGGGTACGGGCCGCGATGAAGCCGATCGCGACCGTGCCGCGCGCGCTGGCCACCATCGACGTCAGCACCGGCGAGGCCACCAAGGCCCACCACCAGCGTTCGGACGTCTGCGCGGTGCCCGCCGCCGGCATCGTCGCCGAGGCCATGGTCGCCCTGGTGCTGGCGGACGCGGTCGCCGAGAAGTTCGGCGGCGACTCGGTCGGCGAGACCCGCCGTAACGTGCGGGGCTTCCTCGACAGCCTGGCCATCCGGTGAGCGGCCCCGGCACACCGGAGGGGCCCGCCGCCGTCCTGGTCGGGCCCATGGGCGTGGGGAAGAGCACCGTCGGACGGGTGCTCGCGGAGCGGCTGGACACCACGTTCCGCGACACCGACACCGACATCGTGGAGTCCGCGGGCAAGGAGATCTCCGAGATCTTCATCGACGAGGGCGAACCCCACTTCCGCGAGCTGGAGAAGCAGGCCGTGCGGGCCGCCGTCACCGGCCACCCGGGCGTGCTGGCGCTCGGCGGCGGCGCGATCCTCGACCCGGAGACCCGCGCCCTGCTCACCGGCCTCCCCGTGGTCTTCCTGGAGATGGGCGTCGCCGAGGCCGTCAAGCGCACCGGCCTGGACGCCCCGCGCCCGCTGCTCGCCGTCAACCCCCGCCAGCGCTGGCGCGAGCTGATGGAGCAGCGCCGTCCGCTGTACACCGAAGTCGCCCGGGCCGTCGTGACGACCGAGGGCCGTACCCCCGACGAGGTCGCCGACGCCGTCATGGACGCACTGGAGCTGAAGAAGGCATGAGCACCGAAACCCCCACGCGCATCCAGGTCGGCGGCACCGCGGGCACCGCGCCGTACGAGGTGCTGGTCGGCCGCCAGCTCCTCGGCGAGCTGCCCGGGCTGATCGAGAACGCCAAGCGTGTCGCCGTGCTGCACCCCGAGGCGCTGGCCGATACCGGTGAGGCGATCCGCCAGGACCTCGCCGACCAGGGGTACGAGGCCATCGCGATCCAGCTGCCGAACGCGGAGGAGTCCAAGACCGCCGAGGTCGCCGCGTACTGCTGGAAGGCGCTCGGGCAGACCGGCTTCACCCGCAGCGACGTCATCGTCGGCGTCGGCGGTGGCGCGACCACCGACCTGGCCGGTTTCGTCGCCGCGACCTGGCTGCGCGGGGTGCGCTGGATCGCCGTTCCGACGACCGTGCTCGGCATGGTCGACGCGGCGGTCGGCGGCAAGACCGGCATCAACACCGCCGAGGGCAAGAACCTCGTCGGCGCCTTCCACCCCCCGGCCGGGGTGCTGTGCGACCTGGCCGCGCTGGACTCGCTGCCCGTCAACGACTACATCAGCGGCCTCGCCGAGGTCATCAAGGCCGGGTTCATCGCCGACCCGGCCATCCTGGAGCTGATCGAGCAGGACCCGGCCGCGGCCCGCGTCCCCGGCGGTGTGCACACCGCCGAGCTGATCGAGCGCTCCATCCGGGTCAAGGCCGAGGTCGTCTCCAGCGACCTCAGGGAATCCGGGCTGCGCGAGATCCTCAACTACGGGCACACGCTCGCGCACGCCATCGAGAAGAACGAGCGCTACAACTGGCGGCACGGCGCCGCCGTCTCCGTTGGCATGGTGTTCGCCGCCGAACTGGGCCGTCTCGCGGGCCGTCTGGACGACGCCACCGCCGACCGGCACCGCGCCGTTCTGGAGTCCGTCGGCCTGCCGCTCACCTACCGCGGCGACCAGTGGCCCAAGCTGCTGGAGACCATGAAGGTCGACAAGAAGTCCCGCGGTGACCTGCTGCGCTTCATCGTGCTGGACGGCATCGCCAAGCCGACCGTGCTGGAGGGGCCGGACCCGGCGGTGCTGCTCGCGGCGTACGCGGAGATCTCCCGGGAGACCTCGCCGAGCTGACCGGCTTCCGTCACAACTGTGTCATCGCCATCGAAGCCCGCGGCACCGCCGCGGGCTTTCGAATACCCGTGAATATGCCCGCAGTTGAGAGTGCCGCCGCACGAATTGCCTGGCTGGCGCGTTGAAGCGGGCACTCATCGGGTTTCCCGGGCGTTCACACAGCGGCGGTCTGGGCAGGTACCGTTCGGTAGGAGCGGCCTCAGCGCCGCGTCACCACGCGACAGTTGTCCGTCACGACTGCCGCCTGTACGAGACGGAGTGCCACCGGATGCAGGACGCAGGCTGGGCCCAGAGCGCGAGTCAGCCCCCCGGTCCCCACCCGCACCACCCGGCCCCGCCCGTACCTCCGGTGCCCGCCGCACCGGCCCCGCCCGTGCACCCCGCTCACCCCGTCCACCCCGCGGCGCCCATGGCGCCGGTGCCCGTGCCCCCGGTGCCCGCGCCGCCCGCACCCGCGCCCCCGGTGGCGGGCCATCCACCGGCCGGCGGGCATCCCACCCCGCAGCCGCCCCCCGCGCCGCCCGTCGACCGCGCGAACACCACCGGCCACATCCAGCTGCCGCCCGGCGGGCCCGTCCCGCTGCCCCACCCGCCCGCCGACCCGGCGATGGCCGACGCCTCGCAGACCGCCGTCGCCGTGCTGCTCATCGGACCGGCCGGGGCGGGCAAGACCACCGTCGCCCGCTACTGGGCCGACCGCCGCCGGGTGCCCACCGCCCACATCAGCCTCGACGACGTCCGCGAATGGGTCAGGTCGGGCTTCGCCAACCCCCAGTCGGGCTGGAACGAGAACTCCGAGGCGCAGTATCGTCTCGCCCGCCGCACCTGCGGCTTCGCCGCCCGTAACTTCCTCGCCAACGGCATCTCCTGCATCCTCGACGACGCCGTCTTCCCGGACCGCCCCGTCGTCGGCCTCGGTGGCTGGAAGCGGCACGTCGGCCCCGGCCTGCTCCCCGTGGTGGTGCTGCCCGGCCTCGAAATCGTCCTGGAGCGCAACGCGGCCCGCAGCGGCAACCGCCGCCTCAGCGACGAAGAGGTCGCCCGCATCCACGGCCGGATGGCCGGCTGGTACGGCTCGGGCCTGCCGATCATCGACAACTCGACGTACGACGTGGAGACCACCGCCCGCATGCTGGACGAGGTGGTGGCCCGCTCCATCGCGAGCCCGCCCTCTTTTTGAGGCCCGGTTCGCCTCCGGCCCCCATCCGGACCCTTCCGGACGGCCGGGGCGGGGCGGAGTGCGTACGCTCAGGGACATGTCCCAGGTGTACGCGGCCCGACGTGCCCGCCTGCACGACCAGTACGCGGCGGCCGGGAGCGAGGCCGCCCTGGTCTCCCGGCCCGCCAACGTGCGCTATCTGTGCGGCGACGCGCCCCCCGGCGCCACCCTGCTGCTCGGGCCCGTCCAGGACGTCCTGGTGGCGCCCGACGCGTCCTCGTGGTCATGGGGGCCGGGCCCGGGTCCGCATCCGGAGGATCTGCGGCTCCTCATGCTGTCCGGGCCGGACGGCGACCCGGCCGTGGCCGCCGCCGACCTGGCGGCGGCGGACGGCGCCGAGTCGCTGGCCGTCGAGGAGCACGATCTGACCGTGGCCCGCCACCGGGCGGTCGGCACCGCCGCTCCGCGGCTGCGCCTCGCCGATCTGGGGCGGACCGTGGAGCAGCTGCGGATCGTCAAGGACGACGAGGAGATCTCCTGCATGCGGATCGCCGGGGAGCTGGCCGACCAGGCGCTCGGCGAGCTGCTGGAGTCGATCCTGGTGGGCCGTACCGAGCGCCATCTCGCGCTGGAGCTGGAGCGCCGACTCGTGGATCACGGGGCGGACGGACCGGCGTTCCCCACCGTGGTCGCGGCGGGGCCGCACGCGGGCCGGGCCGGGCATCTGCCCACCGACCGCCGGGTGGAGGAGGGCGACTTCCTCACCATCTGCCTGGGCGCCGACTACCGGGGGTACCGCTGTCAGGTGGGCCGTACGTTCGTCATCGGGCCCTCGCCCGCGGACTGGCAGGTCGAGCTGTACGACGTCGTTTTCGCCGCTCAGCGGGCCGGACGCGAGGCGCTGCTGCCGGGTACGGGCTACCGGGACGTGGACCGGGTGACCCGTCAGGTGCTGGACGCCGCGGGGTACGGGGAGGGGCTGGAAGCGCGTACCGGACACGGTGTGGGCCTGGAAATCGACGAGGACCCTCGGCTGTCGCCGTCGGCCATGGGTAAACTGGACGCTTGTGTGCCGGTCACCGTCGAACCGGGGGTCCACCTCCCGGGCCGGGGCGGTGTCCGGATCGACGACACGCTCGTCGTCCGCCCCGAGGCGGACGGCGGACCCGAGCTACTCACCATCACGACCAAAGAGCTGCTCGCGCTGTAGTCCTGGCTGACAGTCTTCGGCTGACGGCATTGGCTGATAACGGCGCACCGCGGCTCTCTGGTCTCCACCAGCTGTAGTCCAGGAGATCCCGCAACCGTGGCATCCACGAACGACCTCAAGAACGGCCTTGTGCTCAAGCTTGACGGCGGCCAGCTCTGGTCCGTCGTCGAGTTCCAGCACGTCAAGCCCGGCAAGGGCCCTGCCTTCGTGCGCACCAAGCTCAAGAACGTGCTGTCCGGCAAGGTGGTCGACAAGACCTTCAACGCCGGCGTGAAGGTCGAGACGGCCAACGTCGACAAGCGCGGCATGCAGTTCTCGTTCAAGGACGGCGAGAGCTTTGTGTTCATGGACATGGACACCTACGACCAGATCTACATCACCCCCGAGGTCGTCGGCGACAACGCCCGGTATCTGCTCGAGGGCTTCGAGGCGGTCGTGGCGATGTACGAGGGCAACCCTCTGTATGTCGAGCTGCCCGCCGCCGTCGAGCTGGTGATCGAGTACACCGAGCCCGGCGTCCAGGGCGACCGCTCGACCGGTGGCTCCAAGCCCGCCAAGCTCGAGACCGGCTATGAGATCGGCGTCCCGCTGTTCATCACCACCGGTGAAAAGATCAAGGTTGACACCCGTTCCGGCGAGTACCTCGGTCGGGTGAACAACTAACCGTGGCTGCCCGCAACAAGGCCCGTAAGCGTGCCTTTCAGATCCTTTTCGAGGCCGACCAGCGTGGCAGCTCTGTGCAGACCGTTCTCGCGGACTGGATTCGGCACGCCCGGACCGACGACCGGCAGCCGCCGGTCAGCGAATACACGATGCAGCTCGTCGAGGGGTATGCGCAGCACACCGCCCGCATCGACGAGCTGCTCGCCACCTACGCGGTGGGCTGGACGCTGGACCGGATGCCCGTCGTCGACCGGAACATCCTGCGGCTCGGCGCCTACGAGCTGATGTGGGAGGACGCGACGCCGGACGCGGTGGTGATCGATGAGGCGGTGCAGCTCGCCAAGGAGTTCTCGACCGACGACTCGCCGTCGTTCGTCAACGGCCTGCTGGGACGGCTCAAGGAGCTGAAGCCGGGGCTGCGCCGCGACGCGGAGACCCAGGCGGACTCGGAGACCCAGGCGTAAGGCGCGACAGTCAGCACAAAGCCGCCGGGGGCGGTGGAGGCCGTACGGCACTTCCACCGCCCCCGGCGGCACGTTTCTGCTGGTGGAGAGGGTGCGAGAGCGCTGAGGGCGCGCGTCACACATCCTCGTGCTGGACCGCGCGGCGCGCGTCGGCGCCCAGCACTCCCCAGCTGATCAGCTGTTCCGTCAGCACGGACGGCGACTGGTCGTAGATCACGGCGAGGGTGCGCAGATCGTCCTGGCGGATCGAGAGCACCTTGCCGTTGTAGTCGCCGCGCTGGCTCTGGATCGTGGCGGCGTAACGCTGGAGCGGGCCTGCCTTCTCGACCGGCACATGGGCCAGCCGCTCCAGGTCCAGCACCAGCTTCGGCGGCGGCTCCGCCGCCCCGGCCGGGCTGGTGCCCGGCAGCAGCTCCTGCACCGGGACGCCGTAGAAGTCGGCCAGTTCGGCGAGACGCTGGACGGTCACGGCGCGGTCCCCGCGCTCGTACGATCCGACCACCACGGCCTTCCACCGGCCCTGGGACTTCTCCTCGACGCCGTGAAGGGAGAGGCCCTGCTGGGTGCGGATGGCGCGGAGCTTGGCCCCGAGCTGTTTGGCGTATTCGCTGGACATAAAGCTCCCCGGACACTGAATCGACGTGCGGCTCCGCCGCGCGGCTGGTAACTCACTGTGAAGGTTACGTAGCGTAATCTCCATTCGTCAAGCCGAATGGAGCGGAGGGGCTCTCGCCAGGGGTGTTGACGAGCGCCCCATGCGCCCCTGCTACTGTGAATGGCGCAAATCCGACGTCCTTTAAGGTCCGTCCCGTGAGGCGGAGAAGGAGGTCCGTATCTATGGACGCTCGTACCTCGGATGCCGCGCGTTCCGTGCTGGAAGCACCGGACATCGCGCGCGTTCTCACCCGCATCGCCCACGAGATCGTCGAGCGCGCCAAGGGCGCCGACGACGTGGTGCTGCTCGGCATCCCCACCCGCGGTGTCTTTCTCGCCCGGCGGCTCGCCGCCCGGCTGGAGGAGATCACCGGCAGGTCCCCCGGCGAGCTGCCGGTCGGCTCGCTCGACATCACGATGTACCGCGACGATCTGCGGCTGCGGCCCGCCCGCGCGCTGGCCCGCACCGAGATCCCCGACGACGGTGTCGACGGCCGCCTGGTCGTCCTCGTCGACGACGTTCTCTTCTCCGGCCGCACCATCCGCGCCGCGCTCGACGCCCTCGGTGACATCGGGCGGCCGCGCGCCGTCCAGCTCGCGGTCCTCGTCGACCGCGGTCACCGGGAACTGCCGATCCGCGCGGACTACGTCGGCAAGAACCTCCCCACGTCGCTGCGGGAGACGGTCAAGGTCCAGCTCACCGAGGAGGACGGGCGCGACAGCGTGCTCCTCGGCCTGCGCGAGACCACCTCAGCGGACGGAAAGTAGCGCCCCGGCACCGACGGCGACGGCTCCCGGCGATCCCGGGTACCCGGTCCCCGTCCGCCGGTGGGCGGGCCCTCGCGGCCCGGCACCGGACCAGGCGCCTGCCCGCCCGCATTCCCGCACACCTCCTCACCCACGGAGCACCCGGATGAAGCGTCACCTCATCTCGGCCGCCGATCTCTCGCGCGACGACGCCGTCCTGATCCTCGACACCGCCGAGGAGCTGGCCCGGCTCGCCGACCGGCCGATCAAGAAGCTGCCGACCCTGCGCGGCCGCACCGTCGTGAACCTCTTCTTCGAGGACTCGACCCGCACCCGCATCTCCTTCGAGGCGGCCGCCAAGCGGCTGTCCGCCGACGTCATCAACTTCTCCGCCAAGGGCTCCTCGGTCTCCAAAGGCGAGTCCCTGAAGGACACCGCGCTCACCCTGGAGGCGATGGGCGCCGACGCCGTCGTCATCCGGCACCACTCCTCCGGCGCCCCGCACCGGCTCGCCACCTCCGGCTGGATCAACGGCTCGGTCGTCAACGCGGGCGACGGCACCCATGAGCACCCCACGCAGGCGCTGCTCGACGCCTTCACGATGCGCCGACGGCTGGCCTCCGGGGCCTCCGGCGTGGGCCAGGACCTGTCCGGCCGCCGGATCACCATCGTCGGCGACGTGCTGCACAGCCGGGTCGCCCGCTCCAACGTCCACCTGCTGTCCACCCTCGGCGCCGACGTCACCCTGGTCGCCCCGCCCACGCTCGTCCCCTTCGGCGTCGAGAGCTGGCCCTGTGACATCTCGTACGACCTGGACGCGGTGGTCGGCAAGTCCGACGCCGTGATGATGCTGCGGGTCCAGCGCGAGCGCATGAACGCCGCCTTCTTCCCCACCGAGCGGGAGTACGCGCGCCGCTACGGCCTGGACGCCGACCGGATGGCCCGGATGCCCGAGCACGCCATCGTCATGCACCCCGGCCCGATGAACCGCGGCATGGAGATCACCGCCGAGGTCGCCGACTCCGACCGCTGCACCGCCGTCGAGCAGGTCGCCAACGGCGTCTCGATCCGCATGGCCGTCCTGTACCTGCTGCTCGGCGGCAACGAGCCCGCCGTCACCGCCGCCCGCACCGAGGAGAACCAGTAACCATGAGCGACACGACCAAGACGCTGCTGCGCGGCGCGCAGGTGCTCGGCGGCGAGCCGCGGGACGTGCTGATCGAGGGCGAGCGCATCGCCGCCGTCGGCACCGGCCTCGACGCGGACGGCGCCACCGTGATCGACGCCGCCGGGCAGGTCCTGCTGCCGGGCCTGGTCGACCTCCACACCCATCTGCGCGAGCCCGGCCGGGAGGACTCCGAGACCGTCCTCACCGGCACCAAGGCCGCCGCGGTCGGCGGCTTCACCGCCGTCCACGCCATGGCCAACACCTTCCCCGTCGCCGACACCGCGGGCGTGGTCGAGCAGGTGTGGCGGCTCGGCAGGGAGTCCGGCTACTGCGATGTGCAGCCCATCGGCGCCGTCACCGTCGGGCTGGAGGGCAAGAAGCTCGCCGAGCTGGGCGCCATGCACGACTCCGCCGCGGGTGTCCGGGTCTTCTCCGACGACGGCAAGTGCGTCGACGACGCCGTGATCATGCGCCGCGCCCTGGAGTACGTGAAGGCGTTCGGCGGCGTCGTCGCCCAGCACGCCCAGGAGCCGCGGCTCACCGAGGGCGCCCAGATGAACGAGGGCATCGTCTCCGCCGAACTGGGCCTGGGCGGCTGGCCCGCCGTCGCCGAGGAGTCGATCATCGCCCGCGATGTGCTGCTCGCCGCCCACGTCGACTCCCGGGTGCACATCTGCCACCTGTCCACCGCGGGCTCGGTCGAGATCGTCCGCTGGGCCAAGTCCAAGGGCTGGAACGTCACCGCCGAGGTCACCCCGCACCATCTGCTGCTCACCGACGAGCTGGTCCGCTCGTACAACCCCGTCTACAAGGTGAACCCGCCGCTGCGCACCGAGGCCGACGTCATGGCGCTGCGCGAGGCGCTGGCCGACGGCACCATCGACTGCGTCGCCACCGACCACGCCCCGCATCCGCACGAGGACAAGGACTGCGAGTGGGGCGCGGCGGCCATGGGCATGGTCGGCCTGGAGACCGCGCTGTCCGTCGTCCAGCACACCATGGTCGACACCGGGCTGCTGGACTGGGCGGGCGTCGCCGACCGGATGTCCGCCCGGCCGTCCGCCATCGGCCGCCTCACCGGCCAGGGCCGTCCCATCGCCGCCGGGGAGCCCGCCAACCTCACCCTCCTCGACACCGCTTACCGTGGTGCGGTGAACCCCGCGGGCTTCGCCTCCCGCAGCCGCAACACTCCCTACGAGGGCCGGGAGCTGCCGGGCCGGGTGACGTACACCTTCCTGCGGGGCCGGGCGACGGTCGTGGACGGGAAGCTGGCGTGATATCTCCTAACCCTTTGATCTCCTTGGCGGCCGAGCAGCGGTCCCAGGACGTCACCGACTGGGCCGCCCGCATCGGCTGGGTCGTCGGCCTGCTGCTCGTCATCGCGCTGGTGTACTGGCTGATGCGCGAGGGCTGGAAGTGGCGCGGCACGCTCCAGGGCGATCTGCCCGAGCTGCCCGAGGCCCCGGCCGAGCCGGGCCCCGCGAAGCTGACGCTGAGCGGCCGCTACCACGGCTCCACCACCGCGGGGCAGTGGCTCGACCGCATCGTGGCCCAGGGCCTCGGCACCCGCAGCCGCGTCGAGCTGACCCTCACCGAGGAGGGCGTGAGCGCCGTACGGCCCGGCGCGCGGGACTTCTTCATCCCGGCCGGAAGCCTCCGCGGCGCCCGGCTCGACAAGGGCATCGCGGGCAAGGTCCTCGCCGAGGGCGGGCTGCTGATCATCACCTGGCAGCTCGGCGAGCGGCAGATCGACTCCGGATTCCGCTCCGACCACGCCGCCGAGCACGCGGCCTGGGTCGAAGCACTCGACGTCGACGAAGACGTCAAGCACACCGAGCACAACCAGGAAGGCGCACGATGACGACCTCCACCAGGGGGGCCCAGACCCCCGCCGTACTCGTCCTGGAGGACGGCCGCACCTTCCGTGGCCGCGCCTACGGGGCCGTGGGGGAGACCTTCGGCGAGGCCGTGTTCTCCACCGGCATGACCGGCTACCAGGAGACCCTGACCGACCCGTCCTACCACCGCCAGGTCGTCGTCATGACCGCCCCGCACATCGGCAACACGGGCGTCAACGACGAGGACCCCGAGTCCGGGCGCATCTGGGTCTCCGGCTATGTGGTGCGCGACCCGGCCCGTACGCCCTCCAACTGGCGCTCCCGCCGCTCGCTGGACGACGAGCTGGTCGCCCAGGGCGTCGTCGGCATCAGCGGCGTCGACACCCGCGCCCTCACCCGCCATCTGCGCGAGCGCGGCGCCATGCGCGTCGGCATCTTCTCCGGCGAGGCGCTCGCCGACGAGGCCGCGCTGCTCGCCAAGGTGCGGGACGCCCCGCAGATGAAGGGTGCCGACCTGAGCCGCGAGGTGGCGACCCGGGAGGCGTACGTCGTCCCCGCGATCGGCACCAAGCGCTTTACCGTCGCCGCCGTCGACCTGGGCATCAAGGGCATGACCCCGCACCGGATGGCCGAGCGCGGCATCGAGGTGCACGTCCTGCCCGCCACCGCCACCGTGGAGGACCTCTACGCGGTGAACCCGGACGGCGTGTTCTTCTCCAACGGCCCGGGCGACCCGGCCACCGCCGACCACCCCGTCTCGCTCATGCGCGCCGTCCTGGAGCGGTCCACCCCGCTGTTCGGCATCTGCTTCGGCAACCAGATCCTGGGCCGCGCGCTCGGCTTCGGCACCTTCAAGCTGAAGTACGGCCACCGCGGGATCAACCAGCCGGTGCAGGACCGCACCACCGGCAAGGTCGAGGTCACCGCGCACAACCACGGCTTCGCCGTGGACGCGCCGCTCGACGCGCCCAGCGACACCCCCTACGGGCGGGCCGAGGTCTCCCACGTCTGCCTCAACGACAACGTGGTCGAGGGGCTGCGCCTGCTCGACCGCCCCGCATTCAGCGTCCAGTACCACCCCGAAGCCGCCGCGGGCCCGCACGACGCCGGGTACCTGTTCGACCGCTTCGTCACCCTGTTGGAGGGCCAGCGTGCCTAAGCGCACCGACATCCAGTCCGTCCTGGTCATCGGCTCCGGCCCGATCGTCATCGGCCAGGCCGCCGAGTTCGACTACTCCGGCACCCAGGCCTGCCGGGTGCTCAAGGCCGAGGGCCTGCGGGTCATCCTGGTCAACTCCAACCCGGCCACGATCATGACCGACCCGGAGATCGCCGACGCCACGTACGTCGAACCGATCACCCCGGAGTACGTCGAGAAGATCATCGCCAAGGAGCGCCCCGACGCGCTGCTGCCCACCCTCGGTGGCCAGACCGCCCTGAACACCGCCATCTCCCTGGACGAGGCGGGCACCCTCGCCGAGTACGGGGTCGAGCTGATCGGCGCCAACGTCGAGGCGATCCACAAGGGCGAGGACCGCGACCAGTTCAAGGAGGTCGTCAAGGCCGTCAACGCCAAGATCGGCCACGGCGAGTCCGCCCGCTCGTACATCTGCCACTCCATGGACGACGTCCTCGCGGGCGTCGACCACCTCGGCGGCTACCCCGTCGTCGTCCGCCCGTCCTTCACCATGGGCGGCGCCGGTTCCGGCTTCGCCCACGACGAGGACGAGCTGCGCCGCATCGCGGGCCAGGGCCTGAACCTCTCGCCCACCACCGAGGTGCTGCTGGAGGAGTCGATCCTGGGCTGGAAGGAGTACGAGCTGGAGCTGATGCGCGACAAGCACGACAACGTCGTGGTCGTCTGCTCCATCGAGAACTTCGACCCCATGGGCGTCCACACCGGCGACTCGATCACCGTCGCCCCCGCGATGACGCTGACCGACCGCGAATACCAGGTCCTGCGGGACATCGGCATCGCGGTCATCCGCGAGGTCGGCGTGGACACCGGCGGCTGCAACATCCAGTTCGCGGTCAACCCCGAGGACGGCCGGGTCATCGTCATCGAGATGAACCCGCGCGTCTCCCGCTCCTCCGCGCTGGCCTCCAAGGCCACCGGCTTCCCGATCGCGAAGATCGCCGCCCGGCTGGCCGTCGGCTACACGCTGGACGAGATCCCCAACGACATCACCGAGAAGACCCCGGCGTCCTTCGAGCCCACGCTCGACTACGTCGTGGTCAAGGTGCCGCGGTTCGCGTTCGAGAAGTTCCCGGCCGCCGACGCCCGCCTCACCACCACCATGAAGTCGGTCGGCGAGGCCATGGCCATCGGCCGTAACTTCACCGAGGCGCTGCAGAAGGCGCTGCGCTCGCTGGAGAAGAAGGGCAGCCAGTTCGACTTCACCGGCGAGCCCGGTGCGAAGTCCGAGCTGCTGGAGCGGGCCGACGTCCCCACCGATGGCCGGATCAACACCGTCATGGGCGCCATCCGCGCCGGGGCCACTCCGCAGGAGGTCTTCGACGCCACGAAGATCGACCCGTGGTTCGTGGACCAGCTGTTCCTGATCAAGGAGGTCGCGGACGAGCTGGCCGCCGCCGACAAGCTGGGCCCCGAGCTGCTCGCCGAGGCCAAGCGGCACGGCTTCTCCGACGCCCAGATCGCCGGAATCCGCTCGCTGCGCGAGGACGTGGTCCGCGAGGTGCGGCACGCGCTCGGTATCCGGCCCGTCTACAAGACGGTCGACACCTGCGCCGCCGAGTTCGCCGCCAGGACCCCGTACTTCTACTCCTCCTACGACGAGGAGTCCGAGGTCGCGCCCCGCGAGACCCCGGCCGTGATCATCCTCGGCTCCGGTCCCAACCGCATCGGCCAGGGCATCGAGTTCGACTACTCGTGCGTCCACGCCTCCTTCGCGCTGAGCGCCGCGGGCTACGAGACCGTGATGGTCAACTGCAATCCGGAGACCGTCTCCACCGACTACGACACCTCCGACCGGCTCTACTTCGAGCCGCTCACCCTGGAGGACGTCCTGGAGATCGTCCACGCGGAGACGCAGGCGGGCCCGGTCGCGGGCGTGATCGTCCAGCTCGGCGGCCAGACCCCGCTGGGCCTCGCCCAGGCCCTCAAGGACAACGGCGTGCCCATCGTCGGCACCTCGCCCGAGGCCATCAACCTCGCGGAGGAGCGCGGCGCCTTCGGCCGCGTGCTGACCGAGGCCGGGCTGCCCGCCCCCAAGTACGGCACCGCCTTCTCCTTCGAGCAGGCCAAGGGCATCGCCGCCGAGATCGGCTACCCGGTCATGGTCCGCCCGTCCTACGTGCTGGGCGGCCGCGGCATGGAGATCGTCTACGACGAGACCTCGCTCGCCGCCTACCTGGAGCGCCACGCGGGCCTCATCTCCGAGCACCCGGTGCTCATCGACCGCTTCCTCGACGACGCGATCGAGATCGACGTCGACGCGCTCTACGACGGCGAGGAGCTCTACCTCGGCGGCGTCATGGAGCACATCGAGGAGGCCGGAATCCACTCCGGCGACTCGGCGTGCGCGCTGCCCCCGATCACCCTCGGCGGCTTCGACATCAAGCGGCTGCGCGCCTCCACCGAGGCCATCGCACGCGGCGTCGGCGTCCGCGGACTGATCAACATCCAGTTCGCGATGGCCGGGGACATCCTGTACGTCCTGGAGGCCAACCCGCGCGCCTCCCGCACGGTCCCCTTCACCTCCAAGGCCACCGCCGTACCGCTGGCCAAGGCCGCCGCCCGGATCTCGCTGGGCGCGACCGTCGCCGAGCTGCGCGCCGAGGGCCTGCTGCCCGCGACCGGTGACGGCGGCACGCTGCCGCTGGACGCGCCGATCTCCGTCAAGGAGGCCGTGATGCCCTGGTCGCGGTTCCGCGACGCCTCGGGGCGCGGGGTCGACACCATCCTCGGCCCGGAGATGCGCTCGACCGGCGAGGTCATGGGCATCGACTCGGTCTTCGGCGCGGCGTACGCCAAGTCGCAGGCCGGTGCGTACGGGGCGCTGCCCACCAAGGGGCGCGCCTTCGTCTCCGTCGCCAACCGCGACAAGCGCTCGATGATCTTCCCGGCCCGGGAGCTGGTCGCCCTCGGCTTCGAGCTGATGGCCACCTCGGGCACGGCGGAGGTGCTCAAGCGCAACGGCATCAACGCCACGGTCGTCCGCAAGCACAGCGAGGGGGAGGGGCCGGACGGTACGAAGACCATCGTCCAGCTCATCCACGACGGGGACGTGGACCTGATCGTCAACACCCCGTATGGCACCGGCGGACGGCTCGACGGCTATGACATCCGTACGGCGGCCGTCGCCCGCGGCGTCCCGTGCCTGACCACCGTCCAGGCCCTCGCCGCCGCCGTCCAGGGCATCGAGGCGCTCGGCCGGGGCACGGTCGGCGTCCGGTCGCTCCAGGAACACGCGGAACATCTGACCGCCGCCCGCGAGGAGTGAGGCGAGAGAGGGGGACACCGGCCGGTGTCCCCCTCTTCACGCGCCCCTTCCCGCGTGTTCCCCTCGTGCAGAAAGCCCCTCATGTACTCGCTGCTCTTCCACCTGCTCTTCCGGCGCATGGACCCGGAAAAGGCCCACCACCTGGCCTTCGGCTGGATCCGGCTGGCCGCCCGCGTCCCCGTCCTGCGCACTTATCTCGCCGCCCTCCTCGCCCCCCGTGACAAGGCGCTGCGCACCGAGGCGCTGGGCCTGCGGATGCACGGGCCGTTCGGGCTCGCCGCCGGGTTCGACAAGAACGCCGCCGGGATCGACGGTATGGCCATGCTCGGCTTCGACCATGTCGAGATCGGCACGGTCACCGGGCAGCCGCAGCCCGGCAACCCCCAAAAGCGGCTCTTCCGGCTGGTCGGCGACCGTGCGCTGATCAACCGCATGGGCTTCAACAACGAGGGCTCGGCCGCGGTCGCCGCCCGGCTCGCGGGCCGCCGCGCCGCCTTCCGTACAACGGTCGGCGTCAACATCGGCAAGACCAAGGTCGTCCCGGAGACGGAAGCGGTCGCCGACTACGTGACCTCGACCGAGCGACTTGCCGCCCACGCGGATTACCTCGTCGTCAACGTCTCCTCGCCCAACACCCCCGGACTGCGGAATCTTCAGGCCGTCGACCAGCTGCGCCCGCTGCTGACCGCCGTCCGCGAGGCCGCCGACCGCACGGTCACCGGGCGCCGGGTGCCGCTGCTGGTAAAGATCGCGCCAGATCTCGCGGACGCGGATGTGGACGCGGTCGCCGACCTCGCCGTCGAACTGGGGCTGGACGGCATCATCGCCACGAACACGACCATCGCGCGGGACGGGCTCGGTCTCACGTCCTCCGCGGAGCTCACCGGGGAGACCGGCGGGCTGTCCGGCGCCCCGCTGAAGGCCCGCTCGCTGCAGGTGCTGCGGCGCCTGTACGCCCGGGTGGGGGACCGGCTCACGCTCGTGGGCGTGGGCGGCATCGAGACGGCCGACGACGCGTGGGAGCGGATCCTTGCGGGGGCGACGCTGGTGCAGGGGTATAGCGCGTTCATCTACCGCGGGCCGTTCTGGGCCCGGTCGATCCATCGCGGGCTGGCCGCCCGGCTGGCGGCGTCCCCGTACGACACGTTGGCCGAGGCGGTCGGCGCCGAGTAGTGGGTGGGGGCTCCGCCCCCACACCCCCGCTGGGGCTCCGCCCCTGGACCCCGCTCCTCAATCTCCCCCAGCTACCGCTGGGAGGTGTCCCCCCGAGGGGCTGGGAAGTGGGGCGTCACCGCCCCGGAACGCTGCTGGTAGCCGCACCTTTACGAGGAGAGAACCATGACCACGCCCACCCCCTTCGGTACGCGCCTGCGCCGGGCCATGGACGAGCGCGGGCCGCTCTGTGTCGGCATCGATCCGCATGCCTCGCTGCTCGCCGACTGGGGGCTCGGGGACGACGTCGCGGGGCTCGAGCGGTTCACGCGGACCGTCGTGGACGCGCTCGCCGGGCGCGTCGCCGTGCTCAAGCCGCAGTCGGCCTTCTTCGAGCGCTTCGGCTCGCGCGGCATCGCCGTGCTGGAGCGGGCCGTGGCGGACGCCCGGGACGCCGGGGCGCTGGTGCTGATGGACGCCAAGCGCGGCGACATCGGGTCCACGATGGGCGCGTACGCCGCCGCCTACCTGGACCCCGGGAGCCCGCTGTTCTCGGACGCGGTCACCGTCAGCCCCTACCTCGGCTTCGGCTCGCTGCGCCCGGCGCTGGACGCGGCGCGGGCGAGCGGTGCGGGGGTCTTCGTACTGGCGTTGACGTCCAACCCGGAGGGCGCCGAGGTGCAGCACGCGGTGCGGCACGACGGGACGACCGTCGCGGCGTCCGTGCTGGCCCACCTCAAGGCCGAGAACGCCGAGGAGGCCGGACAGGGCGCGCTCGGCTCGTACGGCGCGGTCGTCGGGGCGACCCTCGGCGCCACCGCGGCGCGGATCGGCGCGGATCTGGCGATCGACGGGCCGCTGCTGGCACCCGGCATCGGGGCCCAGGGCGCGACCCCCGCGGACCTTCCGGAGGTCTTCGGAACGGCGGTCCGCAATGTCGTTCCGAGCGTCAGCCGAGGGGTCCTGGGACAGGGGCCGGATGCCTCCGCGCTGGTCGAGGCGGCGGCCCGAATGGCTGATGACGTGCGTGCTGTGGCTGAATAACCGGGCTATTTTGTCCCTGAATGTCCAAGTCGAGCGAGTCTGACCAGGACTTTTCGTCTGTTCTCGCTGACTGGAGCGGGATCGGCCGCTAGTCTCCGACGAGAGCGAACGCGCTGTTGCGTTGCGCGTTGCTCCGCAGGTGAGGGCCGACTAGGTTCCTCACCGGTCCCTATCCGACAGTTCGACATCCGAGGTGACGTAGGCGTGGCTCTTCCGCCCCTTACCCCTGAACAGCGCGCAGCCGCGCTCGAAAAGGCCGCCGCGGCTCGCCGGGAGCGCGCCGAGGTCAAGAATCGGCTCAAGCACTCCGGCGCGTCTCTGCATGAGGTCATCAAGCAGGGCCAGGAGAACGATGTCATCGGCAAGATGAAGGTCTCCGCCCTCCTGGAGTCCCTGCCGGGCGTCGGCAAGGTCCGCGCCAAGCAGATCATGGAGCGGCTCGGCATCTCCGAAAGCCGTCGTGTGCGCGGGCTCGGCTCCAACCAGATCGCATCCCTCGAGCGTGAGTTCGGGGGCGCCGCAGGCTGACGTTTCCCGGCACGCTCGGGAACCTGGATAATCTGCTGCATGGCAGCACATCCAGTACGCCCGCGGCTGACCGTGCTCTCCGGCCCCTCCGGGGTCGGCAAGAGCACGGTCGTCGCGCATATGCGCAAAGCACACCCCGAGGTCTGGCTCTCGGTCTCCGCCACGACCCGTAGGCCCCGCCCCGGTGAGCGGCACGGTGTCCAGTATTTCTTCGTGGACGACGGTGAGTTCGACAAGCTCATCGCCAACGGTGAGCTGCTGGAGTGGGCCGAGTTCGCCGGTAACCGCTATGGCACCCCCCGTGAAGCGGTCATCGACCGGCTCGAGGCGGGCGAGCCGGTGCTGCTGGAGATCGACCTGCAGGGCGCGCGGCAGATCCGCGAGTCCATGCCGGAGGCCCAGCTGGTCTTTCTCGCCCCGCCCAGCTGGGAGGAGCTGGTCCGTCGGCTCACCGGCCGGGGGACCGAGGCCCCCGAGGTCATCGAGCGGCGGCTGGAGGCGGCGCGCGTCGAGCTGGCCGCCGAATCCGAGTTCGATACGACCCTGGTCAATACCTCCGTCGAGGACGTGGCGACTGAGCTGCTAGCCTTGATGCGAGTGGCTTGATCTTCAATTCATTCTTGCCATGAGGCGTAATAAGGAAGGCTAGAGAGTGTCCTCTCCCATGACCGCGCCCGAGGGCATCATCAACCCTCCGATTGATGAGCTGCTCGAAGCGACCGACTCGAAGTACAGCCTCGTGATCTACGCGGCCAAGCGTGCGCGCCAGATCAACGCGTACTACTCGCAGCTCGGTGAGGGTCTGCTCGAGTACGTCGGCCCCCTGGTGGACACCCACGTCCACGAGAAGCCCCTGTCGATCGCGCTCCGCGAGATCAACGCGGGTCTGCTGACCTCCGAGGCCATCGAGGGCCCGGCTCAGTAAGGCCCGGAAATCACTCATCACCGGCCCGGCGGCCTCGCTGCCGGGCTCGTGGTGTGTCATGGGTACGTATCCGTTCGTAAGCGGCGGGAATCGTAATCGGCGGGGAAGAGGCGAGCGATGGCCATGGCGGACAAGCCCAGGGTCGTGCTGGGGGTCGGCGGCGGGATCGCCGCCTACAAGGCGTGTGAGCTGCTGCGGCGGCTGACGGAGTCCGGGCATGACGTCCGCGTCGTGCCGACCGCCTCGGCGCTGCACTTCGTCGGCGAGGCGACCTGGTCGGCGCTCTCCGGGCATCCGGCGGGCACCGAGGTGTGGGAGTCCGTCCACGAGGTGCCGCATGTGCGCATCGGCCAGTCCGCGGACCTGGTCGTGGTCGCCCCCGCCACCGCCGATCTGCTCGCCAAGGCCGCCCACGGCCTCGCCGACGATCTGCTCACCAATACGCTGCTGACCGCCCGATGTCCGGTCGTCTTCGCACCGGCCATGCACACCGAGATGTGGGAGCACCCCGCGACCCAGGAGAACGTGGCGACCCTGCGCCGCCGCGGCGCCGTGGTCATCGAGCCCGCCGTCGGGCGGCTGACCGGTGTGGACACCGGCAAGGGGCGGCTGCCGGACCCCCAGGAGATCTTCGAGGTCTCCCGCCGGGTGCTGGCCCGCGGCCCCGGGGCGACCCGCGCCGATCTGGCCGGACGCCACGTGGTGATCAGCGCCGGAGGCACCCGCGAGCCGCTGGACCCGGTGCGCTACCTGGGCAACCGCTCCACCGGCAAGCAGGGGTACGCCCTGGCCCGCGCCGCCGTGGCCCGGGGCGCCAGGGTGACTCTTGTCTCGGCCAACAGCGAGCTGCCCGCCCCGGCCGGTGCCGATGTGGTGCGGGTGGGGACCGCGGTCCAGCTGCGGGAGGCGGTCCTGAAGGCCGCCGCGGACGCCGACGCCGTGGTGATGGCCGCCGCGGTCGCCGACTTCCGGCCCGCGCGGTACGCCCCGGGAAAGATCAAGAAGCGGGACGGGCAGGAGCCCGAACCGGTCGCTCTGGTGCGCAACCCGGACGTTCTGGCGGAAATCTCCGCCGATCGCGCCCGCCCCGGCCAGGTCGTCGTCGGCTTCGCCGCCGAGACCGACGACGTTCTCGTCAACGGCCGCACGAAGCTCGCCCGCAAGGGCTGCGATCTACTCGTGGTGAACGAGGTGGGGGAGCACAAGACCTTCGGCTCGGAGGAGAACGAGGCGGTCGTGCTCGCGGCGGACGGCGCCGAGACGCCCGTTCCGTACGGCCCGAAGGAAGCTCTGGCCGAGACCGTCTGGGATCTGGTGGCGGCCCGTTTCGGCTGAGTCCGTGACCGCTCTTCGCGTGATCTTCACAAGATATTTGCGTGACCTTCGGCCCTCCTTGGGTAGGGATTGTGGCCACCGTGGGTTGATCCAGGGCAGGGAGCGCCCGTTCGGACCATGACAGCTTTCTGTCATGGGGGCCTTGCTGTATTTCGGCTCGAGGCGAGGTATGTTCCAGGTCATGGCCTGCCCGTCCTTTGGGACGGGGATGCTCGACCGGTGGATACGCCGGATAAACTGGCCCAGGAACCGCATCGGGCGCAGCCCCCGGGCGGTCCCGCCCATGATCAGCCAGCAGCCGCTGCAACCCCAGGGAGCGATGTGTCCCGCCGCCTGTTCACCTCGGAATCTGTGACCGAGGGTCACCCCGACAAGATCGCTGACCAGATCAGCGACACCATCCTCGACGCGCTCCTGAAGGAGGACCCGACCTCTCGGGTCGCCGTCGAGACCCTGATCACCACCGGCCTGGTGCATGTCGCCGGTGAGGTGACGACCAAGGCGTACGCCGATATCGCGACGCTCGTCCGCAACAAGGTCCTCGACATCGGCTACGACTCGTCGAAGAAGGGCTTCGACGGCGCCTCCTGCGGCGTCTCGGTGTCCATCGGCTCGCAGTCCCCCGACATCGCCCAGGGCGTCGACTCCGCCTACGAGCTGCGGGTCGAGGGCGACGAGGACGAGCTGGACAAGCAGGGTGCGGGCGACCAGGGCCTGATGTTCGGCTACGCGTGCGACGAGACGCCCGAGCTGATGCCGCTGCCGATCAACCTGGCGCACCGGCTCTCCCGCCGCCTGTCCGAGGTGCGCAAGAACGGGACCATCCCGTACCTGCGCCCGGACGGCAAGACCCAGGTCACCATCGAGTACGACGGCCACAAGGCGGTCCGTCTGGACACCGTCGTCGTCTCCTCGCAGCACGCCTCCGACATCGACCTGGACTCGCTGCTCGCTCCGGACATCAAGGAGTTCGTGGTCGAGCACGTCCTGAACGAGCTGGTCGAGGACGGCATCAAGCTGGACACCGACGGCTACCGGCTGCTGGTCAACCCGACCGGCCGCTTCGAGATCGGTGGCCCGATGGGCGACGC
>NZ_JBVIVI010000012.1:0-17941 GCF_055595765.1 Streptomyces sp. NPDC040405
GGCGGCCTACGGTCACTTCGGCCGTGAGGACTCCGACTTCACCTGGGAGCGCACCGACCGCGTCGACGCCCTCCGCGCGGCGGCCGGTCTGTAAGGACCTGTAAGCCTGCCACGGCCTGAACCGAAGGCCCGGGCGCCCTTGTGGCGTCCGGGCCTTCGCATGTCCGAGTCCTCTGCTAAGACTTGATCTGTGAGCAGGGACGACGAGCAGCGCAAGGCCCCGGCGGAGGAGCCGCAGGGGGGTGAGCAGCTCGCGCTCATCCGGGACAGCGTGCGCAAGGCCAAGGTGCCGCGGGCCAAGCCGCGGACCTGGCGGGGGGCCGCGCTGGCCCAGGAGCGGCCGGTGGCCAAGGTGCTCGTGGACAAGGGCCCGGTGCACCTCGACAAGCTGTGGGACTACGCGGTCCCGGCCGAGATGGACGCCGAGGCACGGCCCGGGGTGCGGGTGCGGGTGCGGTTCGGGGCCGGGACCGGCCGGGTGCGCGAGGGGCGGCGCGAGGGGGGCGGGCTGCTCGACGGGTACATCGTCGAGCGGGTGGCCGAATCCGACTACCGGGGTCCGCTGGCGGCCATCGCCCAGGTCGTCTCGCCCGAGCCGGTGCTCGGGCCGGGGCTGCTCGCGCTGTGCCGGGCCGTCGCCGACCGGTACGCGGGCTCGCTCGCCGACGTCCTGCAGCTGGCCATGCCCAAGCGGAACGTCCGCGCCGAGTCCGAGACGTCCCCGCCGCCGCTGCCCCCGCCCGGGCCGCCCGCGCCCGGCAGCTGGGCGCGCTATCCGGCCGGGTCCGGGTTCCTCGACGCGCTCGCGGGCGGCGGCACGCCCCGGGCCGTATGGACCGCGCTGCCCGGACCGCACTGGCCGGACGAGTGGGCCGCCGCGGTCGCCGCCACCCTCTCCTCCGGGCGCGGCGCGCTCGTCGTCGTCCCCGACGGGCGCACCGCCGCCCGGGTCGACGCGGCGCTCACCCGGGCGCTCGGCGGCGCGGGGCGGCATGTGCTGCTCACCGCGGACCTCGGGCCCGAGGAGCGCTACCGGCGGTGGCTGGCCGTCAGCCGCGGGTCGGTGCGGGCCGTCGTCGGCACCCGGGCGGCCATGTTCGCGCCGGTCCACGACCTCGGCCTGGTGGGCATCTGGGACGACGGCGACCAGAGCCACAGCGACGACCACGCCCCGCAGCCGCACGCCCGCGACGTCCTGCTGCTGCGCGCCGTGCACGAGCGGGCGGGCTTCCTGCTGGGCGACCTCGGCCGCACCGTGGAGGCCGCCCAGCTGGTGGAGAACGGCTGGGCCCGGCCGCTGGAGGCCGATCGCGAGCAGGTCCGCGCGTCGGCCCCGCTGATCCGTACCGTGGACGAGGGCGAGGTGGCACGGGACACCGAGGCGCGCGCCGCCCGGCTGCCCACGCTCGCCTGGCAGACCGTGCGGGAGGCGCTGACCCGGGGCCCGGTGCTGGTGCAGGTGCCGCGCCGGGGGTACGTACCCCGGCTGGCCTGTGAGCGCTGCCGCGAGCCCGCCCGCTGCCGGCACTGCTCGGGCCCGCTGGAGGCGCGCGACGCGGACCGGCTGGCCTGCGGCTGGTGCGGGCGGGCCGAGACCGCCTGGCACTGCGCCGAGTGCGGGGGCGTACGGCTGCGGGCGAGCATCGTCGGCGCCCGGCGCACCGCGGAGGAGCTGGGCCGCGCGTTCCCCGCCGTCCCGGTCCGCACCTCGGGCCGTGACCACATCCTGGACACCGTGCCCGACCGGCCGTCGCTCGTCGTCAGCACCCCGGGTGCCGAACCGGTCGCCGAGGGCGGTTACGCGGCCGCCCTGCTGCTCGACGGCTGGGCCCTGCTCGGCCGCCCCGATCTGCGCGCGGGCGAGGACGCGCTGCGCCGCTGGCTGGAGGCGGCCGCGCTGGTACGGGGGCATGAGGACGGCGGTCTCGTCGTGGTGACCGCCGAGCCGACGCAGCGGCCCGTTCAGGCGCTGGTGCGATGGGATCCCGCCGGTTACGCGGCGCGCGAACTGGCCGAGCGGTCCCAGCTGGGCTTTCCGCCGGTCTCCCGGATGGCGGCGGTGGCCGGTCCCGGGGAGGCGGTGGCCGAACTGATCGCCTCGGCGGCGCTGCCGCAGGGGACCGAGACCCTGGGCCCCGTCCCGCTGCCTCCCACCCCGCCGGGCCGCCCGCGCCGCCCCGGCGACCCGCCGCCGGGGGAACAGTGGGAGCGTGCCCTGCTGCGGGTGCCGCCGGGCCAGGGCCGTGCTCTGGCCGCGGCCGTCAAGGAGGCCAAGGCGCTACGGCTGGCCCGCGGTGACAAGGACCCGGCGGTCCGGGTCGACCCGCTGGATATCGGCTGACGCGTGCTTTCTCAGCCGTTGCGGGGGCTCGGGAAGGCGCTGGGGCGAGGCTCTTCGCGCAGCGGCGGGGTGGACTGCGGGGGGACGGTGCGGGCGACCGGTACGGACGGGACCGGCGGCACCGCGGCGGGCTCGGGGCTGTGCGCAGCCGGGGCCTCGACGCCCTCCACGGCGCTCGCCGACGAGGCTCGGCGGGAGCCGTAGCGGCGGTGCACCGCCTGCTTGGTGACGCCGAGCGCGGAGCCCACCGCGTCCCACGAGAAGCCGAGCGAGCGGTCGAAGTCGACCGCGGCGGTGACCAGGGTCTCGACGCTGTCCCGCAGCTCCTGGGCGAGCCGCACGGTGGGTGCCGGGGCGCGGCCGTAGACGACGAAGCCCGCGGACGGTCCGGTGCGCCGCGGCCGGTAGACGTTGCCGAGCTGGGCGGTGAGGGTGCGCAGCGCGTCCACCTGTCGGCGGACCCGCTCGATGTCCCGGACCAGGAGGTGCAGGCTGGCCCGTGCCTGGGCGTCGTGAGTTGCGTGGTCGGCCATGAACAAGCCTCTCGAACCGGCGGTGAAGGGGTGGTCGGGAAGGGGACCGGGTCGCGGTCGCGGCCCGGCGGGGTCAATCTCTCTTGACCAACGCGACACCCGCCCGTCGGTCACGGTCCGGGGCGTGCGGGACTCGGCTCGTACGCCCCCTGAGCTGTCGGGACCATAGACTGAGGCGGCGTTTCCGCCGTTCCGCGCCGCCGTTCTCCGCCCCTGTACGAGAGGTAGTTCGCCACCCATGAGGCTCGTCTTCGCCGGTACCCCCGAGGTCGCCCTGCCCGCGCTGGACGCACTGATCGCGTCCGACCGGCACGAGGTGGTGGCCGTCGTGACCCGTCCCGACGCGCCCGCCGGGCGCGGCCGTCGGCTGGTGGCCAGCCCGGTCGCGGAGCGGGCCGGGGAAGCGGGCATCGAGGTGCTGAAACCGGCCAAGCCGCGGGACGCGGACTTCCTCGCCCGGCTCGCCGAGATCGCCCCGGACTGCTGCCCGGTGGTGGCCTACGGCGCGCTGCTGCCCAAATCGGCGCTGGAGATCCCGGCGCACGGCTGGGTCAATCTGCACTTCTCGCTGCTGCCCGCGTGGCGCGGCGCCGCGCCGGTGCAGCACGCGGTGCTCGCGGGCGACGAGGTGACCGGGGCGTCGACGTTCCAGATCGAGGAGGGGCTGGACTCCGGACCGGTGTACGGGGTGGTGACCGAGGACGTACGGCCCACCGACACCAGCGGCGATCTGCTGACCCGGCTGGCCTTCGCCGGGGCCGGGCTGCTCGCGGCGACGATGGACGGCATCGAGGACGGTTCGCTGCGGGCGGTGCCGCAGTCCGGCGAGGGCGTCTCGCTCGCCCCGAAGATCAACGTCGAGGACGCGGAGATCGACTGGTCGGCGCCCGCGCTGCGGGTCGACCGGCTGGTGCGGGGGTGCGCCCCGGCGCCGGGCGCGTGGACGACGTTCCGCGGGGAGCGGCTGAAGGTGGTCTCGGCGGCGCCGGTGGCGGACCGTACGGATCTGGTGCCCGGTGCGCTCGCCGCGACCAAGAAGGCGGTGTACGTGGGCACGGGCAGCCACGCCGTGGAGCTGACCTGGGTCCGGCCGCAGGGCAAGAAGCCGATGCGCGCGGCGGACTGGGCCCGCGGGGTGCGGATCGCCGAGGGCGAGCGGCTCGGCGGCTGACGTACGTACGTCAGCCGCGTAACAAGACGGGCGCGGGCGCGCCGGGGGAGGCCGGACGTTGACCTCAACCTTGGTTCAAGTTCTACCGTCCTGACATGTGCCGCCGGTCCGGACCCACCGGCGTAACTCCGTGGCGGCACCCCGGAACCCTTCGGAGGTGCGCGATGAGCATGGAAGTCACCGCGTGGCATTCCCTGTACCAGGCCACCCACGCCAGCGACGACCGGCGGCCCTTCTCCCGAGCGACCCTGCGCCGCATCGGGGCCTTCGCCCGCCCGCACCGCCGTCCGCTGCTGCTGTTCGTCGCGCTGAGCACGGTGGTGGCGGTGACCGCGGTCGCCACCCCGCTGCTCGCGGGCCGGGTGGTGAACGCGATCGACCGCCACGCACACCAGTCCACGGTCCTCGGCCTGGCCGGGCTGATCGCCGCCATCGCCGTGGCCGAGGCAGCGCTCGGGCTGCTGACCCGGCGGCTGTCCGCGAACATCGGCGAGGGGCTGATCCTCGATCTGCGCACCGCCGTCTTCGACCACGTCCAGCGGATGCCGGTCGCCTTCTTCACCCGCACCCGCACCGGGGCGCTGGTCAGCCGCCTCAACAACGATGTGATCGGCGCGCAGCGGGCGTTCAGCGACACCCTCTCCGGAGTGGTGAGCAACGCGGTGACGCTGCTGCTCACCTTCGTCGTGATGGTCGGCATCTCCTGGCAGATCACCCTGCTCGCGCTGGCGATCCTGCCGGTCTTCCTGCTGCCCGCCCGCCGGGTCGGCCGTCGGCTCGCCACGCTGCGGCGCGAGGCGGCGGCCCACAACGCCGCGATGGGCACCCAGATGACCGAGCGGTTCTCGGCGCCCGGCGCGACGCTGGTGAAGCTCTTCGGCCGCCCGGACGAGGAGTCCGCCGAATTCGCCGCGCGGGCCCGCCGGGTGCGGGACATCGGCGTCCGTACGGCGATGGTCCAAGTCTCGTTCGTCACCGCGCTGACCCTCGTCTCCGCCCTGGCCCTGGCCCTCGTCTACGGCCTCGGCGGCTACTACGCGCTGCGCGGCAGCCTCGACCCGGGCGCCGTCGTCTCCCTCGCGCTGCTGCTCACCCGGCTGTACGCGCCGCTGACCGCGCTCGCCGGGGCGCGGGTGGAGGTGATGAGCGCGCTCGTCAGCTTCGAGCGGGTCTTCGAGGTGCTCGACCTGAAGCCGCTGATCACCGAGAAGCCGGACGCCCGGCGGGTCCCGGACGGGCCGGTGTCGGTGGAGTTCGACCACGTCGACTTCGGCTACCCGTCCGCCGACAAGGTGTCGCTGGCCTCGCTGGAGGAGGTCGCCCAGCTGGACACCCGCGGCGGCGTCCAGGTGCTGCACGACGTGTCCTTCCGCGCCGAACCCGGCCAGATGGTCGCGCTGGTGGGCTCCTCCGGCGCGGGCAAGTCGACCCTCGCGCAACTGCTGCCGCGCCTCTACGACACCGACGCGGGCGCCGTCCGGATGGCCGGCGTGGACGTCCGCGACCTGACCGCCGCCTCGCTGCGCGAAACCCTCGGCATGGTCACCCAGGACGGCCATCTCTTCCACGACTCGATCCGCGCCAACCTGCTGCTGGCCCGGCCCGGGGCGGCCGAGGAGGAGCTGTGGGAGGTGCTGCGCCGGGCCCGTCTTGACGGGCTGATCGCGTCGCTCGCGGACGGGCTGGACACGGTCGTCGGCGAACGCGGCTACCGCCTCTCCGGCGGTGAGCGCCAGCGGCTGACCATCGCCCGGCTGCTGCTGGCCCGCCCCCGGGTGGTGATCCTCGACGAGGCCACCGCCCATCTGGACTCCACCTCCGAGGCCGCGGTGCAGGAGGCGCTGGCCGAGGCGCTGGACGGGCGTACCGCGCTGGTGATCGCCCACCGGCTGTCCACGGTGCGGGCGGCGGACCTCATCCTCGTCGTGGAGGACGGCCGGATCGTGGAGCGCGGCACCCACCACGCGCTGCTCGCCGCCGAGGGGCGCTACGCGGAGCTGTACCGCACCCAGTTCGAATCCCAGGACCCCGGGGAGCCGAAGGAGACCGCGAAGGCGCTGAGCTGAGCCGCGTAGGCTGGGGCGGATCAGCCCCATACCTTCCGGAGCACATTTCCCGTGAGTTCCCAGCCCGGCCCTTCCCGTAGCAGCCGCCCCGGCAAGCCCTACCGCCGACCGAAGAAGGACCCCGTGCGGATCCTCGCCTTCGAGGCGCTGCGGGCCGTCGACGAACGGGACGCGTACGCCAACCTCGTCCTCCCGCCCATGCTCCGCAAGGCGCGGGGGGACGAGGGCTTCGACGCCCGGGACGCGGCCCTCACCACCGAGCTGGTCTACGGCACCCTGCGGCACCAGGGCACCTACGACGCGATCATCGCCGAATGCGTGGACCGCCCGCTGCGCGAGGTGGACCCGCCCGTCCTCGACGTGCTGAGCCTGGGCGCTCACCAGCTGCTGGGCACCCGCATCCCCACCCACGCCGCCGTCTCCGCGAGCGTCGAACTGGCCCGGGTGGTGCTCGGCGACGGGCGCGCCAAGTTCGTCAACGCGGTGCTGCGCAAGATCGCCGCCGCGGACCTCGACACCTGGCTGGAGCGGGTCGCCCCGCCGTACGACGAGGATCCCGAGGACCACCTCGGCGTCGTGCACGCGCATCCGCGCTGGATCGTCTCGGCGCTGTGGGACGCGCTCGGCGGCGGCCGGGCCGGGATCGAGGACCTGCTGGAGGCCGACAACGAACGGCCCGAGGTCACCCTCGTCGCCCGCCCCGGCCGGTCCGCCACCGACGAGCTGGTCGCCGCCGTCGGCGAGGAGTCCGCGCTGCCGGGCCGCTGGTCCCCGTACGCCGTGCGGCTCACCGAAGGCGGCGAACCCGGCGCGCTGGACGCGATCCGCGAAGGGCGCGCCGGGGTGCAGGACGAGGGCAGCCAGCTCGTCGCCCTCGCGCTCGCGGGCGCCCCGCTGGACGGCCCCGACAAGCGCTGGCTGGACGGCTGCGCGGGCCCCGGCGGCAAGGCCGCGCTGCTCGGCGCGCTCGCCGCGGGCCGCGGCGCCGCCCTGCTGGCCGCCGAGAAGCAGCCGCACCGGGCCCGGCTGGTGGAGCGGGCCCTCGCGGGCAACCCCGGCCCGTACCAGGTGGTCACCGCCGACGGGACCCAGCCGCCGTGGCGGCCCGAGAGCTTCGACCGGGTGCTGGTCGACGTGCCGTGCACCGGCCTCGGCGCGCTGCGCCGCCGCCCCGAGGCGCGCTGGCGCCGCCGCCCCGAGGACCTGGCCGGGTTCGCGCCGCTCCAGCGCGGGCTGCTGCGCGAGGCGCTGGCCGCCGTACGAATCGGCGGCGTCGTCGGCTACGCGACCTGCTCCCCGCACCCGGCCGAGACCCGTGCCGTGGTCGACGACGTGCTGGGGGAGGCGCGCAAGGGAGGGGGCGCGACGGCGGAGTGGATCGACGCCCGCCCCCTGATGCCGGGCGTCCCCGCGCTGGGCGAGGGCCCCGACGTCCAGCTGTGGCCGCATCTGCACGGCACGGACGCCATGTACCTGGCCCTGCTGCGCCGCACCGGCTGAAGGGGCGGGGGGCGTTCGAACGGGAGCCCGTCACGGGATATCTTGATGTCGAGCAATGTTACAGACGTGGAGCGGAGCACCCGGTGACTGACTCGACCATCATCTATACGCACACCGACGAGGCCCCGGCCTTGGCGACGTATTCGTTCCTGCCTGTGGTCGAGGCCTACGCCTCGACGGCCGGGGTCTCCGTGGAGCGGCGGGACATCTCCCTGGCCGGGCGCATCATCGCTCAGTTCCCGGAGCGCCTCGAGGCGGACCAGCGCATCGAGGACGCCCTCGCCGAGCTGGGCGAGCTGGCCAAGACGCCCGGGGCCAACATCATCAAGCTGCCGAACATCTCGGCGTCCATCCCGCAGCTGAAGGCGGCCGTCGCGGAGCTGCAGGAGCAGGGCTACGCGCTGCCGGACTACCCGGACGACCCGAAGACCGACGAGGAGCGGGACATCCGCGCCCGTTACGACAAGGTCAAGGGCAGCGCCGTCAACCCGGTTCTGCGCGAGGGCAACTCCGACCGCCGCGCCCCGGCGTCGGTCAAGAACTACGCCAAGGCCAACCCGCACCGCATGGGCGCCTGGTCGGCCGATTCCAAGACCAACGTCGTCCACATGACCGGCGACGACTTCCGCTCCACCGAGAAGTCCGTGGTGATCGCCGAGGACGCCTCGCTGCGCATCGAGCTGTCCGGTGACGACGGCTCCACCACCGTGCTGCGCGAGTCGGTGCCGGTGCTCGCGGGCGAGGTCGTGGACGCGTCCGTGCTGCGCGTGGCCGTGCTGCGCGAGTTCCTGAAGGAGCAGGTCGCCCGGGCCAAGGCCGAGGGCGTGCTGTTCTCGGTGCACCTGAAGGCCACGATGATGAAGGTCTCCGACCCGATCATCTTCGGCCATGTCGTACGCGCCTTCTTCCCGAAGACGTTCGCCGCGTACGGCCAGGCGCTGGCCGCGGCCGGGCTCACCCCGAACGACGGGCTCGGCGGCATCCTCAAGGGCCTGGAGTCGCTGCCCGAGGGCGCGAAGATCAAGGAGTCCTTCGAGGCGGAGCTGGCCGAGGGCCCGGAGCTGGCCATGGTCGACTCCGACCGCGGCATCACCAACCTGCACGTCCCGAGCGACGTCATCGTCGACGCCTCCATGCCCGCCATGATCCGTACCTCGGGTCACATGTGGGACACCAAGGGCGAGGAGGCCGACACCCTCGCGGTCATCCCGGACAGCAGCTACGCGGGCATCTACCAGGTCGTCATCGACGACTGCCGCGCCAACGGCGCCTTCGACCCGTCGACCATGGGCTCGGTGCCCAACGTCGGCCTGATGGCGCAGAAGGCCGAGGAGTACGGCAGCCACGACAAGACCTTCGAGATCCCGGCCACCGGCACCGTGCGGGTGACCGACGGCCAGGGCAACCTGGTCCTGGAGCAGACGGTCAGCGAGGGCGACATCTTCCGGATGTGCCAGACCAAGGACGCGCCGATCCGCGACTGGGTCAAGCTCGCGGTCACCCGCGCCCGCGCGACCGGCGACCCGGCGGTGTTCTGGCTGGACGCGGGCCGCGCCCACGACGCCAACCTCATCGCCAAGGTCGAGCAGTACCTCCCGGAGCACGACACCGAGGGGCTGCGCATCGAGGTCATGTCGCCCGTCGACGCGATCGCGTTCTCCCTGGAGCGGATCCGCCGCGGCGAGGACACGATCTCGGTCACCGGCAATGTGCTGCGCGACTACCTGACCGACCTGTTCCCGATCCTGGAGCTGGGCACCAGCGCCAAGATGCTGTCGGTCGTGCCGCTGATGAACGGCGGCGGGCTGTTCGAGACCGGCGCCGGTGGCTCCGCGCCCAAGCACGTGCAGCAGCTGGTCAAGGAGAACTACCTGCGCTGGGACAGCCTGGGCGAGTTCCTCGCGCTCGCGGTCAGCTTCGAGCACCTCGCGCAGACCACCGGCAACGCGCGGGCCCAGGTGCTCGCCGACACCCTGGACCGGGCGACCGCCACGTTCCTCCACGAGAACAAGTCGCCCAGCCGTCGCGTCGGTGGCATCGACAACCGCGGCAGCCACTTCTACCTGGCGCTCTACTGGGCCCAGGAGCTGGCCAAGCAGACCGAGGACACCCAGCTCGCGGAGTCCTTCAAGGCGCTCGCCGGGACGCTGGCCGAGCAGGAGCAGGCCATCGTGGACGAGCTGCTCGCCGTGCAGGGCTCGCCGTCCGACATCGGCGGCTACTACCAGCCCGACGGTGCCAAGGCGTCGGCCGTGATGCGTCCGTCGAAGACCCTCAACCAGGCGCTGGCCGCCCTGCGCTGACGGTCCTTCCGGATACCTACGTAAATCGCCCCGGCCGGTTCTCCGGCCGGGGCGGTTCACGTCTCCGTACACCCCGCTACGGCACCTCGGGCATCGCCTCCCGCGGGACGCCGGTCGGGGCGTACGGCTTGGCCGCGCCCGCCTTCGGGTTGAGGTCCTTGTGGACCGCGCGGGCCACGGCCTGGATGGTGGCGACCCCGTCGTCCATGCGGGCGTTGTCCTGGGTGAGCACCGTGAGCGTGTAGTGGTGGCCGTGCCCGGCGAACGCGCCGATGCTGTGCACCCGCCAGCCGTGGGTGGCGCGGGACAGCCAGCCGTTCTTCACCTGGATCGCGGTGCCGCGCGGCGCGCCCGCCGGGGTGCCCCAGCGCTGGGACGGCACGACGTCGTGCATCAGCCGCAGGATGTACGTACGGGAGCGGTCGTCGAGCACCGTGTTGGGGCGGGTCACCAGCTCCAGCAGCCTCTCCTCGTCGTTCGCGGTGATCTGGGTGAGCCCCCAGTAGCCACCGCTGCCGGGCACGGTCCTCGTCATCCCGGCGGCCCGCAGGAACGCCTTCACCTTGGCCGCCTTGAGCTGCCGCCACAGCGCGGTGGTGGCGTCGTTGTCCGACTTCGTGATCATGTCGGTGGCGAGCCGGGACTCGCGCCGGGTCAGTGTCCGGTCGTGCTTCGCGGCGTCCCGCAACAGCGTGGCCAGCACCGTCACCTTCACCACGCTCGCGGAGTCGAACGGCCGGTCCGCGCGCAGCGTGCAGCGGGTGTGCGTGGCGGCGTCGCGCAGGCTGACCGCCGTGGTGGCGGACCGGCCGCGCAGCGCCGCGTCGATGTCCCGGGACAGCTTGGCGGCCTGGCCCGCCCGGTCGGAGCCGCAGACCGTCCGCGGGGTCGCGGCCGTGGCGGTCTGCGCACCGGCGAGCGCCGGGGCGAGGAGTCCCGCGGTAAGCGCCGCGGAGAGCGCGGCGCGGGTCCGCGGGAGTATTCGCTGTCGCGTCATGGTCGGTTTGCCTCTGCCCTTATGTGTTCCCGCCCGTCACACGGGCATCCCTGGTCACTCATCCCTCATGACCCACAACCGACAGTGCGGGTTGCCTTCGAGGCCCAGGGTTTCGATCACCCCATCGCGGCTCCGGCGCGGCGGCAACCGGGGAGGGCCATCGGGGCGGCGACCGGATCGTGATCATCCCGGGTCCGTGGCCCGGCGGCGGGCGTGGCAGGCTGGTCCCATGGCCGTGCAGATCTCTCCCAGCATCCTGTCCGCGGACTTCTCCCGCCTGGCGGACGAAGCCAAGGCCGTCGAGGGTGCCGACTGGCTCCATGTCGACGTCATGGACAACCACTTCGTGCCCAACCTGACGCTCGGAGTGCCGGTGGTGGAGGCGCTGGGCAAGGCGACGGACACGCCGATGGACTGCCATCTCATGATCGAGGACCCGGACCGCTGGGCCCCGGCCTACGTGGAGGCGGGGGCGGGCTCGGTCACCTTCCACGTGGAGGCCGCGGCCGCGCCCGTACGGCTGGCGCGCGAGATCCGGGCCAAGGGCGCGCGGGCGTCGATGGCGCTCAGGCCCGCGACCCCGATCGAGCCGTACGAGGATCTGCTGCCCGAACTGGACATGCTGCTGGTGATGACCGTGGAGCCCGGCTTCGGCGGGCAGGCGTTCCTCGACATCATGCTGCCCAAGATCCGCCGCACCCGGGAGCTGATCTCCCGGCACGGCCTTCAGATGTGGCTCCAGGTGGACGGCGGGGTGTCCGCCTCGACCATCGAGCGGTGCGCGGAGGCGGGCGCCGATGTGTTCGTGGCGGGTTCCGCGGTCTACGGGGCGCAGGACCCGGACAAGGCCGTACGCGAGCTGCGCGCCCTTGCCGAGAACGCGGCGGGCGGCTCCGGACTGTGCGGCCACGAAGCTACCGGTCGGTGAACGTAACGGTAAAGCGCGAACCAACTCAGCCGTTTCTGACAGGATGAACGGTGAGGCCGGAACATTGACAAGTGAGGAGACCGCGGTGTCGACGGGCCGTTCAGCCACGCGGATGGGACCCGCCGAACTGGTGCAGGCGGCGGCCATGGCCCGCCGCTTCTACCTCGAGGGCAAGTCCAAGATCCAGATTGCCGAGGAGTTCGGGGTCAGCCGCTTCAAGGTCGCGCGCGTGCTGGAGACCGCGCTCGAACGCGACCTGGTGCGGATCGAGATCCGGGTTCCCGCCGAACTCGACGCGGAGCGCTCCGACGCGCTGCGCGCCCGCTACGGGCTGCGCCACGCGGTCGTCGTCGAGTCCCCGGCCGACGCCGAGGCCGACACCCCGGACCCGGAGAACCTGGGCGAGGTCGCCGCGGATCTGCTCGGCGAGCTGGTGAACGAGGGCGATGTGCTCGGGCTGGCCTGGGGCCGTTCCACCATCCACATGGCCGCGGCGCTGCACCGGCTGCCCCCGTGCACCGTCGTCCAGCTCACCGGCGTGTACGACGCGGGCACGGCCGAGCGCGGCTCGGTCGAGGCCGTCCGGCGCGCCGCCGCCGTCTCCGGCGGCGAGGCCCACCCGATCTACGCGCCGATGCTGCTGCCGGACACCGCGACGGCCGACGCGCTGCGCGGCCAGACCGGGATCGCCCGCGCCTTCGAGTACTTCGACAAGGTCACCGTGGCGTGCGTGTCCATCGGCTCCTGGGAGGCCGGGATCTCCACCGTGCACGACATGCTCACCGAGGAGGAGCGGGCCCACTACGAGAGCCTCGGCGCCGCCGCCGAGATGTCGGCCCACCTCTTCGACGCCGAGGGCCGCCGCATCGGCCGCGACCTGGGCGAGCGCTGCATCACCGTGGAGGCCGACCGGCTGCGCCGGATCCCCGAGGTGGTGGCCATCGCGGGCGGCCGCCGCAAGGCGGCGGCGATCGGCGCGGTGCTGCGGTCGGGGCTGGTCACCAGCCTGGTGACGGACACGACGGCGGCCGACCATCTGCTGCTGGAGGCCGACCCGGGCCCCCGCCCCGCCCTCGACCGGGCCGACCCCGACGGCGTGTGAGGGATGCGCTCCCGGCGCCCCCAGGCGCCGGGGCCCGTCGTCCCCAGGCTCGAATCCCCGGCCGCATGGGACACTGAAGTACGTGCGTTTCCTCAATGATCAGAAGCCGCCGTACGACCTGACGTACGACGATGTGTTCATGGTGCCGAACCGTTCCGCGGTCGGCTCCCGCCAGGGCGTCGACCTGGCCTCACCCGACGGCACCGGCACCACCATTCCGCTCGTCGTCGCCAACATGACCGCCATCGCGGGGCGCCGGATGGCCGAGACGGTCGCCCGGCGGGGCGGCCTCGTCGTCATTCCGCAGGACATCCCGATAGACGTCGTCGCCGATGTCGTCCGCTGGGTCAAGGGACGCCACCTGGTCCTCGACACCCCGATCGTGCTCGCCCCCACCGGCACCGTCGCCGACGCCCTCTCGCTGCTGCCCAAGCGGGCGCACGGCGCGGGCGTCGTGGTGCAGGACGGCCGCCCGGTGGGCGTGGTGACCGAGACCGACCTGACCGGGGTGGACCGGTTCACGCAGCTGTCCGAGGTGATGTCCCGGGAGCTGCTGCTGCTCGACGCCGACATCGACCCCCAGGACGCCTTCGGCCGCCTCGACGCGGCGCACCGCAAGTTCGCCCCGGCTGTCGACGCCGACGGCAGGCTGGCCGGGATCCTGACCCGCAAGGGCGCGCTGCGCGCCACGCTGTACCGGCCCGCCGTGGACGGGGCGGGACGGCTGCGGGTCGCCGCCGCCGTGGGCGTCAACGGCGATGTGGAGGGGCACGCCAAGGCGCTGCTCGACGCCGGGGTGGACACCCTGGTCGTGGACACCGCGCACGGCCACCAGGAGTCGATGATCACCGCGCTCAAGGCGGTCCGCGCCCTCGACCCGGGCGTCCCCGTCGCCGCGGGCAACGTGGTCGCCGCCGAGGGCGTGCGCGATCTGATCGAGGCGGGCGCCGACATCGTCAAGGTCGGCGTCGGACCGGGCGCCATGTGCACCACCCGCATGATGACCGGCGTGGGCCGCCCGCAGTTCTCCGCGGTGCTGGAATGCGCCGCCGAGGCGCGGAAGTTGGGCAAGCACGTCTGGGCGGACGGCGGGATCCGGCATCCGCGCGACGTGGCGATGGCGCTGGCGGCCGGGGCGTCCAACGTCATGGTCGGCTCGTGGTTCGCCGGTACGTACGAGTCCCCGGGCGACCTCCAGCACGCCGCCGACGGGCGGCCGTACAAGGAGAGCTTCGGCATGGCGTCCGCGCGCGCCGTGCGCAACCGCACCAGCGAGGAGTCGCCCTACGAGCGCGCCCGCAAGGCGCTGTTCGAGGAGGGCATCTCGACCTCGCGCATGTTCCTGGACCCGGCCCGGCCGGGCGTCGAGGATCTGATCGACTCGATCATCGCGGGGGTGCGCAGCTCCTGCACCTACGCGGGCGCGGGCTCGCTGGCGGAGTTCCACGAGCGCGCCGTGGTCGGCGTCCAGAGCGCCGCGGGCTACGCCGAGGGCAAGCCGCTGCACGCCAGCTGGGAGTAGCCCCCGAAAAAGGCGGTGGCCCCCACTCGGCTCGGGTGAGTGGGGGCCACCGCCGTGGGTGCGGGACGGGACGTCAGCGCACCAGGCCGCGCGGGTCACCGCCCCGCCGGGGCAGGGCGTGCCGGGGCGGGCTGGTGAGCGTGATCTGGCGTACCAGCTGGTGGAACGAGACCAGCGCGGCGACCGGGGGGAGACCGGCGACGGCCATGCTGGGCGCGTTCTTGGGGGCGTGCGCGACGCACAGGAACACCGCGATCGTCGAGAAGAGCACGACCACCGCCCATGAGTGCGCGGCCCCGCGGCGGTGCAGCGCGGCCCGCAGCACGGACAGCGAGGCGACCAGCCAGGGCCCGTAGACCAGCAGGGGCCACCACGCCGCCATGGACTCCGAGGTGCTGGGGGAGGCCAGATAGCGCAGCGGGCGGTACGAGATCATCCCGCCCAGCACGCTCAGCATGGCGACGATCACGGTGGTCATGGCCGCGAAGAGCAGGCTGATCAGCTGGAGCCACGGCATCGTCGGTACCCGGAAGCGGACCCGGCGGCGCTTGCCGCGCCCGCGCACATGGGTGGGGGAGGGCGGCCGGACGGGGATCGGACCGGTGGAGTGCACCGGGTCCTCGACGGGGACGGCGGCGGAGACGGGCGGGGGGACGGAAGGGGGGACGGTGGGGATGGCTCCGGTGCTCTGGAGCAGCCGCGCCAGGTCGCCTTCCAGATCCCAGCGGGCCTCCAGGGAATCCGGGTCCGGCAGGGGGAAAGGATTCATCTCGTAGTCGACGCCCATGTCCCACCGCTCGGAGTGGGCGTGCGGCTGGCGGTGGCCGGTGGGAGGGGGCCCGTAGCCGCCCGGCCTCGGCTCGGTGTACGTCATCCCTGGACGCCCGCCTCGACGCCCGGCTCCGCCGCACCGGAGCGCTGGAGGAAGTCGTCTTCGATCCTGCCCAGGGTCTTGAGGAAGTCCTCCCACACCCTCGAGCAGTATTCGAGGGGGTAATCGTGCGGGAACCGCTCCTCCTCCTTCCCGTGGTCCCGGGCCCGGAACACGGGTTCGGCCGTAAGCGGAGCGTGGTCAGGGGGCTGCAGCCTGTCAGTCGTCACGTCCCCACCAACGACCGCCAAATTGGTGCCGTATCGCGGCATTCGGGTGAATCGGGGGGTGACGCGCGCACGGGTGTCGCAATGATTCCCTGGCGAGCGCCCCCGCGCGCAATGTTCGGACAGGTATGCGCAAGGATGGTGCATTACGGCCGCGGCCGGGCGGCTCATAGGGTCGTGCGCTGACGCTGAGTGGCGGAGGCCGACCGCTTGGCGATTCCCACCTGCGGATTTGTCACCGGGCATCCCTATGCCCGCGTTCGGTCGTACGCCACCAGACACCCAAGCCGATGGCAGCGATTAAGGAGCCACCCACGTGTTGGAGCACGGCACAGCCCCTCCCACCGCCGAGCGACCGGAGGCAGGGCCTCCGGCCGGCGGGCTCGGCGCCCGCCTGATGCGGCGCAAACCGGTGGAGCGGCTGGTCGCCGAGGGCGGCCAGGGCGAGGGCGGAAGCCTGCGGCGCTCCATGGGCATGTGGCAGCTGACCATGATCAGCATCGGCGCGACGCTGGGCACCGGCATCTTCGTCGTCCTCGGCGAGGCCGTGCCGGACGCGGGTCCCGCGGTCGTCGTGTCCTTCGTCATAGCCGGGCTCACCGCGCTGTTCTCCGCGCTCTCGTACGCGGAGCTGGCGGGCACCATCCCGGTCTCCGGGTCCTCGTACTCGTACGCCTACGCGACCATGGGCGAGCTGATCGCCTGGGTGTGCGGCTGGTGCCTGATCCTGGAGTACGGCGTCTCGGTCGCGGCCGTCGCCGTCGGCTGGGGCCAGTACCTCAACGAGCTGCTGGACGGCACGCTCGGCCTCACCATCCCCGACGCGCTCGCCGCCCCGCCCGGCGACGGCGGCGTCTTCAACCTGCCCGCGCTGCTCGTGGTGCTGCTGGCCATGGCCTTCCTGCTGGGCGGCGCCAAGGAGAGCGCCCGGGCCAACACGATCATGGTCGCGGTGAAGATCGCCGCGCTGATCCTGTTCTGCGCCGTCGCCTTCACCGGCATCCGGGCCGGGAACTACACGCCGTTCATGCCGCTGGGCATGGCGGGCGTCAGCGCCGCCGGGGCCACCCTGTTCTTCTCGTACATCGGCTTCGACGCCGCCTCCACGGCGGGCGAGGAGGCCAAGGACCCGCAGCGCGACCTGCCCCGCGCGATCATGCTCTCGCTCGTCATCGTCACCGCGCTGTACTGCCTGGTCGCGGCGGTGGCGGTGGGTGCCCTGCCGTGGAAGAAGTTCGCGGGCACCGAGGCCGCGCTCGCCGGGATCATGGAGGACGTCACCGGCCAGAGCTTCTGGGCCGTGGTGCTGGCGGCGGGGGCGGTCGTCGCGATCGCCTCCGTGGTGCTGACCGTGCTCTACGGCCAGACCCGCATCCTCTTCGCGATGTCCCGCGACGGGCTGGTGCCGCCGGTCTTCTCCAAGGTCCACGCCGGAACCGGGGTACCGCGCGCCAACACCGTCATCGTCTCCCTCTTCTGCGGCGTCCTCGCCGCCGCGATCCCGCTCGGCCAGCTCGCCGACGCCACCAGCATCGGCACGCTCTTCGCGTTCGCGCTGGTCAACATCGCCGTGATCGTGCTGCGCCGGACCCGGCCCGAGATGACGCGGACCTTCCGGGTGCCGCTGTCGCCGCTCTTCCCGGTCATCGGCTTCGGGCTGTGCCTGTGGATGATGAACAGTCTGGAGATGGTGACCTGGGTGGTCTTCGGTGTCTGGATGGCCGTCGGGCTTGTGCTGTACTTCGCATACGGCATGCGCCGATCCCGACTGGCCACAGCAGAGAAGTGACTCCCCCGCAGTGCGACTGAACGACCTCGACGAACGCATCGTCCACGCCCTCGCCGAAGACGCCCGCCGCTCCTACGCCGACATCGGCGAGCTGGTCGGCCTGTCCGCCCCCGCCGTCAAGCGGCGGGTGGACCGGCTGCGGGCCGACGGCGCCATCACCGGCTTCACCGTACGGGTGGACCCGGCGGCGCTGGGCTGGGAGACCGAGGGGTTCGTCGAGCTGTTCTGCCGTCACAACACCTCGCCCGCAGACATCCGCCGGGGCCTGTCGCGCTACCCCGAGGTGGCGTCCGCGTCGACCGTCACCGGCGACGCGGACGCCGTCGTCCAGGTCTTCGCCGCCGACATGCGCCACTTCGAGCGGGTGCTGGAGCGGATAGCGGGGGAGCCGTTCGTGGAGCGCACCAAGTCGGTGCTGGTGCTGTCGCCGCTGCTGCGGCGCTACACCTCGGGCGCCCCGACGTAGCGCCCCGGCGTAGCCCCTGAACGCAGCCCCCGGGGCCGGGGAGGTTGCGGAAGCCTCGGCCCCCCACAAAGAATCACCAGCCCACGCCGAAAAAACGTCACGGGTTCCCAACACACACGCAACAA
>NZ_JBVIVI010000012.1:17951-227183 GCF_055595765.1 Streptomyces sp. NPDC040405
CCCTCCCCTCCCCCCCTCCCCCCCCCCCCCCCCCCCCCCCCCCCCCCCCCCCCCCCCCCCCCCCCGCTCACCCGCCCCCCCCCCCCCCCCCCCCCCCCCGCGCAACGAATCGCCGTACCGCGCCGAAAACGCGTAACGGATCCACAGCGAGCGCGCAACGATCGCGGCTTGTCGGCCGTTCTCGGCGCAACGTACCGTTTTCTGCGTACGTCACGTCTCCCCAGAGGTCTCCATGCCGCCGCTGCGCACCGCCCTGCTCCAGAGCTCCGGTCACCCCGGCGACCCCGCCCGCAACCTCAAGGCCCTCGACGCCGCCGCCGAGCGCGCCGCCGCGGACGGGGCCGGGCTGCTGGTCACGTCCGAGATGTTCCTCACCGGCTACGCCATCGGCGACGGTGTGCACCGGATGGCCGAGCCCGCCGACGGGCCGAGCGGCCGGGCCGTCGCCGAGATCGCCGCCGAGCACGGCATCGCCGTCCTCTACGGCTACCCGGAGCGCGCCGGGGAGGCCGTCCACAACTCCGCCCGGCTGGTCGGCCCCGACGGCGCCCCGCTCGCCAACTACCGCAAGACCCATCTCTTCGGCTGCTTCGAGAACGACTGGTTCACCCCCGGCGACACCCCCGTCGTCCAGGCCGAGCTGGGCGGGCTCACGATCGGCATCATGATCTGCTACGACGTGGAGTTCCCGGAGAACGTCCGGGCCCACGCCCTGGCCGGGACCGATCTGCTGCTCGTGCCGACCGCGCAGATGCACCCCTTCCAGTTCGTCGCCGAATCCCTCGTCCCGGTACGGGCCTTCGAGAGCCAGATGTACATCGCGTACGTCAACCGCAGCGGCCCCGAGGGCGAGTTCGACTTCATCGGGCTGAGCTGTCTGGCCGGGCCCGACGGCACCATGCGCGCCCGGGCCGGGCGCTCCGAGGAACTGGTCCTCGGCGAAGCCGACCCCAGGCTGCTGGCCACCTCGCGCCGGATCAACACGTATCTGCGCGACCGCCGCCCCGGGCTGTACGGGTCCCTCGGCTGACCTTTTACGTCTTCCTCACCCTCACCCTCGCCCTCGCTCGATCCGCAAGGAGTCCGTACCCGATGACGTCCACGGTGCCCACCGCCGTCCACGACGAGCACGAGTCCGCGCACGCCGACACCCTCCCGCCCGTCACCATGTTCGGCCCGGACTTCCCGTACGCCTACGACGACTTCCTCGCCCACCCCGCGGGCCTCGGCCAGATACCGGCGACCGAGCACGGCGCCGAGGTCGCGGTCATCGGCGGCGGCCTGTCCGGCATCGTGACCGCGTACGAGCTGATGAAGATGGGCCTCAAGCCCGTCGTGTACGAGGCCGACCGGATCGGCGGGCGGCTGCGCACCGTCGGGTTCGAGGGCTGCGACGAGGAACTGACCGCCGAGATGGGCGCGATGCGGTTCCCGCCGTCCTCCACCGCGCTCCAGCACTACATCGACCTGGTCGGCCTCACCACCGAGCCGTTCCCCAACCCGCTGGCCCCGGACACCCCCTCCACCGTCGTCGACCTCAAGGGCGAGTCCCACTACGCCCGCACCATCGACGACCTGCCGCAGGTCTACCGCGAGGTCGCCGAGGCATGGAACGCCTGTCTGGAGGAGGGTGCCGACTTCTCCGACATGAACCAGGCCATCCGCGAACGCGACGTCCCGCGCATCCGCGAGATCTGGGCGCGGCTGGTGGAGAAGCTCGACAACCAGACGTTCTACGGCTTCCTCTGCGACTCCTCCGCCTTCACGTCCTTCCGCCACCGGGAGATCTTCGGCCAGGTCGGGTTCGGCACCGGCGGCTGGGACACCGACTTCCCCAACTCCATCCTGGAGATCCTCCGCGTCGTCTACACCGAGGCCGACGACCACCACCGCGGCATCGTCGGCGGCAGCCAGCAGCTTCCGCTGCGGCTGTGGGAGCGCGAGCCGGAGAAGATCGTCCACTGGGCGCAGGGCACCTCGCTGTCCTCCCTGCACGACGGCGCACCCCGCCCGGCCGTGACCCGGCTGCACCGCGCCGCGGGCGACCGGATCGTGGTGACGGACGCGGGCGGTGACATCCGCTCGTACCAGGCCGTCGTCTTCACCGCGCAGTCCTGGATGCTGCTCTCCAAGATCGACTGCGATGACTCGCTCTTCCCGATCGACCACTGGACGGCGATCGAGCGCACCCACTACATGGAGTCCAGCAAGCTCTTCGTCCCCGTCGACCGGCCGTTCTGGCTGGACACGGACGAGGAGACCGGCCGCGACACGATGAGCATGACGCTCACCGACCGGATGACCCGCGGTACGTACCTTCTGGACAACGGCCCGGACCGGCCCGCCGTCATCTGCCTCTCGTACACCTGGTGCGACGACAGCCTCAAGTGGCTGCCGCTGTCCGCGAACGAGCGGATGGAGGTCATGCTGAAGTCGCTGTCGGAGATCTATCCGAAGGTCGACATCCGCAAGCACATCATCGGCAGCCCGGTCACGGTGTCCTGGGAGAACGAGCCGTACTTCATGGGCGCGTTCAAGGCCAACCTGCCCGGCCACTACCGCTACCAGCGGCGGCTGTTCACCCACTTCATGCAGGACCGGCTGCCGGACGGCCAGCGCGGCATCTTCCTCGCGGGCGACGACATCTCCTGGACCGCGGGCTGGGCCGAGGGCGCCGTACAGACCGCGCTCAACGCGGTGTGGGGTGTGATGCACCGCTTCGGCGGCGCCACCGATCCGGGCAACCCGGGGCCGGGCGACGTGTACGACGAGATCGCGCCCGTCGAACTCCCCGAGGACTGAGGGTCCTCCTCAGCCGGAGGACGGCAGGGGAGTGAGCAGACAGCGCCCGACGAGCCCCACGCTCTTGTCGATCCGCTCCGCGAACTCCTCCACCAGCTCCGGCAGCGCCCGCAGCGCCCACAAGGCGCGGAACGCCGCCCATGCGGCGTCCCGCGCCTTGTCCAGGCTCCACGAGCTGACGAGATGGGTGAGCGGATCGGCCGCCTCCAGCACATCCGGGCCGGGCATCAGCTCCTCGCGGATCCGCTCCTCCATTCCGCCCAGCAGCGCCCCGACCCGCTCGAAGTCGCCTTCCATGGCGGCCGGTTCGGCGCCCCGGGCGCGGCAGGTGTCCACCAGCGCGAGCGCCAGGTCATGGCCGATGTGCGCGTTGATCCCGGCCATCGCGAACTGCACCGGGCGGACGGCGGGGTGGCCGCGCAGTTCGAACAGCGGCCGCCAGCAGGCCGGTGGCCGCCGCTGTTCGAGCTGAGCGTCGACCGCCGCCAGATAGCGGCAGGCGAACCGTACGTCCAACTCCTCGGTGGCGGCCGCGTCCTGGAAGTAGCCGGTGCCGAGGCGGCGGCCGACCTCCTCGGTGACCGACAGATACACCCGGTTGAAGACCGCCACCCCGTCCTCGGGCGGCAGCGCCGCGCCGAGCGCGCTCATGCGCGCCACGACGCTTCGTACGGTGCGCGGCGTCTCCAGCCGCTGGGCGGGCATCGTCATGGGGGACAGCGTGGCAGCGCGCACCCCGGCCCGGTAGTTGGTGTGCCGTCACATCCCCCGTACGGCCCAGCGGTTCATGAGGACTGCTACAGCACGCCCGCGTCCCGGGCCGTCCAGACCGTCGGGTACAGCGGACGCCAGCCCAGCTCCTCGCGCAGCCGCAGATTGGAGGTGCACCCGAACCAGGTGTCGCCGTCCGTCCGCTGGGTCATGCCCTCGGGCACGGGCACGCCGTTGAGCTGGTGCAATTCGACGGCGGTCACCGGGGCGTCGTCCACGATGTTGTACTTGCGGCCCGACGCGGAGCCGCCCGCCGAACCGCCCGGTGCGCGCAGCAGCCGCAGCAGCGCCTGCGTCACATCCGCGTGGTGGACCATGGCCAGCCGCTGGTTCCCCGGCCAGTTCGCGGTCAGCCGGAGCGCCTCGGCCAGATGCGGGTCGCCGTCCCCGTACACAAAGGACAGGCTGCCGATCCGCAGGTCCAGGCCGTGATCGCGGTGCAGCGCCAGCAACTCCCGCTCCGCCTCCGCCTTCGAGGCGGGGTACGCACCCCACAGCACGCCGCCGGGCACGCTCTCGTCGTCCTCCACCAGCGGTCGCCCGCGCGAGGCGCCGTACACGAGATTGGTGCTGACCTGGACGAACCGGCTCGTGCCCGCCTCGACCGCGGCCCGGCCGAGCGCCACCGCCGCGTCCCGGTTGACCGCCCACGCCTCCTCGTCCGGCACCCCGCGGAACGCCGCCGCGATGTTGACCACGGCGTGCGCACCCTCCATCGCCCTCCGCAGATCCTTCTCCTCGCGCAGATCCCCCACCGCGACCTGCGCGCCGAGCGCCGCGAACGGCGCGCCGCGCTCCTCGTCGCGGACCAGCACCCGCACCTCGGTACCGGACCGGGCCCCTTCCAGCAGCCGCTTCGCGAACCGCTGCCCCACCCGGCCCGTCACACCCGTCACCAGAATCAACGGCATTCGATCAGCCATCCTTCGTTGTCGATCGGTTGGCCGTAAGCCTGTGCCGCGTGGCGGCGAGCCGGGAGAGACCCGCGTATCCAGGGATCGGCAGACCCTGGATACGGAACGGCCGCGGCGCGACGATGGAGCCGTGCACCGTATGGAACTCGCGGACTTCCTGCGCCGCTGCCGCGCCCGCCTCGTCCCCGCCGACGTGGGGCTGACCTCCGGCCCGCGGCGGCGTACGCCCGGGTTGCGCCGGGAGGAGGTCGCCCAGCTCACCGGCATGTCCCCGGACTACTACACCCGGCTGGAACAGGCCCGCGGGCCGCGCCCCTCCCGTCACATGCTCACCGCGCTCGCGCGTGCGCTCCGGCTCACCGACGACGAGCGCGACCACCTCTTCCACCTGGCCGGCGAGGAGCCGCCGCGCGACCGGACCACGTCCGGGCATGTGCGCCCCGGCCTGCTGCGGGTTCTGGACCGGCTGTACGACACCCCGGCGCACGTGATCACCGACTGGGGCGAGGTGCTGGCCCAGAACGCGATGGCGGCCGCCCTGATCGGCGACATCACCGCACGCCCGCCGGGCGACCGCAACATCGTGCGCAGCTTCTTCACCCGGCGGCCGGAGGACTCCGGCATCTTCCCGCTGTCGGACATGGGCGAGCACGCCCGCACCCATGTCGCCAACCTCCGCGCCGTGGTCGCCGCCCGCCCCGACGACCCGGGCCCGGCGGCGCTGGTCGCCGAACTGCGCGCCGTCAGCGCGGAGTTCGCGGCGCTGTGGGAGGCCCACGAGGTCGCCTTGCGGCGCACGATGGTCAAGCGCTTCGTCCACCCCGTGGTGGGGGAGCTGGAGCTGGAGTGCGAGATCCTGCTGAGCGCGGAACACGCCCAGCGCCTGATCGTCCACACGGCCACCCCGGGCAGCGAGTCCGCCGAACGACTGGACCTGCTGCGCGTGGTGGGCCTCCAGCCCCTGACGCCCAGCGGCTGACCGCCGCCCCGGGCCCGTCCCGGGGCGGGGGAAGGCCCTACGGCGTGCGGCCGTCGTCGTCGTACGTGCTGGTCCCCGCGTCCAGCAGCGGCTCCCGCGACGGCTTCAGATGGGCCGGTGCCAGCGCCCGCAGCACGTGGTAGCCGACGATCACCACGATCGTCCCGAGCGCGATGCCGCTCAGCTCGAAGTTGTCGCTGATCTTCAGGTTCACGCCCCCGACGCCGATGACCACACCCGCCGCCACGGGCACCAGGTTCAGCGGGTTCCGCAGGTCCACGTCGTTGTGCACCCAGATCTGCGCGCCGAGCAGCCCGATCATGCCGTAAAGGATCACCGTGATGCCGCCCAGCACCCCGCCCGGCACCGCCGCCACGACCGCGCCGAACTTCGGGCACAGGCCGAAGAGGAGGGCGAATCCGGCCGCGGCCCAGTAGGCGGCGGTGGAGTAGACGCGGGTGGCGGCCATGACGCCGATGTTCTCGGAGTACGTGGTGGTGGCCGGGCCGCCGACCGCGGTCGACAGCACGGTCGCGGCGCCGTCCGCCGCGATCGCCGTGCCGAGCTGGTCGTCGAGCGGGTCGCCGACCATCTCGCCGACGGCCTTCACATGCCCGGCGTTCTCGGCGATCAGCGCGATGACGACCGGCAGCGCGACCAGGATCGCCGACCAGTGGAACTCGGGCGCGTGCAGGGACGGCAGGCCGACCCAGTCGGCCTCGGCGACGCCGGACAGGTCCAGCCGCCAGTGGTCGGTGACCCGCCCGCTGCCACCGATCGAGTGGATCTTGCCGAAGACGCGGTCGAAGATCCAGGAGATCGCGTAGCCGAAGAGGAGCCCGAGGAAGATCGCGATCCGCGACCAGAAGCCGCGCAGACAGACCACGGACGCCGCGGTGACCAGCATGGTCAGCAGCGCGGTCCACTGGTCGGCGGGCCAGTACGTCGTGGCGGTCACCGGCGCGAGGTTGAAGCCGATCAGCATGACCACCGCACCGGTCACCACGGGCGGCATCGCCGCGTGGATGATGCGCGCCCCGAAGCGCCGTACCGCGAGCCCGCTCAGCAGCAGCGCGGCGCCCACCACCAGGATCGCCCCGGTGACGGCGGCGCTGCCGCCGCCCTGCGCCCGGATCACCGCGGCCACGCCGACGAAGGACAGGCTGCACCCCAGATAGCTGGGCACCCGGCCGCGGGTGGCCAGCAGGAACAGCATGGTCGCGACCCCGGACATCATGATCGCGAGATTGGGGTCGAGGCCCATCAGCACGGGGGCGACGAAGCTGGCGCCGAACATGGCCACGACGTGCTGTGCGCCGAGGCCCGCCGTCCTCGGCCACGACAGCCGCTCATCCGGCCGGACGACGGCTCCCGGGGCGGGGGTGCGCCCGTCGCCGTGCAGGGTCCAGCGCACGCCGAGGCCCATGACTGCTCCACTTCATTTCCGCATACAGAGAATCGGAGCAATGTTAGTGGGGCGTGTTGGCCGGAATTACGTGGCTCGATCCGCGGCCGGGAGCCGAACCCGACGATTGATCGACAACTGGGCAACAGTCCCCCTGCCGCACTGGAGTTGGCGTCGCGCGGGGTGTGAGGGTGGCGCGCATGGCACTGCGATCCACCTCCCACGCCCTCGCCGTCGGCGCCGTCTGCCTGGCGCTCGTCCCGCTCACTGGATGCGGTCCGGACGGCGGCGAACCGTCCTCCTCCAAGGGGCAGCCCAGCGCTCCTGCCGAGAGCCGGGCGCCGGGCCATGGAAAGGGGTCGAAGGACCCGGACGACCTCAACGGGGACGGCCACCGTGACCTCGTGGTGCCCGCTCCCGCCCGGCGCGATCCGCAGAAGGTCAACCGCGATGAGCGGGTCGCGGTGATCTACGGCTCGGCGAAGGGCCTCGACCCCGCGACCCGCACCGTCCACGGCCGCCGCGATCTGGGCCTGCCCGCCACCGGCGTGGCCACCCCCGGCGCCGGGGGTGACCACGTCCCCACGGACGACGTGGTGACGGCCGATCTGGACGGCGACGGCTTCGCGGACGTCGTCACGACCGTGGAGGGGGAGATGGCGGAGGACGGGAACATCAGCGCCGCGCACACCGTCCCGCACATCTCCTGGGGCGGCCCCGGCGGGCCGGAGAAGGGGGCCGGGGCGGCCCCGGTGCGGCTGCCGGAGAGCGTGTCGAAGCTGGGCGTGACCTCGGTGGTGCGCGGCGACTTCGACGGGGACGGCCACCACGACCTCGCGGCGCTCGCCCAGAACCAGTCCTCCGCGGTGGTGCTGTACGGCCCGTTCACCCGCTCCGGCGAGCCGGAGCGCACCGACACCAGCCTGCCGTTCACGGACGGAGACCTGGCCGCGGACGACATCGACCCCTCCGGCAAGGCCCGCGCGACCTCCCTGCTGGTCCATGCCGTCAGCGACGGTGAGCAGTCCGCCAACACCCTCTACCCGGCCCGCCGCGGCACCGGCCTGTCCGCCGGGGGCAAGCGGCTGCGCGCCGGAAACGCCCACGCGTTCGGCGACTTCGACGGCGACGGGGCACGCGATGTGGCCATCGGGGACGACGGCTCCCGCAACGACGAACCCGGCAACGAGACCGAGCCGCCGGACGTCTCCGGCTCGCTGACCGTCTACCCCGGCAGCGGCGGCGCCCCGGTCAAGCACCGTTCACCCACGGCGTCCAAGGAGGGGGAAGGGTACGAAGGGGCGGGCGGCTACGCGGCCGCCGACCCGGACGGCGACGGCCGCGACGGCATCCTGGTCGCCACCTACGAGGGCGCCACGCTCGTCGACGGCGACCGGCGCACCCCGGTCCTGCGCAAGGGGCCCGCGAAGGCCGACGGCCGGAAGGTGCGCGCGAAGGACCGGCCCGCCCGGCCCGTGGGGGCGGCCGACTTCGATGGTGACGGAAAAGACGAACCCATCCTGAACTGGGGAACGGGCGACACCACCGGACCGTACGGCCCGCAGCCCACCCGCTGGTGGATCACCGACGGCACGACCGCCCGGGACAAGACCTCCTTCGCCACCACCACGTTCGTGACGGACCAAACGGACCAGGAAACGGACCAGGAAACGGACTAGGGGGACGTCGTATCGGGGGCGCGGTCCGCCCGGCGGGGGCCGGAAGTGCCGCCCGGGATCCCGGAAGCGGACCCGCGCAGCACCCCTGCCCCGGCCACCAGCCCCAGCGCCAACGCCGTGACCAGGCCGAACGACACGGTCAGCGAGGTCATGTCGGCGATCGAGCCGATCGCCGCCGGGGCGATCAGACCCGAGGTGTACGTGATCGTCGCGACGCCCGCGATCGCCTGGCTCGGGGCCGGGCCGCTGCGCCCGGCGGCGGCGAAGGCGAGCGGGACGACGACCGCGATGCCCAGGCCGATGAGGCCGAAACCGGCGATCGCGGTCACCGGACCGGCGGCCGTGACCACCAGCGCCCCGCCGAGCGTGGCCAGCACGCCGCTCGCCCGTACGGTCCGCACCGGGCCGATCCGGCCCACCACCGCGTCACCGGCGAACCGGGCCGCGGCCATGGTGCAGGAGAAGGCCGTGGTGCAGGCGGCGGCGACGCCGGGGGAGGAGCCGATGACCTCGCGCAGATAGACCGCCGACCAGTCCAGGCTCGCGCCCTCGGCGAACACCGCGCAGAACCCCACCGCGCCGATGACCAGCGCGGAACGGGGCGGCAGGGAGAAGCGGGGCGGCGGATGCTCCTCGGGCGCGCTGCGCAGGTCGAGGACCCAGCGGCAGGCGCCGGTGCCCAGCAGGATGAGCACGGCGGCGGCGATCGCGAGGTGCACCCGGGCGTCGGTCCCGGCGTGAGCGGCGACCGTGCCCGCCGCCGACCCGATTAGCGCTCCCGCGCTCCACATTCCGTGCAGCCCGGACATGATCGGGCGGCCGAGCCGTTTCTCGGTCTCCACGCCGAGGGCGTTCATGGCGACATCGGCCATCCCGGCGGTCGCGCCGTACACGAAGAGCGCCCCGCACAGCCAGGGCAGACCGGGGGAGAGCGGGGGCAGGACCAGGGCCAGGCACCACAGGGCGATCAGCCCGCGCAGCGCGGCGCGGGCGCCGAAGCGGTGGCTGATCGCCCCGGCCAGCGGCATCGCACACGAGGCGCCGATGGCGGGGAAGGCCAGCGCGAGCCCGAGCTGGCCCGCGCTGATGCCCAACTGCTCCTGCACCCAGGGGACACGGGTGGCGAAGTTGCCGGTGACCGCGCCGTGCACCGCGAACACCGTGGCGACGGCCATGCGGGCGCGCCGTACGTCACGCGTGGACGGTTCCGTACCGCTGCTCATCGCTGCTCGTCGCTGTTCATGTCCGTACTCTGCGCATGCCCCGCGGTCCGGCTCAAGGGTGATTTCCGTGCGATCTCTTGTCGTGGTCATGATCCCGCCCTACTCTGACCCTCAATCTTGATTCTGAATATGGTTCAGATATCTGATTGGAGTGCTCGATGATCGCTACTCCAGCGGACCGTGGGCGGTTGGCCCGCGCACTCATCGCCCTCGCCGTCCTGCTCGCCCTCCTGGCCATCCCGGCGGCGCCCTCCGCCCACGGCGCCGACCGCGCCCGGTGGTCCCGCCCGGTGCCGGACACGGTCGTGCTCGACGGCCCCCGACTCGCCGTCACCAAGCTGAAACTGCAGCTCGGAGACCGTGGGCTGAAGCGAACCCTGCGCGATCTGACCACCCAGGCCGACCAGTGGATGCCCCAGGGGCCGTGGACCGTCACCGACAAGGACCAGGTGCCGCCGAGCGGTGACAAGCACGACTACTTCAGCCAGGCCCCCTACTGGTGGCCGAGCAAGCCCAAGACCGACGACAATCCGTATGGCTGCCCCTATGTTCAGAAGGATGGCCAACGGAACCCCGATGTGGACAAGATGACGGACCGCCCCGAGGTCGGGAAGGTCTTCGAATCCGTCTACGAGCTGTCCCTCGCCTGGTACTACACCGGCAAGCGCGGCTACGCCGAACACGCCGCCGACATCCTGCGCACCTGGTTCGTCACCCCGGCGACCCGGATGAACCCCAGCCTGAACCACGCCCAGTTCATCCCCTGCAAGTACGACGGCCGCTCCATCGGCATCATCGACTTCTCCCAGGGCTTCACCAGCCTGCTGGACGCCGCCGCCATCCTCGACACCGGCGCCCCGGGCTGGACCAAGGGCGACCACGCGGGCTTCCGCACCTGGAACAAGCAGTTCCTGAACTGGCTGGTGAACAGCGACTTCGGCAAGGAGGAAAGCGCCGCCGACAACAACCACGGCACCTTCTCCGACATGCAGGTCGCCGCCATCGCCGCCGCCGTCGGCGACCGGGACCTGGCCCGCAAGGTGCTGCGCGAGGCCCGCGCCAAGCGCATCGACACCCAGATCGCGGCCGACGGCAGCCAGCCCCAGGAACTCGCCCGCACCCGCAGCTTCCACTACTCCACGTTCAACCTCGTCGCCTACACCCGGATGGCGGCCGTGGGGCGGCACGTCGGCGTCGACCTGTGGCGCTACACCGGTCCCACCGGCTCGAACCTCTTCAAGGCCGTCGACTTCCTGCTGCCCGCGGCCACCGGGGCGAAGCCATGGCCGTACCCCGATCTGGAGTTCAAGGCGTACGCCGCGAGCGACCTGGTGCACGCGGCGGCCGACGCGGGCGACCGCCGGGCCCGCGCGGCCCTCGGCAAGCTCCAGGCCCCGCCGGGCGGCGACCTCTGGGCGCTGCGCCCCGCGGTGGAACAGCTCGACAGCATCGCCCAGGGGTAGGCGGTTTCTCCCCCGCCCGTACGGGCGCGCCGGGCAGCGGGCCGCTGCCCGGCGATCGGCCCGGCGCCGAGGCCCGGGGCCGGGTGGGTGAGACAGCCCACATCGGCCCCGTCTCCCACCTGCGCTGATCGCCGTGGCACACTGGGTCCGTACCAGTGACGTCAGCGCACTCCGGGGTCGGTGAAAATCCGAACCGGCGGTTACAGTCCGCGACCCGTCCGCCGCCAGCGGTCGGTTGACCAGGTGAAATTCCTGGACCGACGGTTAAAGTCCGGATGGGAGGCAGTGCGCGGCGGTAGCGACATCACCGGTGCGCCGTCTTTGCGGCGGCCGCGCTCTCGGCGCGGGCCGTACGCAGCGATCCCGGCGCCCCGGCGAAGGCGTTCCCGTTCCATGTCGTTTCCGACAGCCCCGGAGTCCGTGCCCGAAGAGGCAGGAGGACCCGGTGGCCCCCGCAGCCGAAGCAGCGGCAACCGCAGCGGCGGAAGCCCGCGCCATGCGCCGCGCCGTCGCGCTCGCCGCCCGAGGTCTCGGCCACACCAGCCCCAACCCCGTCGTCGGCTGCGTCATCCTCGACGCCGCGGGACAGCCGGTGGGCGAGGGCTGGCACCGGCAGGCCGGGGGCCCGCACGCCGAGGTGCACGCCCTGCGCGAGGCGGGGGAGCGGGCCCGCGGCGGCACCGCGCTGGTCACCCTCGAACCCTGCAACCACACCGGCCGCACCGGACCCTGCGCCCGGGCGCTCGTCGACGCCGGGATCGCCCGCGTCCGCTACGCGGTCGCAGACCCCACCGCCCAGGCCCGCGGCGGCGCCGCGGCCCTCGCCGCGGCCGGAGTCGACGTCGCGGAAGGGCCGCTGGCGGAGGAGGCGGCGGCGGTCAACGAAGCCTGGCTGACCGCGATGCGCCGCGGCCGCCCCTTCGTGCTGTGGAAGTACGCAGCCACCCTGGACGGCCGCAGCGCCGCGGCCGACGGCACCAGCCGCTGGATCACCTCGTCCGCCGCCCGCGCCGATGTGCACCGGCTGCGCGCCGAGGCGGACGCCGTGCTCGTCGGCTCCGGCACCCTGCGCGCCGACGATCCGCACCTCGCCGTACGCGACCGGGACGGCGCCACCCAGCCGCTGCGGGTCGCCGTCGACACCGACGCGACCGCCCTCAAGCCGGACGCGCGCATCCTGGACGACGCCGCGCCCACGCTCATCGCCGTGGCCGAGGACGCCGACACCGGGCACCTCCCGAAGGGAGTGGCGACCGTACGGCTGCCCCGCGCGGCAGCGGGGCGCGGGCGCGGGCTCGACATCGCCGCGCTCCTCGCCGCCCTCCACGACCGCGGCGTCCGCTCCGTCCTGCTGGAGGGCGGGCCCACCCTCGCCGGGGCGTTCCTCGCCGCGGGCGCCGTCGACAAGGTCGTCGGCTATCTCGCCCCCGTACTGCTCGGCGCGGGCCCCGCGGTCCTCGCCGACGCCGGAATCACCACGATCGCGCAGGCGTTGCGCCTCGATACGGCCGACGTCACCCGGCTCGGCCCCGATCTGCGCATCACCGCCGTCCCCACCGCCCCCGTCGCACCCACCACCACCCTCGCCGAGGAGAACTGACGTGTTCACCGGAATTGTCGAAGAACTGGGTGAGATCGTCGCCGTCGAGAACCTGGGCGACGCGTCCCGCTTCCAGGTACGCGGCCCTGTCGTCACCGAGGGCGCGCGGCACGGCGACTCGATCGCCGTCAACGGTGTCTGTCTCACCGTCGTCGACACCGGGGAAGGCCAGTTCAGCGCCGATGTGATGGCGGAGACCCTGAACCGCTCCAGCCTCGGCGCGCTCACCGTCGGCTCCCGCGTCAACCTGGAGCGCCCCATGGCGCTCGGCGGGCGGCTCGGCGGCCACCTCGTACAGGGCCATGTGGACGGCACCGGCACCGTCGTCGAGCGCAAGCCGTCCGAGCACTGGGAGATCGTCACGATCTCGCTGCCGTCCGAACTCGCCCGCTATGTGGTCGAGAAGGGCTCGATCACGGTCGACGGCATCAGCCTGACCGTCGTGGACGCGGGCGCCGACCACTTCACCGTCAGCCTCATCCCGACGACGCTCGACCTCACCACCCTCGGGGTCAAGCAGTCCGGCGACCCGGTCAACCTCGAAGTGGACGTCCTCGCCAAATACGTCGAGCGCCTGCTCACCCACGGAGACCCCGGCACGGCCGTCGGTCCGTACACGGACACGGACAAGGAAGCGATCGAATGATCTCCCTCGACTGGCTGGGCGCCGAGGCCGGGCAGATATTCGGCCAGCACATCCTGTGGTCGGACGCGATCGGCAACACCATCGGCCTGGCCGCCCTCGCCCTCGGCCGCCGCCGCTCCCTGTGGACCTGGCCCGCCCAGCTCGCCTCCGGCGTCATCCTGGTCGCCGCCTACGCCTCCGCCCACCTCAGCGGTGGCGTCGGCAAGCAGCTCCTGGTCATCGGCGTCGCCGCCTGGGGCTGGCGGCAGTGGCGGCGGGGCCGCCGCGACGAGGGCGGCGCGGTCGCCGTCCGCTTCGCCACCGGCCGCGAGCGCGCGGCGCTCCTCACCGGCCTGGCGGTCGGCACGCTCGCCGTGGGCGCCCTGTTCGCCGCGGTTCCCCAGCTGTCCTGGAACCCCTGGCCCGACGCCTACATCTTCGTCGGCACCCTCGCCGCGATGGTCGCCCAGGCCCGCGGCCTGATCGAGTTCTGGTTCGCGTGGATGCTGGTCGACGTGGTCGGCGTCCCGCTCGCCTTCAGCAGCGGACTGGCCTTCTCCGGCCTCGTCTACGTCATCTACTTCGCGCTCGTCCTGTGGGGCGCGCGCGACTGGTGGCTGCGCTCCCGTACCGAGGCACCCCGCACCGAAAAGCCCCGGACGCCCCCGAGCGCGACCACACCCGCAATGGAAGGAGTGTCAGTGTCATGAGCGAGCCCTACGCGACGACGCAGCCGCGACCGGCGGCCGAGGACGACGCCCCCGCGGGCGCGTGGCCGCCCGACGAACTGGCGCTGGACACCGTCGAGCGGGCGATCGCCGACATCGCGGCGGGCCGCCCCGTCGTGGTCGTGGACGACGAGGACCGGGAGAACGAGGGCGACCTCATCGCCGCCGCCGAGACGATCACCCCGGAGATCGTCGCCTTCATGATGAACGAGTGCCGCGGACTGATCTGCGCCCCCATGGAGGCCGCCGACCTCGACCGGCTGCGGCTCCCGCAGATGGTCGAGGACAACACCGAGTCCATGGGGACCGCCTTCACCGTCTCCGTCGACGCCACCGCCGAACACGGCGTCAGCACCGGCATCTCCGCCGCCGACCGGGCCGCCACGCTGCGCCTGCTGGCCGACGCGGACACCACCCCCGGCGACTTCGTGCGCCCCGGCCACATCTTCCCGCTGCGCGCCCGCCCCGGCGGCGTGCTCGCCCGCGACGGCCACACCGAGGCCGGGGTCGACCTCGCCCGGCTGGCCGGACTCCGCCCGGCGGCCGTGATCTGCGAGATCGCGGGCGAGGACGGCGTGATGCTGCGCCTGCCCGAGCTGGTCGCCTTCGCCCACAAGCACGACCTCGCGATCATTTCCATCGACGACCTGATCGCGTACCGCAAGGCCGCCGAGCCCGCCGTCCGGCGCGAGGCCACCACCCGGCTGCCCACCGCCTTCGGCGACTTCCAGGCGTACGGCTACCGCGCGATCGCCGACGGCGTCGAGCACATCGCCCTCGTACAGGGCGACCTCGGCGACGGCGAGGACGTGCTGGTCCGGGTCCACTCCGAGTGCCTGACCGGCGACGTCTTCCACTCGCTGCGCTGCGACTGCGGCCCCCAGCTGCACGCCTCCCTGGAGCGGGTGACCGCCGAGGGCCGCGGCGTGGTGCTGTATCTGCGCGGCCACGAGGGGCGCGGCATCGGGCTGCTGTCCAAGCTGCGGGCGTACCAGCTCCAGGAGCTGGGCCGGGACACGCTGGACGCCAATCTGGAGCTGGGCCTGCCCGCCGACGCGCGCGACTACGCGGCGGGCGCCGAGATCCTGGCCGACCTGGGCGTGCACTCCGTGCGGCTGATGACCAACAACCCCGAGAAGACCACCGCCCTGGTCCGTCATGGGCTGCGGGTCACCGGCCGGGAGCCGATGCCCGTCCAGGCCGGGGAGCACAATCTGCGCTATCTGCGGACCAAGCGGGACCGGATGGGGCACGACCTGCCCTGGCTGGAGGGCGACCGCCGGGCGGAGAGCCCGGAGCCCGTGTCCGCCTGCGGCAACCAGTAGAACCACCCGTACGTACGAAAGACCTTGAGGAGTGACGTGAGCGGTAAGGGTGCCCCCGAACTGTCCGTGGAGAACTGCGGGGACCTGCGTGTGGCCGTCATCGCCGCGCAGTGGCACGAGAAGGTGATGGACGGCCTGGTCGACGGCGCCCGGCGGGCCCTCGGCGAGCTGGGCATCGCCGAGCCGACCGTGCTGCGGGTGCCCGGCAGCTTCGAGCTGCCGGTCGTCGCCAAGGTCCTCGCCGACCGCGGCTACGACGCGGTCGTGGCGCTGGGCGTCGTGATCCGGGGCGGCACGCCCCACTTCGACTATGTGTGCCAGGGCGTCACCCAGGGCCTCACCCAGGTCAGCGTGGACACCGGAGTCCCCATCGGCTTCGGCGTGCTGACCTGCGACACCGAGCAGCAGGCCCTGGACCGGGCCGGGATCGCCGGGTCCAGCGAGGACAAGGGGCACGAGGCGGTCACCGCCGCCGTGGCCACCGCCGTCACCCTGAGGTCGGTGGCGTAGCCCTGCGCGAAGTTGTGCTGTCCGGCACAAGTAGGATGGCGCACACCATGTCCAAGAAGACGTTCGAGGAGCTCTTCGCCGAGCTCCAGCAGAAGGCCGCCACGGCCGACCCCGCCACCTCCCGTACCGCCGAGCTGCTCCAGTCCGGTGTGCACGCGATCGGCAAGAAGGTCGTCGAGGAGGCCGCCGAGGTGTGGATGGCCGCCGAGTACGAGAGCGACGCGGCGGCCGCCGAGGAGATCTCGCAGCTCCTCTACCACCTCCAGGTGATGATGGTCGCCAAGGGACTCACCCTCGACGATGTCTACGCCCACCTGTAGAACCACCCCGTTCACCACCCACCCCTCGTACGAAGGAAACACCCCTCATGCTGCGCATCGCCGTCCCCAACAAGGGTTCACTGTCCGAGCCTGCGTCGGCGATGCTCCATGAGGCGGGCTACCGGCAGCGCAAGGACCGCAGGGAACTCGTCCTGGTCGACTCCGACAACGACGTCGAGTTCTTCTTCCTGCGCCCGCGCGACATCGCCGTGTACGTCGGCTCCGGCCGCCTCGACATCGGCATCACCGGCCGCGACCTGCTGCTCGACTCCGGCTCCCAGGCCGAGGAGATCCTGCAGCTCGGCTTCGCCGGGTCCACGTTCCGCTACGCCACCCGGCCCGGCACGGCCACCGATGTGAGCGAGTTCGGCGGGATGACGGTCGCCACCTCCTTCTCCGGCCTGGTCACCAAGCACCTCGCCGACCACGGGGTGGACGCGGCCGTCGTCCACCTCGACGGCGCCGTGGAGACCGCCATCCAGCTCGGCGTCGCCGAGATCATCGCGGATGTCGTGGAGACCGGCACCACCCTGCGGAACGCCGGGCTGGACATCATCGGCGAGCCGATCCTCGAGTCGGAGGCGGTCGTGATCCGCCGCACCGGCGCGCCCGCGGACGACCCCAAGGTGCGCCAGTTCCTCCGCCGTATGCAGGGCGTCCTGGTGGCCCGGCGCTACGTGATGATGGACTACGACATCCGGGTCGAGCAGGTCGAGCGGGCCGTGGCGCTCACCCCCGGCCTCGAATCGCCCACCGTCTCGCCGCTGCACCACGAGGGCTGGGTCGCGGTCCGCTCGATGGTCCCCTCCAAGGACGCCCAGCGGATCATGGACGAGCTGTACGAGCTGGGCGCGCGGGCGATCCTCACCACGGGCATCCACGCCTGCCGCCTCTGAGCGCCCTGGTTCCTTCCTTCCCCTCCCTCCCTCTCACGAGAGACCCCTCACACGTGTCCGCCGCCGCCCCGTCGCCCGCCCTTCCGGTCACCTTCCGGCCGACCGTCACCCGGATCATCCTGCTGACCGTCGGCGCGGCCCTCGTCGTCGTCCTCACCGCGATCGGACTGCGCCTGGAGAACCTGTCTCCGGGCCAGCAGGCCAGCTTCATCATCACCGGCCTGCTGTTCTTCGCGGTGCTGGCGCTGTTCAGCCGCCCCAAGGTGGTGGCCGACGAGACCGGGGTGACCGTGGTCAACCTCGTCACCACCCGTCGGCTGGAGTGGGCCGAGGTGCTGCGGGTCAATCTGCGGCCCGGTGACGCCTGGGTCCATCTGGACCTCGCCGACGGCACCAGCCTGCCCGCGATGGGCATCCAGCTGGGCATGGCGAAGGCGCGGGCGATCGATGACGCCCGCGTCCTGCGGGCCCTGGCCGAACGCCACGGCACGGGTGGCGGCAGGTCGTGACCGTGGGGGCCTGCCCGTAACCGCCCAACCTTGTTTACTCTGTTGCCGGGGCCGAACGATGCCCCGCCCCGCCTCGACCTGTCCGCGCGCCGCGCGCGCAGCCGGCGGGCCTCCCCTGCGACCCAAGGAGTGACTCCCTCCAGAGATGGACGGATCGTCCTGTAGTACCTGCGCCGCCGCTGACCCCGAGGCGGCGGCATGAGCGTCACCCTGTCTCTCCTGCTGCTCTCCGCGGCACTTGTCCTCATCCTCGCCAACGGCTTCTTCGTGGCCGCCGAATTCGGCCTGGTCACGGTCGAGCGGCCGGACGCCGAGCGGGCCGCCGAAGAAGGCGACCGGCGCGCCCGGACCGTCGTCGAGTCGCTGCGCGAGCTGTCCTTCCAGCTCTCCGGCACCCAGCTCGGCATCACCATCACCTCCCTGGTGGTCGGCATGCTCGCCGAGCCCGCGCTCGGCCATCTGCTGACCACGCCGCTGTCCGCGGTGGGGCTGCCGCACGGCGCCGTCTCCGGCGTCGCCGTCGTCCTCGGCATGCTCGTGGCATCCGCCGTGCAGATGGTGATCGGCGAACTCGTGCCCAAGAACTGGGCGGTCTCCCGGCCGCTGCAGGTCGCCCGCTTCGTCGCGGGGCCGCAGTCCGCCTTCGCCCACTTCTTCCGGCCCGTCATCGCCCTGCTCAACACGGTCGCCAACCGGCTGGTGCGGACGCTGGGCGTCGAGCCCACCGAGGAGCTGGCGTCCGCCCGTACCCCCGGTGAGCTGGTCTCACTGGCCCGCCACTCGGCGCGGGCCGGGGCGATCGAGCAGGACACCGCGGATCTGTTCGTCCGCACCCTCTCGCTCGGCGACCTCACCGCCCAGCATGTGATGACCCCGCGGGTGCGGGTCAGCGCGCTCCAGTCCACGGCGACCGCCGTGGATGTGCTCAACCTCACCCGGGCCACCGGACTCTCCCGGTTCCCGGTCTACCGCGACCGCCTCGACGAGGTCATCGGCATGGTTCACCTCAAGGACGCCCTCGCGGTGCCCGCGGACGGCCGGCTGCGCACCCCCGTGGGGTCCATCGCCCAGCCCCCGCTGCTGGTTCCCGAGACGCTGCCCGTCCAGCCGCTGCTGGAGCGGCTGCGCAGCGAGCAGCCCATAGCCGTGGTCGTCGACGAGTACGGCGGCACGGCCGGTGTCGTCACGCTGGAGGACATCGTCGAGGAGCTGGTCGGCGAGGTCCGCGACGAGCACGACGACGAGGCCGCCGACACGCCCGACCTGGCCCAGACCGTCGCCGAGGACGGCCGGCCCGTATGGGACGCCGACGGAGCCTGCCGCGTCGACACCCTGCGCCGGATCGGGCTGGAGGCGCCCGACGGGCCGTACGAGACGGTGGCCGGTCTGGTCGCCGATCTGCTCGCCCGGATCCCCGTCCCCGGGGACACCGCCGAGCTGCCCGGCTGGAAGCTGGCCGTCCGGCAGGTCGGCCATCACCGGGCGGAGCGGGTACGGATCGTCAGGACCGGAGCGGGTACGAGTGCCGGAGCCGGTTCCGTGACCGGTTCTGGTTCCGTGACCGGTGCCGGTTCCGCCTCCGGTGCCGGTTCTGCCGCCGCTGTCGCCGTAGTCGAGAAGGAAACTGAGCGATGAGCCTCGTCCAACTCCTCTTCGCCGCTCTTCTGGTCCTCGCCAACGGATTCTTCGTCGGCGCCGAGTTCGCCCTGGTCTCCGTACGCCGCAGCCAGATCGAGCCACGGGCGGCCGAGGGCTCCGCGCGGGCCCGTACCGTGCTCACCGGGCTGGAGAGCCTGCCGCAGATGATGGCCGCCGCACAGTTCGGCATCACCGTCTGCTCGCTGACCCTCGGCGCGGTCGCCGAGCCGACCGTCGCCAAGCTGCTGGAGCCGGTCTTCCACGCGGTGCACCTGCCCGCGGGGCTCGTCCATCCGCTCGGCTACGCCATAGCGCTCGCCGTCGTCGTCTGCCTGCATCTGGTGATCGGCGAGATGGTGCCGAAGAACCTGGCCATGGCGGCGCCCGAGAAGACCGCGCTGTGGCTCGCCCCCGGCCTGGTCGCTTTCGCTCGGCTGTGCCGTCCGGTCACCGCGATGCTGGGCGCGTGCTCCCGGCTGGTGCTGCGGCTCTTCCGGGTCGAGCCCAAGGACGAGATCGAGGCCGTCTTCACCAGCGAGCAGCTGACCCATTTGGTCGAGGACTCCCGGCAGGCCGGGCTCCTCGACGACGGGGAGCACGAACGGCTCGCCGACGCCCTCGAACTGGGCAGCCGCCCGGTCACCGACGTCCTCCTCGACCCGGCGGGCCTGGTCACCGTCGACCCCTCGGTCACGCCCCGGCGGATCGAGGAGCTGACGGTACGGACCGGCTACTCGCGCTTCCCGGTTCGCGGCGCCGGTGGCGGCTTCATGGGCTACGTGCACGTGAAGGACGTCCTGGATCTGGAGGCCCCCGAGGGGGCGGTCCCGCAGCGGGTCTGGCATCCGATCGAGACCCTGGGCGCCGAACTGCCCCTGGACGACGCGCTCACCGCGATGCGGCGGGCGGCCTCGCACCTGGCGGCCGTGGCCGACGCGTCCGGCAAGGTGCTGGGGCTGGTCGCGCTGGAAGACGTGCTGGAGATGCTGGTGGGCGAGGTCCGCGACCCGTCCCACCGGGACAGCGGCCGCGGTCGCCTCGCGGCCGAGCCGCGCGGCGGGACGCCGGTCAAGGCCCCCGCTTCGGCTTCGGCCCAGGCGTCGGCTTCGGCCTCGGCCCCGGCTTCCGAGGAGCCCGCGATGGTGTCCCGCTAGGCCCCGATAGGTCCTACTCGGGCCTACCAGGTCCTACGGCAGTGGGGGGTCCTCCGGGTCGCGGTACATGGGACCGCGGCCCGACAGGACCTCCCCGTACGCCTGCATCAGATCCGGCAGCCGCAGCGTCGCCAGGTCGTCCCGGGTCGGAATGCCCGTCCACCCCGACAGCCGCAGATCCCGGTAGGCGCAGCTCTTCTCGTACAGGGTGCGCAGGAAGCGCCCGTTCCCCAGCTCGTCTATCCAGCCCTGCTCGACCACGTGCCCGCTGATGCTGCGCAGCTCCTCCAGGGACTCCTCGTCCCACACGTCGCCGTTCTCCGCGGCCAGCACCTCGCCGATGCGGGTGAGTTCGAGCGGACGGTAGCTGGGGAAGTCGACGCGCGTGGTGAAGCGGGAGCCGAGGCCGGGATTGGCGGCCAGGAGGCGGTCCATGCCTTCGGGGTAGCCCGCGAGTATGACGACGAGCCGGTCGCGGTTGTCCTCGGCGCGTTTGAGCAGCACCTGAAGCGCCTCGTCGCCGTACGCGTCGCCCTTGCTGTAGCCGGAGTTGGACAGGCTGTACGCCTCGTCGACGAAGAGGACCCCGCCGAGCGCCGAGTCGATCAGCTCGTTGGCCTTGACCGCGGTCTGGCCGAGGTATTCGCCGACCAGATCGGCGCGCCCGGCCTCGACCAGATGGTCGCCGCCGAGCAGTCCGAGCGCGTAGAAGACCCGGCCGAGGATGCGGGCGACGGTGGTCTTGCCGGTGCCGGAGGGGCCGGAGAAGACGAAGTGCCGCTTCGGCGGCTGGACCGGAAGGCCCTGCCCGGCCCGCAGCCGGGCCATGTGGAGCTGCGCGGACAGCGCCCGCACCTGCCGCTTCACCGGTTCCAGGCCGACCATGCGCTCCAGCTCCTGCAGCGCGCTCTCCAGCAGGGCGGGGTCGGAGGGCCCGGGCTGGGCGGGCAGGCCGCCGCGGTCGCGCGTGCTGTTCGCGCCGGACACGGGGGTGGCCATGAGCGGCGGGACCTCGGCGCCGTCGCCGCCGGTGCGCAGATCGCGGCCGTCGGCCGGGTCGGCGGCGGGCGACAGCGTGTCGGCGGGGTCGGTGACGGTGCCGTCGGTGGCGTCCTGGCTGCTGACGCCGGACAGGGTCACGGCCGCGAGGTCGGCCGTCTCGTCCAGCCCGTCGGACTCCGCTATGGCGGCCAGCCTTGCGGAGGTGTCCATGAAGGTGGGGTCGATGCGGTGCACCGCGCGGTAGAGGGGGAGGGCCGCGGCACTGCGCCCGGTGCCCTCATGGGCGCGGGCCAGCCAGTAGCGCAGCTCCTTGCGCTGCGGCTGTTCGCTGCGGCAGCGCATCAGGGCGGCGGAGAGCAGCGGTTCCGCCTGGCCGTACATCTCCAGCCGGACCCGGGCCATGCCGCCGAAGAGCCCGGCCTCGATGCCGAGGAAGGCGTCGTCCACCAGCGGTTCGGTGTGCCGGACCAGCTGCTCCCAGTCCTTGACCAGATACGCGCGGCAGGCGTGCAGGAAGCGCGCCTGCGGATCGGCCTCCACGGGCGGGCACCCGGCCAGCGCCCGGTCCAGCTCGGGGACATGACGGCCGTCGAGCCAGTGCGAGGCGTGCGCCAGCAGCAGGTCCCGGCTGGTCTCCAGCACGGGCTGGACCCACCAGCCCAGCCAGTACCAGGAGTTGAGGGTGCGCCGATGCCGGGTGCGCTGTTCGCCGAAGCGATCGCGGTGCCGGTACATGCGTAACAGCGCGGTCGCCGTGTCGGCACGCAGCGCGTGCAGGCCGAGCCATGCGTCGGCCATGCCCGGATCGTGCCGCACCGCGGCCCGGAACTCCTCCTCGGCCTGTGCGTAGGCGCCCATCGTGTAGGCGTCCACGGCACGCAGCCAGGCGAGATCGGCCGGGGTATGCGAACCCTGCATGCCGAAATCCATCACGTCCCCCACAACCCCTGCCCCCGTGGATGCCGCCGGGGCGGCTGCCCTTTTCGCATCGTACCTGCGCAGGCCGCACGGGCCGAGAGTGCCGCACTGTTGTTCGTCGCAATCGCACAAGGCTTGGCGGGCGTGCGCGGGGGCGTGTAAGGGGCGCGCGCGGCCGGAAGAGATAGGTGACCGAGGGTGACGATACGGACCCGTACGGCAGTCGGTAAATGGCGTCGAACCGGGCGCGGACAGGACGAAGCCCCCGATCACGGGGGAACAACCGGGGGCTTCGCGTACTGGGGCGACTCGTACGAGTCGCACATTGAGAACGTAAGACCTGTATGGGCCCCGGGTCAAGCCGAGTTGAAGGGCGTGTGGCGGGCCCGGCGCGGGGTGTGGCCGGTCCGAATCCGCCCCCTCACGCTGGGTGACGCCAAGGGGTGATTCGGGTGGTCGCGGCGGGCCCCGTGAGCAACGCGTACCCCTCTTTTCGCTGCGCTATCAGGGTTTCCGCATGGGGGCGCGACGGGTCGGCGGCGAAATGTGCGCGCTCGAACGGCTGCCAGCCGTCCCAGAATGTGGACAGTCCGGGGCCGTCGCGCAGCCTCCCGCGCCGCCAGGCGTCCTCGTCGGACAGCTCCATCCACGCCAGATGGGCCAGCCGCGGGCGTACGGCGCGGCGCCCGGCGCCGACGCCTTCGAGCAGGACGACCGGCGCGGGGTCCAGCCGCCGCCGGGTGTCCGCGAAGCGGCGCCCGACCCAGTCGTACGGGGCATACCGGGCGGCTTCGCCGCGGCTCAACGGAGTCAGGATGTGCTCCTGCAACCGCCCGGCCCACCCGAACGGCTCCTCGTGCGTGGCGAGATCGTCCGTATGGACGACCGGCGCGCCGCCCAGTGCCTCCGCCAGCCGCCCGGCGAAGGTCGTCTTCCCGGAACCGGCGTGTCCGTCGACGGCGACGAGCCGGACCGGCCCGCAGGACGGCGGCAGGGCGCGCAGTCGCCGCGCGAACGCGCGAAGCGTCTCGGCGGGGCGGTCGGCGGTCTCCATGGGGCGCCACTCTACGACTACCCGGGGGTATTCACTCCATTGGTCCACACCAATATTGATCTGCGGGCAGGGCGGGAAGCACTGGCCTGACACCACTCGCAGCGGCCATAGTTGTGCGACTGTCGCGCATCCGCCGCCGCTGGACGACGACTGGGGGAGCCCCGTATGACCAGTTCCGGATTCACGCCCCGCCGCTCCGTGATCGCCGCCGCCCTCGGCGCCGCGGGCGCGGCCGCCGTACCGATGGCCTCCACCGCCGCCGCCTCCGGGCCCGCCCCGGGGTCCGCCTCCGGGTCCGCCTCCGGACCGGCGAAGAAGGCGGGCGCGACCGCCGAGTACCACGGCTGGACCAGCCACGCCGACTGGCTGACCGGCGCCGCCAAGGGCGTCCGCGCCGAGGCCGGCGCCCGCCCCGGCATCGTCATCTCCCGCCCGGCCGGTACCGCCGACTACACCGACCCGCACACCGGCACCAAGGCCGCCTGGGAGTACGCCACCTGGACCTCCCCGAAGCGCAAGCTCTCCGTCCCCGCGACCGAGGCCATCGTCTCCTGGAACGCCCGCACCCCGGCGGGCACCTGGATCCAGGCCGAGCTGAAGGGCACCTACTCCGACGGCTCGGCGACCCCCTGGTACGTGATGGGCCGCTGGACCTCCGGCGACGGCGCGGACTCCATCCGGCGCACCTCGGTGGACGACCAGAGCGACGACAAGAGCTCGGTCTGGACCGACACCCTCGCCGTCGACGACCCGGCGAGCGGCCTCCGCCTGACGGCGTACCAGCTGCGCCTGACCCTCTACCGCAAGCCCGGCACCACCCGCACCCCCACCGTGTGGCGGGTCGGCGCGATGGGCTCCGACGTCCCCGACCGCTTCGAGGTGCCCGCCTCCGAGCCCGGCCTGCCCAAGGGCCGGGAACTCCCCGTACCGCCCTACTCGCAGGAGATCCACAAGGGCCAGTACCCGGAGTACGACAACGGCGGCGAAGCCTGGTGCAGCCCCACCTCCTCGCAGATGATCATCGAGTTCTGGGGCCGCAAGCCCACCCCCGAGGACCTGTCCTGGGTCAACCCCGACTACGCCGACCCCCAGGTCTGCCACGCCGCCCGGGCCACCTTCGACTACCAGTACGACGGCTGCGGCAACTGGCCCTTCAACGCCGCCTACGCCGCCACATACCGTGACATGCAGGGCGTGGTCACCCGGCTCGGCTCACTGACCGACGTCGAGAAGCTGATCGCCGCGGGCATTCCGGTGATCACCTCGCAGTCCTTCCTCAAGAACGAGCTGGACGGCGCGGGCTACGGCACCGCGGGCCACCTCATGACCGTCATCGGCTTCACCCCCACCGGCGACATCATCGCGAACGACCCGGCCTCCCCGGATAACAAGTCCGTCCGCCGGGTCTACAAGCGCAGGCAGTGGGAGAACATCTGGCTGCGCACCAAGCGGTACAACGCCGACGGCAAGGTCGTCTCCGGCACCGGCGGCGTCTGCTACCTGTATTTCCCGGCCAAGCCGGGATCGGCCCAGCGGCGCGCGCTGCGGGGGCTGGGCATCGTGTGACCGGGCCCGCATCCCGCTCCTTCACGCCATGGTCTTCAGCGAGCCCGGCTACAGGGACCGCAACCAGAGGCTGACCTGGACCGGCGGTGAGTGCGAGGTCGTCTCCCTATCGAGTCCCGCGAGTGACGTTCAGTGTTGAATCTAGTGCGATTAGTGACGGTCTCCCTAGGGTCCAAAGAGGTGTCAACATCGCATCTCTGGAGGATTCGTGGCAAACTTCCGCACTCGGTTGGCCTTGCTGGGTTCGGCCGCAGCTCTGGCCGCAGGCACTCTCGTGCCCGCGCAACTCGCCGGAGCGCAGCCCTCCGCTGCCGCGGCGGCCTACCAGTGGGTCGCTCTGGGTGACTCCTACACCGCCGGGGTCATCCCGGCCGCTGGCGACACCTTCGAAGTGCCGCGTGACGGCTGCGAGCGCACCGACCAGTCCTACCCGCAGGTCATCGACCGCGACCTCGGCTCGCTCTTCGACCTGACCAACGTCAGCTGCGGCGCCGCCACCATCGAGAACGTCACCTTCAGGGCTCAGGGGCCGATCGGCCGTCACCTGCCGCCCCTCTCCGAGGACCCCGACTACCCCTTCCCTGCAGTGCCTCCCCAGTCCGCGGCGGTGGGCCCCGGCACCGACGTGGTCACCGTCGGCGCGGGCGGTAACACCCTCGGCTTCGCCGACATCCTTCTCCAGTGCCTGCAACTGGGCGGGGGCAGTGGCGGCGCGGGCACCCCCTGCCGGGATGACCTGGCCGACGACATCCCCAGTCGGCTGAACAAGGTGAGCGGGGACTACGACGAGATGCTCACCGTGCTGCACGAGCGCGCCCCGCACGCGAAGATCCTGACCGTCGGCTACCCCACGGTCATCCCCACGGACACCTCCAAGTGCCAGTACAACAACCTGGAACAGTTCGCCTCGATCACCCAGGGCGACCTGGACTGGCTGCGCCAGGGCGTCCTCGAACCCCTGAACAAGGTCATCGAGAAGTCGGCCGGCACCCAGGACGCCGCCCGCTTCGTCGACCTCTACGACTCCTCCCGCAACCACAGCGTCTGTGACACCGGCAAGTGGGTGGAAGGCATCTTCACGCGCATCCCCGACCAGCCGGCCGTCGTACACCCCAACGCCCGCGGCCACCGCAACGCCGCCGATCATGTCGCGGCCGCGATGCTGGAAGCCATCGGCGTGGGCTGACCCCACACGCTGCATCCCCGCCCACGAACCGCCTCCGGCGCCATGCCGGAGGCGGTTCCGGAATCCAGGCGCCGCGTGCAGAAGCCCGAGGCCGACGACATCGCCGACCACGAGCGCCACCCGGGCGGAACCTGCGGTCGATTCACCGGCGAAGTCAGGTTTCGGCAGGGCGAGTTCCTCTATCGTCTGATTCGGGTGCTCAATCCGGTTGACGGGGGGAATGTCATGGGGCGTTGGTGGCACAGGGCCGGGGGCCGGGAGGGTGTTTCTCCGGGGGGTGCATCGCTGGGCGGTGGGTCCGTGGTGAACCAGATCAGCGGTGGGGTCTATCTGAACGCGGTGGTCCAGGGCCGCACCATCCATCTGCATCTGCCACCGGTCGTCACCTCGGCGACCGGCGGGCTGCCGCCCGTCACGCCCGCCTTCGTCGGCCGCGACGGCCAACTGGACGAGATCCTTGGCCGCTTGGCCCCCGGCCGACAGGGCACGCCGGGCGGAGCGGGCGGCTCGATCACGGTGCTGACCGGCCTGGGCGGGGTCGGCAAGTCCGAGCTTGCGTTGCAGGCGGCCTGCCGCGCACTCGCCGAACCCGGCTGGTTTCCCGGCGGTGTGCTGTTCCTGAACCTGTTCGGCTACGACGACGAACGTCGTCTGACGCCGGACAAGGCTCTGGACGTGCTGCTGCGCCGTCTTGCCGTCCCGGCCGAGCACCTCACCACGGATGAGGAGAGCCTCGGCGCGCTGTACCGCACCATCCTCAAGGGCTACGGCGACCAGGGCCGGCGCATGCTCATCGTGCTGGACAACGCCTCCAGCAGCGAGCAGGTCCGGGCACTGCTGCCCTCCGATGACACCACCGCCGTCCTGGTCACCTCCCGCCATACCCTCACCTTTCACCTGGGCGAGCGGCTGCGCGATCTTGACGTACTCGAGCCCACGGACGGTGTCGAGCTGATCCGCACCGTGCTCCGTCGAGCCGCTCCGGGTGATGGCCGGGTGGCCGCGGAGCCCGCGCAGGCTGTCAGGCTCACCGAGCTGTGCGCCGGGTTACCCCTCGCCCTGCGGGTCGTCGCGGCACAGCTCGCCGAAGCCGCCGACCGGCCCCTGGCCGACCTTGTCCGGATGCTGGAGGACACCCACCGCCGTCTGGACCGTCTCAGCCGCCGTACCGATACGGCCGTGCGGGCCGCCTTCGACCTTTCCTACCGGGCCCTGGCCCCTGACCAGGCGCGGCTGTTCCGGCTTCTGTCCCTCGGCCAGGGGCCCGACCTGGCCACCGAGGCCGCGGCCTGCCTCTTCGGGGGAGCGCCCGACGACGTGCAGGAGATCCTCGACGATCTCGCCCGGGCTCATCTCGTGAGCCACGGCGTCTCCTACGGCCGTTGGCGCCTGCACGATCTGGTCCGGCTGTTCGCCCATGAGCAAGGCCGGGCCCGGATCGAGGACGACCGGCCGATGGAGGCACTCGGCCGCCTCTTCGATCACTACCACCGCACCACCGAGGCTGCTGACAGCCACTTCCAGCCCGGTCACGAAGCCGCGGGGCGGTTCCCGGATCTCGCGGCGGCCCTGGACTGGCTGGATGCGGAGCGCCCCAATCTCGTCGCCACGGTCCACACGGCCCACGCTCAGGGGCGGCCCGACGTCAGCGGCAACCTGGCCTTCGCACTCACTCGGTACTTCGACCGTCGGCGCCACGTTGGCGACTGGATCGAGGTCAGCACGACCGCGCTGGGCCTGTGCCCCATGGACGAGGCGCACGAAAGCATGGCCGCCGCCCTGGGCAACTACGGTGCGGCACTGGCCGCGGCCCGGCGCTTCGAAGACGCCATCAAGGCGCACAGCTGGGCGCTGGGCATCAAGAGAAAGCTCGGCGACCAGCAGGGAATGGCCGAATCGCTCAACAGCGTGGCCGGTAGCCGGAGCGAACTACGCCAATTCGAGGAGGCCGTTCAGGGGTACCGGGCGGCCGTGCGGATTTTCGGCGAACTCGGTGACCACGACGGCCAGTCCTACGCCCTCACCAACCTCGGCAACACCCTGATGCAGCTGTGGCGCATCGACGAGGCTCTGGAGGCTCACGCACTGGCGGCCGAGCTCCCACAGGCGACGGGTGACCGTCATCGTGAAGCCGTGGCGCGCAACAGCCTTGGCCTGTGCCTGATACGGGCGCACCGGCCGGAGGAGGCCATCGGTGTCCTCACCGGGGGCATCGAAGCCTTCCGTGACACCCATGACCGCCACGGTGAGGGCCTGGCCCACACCAACCTCGGGCTGGCCCTTGCCGCGCTCGACCGCCCCGACGAGGCGGTGGCCGAGCACACGCTGGCCGCCGACATGCTCCACGAGAGCGGCGATCCCCACGGCGAAGGAATCGCCCTGAACAACCTCGGCTGCGCGCTGTGGAGGACGGGGGAACTTGCCCGGGCCTTCGAAGCCCACGACCGGGCCACCGATCTCTTCCGGCAGACCGGGGACCGCAAGTCGGAAGCCGACGTCCGTAACAACGTTGGGACGGCCCTCAGGGAGACGGGACGGTACGAGGCAGCCGTCGCCGCCCATGCCGAAGCCGCCGCCATCTACCAGGAGGTCTCGGAACGCCACGGTGAAGCGGAAGCCGAGGAGAAAAGGGCGGCGGTGCTGCTGGAACTGAACCGGTACGAGGAGGCGGCCCGCGCCGGGGCCAGGGCCGTCGGAATCCTCCAGGAGACCGGGGACCGCTATGGGGAAGCCGTGGCGCTCACCAACCGCGGTGTCGCCTTGATCGAGTTGCGCCGGTTCCAGGAGGCCGTGGATGCGGCGAAGAAGGCGATCCTCATCTTCCGCGAGCTGGAGAGCACGCAGGAGGAGACCGCCGCGCTGAGGGTCCTGCTCCACGCGGGCAACGGGCGCGACACCATGAGCTGACCGGGCGGTCTCGTGGTCGCCGCCGCTATCCTCGGACCGTGGGGAGCCGGTGGAAAGGCCATGTCGCGCGCCATCCGCTCTGGGGATCCGTCGAGTTGACGCTCGCCTGGCATGTGGTGCTGGTGTTGTTCGCCAAGGTGATCCTGCCTCCGCTGGCGCCGTCCTGGTTTCCCGACCTCGGCGCCACCGTGGTCAACGCGGTCTGCTTCGTGGCCGTCTGGTGCGTGCTGTGGCGGTGGGGGTGGCTGCGGGCGGCGGGGGTGGGGACGCTCGGGAGGGGGCGGCGCTGGTGGCTGGGCGTGCCCATGCTTCTCGTCGCGTGTTCGTACGCGGTCGCGGGCATCGAGGGCAGCGCGAGCGTGATCGTCGGCTCGCTGGTGTCGTTGCTGTGGGTGGGCATCAACGAGGAGACCTACAGCCGGGGCCTGGTGCAGCAGGTGCTCGGCCCGCTCGGGGCGATGCGCGCGGCGGTCGGCGTCGGCGTGCTGTTCGGCGTCGGCCACTTCCAGAACTACCTGTTCTTCGGCGCCTCGTTGGACGACACGCTGTGGCAGATGCTCTCCGCTGGGTTCTTCGGCTTCGCCTGCGCCGCGCTGCGCTACGCGATCGGCTCCGTCTGGCCCCTGGTTCTCGTCCATATGCTGGACGACTTCTTCCAGATCCGTTCGCCGGGTGCGGCTCCGGACTGGTGGGAGGCGGTCGTGTACGTCTTCTACGTGGCGTACGGGGTGTGGCTGGTGCGGCGCTACGGCACGCGCCCCGAGCGGGCCGGGGCGCCCGGCTGACGCCGCGGCACCGGGCTACGCGGCGGCGCGCACCTCCTGGGCGGCGTCGCCGTGGAGCGCCACCCGGACCAGGGCCGCGGCGAGCCGGGGGAGGTCCTTGCCGGGCACCAGCTTCTCCAGGGACGCGGCGCTCTTCGGCAGGCCGACGCGCTCGGCGCCCTGCTGCGCCTTCCGGTCGATGTACGGGGCGAACTCCGGCCACACGCCCTGCGCCTCCCGCAGGAAGATGTCGACCCCGGCCGGTCCGATGCCGGTGATCTCCCGCAGCAGTTTCCGCGGGTCCCCGGCGTCGCGCAGCCGCCGCAGGTCTCCCTGGTACTCGCGCAGCAGCAGCTCGGCCGCCTCGCCGAGCTGGGTCGCGGTCCGCTCGTCGTAACGGCGGTAGCCGCCCTCGCCCAGCGCGTCGACCCGCTGCTGCCAGGTGGCGTCGGCCATCCTCCGCGGATCGCGCATCCCGGCGTCGAAGAGGGCGCGCGCGGAGGCCACCGCGATGTCCGCCTTGATCCGGGCGGAGAGCAGATGGGCCAGTACCAGCAGCTGGTAGAGGGGGCCGGGGGTGTTCCGCAGGGTGATTCCGGCCTCGGCCGCGTACGTCGTGCCCTGCCGGTCCAGCAGACTGCGCACCACGCTCGTGTGCCTGTCCTGCTCGCTCATCGTCAAGACCACCTCCTCGGGGCGCGACTCAGTCCGGGTCGCTGTGCATGATCTTCCAGATGCGGGTGGCCACCTGGAGGTTGAGCCTGCTGTCCACGTCCGTCAGATCGCTGCCGCTGATCTCGCGGATCCGCTGGAGCCGGTAGCGCAGCGTGGAGCGGTGGATGACCAGGGCGGCGGCCGTCTCGCTGTAGTTGCCGCCGCGGTCGAAGTACGCGGTCAGCGTCTGGACCAGGGTCGTCCGGTGCAGCGCGTCGTAGTCCAGCAGCGGGCCCAGCCACTCCCGTACGAACTGCTCCACCTCCCGCTGATCCTTTCCGGTACGCAGAATGCGGTACAGGCCCAGGTCGTCGAAGAAGGTGATGCCGTACGCGCTGTGCGAGCCCTGCCGGACCTCCAGCGCGCGCAGCGCCTCCTGATACGAACGGGGTACCTCATGCGGGGCGTCGCAGCAGCCGCCGACCCCGACCGCCCCGGCCGGTGAGCCCAGCTCCCGGCTGAGTGCCGTGTGCAGCGCGTGCTCGGCCGGACGGCCCCGCGCCACCAGCACCGCCGTACCGGAACGGCGCGTCGGCAGCACCCGCAGCCCCAGCCCCGAGGCCGCCCGGCCGACCGCGCGCACGAACCCGTCGTCCGCCGGTCCGTCCGCCCAGCGCACGGCGACCACATGGTGCGGGCCGTGCAGATCGTGGCCGACCGCCTCGGCGCGGGCGTAGGCGCTGGTGTCGTCCGCGCCCATGAGCAGGTCGTCCACCAGCTCGCGCCGCAGCCGCAGCTCCAGTTCGGCCAGCTCCCGCAGATGCGCCAGCTCCAGGGCGAGCGCGGCCGCGGCGTGGTCCAGGGCGCGTACGGCCCGCTCGTCGGCCCGGCCCTCGGGGTCCACCAGGCACAGCGCACCCAGCGGCTCGCCCCGCGGCGCGGCGACTGCGACCAGCCGGTCCCGCACCCGGGCCGGGCGGGCCCGGCGGGCGGCGTCGCGCAGCAGCTCCTCGCGCTGCGCCGGATCGGGCTTGGGGTACGGATCGGGGCGCCCGGGCCCCGCCCAGGCCCGCAGATTGCCGAACCGGTCCTCGACGGCGGCGGGCAGACCGGTGACCCGGTGCAGCGCCCGGGCGATCCCCGCCTCCCCGTCGCCGCGGGCGGCGGCCCGGGCGAGGGCGTCGTGCACCTCGTGCAGATGGCCCAGGTCGGTCAGGGAGCGGTCCAGCCGCCGCCGGATCGCCTCCCGCTCGCCCCGGGCCCGGCGCAGCTCGGCGGCCTGGGCGCGCTCACGGCGGTGGGCGGCGGCGATGGACAGCGCCGCGGAGGTCTGGTGCACCAGGAGGGACAGCAGGAACCGCTCGTCCTCGCCCGGCCGGTCCCGGGAGCTGACCACCAGCGCGCCGCGCAATCCGTCGGGCGTACGCAGCCCATCCGCTGCCCGCAGCCCGTCCGGCTCGCACAATCCATCCCGCGTCCCCTGCCCGTCCGGCTCCCGCAGGGCGAACGCCCACCCCCAGCCCCGCCGGGGGAAGCGCACCGGCCCGTCCCGGCCCGCCAGCTCCCGTACCCGCGCGTCCAGGGCCGCGGTCGCCCGGAAGCCGTCGTCCGGGCAGCGCACCAAGCCGTCGCCGAGCAGCAGATAGCCCGCTTCGGCGCGGCCCGGGCCGACGGTACTGACCTGGGCCATCGCCCGGCGCAGTATCTCCGTCTCGTCCCGGCTGTCGAACATGGTCAGACAGCGCAGCATCAGCTCATCGGCGACACCTGTTGGGGCCATGCGGTCACTCCGGGCGTCCTCGGCGCTCTGCCTCCTCGGCCTCACTCCGTGCCGGAGTACCCGAATAAGGGCGAATCACCGCAAGAGGGCGAATTCAGGGTCGTCATTTCGACCTCGGGGAGGCAGGCGCACCCCCGTCCCGCCTTGTCACCCTGACGGCGTGGGCCTCCGTCCCGCCAATGGTCCGGCCAATGGTCCCCGCCGATGGCCCGGCCCATGACCCGGCAACGAGGAGGGTGAACGCCATGGCCGCCGAGCCCGACCCCCATCTGTCCATGGTGCGCCCGGTCGCCCCGCACACCCCGCAGGGGTGTGAGGAGTGCCTGCGCCTGGGATCGCCCTGGGTGCATCTGCGGCTCTGCCTGACCTGCGGACACGTCGGCTGCTGCGACTCCTCGCCGCTCAAGCACGCCCGCGCCCATGCGGCCGTGGCGAGCCATCCCATGGTCGAGCCCTTCGAGGCGGGCGAGGAATGGCGGTGGTGCTACATCCACGAGGCCCTGGTCTGACCTGCCGACAACCATCACCACGGAGGTGAAGGACGATGAGCATGCCCGTCCGACGACAACGGGGCGCAGGCCCCCTCGAACGCCCCCGGGGCTGGAGCCGCAACCCCCTGGCGGAATTCGACGAACTGCTCAGCCAGATGGGCGGACTCCTCGAATCCACCGTCGGCGCCGCCGCACCCGCCCTCTCCGCGTGGGCACCCGCCGCCGACGTCAGCGAGGCCGACGACGCCTACCGGGTCGAAGTCGACCTTCCCGGCGTCCGGCGTGACGACGTGGACGTGGAGGTGAGCGGCCAGGAGCTGACCGTCTCCGGCGAGATCGGGGAACGCGAGCGCGAGGGCGTGCTGCGCCGCAGCACCCGCCGCACCGGGCGGTTCGAGTACCGGATGCTGCTGCCCGCCGAGGTCGACACCGCGGCCGTCAAGGCCGGGATGGCCGACGGTGTGCTCACCATCACCGTCCCGAAGGCGGAGGCCGTGAAACCCCGTCATATCGCGATCACCGAGAGCGGGGAGACCGCGGGCGGGCAGCAGGCCGAAGCCGGGAGAACGCGAGTGACGGATGAGGCCACCGAGGGCACCGAGGCCCAAGGGGCCGATGAGACCCGTACATCCGGCTGGGGGTTCCGCAGTCGCGACCGCTGAACCCCACCCGGAACCCCAACCCGAAGCCCCTTGAACCCACCTCGTCACGGCGGCGCCCCATCCGGGCGCCGCCGTGGCGATGCCCGGCTTCTCCCGGCTTCTCCCGGCTCCGCGGCCACATCCGGATGGTCAATGTCCATTTTTCCTTTCCTCAGCCAACGGTTGATCAGTAATCTCGCCTCAGCAGCGGGTTGCCCTGCCGCTCTTCGTCGTGCTCCACTGCCCCGAGGACGCGGACGACCCCGAGGGCGGCCCCGGAAGCCGGAAGAGGGCGAAGGAAGTGCGGGACTTGAAGGCCACCTGGCGGCCGGCGGGCATCTACACCACAGGCGCGGACATCGACGCCACAGGCGAGGACGGACCAGCCCCAGGTGGCGTCCCCCCGGCGAGGACCGCGATATGACCTCGACGCCGGGTGGGCCGAGACCTCGCGACGGTGCCGGGGACGACGAGGCGGACGACGACGGGCTGCGGCGGTTCGCGGCCATCTGGAGCCGGGCCGTCCACCCGATGGCGGCCACCGCCATGTCCCTCGACCAGTTCGCGGGCTATCTGCTGCCGCTCGCCCGCCGGCTGAGCGAGGCCCTGCACACCGACCCCTTCGACACCGCCGACGCCTACGAGGTGGGCGCCGCGCTGGTGGACGCCCAGTGCGACGAGCCCGAGGCGCTGCCCGCGATCCTGGGCATCATCGACGCGTACCTGGTGCTCTACTCCCCGCCGCACCCGTCGATGAGCGACGAGGACGTACGGGCCCGCTGCGCCCGCCTTCAGCACGCACTCGCCGCCGGTTTCGTCCGGGAGCTGCGCGAACGTGAGCGCGACGAGCGGAAGGCCGTCTCCCGCGCCGCGCTGACCGCGCGCCTGGAGGCCGAGAAGGCGCTGCACGCGAGCGAGGCCAAGTTCCAGGCCGTGTTCGAGGGCGCGGTGATCGGCGTGGGGATCGCCGGACTCGACGGCGAAGTCCTCGTCGTCAACGACGCGATGGCCAGGATGTTCGGCGGCGCCTCCTTCTTCCGCCCCGGCCGCAACGTCACCGAGTTCGTCCACCCCGACGACGCCCCGGGCGTCCACGAGCTGTACCGCGAGCTGGTCACGGGCGAGCGCGACCACTTCCGCATCGAGAAGCCGCACTACCGCGACGACGGCAGCGTGCTGTGGACCAATCTCACCGTCACCCTGCTCCGTGACTCCGGCGGTGCGCCCCAGTATCAGCTCGCGCTCGCCGAGGACATCACCGAGCACCGGCTGCTGCGCGAGCGGCTGCGCTACGAGGCCACCCATGATGAGCTGACCGGGCTGCCCAACCGCACGCTGTTCCTGGAACGCCTCGACCAGGTGCTCGCCGCCGCGGCCGACGCCCAGCGCTTCGGCGTGTGCTACCTGGACCTCGACGGCTTCAAGGCCGTCAACGACAGCCTTGGGCACGTGGCGGGGGACCGGATGCTGCGGGCCGTCGCCGAGCGGCTGCAGGGGTGCGTGACCTCCCCGCACGAGCTGATCGCCCGGGTCGGCGGCGACGAGTTCCTGGCGCTGGTCACCGGGCCCGCCGCGCAGGCGGACGGCACCGCGATGGCCCGCCGGATGCTCGCCGCGCTCGTCGACCCCGTCCAGGTCGAGGGCCGTGAGCTGCGGGTACGGGCCAGCATCGGCGTCGTCGACGGGCGGGCCGGGGAGATCTGCCGGGCCGAGGTGCTGCGCAGCGCCGACATCACCATGTACCGGGCCAAGGCCGCGGGCGGCAACCGCTACGAACTCGCCGACGCCGACGAGAGCGCCCGGGTGATCGCCCGTCACAGCCTCAGCAACGGGCTGCCGTCCGCCCTGGAGAACGGCGAGTTCTTCATCGAGTACCAGCCGCTGGTACGGCTCACCGACGGCACCGTACGCGGCGCGGAGGCGCTGGTGCGCTGGCTCCACCCGGTGCACGGGGTGCTCGGCCCCGACCAGTTCATCCCGCTCGCCGAGGACACCGGCCTCATCGTGCCGCTCGGCCGCTGGGTGCTGGAGCAGGCCGCCCGGCAGGCCCGCGACTGGCAGGACGGCGCTGAGGGCGAGGCCGAGCGGCTGCGGGTCAACGTCAATCTGTCGCCCTGCCAGCTGAGCCATCCCACGCTGGTGTCCGACACCGTGGCGGTCCTGGAGAACGCCGGGCTGTGCCCGAGCGCCCTGTGCCTGGAGGTCACCGAGAACGACCTCATCGGCGCCGACGAGGACGCCCTGCGGCCGCTGCGGCAACTCGCCGACCTGGGCGTGGACATCGCCCTGGACGACTTCGGCACCGGCTACTCCAACCTCTCCTACCTGCGCCGTCTCCCCGTCAGCACCCTCAAGCTGGACCGCTCCTTCACCCGCGGTATGCAGCGCGCCCCCGCCGACCCCGTCGACGTCAAGATCGTTGAGGGCATCGTCTCGCTGGCCCACACGCTCGACCTGGCGGTCACGGTGGAGGGCGTCGAGACGGCGGTGCAGGCCGAGCATCTGCGGATGCTGGGCTGCGACACCGCCCAGGGCTGGTACTACGCCCGCCCCGGCCCCCCGGAGCGGCTGCACACCCTGGCACTGGCCGACGCCAGCTGACCGCCGTACGGGCGGGCCGGTCGCCCGGCCCGCCCGCGTGTCCTCCTACGGCCTACGGCGCGCCCTGCTCCGGCGCGTCCAGCAGCCGGGAGCGGATCAGGAAGCGGACGCCCTCCGGCGCCTCCAGCGAGAAGCCGCTGCCGCGTCCCGGCACCACGTCCACCGTCAGATGCGTATGCCGCCACCGCTCGAACTGCGACGCGGACATCCAGAAGCCCACCGGCTCCTCGACCCCGGCCACTTCCAGCTCGCCGAGCAGCACATCGGACGCGCCCGTACGGAACTCGCCCAGCGGGAAGCACATGGGCGCGCTGCCGTCGCAGCAGCCGCCCGACTGATGGAACATCAGCGGCCCGTGCTCGGCCCGCAGCCGCCGGATCAGGTCGGCGGCGGACTCGGTCAGGGCGATGCGTGAGATCTCCGTCATCACTTCTCCGTCGTCACGGTCACGTCGTCACGGCCACGTTGTCATGGCTACCGGCCGGTCTAGAAGAAGCCCAGCTTCTTGGGGGAGTAGCTGACCAGCAGGTTCTTCGTCTGCTGGTAGTGGTCCAGCATCATCTTGTGGGTCTCGCGGCCGATCCCCGACTGCTTGTACCCGCCGAAGGCGGCGTGCGCCGGGTAGGCGTGGTAGCAGTTCGTCCACACCCGGCCCGCCTGGATCGCCCGTCCGGCCCGGTACGCGGCCGTGCCGTTCCGGGTCCAGACGCCCGCGCCCAGCCCGTACAGCGTGTCGTTGGCGATCTCGATCGCGTCCGAGAAGTCCGCGAACCGGGCCACGGCCACCACCGGCCCGAAGATCTCCTCCTGGAAGACGCGCATGTGGTTGCCGCCCTCGAAGATGGTGGGGCGCACGTAGTAGCCGCCCTCCAGCTCGCCGCCCAGCTCGGCGCGGGTGCCGCCGGTGAGGACGCGGGCGCCCTCCTGCTTGCCGATGTCCAGGTAGGAGAGGATCTTCTCCAGCTGGTCGTTGGACGCCTGAGCGCCCATCATGGTGTCGGTGTCCAGCGGATGGCCCTGGGTGATCTTCTCCGTACGGGCCACGGCCGCGTCCATGAAGTCCTGGTAGTGGCCGTCCTGGATCAGCGCACGCGACGGACACGTGCACACCTCGCCCTGGTTGAGGGCGAACATCGTGAAGCCCTCGAGGGCCTTGTCGAGGAAGTCGTCGTCGGCGGCCGAGACGTCGTCGAAGAAGATGTTCGGGCTCTTGCCGCCGAGTTCGAGGGTGACCGGGATCAGGTTCTCGCTCGCGTACTGCATGATCAGCCGGCCGGTGGTGGTCTCGCCGGTGAAGGCGACCTTGGCGATGCGCGGGTTGGAGGCCAGCGGCTTTCCGGCCTCCACCCCGAAGCCGTTGATGATGTTGACGACGCCCGGGGGCAGCAGGTCGGCCACCCGGTTCATCCAGACGTGGAGCGAGGCGGGCGTCTGTTCGGCGGGCTTGATGACCACCGCGTTGCCCGCGGCCAGCGCCGGGGCGAGCTTCCAGGTGGCCATCAGGATCGGGAAGTTCCACGGGATGATCTGGGCGACCACGCCCAGCGGCTCGTGGAAGTGGTAGGCGACCGTGTCGTCGTCGATCTCGGAGAGGCTGCCCTCCTGGGCCCGGATCACCCCCGCGAAGTAGCGGAAGTGGTCGATGGCCAGCGGGATGTCGGCGGCCAGGGTCTCCCGTACCGGCTTGCCGTTCTCCCAGCTCTCCGCGACCGCCAGCTCTTCGAGATGCTGCTCCATGCGGTCGGCGATCTTCAGCAGCACCGCGGCGCGCTCGGCGGGCGCGGTACGGCCCCAGGCGGGCGCGGCCGCGTGCGCGGCGTCCAGGGCCCGCTCGACGTCCTCGGCGGTGCCCCGGGCGATCTCGGTGAACGGCTGCCCGTTGACCGGGGTGGGGTTCTCGAAGTAGCGGCCCTTGGCGGGCGGTACGTACTCGCCGCCGATCCAGTGGTCGTAGCGCGGCTGGTAGGTGACAACCGATCCCTCGGAGCCGGGGTTTGCGTAACGCGTCATGGGGGCGGCCTTCCCTGTCGTACCTGCGGGCTCCGCCCGCCGACGGGACGGGCGGAGATGAGGGGAGGCTAGACGCGGCAACGTTGCGCCGACGTTGCGTCCCTGTGACCGGCTTCACGGTGACCGGTGTCCCGGGCGCCGCCGTCCATGCCGCCGCCCGCCAGGCCGTACACCTCGCGCAGCCGCCGCACCCGCGCCGCCGGGGCCGTCCGGCCGGGGGAGTGCGGCGGATGGGCGGCCAGCAGCGCTTCCGCCACCTCGAGGTCGTCCTCGCCCCACGGTGTCTGCGCCCAGCGCCGCAGCAGCTCCGGGTCGCCGCGGGACAGCACGGCCCGCCGCAGCCCGTCCTCCAGCGTCCGCCGCATCCGGCACACCCCGGGCGCCTCCGACATCGGCAGCAGCGGGCCCGGATACGCCCGCAGCGCCGTGGACACCTCTCCGGCCGCCAGGTCCTCGGCCGCCGCGCTCACATCGGTCCGCACCGGCGCGCACAGCCGGTACGGGCGCGAGCCCAGCAGCGGGCCTACCAGCCGCCGCAGCCGGGACAGCTCGGCGCGCAGCGTCACCGGCGAGCGGTGGTCGGCCCGCGGCCCGTACAGCTCCAGCGCCAGGCGGTCGCCGCTCAGGCCCTCCGGATGGCCCGCGAGCAGCACCATGATCTCGCTGTGCCGCCGCCCGAGCCGCAGCCGGTGCCCCTCGGTGACCAGCAGCGCCTCGTCGCGGCCCAGCGCCGTCAGTGCGACGCGCGGCCCGCGCGCCGGGGGCGCCAGGGCTGCGAGCTGCGCCTCGGCGGCGCGGGCGGTCGCCTGGACCAGGGCGAGGCTGTGCGGGGCGGCCAGATGGTCGCCGCCGGTGAGGTCCACCGCGCCCAGCAGCCGCCCGGAGTGCGGGTCGTGGAGGGGCGCCGCGGCGCAGGTCCACGGCTGCACGCTGCGGTTGAAGTGCTCCGTGGCGAAAATCTGCACCGCGTGGTCGACGGTGAGCGCGGTACCGGGGGCGTTGGTCCCGGCGTGGCGCTCGTCCCAGCGCGCCCCGGCCACGAAGTTCATCCGCTCGGCCCGGTGCCGTACGCCGCTGTGCCCCTCCACCCACAGCATGCGGCCGAGGTGGTCGCAGACCGCGAGGAGATGGGCGCCGTCGTGCGCGATGCTTCCCAGCAGCTCGCGGAAGAGCGGCATCACCCCGGCCAGCGGATGGTCCGCGCGGTACGCCTCCAGCGCGTCGTCGGTCAGATCGATCGGTGCCACGCACTCCTGCGTCACCCGGGCGTCGGCCGAGCGGCGCCAGGAGTCCGCCACCACCGGGCGGACGGTCGGGCCCACGGCTCCCTCCGTCAGGAACGCCTCGTGCGCGCGGCGCACCGCGCGGGTGCGCTCCGCCGGATCGGTGCCGGATGCCATCGCCAGCCAGGGATTGACCACGGGGCCTCGCTCAACGGTACGAAAGGGTCGGGTGGGACGGAGGGTCAGGTGGGCGGGGAGGTGAGGACGGTGCAGCTGCTGAGCGCGGGGGCGGGCGCGTAGCCGGGCGGTGAGGCGTAGCCGCAGGAGTGGCAGATCTTCCACCCGTCCTGGTTGACGGCGAGTTGGCCGCCACAGCTCGGGCACTGCTCGGAACTCATGATCGATCCTTTGGTTCATGCGCAACGGGCCGGTCAGGGCCACCCCAGCGCTCAGATTTCCTTGTGAGGCGGATGCCCCGCAATAGTCAGAACAAGCCGCGTTGCGATACGGCTGCGGTGCCGGATCGGTTCAGCGGAGCGCGGGTTTTCGGCGCATGCGTGAGGCATGTGCGAGAGGCGCTTGCGCGCGTGGCTACTGGCGGGTACGAAGGAGCCGGGAGCACATGGCTCCCGGCTCCGTCAGCTGATCGTTTACGTCGGTTGATACCTCAGCTGATCGCCTTGATCAGCTCTCCGCCGGTGGTATCGCCGCTCAGCTCCCAGAAGAAGGTGCCGCCGAGGCCCTGCTGCTGCTTGTAGGTCATCTTCCCGGCGATGGTGGCGGGGGTGTCGTAGCTCCACCACTCGTTGCCGCACTTCGCGTAGGCCGTTCCGGCGACCGTGCCGGTGGCCGGGCACTTGCTCTTGAGCACCTTGTAGTCCTCGATGCCCGCCTCGTACGTACCCGGCGCGGCGCCGGTCGCGGTGCCGCCGGGGGCGGCCTGGCTGACGCCGGTCCAGCCGCGTCCGTAGAAGCCGACGCCCAGCAGCAGCTTCGAGGCCGGGACGCCGAGCCCCTTGAGCTTCTGGATCGCGGCGTCGGTGTAGAAGCCCTGCTGGGGCAGGCCGCTGTAGGAGGTGAGGGGCGAGTGCGGGGCGGTCGGGCCCTGGGCCGCCCAGGCGCCGAAGAAGTCGTACGTCATCGGGTTGTACCAGTCCACGTAACTCGCGGCGCCCGCGTAGTCGGCGGCGTCGATCTTGCCGCCGGACGAGGCGTCGGCCGTGATCGCGGCGGTGACCAGGTTGTTCTGGCCGAACTTGGCGCGCATCGCGGACATCACGTTCTTGAACGCGGCCCGGCCGCTGGTGTCGCAGGTGTTGCCGCAGGCGTTGGGGTACTCCCAGTCGATGTCGATGCCGTCGAAGACGTCCGCCCAGCGCGGGTCCTCGACCAGGTTGTAGCAGGACTCGGCGAAGGCCGCGGGGTTCTTGGCCGCCTCGCCGAACCCGGACGACCAGGTCCAGCCGCCGAAGGACCACAGGACCTTGAGGTTCGGGTGGAGCTTCTTGAGCTTGCGCAGCTGGTTGAAGTTGCCGCGCAGGGCGCCCGCGTCCCAGGTGTCGGCCTTGCCGTCGACGCTGCCCGCCGCGTCGTACGCCTTGTCGTAGTCGGCGTAGGCGTCACCTATCGCGCATTTGCCGCCGGTGACGTTGCCGAAGGCATAGTTGATGTGGGTGAGCTTGGCGGCGGAGCCGGAGGTCTCCACGTTCTTGACGTGGTAGTTCCGCTGGTAGATGCCCCATTCGGTGAAGTAGCCGACGACCTTGTTGCCGGCCGCCTCCGGAGCCTTGGCGGTGGTGGGGGATGCCGCAGCCGGGGCGGCGCCGGGGCTGGCCGTCGCCGCGCCCGCCAGCAGGGTGGCGGTCAGTACCGCCGTCGAGAGGGCCGCGAGAGCGGCACGCAGTCCGCGTGGTCTGAGCATGGGTTCTCCTCGGTGGGGGGTGAGGGGAGATGAAGTGCCCGACGACCTGTCCCGATATTGACATGCACGCGCAGGGCAGGGTGGGAGAACGGTAGAAGGACTAGACCAGTGGGGTCAATGGTCTGGGCCAATCCCATCCGGGCAACACCCGGACGGGCGAACTTTGTTGAAGATCGATACACCGGTGACGAGGGCCCCCGGATCGGGCATACTCCAACCGCCACGGTGCAGGTCATCACCCGTTCGCAATCCGGCGGGACGACCGGCGATGAGGCAGGACACGGGCGGCGCCGCCCCACCGGGCGCGCATGCCGCCGCCGCGCCTACAGGGAGAGGAGAGCGCCGCCATGACCGACCACGGCCCGCAGCCGGTGGAACGCGAACTGCCCACTGAGGAAGCCCGCGACCTGATTTCGCTCGTCCGCGAGCTGACCGAGCGGGAGATCCGCCCCCGCGCCGCCGAGGAGGAGGCCGCGGGGCATTTCCCCCGCGAACTGTTCGCCCTGCTGTCCGAATCGGGGCTGCTGGGGCTGGTCTACCCCGAGGAGTTCGGCGGCGGGGGGCAGCCGTACGGGGTCTACCTCCAGGTCCTGGAGGAGCTGGCCGCGGCCCGGCTCACCGTCGGCCTCGGCGTCAGCGTCCACACCCTGGCCTGTCACGGCCTCGCCGGGTACGGCAGCAAGGAGCAGCTGGCCGAGCACCTGCCGGCGATGCTCGGCGGCGGGCTGCTCGGGGCGTACTGCCTCTCCGAGCCCTCCTCCGGGTCCGATGCCGCCGCCCTCACCACCCGGGCCACCCGGGAGGGCGACAGCTGGACGCTGGAGGGCGGCAAGGCGTGGATCACCCACGGCGGCATCGCCGACTTCTACACCGTCCTCGCCCGCACCGGCCCCGAGCGCACCCGGGGCATCAGCGCGTTCCTGGTGCCCGGCGACGCGCCCGGGCTGTCCGCCGCCGCCCCCGAGCGCAAGATGGGCATGAACGGGTCGCCCACCGCGCAGATCCACCTCGACCGGGTCCGGGTCCCCGACGGCCGCCGGATCGGCGAGGAGGGCCAGGGCTTCGCCATCGCCCTGTCCGCCCTCGACGCGGGCCGGCTGGGCATCGCGGCCTGCGCGATCGGCCTCGCGCAGGCGGCGCTGGACGAGGCGCTCGCGTACACCGCGCAGCGCAAGCAGTTCGGCCATCCGATAGCCGACTTCCAGGGGCTGCGCTTCATGCTGGCCGACATGGCCACCCAGATCGAGGCCGGGCGCGCCCTCTACCTGGCCGCCGCCCGGCTGCGGGACACGGGGCGGCCGTTCTCCAAGCAGGCGGCCATGGCGAAGCTGTTCTGCACCGACACCGCGATGCGCGTCACCACCGACGCGGTCCAGCTGTTCGGCGGCTACGGCTACACGGCGGACTTCCCGGTCGAGCGCTATATGCGCGAGGCCAAGGTCCTGCAGATCGTGGAGGGCACCAACCAGATCCAGCGCGTGGTCATCGCACGCAGCGTCGCGGGTCCGGAGAGCCGGTAGAGACCGGCGGAAGCCGGTAGGTGAGCGGTCGGGGGGCGCGGCACTGCCGGGCCCCCTCCGTTTGCGTGGGTGCTACGCGTGGGACGCGGCGTGGCGCACCGTCATCGGCGTGCTGATCGGGCGCGAGCCCGGGCCGCCGATGTGCGAGAACGGCTGCTTCCGCCAGTCGAGGCCCTCCGGCAGCGTCAGCAGCAGCGCCGCGTCCTGCTCGTGGGCGTCGAGCGAGGCGTCGGCGGCGACGGCGTCCGCCACCCCGCGCCCCGTACCGGCGCACACCGTCAGTCCGAACGGGTTCCACGGAGACGGGCACAGCGCGTGCTCCGGGAGAACGTCCTCGTCCGCGAGCAGGGCGATGGGCTGCGCGCAGTCCGGGCAGGTGACCCGGAACATTTCGTACGTCTCGTAGGTTTCGACGTCGCCTTCGTCGAGGCGCTCAACGTAGGGCATGAGATTTCCCCCTCGGGTGGGCTGGCCAGGCGCGTCGGCCTCGACCACAGCAAGCATTTCCCTTGCCGCCGCATAGGTAATCGCCGCATCCCATAGGACACCCATGAGGAGATGTGGTGTTCGTCACATGCCCCGTGCAGATGCGGTGCGTACGGAGCCGATCCGCGGGGTGCGCCCGCTGTGCTGAGACGCCTCCGACCACATAAGGTGATCGGCTGTGGAGGAGTTGGACAGACAAATCGTGGAGCTGCTCGTCAAGGACGGGCGGATGAGCTACACGGACCTGGGCAAGGCCACCGGCCTGTCCACATCGGCCGTGCATCAGCGAGTCCGCCGTCTCGAACAGCGGGGTGTGATCCGCGGTTACGCGGCGGTCGTGGACCCGGAGGCCGTGGGGTTGCCCCTGACCGCCTTCATCTCGGTCAAACCCTTCGACCCCAGCGCGCCCGACGACATCTCCGAGCGGCTCGCCGAGGTGCCCGAGATCGAGGCGTGCCACAGCGTCGCGGGCGACGAGAACTACATCCTCAAGGTGCGGGTCGCCACCCCGCTGGAGCTGGAGCATCTGCTCAGCCGGATCCGTTCGCTGGCCGGTGTCTCCACCCGCACCACCGTCGTCCTGTCCACTCCGTACGAGTCGCGCCCGCCGCGCGTCTGACCGACCCCGTACGGGCCCGGCCGGACAGGTAGCTCCCCGGCGCCCGGAACGTCCGAAAACCGACCCCGCGAGGCAGCCCGCCGTGAACGACCCGACCCCCGCCCAGGCCGATGAAGGCCGTACCGTCCTGCTGCGCGGAGGCGAGGTGCACAGCCCCGCCGACCCGTTCGCGACCGCGATGATCGTCGAGGGCGACACCATCGCCTGGGTCGGCTCCGAGGGCGCCGCGGACGGCTTCGCGGACGGCGTGGACGAGGTGGTGCGGCTGGACGGGGCGCTGGTCACCCCCGCGTTCACCGATGCGCATGTGCACACGACCGCCACCGGACTCGCCCTGACCGGCCTCGATCTGACGGGCGCGCCCACCCTCGCCGACGCGCTGGAGCGGGTCCGTGTGTACGCCGCCGACCACCCCGCCGAGCAGATGCTTCTCGGCCATGGCTGGGACGCCAGCGGCTGGCCCGGGGGCCGCCCGCCCTCCCGCGCCGAACTGGACGAGGCCACCGGCGGCCGGCCCTGCTACCTCAGCCGGTCCGACGTGCACTCCGCGGTGGTCACCACCGCGCTGCTCGACCGCGTCCCGGACATCACCGCACGCACCGGCTACCGCCCCGACGCGCCGCTGACCGCCGACGCCCACCACGCCGTACGCGCCGCCGCGTACGCGAGCGTGACGGCGCGGCAGCGCGAGGACGCCCAGCGCGCCGCCCTCGCCCACGCCGCCTCGGTGGGCATCGGGTCGGTCCACGAATGCGCGGGCCCCGGCATCTCCGGCGAGGACGACCTCACCGGGCTGCTGCGGCTCGCCGCCGAGGAGCCAGGACCCCGGGTCCACGGCTACTGGGCCGAGGCCGTGACCGGCGCCGCCGATCTGGCGAAGGTGCGCGCGCTGGGCGCCGCGGGCGCCGCCGGAGACCTCTTCGTGGACGGCTCCCTCGGCTCCCACACCGCCTGCCTCCACGAGCCCTACGCCGACGCGCCGCACACCGGCACCGCCTATCTGGACGCGGCCGCCGTCGCCGCCCATGTCGCCGTCTGCACCGAGGGCGGCGTCCAGGCCGGGTTCCACGCGATCGGCGACGCTGCCGTGTCCGCCGTCGTCGAGGGCGTACGGGCCGCCGCCGACAAGGTGGGCCTGGCCCGGGTCCGCGCCGCCCGGCACCGCGTCGAACACGCCGAGATGCTCACCCCCGAGGCCATCGCCGCCTTCGCCGACCTCGGCCTCACCGCCTCCGTCCAGCCCGCCTTCGACGCCGCCTGGGGCGGCGAGGAGGGCATGTACGCGGCGCGCCTCGGCCCCGAGCGGGCCCGCACCCTCAACCCGTACGCGGCGCTGCTGCGCGCCGGAGTGCCCCTCGCGCTCGGCTCCGACAGCCCCGTCACCCCGCTGGACCCGTGGGGCACCGTGCGCGCCGCCGCCTTCCACCGCACCCCCGAGCACCGCGTCTCCGCCCGCGCCGCCTTCACCGCCCACACCCGCGGCGGCTGGCGGGCCATCGGACGGGACGACGCGGGCGTCCTGGTGCCCGGCGCGCCCGCCGACTACGCGGTGTGGCGCACCGGGGAACTCGTCGTCCAGGTCCCCGACACGCGGGTGGCGGGCTGGTCGACCGATCCGCGCTCCGGCACGCCCGGGCTGCCCGACCTCACCCCCGGTCGCCAACTGCCCGTGTGCGTGCGCACGGTGGTGGGCGGACGCACCGTGCACAGCCGTCCGGACGAGTGACGCGACCGCGCCGCGTACCGCCGAACGATGTGCCACCGGCCTGTCGCGGCAGCTGAACATTGTCCGTACTGACCTGGTCATTTGAGGAAACCACGCAGGTCATGCGACTGTTGACAGGGTCCGGTCGGTGGCCGGTAGGTTCGGCCCCGTCCACCACTGGACACCCGACCGGGGAATCTTCACGCAGTCGTCGAACGCCGCTGGGCCAGAGGGAGACGCGCCGCCCAGGCCGTCACCACTGGGAGCCAGGTCCAGCGCACGGGGGCGAGGAAGGGTCGCCGGGTCGGCAGGTGCGACCCGGGAGGGGCCCGGACGCTCAGTAGACAACGGCTCTCGGTCGACCCGCAGCCAGCGGGTCCCAGGCCGGCCCGAAGGGCGTCGGGCCCCCATCCGCACGCACACGGCGGACCGCCCCCCGCGAGGGGGCGGCATCCGCCGAAATCCGGAACCGATCCGGACAGGTCCGCACAGGGAACCCCGGTCTTCTTCCCTGCGTTCCGCACCTCGGGGACACAGCCGCGCGCCCGCGTTATACGGTCACCTCATCACAGCTTGATTTGCAGGAAGGCCGCACCGTGCCCTCGGGTTCCGACACCACCGCCGAAGCCGCCTCGTCCGGCCCGGCCGAAGAACGACCGGACGGGCCGCGGACGCCTGCCGCCGCACCCCGTACGGACGACCCGGGCGACGCAGCTGCGGAGGCGTCCACGCCCCCTGGGGACCGCCCCGGCCGGTGGCGCCGCCTGGGCGCCCTCGCCCGCCGCGAGGCGGGGCGCAGCGCGCTCGCGGCCGTCGCCGGGCTCGCGCTCGGGTTCGCCTTCCCGCCGTTCGGGGTCTGGCCGCTGTCCCTGCTGGCCGTGGCGGCCCTGAGCCTGCTCACCTACGGCCGCACCGCCCGCCAGGGCGCCTGGACGGGGTTCGCGTTCGGGCTGCCGTTCTTCGTGCTGCTGCTGAAGTGGCTGAGCGTGATCGGCTGGGACGCGGTCATCGGCCTGTCCGTCATCGAATCGCTCTTCCTGGTGCTGATGGGCGCCGGGTTCGCGCTGGTCTCCCGGCTGCCGGTGCCGTCCCTGTGGCCGCTGTGGACGGCCTGTCTGTGGGTCGCCGAGGAGCTGGCCCGGGACCGGGTGCCGTTCGGCGGCTTCCCCTGGGGGCGGCTGGCCTTCGCCAACACCGGGTCGCCGTTCACCCTGCTCGCCGCGCTCGGCGGCGCCCCGCTGGTCACCTTCGGCGTCGCGCTGACCGGCGGACTGCTGGCCTCCGCCGCGCTCGCCCTGTGGCGGCTGCGGGCGGCCGGGCGGCTCTCGGCGCGGGGCGCGCTGCCCGCCGCCGGCGCCGTCATCGTCGCGGCCGCCGTGACCGCGGCCGGATACGCGGTGCCGATCCCGACACGCGCGGACGACAGCGTGGACGTCGCCGTCGTGCAGGGCAATGTGCAGCAGGCGGGCATGGACTTCCTGGGCCGCCCCATGAAGATCCTCAACAACCATGTGAACGCCACGCTCGACCTGGCCAAGGACGTCAAGGCCGGCCGGATCAAGAAGCCCGACCTCGTCATATGGCCGGAGAACTCCTCGGACCTGGACCCCTTCCAGTACCGGGAGGCCTACGCCCGGATCGACGAGGCGGTGCGGGCCATCGGCGTACCGGTGCTGGTCGGCGCCCTGGTCGACCACCCCTCCAAGCCGGGGTACGTGTTCAACGAGGGCATCGTCTGGGACCCCAAGGACGGCCCCGGCGCGCAGTACACCAAGCAGCACCCGGTGCCGTTCGGCGAGTACGTGCCGTTCCGCAAGGAACTGAGCAAGGTCATCACCCGGCTGCAGCGCATCCCCCGCGACTTCTACCCCGGCGACCACACCGGGCTGCTGCAGGTCGGCCCGGCCCGGCTGGGCGATGTGATCTGCTTCGAGGTCGCGTACGACGAGATCGTGCGCGACACGGTCAACGCGGGCGCCCGCGCGATCGTCGTCCAGACCAACAACGCCACCTACGGCGAGAGCGGCCAGCCCGAACAGCAGCTGGTCATGTCCCGGCTGCGGGCCATCGAGCACGGCCGACCGGTGATCACCGCGGCCACCAGCGGGATCAGCGCGGTCGTCGCGCCGGATGGCACGATCGAGCAGCGGACGAAAGAATTCACGCAAGATGTGCTCACCGCGCGCATCCCGTTGCGTGACGGCACGACCCTCGCCGACCGCGTCGGTGCGACCCCGGAGTGGGTGCTCGCTATGGTGGGCGTTCTGTCCTGCGCGGCCGCGATCATGATCGGCCGTCGGGGACGTACGGACAAGAAGGGGCAGTAGCCGTGAGCGACGCACGCGAGGCCGACCAGCCGCGCCGGAGCGAGGCCGAGGAGCCGGCCACCGAGGCCGACCAGCCGCGCACCGAGGCCGAGGGGCCCGGCACCGAAGACGGGGGTCCGGAGCCGCGCCGCACCGGCCAGGACGACGGCGGACGGCGGAAGTACGGTCCGCTCGGCACCGTCCTGGTGATCATTCCGACCTATAACGAGGCGGAGAACATCGCGCCGATCGTCGCCCGGGTCCGGGAGTCCGTGCCGGACGCCCACATCCTCGTCGCCGACGACAACAGCCCGGACGGCACCGGCAAGGTCGCCGACGAGCTGGCGGTGGAGGACGACCACGTCAAGGTCCTGCACCGCAAGGGCAAGGAGGGCCTGGGCGCCGCCTATCTGGCGGGCTTCCGCTGGGGCATCGAGCACGGCTACGGCGTCCTGGTGGAGATGGACGCGGACGGCTCGCACCAGCCCGAGGAACTGCCCCGGCTGCTCACCGCGCTCAAGGGCGCGGACCTGGTGATCGGCTCGCGCTGGGTGCCGGGTGGACGCATCGTCAACTGGCCCAAGTCCCGCGAGTTCATCTCCCGGGGCGGCAGCACGTACTCCCGGCTCATGCTCGACGTGCCGATCCGCGACATGACGGCGGGTTACCGGGCCTTCCGCAAGGAGACGCTGGAAGGGCTCGGCATGGAGGCCGTCGCCTCCCAGGGCTACTGCTTCCAGATCGACCTGGCCTGGCGCGCCGTCAAGGCGGGCTTCCACGTCATCGAGGTCCCCGTCACGTTCATCGAGCGCGAGCGCGGGGAGAGCAAGATGAGCCGGGACATCGTCACCGAGGCGGCCTGGCGCGTCATGTCCTGGGGCGTGGGCTCCCGGGTGAACAAGCTGCTGGGGCGCAAGGAGCCGTAGGCCCTCCTCCTGGGGCCGTGCGCGCTCGGAGTAGTCCCACGGGCGTCCCTTAGCCACCTGCCGGACACTGAAGGCGGAAGGAGGCGGAACATGCCCAAGACGACCATGAAGAGCAGCAAGAGCGCACAGCGCAGGACGATGGCCCCCAAGGGTGCGAAGTCCGGCAGCATGGAGGCGCGCACCAAGGAGGACCTGTACCGCCAGGCCCAGAAGGCCGGCATCGAGGGCAGGTCGCAGATGTCGAAGAGTCAGCTGATCTCCGCTCTGCGCCGTAACCGCTGACGCCGAGACATCCACATCCCAGACGCCGACACGATCCGCTAGCGGATCCCGGGGCGGACGCCGTGCGTCCGCCCTGCGGCCTTCCCGGCGAGGCCGGATCCACGACCCGGGGTCCGTGCGCCGCTCGGGCCCGGGCACACTGGGAGACATGACGACCGGCGCATCCCAGCAGAGCGACCCGACCCGCCCGAAGGGTTCACGTGCCCGCACCTTCGTACCGCTGGGCATCGCCGCCTGGCTGGTGCTGGAGATCTGGCTGCTCACCCTGGTCGCGGGGGCGGCCGGGGGGCTCACCGTCTTCCTGCTGCTGATCGCGGGCGCGGTCGGCGGCGCGGCCGTCGTCAAGCGGGCGGGGCGCCGGGCCTGGCAGAACCTGGCCCGGACCATGCAGCCGGGCGCCGAGCCCGCCGAGCAGCCCGGGCGCACCGGCAACTCGTTCACCATGCTCGGCGGGCTGCTGCTGATGATCCCGGGGCTGCTCTCGGACGTGGCCGCGCTGCTGTGCCTGTTCCCGCCGACGGCGGCGCTGCTGCGGCGGCGCGCCGAGGCGGCGCTGTCGCGCCGGATGGGCTACATGCCGGGCGCCCTGGGCGACCCGTTCCGCCAGGGCGGACAGGGCGGATACGGCGGCCGGGCCGGGCGGCCGGGGCCGGGCGAGGGCTCGCGGGACGGCGAGGTCATCCAGGGCGAGGTGGTCCGGGACGACGAGGGCCGGGGCGACGAGGGCCGGAACGAGATCGTCCGGGACGACAAGGACTGAGCGGGCACACCGCGTACAAGGGCCGGGGCCACTGCTCAGCAGTGGCCCCGGCCCTTGTACATCAGTTGTGCGTCAGTGCTGCCGTGCGGATCAGGCAGACTTGCGGCTCGTGTCGCGCGGATGCACGGCGATGTTCATGGCGCCCGAGCGCAGGATCGCCAGCCGTTCGGCCAGCACCTCCTCCAGCTCTTCACGGGTGCGCCGCTCCATGAGCATGTCCCAGTGCGTTCGCGCGGGCTTGCCCTTCTTCTCCTCAGGACCCTCGCCGTCCACCAGGAGTGCCATGGCGCCGCACGCCTTGCACTCCCACTCCGGCGGGATCTCCGCCTCTACCGAGAACGGCATCTCGAATCGATGTCCGTTCTGGCATGCGTACTCCACCGCCTGGCGCGGGGCCAGATCGATGCCGCGGTCGGTCTCGTAGCTGGTCACCACGAGTCGCGTGCCGCGAAGAGCTCGCTCACTCATGAATCGTGCCTCCCGGGCTTCTCGCCCACAGGACAGGTGTCGCTGTCGTCGTCATCCGGTCAACGTCCGGTCGGCGGTGAAGATTCCCGTTCTGGGACATGCGTCGCCCGTCGTGCCGCCCCGTTGTTGTACCCACAGGCGCCCGGTTTGTCACATCTGGCAGCAGATGTCACCCAGCGTTTCTCATGCTTCAGCGCGCAGTAACGGTCCGCCTGGTGGGCCAAAGGCGTACACTACCGCTCCACGTGTGCGAGGGCTAAATCAGGTCACGGACCGGACTCCGTGGACCGCCCTGCGCCACCACCGGTGAACTCTCCGTCGTCGCGCCGGGAGCGCCGCCGGCCTCGTCGCCGGTGGCTGAGGGTATCGCGAACAGGGTCAGGAAGTATTGCGAAAGCGGCCCGATGGCCAGCGCGTACAGTACCGTGCCCACCCCCACCGAGCCGCCCAGCGCGAATCCCGTGGCCAGCACGGCCACCTCGATCCCGGTCCGCACCAGCCGGACCGACCGGCCGGTGCGCTGATGCAGCCCCGTCATCAGGCCGTCCCGCGGCCCCGGCCCGAACCGCGCCGAGATGTAGAGGCCGGTGGCCGCGCCGCCCACCACGATCGAGACCAGCAGCAGAGGAGCGCGCAGCGCCAGCGCGTCCGGCTGCGGCACGAGCCACAGGGTGGCGTCCACTGTGACTCCGATCACCATCACGTTCGACACCGTGCCGAGCCCCGGCCGCTGCCGCAGCGGAATCCACAGCAGGAGCACGGCGGCCCCGACGATCATCGTCACCGTGCCGAACGACAGCGAGGTGCGCTTGGCGATCCCCTGGTGGAACACGTCCCACGGATCGAGCCCGAGCGCGGCGCGCACCTGGAGCCCCATGCCCACGCCGTACAGCACGAGCCCTCCGTAGAGCTGGACGAGACGACGGGCGAGCCGGGATCCCCCCGAGGGTTCCTTGGACAACGTGTACTCCTGGTGGTGGGTGGCCAGTTCGGCGTGGACTGGTGCCATTGGCCGATGACATGCCACTCTGATGCCTGGAACCAGTCCAGTTCCATGGCCAATCCGGGAAAGGTGGACCGCATCCGATGAGTCCGTGGACCTCCGCGGTGGGGGCACCTCAACTGGCCCGCCTGCTCGGCAACCAGCACACCCGCGACTCCCGGGGCGACGCGACGGTGCCGAGCCCGGCCGACGGCCCGGCCGCGAGCCCCGCCACGTCGCTCAACGGCGGCCGCCGCGTCCCCGCCTACCGCGCGCTCGCCGACGGCGTACGGCTGCTCCTGCTGGAGGGCCGGGTTCCGGTCGCCGCCCGCCTCCCCGCCGAGCGCGAACTCGCCGCGGCGCTCGCCGTCAGCCGCACCACCGTCGCCGCCGCCTACGAGGCGCTGCGCGGCGAGGGGTTCCTGGAGTCGCGGCGCGGCGCGGGCAGCTGGACCGCGATGCCCGCCGGGAGCCCGCTGCCCACCCGCGGACTCGACCCGCTGCCCCCGGAGACCGCCGCCTCCGTCATCGACCTCGGCTGCGCCGCGCTCCCCGCCCCCGAACCCTGGCTGACCCGCGCGACCCGCGGCGCCCTGGAGGAGCTGCCGCCGTACGCCCACACCCACGGCGACTACCCCGCGGGCCTGCCCGCCCTGCGCCAGGCCCTGGCTGACCGCTACACCGCCCGCGGCGTACCGACCATGCCCGAACAGATCATGGTGACCACCGGTGCCATGGGCGCCGTCGCCGCCACCTGTCGGCTCATGGTCCGTCCGGGTGAGCGGGTCGCCGTCGAATCGCCCAGCTACGCCAATGTGCTCCAGCTGATGCGGGAAGCGGGCGCCCGGCTGGTGCCCGTCGCGATGGCCGACCGGCTCGCGGGCTGGGACATCCCCGCCTGGTGCCAGGTCCTCGGTGCCGCCGCGCCGCGCATGGCCTACGTGGTCGCGGACTTCCACAACCCCACCGGCGCGCTCGCCACCGAGGAGCAGCGCCGCGGCCTCGTGGACGCCGCCCGCGCGGCCGGTACCGTCCTGATCGCCGACGAGACCATGTCCGAGCTGCGGCTGGACGACGACATCGAGATGCCCCGGCCGGTCTCCGCGTTCGACCCGGCGGGCAGCACCGTCGTCACCGTCGGCTCCGCGAGCAAGTCGTTCTGGGCCGGGCTGCGCATCGGCTGGGTCCGGGCCGCGCCCGAGGTCGTCCGCAGCCTGGTCGCCGCCCGCGCCTACGCCGACCTGGGCACGCCGGTCATCGAACAGCTCGCCGTCGCCTGGCTGCTGAACACCGGCGGCTGGGAGGAGGCCATCGGGATCCGCCGCGCCCTGGCGCGCGACAACCGGGACGCGCTCGTGGCCGCCGTACGACGCCACCTCCCCGACTGGGAGTTCACCGTCCCGCACGGCGGCCTCACCCTCTGGGCCCGCACCGGCGGCCTCTCCGGGTCCCGCATCGCGGAGGCGGGCGCCCGGCTGGGCGTCCGCGTCCCCTCGGGCCCGCGCTTCGGCGTGGACGGCGCCTTCGAGGGCTACGTCCGGCTCCCCTTCACGGTGGGCGGCGCGGTCGCCGACAAGGCCGCCGAGCGGCTGGCGGCCGCCGCGGACCTGGTGGCGACGGGCGCCACGACGGAGGCGGAGACGCCCCGCACCTGGGTGGCCTGACGCCGAACGCCGCGGAGCCCGGGCGCGGTCACCCCTTCGTGGCCACCATCCGCTCGTCCGGGGAGCCCGCCTCCGGCCCCGGCAGCAGCCGCAGCACCGCCCGCCGCTGTCCCTCGCTCGTCGCGTCGTCGTACGGATCGGGCGTGGCCGGTACCTGGAGCCGGTGCACCGGGCCCGCGCCGAGCCGGGCGTACCCGCGGCCCGCCGGTACCTCCGGCACCGGAGTGGTGGGCGGTGGGGCGCCCAGCGCGGCGGTGGTCTGTTCGAGTGAGGCCGGGCCGAGGACCACCCGGGCGCGGGTGTGGAACCGTACGGCCTCGCTCAGGGCCTCCGTCGCGTCGAGCTGATCGGCCACCACGACCCGTACGTTCGCCGCCCGCCCGTGCCGCAACGGCACCTGGAGCAGCTCCTGCGGATCCGTACGGCCGTCCGCCGCCGCCACATGGCTGAGCGCCGACGGCCGGTCCAGCACGATCCACAGCGGGCGCTGGACGTCCTCCGGCGGCGGGTGGCCGAACTGGCGGGCGCGGTTGGCGGCGAGCAGCCGCCGCTCGGTCTCGTGTCCGGCCCACTCCAGCGTCGCCAGCACCCCGGCGAGCCCGCATTCGACGGCCAGCACCCCGGACCGGCCGCCGAGGCACGCGTATTCGCCGGATCCGCTGCCGTCCACCACCAGCACATCGCCGTGCGGCAGCGCCTGCAGCAGGATGGAGCGGAGCAGCGTGGTGGTGCCGCTGCCGGGGCGGCCGAGCACCAGCAGATGCGGTTCGGTGGAGCGCGGACCGGTGCGCCAGACGACGGGCGGCACGTCCCGGGTCGTCGCCGCGTCGGCCGTATCGTCCGCGTCGGAGCCGTCCGGGTCCTGCGCCGTCTCGTCGTCGATGCCCTCCAGTACCGGCAGGGTCCGCCGCACGGACGACGCGTCCGTGAAGCCGAGCACCGTCTCGCCCGGCGCGGTCACGAAGCGCTGGGCGCAGATCGCGGTGGACAGGGCGGGCAGCACCGCCAGGGTGAGCCGGTTCGCCTCCTCGTCCCAGGTGAACAGGTACTCCCGGTCGCGCCCGGACTTCGCGTACAGCACCTGTTCGATGCGGGCCCGGGGCTCGGCCTCGCCGTCCGTGAAGTACGCGGGGTACCGCAGCAGCAGCCGGGTCAGCCGGCCGTCCTCGTCGAAGTCGAACGACTCGAAGGGGCGCGACCACTCGCCGCCGTGGCTGTAGAGCGGGTCCGGGTCCTCGGCGGCGGCGAAGTACGGCACCAGCGCCTCGTAGATCAGGCGCAGCCGCTCGATCCCGTCGGCGCCGGGCCCGGGGGAGGCGGGGGCGCGCACCCGTCCGGCCCAGCCCGCGGCGCCGAGCAGGCCGATCGCGGAGGCCAGCGGCCCGTACGGCAGCAGGAAGACGACGAACACGCAGGCGGCCGCGACGAAGAACGCGGGCCCCCGCTGTTCGCCCGGAAGCTCGGCCCACCGGCGCCGCCCGCCCGCGGCGAGCACCCGCAGCCCGCGGGAGAGGGCGAACAGCGGGTGGAGCACGTCGGCGGCGCTGTCGGCCGCGGTGCGGGCGAACTCGCGGCCGCGGCGGAACGGGGCGCGCCCGGCGCCGCCGATGCGGAGCCGGGGGAGCGGTGGCAGGCCCACGTCAGATCTTGATCCCGCCCAGCAGACTGGCGAGGCTCGCCCCGCCGGCCTTGATGCTCGGGGCGATGGCGGTGCTCGCGAGGTAGAAGCCGAACAGGGCGCATACGACGCCGTGGGATGCCTTGAGGCCGTCTTTGCGGAAGAAGATGAAGACGACGATGCCGAGCAGGACGACACCGGAAATGGACAGGATCATCTCGGTCTCCTGGCTGGTGGGGGACGCTCACCATGAGTCATTCCAGGGTCACAGCATGTATCCATCCGAGGAAAGGTGCAAATGGGGAGATTGGCAGCGCAAGCGCCACAATGGTCACGTGCCGGTGATCACATGCACAGGTGGCGCGTGTGCGGGTAGCGGCATGCACAGGCAGTGAACGCACAGCTAGCGAAGCCGGAGGCGATACGCGATGAGCGCACCGAACCCCGAGAGCGAGCCCGCTCACGACCCGGAGGTGCTGCAACTGGCGGCCAAGGTCTTCGACCTGGCCCGGCACGGCGACACCGACACCCTCGCCGCCTATGTGGACGCGGGCGTCCCGGCCAACCTCACCAACGACAAGGGGGATTCGCTGCTCATCCTGGCCGCCTACCACGGCCATGCCGCGGCCGTATCCGCCCTGCTGGAGCGGGGTGCCGACCCCAACCGCGTCAACGAGCGGGGGCAGACCCCCATCGCCGGGGCGGCCTTCAAGGGGGAGGAGGAGGTGCTGCGGGTCCTGCTGGCCGCCGGTGCCGACCCGCGCGCGGGCTCGCCTTCGGCGGTCGACACGGCGCGCATGTTCGGGCGGGAGGACCTGCTCGCGCTGTTCGGGCCCGCGGACGCGTAGTTCCGGACTCGTGGCTCCGGGCTCGTGGGTCCGGGCTCGTGGTTCAGGGCTCGTGGTTCCGGGCCGGGCCGATCCTGCCTGTAGATCGAAGGGGGTTGGTCCAGACCTGTTGACATGAGCAGCGCAGCGCTGGAGATTATGCGCGCACCTTCCCTCCCGGAACCGGCCCTCGCGCCGGTTCCGGGACCCCCCACACACAGGAAGGCAATCGGCGCCATGCGAAGGACGCTGCGCACCACCCTGGTCGGCCTGCTCTCGGCAACCGCGCTCGCCGCCACCCCGTGGTTCACCGCCCCGGCCGCGGCCGGACCACCCGCCCCCACCGCCGCTTTCACCGACAACTTCGACGGCCCGGCGGGCGGCGCGGTCGACGCGGGCAAATGGGGTTACGAGACCGGCGACAACGTCAACAACCATGAGCGGCAGTACTACACGGACGGCACCAAGAACGCCGCGCTCGACGGTCAGGGCAACCTCGTCATCACCGCCCGCAAGGAGAACCCCGCCAACTACTCCTGCTGGTACGGCCGCTGCGAGTACACCTCCGCCCGCCTCTCCACCGCCCGTACCTTCACCACCGCCTACGGCCATGTCGAGTCCCGCATGAAACTCCCGCGCGGCCAGGGCATGTGGCCCGCGTTCTGGATGCTCGGCAACGACATCGGCAGCGCGGGCTGGCCCAACTGCGGTGAGATCGACGTCATGGAGAACGTCGGCTACGAGCCGAGCACCGTCCATGGCACGATCCACGGCCCCGGCTACTCCGGCTCGGGCGGCATCGGCGCCGGGTACACCCTGCCGGGCGGGGCGAAGTTCGCCGACGCGTTCCACACGTTCGCCGTCGACTGGTCGCCCAACAAGATCACATGGTCGGTGGACGGCAACGTCTACCAGACCCGCACCCCCGCCGATCTGAACGGCAACCGCTGGGCCTTCGACCACCCCTTCTATCTCATCCTCAACCTCGCGGTCGGCGGCTACTGGCCCGGCGACCCGGACGGCGGCACCACCTTCCCGCAGCAGCTGGTGGTCGACTACGTGAAGGTGACGGGCGGCAACTGACGCCCTGTCCCCGGGCGGTGTCCCCGGGCGGCCGTAACCTTGTCGCCCATGGAGACCATGCCCTTCATGGAGACCTGTGACCGGATCGAGGCCGCCGACGGCCGCATACGGGCCTTCGTCCCCGAGCCCGGCCGTCGCGAGCGCCTGGCGCGCGAGGCGCGGTCGGCGGCCGAGCGGTGGCCCGATCCCGCCGACCGGCCGCCGCTGTACGGGGTGCCGGTGGGCGTCAAGGACATCGTGCACGTCGACGGGCTGCCCACGCGCGCCGGTTCGGCCGTCCCCGCCGAGGCGCTGGCCGGACCACAGGCGTCGCTGATCGACCGGCTGCGGTCGGCGGGCGCGCTGGTGGCGGGCAAGACCGTCACCGCCGAGTTCGCCGTCACCGCGCCCGGCCCGACCCGTAATCCGCACGATGTGGACCACACCCCCGGCGGCTCCAGCAGCGGTTCGGCGGCGGCCGTCGCCGCGGGCATGGTGCCGCTCGCCCTCGGCACGCAGACGATCGGCTCGATGATCCGCCCGGCCGCGTACTGCGGGGTCGTCGGCTTCAAGCCGACCCACGGCCGCATCCCGTCCGACGGCGTCATCCCCAACGCGCCGACCTTCGACACGGTGGGCCTCTTCGCCCCGGACACCGCCGGGCTGAGCGCGGCGGCGGCCGTGCTGTGCGACGACTGGCGGCCGGGGGCGGACGGCGGGGGCCCGGGGGAGGAGCGCCGGCCGTCGCTCGCCGTGCCGACCGGCCCGTATCTCGACCGGGCGGAGGCGGAGGCGGCGCACGCCTTCGAGGAGCAGGCGCGGCGGCTGGCCGACGCCGGATTCCCGGTGCGCCGGATCCCCTTCCCGGCCGACTTCGACGCCCTGGTCGCCCACCAGCGGGTGATCGACCGTTACGAGGTCGCCCGCAGCCATGCCGGGTGGTTCCCGCGCTACGGCGAGCTGTACCGGGAGCAGACCGCCACGAAGATCCGGCGGGGGCAGCAGATCGGCCACGAGGCGTACGCGTCGGCCCTGCGCGGCCGCGACCGGTTCCGGGACCGGCTGCTGGCGGCGATGGACGAGGAGGGCATCGACCTGTGGATCGCCCCGGGCGCCACGGGCCCGGCGCCGCGCGGCCTGGCCTCCACCGGTGACTCGGTCATGTCCCTGCCCTGGAGCGTCGCCGGAGTGCCGGTCCTCGGCCTGCCCGCGGGCCGGGCGGGCAACTCGCTCCCGCTGGGCATGCAGTGCGCGGCCAGGCCGGGGGCGGACGAGCGGCTGCTGCGCTGGGGCCCCGGAATCGAGTTGGTCCTCGGCGGCCCTTCCGCACCCGTATGATCGGTATCCAGTCCCATGTACCGAGTTGGGGGCGCGATGTCTGCCACGTGGTGGCTTATGCAGGGTGAGGCCACGGTCGGCGAGTTACGGCAGTACGGAGTCGACCAGCCGGTATTCCTGTGCCACTTCACGCCCGGCCCGGCGTGGGAGACCGCCCGGGACAAGTTCGAGTCGTGGTCGGCGCTGCGCGGCCCCGACCCCGACGGCAGCCGTACCGCCCAGGTCATCAGATCCATCATGGACCTCGAACTGCGGCTGGTCCCCGCGGACGGCAGCCCCTCGATGGCGCTGTTCACGGAGTGCATCCTGCGGATCGACGGTCACACGGCCCGCTTGCGCTACTGAGAGCCCCGCTGCCCCCGCTGCCGGGCCCTCGCTGACTAGCCGTCCGTCTTGCCGAGGACGAGGACCTGGATGGCCAGCACCGCGGCCCCCCGCGCCCAGTCGTTGAAGTCGGAGACCTTGGTCTCCAGGTCGACCGGATCCGCCAGCGGATGGCGATGGGCGGCGATGGCCCGCTGGATGGTCCCGCCCGCCACGTCGACCAGGCCGACCCCCTCCCCGGCGAGCAGGATCTTCTGCGGCATCGCGAAGTTGGCGATCTGCGCCACCAGGATGCCCAGCCCCCGCGCCGCCTCCTCGATCACCCGGCCCGTGACCGGATCGCCGGACGCCGCCATGGCGAGGATGCCGGGATAGTCGATCTCGCGGCCCAGCGCGGCCTGCACCTGGTAGCGGATGCTGGGGATGGACAGCAGGGCGACCGCGCTGCCGCGCTCCCCGTCCGGGGTGAGGGGGCCGTTCGGATCGATGATCCAGCGCTTCCCGAGGCCGTGGCCGTCCTCCGCGCCGCGGACCAGGGTGCCGCCGATGACCAGGCCGTATCCGATGCCCGCGCCGATCGTGAGCACGACGAAGCGGTCCAGCCCGCGCCCCGCGCCGAACCAGGTCTCGGCCTCGGTGAGGGCCACCACATCGTTCTCCACCACCACCGGCAGCCCGGTGCGCCGCTCCAGCAGCTCGGCGAACGGCACGTCGTCCCAGCCCAGGAAGGCGGAGTCGACGACGGTGGACCGGCCCCGGACATGGCCGCCCACGCCGACGCCGATCCCGGCCAGCCGGGGAAAGTCGCCGCTGAAGTCCTGGACGAGCGCATGCAGGAGATCCACGATCTCCTCGGGGTCATGGGTGCCGAGCGGACGGGTCCGCTGGGCCACGACCTCGCTCTTGAGCGTGGTGACCACCCCGTAGACCGCATCGCCGGTGATCTTGAACCCGGCGAAATAGCGGGACTCGGCCACGATGTCCAGCGGCTGGGAGGGGCGCCCCTGCCCGTTGGGCCTGACCGGGCGGGCCGAGGACGGCCACGCCTCCTCGACCAGCAGCCCGGACTCGATCAGCGGTTTGGTCAGCCGGGTGAGGCTGCCCGCCGAAAGATCCAGCCGCCTGGCGATCTCGCCCCGGGAGAGCGGTCCGTGCATCAGCACCTCGATCGCCACCGCCCGCTCGGCGGGACTCAGCGGTGCCCAACTGGCCGCCAGCGCACTCATCGAGCCGTCTTCATCCACATCCCGGAGCCTATATATGTTTCTCTACGAAAACAATGTCGGGGGTGCGGGCTGTGGACAATCGGGCCACAGCGACTTATGCACAGGTCTTGACAGCTCTATTTTTTCGTCACGAAACTAATCGGCCATGGACCACGTCATGGACAAGGGAGTCTTATGGCCATCGCCTCGCCCCAACGCGAGGGCGCCCGCGGCGACGGGCTGCTCGCGGCGGTATTCATCGCACCCGCCCTCTTCGGGTTCCTCGTCTTCCTCCTCTGGCCCACCCTGCGCGGCATCTATCTGAGCTTCACCCGCTTCAACCTGCTGACCCCGCCCGAGTGGGTGGGCCTGGACAACTACGCGCGCATGGTCAACGACCCGATCTTCTGGGACTCGTTGCGCGTCACCGTCATCTACGTGGTCATGAACATCGGCGTGCAGACCGTCGTCGCCCTGCTCATCGCCGTCCTGATGCAGCGGCTGACCCAGTCGGCGCTGGTGCGCGGCATCGTGCTCACCCCGTACCTGGTCTCGAACGTCGTCACCGGCATCGTCTTCCTGTGGATGCTCGACACCCAGCTCGGCATCGGCAACCAGCTCCTCGGCGCCCTCGGCCTCGGCCACATCGCCTTCTTCGGGAGCCAGGAGTGGGCGATCCCCACCATCGCGCTCGTCAACGTCTGGCGGCATGTGGGCTACACGGCCCTGCTGCTCTTCGCCGGGCTCCAGGCGATCCCCAAGGACATGTACGAGGCGGGGCGGATCGACGGGGCGGGGGAGTGGCGGATGTTCTGGCGGATCTCGCTACCGCTGCTGCGGCCGATCCTCGCGCTCGTGCTCATCATGACCGTCATCGGGTCGTTCCAGGTGTTCGACACCGTCGCGGTCACCACCGCCGGAGGCCCGGCCAACGCCACCAACGTGCTGCAGTACTACATCTACGGCGCCGCGTTCGGGCGCTTCCAGTTCGGCTACGCCTCGGCGATGTCCGTCGCGCTGCTGGTCGTCCTCAGCGTGATCACCATCGTCCAGTACCGGCTCACCAAGGCCGGCCAGACCGACCTCGGCTAGGGAGCCCGTCATGGCATTGGCGACATCCACGAAACTCGGTGCCCCCAGCCCGGCCGCCGCCCGGACCGAGCTCAGGGCGCGGCGCCGCAGGCCCTCGCCCGGCCGCGTCGTCGCCTGGGTCCTCATGGGCGGGGTCATGGTGGTGACACTCTTCCCCTTCTACTGGATCCTGCGGACCGCGCTGTCCACCAACACCGCGCTCGCCGCCCACCCCTCCTCCCTGCTGCCCGTCGACATCAGCCTGGGCGGCTTCGCCCGGGTCTTCGGCCTCCAGAGCACCAAGGACGCCCTCGCCCAGGGCGGCTCCGGCGGCAGCCTCGACTTCTGGCGCTACCTGCTCAACTCGATTCTTGTCTCCACCGTGATCACCGGCTGCCAGGTCCTCTTCTCCGCCATGGCCGCCTACGCCTTCGCCCGCCTCCGCTGGCGCGGCCGGGACACCGTGTTCGGGCTGGTGCTCGCCGGGCTCATGGTGCCCGCCGTCTTCACCCTGCTGCCGAACTTCGTCCTCATCAAGCAGCTCGGCCTGGTCGACAGCCTGCTGGGCATCGCGCTGCCCACGATGTTCATGACGCCGTTCGCCGTCTTCTTCCTCCGCCAGTTCTTCATGAACATCCCCGCCGAGATCGAGGAGGCCGCGCTGCTGGACGGGGCGGGAAAGATCCGGGTCTTCTTCCGGCTCATCCTGCCGATGGCGGGAGCGCCGATCGCGACCCTCGCCGTTCTCACCTATATGACGTCATGGAACGACTACTTCTGGCCGCTCATGGTGTCCTACAGCGACAGCTCCCGGGTGCTCACCGTCGCGCTGAGCATCTTCCGCGCCCAGTCGCCGCAGACCGGGGTGGACTGGGCCGGGCTGATGTCGGCGACGCTGGTCGCCGCGCTCCCGATGCTCCTTCTGTTCGCCGCCTTCGCCCGGCGCATCGTCAACTCCGTCGGCTTCACCGGAATCAAGTAGGAGGCAGCGATGACATCGGCACGGACCCTCCGCGCCCTCCGTACCGCGGTCGCGCTCGGCGGAGCCGGGGCGCTCACCCTCGTGGCGGGCTGCGCACCACAGGGCTCCTCCTCGGTCTCCGCGCAGCGGACCGTCAGCTACTGGCTCTGGGACGCCAATCAGCTGCCCGCCTACCAGGCGTGCGCCAAGGACTTCGAGAAGAAGAACCCCGGGCTCACCGTCAAGATCACCCAGATGGGCTGGGACGACTACTGGACCAAGCTCACGGCCGCCTTCATCGCGGACACCGCGCCCGACGTCTTCACCGACCACGTCTCCAAATTCGCCCAGTTCGCCGACCTCGGGGTGCTCGCCCCGCTCGATGAGCTGCCCGGCACCAAGGGCATCGAGAACGCCGACTACCAGCCCGGTCTCGGCGCCTCGTGGATCGGGCAGGACGGCCATCGCTACGGCGCCCCGAAGGACTGGGACACCGTCGGCTTCTTCTACAACAAGAAGATGACCAAGGCGGCCGGGGTCTCGGACAAGAAGCTCAACTCGCTCGCCTGGAACCCCCGGGACGGCGGCAGCTTCGAGAAGACGATCGCCCATCTCACCGTCGACCGGAACGGGGTCCGGGGCGACGAGCCGGGCTTCGACAAGAACCACGTACGCACCTACGGCCTCGCCACCAACGACGCGGGCCAATCGGACGGCCAGACCCAGTGGAGCGCCTTCGCCGCCTCGGCCGGCTGGCGCTACACCGACAAGCGGCAGTGGGGCGATCACTACAACTACGACAAGCCCGCCTTCAAGGACGCCATCCGCTGGTACTTCGGGCTCGCGAAGAAGGGCTACCTCGCGCCGTTCACGGACTTCTCCGAATCCAACGGCCCGGAGGTGCAGCTCGGGGCGAAGAAGGCCGCCCTCGCGATGCACGGCTCCTGGATGATCTCCACATTCGCCGGGCTGAAGGGAGTCGACGTCGGTACCGCTCTGACCCCTGTCGGTCCGTCGGGTCACCGCGCCACCATGATGAACGGCCTCGCCGACTCCATCAGCAAGCACGCGAAGAACAAGGAGGGTGCCGAGAAGTGGGTGGCCTATCTCGCCTCGAACGCATGCCAGAAGACGGTCGGTGACCACGGCATCGTCTTCCCCGCGACCCGGGCGGGCACGGCGGCGGCCGTGGCCGCGTACCGGAAGGACGGCATCGACACGACGGCCTTCACCAAGCCCGTCGCCGACCGCACCACCTTTCCCTTCCCCATCACCGACTACGCCGCCGACGTCAGCGCCCTGATGACCCCCGCGATGCAGGACATCTACGCCAACGGGGCCTCCGTCCCGGGCGTGCTCGACCGCACCAACCAGCAGATCAACTTCCTCTTCGACCAGGACCGATGAAAGGGCCCTCCATGCCGTTCACCCTTGGCATCGTCGGCGCCGGGCAGTTCGCCGGCCAGTTCGCCAAGCTCTTCCAGGCCCACCCGGGCGTCGGGGACGTCACCGTCACCGATCTGCTGCCCGAGCGCGCGGACCGGCTGGTCTCCCAGTACGGGCTGGCCGGGACCCACTCCTCGTTCGAGGCCATGCTGGAATCCGATGTGGACGCCGTCGCGCTGTTCACCCAGCGCTGGACCCACGGCCCCCTCGTCGTCCGGGCCCTGCGCGCCGGAAAGCATGTGTACTCCGCCGTGCCGATGGCGGTCAGCGAGGAGGAGATCGCGGCCATCATCGAGGCCGTCCGGGAGACCGGGCTGACGTACATGATGGGCGAGACCAGCCAGTACAACCCGGCCACCGTCTACGCCCGGGAGAAGGTCACCGAGGGCGGCTTCGGGCGGCTCTTCTACGCCGAGGGCGACTACGTCCACGACATGGACCTCGGCTTCTACGAGGCGTACCAGTACAGCGGCGGCGAGAACTGGAAGTCCACCGCGAGCTATCCGCCGCTGCTCTACCCCACCCACTCGGTCGGCGGGGTGCTGGGCGCCTGGCGGACGCACGCGGTGAGCGTGTCCGCGATAGGCGTCCGGGACGAGCGGGGAGACGGGGTCTTCGACCAGGAGGTCAGCCAGTTCGACAACGACTTCTCCAACGCGACCGCGCTCTTCGAGGCCGCCGGGGGCGGGTCGTTCCGTATCAACGAGTTCCGGCGGGTGGGCTACCCCTCGCACATCCGTGAGTCGCGGTTCCGCTTCTTCGGCACCGAGGGCAGTCTCGAACAGCTCGCCACCGTCAGCTTCTGGCAGGACAAGAAGGGCGTGCAGGACGTGTCCGCGCACCTCCAGCCCGCGCCGACGCTGTCGCCCGACGATCCGTCGCTCGCCGAGGTCGCCCCCGCGCTGCGGGACGCCTTCACCTCGGGCAGCGCGCCCGTGCACGACCGCTCGGGGCTGCCGAAGGAGTTCGCCGAGCTGCCCAACGGGCACGAGGGCAGCCACCACTTCCTCGTCGACGACTTCGTCACCGCCGTCAACACCCGCACCCTGCCCACGGTGAACGCCTGGGTCGCGGCCCGCTACACCCTGCCGGGCATCGTCGCCCACCGGTCCGCGCTCCAGGGCGGCGTCCGCCTGGACATACCGGACTTCGGTGACGCCCCCGCGTAACCGGCGTAACGAGGAGCCGGACCGCCGGGGGCATCGCCCCACGGGGCGGCGGTCCGGCCGTATAGCTTGATCCTCATGGACATCGGTGATGTGGTCGAGGACTTCGAACTTCCGGACGAGAGCGGCGCCACGCGTACCCTGAGCGGGCTGCTCGCGGACGGCCCGGTCGTGCTGTTCTTCTATCCGGCGGCCTTCACGCCCGGCTGCACGAAGCAGGCATGCCACTTCCGCGACATCGCGGCGGAGTTCAAGGAGCTGGGCGCCCAGCCGGTCGGTGTGAGCGCCGATGTGGTCGAAAAGCAGGCGGAGTTCGCCCGTGCGTACTCCTTCGGCTATCCGCTGCTGTCGGATCCGGAGGGGACGGTACGGGAGCGGTTCGGGGTGAAGCGCGGTATCGCGGCCGTGCCGACCAAGCGGGTCACCTTTGTGATCGACACCGACCGCCGGGTGCTGGAGATCGTCAAGAGCGAGTTCCGGATGGGGGTGCACGCGGACCGGGCGCTCGACGCGCTCCGGCGCCGGGCGGCGGCGTCCCCGGGGGACCCGGCGCAGAACTGAAAACACTTGCACGGGCGGCGTGTTGGGTCGCCCGGCAAACCTTGGTGAGACCTCTAGCAAGCGCTTGCCGAGCGGCGTAGGGTCGGGCCGCCCGACCCTACGCCCCGCCATCGGCGCCCGCCGCACGCGCCGAGCTGAGGAGCCTGAAATGAGACGCGCCGGTACCGCACTGCTGGCCGCCACCGCCTGCCTCGCCCTGCTGCCCGGCGCCCCGGCGTGGGCCGGACCCTCCGGCCACCACCCCGGCGACCGCCCCGGTCACGGACTCCGGAACTGCACCGGCACCGCCCCCGTCGTCTGCCACTTCGACGTCGCCCCGGGGACGTACGACGTCACGGCCGTCCTCGGCGGTGCCGACGCGGGCAGCACCGCCGTGACCGCCGAGTCGCGGCGCACGCTGCTGCCCGCCACACCGACCGCCGCCCGGCAGCGGCTGACGAGGACCTTCACCGTCGATGTGCGCGAACCGGAAGGAGAGCCGACCGGCCCGAGCGGATCCCCCGGGCTCGATCTCTCCTTCGGCGGCGACGCGCCCCGCCTCGCCGGTCTCAAGGTCACCGCGAGCCGCCGTACGCAGCTCTTCCTCGCCGGGGACTCGACCGCCTGCGATCAGATCGCCGCCCCGTACACCGGCTGGGGGCAGCAGCTGCCGCAGTTCTTCCGCAAGGGCCTGTCGGTCGCCAACTACGCCGACTCCGGCGAGGGTTCCGGCTCCTTCCTCGCCGACCCCCGGCTCTTTCCCACCATGCGGCCACTGATCCGCAAGGGCGACACCGTGCTGATCCAGTTCGCCCACAACGACAAGCAGACGACCGCCGCCGACTACCGCGCCAACCTCACCACGCTGCTCGACGGAGTGCGGGCGCGCGGCGGCAAGCCCGTCCTCGTCACGCCCATCGTGCGCCGCTGGTTCAACGAGGACGGCACCCTCGACAACGGCACCGCACTGCACATCAACGGCCTCGGCGTGAACCTGCCCGCCGAGATGCGCGCCCTCGCCGCCGAGCGGCGCGTCCCCCTCGTCGACCTCACCGCCCTCACCCGGCAGCTGGTGGAACGGCTCGGCCCGGAGGACTCCAAGGCGCTCTACCTCTACAACGAGGCCCGGGACAACACCCACACCTCCGCCCAGGGCGCCACCGAGTTCGCCCGGCTCGTGCTCGGCGAGCTGCGCGCCCAGCGTCTGGTCCCCGGCGGGGTGATCCGGTGACGTACCTCCAAGAACCCCAGGGGCCCCAGGGGGCTCTCCCCTTCCCGCTGCCCGCCGAGGACCGCGCCACCAGCCCGTACACCGGCTGGACCCGCGCCCACTGGGAGGCCGCCGCCGACGGGCTGCTCGCCGCCGTCACCCCGTACGCCACCCCCGGCCGGGCCCTCTACCAGCTGCCGGGCCTCCGGCCGAGCTGGTCGGGCGCCCGCTCCGATGGACTCGAAGGATTCGCCCGCACCTTCCTGCTGGCCGCGTTCCGCGTCGCGGGCGCGCGCGGCGCCGACCCGCACGGCCTGCTGGAGCGGTACGCGGACGGCTTCGCCACCGGCACCCGGCGGCCCGGCGGTGACGGCCCCGAGGACTGGCCCCGGATCGCCGACCGGAGCCAGCCCCTGGTCGAATCGGCCTCGATCGCGCTCGGGCTGCGGATCACCCGCCCCTGGCTGTGGGACCGGCTGGACGACGGCGTACGCCAGCGCGTCGGCGCCTGGCTCACGGACGCGCTCACCGCCACCCCCGTGCCCACCAACTGGGAGCTGTTCCCGGTGGCCGTCGGCGGCTTCCTCGCCGAGGCCGACGTGACACCGGAGGCCGCCCGCGCCGCCGTATCCCGGGGCCTGGAGCGCATCGAGCCCTGGTACACGGGCGACGGCTGGTACAGCGACGGCGCCAACCGCGCCTTCGACTACTACAACGGCTGGGCCCTGCACCTCTATCCCGCCCTGGAGGCATGGCTGTCCGGCGGCGCCGAACGGCTCGCCCGCTACGGGCAGCGGCTGGCCGCCCATCTCGCCGACTACGCCCATCTCTTCGGCGGCGACGGCGCCCCGCTCCACCAGGGCCGCTCGCTCATCTACCGGTTCGCCGCCGCCGCCCCGCTGTGGCTCGGGGCCCTCACCGGGCACACCCCGCTCGCCCCCGGCACCACCCGCCGCCTCGCCTCCGGCGCCCTGCGCTACTTCCTCGACCGGGGCGCGGCATCCGGCAGCGGGCTGCTGTCGCCGGGCTGGCACGGCCGGTACGAGGGCCTGGCGCAGCCCTACTCCGGCCCCGCGTCCCCCTATTGGGCCGCCAAGGGCTTCCTCGGGCTGCTGCTCCCGGACGACCACGCGGTGTGGACGGCGCGCGAGGAGCCGGGGCCCGCCACCGCCGACGGCGACGTCGTCCGCGCGGTGTCCGGACCGAACTGGCTGCTCCAGTCCACCGCGGCCGACGGCCTCGTACGCCTCCACAACCACGGCAGCGAACACCTTCCGCCGCCCGGCGACCCCGACCAGGACGACCCGTACTACGCCCGGCTCGCCTACTCCACGGCCACCGGCCCCGTCCCCTACGGTGCCGCGCCCGACAACCACTTCGGCCTGCTGAGCGGCGACCGCGTCTCCCTGCGGACCCACCTGGAGCCCCTGGGCGCGGGTGAGGGCTGGGCCGCCTCCCGCCATCGCGCCCGGGTGGTGGGGGAGGAGCGGCCGGACGAGGTCCGGATCACCGGCCTGGTGCTGGCGCACGGCGCCGCGGAGATCCGCGTCCATCTGGTGGCGGGCGCGGCCCCGGGCCACGCCGTACGCCAGACAGGCTGGGCGGCGTCCCCGGACGACGGACCGTGCTCCGAACTCCTCCCGCTGCACGGCCTGCTGACCGCGGATCCGCTGCCCGCCGCCGACACGGCCTTCACCGGCCGTGCCGTCGCCCCCGCCCTCACCGGCGAGACCACCGGCTGCGCCGCCGGTGACCTGTTCGTCTGCCTGGCCCGGCTGACGGCCGAACCGGATCCGCCCCCGCTCAAGACGCTGGCCCGCGTGGACGTGGCGCCCGCCGCCGGGGGCTACGAGGTCCGGGTCGCCTGGTGGGACGGCGCCGCCTACCGTGCCCGTCTGTCGGCGGAGGAGGTACGGGTCGACCCGTCGATCCCCGCGCCGGCCGGCCGGAGCTGACCCACGGCTACGGGGCGGGCGGCAGCGTGCCGCCGAGGCGTTCGGACAGGGCCCGGGTCGAGGCGAGGAGGCTCTCGCCGATTTCGGCGACCCGGTCCCGGGTGACGCGGGAGGCGGGACCGGAGACGCTGATCGCGGTGGCGACCGCCCCGCTGTGGTCGAAGACCGGCGCCGCGACGCAGCGGATCTCCTCCTCGTTCTCCACGTCGTCGATCGCGTACCCCCGCTCCCGTATGGCGCCCAGCTCGGCGCGCAGCCGCTCGGCGGTGGTGAGGGTGGCGGGGGTGCGGGGCGGCATGCCCCGCGCGATCACCTGGTCCACCACGGCGGGGGACGCGTAGGCGAGAAAGGCTTTTCCGACGGCGGTGCAATACGCGGGCTGGCGGCTGCCGATGCGTGAATGCATGCGCACCGGCTGGGGGCTTTCGACCTTGTCGATATAGACGATCTCCGGTGGATCGAAGACCACCAAGTGGACCGTTTCCCCTATGCCGTCGACGAGTTCATGCAGATGCGGGGCGGCGGCTTCGCGGAAGTCGAGCCGCTCCAAATAGACTTGGCCGAGGAACGCGTTCTGCGGACCGAGCCGATAGCGCCCGCTCTCGGCGTCCTGGTCCACCAGGCGCACCTCGCGCAGCGGTGCCAGCAGCCGCAGGACGGTGCTCTTGCTCAGCCCCAGGCCCCCGGCCAGGTCGGTGAGGGTCGCGCCGCGCGGATGCCCGCGGTCCTCGGCCAGGAACATCACGATGGACAGCGCCCGGCGCAGCGACGACGAGGTGTTGCGCCCAGGGCCGGTCCCGGCGGGGCGGTCGTCCTGGCCGCCGGGGGCGGTGTCCGGCCGAGATGTCATGCCGGGAAGGTAGCCGACCTCCACGTTTTTGCATAGCAGCATCGGATGCCGGAATTCGAAATCAACCATTGACGGCCTTGACCGGCTCGGTTAGCTTGTGCGCACTCAATACGGAATTCGATTCTGCATTGCAGAATCCCCAGAGCCCGACGGTCATCGCCGATCGCGGCCTCGATGATCTGTCTCGCTCTTTCTCACCCCCGAAGGGAGTCCCGCCATGGGACGACGACGCCTTCATGCCCGCAGAATGGCCGCGATATCCGTCAGCGCCCTCGCCGCCACCTCCCTGCTCGCCGCCTGCTCCGCCAGCCAGAGCCCGGCCTCGCAGTCGAAGAATTCCACCCTCCAGAAGGTGACCCGCAGCGGCACGCTGCGGGTGGCCAGCTGTCTGACGTTCCCGCCCTTCGGCTCGACGGACAAGGCCAACAAGCCCCAGGGCTTCGACGTCGATGTCGCCAAGGCCATGGCCAAGGCGCTGGGCGTCAAGGCGAAGATCGTCGACACCACCTCCGCGAACCGCATCCCCAATCTGCGCACGCACAAGGTCGACGCCGTGGTCTGCAACTTCACCACCACCGCCGAGCGCGCCAAGCAGGTCGCCTTCAGCGATCCGTACATCGTCGCCGGTGAGGTGCTGATGGTGAAGAAGTCCAGCGACATCGCGAGCCTCAAGGACCTCTCTGGCAAGAAGGTGGCCGTCACCAAGGGCTCCACCAACGGCGCGGCCGTGAAGGACGGCAACCCGAAGGCGCGGATCCAGGAGTACGACACCTCGGCGGCCGCCGTGCTCGCGGTCAAGCAGGGCCAGGCCGACGCCATGGTCGAGGACTCCAACTTCCTCAACTACCAGGCCAAGCTCGACCCCTCCCTCAAGGTCACCAAGGACTCCGTCGTACCGCTGGAGTACAACGCGATCGGGGTGGGCCAGGGCGACCCCGACTGGTTGCAGTGGATCAACACCTGGCTGCGTGAGTTCAACACCTCCGGCCAGAGCGCGGCCCTCTACAAGAAGTGGTTCGGCGTCAAGCCCGTCTACCCGCTGAACCCGTCCTACTGAGCCCTGCCGGGCGGCGGCCCCCCGGCCGCCGCCCCCGTGGAGGAACCCCATGTTCGCCGACTGGACGTACGCACTCCAGGACTGGCCCACCTACCTCGGCGCGGCCTGGCTGACCCTGAAGCTGTCCCTCGCCGCCTTCGTCCTCGCCTGCGCCCTCGGGCTGCTCGGCGCCCTCGCCCGCCGGTCGCGCCACGCCCTCGTCCGCGCCCCGGCCGCCGTGTACGTCGAGGTCATCCGCAACACCCCGGTGCTGCTCCAGATGTTCGTCGCCTACTTCGCCCTGCCCTCGGCCGGGCTGCGGCTCAGCCCCGTACAGGCGGGCATCGCGGCGCTCGGCGTCAACGTCGGCGCGTACCTCACCGAGATCTTCCGGGCCGGTATCCAGGCCGTCCCGCGCGGCCAGCGCGAGGCGTCCCGGGTGCTCGCCCTCAGCCCCTTCCGGACCTTCACGCACGTCGTGCTCCCGCAGGCGCTGCGCAACGTCTACCCGGCCGTGATCAACCAGCTCGTCCAGATCATCCTGGGCTCGTCGCTGCTCTCGGCCATCTCCGTCCCCGAACTCACCGGCACCGCCATGGTGATCAACTCCCGCAATCTGCTCACCATCCAGGTGTTCGGCATCGCCGCGGTGCTCTACCTGGTGCTCACCAACGTGGTCGTGCTGGTGGCGGAGCTGATCGGCCGCGCGGCCTTCAAACCGCCGCTGCGCCCGATCCGCCCCCACCAGTCGGTCCTGGCGGGTCTGCGGACCGCGGCCCGCCGTCTCGTTCCGATCCGCAAGGAGGCGTGATGGACTGGTCGGTCCTGTGGTCCAACCGGGACCTGTACGCCTCCGGGCTGTGGTCCACCGTCGGGCTGTCCGCCGCGGCCATCGCCGCCTGCACGCTGCTCGGCCTGGTCATCGCGGCCATCCGCACCAGCCGGATCCCCGTCCTGGCCCAGCTCGCCCGCATCTATTTGGAGATCTTCCGGGGCACCCCGCTGCTGGTGCAGATGCTCTTCATCTACTTCGGCGCCGCCTACCTCGGCATCGGGAACATCTCCGTCTTCGGCGCCGCCCTCCTCGCGCTCACCCTCTTCCAGGGCGCCTACGTCGCGGAGATCTTCCGCTCCGGCATCGAAGCCGTACCGCGCGGCCAGTGGGAGGCGGCGCGGGTCCTGGGCCTGAGCCGGATCCAGACCTTCGGGGCGGTGATCCTGCCCCAGACCCGGGCCATCGTGCTGCCCCCGCTGGTGGGCCAGTACCTCTCGCTCGTCAAGGACACCTCGATCGCCGTCGTCATCGGCTACGCCGAACTGCTCCGCGAGGGCCAGGCCATCGTGGACCGGGACGGGCACCCGGGCATGGCGTACCTGGCCATCGCCGTCCTGTACTTCGTCATCTGTTCCCCGCTGTCGGTCGTCGTCCGGCGCATGGAGAGAAAGGCCGTGACCGCCTGATGATCACCAAATCCCCCGAGGAACGGCCCGCGGCCACCACCGCCCAGGTCGCCCTGTCCGGCGTGCACAAGCGCTTCGGCGACCTGGAGGTCCTCAAGGGCGTCGACATCGAGGTCGGCGCCGGTGAGGTCGTCGTGCTCATCGGGGCCAGCGGCTCCGGCAAGAGCACCCTGCTGCGGATCATGTGCGACCTGGAACGCGCCGACCGCGGCGAGGTCTGGGTCAACGGAGTCCCGCTGCACGACCGCAGGCGCGCTCCCGAGATCTTCGGCCACGTCGGCATGGTCTTCCAGCAGTTCAACCTGTTCCCGCACCGCACCGCGCTGGGCAATGTGACCCTCGCCCTGCTGAAGGTGCGCAAGATCAGTCGTAAGGCGGCCGACGAGCGGGGCCGGGAGGTGCTGGCCCGGGTCGGGCTCGCCGACAAGGCGGACGCCTACCCGGCCCAGCTGTCCGGCGGTCAGCAGCAGCGTGTGGCCATCGCCCGCGCGCTCGCCATGGACCCCGCGGTCATGTTCTTCGACGAACCCACCTCCGCCCTCGACCCGGAGCTGGTCGGCGAGGTCACCGGCGTCATGCGGTCCCTGGCCGACGAGGGCATGACCATGGTGGTCGTCACCCACGAGATGCGGTTCGCCCGGGACACCGCCGACCACGTGGTCTTCATGGACGGCGGTGTCGTCCTCGAACAGGGCACGCCCGAGCGCGTCTTCGGCAGCCCGGCCGAGGCCCGTACCCAGCAGTTCCTGCACCGGGTGCTGGACACCTGACCCCGGCCGGGGGCCGCCGGATCAGCCCAGCGCGGTGAAGCTGAACGAGAACTCCGCCGGGGCCGCGAGCAGCCGGTGCGGCTCCAGCACCCCCGGCCCGCAGGACTGGCTGCCGATGCCCTGCTGGCCATGGTCGAGGTTCACCCACACCGTGTCGGGCGACGCGGCCAGATCCGGGGTGTGCTCGGCCGCGTCCAGCTGCTCCGTGGTCCAGCGGCGGGCCGTGAACCAGAACGGCGGGTGGCCCTCGATCCCCAGGCCCGTGCCGTCCGGGGAGGTCAGCTGCGCCCAGCGCACATCGGCCCGCGCCCCGTTCTCCTGCGGCCGCACGTACGGCGTCTGCAGCGCGTCCACCGACAGCGCCCAGCGCCCCAGCCGGGAGGCGGCCCGGGTGTCCGGGTACGCCTCGCCGGGACCGCCGCCGAACCACTCCGCGGCGCCCAGCCCGGCCGGTACCCCGAGCCGTACGCCCAGCCGGGGCAGCGGGCAGGTCCACGTCCCGAGCGGGGTGACGGAGACGCCCAGCCGCAGCCGGTCCCCCTCCGCGGTCCAGCGGTAGACCGCCGTCAGCCCGATGTCGGTCGCCGCGGGGGCGACCCGGGTACGGACGGTCAGCTCCCGGTCCGCGAGCTCGACCGCGTCGACCCGGTGCCGGAGCCGGTGCAGGCCCAGTTCCCGCCAGATCAGCCCGTAGCGCTCGTCGGGCTGCCAGGACGCGCCGTTGTCGTTGTCGGTGGGGGCGCGCCAGATGTCGAGCCGGGGGCCGGTGAGCGCAAGCCCGCCGAGCGCGGTCAGGGTGCCGGTGGCGGCGTCGAAGGTGCCCGGGCCGAGGGCGATCCGGCCCCCGTCGCGGCGCGGCGCCACCGTCGCCGCACGAGCGCCGGGTGCGGCGGCGGGTGCGGCCGCCACGCCGGGCAGCTGGGCCCAGGCCACCGGATGCCCCGCCTCGCCCCACGCCGTGGCGGCGGCGAGCCGCGCCTCGATCGTCCAGTGGGTCTCGTCGCCCGGCGCGGTGGCCGTGGGCGCGGGCAGCTTGAGGTCGGCGGACTCGCCGGGGGCCAGCGGCGGGACCGTCAGCCCGCCGGAGCCGACCACCACGCCCTCGGCCTCGTAGGCCCAGGTGAAGGCGAGATGGGACAGATCGGTGAAGTCGTGGCCGTTGGTGATCCGGACCGTCCCCGAAGCCCCGTCGCCCTCGATCCGCACCGGCTCGATGACCTTCTTGTACTCGATCAGCCCCGGGGACGGAGTGCGGTCGGGGAAGAGGAGTCCGTCGCAGACGAAGTTGCCGTCGTGCAGCTCCTCGCCGAAGTCCCCGCCGTACGCGTAGTAGAGCGTGCCGTTCGGCGTGTGCCGGGCGAAGCCGTGGTCGATCCACTCCCATACGAACCCGCCCTGCAGCCGCTCATGCGCCTCGAACAGCCGCTGGTATTCGCTCAGTCCGCCCGGTCCGTTGCCCATGGCGTGCGCGTACTCGCACTGGATGAACGGCAGGGTCCGGCGCCGCGCGTCCAGCGCGGCGTCGCCCCACGGCGCCTCGTCACGGGTGCCGATCCGCGCGACCTCCTCGTGCGGCGCGTACATCCGGGAGTAGATCCCGGTGTCGGCACAGGACAGATCGCCCTCGTAGTGGATCACCCGGGAGGCGTCGCGCTCCCGGATCCAGCCGGCCATCGCGGACAGCCCGCGGCCGGTGCCGCACTCGTTGCCCAGCGACCACATCACGATGGACGGGTGGTTCTTGTCGCGCTCGACCATCCGCGCGGCGCGGTCGATCAGCGCGGGGGTCCAGCGGTCGTCGTCGACCGGGTTGTTCCGCCAGTCGAGGTCGACGAAGCCATGGGTCTCCAGGTCGCATTCGTCGATGACCCACAGCCCCAGCTCGTCGCACAGGTCGAGGAAGGCGGGGTGCGGCGGATAGTGGCTGGTGCGCACGGCGTTGATGTTGTGCCGCTTCATCAGCTCCAGATCGCGGCGCATGGTCGCCGCGTCCAGCGCGCGGCCGGTCTCCGGGTGGAACTCATGCCGGTTGACGCCCCGGAACAGCACCCGCTGGCCATTGACCTTGAACACCCCGTCCTCGACCAGGACCGTACGGAAGCCGATCCGCAGGGCGATGGTCTCGCCCGCGGTGGTCAGCGTGCCCTCGTACAGCCGTGGCGTCTCCGCCGTCCACGGCTCGACGGCGACGGTGGCGCTCTCCCCGGTGGCCAGGTCGAGCCCCAGCTCGGGCACGGTGACCCGGCCGCCGCCCGGCTCGGCGTCGACCCGCAGCGTGCCCGCGCCGCCGAGATGGTCGTACGAGGCGTGCACGAAGAAGTCGGCCACGGCGCCCGCGGGGCGGTGCAGCAGCGTCACCTCGCGGAAGATCCCCGGCAGCCACCACTGGTCCTGGTCCTCCAGATAGCTGCCGGAGGACCACTGGTGCACGCGCACCGCCAGCGTGTTCCCCGACGGCTTCAGCAGACTTCCGACCGCGAACTCGTGCGGCAGCCGGCTGCCCTTGAACGTGCCCAGCTCCTCCCCGTTGAGCCAGACCCGGGCGCAGGACTCGACGCCCTCGAAGCGCAGCACCGCGTCCCCGCCGTCCGGCCAGTCGCCGGGCAGATCGAAGACGCGCAGATGGTCACCGGTCGGGTTCTCGGTGGGCACCCTCGGCGGGTCGACCGGGAACGGATAGTTCACATTGGTGTAGATCGGCGCGCCGTGGCCGTGCAGCACCCAGTGCGCGGGCACCGGGATCTCGTCCCAGCCGGACGCGTCGTAGCCCGGTCGGGCGAAGGAGTCGTCCTCGGTGGCCGCGGTCGGCGACAGCCGGAACGCCCAGGTGCCGACGAGGCTCAGCCGGGCGGCGCCGGAGCCGGGGGCCCAGGCGCGCGGCGGCAGGCATCCGGTGCCGGGGGAGACGTCCTCGTAGTAGGGAAGCGGCGGTGTGTGCGCGCGCGAGTTCATCGACTCTCCTCGGTCAGCCCTTGATACCGGTCTGTGCCACACCCTGCACGAGCCAGCGCTGGAGAAACACGAAGACGAGCACAAGTGGCAGGATCGATACGGCAGTTGCCATGAAGATCAGGTGGATGTTGATCGTCTGTGCGGTCATGTACGAGGACAGCGCGACCTGCACGGTCCACGAGCTCTGATCCTGACCGATCACCAGGGGCCACAGGAAGGCGTTCCAGCCGCTGATGAAGGTGATCACCGAGATGGCGGCGAAGAAGTTGAGCGAGTTGGGCACGACGATGCGCCAGTACGCGCCCCAGTAGCCCAGCCCGTCGACCCGGGCCGCCTCCTCCAGCTCCTTGGGGAACCCCAGGAAGTACTGGCGGAAGAGGAACGCGGTGAAGCCGCTGAACAGGCCGGGGATGATCAGACCGCGCAGCGAGGAGACCCAGCCGAGGGACGAGACCAGGACATAGCTCGGTACGAAGGTCACCGCCGCCGGGACCATGAGCGTGAACAGGACCGTGTACAGCACCTTGTTGGCGTGCTTGTACGGGATGCGGGCCAGCCCGTATCCGGCCAGCGAGCACACCAGCAGCGTGCCCAGCGTGTGCAGCACGGCCACCACGGTGGAGTTCCACAGCGCCCGGGCGAACGGTACGGACGGGTCGTCGAACAGCTCCTTGACGTTCCCCCACTGGAGATCGCCGGGCAGGAACTTCCAGTCCTCGCCGGTGATGTCCGGGTCGGTCGACAGGGCGTTGCGGATGATCAGATAGAACGGGACGAGGAACAGCAGCGTCGCCACGCCGAGCGCGAGATAGAGCCCGGTGCTGCTCATGACGGAGCGCGGGGTGCGCTTCTTGACCGGTGCCGTGAGGGTCACTTGTCGTCACCCCTTCCGAGGCCGAGGAGCTTGCCCTGCACCAGGGTGACCATGGCGATCAGCAGGGCGAGGATGAGGGCGCCCGCGCTGGCGTGCCCGTAGTCCTGGTTGGCGCCGAGCGCCTGGAGGTACAGCTCGACCAGCGGCGGGCGGCCCCAGGTGGCGCGGCCCTCGTCCAGGATGTTGTAGAACTCGTCGAACGCCTGGTAGGCGGCGATGAGCAGCAGCAGGACGACCGCCACCGAGGTGGCGCGCAGCTGCGGCAGGGTGATGTGGCGGAACGTCTGCCACCCGGACTTGGCGCCGTCGACGGCCGCCGCCTCGTACAGCTCGCGCGGGATGTTCTGGAGCGCGGCCAGGAACAGGATCATGTAGAACCCGCACTGGAGCCACAGCCGGGCGGTGCAGATCACCAGCCAGTACCAGGGCGGATGGGGCGAGGCGAGCCAGGCGACGGAGTCGACGCCGAACCACCCCAGCACGGTGTTGACCATGCCGTAGTGCAGCCCGTTGAACATCGACATCTTCCAGACCAGCGAGGCCACGACGAAGCTGCACGCGGTCGGCAGGAAGAACACCGAGCGGAAGAACGCCTTCATGAAGCGGATGCGGTGTACCAGCAGCGCGAGGGCGAGGGAGAGCGCGTAGGTGATCGGGACGATGATCGCGGCGAAGACCGTGAAGTTGATCAGGCTGTCCACGAAGTCGCCGTCGCCGAGCATGTCGGCGTAGTTGCCGAGCCCGACGAACTCGGTGGGCGCGACGGTGCCCTTCGCGTTGTACAGGCTCAGCCAGAGGCTCCAGCCGATCGGTACGTAGACGAAGACGATCAGCCCGATCAGGAACGGGCCGGTGAACAGCCAGAAGTTGAGGGCGCGGCCGCGGCTGCCGCCGAGTCCGCGCAGCCGTCGCCCGGCCGGGGCCGCCTTGCGGGGCGTGCGGCCGGGGGCGGCGCTCTGGGTGGGTGTGGTGGTCGCCATGTCAGAGTTCCGGCCGCGGCCTAACCGAGCTTCTTCAGCTCGCGCTCGATCTTCTTATCGGCCTTGTCGAGTTCGGCCGCCGGATTCTTGCTGTCGCGCACCGAGTTGACCACCGCGTCGAGCACGATGTTGAACATGCCCTCGGTCCAGTACGGGTCGTCGAAGATGCCGTGGCTGTTGAACAGCTCGACGGCCTCGGCGGCGACCCCGTCCTTGAGCTTGTCCGCCCCGGCGGCGATGCTCTTGCGCGCGGGAATGTGGAACCCGTAGTCCAGCGCCCATTCCTGCTGGTACTTCTTCTGTTCGATCCACAGCCACTTGACGAATTCCTTGGCCCCGTCGACGTCCTTGGCCTTGGCGGAGACGTAGGTGGACCAGCCGCCGTTGTAGACCACCGGGCGGCCCTTCTTCCCGGACTTGGGGAAGGGGAAGATGCCGAAGTCGTCGCCGAACGCCTTCTGGATCGCCGGTATCGCCCATATGCCGCACCACTGGATCGCGCACAGCCCCTGGACGAAGCTGGTCGGGTCCCAGGTCTCGGTCGGCGCGCCCAGCAGCAGCGACTTGCTCTGGTACAGCTCCCGCGCCTTGGTGAGGGTCTGCTCCAGCTCGTCCGTGTGGTAGGCGATCTTGTGGTCCTCGGTGAGGTAATGGGTGCCGTTGGACCAGACGAGCGGCTTGCTGATGGTCTTCAGGTTCTGGCCGATGTACAGCCCCTTGACCTTGCCCTTGGTCAGCTTATGGGCGGCGTCGATCAGTTCGTCGAACGTGGTCGGCGGCTTGACCCCGGCGTCTTCGAAGAGGGACTTGCGGTAGAAGAAGAACTGCGGGTCGTCGATCATGCGGATTCCGTAGATCTTTCCGTCCACGGAATTCGCCGTGAGGTCCTCCGGCAGGAAGTCGTCCTTGACGTCGGCGATGATGTCGTCGAGCGGGACGATCTGCTTCGAGCGCACCAATTGCAGATCGGGGTGGTATTCGAAGACATCGGGGCGGCCCGAACCCAGCAGGGAGGTCGCCAGCTTGGATTCGTACTCGCCCGGCACCCATTCGATGGTGACCTTCGCCTTGTCGTACGCGTCGGCGAACTTCTTGGCGGCCTGCTGGGTGCCCTGCTCTCCGTAGGCGTGGTACATCTGCTTGATCGACTTGCCACCGCCGCTGGCGCGGCCGGTGTTCGAACCGCAGGCGGCGAGCCCGCCCAGGGCGGCCACCCCGCCGACGGCGCGCAGCACGCTGCGGCGGTCCCAGTCCCTGGCGTCCCTGGCTCTGTTCATTGCCGACATCTGGCGTCCTTGTCTCGGTTCACGATCACGGTGCGACGGTCTCGGTACACGATCAGGTTCACGATCAGGCGCACGGCCAAGTGCGTTGGTGCAGCGGGACGTTAGCCATAGACGAAGACTTCGGCAAGGGGTTGGACGAAGTGCCCGGCGGGAGTTTTGGGGCGGTTCGAGCGTTCGAACGAAACGGGGTGTGGGATCGCTCCCACGCCCCCGGTGCCGCCGTTTACGAAGGGGTGCCGCGGGTCCTCGCGGTCGCCGCGCGGCGGTGCTTCAGCCCGGCGGACGTCAGCGACCCCTCCAGCACGAAGGTCGCCGCCCCGAGGCTCACGGGGTTCGACGGGATCGGGCACAGCACGATCTCGGTGCTCGCCAGCGGACGGCCCAGCGCCCGCCCGGCCACCGCCTCGCGCACCTCGGCCAGCAGTCCTTCGCCCAGCGCGGCCGCGACCCAGCTGCTGAGCACGATCACTTCCGGGTTGAGCAGATTGACCAGGTCGGCGAGGCCCGCCCCGAGATAGCGGGCGGTGTCGCGGACCGCCCGTACGGCCACCGGGTCCCCGGCCGCCAGCCCCCGCCCCAGGGCCTCGATGGTCGCCGTCTGGTCGTCCGGGTGCAGCAGCGGGCTGTCCGGGCTCAGTTCGCGCAGATTCCGCATGATGCCGGGCGCGCCGACGTACGTCTCCACACAGCCCCGGTTGCCGCAGTGGCACTGCCGCCCGTCCAGGATGAGGGTGGTGTGCCCCCACTCCCCGGCGCTGTTGCTGACCCCGCGGTGCAGCGTCCCGCCGAGCGCGAGCCCGGCGCCCACGCCCGTACCGAGGTTCACCACCACCGCGTCGCCCCGCCCGCGCGCCGCGCCGAACCACTGCTCGGCCACGGTGCACGCGCGCAGCGGGTTGTCGAGGTACAGGCGGTACGGGATGTGATCGGCCAGCATCCGCAGCAGCGGTACGTCGTGCCAGTCCCAGTTGGGCGCGAAGACCGACACCCCGCCCTCCCGGTCCACCTGCCCGGGCATGCTGACGCCGACGCCCAGCACCCGGTCGGGCGCGATCTCCGCCTGCCCGACCACGGACGCCACGGCGGCGGCGATGTGCGCCACCACCTTGGTCGGGTCGTTCTCCTCGGGGCGCTCCGGGCGCAACTCCTCGTCGGCGCGGGCGAGCACGGTCAGCGCGAGGTCGAACAGCTCGACATGGATGTACGTCTCCGCGACGTCCACCCCGATCAGCGCGCCCCCGGAGGAGTTGACGGCGACCAGGCCGCGCGGCCGGCCGCCGTCGGAGTCCTCGTACCCGACCTCGACCAGCATGCCCAGCTCCAGCAGCTCGCCGACGAGGTTGGCGACCGTGGCCAGGCTCAGCCCGGTCGCCGCGGCGACCTCCTGCCGGGACACCGGGGATTCGGCGACGATGTGGCGCAGCACCCCGTAGCGGTTGGCGGTGCGGATGTCGCGGGACGTGCGCTTCACGCCGGAATCCCCTCCGTGGCTCTCTCGGCTGATGCCGCGCCAGGCTAGAGCGTGCGCCGGACCATGGACAACCCCTTCGCACAACCCTTGTACGAACCGTCAGAGGTGAAAGGTGACGTGGTGAACCGCCGGAGCCGGGAGCCCGGGCGGGGGCTAGGCGGGGGCCGGGCGGGGGCGGCAACTCTAGCGGGCCTCGAGCACCTGCCGTACGACGGGCCCGGCGGCGTCGCCCCCGTGTCCGCCCGCCGTGACCACGGCCGCCGCGGCCATGTCGTCCCGGTAGGCCGTGAACCAGGCGTTGGTCGTGGCTTGGCCGTCGATCTCGGCCGAGCCGGTCTTGGCGCCGATGTCGCCGCCGAGGCCCGCCATCGCCCTCGCCGCCGTGCCGCTCGTCGCCGTCAGCCGCATCATGCCCTTGAGCTGCTGCGCCGCCGCCGGGCTCAGGCCGCGCTCGCCGGTGGCGAGGCTACGGTCGTCCATCGACCGCGGTACCAGCACCGGCTGTTGGAACGTGCCCGTCCGCACGGTGGCCGCCACCGACGCCATCGTGAGCGGATTCATCTGCACCGTGCCCTGCCCGATGACCGCCGCGGCCTTGCCGTCCCCGCCCTCCGTCGGCACCGAGCCGTCGAACGTCGTGACACCCACCTGCCAGTCCAGCCCGATGCCGAACACCGCCCGCGCCTCGTCCGCGATCCCGCCGTCGGGTATGGAACCCGCGAGCGAGACGAACGCGGTGTTGCAGGAGGCCGCGAAGTCCTGCGCGAAGGTGGCGCTCGGGTTCTCGCTGTCCTCGACGTTGTGGAACGTCATGCCCTGCGCGTACGCCGCCGTCTTCGGGCACGGTACCCGCTGGGCGGGCGTCACCTTGCCCGACTCCAGCAGCGTGGCGGCCGTGATGATCTTGAACGTGGACCCGGGCGCCGTCTGTCCCTGTAACGCCGCGTTGAACTCGGCCTTGTCCGCGTTGGCCACCGCGAGGATCTCCCCGGTGCTGGGCTTGAGCGCCACCACGGACGCCCCCTTCCGCCCGCTCACGGCCGACTCCGCGCGCCGCTGCGCCTTCTGATCGAGCGTCGTGCGCACGCTCCCGGGCTTGCCCTTCGTCACCACATGCAGCGTCGCCCCGGCCGTGCCGTCGGACTTGACCGCCGCCACCTCGACCCGGGACGCGCCACCGGCCTTGTCGCCGTATCTCGCCCGCAGCGCGTCCAGCACCGGGTCGAGGGACGGATAGCGGCCCTGCTTCAGCACCTGGCCGCTCCGGTCCAGCACCCGGACCGGCTGATCGTCCGCCATGCCCGTCTGTAACGTTTCACCGGCTGCCAGTTCGGGATGGATGACCGCGGGCTTCCAGTCCACCAGCGGCTTCCCCGTCGTCCGGCCCCGCACGATGGTCAGCTTCGAGTCGTACGTCCAGGTCGAGCGCTTTCCCTGATAGGCGATCTCCGCCTCTACCCGGAACGGCACCGTGCTGCTGTCGGCCTTGCCCGCCGTGAGCGTCACCTTCTCCACCCGGCCGTCCTCGCGGTAGCGGCTCAGCGCGGTGGTCGCGCTCTGGGCGTCGTTGGTGAACGCGGCGGCCCTCAGGTCGTTCTGATCCGCCCACGCGGCCAGGAACTCCCGCGCCGTGTCCTTGACGTCGGAGGGCGTCACCGCGCCGTCCGGAACCGACGGTCCACTGCCGCCGGTCAACCCCGTGTAGAGGTTGTACCCCCCGATCCCCGCAACTCCGATGAACCCCGCTAACGCCGTACCGAGTACGACTCTCCCCGCTGCACGCATGGCGTGACCCGCCCCCAGGTGTGGTCGGCGCCCCGCTTCTCAGGCCGCCTGCTCCATCTCACCGCGCAGCGCCCGCGTGTACACCCCGAGCAGCCTCCCGTACTCCGCCCGCTCGGCAGGCCGCAGAGGCCGCCCGGCCCGGGCCCGCAGAAACACGCGGATCGCCTCGTTGGCCTGGTCGGTGGAGGTGGTCAGTAAGGCAGGGCTCTGGGGAGTAGGAGTCGGACGCATGACCAATAGAGTAGGGGCAGCCACTGACAAGCGCTGTGGCCTAAACCTCTCAACTGGGCTGTTACCGCCGGTATGTGAGGAACAACGCATCGGCCGCACGGGTGTTCCCTCGCCGCCCCGCCCGGCATATGCCCCGACCCCGCCGTGTCCCTTGCGGGCGCTGACCAGCGGCGTTTCGGCGAGCATCGCGTCAGACCTTCCGTACGACCACCCCGGCGGCGGTCAGCCGGTCCGTCTCCTCGTCCGCCGCGGTGTCGTCCGTCACGACGGCGTCCAGGGCGGAGGCGGCGGTGACGAACGCCAGGGCGGTGCGGGCGAGTTTGGCGGCCTCCGCGGCGGCGATCACGCGGCGGGACGAGGCGATGGCGGCGCGCTTCACGGCCGCGTCGTCCATGTCGTAAGCGGTCAGCCCGTCCGCGGAGTTGAGCCCGCAGCAGCCGATGACCGCGGTGTCGAAGCGCAGCGCGGCCAGCGACGCCAAGGTCAGCGGGCCGGTCAGTGCCAGCTCGCCCTGCCGGGGCCGCCCGCCGGGCACCAGCAGCGTCACCCGCGGGGCCCCGGACAGTGCGTTCACGGCGGGCAGGGACAGCGGCATCACGGTCAGCCGACGGCCCTCCAGCGCCCGGGCCACCTCCAGGCAGGTGGTGCCGCTGTCGAGGACGACGGATTCCCCGTCCGCGATCAGCCCGGCGACCGCCGCGGCGATGCGCCGCTTGGCCTCCTGCCCCTCCTGGGCGCGCAGGGCGAACGGCGGCTCCTCGCCGCGCAGCAGCAGGCTCCGCGCCCCTCCCCGGTAGCGCTCCAGGACGCCCTGCCCGGCCAGCACCTCCAGGTCGCGCCGGATGGTCATCTCCGAAGCGCCGGTGAGCGCGGCCAGTTCCGCGACCCCGACGCGGCCCGCGCTCCGTACGGCCTCGGTGATCTGCCTCAGTCGATCTGTGCCTGCCATGACGGTATTGAACACTCGTGATGTTCGAAAGGCAACTTTATGAACACGATAGTTGTTCGCTACGCTCATGGCATGGAGTGCACGGAGAGTTCGCTGCGGGCCGCCCGGGTGGCCACCTTCACCTACTTCGCCCTGAACGGCTTCCTCATGGGGATGTGGATCGTCCACATCCCCGGCATCGAGCACCGCGCCGGGACCGGCCACGCCGTATTCGGCTGGCTCCTGCTCCTCCTCGGCGCGGGAGCCTTCGTGGCCATGCAGATCGCCGGTCCCCTCACCGACCGCTTCGGCGCCCGCGTCGTCGTACCGGTCGGCGCGGCACTGTGCGGCGCCACCCTGATCCTGCCGGGCCTGGCCACGAACGTCTGGACGCTGGGGGCGGCGCTCCTGGTGCTCGGAGTGGGCAACGGCTGTCTGGACGTCAGCATGAACGCCCACGCCGTCCAGGTCGAACACGGCTACGGGCGGCCGGTCATGTCCGCCTTCCACGCCACGTACTCGCTCGGCGGTGTCCTCGCCTCGCTCGTCGGCGCCCGTACGCTCGCCTGGGGCTGGAGCCCCGCGGCGACCCTCACCGCGGCGGCGGCCCTCGGCCTCGCCGTGGCCGCGGCGGCGTCCCCCGCGCTGCTACGGCCCGCCCCCGCCCCCGCCCCGGGCCCCGATGTCGCTGTGGTGAAGACCCGGTACCGGACGCCCCGCCGCATCTGGGCGCTGGCCGCCCTGGCGCTGATGATCATGCTGTGCGAGGGCGTGGCCAACGACTGGAGCGTGCTCCACCTGCGCAACGTCCTGGACGCCCCCGCCGCCACCGCCGCCCTCGCCTTCGGGGCCTTCGCCACCGCCATGACGGCCGGCCGCCTGCTCGCCGACCGCGTGGCCGCCCGGGTCGGCCCGGTGGCCATCCTCCGCTACGGCGCCTCCGCCGCCGCCCTCGGCATGACCGTGGCCGCGCTCTCGCCCTGGATCCCCCTGGCCCTGCTCGGCTGGACCGTGTTCGGCGCCGGACTCTCCGGCTGCGTCCCCCAGCTCTTCAGCGCCGCGGGCCACACCGACCAGGCCGCCGCCGGCGCCAACGTCTCCCGCGTCGCGGGCCTCGGCTACCTCGGCATGCTCGCGGGCCCCGCCGTCATCGGCCCCCTGACCCACCTCGTACCACTGAACCTGACCTTCTTCCTCCCCGTCGCCTTCTGCGCCATCGCCGCGTGCGCGGCGGGCATCCTGCGGCCCCCGGCGCCGGAACCGCAGCCCGGAAAACCGCTTGCCCCCGCCGCCGTCCAACGGTCGGATGAGGCCCCATGACCCCAGCGCCCCTTATCGACGGCACCCTCGTACGACGGCTGATCGCCGGACAATTCCCGCAATGGGCGGGGCTGGACGTCGAACGGTTCCCGTCCGGCGGCACCGTCAACGGCGTGTACCGGCTGGGCGATGCCATGGCCGTACGGCTTCCGCTGGTCGCGGGCGGAGCCTCGGACGTCACGACGGAGCGGACGTGGCTGCCCCGCCTCGCGCCCCACCTGCCCACGCTCATCCCCGAGGTGCTCGGAACCGGGGAGCCCGCCGAGGGCTACCCGTGGCCGTGGTCGGTGCACCGGTGGCTGACGGGGCAGAACCCCGAGGAGGGCGCTCTGACCGAACCCATCCTCCTGGCCAAGGACCTGGCCGAGTTCGTGGCGGCGATGCGCGATGTGTCCCTGCCGGACGCCCCGAAGGCCTACCGGGGTGGTCCACTCACTTCGCTCGACGCGTCGACCCGGGGCGCGATCGAGCAACTGCGGGCCATCCCGGAGGAGGGCGTCGACTGCGACGCAGCCCTCGCCGTATGGGACGACGCCCTGCGGACCCCGGACTGGCCCGGCCCGCCGGTATGGCTGCACGCTGACCTCATGCCGGGCAATCTGCTGGTGGACGCCGGGGGCCGACTCACCTCGGTGATCGACTTCGGCTGCATGGGGGTGGGCGATCCGGCCTGCGACCTGTTCCCGGCCTGGGGTCTCCTGCCTGCCTCTGCTCGGGATGCCTTCCGCGACGCGCTAGCCGTAGACGACGAGACCTGGACCCGCGGCCGCGCCCGCACCCTCTCCCAGGCCCTGATCGCCCTACCGGACCACCGGAACACGAACCCGGCGATGGCGCGCAACGCCCGCCACGTGATCCGGGCGGTGCTGGAGGGGGGCTGAGCCGCTACCCCCAGCCGAGGGCTTCCCCACAGCGGCCGGTGAAGTCGCTGAGCGTCGCCAACACGATGTGCGCCCCGGCTCCCTGTAGTTCCGTGGCGGAGCTACGCCCGCTGGCGACACCCACGGCCAAGGCGTCGGCATCGAGGGCACCGCGCACATCGTGCGGCGTATCGCCGATGACCACGGTCCGCTTGCCGTCGAAGCCGTGCCCGTACTTCTCGGACGCTCGCTTGCGCGCCCGACGCACGAGGTCGGCCCGATCGTTCCCGTCGTCGCCGTAGCCGCCGACCTCGAAGTCGAACCCGCCGCCCAGCCCGAGCGCGGCCAGCTTGGTGACGGCGACGGGGCGAAGATTGCCGGTAACCGCCGATTGCACGGCGCGCCGCCCGGCGCACGCCGCGATGGCCTCCCGGGCCCCCGGCAGTACGACGCCGACCTCCCGCATGCGCCCCTTCAGCTCTTCGGCTGCCGCCGTCAGTGCGGCATAGAAGTCGCCGAACAGCTCTTCCGGCTCGTCGATGCCGTTGAGACGCAGCGTCTCCACCATGATGGACTGCTCCGTACGCCCCGCCATGTCCGCCAGTTCTCCGAGTGGCTTGCCCACCACCTTCTCGAAGGCCCGCTCATAGAGGCTGCGGCTCACCCCGCCCTTGATACTCACCAACGTCTGGTCCACGTCCCAGAGGATCAGGGCGGGCTCGGGGGCGCGGTCGGCAGGCATGGCGACAGCGGCCAGGTCCGCGTTGCCACCCTTGGTGCCGCCCTCGCCACCGCTCACCGCTCGCCCTCCCCGATCGACACGGCTTTATCCAACCAGCACCGTACGACACCCGGTCACCGGGAGCGACGAAGGGTAGGCAGGGTGTTCGAATTCGTGGCGAGGGTCTCAGTCCGCTGCGAGGATGACTTCCAGGGTGCGGGGGCCGTGGACGCCTTCCACGCGGTCCAGCTCGATGTCGCTCGTCGCCGACGGGCCCGAGATCCACGTCAACGGGCTTGCCGGGTCGAGGCGTTCGAGGGCTTGGGGGACCGAGTCCACGACCTGGGCCGGGACGCGGATCACGCAGATGTGGTGGTCGGGGACGAGGGAGATGCGGCGGCGGCCCTGGTCGGTGTCGGCGTTCAGGACGATGGTGCCGGTTTCGGCGATGGCCACCGCGCAGGCGGTGACCACGCTGGACACGTCGTCCAGGTCGTGGGGGGTCTGGTCGGGGGAGTCCGTCAGCCGTACGACGTCCGTCGCCGACAGCCATTCGGCGGGGAGGCCGGACGGGGCGACGACGCTCGTCGCGCCGCGTGCGGTGAGCAAGTCCGCGATCAGGCTGGGCAGGGTGGAGGCCGTGGTGCGGTGGACGATCGCGCGGTAGTCGGCGAGGTTCTCGGCGAGCAGGTCGACGGTCTGGGCGGTGGTGCGGTCGCCGTGTACGCGGTGGTACGTACGGTCGACCGCGACCTCGGGCGGCGTCTCGGCGCGCGGGACATCCGCCAGGGCGCGGCGGATACGGGCCATCACCAGGGCTCGGGAGCCGGTCGGGGCGCTCATGAGGTCTTCCTCGGGTCGTGGTCAGCAGGCGACGAGCCCCGCGTGCGTTGCCACCAGTCGCGGAACGACTCCGCCGGTACCTTCGGCAGCTCCCGGGTGTCGCTCCACGCCCGCCCCGGCCCGGGCAGGCGGCGCGGGTGGAAGCGGCGGGTGCGGGCGGCCAGGCGCTGGCCGGTGCGCAGCACGCCGGGGTGGTCGAGGGCCCAGCCCGCGGCCCGCATGGCGGCCCGCTCCGCGGCGTGGCCCTTGGCGGGCTTGATGAGCGTACGGGTGCCACGGACGGAGACGGGACCGCCCTCGACCACGCGCTCGCGCAGATGGACCAGGATCTCGGGGATGTCGATGGCCACCGGGCACACCTCGTAACACGCGCCGCACAGCGAGGAGGCGTACGGCAGCGAGGCGTCCAACTCGCTCTGGGTGCCGCGCAGTTGCGGGGTGAGGATGGCGCCGATCGGGCCGGGGTACGCCGAGCCGTACGCATGGCCGCCCGCCCGCTCGTACACCGGGCACACGTTCAGACACGCCGAACAGCGGATGCAGCGCAGCGCCTGGCGGCCCACGGTGTCCGCGAGGGTGTCGGTGCGGCCGTTGTCCAGCAGGACGAGGTGGAAGGTGCGCGGGCCGTCGCCGTCCGTGGTGCCGGTCCAGGTGGAGGTGTACGGGTTCATCCGCTCCGCGGTCGAGGAGCGGGGGAGGAGCTGGAGGAACACCTCCAGGTCCTGGAAGGTGGGGACCACCTTCTCGATGCCGACGACGGAGATCAGCGTCTCGGGGAGGGTCAGACACATCCGGCCGTTGCCCTCGGACTCGACGACGACCAGGGTGCCGGTCTCCGCGATCATGAAGTTGGCGCCGGAGATGCCCACCTTGGCGTTCAGGAACTTCTCGCGGAGGTGGAGGCGCGCCGCCTCGGCCAGATCGGCGGGCGCGTCGGTCAGCCCCTCCGGGGCCGGGCGGCCCCACCCGGCCATCCGCTCCGTGAAGATGTCGCGGATCTCGCCGCGGTTGCGGTGGATCGCCGGGACCAGGATGTGGGACGGGAGGTCGTCGCCGAGCTGCACGATCAGCTCGGCGAGATCGGTTTCGTACGCCGTGATCCCGGCGGTGGCGAGGGCGCCGTTCAGCCCGATCTCCTGCGTCGCCATCGACTTGACCTTGACGACCTCGCGCTCGCCCGTGGCCCGTACCAGCTCGGTGACGATGCGGTTCGCCTCGTCCGCGTCCGCCGCCCAGTGCACCTGGCCACCGGCCGCCGTGACCGTGCTCTCCAGCTGCTCCAGATAGTGGTCGAGGTGGCGCAGCGTACGGTCCTTGATGGCCGCGCCCGCGGCGCGCAGCTGCTGCCAGTCGTCCAGCTCGGACACGGCCGTGGCGCGCTTCGCGCGGATGGTGTGCGTGGCGTGGCGCAGGTTTGCGCGCAGCTGGGTGTTACGGGTGGAGGCGTCGGCCGCCGCCGGGAAGGCGGGCATCCCCAGATAGGTGGCTTCGTGGGTTCCGCTCACCAGACGTCCCCTTCCGTGCTGGCCAGGATCTCGGCGATGTGCACAGGGCGGACCGTCGAACCCTGGCGGGCGAGCGTGCCGCCGATGTGCATCTGGCAGGAATTGTCGACCGTGCAGACCGCCTCGGCGCCGGTCGCCGTGATGTTGCGTGCCTTGTCCGCGCCCATCGCCGCCGACACCGCCGCGTTCTTGACCGCGAACGTGCCACCGAAACCGCAGCACTCCTCCGCGCCCTCCAGCTCCACCAGGTCCAGCCCCTCGACCGCGGTGAGCAGCGCGCGCGGCCGGTCGCCGAGGTGGAGCATCCGCAGCCCGTGGCAGGTGGGGTGGTACGTCACGGTGTGGGGGTAGTACGCGCCCACGTCGGTGACTTTGAGGACGTCGGTCAGGAACTCGGTGAGTTCGTAGGTTTTGGGGACGACCGTGGCCGCCAGGTCGGTCAGGTCCTGGCCGCGGCCCTCGGCGGCGGCCTTCGCACCCATCCTCGGATAGTTGTCGCGCACCATCGCGGCACACGATCCGGAGGGCGTGACGATGTAGTCGTAGTCCCGGAACGCGGTGGCGTAGCGGCGGAGGAGGGGTTCCGTGTCATGGCGGTAGCCGGTATTGAACTGCGGCTGGCCGCAGCAGCTCTGTTCGGGCGGGAAGTCCACCTCCACGCCCAGCCGCTCCAGCAGGGTGACCACGGCCTGGCCGGTGCGCGGATAGAGCGTGTCGTTGACGCAGGTGATGAAGAGCGCTACCCGCACCATTCCTCCTCGGCTGCCTCGGTCTCGGTGACCTGTGCGCCTTCCAGGCGGGAGGCTGCCCTGTCCCACGCCGAATGATCACCCCTGGGCTCATACTGCCTCAGTGGCTGGGTGCTGTGAAGAAGTGCGCGCACGTCGGACAGCCCGCCGCTGATCGTTCCGGCCGTACGCGCCTGCACCAGGATGTTCCCGAGGGCCGCCGCCTCGGCCGGGCCCGCGACCACCGGGAGGCCGCAGGCGTCGGCGGTGAGCTGGCACAGCAGCGTGTTGTGCGCGCCACCGCCGACGATGTGCACGGTGTCGACCGTACGGCCGGACAGCCGGACCGCGTCCTCGATCGCGCGGCGGTGCGCCAGGGCGAGGGAGTCCAGCACACAGCGGGTCGCCTCGGCGGGGGTACGGGGTGCTGGCTGGCCGGTGCGGTGGCAGGCGGCGGCGATGCGGTCGGGCATGTCGCCGGGCGCGATGAACGCGGGGTCGCCCGCGTCCACGACGGAGCGCAAGGGGGTGGCCTCGGCCGCCGCCTTGAGGAGAGCGGGGAGGTGATGCTCTCTGCCGGTGTTTTCCCAGGTGCGCAGGCATTCCTGGAGCATCCACAGGCCCATGATGTTGCGCAGATAGCGCACCGTGCCGTCCACGCCCAGCTCATTGGTGAAGTTCGCCCGTCGGCTCGCCTCGGTGAGCACCGGCGCGTCCAGCTCCAGCCCGGCCAGCGACCAGGTGCCGGTGGCGATGTACGCGAAGCGGGGGCTCGTGGCGGGGACCCCGACGACGGCGGAGGCGGTGTCGTGCGAGCCGACCGCCGTCAGGGGGGTGTGGTGGCGGAGGCCGGTTGCGGCGAGGACGTCCGGGAGGAGGTGTCCGGCGGGGGTGCCGGGGTTCCGCAGGGGCGGGAAGAGGGACAGGTCGATGCCCAGGGTGTCCGCGACGTGGGTGGACCAGGTGCGGGTGCGCGGGTCGATGAGCTGGGTGGTCGACGCGTTCGTCAGCTCGGTGCCCGCCTCGCCCGTCAGCCAGTACGAGATGAGGTCGGGGATCAGGAGCAGACGGTGGGCGGCGGCCAGGGCGGGGGTGCCCCGGGCGGCGATGAGCTGGTAGATCGTGTTGAAGGGGAGGTGCTGCAGGCCGGTGGCCGCGTACAGGGCGGGGGGCGGGATCGCCGCCGAGACCGTGTCCGCGGCGGTGGCGGTGCGGGTGTCGCGGTAGTGGACGGGGTTGGCGAGGAGCGCGCCGGTGGCGTCGAGGAGGCCGTAGTCGACGGCCCAGGTGTCGATACCGATGCTGGTCAGGGGGGTGGTGGCGGTGTGCGCTGCTGCTTTGAGGCCGTTCAGGACGCCCTGGTAGAGGGACAGGATGTTCCAGTGCAGGGTGCCGTTGAGGCGGACCGGGTCGTTGGCGAAGCGGTGCACCTCGTGGAGCGTCAGGGTGTCCGGGGTGACCTGGCCGACCATGACGCGGCCGCTGGACGCACCGAGGTCTACGGCGGCGAAGCGGTGTTCTGTGGGTGGCGGCACGTTGACCTCGTGGTGGGTGGGGCGGTCATGTGGTTGCGGGGCGGGGCCTGCGCCCCCGACCCCCTCGCGCGCGCGTCAGCGCAGGAACGCCGCCGCGACCCCCGCGTCGACCGGGATGTGCAGGCCCGTGGTGTGGGACAGGTCGCCGCCGGTGAGCGCAAAGACCGCGTTCGCCACGTGGGACGGGAGCACCTCGCGCTTGAGCAGGGTGCGCTGGGCGTAGAACTCGCCCAGCTTCTCCTCGGGCACCCCGTACACCGCGGCGCGCTTGGCGCCCCAGCCGCCCGCGAAGATGCCGCTGCCCTGGACGACGCCATCGGGGTTCACCCCGTTGACGCGGATGCCGTGGCCGCCCAACTCTGCGGCCAGGAGGCGTACTTGGTGCGCCTGGTCGGCCTTGGTGGCGGAGTACGCGATGTTGTTCGGGCCCGCGAAGACCGCGTTCTTGGAGGCGATGTACACGATGTCGCCGCCCATGTTCTGGGCGATGAACACGCGGGCCGCCTCGCGGGAGGCCAGGAAGGAGCCGCGCGCCATGATGTCGTGCTGGAGGTCCCAGTCCTTGGCGGTCGTTTCGAGGAGCGGCTTGGAGATGCTGATCCCGGCGTTGTTGACCAGCAGGTCCACGCCGCCGAAGGCCAGGACCGCGGTGGTGAACGCTTCGGTGATGTCGTCTTCGTCGGTGACGTCCGCCGTGATGGCGATGGCCTTGTCGGGGCCGCCCAGTTCGGTGGCGACTGAGGCTGCCGAATCCGGGTTCAGATCCGCCACCACCACGCACGCGCCCTCGGCCACCAGGCGGTGGGCAATCGCCTTGCCGATGCCCGAGCCCGCCCCGGTCACCAGGGCCACGCGGGTGGCGAGGGGCTTGGGCTTCGGCATGCGCTGGAGCTTGGCCTCTTCGAGCGCCCAGTACTCGATGCGGAACTTCTCCGACTCCTCGATGGGGGCGTAGGAGGAGACCGCCTCGGCGCCCCGCATCACGTTGATCGCGTTGACGTAGAACTCGCCCGCGACCCGGGCCGTCTGCTTGTCCTTGCCGTAGCTGAACATCCCCACCCCGGGGATCAGCACGATCGCCGGGTCCGCGCCGCGCATCGCCGGGGAGTCGGGGGTGGCGTGGCGGTCGTAGTAGGCGGCGTAGTCGGCGCGGTAGGTGGTGTGGAGGTCTTTGAGGCGAGTGATGGTCTCGTCTAGGGGAGTGTCCGGGGGGAGGTCCAGGACCAGGGGGCGGACCTTCGTACGGAGGAAGTGGTCCGGGCACGAGGTGCCCAGTGCCGCCAGGCGGGGGTGTTCGGCGCGGGAGACGAAGTCCAGGACGGTGTCGCTGTCCGTGAAGTGGCCCACCTGTGGGCGGTCGGTGGAGGCCAGGCCGCGGATCACGGGCGCGAGGGCGGCGGCGCGGGCGCGGCGCTCGGACTCGGGGAGCGGGGCGTGGACGACGGGGCCGAAGGGGTCCGCCTTGCCGCGTTCGGCGAGGAACTCCTCGGCGGTGCGGATGATGCGGAGGGAGTTCGCCTCGCACTCGTCGGAGGTGGCGCCCCAGGCGGTGATGCCGTGGCCGCCGAGGATGCAGCCGATGGCCTGCGGGTTGGCCTTCTTGATGGCGGCGATGTCCAGGCCCAGCTGGAAGCCGGGGCGGCGCCAGGGCACCCAGACCACCTGGTTGCCGAAACACTCCTTCGTGAGCGCCTCGCCGTCGGCGGCGCAGGCCAGGGCGATGCCGGAGTCGGGATGGAGGTGGTCCACATGGGCAGCGTCGACCAGGCCGTGCATGGCGGTGTCGATGGACGGCGCCGCGCCGCCCTTGCCGTGGAGGCAGTAGTCGAACGCGGCGACCATCTCGTCCTCGCGCTCCACCCCCGGGTAGACGCCGGTGAGCGCGCGGAGGCGGTCCAGGCGGAGCGCGGCGAGGCCCGCGGGGGCGAGGGTGCCCAGGTCGCCGCCCGAGCCCTTGACCCACATCAGCTCGACGTCCTGGCCGGTGACGGGGTCGGTGTCGGTGCCCTTGGCGGAGGTGTTCCCGCCCGCGTAGTTGGTGTTGCGCGGATCGGCACCGAGGCGGTGGCTCCGCTCCAGCAGCGTGGCCGCGGTGGGGTGGAGTTCTGCGGTCATGTCGTCCTCATGTGTGTGGTGGTGCGGCCAACGGTGGATCAGCGGATTTCGCGGTGCACGCCGCAGGCGCTACGCGCCCCACCCGGCCTGCTGGCCGCCCACGCGCTCCGCGACGATCCGTTCCGCCCAGCCGGACGCCCGGTACGCGGCCATCGGGTCGGGGCCGATGCCCAGCTCCTCGCGGACCTCGGCGAGGAGGGGGCGTACGTCGGTGTTGTACGCGTCCATCAGCACCGCGTTGGCGCCGAGGACGTCGCCCGACCGCTGGGTGGCGGCCAGGGCGTCGCGGTCGACCAGGAGGGCCTTGGCGGTGGCCTCCTGGACGTTCATCACGGAGCGGATGATCGCCGGGATCTTCGGCTCGATGTTGTGGCACTGGTCGAGCATGAAGGCGATGTCCGGTGTGAGACCGCCGCCGCGGATGACCTCGTACATGATGCGGAAGAGCTGGAAGGGGTCGGCGGCGCCGACCATGAGGTCGTCGTCGGCGTAGAAGCGGGAGTTGAAGTCGAAGGCGCCGAGCTTCTTCTCGCGGAGGAGCAGGGCGACGATGAACTCGATGTTGGTGCCCGGGGCGTGGTGGCCGGTGTCCACGCAGACCCGGGCCTTGGGGCCGAGCTTCAGGCAGTGGGCGTAGGCGGTGCCCCAGTCGGGGACGTCCGTGGTGTAGAAGGCGGGCTCGAAGAACTTGTACTCCAGAAGCAGCCGCTGGTCGTCCCCGAGGCGGTCGTAGACGGTGCTCAGGGCCTCGGCCAGGCGGTCCTGGCGGGCGGCGATGTCGTCCTGGCCGGGGTAGTTGGTGCCGTCCGAGAACCAGAGCTTGAGGTCGCGGGAGCCGGTGGCGTCCATGATGTCGACGCACTCCAGCAGGTGGTCCACGGCCTTGCGGCGGACCGCCGGGTCGGGGTGGGTGACCGAGCCCAGCTTGTAGTCGTCGTCCTGGAAGACGTTGGAGTTGATGGCGCCCAGCCCGAGCCCGCGCTCCTCGGCGTGCTTCGCGAGCGCCGCGTAGTCGTCGACCTTGTCCCAGGGGATGTGCAGGGCGACGGTGGGGGCGACGCCGGTGAGGGCGTGCACCTGGGCGGCGTCGTCCAGCTTCTCCTGCGGAGTGCGGGGGACACCGGGCTGGGCGAACACCTTGAAGCGTGTTCCGGAGTTGCCGTACGCCCATGACGGCGTTTCGATCGCCTGGCTCTTGAGGGCCGCCTTCACGGCCGGAACGTCAGACATGGGTCTCCTCGATGTGAAACGATTCAAGAAAGCTAATCGCGCAGGTTGGCGCGCGTCAAGAAGTGGTGTGACCCCGATCCGGCGGCATACACCGCGCAGCCGTCCGCCAGGCGCAGGAAGCGGGCGCCGCGCTGGGTCACGTCGGCCTCGCGGCGGGCGGGGACCCAGATCTCGGCGGTGGTGTTGACGGGCAGGGAAGCGGTGAGCTCGAAGTCCTCGCCCCGCCGGGACCAGCGGGTGGTGATCGGGCCGTAGAGGGAGTCGTAGCGGCCCTCGGCCGCGCGCACCTCGCCACCGGGGCGGGGCCTGATGCGGATCGCGCGGAAGCCGGGGGCGGCCGGGGCGATGCCGGTGATGTTCTGGTACATCCACTCGCCGACCGAGCCGTAGGCGTAGTGGTTGAAGGAGTTCATCCCGACGTCCTGGAAGCTTCCGTCGGGTTTGATGGAGTCCCACCGCTCCCACATCGTGGTCGCGCCCCGGTCGATCTGGTAGCCCCAGGAGGGGAAGGTGCGCTGCTTCAGGAGGCGGTGGGCGATGTCGGTGTGGCCGGTGTCGGTGAGCGTCGGCAGCAGCCGGGGCGTGCCGAGGAAGCCGGTGGACAGATGGCCGTCACGGCCCTCGATGAGGGCGACAAGGCGGTCGGCCGCAGGGGTGCGGAGGGCGGCGGGGAGCAGGTCCATGGAGAGGGCCAGGACGTAACCCGTCTGGGTGTCGCCCTTGATCCGGCCCTCGGCGGAGACGTACGCCTTGGCGAATGCCGCCTTGACGCGGGTCAGGAGGGACTCGTACGGCGCGGGGTCCTCGTCCAGGACGTGCGCGGTGCGGGCGACGAGGTCGGTGGCGTGGGCGAAGTACGCGGTGCCGATGACGTCCTTGGGCGTTTCGTCGTCCACGTTGAGCCAGTCGCCGTAGCCCTCGGCGGGGCGCAGGAGATCGGTGCTGTGCTTCTCCAGATAGGTGATCCAGCGTTGCATGGCGGGCCAGTTCTCGCGCAGGACCCGGGTGTCGCCGTACGCCTGGTAGAGGTTCCACGGAACGGTCACCCCGGCGTCGCCCCAGCCCGCGGTGCCGCTGCCGAGGCCGCTGACGACCGGGGCCACATCGGGGAAGGCGCCGTCCTCGCTCTGGCCGTCGCGCATGTCCTGGAGCCACTTGGTGAGGAAGCGGGCCGACTCCATGGTGTACGCGGCCGTGCTGGAGAACACGTTGATGTCGCCGGTCCAGCCGAGCCGTTCGTCCCGGGCCGGGGTGTCGGTGGGGATGGACAGGAAGTTGCCGCGCTGGCCCCAGGTGATGTTGGAGTGCAACTGGTTGAGCAGGGGCACGTCGGTGTGGAAGGACATGGTGAACGGGGCGGCGGTGTGCATGACCCGCCCGGTCACCGCGTCGAGGGGAGGCTTCCCGGGGTAGCCCGTGACCTCGACGTAGCGGAAGCCGTGGAAGGTGAAGCGCGGCTCGTAGGTTTCCCGGCCGCCGCCCTTCAGGGTGTACGTGTCGACGGCGCGCGCGGTGCGCAGGTTGGCGGTGTACGCGGTGCCGTCCGGGTTGAGCACCTCGGCGTGGCGGATCCGGACCGTCCGTCCGGCCGGGCCGGAGACCTTGAGGCGGACGCTGCCGACCATGTTCTGGCCCAGGTCGTACAGGAACACACCGGGGGTGGGTTCGGTGCGCTTGACGGGGGTGATCTCGCGTTCCACGCGGGTCGGCGCGTCGGTCCGGGCCACGACCTCGGCGGTGATGTCCGCGGCCGTGGTGGCGGGCCGCCAGCCGGTGTCGTCGAAGCCCGGTGAGGTCCAGCCCGGGGTCTCCCGGCGGGCGTCGTACTCCTCGCCCATCAGGAGATCGGCCGTCTGCAGGGGGCCGGTGGCCGCGTGCCACTGCTGATCGGTGGTGACGCGCTCGGTGCTGCCGTCGGTGTAGACCACCTCCAGCTGGGCGAGCAGCGCGGGGTGGGTGCCGTACTGGTCCTGGCCCAGCCAGGCGACGTTTCCGGAGTACCAGCCGGGCGCGAGGGTCACTCCGAGGGCGTTGGCTCCGCGGCGGAGGGTGTCGGTGACGTCGTACGTCTGGTACGGCACGCGTGTGCGGTAGTCGGTCCAGCCCGGGGTCAGCTGGTCGCGGCCGACGCGGGCGCCGTTGATGTGGGCTTCGTAGAGCCCGAACGCCGTGGCGTAGAGCCGGGCGCGCGCGACGGGCTTGGTGAGCCGGAAGGCGCGGCGCAGCTGGGCGGGGGCCTGGAGGGGGACCACCTTGCCCCATGGCCCGCTGCCCCAGGGCGCGAGCTGCTTGGCGTCTGTCCAGTCGCTGTCGTCGTGGCCGGGGGAGGCCCAGGCGGCGGGGGGCTTCTCGTCGGTCGCTCGCCAGGTGGCGTCCGTGTGGTGGTGGGTGGTGCCGTCCTCGGTGGTGAGTTCCAGGGTGGCCAGCAGCCCGGCCGGGCCCTTCGTGGCGTTGGTGGCGGAGATCGCGAGAGTCGCGGCGCCCCGGCGGAGGAATTCGGTGACGTCGACGGTGGCCGGGTGGGCCCACGCCTTCTGTACCTCCAGCACCTCGCGGGCGGCGACTTCGGTGCCGTTGACGTAGGCCGTGAAGCCGTTGTCGGCCGTCACCACCAGGCGTGCGCGGCGGACGGTGCCGGTGGCGTGGACGGTGGTACGGAACCACCGGGTGGCCGCGGGCGCCTCGTTGGCCGGGTCGCCCTCGGGGAACCAGATCCAGGAGGCTCCGTCCAGCGCCGGGGGCGCGGTCACCTCGGTGGGCGCGGCGATCCAGCGGGCCTGCCACTGCCCGGTGTTCAGCAGCCCGGTCTCCCACCAGGCGGGGGCGGACCAGGGGGACGGGCGGCCGTGGCCGTCCCAGACGCGGACCGACCAGTGGTAGCGGGTGCGCGGGCGCAGCGCCGGGCCGTCGTAGGGGACCAGGACCGAGTGGCGCGAGGTCGTCTTGCCGCTGTCCCAGACGTCGGGGGAGCCGAGCTTGTCCGGGGAGGTGGCGACCCGGATCCGGTACGCGCTCTGCACCTGGTCGCGGGCATCGGATCCGAGGATCCAACTGAGCCGGGGGCGGGGCGTGTCGAGGCCGAGCGGGTGGGCGGCGTACTCGACCGTCGTGGACCGCACCCGCAGCCCCGGCCCGCCTGAAGCAGGGGCGGAGGCGGCGGCGGAGGGGGCGAGGGCGGGCAGACCCGTGAGGGCCGTACCCGTAACGGCGGTGGTGGCGAGCAGATGGCGCCTGCTGATCACGAGCACCTCCAGGGCGACTGGATGAAAAACGATTCAATCCAAGGCGCCTGGAACGTAGGGGCGATGACCGGGGCGCGTCAAGAGGTCGCGCCTGCACAGGATTTACCTGCCGCGCACCCCCTTGACGGGTGCATGGCTCGGAGCTAGCTTCCCGGAATCCAGATTGAAACATTTCATTCGCGTGCTTCAGGAGACTCCGTGAGCCAGCCTGTTCCGGTCCTCGCCCTCAAGGGGGTGAACAAGTCCTTCGGCGCCGTACGGGCCCTCCGGGACATCTCGCTCGACCTCTTCGCCGGGGAGGCGCACGCCCTGGCCGGGGAGAACGGCGCGGGCAAGTCGACGCTCATCAAGGCGCTGGCCGGAGTGCACCGGCCGGACTCCGGGCAGGTGCTGCTGGACGGGCGGCCGGTGGTCTTCCACGGCCCGGCGGACGCCCGTGACGTGGGTATCGCCGTGATCTACCAGGAGCCGACGCTCTTCCCCGACCTGTCGATCGCCGAGAACATCTTCATGGGCCGTCAGCCCCGCCGGCCGCTGCGCCGGATCGACCACAAGGCGGTGCGGGCGCAGGTCGCCGGTCTGATGGCGCGGCTCGGTGTCGACCTCGACCCGGACCGGCCCGCGCGCGGGCTGTCCATCGCCGACCAGCAGATCGTGGAGATCGCCAAGGCGCTCTCCTTCGAGGCCCGCGTACTGATCATGGACGAGCCGACGGCCGCGCTGACCGGAAGCGAGACCGCCCGGCTCTTCGCGGTGGTCGAGGCGCTGCGGGCGGAGGGCGCGGTGGTGCTGTTCATCTCGCACCGGCTGGAGGAGATCTTCGAGCTGTGCCAGCGGGTCACCACGCTGCGGGACGGGCGCTGGGTGGCGTCCGAGCCGCTGGACGGGCTGACGCAGGACGACCTCGTACGCCGCATGGTCGGCCGGGATCTGGAGGAGCTGTACCCGAAGCAGCCGACCCAGGTCGGCGAGACCGCGCTGTCCGTGCGCCGACTGACCCGGGAGGGTGTCTTCCGGGATGTGTCGTTCGACGTGCGGCGCGGGGAGATCGTCGCGCTCGCGGGGCTGGTCGGCGCCGGGCGCAGCGAGGTCGCGCAGGCCGTCTTCGGGGTGGACCGGGCGGACGCGGGCGAGGTGCGGGTGGACGGCACGGTGCTGCGGCCGGGTTCGCCGACCGCAGCCATGGACGCCGGGCTCGCGCTCGTTCCCGAGGACCGGCGCCAGCGCGGCCTGGTCATGGAGATGTCCATCGAACGCAACATCGGGCTGACCGGTCTGGACCGGCTGGGCCGCGCGGGGATGGTGAAGCGCGCGCTGGAGCGCGGGCGGGCGTCGGACTGGGCGGTGCGGCTTCAGCTGAAGTACGGCAGCCTCGGCGACCGGGTCGGGGTGCTGTCCGGCGGCAACCAGCAGAAGGTCGTGCTGGCGAAGTGGCTGGCCACCGAACCGGCGGTGCTCATCGTGGACGAGCCGACGCGCGGCATCGACGTCGGGACGAAGGCCGAGGTGCACCGGCTGCTGTCGTCGCTGGCTGCCGACGGGCTCGCGGTGCTGATGATCTCCTCCGATCTGCCGGAGGTGCTCGGCATGGCGGACCGGGTGCTGGTGATGCACGAGGGCCGGTTGGTGGCCGAGATCCCGCGCGCCGAGGCCACCGAGGAGTCGGTGATGGCCGCGGCCACCGGTCTCAAGGAGAGGGCGGCATGACGGTCACGGTCGAGAAACCCGCACCCGCGCCGGACACGGACCGCTCGGCGCGCTCGCTGGTCGACGCGGTCTTCCGGGCGCGGGAGATCAGCATCGCGGGCGCGCTGGTGCTGCTGGTGCTGTTCACCTGGGTCGCCGAGCCCCGCTTCCTGAACGACCAGGGCATCAAGGACTTGCTGCTGAACGCCGCGATCCTGGTGCTGCTCGCGGTCGGGCAGTCCGTCGTGGTCGTCACCCGCAACATCGACCTGTCGGTGGGGTCCGTGGTGGGCCTGTCCGCCTTCGCCTGCGGGAAGTTCGTCTCGGGGACGGACCACGGGGTGCTGACGGTGCTGCTGCTCGGCGTCGTCGTCGGCGCGGTCTGCGGCCTCGTCAGCGGATCGCTCGTCAGCTTCGGCAAGGTGCCCGCGCTGGTGGTCACGCTCGGGATGCTCTACATCATCCAGGGCCTCGACTACTGGTGGGCGCAAGGCGAGCAGATCAACGCCGCCGACGTGCCGCAGTCCGTGCTGGACCTGGGCAGCGGCAGCGTTCTGGGGCTCCCGTATCTGCCGCTGATCTCCTTCGCGGTGCTCGCCGGGACCGCGTACTTCCTGCGCATGTACCGCAGCGGCCGCGAGCTGTACGCCATCGGCTCCAGCCCCGATGCCGCCCGGCTCGCCGGGGTGCCGATCCGGCGCCGGGTGCTCGCCGCGTACCTCTTCTCCGGCGCCGTGTCGGGTTTCGCGGGCGCGCTGTGGCTGGCCCGCTTCGGGACCGTCGTCGCCGACAACGCGCACGGCTGGGAGCTGACCGTGGTCAGCGCGGTGGTGGTCGGCGGGGTCGCCATCGTCGGCGGCACCGGCACCGTGTGGGGCGCGGCGCTGGGCGCGCTGCTGCTCACCACGATCGGCAGCGCACTGGCCGTGCTGAAGGTCGACTCCTTCTGGGCGGACGCCATCGCGGGCGCGCTGCTGCTGGCCGCCATCAGCGTGGACCGGATCGTGAACGTGCGCATGACCCGTGCGCTGAGGAAGAGGAGCGCGCGATGAAGCCGAGGTGGGACACCGCGGTCGGGGTGCTGCTGGTGGCCGTCTTCGTCACCGGGCTCGCTACGACGGACGGTTTCGCGAGCCGCGACAACCTCGCCTTCGCCTTCAACGACATCGCCGAGGTCGCCCTGATGGCGCTGCCGATGACGCTGCTGGTGGTGGCCGGGCAGGTCGATCTGTCGGTGGCCTCCATGCTCGGCCTGTCCAGCGCGCTGACCGGTGAACTGTGGGACAAGGGCTGGGCGTTCGAGACCATCGTGCCGGTCGTGCTGCTGGTCGGCGTGGCCGGTGGGCTGCTCAACGGCTGGCTGGTCACCCGGGTCGGGCTGCCGTCGCTCGCCGTCACCATCGGCACGCTCGCGCTGTACCGGGGGCTGGCCTCGGTGGTGCTCGGCTCGAACGCCATCACCGACTTCCCCGAGACGTACGCGAAGTGGGCGGTCGACACCACCACCGTGCCCGGGACCTTCCTCACCTATCCGGTGGCGCTGTTCCTCGTGCTGGCCGTCGTCGCCGCCGTGGTGCTGCACTCCACCGGGCTCGGCCGGTCGCTGTTCGCCATCGGCGCCCAGGAGGACGCCGCGTACTTCGCGGGCATCCGGGTCAAGCGGATCAAGCTGCTGCTGTTCGTGGTGGCGGGGCTCGTCTCGGCCTTCGCCGGGGTGGTGTTCACCCTGCGGTACGGGAGCGCCCGCGCCGACAACGGCCAGGGCTTCGAGATGCTGGTCATCGCCGCCGTACTGCTGGGCGGCGTCGACTTCGACGGCGGCAAGGGGACCCTGTTCGGCGCGGTCGCCGGGGTGCTGCTCATCGGCGTCCTGAAGAACCTGCTGACCCTCAACGACGTGGCCAACGAGGTCCAGGTGATCGTCACCGGGCTGCTGCTGGTGGCGTCCGTCCTCACACCTCGCATGATCACCACGGTGAGCGCCCGGCGTCAGCGGCGCACCGCGGCCACGAGTTGACACAGATACAGCTGAAAGGTCACCCATGATCCAGCGCTCTTCCTCGCGCCGCCGCGCCGTCGCCACCGCCGCCGCGGTCTGTGCCCTCGCCGTCACCCTCGCGGGCTGCGGCGGCACCACCAAGAAGGACACCGACAACAGCGGCCCCGCCAAGAGCGATGCCAAGGCCGACCCCGACGCCCCGCTGAAGAAGGGGCTGAAGCTCGCCTTCCTGCCCAAGCAGATCAACAACCCGTACCTGAAGATCCTGGACACCTCCGGGATCGCCGCCGCCAAGGACTTCGGCGGCAAGGGCAAGGAGGTCGGCCCGTCCGACGCCAGCGCCTCCTCCCAGGTGTCGTACATCAACTCCCTGATCCAGCAGCGGCAGGACGCCATCCTCATCGCCGCCAACGACCCCAACGCGGTGTGCGGCCCGCTCAAGCAGGCCATGAAGAAGAACATCAAGGTCGTCGCGTACGACTCGGACACCGCCCCGGCCTGCCGCCAACTGTTCATCAACCAGGCCAGCTCGGAGGAGATCGGCCGCAGCCAGGTCAAGCACCTGGCCGAACAGCTCGACTACAAGGGCGAGATCGCGATCCTCTCGGCCACCCAGAACGCGACCAACCAGAACACCTGGATCGGGTTCATGAAGGACGAGCTGAAGAAGCCCGCCTACAAGAACATGAAGCTGGTCAAGACGGTGTACGGGGACGACGACGACCAGAAGTCGTTCCAGGAGACCCAGGGATTGCTGAAGGCGTACCCCAAGCTCAAGGGCATCATCTCGCCCACCACGGTCGGCATCGCCGCGGCCGCCCGCTACATCAGCGACTCCTCGTACAAGGGCAAGGTCGTGCTGAACGGCCTCGGCACGCCCAACCAGATGCGCAAGTACATCAAGGACGGCACCGTCGAGCAGTTCGCGCTGTGGGACCCCAAGAAGCTGGGATACCTCGGTTCGTACGCCGCCGCCGCGCTGGTCTCCGGGCAGATCACCGGGGCCGAGGGGGAGAAGTTCAAGGCCGGGAAGCTCGGTGAGTACACGGTCGGCAAGGACGGCGAGATCATCCTCGGCCCGCCCACCGTCTTCGACAAGTCCAACATCGACAAGTTCCATTTCTGAGGCGGCCCGCGAGATGCAGCGTGTGTGCTTTCTGCTGAAGGTCCGCCAGGAGCGGCTGGCCGAGTACCGCGAGCGGCACGAGGCCGTATGGCCGGAGATGCTGGAGGCGCTGTCGGCCGCCGGATGGCACAACTACTCGCTCTTCCTGCGGGAGGACGGGCTGCTGGTCGGCTATCTGGAGACCGAGGACTTCGCGGCGGCGCAGGCCGCGATGGCGGCCACCGAGATCAACGCGCGGTGGCAGGCCGAAATGGGCGCCTTCTTCGAGGAGTTGGACGGCGCCAAGCCGGACGAGGCCATGAAGCCGCTCACCGAAGTGTTCCACCTCGCCTAGGACACCAGGACACGTAGGAGACAAACGAACATGAGACCCCTGGCCGTAGCCGTGCTGGCCACCGCCCTCCTCACCGCCGCCGTCCCCACCGGGAGCGCGGTCACCCCGGCCGGAAGCGCGGCCCCCGGCCCGGCGGTCAGCAAGGTGGCCGACACCCAGCTCGACTCCCAGGCCATCTTCTTCGAGTCGTACAACGGCCTGGTCAACAACAACGCGTTCCAGAAGAACGGGCTGCTGACCTACAAGGGCTACCAGTACGCCGTCTGGTACACCGGCGACCGCACCGCTGTCATCGGGCGCCGTGCGCTGGGCCGGGCGGACTGGCAGACCGTCCGGCTGGCGCACAAGCTCACCGCCGACGACTCCCACAATGTGATCTCCATGGGGATCTCGCGCGTCGACGGCCGGCTGCACCTCAACATGGACTCGCACAGCAGCGGCTTCTTCTATGTGAAGTCGGTGGCCGGGCTGCTGGACGACCCCGCCGGACAGGCGTGGAACAGCGCCCAGTTCGGCGGCGTGCAGACCACCCTGGACGGGCTCGCGCTCACCTCACAGTTCACGTATCCGCAGTTCGTGGCCACCCCCGAGGGCCGCCTTCAGCTCAGCTACCGCGTCGGCGTCTCCGGGAACGGCCGCAACGCGCTCGCCGAGTACGACGGCACCAAGTGGACCGCGCTCGGCGAATGGTCCGCGTCCACGGGGACGTACACCAGCGAGCACGGCTCCAGCACCGCCCGCAACATGTATCTGCACGGCATCGACTACGGAGCCGACGGGCGGTTGCACGCCTTCTACACCTGGCGCGAGCAGAACAACGCGGTGATGTGCGATGCCGGTGGCCTCACCAACCACGACACCGGCTACGTCTACAGCACCGACCGCGGCCGCACCTGGCGCAACGCGGCGGGCACCGTGGTCGGCACCACCGGCGGCGCCGACAAGGTGACCGTCAACGACACCGGCACGGTCGTCGATCCGCTGAACCCCGACCACTCGCTGATGAACCAGGAGAGCCAGGCCACCGACTCCGCCGGGCGCCCGCACGCCGTCATCAGCTACGTCCCCGGCCGCTTCGGCCAGTGCACCACCGACTACGTGGCCGACCGGACGGCCAACGGCCGCGCCTTCCACCTCTTCAAGAACGCCTCGGGCGCCTGGAAGAAGACCGAGATCCCGGTGGCCCTCAACTCCAGCCAGCGCACCCATCTCGCCTTCGACAAGTACGACAACGCCTACGCCGTCATGCCGTACGGCCGCATCGTCGCCGCGTCCAGCGCGTCGGGATACACCGACTGGAAGACGGTCTTCGACGGCAGCGGGCTGAACGCGTTCGGCGAGGTCGTCGTGGACGACACCCGCCTCGCCCAGGACGGCGTGCTCTCGTTCATGTACCAGCGGAAGTCGAGCGGCACCACGCCCTCGGCCCTCCGCGTCATCGACTTCCGGCTGCCGTCCTGACGGGCGTGGGCATCAAGGAGGTGGCGAAGGAGGCCGGGGTCTCGGTCGGCACGGTCTCCAATGTCATCAACCGCCCGGACTCGGTGTCCGAGGAGACCCGGGCCCGGGTGCTGTCCACCATCGAGCGGCTGGGGTACGTACGCAGCGAGTCGGCGCGCCAGCTGCGCGCGGGCCACAGCCGCATCGTCGGGCTGCTGGTGCTGGACATGGCGAACCCCTTCTTCGTGGACGTGGCGGGTGGCGCCGAGCGCGCTTCGCGCGAGGCGGGCCTCGGGGTGATGGTGTGCAACAGCGCGCAGAGCGCCGAGGAGGAGGCCGACTACCTCTCGCTCTTCACCGAGCAGCGGGTACGTGGCGTCCTCGTCACCCCCGCCGACGCCACCGGGCGCAACCTGGAGTCGTTCCGGCGGCACGGCATCCCGTTCGTCTACGTCGACCGCGAGGTGCCGAGCCGCGAGGGCTGTTCGGTGTCGGTGGACGACATCGAGGGCGGCACGCTCGCCGCCCGCCACCTCCTCGGCCAGGGGCATCGCGTGCTGGCGTACGTCAGCGGCCCGATGCACCTCGCCCAGTGCCGCGACCGCCGCACCGGCGCGCTGAGCGCCCTGCGGGAGGAGGGGGTCGCCGAGGCCGCGCTGCGCCATGTGGAGGTGGAGCGGCTGGACGTGGCGGGCGGCCGGGACGCGGGGGCGCGGCTGCTGGGCATGGCGCCCCGGCCGACGGCGGTGTTCTGCGCGAACGACCTGCTGGCGCTGGGGGTGTTGCAGGCGCTGTACGCGGCCGGGGTGTCGGTGCCGGGGGAGGTGGCGTTGGTGGGGTACGACGACATCGAGTTCGCGGCGGCCGCGGCGGTGCCGCTGACCTCGGTGCGCCGGCCCGCGTTCCGGATGGGGCGTACGGCGGCGGAGCTGCTGATCGAGGAGACGGGCGAGGCGGCCGACGCCCACCGCCACCGGCGGATAGTGCTGCGGCCCGAACTCGTCGTCCGCGGTTCGAGCCTGGCCCGAACCGCTCACGGCGTGTGACGGTGGCGGCGGGGTGGAAGAAATCCGCACCGCACACGCCATAGCATGGGTCCCGCGGCCGAGGTGGGCCGCGGGAAGGCGGAGGCCGAGGTCGTGGGACGCATGGTGGGGATCAAGGACGTCGCGCGGCAGGCGGGAGTGTCCGTCGGCACCGTCTCGAACGTGATCAACCGGCCGGAGATGGTCGCCGAGGCCACCCGCGACCGGGTGCAGGCCGCGATCGAGCGGCTCGGCTATGTACGCAGCGAATCCGCGCGCCAGCTGCGCGCCGGGCGCAGCCGGATCATCTCGCTGCTGGTGCTCGACATGGCGAACCCTTTCTTCGTGGACGTGGCCAGCGGCGCCGAGCGCGCCGCCCGGGACGCGGGCCTCGGGGTGATGGTGTGCAACAGCGCGCAGAGCGCCGACGAGGAGGCCGACTACCTGGGGCTCTTCGCCGAGCACCGGGTGCGCGGCGTCCTGGTGACCCCCGCCGACGCCACCGGCGGCAACCTGGACAACTTCCGCCGCCACGACATCCCCTTCGTCCTCGTGGACCGCGAGGTGCCGAGCCGCGAGGGCTGTTCGGTGTCGGTGGACGACATCGAGGGCGGCACGCTCGCCGTCCGCCATCTGATCGCCCAGGGACACCGCGGGCTGCTGTACGTCAGCGGCCCGATGCACCTGCCGCAGTGCCAGGACCGCCGCGCCGGGGCGCTCGCCGCGCTCGCCGAGGAGGGGCTGCCGCCGGAGGCGCTGCAGCACATCGAGGCCGAGCGGCTGGACGTGGCGGCGGGTCGCGACGCGGGGGCGCGGCTGCTGGGCATCTCCCCCCGGCCGACCGCGGTGTTCTGCGCGAACGACCTGCTGGCGCTGGGTGTGCTCCAGGCTCTCTTCGCGGCCGGGGTGTCGGTGCCGGGGGAGGTGGCGTTGGTGGGGTACGACGACATCGAGTTCGCGGCGGCCGCGGCGGTGCCGCTCACGTCGGTGCGGCAGCCCGCGTTCCGGATGGGGCGTACGGCGGCGGAGCTGCTGATCGAGGAGACGGGCGAGGACGCCGACGCCCACCGCCACCAGCGGATCGTCCTCCAGCCGGAACTGGTCGTACGGGACTCGACGCTGGCGGCGAAGCCGGGCGCGTGAGCCGCGGGCTGTTTCCGCCCGTCAGACCGCAGCCGGGACGGATGCCGTGTCCAGCAGTGTCCGGATCTCCCGCACCGCGGCGTGGCCCGCCCGGTTCGCCCCGATCGTGCTCGCCGACGGCCCGTAGCCGACCAGATGCACCCGTGAATCCCGGACGGCCCGGGTGCCCTCCACCGCGATCCCGCCGCCCGGTTCGCGCAGCCGCAGCGGGGCGAGATGGTCGATCGCGGCGCGGAAACCGGTGGCCCAGAGGATGACGTCCGCCGCCACCGTGCGGCCGTCCGCCCAGCTCACCCCGTCCGGGGTGATCCGGTCGAACATCGGCAGCCGGTCCAGCGTGCCCCGCGCCCGGGCCCGCTCCATCGCCTCCGTCATGGGCAGCCCGGTCACCGACACCACGCTCTGCGGCGGCAGCCCCCGCCGTACCCGCTCCTCCACCAGCGACACCGCGGCCCGCCCCTGGTCCGCGCCGAACGGTCCGCTGCGGAAGACCGGCGGGCGGCGGGTGACCCAGGTGGTCGAGGCCGCCACCTCGGCGATCTCCAGCAGATGCTGCACCCCGGACGTGCCGCCCCCGACGACGATCACCCGCTGCCCGGCGAACGCCTCCGGACCCGGGTACCGCGCGGTGTGCACCTGCCGCCCCCGGAACGTCTCCTGCCCCGGGTAGCGCGGCCAGAAGGGGCGGTCCCAGGTGCCGGTCGCGTTGATCAGCGCACGGGCGGACCACGTACCGGCCGAGGTCTCGACCAGCAGCCTGCCGTCGTCGCCGTCGCGTACGGCGGCGACGTGTACCGGCCGTACAACCCGCAGGTCGAAGGCGCGCTCATAGCGTGCGAAGTACGCCGGGATCACCTCGGACGACGCCCGCTCGGGAGGGGCGTCGTCGCTGGTCAGCCGCATCCCGGGCAGGTCGTACATCCCGTGCACCTTGCCGTACGTCAGCGACGGCCACCGGAACTGCCACGCCCCGCCGGGCGCGGGGGAGTGGTCGAGCACCACGAATCCGGTGCCCGGCTCGTACCCGGCCCGCCGCAGGTGATACGCCCCGGACAACCCGGCCTGCCCGGCTCCCACGACCACGACGTCCACGTTGTTCATGCTTCGGCTAACTCTGTTCCGGCGCCGGATCTTCCCGGTCCGCCAGCCGCATGCCCCGGCTCGATCAGGGCGGTTCATCGCTCATGACACCGGCTGCTCGGTCCAGATGCACTTTCCGTCGGCGGTGTAGCGGGTGCCCCAGCGCTGGGAGAGCGCGGCCACCAGCTGCAGCCCGCGCCCGCCCTCGTCCGTCTCCGCGGCATGGCGGATCCGGGGCGTGGTCAAACTGCCGTCGGAAACCTCGCAGATCAGCTCCTCACCGCGCAGCAGACGCAGCCCGACGGGGCTTTTGGCGTGCCGGACGGCGTTCGCGACCAGCTCGCTGACCAGTAGCTCCGCGGTAATGATGAGCGGGTCGAGGTGCCAGCGGGCCAACTGGTCGCGGACATGGTCGCGTGCCTCGCTCGCGGCGATCGGCCCGTCGGACAGTGGCCAGGCGGCGATGTCCTCGGGGGCCGTCGCGTGAGTACGGGCGATCAGCAGCGCGGCGTCGTCCTGCGTGAGCTCCTTCTCGGGCAGCAGCTCCGCCAGGACGTCGTCGCACAGCCGCTCCAGGGGTTCCCTCCCGCTCCGGACCGTGAACGCGCCGGACAGCGCGTTCGCCAGGTGCCGCATGCCGCGGTCGATGTCCCGGGTGGGCGATTCGATGAGCCCGTCGGTGTACAGCACCAGCAGACTGCCCTCGGGGAGGGAGACCTCGACCGTCTCGAACGGCGGCCTGGCCGCGCCCAGTGGAGGGTTGGGGGCGTGGTCGGGGAACTGGACGGCGCCCCCGGGGAGGATGATCCCCGGCGGAGGATGCCCGGCGCGGGCGAAGGAGCAGGTGGTGGTGGCGGGGTCGTACACCGCGTACAGACAGGTGGCGTAGAAGTCGTCCCCGAGGTCGTTGACCAGGTCGTTGAGGCGGGTGAGGAGTTCGGCGGGCGGGAAATCCAGATCCGCGAGCGTGCGCACGGCCGTGCGCAGCCGCCCCATGGTGGCGGCCTCGGACAGGCCGTGCCCCATCACGTCGCCGATCACCAGTGCCACCCGGGCGCCGGACAGCGGGATCACGTCGTACCAGTCGCCGCCGACGTCGATGCCCTCGCTGGCGGGCAGGTAGCGCGCGGCGGTGGTGACCGTGGTCAGCGGCGGCAGGGTCCGCGGCAGGAGTCCCCGCTGGAGCTCCTTGGCCCGGTTGTGCTCCGTGTCGTACAGCCTGGCTCGCTCGATGGCCTGTGCCATGAGCCCGCTGAGGGCGGTGAGAAGGGCCCGCTCCTCCCCGTCGAGGTGGCGCGGCTCGGTGAAGGAGATCACCGAGCAGCCGACGCAGCGGCCCGAGACGGTCAGTGGCAGAAAGGCCCAGGCGGCCTTGTCGGCCGCGGCCGGGCGCCAGGCCATCGCCGGATAGCGCGCGATGTACTCCTCCACCGAACCGACGAAGGCCGGTGTCCTGCTGTAGTACACCTCCGCGATCGGGGAGATGTCACCGATCGGGGACCCGTCGATGGAGTCGAGGAACGCCCGTGGATATCCGACGGCTCCGGCGACCCGTATCACCTTCCCTTCGATGAGCTGGACGACGAGGCCGGAGGCGCCGAACGGCCGCAGCACCCGGTCGGCGATGGCCTTCACCACGTCCTGCATGGTCAGGGCCTCCGCGAGGGCGTTGGTCAGCTCGGTGATCCGGGCGGTGCGCTCGGCCGCCGCGCGTTCCGCCGCCGCGCGCTCCTCCTCGCGTGACCGGCGCTCGGTGACATCGGTGGCGTAGACCGTCAGCCCTTCCGGCACCGGGACCAGCCGCATGTGGTACCAGCGCTCGTTGGCGGGCCACCGCACGTCGAATCCGATGGGTGTGCCGCTGTCGGCGGCCTGTCGGCAGTGGGCCTCGATGCCCGGTTCCGCGGCATCGACGCCGAGCTGGGCGAAGGCGTCCCACAGCGTCCGGCCGTGCAGCGTCCGGGGGGTGCCGAGCAGTCGCTCCGCCTCGACGTTCACGAAGGTGATCCGCCACTCGCTGTCGACCGCGAGGAACGCGTCGCTCATATGGCGCAGCGCACGGTTCACGGCATCCCGGGCGATCCGGCTCTCGGTGGTGTCGCATACCGTGCCGACCATGCCCGCGGGCTGACCGTCCGGCCCGAGCAGGACCCGCCCCCGCGCGCTGACCCAGCTCGTGGTCCCGTCGGGTCGGCAGATCCGGTACTCCACGCTGAAGACTCTGCGGTGGCGGATCGCCTGCTCGGCCTCGACCAGCACCGAGGGCAGATCATCGGGGTGGACCCGGCCGGTCCAGTTCTCGAACGGCTGCTTCGGGGTGCCCGGATCCATGCCGAAGAGAGCCAGGGTCGGCTCGTCCCACACCAGCTCTCCGGTGGTCAGGTTCCACTCCCAGGACCCCACCCTGAGCGCTTTGAGTGCCTGCCGCAGACGGGCGGCGGGCGGCTCCTGCCGCACTTGGCCATTCCAGCGCGCGTCGTCCCGGTCCTCCCCCCGGTCCGGGGAGGGGGCCGGTGCGTGCTCCCGCAGCCGCAGCGCGGCCCACGCGGCGAGTGTCTCGACCGACTCCCGCTGCCGACGCGTGGGCGCCTCTGCACGGTCCGTCAGCACGGACAGCACGCCCGCCACCCCGCCCGGGGTGACCAGCGGAACCGCCAGCAGCCCGCAGTCGGCGGGCAGCGCCGGGCCGCGAGCGGCGCCGGTACGGGCGGGTGCCCATACCGGCGCCCCGTCGGCCACCGCGCGGGCCGGGGCGGTGGCGCCGGACTCCTCGATCTTCTCCCAGTGCCGGGCGACCGTACGCGCGAGCCCATGCGCCGCCATGAGCAGCAGCCCCGGGCTGACCGGGCCCCGCAGATGCACCATGCCGCCCAGCCCGCCCGATTCCGTGACCGCGTGGTCCAGCGCGAAGCCCAGCAGCTCGGCGTCGCCCAGCTCATCGCCCGCCGTGATGATCGTGCGCAGCCGGGCGGTACCGGCCTGGTCCAAGGGGTCCTGCTCGGCCATGGCTCACCTCCCGCCGCGAGCGCGCGCGGAACCGGGGTGACCCGCCGGATATGCCCCGGAACATCACTATTCAAAGTACTCGCGTCCGAGACCTGGGCGAGGAAGCCCTTGTCAGCGGCCCCCGGCGACCAGCAGCGGCGCGGCGCCCGGGGCCGGGGTGTTCGCCACCAGACCGCGCGAGGCCAGCTCCGGGGTCACGCCCTCGCCGAACCAGTACGCCTCCTCCAGGTGCGGGTAGCCGGAGAGGATGAAGTGCTCGATGCCGAGCGCGTGGTACTCCTCGATCCGGTCGGCGATCTCCGCATGGCTGCCGACCAGCGCCGTTCCCGCGCCGCCACGCACCAGCCCGATCCCCGCCCACAGGTTGGGCGAGATCTCCAGCCGGTCGCGTGAGCCGCCGTGCAGCGCCAGCATCCGCTGCTGGCCCACCGACTCGCTGCGCCCCAGCGCCTGTTGGGCCCCGGCGACCGCCTCCGGCCCGAGGTCGTCGAGCAGCCGGTCGGCGACGGCCCACGCCTCGCGCGAGGAGTCGCGGGCGATGGTGTGCAGCCGGATGCCGAAGCGGACCTCCCGGCCCTCCCGCTCCGCCAGCCCCCGGATCCAGTCGATCTTCTCCTTGACCTGGGCGGGTGGTTCGCCCCAGGTCAGATAGACGTCCGTGTGCCGGGCGGCGACCGGTCCGGCGGCCGGGGAGGAGCCGCCGAAGAAGATCTGCGGCAGCGGGTCCGGCGGCACGGCGGTCAGTCCGCCCGCGACCTGGTAGTGCTCGCCGTCGAAGTCGTAGGGCTTGCCGCCCCACACACCCCGTACGACCTCCAGGAACTCCGCCGTGCGGGCGTATCGCTGGTCATGGTCGAGATGATCGCCGAAGCGCCGCTGCTCGGCGGAGTCACCGCCGGTGACGATGTTGAGCAGCAGCCGTCCCCGGGTGATCCGCTGGTACGTCGCGGCCATCTGTGCGGCCAGCACCGGTGAGATCAGCCCCGGCCGGAAGGCCACCAGGAACTTCAGCCGCTCGGTGTGCTGGGCGAGCGCGGCCGTCGTCAGCCAGGCGTCCTCGCACCAGGTGCCGGTCGGGGTCAGCACCGCCTCGAACCCCAGGTGCTCGGCGGCCTTGGCGATCTGCGCGAGGTAGTCGATGTCCGGCGTCCGGACGCCGGACACCGGGGTGATGCGCGAGCGGTCACCGCCGGTGTAGGCGTGCCGGTCGACCAGGGTGCGCCCGTCGCCGCTCGTGGGCAGGAACCAGTGGAGATGGGCGGACATCAGGAGCCCTTCGCGAAGGTGCGCGGCGCGGTGCTGGACGGCGGCAGACCGCCGTTGAAGCGGGTGTCCACGTAGTCGGCGAAGTCGAAGCGGCGCGGGGTGAGCTTCAGCTTGGCGAACGTGTCGGCGATCTGCTGCTCGGAGGCGATGGCGGGCTTGTCGACGGCGGTGTACACCCGGGTGCCGTTGGTGCGCTTCACCGAGTCCAGCGCCACGTCGTACGGCAGCCCGGTCTCCTTGCCCCACACCTTGGCCCACGCCTCGGGGTGCTTGTAGACCCAGTTCTGGGCCCGGCGCAGCCGCTCCAGGTAGTCCTTGATGACCTTCGTCTTCTTCTTGTCGTCGAGCGAGGACGGGTTGGCGACCTGGAAGTTGAGGCCGTTGGTCACCCCCTTGCCGGTGGTGATGGCCCGCGCGTCCGCCTGGCGTTCCGCCTGTGCGGTGTACGGGTCCCAGATGGCCCAGGCGTCCACCTTGCCGCCCTTGAAGGCCGCCAGCGCGTCGGCGGGCTGCAGGAAACTGACCTTGACGTCCTTGATCGAGAGCCCGGCCTTCGCGAGCGAGGCGACGAGTTGGTAGTGGGCCGAACTGCCCTGCGCCACCGCCACCGTCTTGCCCTTGAGGTCGGCGGTCTTCTTCAGCGGCGAGCCCTTCTTCACCACGATCGCCTCGCCGTCGGCCGTGCCGTGCTTGGCGCCCACGATCTTGATCTTGGACTTGGCGGCCGCGGCGAAGACGGGCGGGGTGTTGCCGACGCCGCCGATGTCCACGGCCTTGGCGCTGACGGCCTCCAGGATCGGCGGGCCGGAGGTGAACGTCGACCACTTGATCTTGTACGGGAGGTTCTTGAGCGCACCGGCGGCGCGCAGCACCGCCTCGTCGTTGCCCTTCTGGTCGCCGACGTTGAGCGTCACATCGCCCTTGCCGTCGACGTGGCCGCCGGAGCCGGAGGACGCGTTCTGCGTGTGCGAGCTGACGCATGCGGACAGCGGCAGGGCGAGGGAGATGAGCAGGGCCGGGACGAATCGCCGTCTCATGTCTGCGGGGTCCGATCGTGAGTGTTCGTACAGAGGGAAGTGCGGGGGCGGGCGGGGGTTACGCGACCTTCTCGACCTCGGCGGCCTCGGGTGCCTCCACGCCCAGCCGGTCCAGGAGTTGGGTGCGCAGATCCGCGATGCAGGGGTCGCCGATGTCACGCGGCCGGTCCCGGTTCACCCGGGTCTCGTGGGCGATGACACCGCCGTCCATCACCAGCACCCGGTCGGCGAGCAGCAACGCCTCCTCGACGTCGTGCGTCACCAGCAGCACCGCGCAGCCGCGGCTCTGCCACAGGTCGGCCACCAGCCGCTGTGCGGTGATCCGGGTGAGCGCGTCCAGCGCGCCGAACGGCTCGTCGAGCAGCAGCAGATCGGGTTCGCGCACCAGCGCCCGGGCCAGCGAGGCACGCTGCGCCTCGCCACCGGAGAGCGTCTTGGGCCAGGCGTCGGTGCGGTGGCCGAGGCCGACCTCGTTCAGCGCCTTTTCCGCGACCTCCCGCCCGGGGCGGCCGGGCAGCCCGAGCAGCACATTGCGCCACACCCTCTTCCACGGCATCAGCCGCGGCGCCTGGAAGGCGACGGCCTTGCGCCGCGGCACCAGCACCTCGCCCTCGATCTCCCGGTCGAGCCCGGCCAGTACGCGCAGCAGCGTCGACTTGCCGCAGCCGCTGCGGCCGAGCAGTGCCACGAACTCGCCCTTCCGGACGGTCAGTTCGAGGTCGTCGATGACGGCCCGGCCGTCGAAGGAGCGGGTGAGCGAGCTGACCCGTACGGCGGCGTCGTCCGTCGTTTCCTTCGTGAGCGGGTTCACTTGCCGGTGAAGGTCGGTCGCCATTGCAGCAGCAGCCTCTCCAGAGTGCGGACGATGAAATCGGCGAGCAGGCCGAGGGCGGCGTAGACGATGAGGCAGACCACGATCACGTCGGTCTGGAAGAACTCCCGCGCACGGTTGAGCAGAAAGCCGATCCCGTCGTCCGCGTTGATCGTCTCGCCGAAGACCAGCGCCAGCCAGGCGGTGGCCAGCGAGTACCGCAGCCCGGTCATGGCCCCGGGCAGCGCCCCCGGCAGCACCACATGGCGGATCAGCCCCCAGCGCCCGAGCCCGAGGGAGTTCCCGGCCTCGATGAGCTGCGCGTCCACGCCACGGATGCCCGCGTACACGTTCAGATAGAGGTGGAAGGCGACGCCGAGCGCGATCAGCGCGATCTTCGGCGCTTCGCCGATGCCCATCCAGATGATGAACAGCGGGATCATCCCGACCCAGGGGATGCTGCGCAGCATCTGCACGGTCGCGTCGACCAGGTCCTCACCGAGCCGCGACAGCCCGGAGACCAGCGCCAGTCCGACCCCGACGACCCCGCCGATCACCAGCCCGTTCAGCACCCGCTGCACCGACACCAGCATGGCGTGCGGCAGCGTGCCGTCCTCGAGCAGACCGGAGGCGGTACCGGCGATGGTGCCGGGCGAGGCGAGCATGTCGGAGGGCAGCACACCGGTCGCGCTGCACACCTGCCAGAGCGCCAGCAGAAGGAGGGGACCGGTCGTGCGGCGCAGCCATCGGGGTACGGTGCGGCGGCGCGCGGACAGGGGCACGACCGGTTCGAGAAGAACCGGGGACACGGGGACTCCAGGGAGGGGATACGCCTCGGCGCCCGCACGGCATGACGGTTCAGTGGTCAGCGCGGCACGACGAGCACGAGAAAGAGGGGGAGGTACGCGAAAAGGTCAGCAGGCGCCGGGACACGTGGCGGACGCCACCCGCAGCAGGTCGATATGACCGCGCGTGGTGAGCAGGGCTGACGTAGACATGCCCTTGAAGCTAGCCAGCGCGTCCGACCTGGGTCAACGCCGTCTTGCCCCTCGGACCTTTGTTGCGGGAGTTTTACCACAGCACGTACGAGGATGGAGTCATGGCAACTTTCCGCACCCACACGCTCGACATCACCACCGGCACCTCGGAGACCGTCGCCGACCTCACCGCCGACTGCGAGGCGTATCTGCGCGAGGTGGCCCGGGGCGCCGACGGCCTGCTCAATGTGTTCGTCCCGCACGCGACCGCCGGTATCGCGATTCTGGAAACGGGTGCGGGCAGCGACACCGACCTCCTCGCCGCCCTTCGCGACCTCCTCCCCGCCGACGACCGCTGGCGCCACCGCCACGGCTCCCCGGGCCACGGCCGCGACCACGTCCTCCCGGCCATCGTCCCGCCCCACGCCACCCTCCCGGTCGTCGGCGGCACCCTGGCGCTCGGCACGTGGCAGTCGGTGTGCCTGGTCGATACGAACCGGGACAATCCGCGCCGTCAGGTCCGGCTGAGCTTCCTGGGCTGACGGCCGGACCGCACCCGTTCATGACGTGGCCGTCTCGCGGCTGCAGGGTCAGTGCTGGAGCGCGGCCTTGAAGACCACGATGACCAGGCCGAGGAGCAGGTTGGCCGCGCTGGCGATCAGGACCATACGGCGCGGGGCGCCGACGCGGACGGCGGCCACGGCCGCCCAGCCGACCTGCCCCGCCAGCGCGACACCGAGCGCCAGCCAGGCCGCGCCCTCGACCCCCAGCCCGAAGAGGGGACTGATCGCCACGGCGACGGCCGGTGGAACGGCCGCCTCGAGGATGGGCCGCTCGTCGGCGCACACGCGGCGGACTTCCTCCCGGCTCCCGGGCTCCTGCGCCATCCGGGCTCCGAAGAGGCGCGAGAAGACGTGCGCGGCCCAGAACACCACGCCCGTACACAGCAGGAGCAACACGAGTTCCAGCCGTGGATACGAGCCGAGCGTGCCCACACCGGCCACCACGGAGGCGGCGAGCAGCGAGCCGTACACCGCGCCGCTGTAGTCGACGTACGCGGCACCGGTCGGCGGCCTGCTCCGGGCATCATGCGCGGGGGGCTGGTGGGTCACACCCCCAGGGTCGCCGAGCGGGCCGCGTTCCGCATGGTCTACGCCGCCCGGCGGATGAGGTCGGCGGCCTTCTCCCCGATGGCGAGGGTCGCGGGGGTCGTGTTGACGGAGACGATCGTCGGCATCACTGACGCGTCCACCACCCGCAGACCCTGAAGGCCGTGGACGGTGAGGTCCGGGGCGACCACGGCGTCCGGGCCCACTCCCATCGCGCAGCTGCCCACCGGGTGGTAGTACGTTCCGGTGCCGCGCGCCAGGAAGGCGCGCAGCCCCGCCTCGTCCTTGACGTCGTCCCCGGCGAGCACCTCGCGCGAGCGCCACGCCGAGAAGGGGCTCGCGGCCGCGATGTCCCGCGCCACCTCGATGCCGTGCAGCATGCGCCGGACGTCCGACTCCTCGCCGAGGTAGTTCGGATCGATCAGCGGCGGCGTGTCCGGGCCGGCGTCGGCGATGCGCACCGAGCCCCGGCTCTCGGGCACGGTCGCCACCCCGAAGGTGAAGCTGTTCCGCGGCGCCCGCATGGCCGGTGGGTGGAATGGCACATGAATGAACATCAGCTGCATGTCGGGGCCCGCGGCGGACGCGTCGCTGCGCCACAGCATCGAGGTCTCGGCGTGGTTGGTGAGCCCGTCGGGGATCGGCTTGCTCGCCTCGTAGACGACCCCGCACAGCGGATGGTCGTGCAGGTTGCGCCCCACACCGCGCAGGTCGTGGCGGACTTCCACCCCGGCCTGCCGCAGTTCGTCGGCCGGTCCGATGCCCGACAGCAGGAGCAGCCGGGGCGAGTCGACGGCGCCGGAGCTGAGGATCACCTCGCCACGGGCATGCGCGGTGACCGGCTCACCGCCCCGCCGGAACTCCACGCCCGTACACCGGTCGCCCTCGACGAGCAGGCGGTGCGCGCGCGAGTCGGTGGAGACCGTCAGATTCGGCCGCTCCGCGCCGACCGGGTGCAGATAGGCGGTCGCGGTGCTCTGCCGTTTGCCGTCCGCGATGCTCAGGTCGTGCCAGCCGACGCCCTCCTGGGAGGCACCGTTGAAGTCGTCGGTCGTCGGGTGCCCGGCCGACGCGGCGGCATCGACGAAGACCTGCGAGAGCGGGTTGCCGTCCCGCGCCTGCGCCGGACGCATCGGGCCGCTGTCACCGCGGAGCTCCGGGTCCTTTCCGGTGGCGGTCTCCAGCCGCCGGAAGTACGGCAGGAGCGCGTCGTACCCCCAGCCCGTGCAACCGGCCGCCGCCCAGCGGTCGAAGTCGTCGCGGTGTCCGCGCAGGAACACCATCGCGTTGATGGCACTCGACCCGCCCAGCGTCCGGCCCCGCGGCCACGGCTGCGCCACGCCGTCGGTACCGGCCTGCGGCACGGTGGTGTAGGCGTAGTCGACCTCCGTGCCCCACAGCGCGGGTCAGGCGGGTGGCACGGCCAGCTCCGCCTTGGTGTCCGCCGCCCCGGCTTCCAGGAGCAGCAGTCGTACTCCTCGTGGCAGGACGTCTCGGACAATCTTCGCCCTTCGGTTGCCGGTGTGCTGCCTTAATGATCTTGTCAGCAGGACGGGGCCCGTGGCCAGCCAGGCGGCGGGCGAAACCATTCCGTCGCCCCACTCGTCTTCAGGGTCGATGTGGTGTTTCGATCAGAGGCGCCTCGGGGTGACATCAGGTCATATGGATGTCTATGGGAAAGGCTCCTGAAAGCGTGTCAGAGAGCTACAGGAACAAGACCGTTCGCTGGATCGCCGGGGCCGCGGTGGTGGCGGCGGTCGTGGGTGTCACGGGGTGCTCGAAGGAGGCGGAGTCCGACGGGGGGTCGAAGCCCGCGGCAAGCAGCTCGACCGGCAACGGGTCGGAGAAGAAGGGGGATGGTCCGGCGGACTCGCAGGCATCGGAGCCCCGCCAGGCCACGGCCGAGGAGGCGGTTGCCACCTGGACGACCGAGGTCGTCAAGGGCCAGCCGAAGAAGGCGTGCCTGGTGATGGCGGGCCCGGCCAAGGGGTCGTCACCCGGGCCTGTCGGTACCCCGTCGCGGTGTGCGAGTGACGAGCCCGAGGTGCGGAAGATGCAAGAGAACGTCGGGCGGCTCCGTGAGTCGTTCACGCCCAAGCAGTCCAAGGGCGAGCCGAAGGTGGAGGTCGCCAAGGTTCAGGCCGACGGCGACAAGGCGGAGGTCCACGGTGACAAGATCACCATCGATGGACAGACGCTCAACAAGGTCGTCCTGTCCAACTCCACCGGACTGAAGCCGGGACAGCTGGACGTCAAGGTCGAGTCCACCAAGATCAAGGACGCTTGGTACGTGACCAACTTCAATTTCGACATCGGCTGAGGCTGATACCGGTGCCGTGACCGGTGGCCTCTCCGCCCGCCTGCTTCAGGCGGGCGGAGAGGCCGTGGCCGGGCGGGGCTCGCCGCGGTAGGTGCCGAAGGACCACTTGTTGCCCTCGGGGTCGGCGATCGCGAACTCGCGGCTGCCGTACGGCTGGTCCTCGATCTCGCGGATGACCTTCACCCCCGCCGCCCTCAGCCGCTGATAGAGGTCGTCGACATGGTCGGTGACGACATAGGCGCCGAAGGTGCCCGGTCGCAGACACCATTCCGCGCTGTCCGGCTTGTGCGATCCGAGCATGATGGCGCCGCCCTCGGGCCAGTCGAGCTGGGCGTGCGCCACCCGGCCGCCGTCCTCGTACACGGCGGTGCGCAGGAAGCCGACCGTGTCGACGAGGAACTCGATCAGGGCGGGCGCGTCATGGGCCTGGAGCGTCGGCCAGACGCTCGGGGAGCGCGTTTGGGTTGCCATGGTGTTCATGCCTTTCACTCTTCGCCGTTCCGGTGCCCGCCCGCTTGGATATTCCGGCACTCTTCGGCCAGCCAGGCCGTGGGGCTGATGCCGGTGTACTGGTGGAAGTCCCGTACCAGATGCGAATGGTCGTAGTAGCCGCAGTCGGCCGCGACCCGCGCCAGATCGGGCGAGCCGCCGGTGGCGACGGACCGGACCACGGTGCCCTTGGCGTGCTCGAACCGCATCAGCCGGGCGGCCTGCTTCGGGCTCAGACCGGTCTCGGCGCGGAAGAGCGCCGTGAGCCGCCGGGGGCTGAGCGCCACGTGCTCGGCCAGTCCGCGCAGCGTGCCCGCGCCGCGGTGCCGGGCCAGCCACGCCCACGCTTCGAGGACCTCGCGCCGGACCGGCGGGGCCTCGTCGGACGCGGCCGCCCGCGCCCGCAGATACGAGCCGAGCAGGGCGAACCGCTCCTCCCACCCCGTCAGCTCCCGCAGCCGCTCGTGGACCTCTGCGGCCCGCACACCCAGGACATCGGTCCCCGGCACCACGAGCTGGTCCGCGAGCGCGCCCGCGGGCAGGCCGAGCAGCCTGCGCGCCGCCAGCGGATGCAGGGCCAGCTGCAGCCCGGCCTCGTGCTCCGGCTGGATGATGTATGCCGGGCTCTGGTGCAGTCCGCCCACCACGATGTCGGTCCGCACCGCATCGGCGCCGCGCGCCTGGTCCAGGGTGAGCCCGCTGGTCACCGGGCCCTCAAGCGAGAAGATCAACGTCAGCCAGGGGGAGGGCAGCCCCCGGTGCAGGGCCGGTGGCCGCCCGCCCGTGCGGTAGCCCACCGCGGACGCGACCATGCCGCCGAGCCGGGGCGTGAACCGTACGAACTCCTGGAACGCCTCGCCTTCCCGCCCTGCCTCGGCAGCCATGAGGCCAGTATGCGACGTTCCCCGCGCGGGCCGGGGGCCTACGGCTTCGCCCTGACCAGCCCGGTGTCGTACGCCGTGACGCGCTGCGCCCGCGGTGCCACTCGGACCGCCCGCGCCGACATCTCTCAGCGAGGACTCAGCGGACTCTCGGCGAATTCCCAGCTTGCTGTCGCGAAGTTCCCTGGTTGGGCCGCGAAGGTTCTGCTCCATGCCCCCTACATCTCGCGCCCTGAGCGTTGCTCATGGCTTCCAGCCCGCGGCCCCGTCCGGCTCCGCCGAGCCCTCCCAGGCGCACACCACCACCGTCGAGATCGTCGTTCCCGTCTACAACGAGGAGCGGGCCCTGCCCGGCTGCCTGCGCACCCTGCACGCCCGGCTGCGTGAGCAGCTGCCGTTTCCGTGGCGGATCACGGTGGCGGACAACGCCAGCGTCGACCGGACCTTCGAGGTGGCGACGGAACTGGCCGCCGAACTGCCCGGCGTGGAGGTGTTCCACCTGGACCGCAAGGGCCGCGGCCTGGCGCTGCGCACGGTGTGGGGCGCCAGCGAGGCCGACATCGTCGTGTACATGGACGTCGACCTGTCGACCGGGCTCGACGGGCTGCTGCCCCTGATCGCGCCCCTGGCCAGCGGCCACTCGGATCTGGCTATCGGCAGCAGACTGGCATCGGGCGCGCGGACCGTACGCGGGCCCCGTCGCGAGTTGATCTCCCGCTGCTACAACGGGCTGATCCGGCTGACCCATGGAGCCCGGTTCAGCGACGCGCAGTGCGGTTTCAAGGCGGCCCGCACCGAGGTGCTGCGCCCCCTGCTGGAGAAGACACGGGACGACGCCTGGTTCTTCGACACCGAACTCCTCCTGCTGGCCGAGCACAACGGGCTGCGCATCCACGAGGTCCCGGTCGACTGGGTGGAGGATGTGGACACCCGGGTCGACGTCGTCGGCACCGCCACCGACGACCTGCGGGGCCTGTACCGGATGGCGCGGCTGAAGGCGTCCGGCGCCGCCCGGGTCGCGCTGCCGCGCCGTCCCGCCCCGGCCGCCGAACACCCGGACGCGGTGCTGGCCCCCGGCACCGGCCGGTCCCGGTTCACCTGGGAGGTCGGCTGCTTCGTCGCCATCGGCATCGCCTCGACCATCGGACAGGCGCTGTTCTACTGGCTGCTGCGCGGCTGGTGGCCGCCCGCGGTGGCGAACCTGGTGTCGCTGCTGGTGCTCACCGTGCTCAACACCGAGGCCAACCGCCGTCTGACGTTCCGCTGGTCCGAGACCGGCGTGGGACGGGCACACCTGGGCGCGGGCGCCCTGTTCGTCCTGGGCTACCTCGTCACCTCCGCCGCCGTACTGCTGTACCGCCAGAGCAGCCCGGACGGCTCGACGGGCGCCGAAGCCCTCGTACTGGCCGCCTCGTCCGTGCTGGTCACCGCCGTGCGCTTCCTCGTGCTGCGGCTGGCCGTCTTCCGGCGCCCGTGAATCCCCGTACCCCCCACAGGAAAGCGAAGCGCACCATGACCCGAACGTCACCCGGGCCCCGCTGGGCCGCCCCGGCCGCACTCGGCGCGATCCTGCTGCTGGCCGCGGCCCTCTACGGCTGGGCGCTCGGCTCGCTCGGCTGGGGCAACAGCTACTACGCGGCCGCGGTGAAGTCGATGGGCCGCGGCTGGACCAACTTCCTCTTCGGCGCGTACGACCCGGCCGGGGTGCTCACCGTCGACAAGCCGCCCGCCGCCCTGTGGCCCCAGGTCATCAGCACCAAGATCTTCGGCCTGCACGGCTGGGCGATGCTCCTGCCCCAGGTGCTGGAAGGTGTCGCGGCGGTCCTGGTCCTGCACCGGACGGTACGCCGCTGGGCGGGCGAGGCCGCCGGGCTGCTCGCCGCGCTGGTCATGACGCTCACGCCCATCACGGTGGCGATCAACCGCGACAACAACCCGGACACGCTGCTGGTGCTGACCCTGGTCGCGGCGGCGTACGCGCTGACCCGGGCCCTGCGGACACCGTCCGGCCGGAGCGCTATGTGGTGGCTGTGCGGCAGCGGCTTCCTCGTCGGCGCCGGGTTCCTGACGAAGATGCTGGCCGCCTGGATGGTGGCCCCGGCCCTCGCGGCGGCGTGGCTGGTCGGCGCGGCCGGGAGCTGGCTCGTACGGGCGCGCCGGTTGCTCATCGCGGGAGCGGTGCTGGCGGTGTCCTCCCTGGGGTGGGTGGCCATGGTGGCGGTGTGGCCCGGTGACCGCCCGTACATCGGCGGCAGCGAGGACGGTTCGGCCTGGGACCTGGTCATCGGCTACAACGGGCTCGGCCGGATCTTCGGCGAGAACGGTGCCACCGGCGGTATGGGCGGGATCTCCTTCGGTGGCGCCGCCGGGCTCGGGCGGCTCTTCAACGACCAGGTCGGCGGCCAGATCAGCTGGTTGCTGCCGCTCTGCGCGGTGGCCCTGGGCGTGGCGGTGACCGTCGCGGTGCGGCGCCGACGCGGGAACACGGCCACGGGCGAGCCGCTGGACACCTCCGGGTGGGTGCTGTGGGGCACCTGGCTGGTGGTGTGCGGGCTGGTGTTCGCCACTCAGGAAGGCACGTTCCATCCGTACTACACGACGCAGCTGGCCCCCGCCGTCGCCGCGCTCACCGCGGGCCTCGCGACCGCGCTGGCCCGGGCGCACCGGGCCGGTGCCCGCTGGGCCCTGCCGACGGGGGCCGGGGCCGTGGTGGTCACGGTGGCCTGGGCGGTCGTGGTGATCGAGCGGCAGCCGTCCTGGAACGGCTGGCTGACCTGGCCGGTGGTGGCCGCCGGACTCGGCGCGGCCGCGCTTGTGCTGCTCGCGGGCCGACAGCACCGGCTGCTCCCGGCCGCGCTGGGCGGCGCCGTCCTGGCGGTGCTGCTGGCGCCCGGTGCCTGGGCGGTCAGCGTTCCCGGATCGTCCAGCGCGTCGGCGATGGGCGGCGCCAACCCCACGGCCGGACCGGCGCCGGCCGGGGGCATGCCGTTCGGCCCGGGTTCCCTCCCGGGCGGAGGCCCCGGGGGGATGGCGCCGCCCAAGGGGCTCGGCGGCGGCCCGGGCGGCATGCCATCAGGCTTCGGCGGCGGCCCGGGCGGCATGGGCGGCCTGGCCCGGCTCGCGGGCGCCACCGACCTCACCGCCGATCAGGGCAAGATCCTCGACTACGCGGTCGAGCACTCCGGCTCCGCCCGGATCAGCCTCGCCGTCGAAGGGGGTGCCATGGCCACGTCCGCGTACATCCTGAACAGCGACGCCACGGTCGTCGGCATGGGCGGCTTCACCGGCATCGACGACGCGCCGTCCGTCGACCAGCTGGAGACCTGGACCGGCCAGGGCGAACTGCGCTACGCCCTGGGCTCCGAGCCGGGTTCGCGCGGTGGCGTGGGCCCCGGCGCGATGGCGGGCGGCGCCGACAGCCCCGCCTCCCAGCGCTCCACGTGGCTCGGCGACCACTGCGCCAAGGTCCCGGCCTCCGCCTACGGCGGCAGCTCGGGCGGCGCCACCGGCATGATGGGAATCGGCACCACCCTGTACGACTGCGCCGCCAAGAACACGAAGTAAGCGACGGCAGAACGGACCACCACGCACCATGGCCGAGCAGCCCGCCACCCAGCTCACCCACCGCATCCTCGTCGTCGAGGACGACCCCGGCATCCGCCTGTTGCTGGAGTCGGCGCTGGGCCTGGCCGGATATCAGGTGAGCAGCGCCGCCACCGGCCGCGACGCCCTGCTGGAGGTCGAGCGTTTCCGCCCGGACCTCCTGCTGCTGGATGTGCTGCTGCCCGACCTCGACGGCTTCGAGATCACCCGGAACCTGCGCGGGGTCGGCGTGCGGACACCGATCCTGTTTCTGACGGCCCGTACCGAGACCGGCGACCGCATCGCCGGTCTCGGTGCCGGTGGCGACGACTACGTCGGCAAGCCGTTCAGCATCGAGGAGGTGCTGCTGCGCATCCGCGCCATCCTGCGCCGTACGGGCCACGATGTGCCGTACGGCGCGGGCGAGGACGACATCGAGGTGCTGCGCTACGCGGACCTCGAACTGGACGAGCGGGCCCACGAGGTCCACCGGGCGGGGCGGTACATCCCGCTGTCGCCCACCGAGTTCAAGCTGCTCGCCCTGCTGATGGAGAACGCGGGCCGGGTGCTGAGCAAGACCCGGATCCTCGACCGCGTCTGGGGCTTCGACTTCTCCGGCGACGGCCGCATCGTCGAAACGTACGTCAGATATCTGCGGCGCAAGATCGACCACCTCGATCCGCCACTGATCCACACGGAGCGGGGCGTGGGGTACTGCCTGCGCCTGCCGCGCGACCACACCCAGCGGACCGACGGATGATCCGTCTCGGTTCGCTGCGCGCGGGGCGGCCCGCATCGCTGCGCAGCCGTCTGGTGTGGGGTGCGGCGCTGCTGGCCGCCGTCGCGGTCCTCGCCGCCCAGACCGTTGGGTTCCTGGTGCTGCGCTGCTGGCTGCTCGACCGCGTCGACCAGCAGCTCGACGACTTCCACCTGCCCCCGCGGGCATTCCGCGACGCCGCTGCCGAGCAGCTGCCCCGGCCCCCGGACCCCGACTCCGTGACCCTGCCCTCCGACTTCCGCATCACCTTCTACGACGCCTCGGGACACCGGCACGGCCTCCTCGGCGGCGGCAAGGCCCCGGGTCCGGAACTCCCCGATTCCCTAGGGCAGTTGCGTCTGTCCGCAGGTCGGCCGTCCACCGTCTCGGCCCTCTCCGGTGACGGACGCTGGCGGATCGAGAAGAAGGCGGGATCCGGGCACACCTCGTACGTCGTCGCGCTGCCCCTGGACACATTCGACGGCGCCACCTCCAAACTGCTGTGGCTCAACGGCATCGTGCTGGCCGCCACCCTCACCGGCCTGATCGCCCTCAGCCGGTGGGTCGTCCGCCTCGGCCTGCTGCCGCTGACCCGCATGGAGCGCACCGCACAGGACATCACGGCCGGAGACCTGAGCCCACGGCTGCCGGACACCGACCCCCGAACCGAGACCGGCCGCCTCGGCACCGTACTGAACACCATGCTGGACCGGCTCCAACAGGCCCTGTACGAACGCGAGTTCTCCGAGGCCCGGCTGCGCCGGTTCGTCGCCGACGCCGGACACGAACTCCGTACGCCCCTCACCTCCATCCAGGGCTTCGCCGAACTGGCCCTGCGCCACGAGGGCCGGTCCGGCGCCGAACGGCGCGAGGGCGACCGGCTGATCGTCCAGAACGCCGAGCGCATCAGCCTGCTCGTCGACGACCTCCTGCTGCTGACCAAGCTGGACAAGGAACCCGACTACCGTCGCGACCCCGTCGACCTGCTCTCGGCCGCCGCCGACTCCGTGAGCGAGGCGGCACACCAGGCCCGCGGACACCCGATCCGGCTGGGCCCGCTCGGCACCGGGGCGGCCGCCGACCAGGAGGAACTGGACTTGGTCGAGACGACCGGCGATCCCCACCGGCTGCGCCAGGTCGTGGGCAACCTGCTGTCCAACGCGCTGCGGCACACCCCGCCCGGTACGCGAGTGGACGTACGCGTGGGCGCCGGGCGGGCCGGTCCCACGACCGGCGGCACGGATCGCCCCGGCCGGACGAGCCCCTCGCCACCGCTGCGCGCCGGAGAGCGGATCTGCGTGCTGGAAGTGGCGGACCAGGGGCCCGGTCTTTCCCCGGAAGCGGCCGACCGGGTCTTCGAGCGCTTCTACCGGGCCGACCCCTCCCGCTCCCACGAGCACGGCGGCTCCGGCCTCGGCCTGGCCATCGCCAGCGCCATCGCCGAAGGCCACGGCGGACGGCTGGAACTGGAGACCGCCACCGGAGCCGGATGCGTCTTCCGCCTCGTCCTGCCCGCCGCCGGGCCCGGCACGCACTGAGCCGGGCGTCAGGCCATCCTGTCGTGCCGGACGTCAGGGCAGGAGGGGTCTTGCCTCTGACAGCGGGTGACCAGCGGGCGGGAGATGGCGGCGGGCCCGGTGCCGTAGCGGATCTCCACCACATCGCGGACCGCCATCGCGCGCTCCAGATCGCCCCGCAGAAGCATCCGCAGCGGGGTGCCGTCGAGGCAGCCGCCGGTGCGGCGCTCGGGGGCCCGCTCGACGATCAGTGGCTGAGTGGTCATGGGCCGCCTCTGCCGCTGATCGGTTGCTCGTGGACCACCGGACCTCACATGTGCACCACGGGGGCCGCCTGGGCGTCGGTGGCGGGCGCGCCGCGCCGGTAGAGGAGAACGCTGATGACCAGCCCGGCGGCGAAGAAGACCGCCGACCACCAGTACGCGGTGGAGTACGCCTCCAGACCGGACTGGGCGAGGACGGCGGGGTCCTTGGGGTTCTTGCCGACCAGATAGTCGGTGGCGGCGCTGGTGGAGAGGGTGTTGAGCAGGGCGGTGCCCAGGGAGCCGCCGACCTGCTGCATGGTGTTGACGGCGGCGGAGGCGACCCCGGCGTCCTCGGCGCCCACACCGGCGGTGGCCAGGCTCATGGCCGGGGCCATCACCAGACCGAGGCCGAGCCCCGCCACGATCAGCGGCGGCAGGATGTCCGTGGCGTAGCCGCTGTGCAGGTCGAGGGCGGTCAGCCAGGCCATTCCGGCGGCGGCGGTGCCCATGCCCAGCGGCACCACCGGCTTGGGGCCGACGCGGGGGATCAGCACCGTGGTGGCGAGGGTCGAGGTGACCATGAGCGCGCCGACCATGGGCAGGAAGGCCAGCCCGGTCCTGATGGGCGTGTAGCCGAGGCTCTGCTGCAGGTAGTAGGTGAGGAACAGGAAGACACCGAACATTCCGGCGCCGCTGATCAGCACGGAGACGAAGGAGGCGCCGCGATTGCGGTCGAGCAGGACCCGCAGGGGCAGCAGGGGGTGCGCGGAGCGGGTCTGCCACCAGGCGAACACGGCGAGCAGGACGGCCCCGGCGACCAGGAAGCCCCAGGTGGCCGGGGAGCTCCAGGCGTGGCTTTCGGCGTTGGAGAAGCCGTATACCAGGCCGAACAGTCCGGCGGAGACGAGGACGGCGCCGGGGATGTCGATGGTGGCGGTCTTGTCGCGGCTGGTGCGGCTCAGCAGCAGGACACCGCCGACGAAGGCGACGACGGCGAAGACGAGGTTGACGTAGAGCGTCCAGCGCCAGTCGAGGTGCTCGGTCAGCACACCGCCGAGCAGCAGGCCGATGGCGCCACCGGCTCCGGCGATGGCGCCGTAGACACCGAAGGCCCTGGCGCGCTCCCTGGCGTCGGTGAAGGTCGTGGTCAGCAGCGACAGCGCCGCCGGGGCGAGCAGGGCGCCGAACATTCCCTGCGCGGCACGGGCGGCGACGAGCATCCCGAAGCCGCCCGCGGCGCCGCCCAGGGCGGAGGCACCGGCGAAGCCCGCCAGCCCGACCAGGAACGTCATCTTGCGGCCGAACAGGTCGGCTATGCGGCCGCCGAGCAGCAGCAGGCTGCCGAAGGCGAGGGCGTAGGCGGTGACGATCCACTGCCGGTTCCCGTCGGAGAACCCCAGGTCCTTCTGGGCCGAGGGGAGGGCGATGTTCACGATCGTGGCGTCCAGGACCACCATGAGCTGCGCCAGCCCGATGACGGCGAGGATCCACCAGCGGTGACGAGGCGGGCCGTCGGCGGACGGGAGGGGCGCCGTGGCCACGCCGACAGGCGCGTCGGCGGAGGTTCGAGGCATGACGGGAACTCCAGGAGAGGATGTGCTCTGACAGGTGTCAGATTAATGTGAATCTGACACCTGTCAAGTAAGGTCTTCGCAGGTCCATGGGATCGTTGCGGGCGTACGCCACGCAGATACGAGCAAGCAGCGACGGAGGCAATGGTGGGAGCGACAGCCGAATCCGCTCGACGGGCCGGGCGTCCCGGCGCGGACACTCCCGCGGTGCCCGAGGAGGGCAGCATCCTGCTGCGCGGGCTGGAGGCGTTCGCGGAGCTGGGGTACGACCGGGCTTCCGCGCGCGAGCTGGCCCGCCGCCTGGGCGTCAGCCACAACTTCATCAACGACCGGTACGGCTCCAAGGCGGCGTTCTGGCGCGCGGTGGTGGACGCCGCCCTGGGCGCGCAACTGGCGCGCATGCCGGAGGTGGACCCCTCGGATCCCGCCATCGACGATGCCGAGCGGCTTCGGCGGATCATCTCCGGCTTTTACAAGACCGCGGTGGACACGCCGCTGATCGGGCGGCTCTTCGTCGACGAACTCGGCCGGGACACCGAGCGGCTGGACTACCTGTACGAGCACTACATCGCGCCCACCCTGCAGACCCTCGTGCCCAGCATCGAGCGGCTCGTCGCCGCCGGGCGCATGGCGCCCGTCCCGATGGACGTGCTGTTCTTCGCCGTCGTCCCGCCCGTGTCGGGAATGCTGGACCTGCCGCTGGCGCGGCGCCTCGGCAGGCCCGAGGCGTCCTCCCCGGCACAGCTCACGGCCACGGCCGAGTCGTTGGCGGCCCTGGTGGTCAACGGGCTGCTCGCGTCGGGCCCGGTGGACCGTTCCTGAGCCTTCCGTGGCCGGTCCCGGCGCGGTACCCGCCCGCGCCGGGACCGGTGGTGCACGGATGGGTCAGCAGGCGGAGTTGGTCTGGGTGAGCAGGCCGAGCCGCCACGGCAACGTGTTGTAGTCACCGCTGGCGTTCGGGTTCATGCCCTGGTAGAGGTACTGGAGCTTGCATGGATTGACGGTGAGTGTCTGGTCGTTTCCGGCGCGGATCAGCTCGCCGTGGCTGATGTCCTTGGTCCAGGCGCCCGCGGGGAACGTGGTGGTGCCGGCCCGGGCGAAGGGGTTGCTCTCGGAGGCGGCCAGCGGTGTCCACGAGCCCGCGATGCTGCTGGAGGTCCAGGACCGGAAGTAGCGTTTGCCGTCCGATCCGATGGCCTCGACGATCAGCAGATACTGGTTGCTGCCCTGCACCTTGTAGACGTTGCTCGCTTCGAACAGGGCGTATTTGTTGGAGTCCTGGGCCGCGATGACGGTGTTGGTGAACCCGTTCGGGAACTGGGCCAGGGTGGTCTGCGAGCGGTACAGGTGCCCGTTGTCGTCGGACGAGAACAGGTAGCAGTTGGCGCTGTCACAGATCACCCACATGTCCACCCAGTAGCCGTTGCCGATGTTCTGTTTGATGATGTCGGGCATGGCGGAGTAGAAGTTCTTCGGCGCGCTCCAGCCGTTCGGGTTGCTGATGTCGCTGTTGGTGGAGAACGAGGCGTTGCCCGTCTGGTACACCAGATACCACTTGTTCTGCGGCGCGAAGAAGAACACCTGCGGCGCGGCCCGGTAACCGGTGCCGATGGCGCTGCGGTCCAGGTAGTGATGGGTGGCCGAGGCCGCCTGGGACCAGTCGCTGAAGCTCAGATACACCAGGTTGTACCCGGAGGCGCTGGCGACGCTGGCGAACACATGCCACTTGCCGTTGTGGTAGACCACCGTCGGATCCTTGAGCCCGGCGATGTTGTGGGTGGCGTCCGGCTTCGGGGACATCAGGACTCCGCTGGAGCTCCACTTGAAGCTGCTGGGCAGCGAGGCGGCGGGGGAGGCTGGGGCCTTGGCCGCGGCCTTCGCCGCGGGGGTGCCGCCCATCGCGGTCAGCGTGGCGTTGTACGCCGCCTTCTTGTTGCCGTTGTTGTCGAAGAGCAGCGGGTTCTCCCCGGCGCGCCAGGAGTCGCGGTCCCGGATGCCCCAGACGGTGATGCCGGTGCAGCGCGGGACGTTCATGCACGCCTTCGTCGTGTTCGCGTACGCGGTCGTCGGCGCCTGGGCGATGTCCAGCTCGGTGATCTGCACGTCCACGCCGAGGGCGGCGAAGCTGGACAGGGTGGTCTGGAAGCTGGCCGGGGGGCCGCCGGTGCCGAAGTGGGCCTGGAAGCCGACGCAGTCGATGGGCACGCCGCGCGCCTTGAAGTCGCGCACCATGCGGTACACGCCCTGGGTCTTCGCGGCGTTCCAGTCCTCGATGTTGTAGTCGTTGTAGCAGAGCTTGGCCGCCGGGTCGGCCGACCGGGCGGTGCGGAACGCCTCCTCGATGAAGCCGTTGCCCAGCAGGTTCTGGAACACCGAGGGGCGGTGCTGGCCGCCGCTGCCGTCGGCGAATGCCTCGTTCACCACGTCCCACGCGTAGATCTTGCCCTTGTAGTGGGCCATCGTGGTGGTGATGTGGTTGTTCATCACGCTGCGCAGGGTGTTGGCGTCGCCGATGCCGCTGACCCAGCTGGGCAGCTGGGAGTGCCAGACCAGGGTGTGTCCGCGTAATCGCTGGCCGCGTGAGGCGGCGCTGTTGGCGATCTGGTCGGCGGGCGCGAAGTTGAACGAGCCGCGGGAGCGCTCGATGGTGTCCCACTTCATCTCGTTCTCGGGGGTGACCATGTTGAACTCACGGCCCAGGATGGACGAGTACGTCCCGTCGCCGAGCTTCCCGGCGGCCACGGCGGCCCCGAAGTACCGCCCGGACTGGGCCGCTTGAGCGCCCAGCGTGGATGCCTTCGCGGAGTCGGTCGCGGCACCCGCGGTTCCGGCCAGTCCGGCCATCGTCATGGCGGTGGCGGCCAGCAGCCCGAGCACCGAGGCCCGGCGTCGGCCACGTCGTTTCGGAAGGGTCATGTTCTCTCCTTTGGGAGCGCTCCCATAAATGGTCGTTCGGATGCGGTCGTCTTCAGGGGGACATGGGGGTCAGGGGGTGGACAGCTCGAAGCGTGAGACCTTGACCGAGCCGCCGAGTGCCTGGGTGGCGTAGTTGAAGATCGCGTACCGGTAGCCCATGAAGAACCGCCAGTCGTTGCCCATCGTGAACGCGGGCCCGAGACGGGTGAACGTGATGCCGTCGGTGCTGTACGAGAAGGTGCCCGGCCGGGCCGCGCCGGGACGGATATCGGCGGTGGCGCGCAGCCATATGCGGGTGCCCGGGACCCCGGCGCTCGCCACCTCTGTGCCGGTGCCGGTGGTGTTCCAGCTGCCGTTCATGGTCAGGCCGTCGACCATCACCACTCGCGTCGTACCCCCGTCCCGCTTGAGGCCGATCCACGCGGAGGAGTCGCGCAGCAGTGCGAGCCCGGCCCGGTCGCCGTCGCGCAGGGCGGAGTGGTCGAGCTGGACCGTGGCGGTGGAGGTGGGGCCCTGGATCCGGTGGGTGAGGGTGTTGCGCGCCGCGTACAGGTCGTTGGTGACCGTCGCGGTGCGCAAGGTCAGGCCGTTGCCGACCGACCACTTGCCGTTGTCCGGGTTGTGGTTCCACTCCCACTTCGGCTTGAGGGTCGTCCCGTCGAAGGTGTCGACGCCGGTCAGCGGGGTCACCTGGCGGGGCGGAGCGGGGACGGCCGGGCTGGGGTACGACGCCCCCCAGGCGTTGTTCACCAGCTGGATGACGGGCCAGCCGTCGGAGGTCCAGGTGATCGGCGCCAGGACGGGGATCCGGCCGCCGGGGTAGGCGTCCACGAAGGCCATGTAGTACCAGGCGCCGTTCTGGGTCTGCACGAGCCCGCCCTGATGGGGGACGCCTCCGCCGGAGACCGGACCGCCGAGATCGAGCAGCACCTGCCGCAGCGTGTAGGGCCCGAAGGGACCGCTCGTCGACTTCAGGATGTACTGGCCGTTCGCGGGGCGGGTGAGGAAGATGTAATATGCCCCGTTTCTCCTGTAGAAACGGGCGCCCTCCAGCGTCCCGATGCTCGACGGCGTGCTGAACACCTGCTGCGCGCGGACCTGGGTGCGCCCGTCGGCGGAGAGCTGGGCGACGCTGATGGCGCTGTTGCCGTAGGCCACGTACATGGTGTCGTCATCGTCGATGAGCAGGCCCGCGTCGTAGTAGGCGTTGTTGATCGTCGTGAGCCTGCTCCAGGGCCCCTCGACGGCCGGGGCCGTGTAGAGGTACGACCTGGAGAACTCGATACAGCCGAGCCAGTAGAACGTCTTGTTCCGGGGCCGGTAGTTGAGGGTCGACGCCCAGATCCCCTTGACGTAGGCGCGCCCGCCGTTCAGGTCGTACGCGGAGCCGAAGTCGAGGACGGGCACCGAATGGCCCGCGAACTCCCAGTTGACCAGGTCGTACGAGCGCAGGATGGGCGCGCCCGGCGAGTAGTGCATGGTCGAGGCGGAGTAGTAGTAGGTGTTGTCCACCCGGATGATGTCGATGTCCGCGAAGTCCTGCCAGGTCACCGGGTTCGTATACGAGGCGGCGGCATGCGGGGCGGCGGCATTCGGCGTGGCCGCGGCGGCGCCGGAAGCGGAGGTGACGGGCACCGCCGCGCCCGCGATCAGGCCGGTGGCCGTCGCCATCGCCTTCCGGCGGCTGTGTTCCTGATCGAGCCAGGACATGTCGGATCGCTCTCCTTCGTCCGGGGCCTCTGGCCGTATCGGCGCGGTGAGTTCCGCTGGGCGGCGGGGTCCTCGCTCCTAGCATCGTGACATGAACACGACCCTCCATGGAAGCGCTCCCACGGCACGTTCCACGGGACGTTCCACGAGACCTCCGCGGCCCTATCCCGGCCCGCGAGAGCCGGGCCGCCGTGGGGAAAGGGCTTTCGGGGCGGTCCGTCGCCGCAGGGCGAATGCGGCGGGGACGACGGACGAGACCATGGCGAGCATGGCGCACGCGCCCACGGCCGCGCCGATGGCCGTCCAGGGCATCTGGATCGTGGTCCGCACCGACAGCAGGGCCAGGGCGCTCCCCATGCCCATCAGGTTGAGCCCGGCGACCAGCACACCCAGGACCGCGCCCACCGTGACCACCATCAGCGCCTCGGCGCCCACCAGCCGCAGCAGTTGCCCCGTGGTGGCCCCGGCCAGGCGCAGCACGCCGAGGTCGCGGACGCGGTCGGAGGTGGCCATGGCCATGGTGTTGGCCAGGGAGATGCCGGTGTAGAGGAGGGCGATGCCGAGGACGAGCAGGAGCCCGATCCGGCTGGTGTCCTTCGTCTCGGGATAACTCGCCGCCACCCATTGGTCCTTGGTGAGAACACGCCCGCCCGCGGAGTGCACCGCCGCCCGCAGCCCGGTGGCCACGGCGCTCGCGTCGGCGCCGCCCGTGAGGGTGACGTCGACCCGGTCGACGGTTGCGCCCGGGGCGTTGCGCGGGGTGACGTAGACGCCGTTGCCACCGGTGCCGGTGGCCATCACGGCGACGATCCGCAGCCACTTCCTGGTGCCGTCGCCGAGCCAGACGTGGACCCGTCGGCCCACGGTGTGCTGCTCCCACTCGCCGTTGACGATGATCGAGTCGTCGTCGAGGCCGCCCGCGTTCCCGGCTTCGACCGGCAGCCGGGCGGTGGCGGTGAGCGGGCCGGGGTCGGCGGCGCGGGCCTCGGATTTCACGAGGGACACGCCGTCCTCCAGAACGTAGACGGCGCTCGACGCGGTCGCGGACACCTGGGCGCCGGGCACGGTACGCAGCTTGCGCAAGGTCCCCGCGTCGAAACCCGCTTCGCCCGCCGGGGTGACGACGAAGTCGGCCGCCGTCCGCTCGCGGATTTCGGTGGCCTTCGCCTCGTTCAGCGTCGCGGTGGCGCCCAGGAGCGAGCCGGTGAGGGCGACCGTGACCAGCACGGGCGCCGCGATCGCGGCGGTGCGGCGCACACCGGCGGCGGCGTTCTCCCGCACCAGCATGCCGCAGGCGCCCGGGAGTTGGGCCGGGAGCCAGGCGATCAGCCGGGTCAGCGGGCGCACCACGGCCGGTGCGAGCAGCGCGACGGCGGTGATGAGCAGCATCGGCCGACTCACATAGGTCTTTCGGTGCAGCAGGTCTCCCGGGTCCGCCATCAGGGCCAGACACAGGGTGATGACGGCGGTCAGCAGAAGCGCCAGACCGGACAGCCACCGCCCGAGGGGCATCGTCCCGGTGTCCACGGACGCCTCGCGCAGTGCCTGGGCGGGGCCGGTGCGGCCCGCCCGCCAGGATGCGGCCGCCACGCCGCACACTGCGACGAGCAGGCCCGTCCAGAACGCCAGGTGGTACGGCCACATGTGGTCGCCGATGGTGAACCAGCCGGGCGCGACACCGCCGTCGACCACCCACCGGGCCAGCCGTGGCGCACCGTACGCGCCGAGCAGGCAGCCGGTGGCCGAGGCGAGGACGCCGACCATGAGGGCCTCGGCGAACACCATCCGGCGCAGTTGACCCGGGGTCGCCCCGGCCGTGCGCAGCAGCCCGAACTCCCGGCGCCGCTGGGCCACCGCGAACGCGAAGGTGGAGGCCACCACGAACACGGACACGAAGGCGGTGACGCCCCCGGCCGTGCCGAACAGGGCGTTCATCGCCATGAGGGCCTCGCGGTCCCGGTCCGGACCGGGGTCGGCGCGGCGGCGCGCGTCCCCGGTGAGGACCTGGACGCCGTCGCTGTCGCGCACCGCCTCGCGCACGGCCGCCGGGGAGGCGTCCACGACGAGCCGGACGCTGCGCGGTGCGAGGCGGGCGGCGCGCGCGTCGGTGGCGAAGACGGCGTTCTCGGCACCGCGCCCGTCGAGGGGCCGCCGTACGGTCCCGACGACCCGTACGGTCCCGGCGCCGGTCCGTACGCGCTCGCCCGGCTTCGCCCAGTCCCCGCTGATGACCACCTCGTCGGCCGCCCGGGGCGCGCGTCCCGCGTCGATCTCGTACCCGGCGAAGGCGGCGGTGGACCAGGGGTGGCCCACCAGGCCGCCCGGCCCGACCCGTGCCCGTACGGCGAACGTGCGGTCCTCGACCACGGGCCCGAGCTTCCGCAGTCTCGCCACGGCCGCGGCGGGAACGGCGCGCGGATGGGCGAGCTTCTGGACCCGGGTGCCGTTCGCGGTGCGCACCCGCAGCGTGTCGGCTCCCTGGACCACCACCGGCGCGGCGGCGAACCGTTCGGGTTTCCGGTCGGGCGCGTCCAGCGACGAGGCGAGGGCCAGGCCCATGACGGCGAGCAGCGCGACGCCCAGCGACAGGGCGACGAAGCTGCCGAGGAAGGTGACCCAGCGCGTGCGCAGGGTGCTCAGGGCGACGCTCAGCACGGCACGTCCTCCGAAGTGGTCATGCGCGCCGCGATGGCGTCGGCGCCCGCCCCGGCCAGCTCGCCGCCGAGCCGCCCGTCGACGAGGAAGACCACCCGGTCCGCATAGGAGGCGGCCACCGGGTCGTGCGTGACCATGATGACCGTCTGGCCCTCGCCGTCGACCATGCCGCGCAGCAGGGCCAGCACCTCACGGCTGGTCCGCGTGTCGAGGGCCCCGGTCGGCTCGTCGCCGAAGAGCACCTCGGGGCGGGTGATCAGGGCGCGGGCCAGCGCGACCCGCTGCTGCTGGCCGCCGGACAGCTCGGACGGCCGGTGCCGCGCCCGCTCGCCGAGCCCGACCTGCCGGAGCACCTCATGCACCCGGGCCGTGGCGGGACGGCGCCCGGCGAGCCGCAGGGGCAGTGCCACGTTCTGCTGGGCGGTCAGGGACGGCAGCAGGTTGAACGCCTGGAACACGAAGCCGATGCGCCTGCGCCGCAGCAGAGTCAGCTGGGTTTCGCTCAGCGCCGTCAGCTCGGTCCCGCCCACGGTGACCGACCCCGAGGTGGGGCGGTCCAGTCCCGCGGCGCACTGCAGCAGGGTCGACTTGCCCGAGCCGGAAGGGCCCATGACGGCGGTGAACGTCCCCGCGGGAAAGGAGAGCGAGACCCGGTCGAGCGCTGTCACCGCGCCGTCCCCCGAGCCGAACTGTCTGCTGACGGCGCGCAGTTGGATCGCGTCGTTGTTCATGTGTCCCCACCCGTTCTCGATGTCGAGGATGCCGAGCGCCACGAAACCGCGTGCGGCCCCCGTGGCGCAGTACGGCAGAACCGAGACTTCGGGTAGGGCCAGGCATACCTCCGGTACACCCACTGGACCGATGGCACCGGCCGGGCGCGCCTTCTACGGTGACCTCCATGCACCCTCGGAATGTGTGGCAGGCCATGTCCGGGCCGGGCTTCCTGCTGTCGTCGTGGCCGTGGCGTTCGGCCGGATACCTGCTCAGCGGCGCGGTGACCGGCGCGTTCGCCCTTGTGGGCATCGTGGCCACGGCCGTGGCCGGTGGCATTCTCGCCGTCGTGCTGGTGGGCCTGCCGCTGCTCGTCCTCGCCGCGCTCGCCGGAATCCCGGTGGCCTGGGTGGAACGGCGCAGGCTGCGTCTGATCGACCGGGACCCGGCGCCCGACCAGCACCGGGCGCCCACGGCCTATGGCCTGTGGGCCTGGCTGACGACCCGGCTGAGGGAGCGCGCGACGTGGCGGGAGCTGGGCTATGCCGTGCTGTTCGCGGTGCTGCTGTGGCCGGTCGACGCGCTCGTCCTCGCCGTGGCGCTGCTCGCCCCGCTGTCCGTGGTGGCGACACCGCTGCTGATGGCCACGGTCGGCGGCGGCCACGAGACGAAGGTGCTCAAGCAGTGGATGGTCACCTCCTGGCCGGTGGCCTTCGCCATCGCCCTGCTCGGACTGCTGCTCATGGGCCTGTGCGGCTACGTCCTGGGGGTCGTGGCCGGGGCCCGGGCCGCACTGACGCGTTTGCTGATCGCCCCGCGCGAGGAGGATCTGAAGGCGAAGGTCACCGAACTCGCCCGCTCCCGCCTGCGGTTGGTGGACGCCTTCGAGACGGAACGGCGGCGCATCGAACGCGATCTGCACGACGGCGCACAGCAGCGGCTGGTGGGGCTCACGATGACGCTCGGCCTGGCCCGCCTGGACGCCCCGCCCGGGCCGCTCGCCGACCAGCTCGCCGCGGCCCACGAGGAGGCGGACAAGGTGCTCGCCGAGCTGCGCGAACTCATCCACGGCATCCACCCCAAGGTCCTCGCGGACTACGGCCTCCCCGCGGCGGTCGCCGACGCCGCCGACCGCTCCGCGGTTCCCGTGGACGTGGCTCTGGAGCTGCCCGGACGGCTGCCCCAGGCGGTCGAGGCCGCCGCGTACTTCGTGGTCCGCGAGGCCCTCACCAACATCGCCCGGCACAGCGGGGCGAGCCGTGCGGAGGTGAGCGGCGCACACCGCGACGGACGGCTGTTCCTCCACGTGTGCGACGACGGCCGGGGCGGCGCGGACGCCGCCGCCGGAAGCGGGCTCACCGGACTCGGCGACCGGGTGGCCGCGCTCGGTGGCAGACTCTCCCTGTCCAGCCCGCCGGGCGGACCGACCCTGTTGCGTGTGGAGTTCCCTTGCGAACGGACCGACGCTTGCGCGTAGTACTGGCCGAGGACAGCGTGCTGCTGCGGGAAGGACTCGTCGGCCTGCTCGCCCGCTGCGGCCACGACGTGGTCGCGGCCGTCGGCGACGCGTCCGCGCTGCTCACCGCGGTCGAGGAGCACGCCCCGGACATCGTCCTGACGGACGTCCGCATGCCCCCGGGGTTCCAGGACGAGGGACTGCACGCGGCGGTCCGGCTGCGCGGGACGCGGCCCACCCTGCCCGTCCTGGTCCTCAGCCAGTATGTGCAGCGCACGTATGCCTCGGAGCTGCTGGACTCCGGCGACGGAACGGGCGTCGGCTATTTGCTGAAGGAACGCGTCGGCCGGGTGGAGGAGTTCGTCGACGCCCTGTGCGAGGTCGCGGACGGCGGCACGGTCGTCGACCCCGAAGTGGTACGCCAGCTGCTGCGCCGCCGCCGCGACCCGCTTCAGCGGCTCACCGCGCGCGAACGGGAGGTCCTGGCCCTGATGGCGGAGGGCAGGTCGAACGGCGCGATAGCCCGCCACCTGGTGGTGTCCGAGGCGGCCGTGGGCAAGCACATCGGCAGCATCCTCGGCAAGCTGGACCTTCCCCCGACCGATGCGACACACCGCAGAGTGCTCGCGGTGCTCACCTATCTGCGGGGGTGATGCGTGCCAAGGTCAGCTGCGCGGCCTGCCTCCCTCATTGGGTGGAGCGGCCGGGCGAGGGCCGGAAATTCGTTAGCCGCCGCTCGCCTCGCCCGGTACGGTCGCGGCAGTGTCCTCACTGCGGGGAGCCCTGAGATCCGCGCGCGGCCACCCCGGCAGTTCCTACGCCGAGAGCAGGTCTCGTCCATGGCATGTCGTATCAGTGAGCTCGTACTCGGTTGCCGCGACCCCGAGGTGCTGGCGCGGTTCTGGTGCGAGGTCCTGGACTTCGTGGTGCTCGATCGCGAGCACGACGGAACCCTGGAGATCGGGCCGCGCGAAGGGTTCGGCGGCCCGCAGCCGACGATCATCCTCAGCCGCAGGGACGAGCCGGAGCCCGGGAAGTCCCGGCTGCACATCGACGTCAACGCCACCGACCGGGACATGGACGCCGAGCTCGAACGGCTCCTGAAGCTCGGAGCGCGCCCCGCCGATATCGGCCAGACCGGGGACGAGCACTGGCACGTCCTCGCCGACCCCGAAGGCAATGAGTTCTGCCTGCTCAAGGCCCGCCTCGCGCCCCTCTGACAGCCCTCGTCGCCGACGGCCCTCGTCGGCAACGAGCGGCAAGGCAGCACCCGGGTGGTCGTGATCGGCCGTTGCCGATCACGACCTCGGGCGGGTCTCACGTGGCGTCGTTGTTGGCGGACGGGCCGAAGAACTCGACCTCGGCCACCGCGACCTGCTTGTCCGGCTCCGTGTACGCGGACTTGAGCACGAGCTGTGCGCTGACCACGTCCCGGGCGCGCAGGGAGAAGGTCTGCACCGTGCCGTCGTCCAGGTTCAGCCGGCGCGTCTCGGTCTTCCCGTCGGAATGCCTCAGCTTCACGTCGATCTGGCGCGGACGTGCCTGCTCGCGGCCCTCTTCCGGCTTCTTGGAGACTCCCGGGGTGATGACGACGTCGAGCAGGCGGGTGGGGTTGGAGAAGATGGCCTCCCACGCCTGGTTCGTGGAGTCGCCCGCGTAGCCGGTTCCCCACCAGGTGTTGGACTTGCCGTCGTTCGCCTTCTCGGGCAGGTGGCTGGAGTCGGAGTGCGAGGCCGTCGTGGTGCGCGGGTGGATGAGCGCGCGCTTGGAGAAGTGGTCCTGTACGGCGGCCACGGCCGGTCCGGTCCAGATCACGGCGCCGGCGACCACGGCCGCGACGAGGAGCCAGCCCACCACCAGGGACACCACGCCGCCCACGCTCCGGCGCAGCCGCGGCCGGTCGCCCGCGTACGGCACCTCGTCGCCGTACAGCCCCAGGAGGCGGCGCCACCAGGGGAGGCGGGGCCGCACCTGCGCGGCGGGGTCTTCGGCGAGCCGCATGGCGCACTGGCGGCAGAAGTGGCGGTGCGGCTGGTTGGCCGTGTCGCACCAGGGGCACGCGATGCCGTTCCGCGGTGCCTCCTCGGGGGCCACGGAGCGGGCGCGGGGCGCGTCGGCCCGCGGTGTTCCGGGCAGGACCGGGGCGACCTGATCGGCGGCGGGCTCCGGCGCCGACGGGTCCGCCACGGGGACGATCAGGGCGCGGGCCCGTTCGTCGGCGTCCCGCCCGGGCGTCGGGGCGGCAGCGGCGGGATCCGTCGCGGCGGCGGGGGCGGCGCCCGCCGCGGCGGCCGGTTCGGGCGCCGCGGCGGTGGTCGGCCGGGTGTCCGCCGCGGCGTGCGGCGCTTCGGCCGCCGCGTCGCGCGTGGTGTCCCGCGGCCGGGCGGCCTCGGGTGCTTCCGGTGCGGGTGCGGACGGCGTCGGCCGCTCCGCCCGCTGTGCCGTGGGCGTAGGCGCCGTGTCCTCCTCCCAGCCGAGGAAGGCTCCGCACTCGTCGCAGAACGACTGGTTGTCCTGACGGGCCGCGCCGCACTCCGTGCAGGTGCGGTGGGGACTGGCATTCACGATGGGGTGTTCCTCTCGATGCTCTCCGTACGTTCCACGCGCACGGTGTAGGGCAGGTGTGCGGGTCGGGCCGCGGCCACCAGGTCGTCAAGTCGCGTCGTGTCCACGGCGTCCGGATCCGGCACCCGGAGCACCACATGGACGCCGGGGCGCCGGTCGCCGGGGAAGGGACCGAGCGGGCGGGGCGACCAGGCCGCCCCGCCGCTCTCGGTGATCTCGGGCCGGACGCTGAACGCCGCCTGGACGGCGTCCCGCAGCCCGCTCCGGGTGCCGCGCCTGCGGTGCAGGTCCACCGCCGTGGCGACGGTGTGCCGCAGCAGGTGCTCCGGCTCGTCCCCGGTGAGTTCGGCACCGACCCATCCCGCGAGCCAGTCCACGAAGTCCTCGGGCGCCAGCGCGGGGGAGAAGTAGGCGTCCAGACAGTCGAGGACGTTCAGCAACGGCGCCAGCAGCGCGTCGAGGCCGCCGGTGAAGCGCTGCGCGAAATCGTCGTCGGCGAAGACGGAGGGGAGCCGCTCGCCCAGCGGGTGCGGCGACTCCAGCCCTTCGAGTGCGCCTCTCACGTCAGCCTCCCATCACGCGGACGCGGTGGTCGAACGGGAACACCAGCGACGGACCGGACAGCCGGATGCGGTCGGTGGCGTCGCCGCGCTTGCCGGTGAGCGGGTCGGCCGGGTGCAGCAGCACCTCGTCCACCAGCTCGACGCCCGGTACGCGCTGGAGCACCGCGAACAGCTCGCCCGCCTGGACCTGCCGCCCGAACGGCCAGCCGGTGCCGTGCACGCCACCGACCAGCGGGTCGAGGTAGGCGTACAGCGCGTCGAGCGCCGCCCTGCGCACCGTGTCCGCGTCGGCGCTGCGGTAGGCGTGCAGCGTGACCACCGCCGTCACGCCCTGGTAGTAGGGCGGGCCGACGGCCAGGCGGGTGCCGATCGCGCGGCGTTCGTCGAGGAAGCGGGTGATCTTGTCCAGCAGCTCGTCGCCGGGCACCAGTTGCTCGAAGCGCAGCCGCCCGCCGACGTCCGGAACCGCCTGGGGCACGACCAGGACACGTACGGCGTTCTCCCCGGGGTCGCCCCCGCCGGTGTCCGCCCCACCCCTCAGGGCCGTACCGTCCGCGCCACTGGTGCCCGCGGCGCCGCCCATGCCCCCCGCGGCGGCCGGATCCGCGGCCTGGCAGGAGATACGGGCGACCTCCGGGGCCGCCTGCCGGGTCAGCTCCTCGTAGTCGCGTCGCGTGACGGCCCGGTCCTGGGCGCGCAGCGCGACCGGTGCGCGGACCTTCGCCTCGTCGACCGTCTCGGCGTCGACCCCGCCGCGCGCCGCCTCGCGGTTGTCCACCCGGGCCACGTACGGGACCGAACTGCGCAGCACGCGGATGCAGTTGCGGGCCACGTTGCCGATCCGGCCGCCGCCCGTGCGGTAGCGGGTGGCCCGGATCGCCGCGCCCTTGGGCGGGACGGCCCCGTACTGCCGCAGGGTGCCGTCCGGCTGGCGCACCGCGGGGCCGAACGCCACCTCGCCGGTCGCGTGGTCGAGCGTGACGTGGCGGTCGTCGGGGCCGGACGCGGACAGGTGCGGCACCACGGTCCACGGCTGCCAGCCCGTCCCGTCCGACACCGCCAGCTCCAGTGCCGGATCACCGGCCGCCACCGGGGTGCGCGCCAGCCGCACGCGCTGCCCCGGCACACCGGAGGACTCGCCGAGCGATTCGTCGGCGACCGTCTCGGCGTGTGCCGCCCGCACCGTGCCGCCGATGGTGAACGCGGACGCGTCGCGGACCGTGGGCGAGGTGGTGTACGACGTCATGCCCGGGTCGGCCGCCACCACGCGGCAGCGCACCCAGCCCGCGTCGAACCGGCCGACGCGCGAGACCTCGTGGCCCGCCGGAATGTGCAGCACGACCTCGCCGGGACGGTTCAGACCGCCGGTGGAGTCCTCCTCCACCTCACAGGTGTGCCACCCCTCCGGCGTCCACGCCTCCCACACCAGCGGCGGGTTGCGCGGGTCCACGCCCACACCGTCGACCCGGCTGTCGAGGCGCAGGACGACGGCGCACGAGGGGACGGCGGTGTCGAGGCCCAGCAGCAGCACGTCGTCCGGCCTCGGGGCCTCGGTGAAGACCATCACGTCCTGGCCGTCGAGGATGTCCGAGGTGCACTCGGAGGGCGGCTGCCCGGGCCCCTGCGTCTGGATCCGGGTCAGCTCGCACGGCACCACCGGCAGGTCCTCCTCGGTGGCGAACACCACCGCGTCCTCGGTCTCGGTGCGCACCGTGGCCGCCTCAGTACCGGCGGGCAGACGCACCGTCTCCGGCTGCGGCGCTGACAGCCAGAAGGTGATGTCCGCGCGGGCGGCGGCGGGCGGGAAGAGGGAGACGCCGATCAGATCGAGGAACGCCAGATAGTTCTTCTCGGGCACCCGGTTGAGCCGGTACACGAGCTGGTCGGCCATGTCCGCGACCGTCTCGACGAGCGTCACGCCCGGGTCGGACACATTGTGGTCGGTCCACTCCGGGCAGCGCCGCTGGATGTGCCGCTTGGCGTCGTCGACGAACTGCTGGAAGCGCCGGTCGTCCAGGTGGGGTGAGGGCAGGGCCATCAGCGGTGGTTCTCCAAAGCGGTGTTGTTCTCGTCGCGCGGCCCCTCGCCGCCCGGTGCGTCGTCCGGCGCCTCGTCGTCCGGGCCCTCGTGGGAGGGGATGACGTAGAAGGGGAAGACCAGGCTGCGGGGGTTGTTGGTGCCGCGGATCTCGTACCGGACGTCGATCAGCAGCGCGGCGGGCTCGTCGGGCGCCGGTTCGACGCCCACCTCGCTCACCTCGATCCGCGGCTCCCAGCGGTCGAGGCAGGCCCGCACCTCGTGCCGGATACGGCCCGCCGTCGCCTCGTTGACCGGCGCGAACACCAGGTCGTGGATGGCGCAGCCGAACTCCGGCCGCATCGGCCGCTCCCCGGGCGCCGTCGACAGCACCAGCCGGATCGCCTCCTCGACCTCCCGTTCGCGCTGTACGAGGGCGATGCCCCCGGACGCGTCGGTGCGCATCGGGAAACCCCATCCCGCACCGACGAACTGCTCGCCCATGTCCGCTCCGTCCTTTTCGATCCGTACCCGCCGACGCTCGTTCCGCGGACTCCTCAGGGGACCGGCGGGACCGGTATCCCGTTCGCGGTGACCACACCCTGGAGCGCCACGGAGACCGCCCGGAACTGGGCCGAGGCGGTGGCCGAGAGCTGGAGGGTGCCCACCGCTTGCAGCGTGGCCGAGGCGCCCGCGCTCATGTTCAGCGCGGCGCCCGCCTGGATGCCGACCTGGCCGCCCGCCCGGACGTTCACTCCGCCACCGCCCCGGATGTTGACCGCGCCGCCACCGCGGATGTTCACCGCGCCCCCGGCCCGCAGGCTCAGGTTTCCGCCGCTCTTGACCTCGACGGCCCGGGTGCCCTCGATGGACACCTCGCCCCTGCTGTTGATCGTCACGCTCGTCCGGGTCTGGTCCAGATGGACGGTGAGCTTGCCGTTGCCCGTCTGCAGCCGGACGCCCTGCTTGGGCGGGGTCTGCCGGTCCAGCAGTTCCACGATGTGGCCGTTGCGCGAGGCGAGGCTGCGCCAGTTGACCCGGCCCCGGGTACGGTCCACCGGCTGCACGCCGTCGGGGTCGTCGGTCGGCTTGTCCTTCCCGTTGTACAGCCCGGCGAGGACGTACGGATGCTCCAGCGATCCGCGGTCGAACGCCACCAGCACCTCGTCCTCGACCTCCGGCAGCAGCAGCCCGCCACCGCGCACACCGCCGAACTGGGCCACCCGGCACCAGTCGCTCTCGTACGTGTCGGACAGCCACGGGAAACGCAGCTTGACCCGTCCCATCCGCAGCGGATCCATGATGTTGGTGACGATCGCGTTGACCACACCGGGAAGCTGCTCCGGGCCCCCGGCCCCGCCACCGCCCGAGGCCAGCCCGTACAGCGAACGGAACTGACGGCCCGTCACCGACACCCAGGTCGTGTACGGGCTGCCGCTGGCGAATACGTGGCGCACACCCGTCGCCGTGTACTTGCCCTCGAACGGATACCCCGCCCCGTTCAACGCCACCGGCAGGCCCGGCCGCAGATCCGGGTTGCCGGTGACCGCCACCTCCAGCTCGGTGAACGAGGACGCCACGTCCTCGGCCAGCGCCCGCGCCGCCTGCCCCACCTGCGACTGCGTCCCGTACGGCACGTCCGTACCGACCAGCTCCGCCTTCCCGAACTTGGCCGTGGCCTTGGCCGGGGTGAGGTCCGTCTTCACGTCCTGCGTGGTCCCCGCGCTCGCCTGGCCCCGCAGCGGCCGCTTCGTCTTCACGTCCCAGCCCCGGACCCGCACCGTCCGCGCCTGCCCCGCGGCGGTCACCCCGACCCGGCTGTGCAGCTCGTTGGTGCCGAACTCCAGGACGTAGGGGCTCCGCGAGGACGGGGTGGAGTCGGACGGCGCGCCGGACGCGGACACCAGGTCCGTGAAACACATCTTGCCGGTGTTGTCGAAGTACAGATGGACGTCGTTCTCCTGCGCCAGGCGGCTCAGGAAGTCCCAGTCGGTGATGTTGGGCTGGGTGGCCAGCTCGTACACCGAGCGCGTGCTGTCGATGCGCCCCGGGGTCAGGCGGTTGAGCGTCGCGACGCGGCGGGCGATGTCCCCGGCGGTCATGTTGGGGTAGCCCTCGACCCGGCGATTGCGCAGCAGCCGGTGGCCCGGGTCGAAGCCGCGCACCACCAGGGTCCGGCCCGCCCCGTCCTTGTCCACCTCCATCGCGGTGATCTCCCCGGTGAGCATCGCCTTGCCCTTGCGCCCGTCGGTGACCGGGAACAGCGCCGCCTCCGCGCCCATGGTGAGCTGCGGAAACGTCTTCAGTACGTCCCTGCCGACATCGCTGAAGGTGAGCTGGAACGCCGAGGGCACGTTGACACTGGAGTCCACCCAGCCATCGACCAGGAGCCGCGCCAGCCGGTCGGGCAGCGGGGCGCCCTCCACCTCCACGTGCAGCACGCTGGTGTACGTCTTCGGGCTCATCGCAGTGGTCTCTCGTCTCTCGGGGGCTCTGGCTGAACTGGCGTCGGGGGGTCGCTCATCCCCCGGTGTCGTTGATCGCGGGCAGCAGCAGTTCGGTGCCGGTCGCGAGGCGCATCGGATCGTCGATCCCGTTCGCCTCCGCGATCACCCGCCACGCCCCCGCCTCCCCGTACTCCCGCCAGGCCAGCGACTGCAGCGTGTCCCCGGCCACCACGCGGTGCACCCGCCGGGCGGACAGCGCGCCCGAGGTCGGGTTCTGCCCCTTCGTCGGCAGCGGCACCTCCGTCAGCGTCAGGTTGCAGGTCGCCCGCGTGGGCTCCCCGGTGGGGCTGAACAGGGTGTACGTGGCGCTGACGCTGTCCACGTGCGCCACGAACTGGACGGTGTTGAACGAGCCCCAGGAGAACCTGACCCACGGTGGCGAGGGGCGGTTGGTCGACAGCGTCGGCGGATACACCTCGCAGCACGACAGGAGCAGCTCCACCTTCTTCTGCACCTTCGAGGACCCCGGCTTCGCCGAGGCGTCGAGGAACACCTCCAGCTCCAGCGACGCCGGTTGCGCGCCCACGAACTCCGGCGGCGCGCCGCGCGAATAGCCTACGGACGGCTGGGCGTTCCACGACGCCGACCGCGTCAACTGCAGCTGGCTCGGGTTGAACTGGAAGTCCACCTGCGCGATCCGTCCGCCGAGCCCGCCCGCGAGACTCGTCGGCGGCTGGTGCACGGCGAGGGAGGCACGGACCAGGCTGGCCCCGCCGCCACGGGAGCCGATCGCGGGCATCAGGCCCCTCCGGCGTCGGTGAAGCCGTGATGCGTGATCTCCAGCGTCTCGGTGGCCACGGCCGGGCTGGCCGGGTCCAGGGACGGCCCCTGCCAGCGGATCGGCAGCACATCCACCAGACCCCACTGGGCCACCAGCGAACCGTCCGCGCGCAACGCGGCGATCTGCGCGGTGGGCCGCTGCACCCCGGTCGCCACGGACGAGATCCACGCGGCCACCTTCGCGGTGTCCGGCGTGAGCGGGCGGGTCAGCCGGATGGAGGAGAACGTCACCCGGGACGGGAGCTGCCAGACGAACCCGTTGTTGCCGCCTTCCTCCCGCTGCTCCACCTGAACCTCGGACGACAGGCCCTCGCAACCGTTGAACAGCCCGAGGTTCTGGCCGTCGATGGTCAGCTTGAAGTAGATGGTGGAGCCGGGGTCCTTGGTGCTGGTCATCGCTGGCTGATTTCTCCGGGAGGGGTGGGTTCGTACGGTGGTCGGTCCGGCGGGCTAGCGGCGGGGGTCGCGCAGTCGCCCCACCCGTTCGCGGTCGGCCCGCAGCTCGGCCCGCAGAAGCCGTGACAACGGCCCGAGCAGCCGCCGCGCCAACTCGTCCAGCTCGCCTGCGGATTGCTGTCGCGTGGCGGGCTTGGATACGGGCTCGGCGGGTGCCGTCTCCGCGGGGCGCGGTGCGGGCGGTGCCGCCGGGGCGGGCGCGGCCCGCTGCACCGGGGCGGGCGCCGGACGCGCCCCGGCCCGTGCCTTCGGTGCGGGCGCGGCGGCGGGTGGCCTGACCGATGGGGCCGCAGGCCCGGGTCCAGCGGCGGCGCTGCGCTGTACGGGGCTGCGCTGCACGGCCGCCGGAGCGTCCGCCGCACGTGGTGCGGGGGACGCGCGCGGCGCCGGACCGGGCCGTACGACGGGTGTGGGGTGCCGGGCACCGGCCGGTTGCTCCACCGAACGCGGCCTCACGGCAGGGGCCGACCCGCTGGCGGGCCCGGCGGGCGGCGTGGCGGCCCGTGCCGTCAGAGCGCGTGCCGTCGCGAGCGGCGAAGCGGTGGGTGCCGCCTCGGGCGTACGTACGACGCCGGGCCCCCGGCGGAGCTGGACCGGGGGAGTGGCGGCCGGGCCCCCGCTCGGCGCGGTTGAGGGCGCGACGTTCGGCGGCGGGGAGGGGGTGGGCTGTGCCGCCACCGGCCCGGTGCCCCGCTCCGGAGTCGGCGCCCCCACGGGGGCGGGCCCCGCGGTGACGGGAGCCCCCAACAGCGGGCGCTGACGCGGCGTCTCGGGCGCGGCCTGCGGGGGCGCCGGGGCACCGGCGCGCGGCGCACCGAGCCCCGCCCGCCTGCGCTGAACGCGCGGCGCGGCGGGCCCGGGCGCCTGCCGGGCCGGGCCGGGGTCCTGGGCGGCCCGCTGGGCCGGGGCGTGCGTCACCGGGTCCGGGCCTGCCGGACCGGGGGTCGCGGCGGCAGCCGACGGTTCGGCGCTCTCGGGCGCCGGGGGAGTGCCCGCCGCGGCTGTGCGGGCAGGGCCCGTTCCGGTGGGCTCTTGCCGCTGAGTGTTCGGCCGTGCCATGGCCTGCTGGACGGTGCCGAGGCGACGTGGCACCGCCTGACGTGGCGCGGTGGTCATCGCGGACCTGCCAGGCCCGCCAGGCGCGGTCGGGCGCGGCGCGGTGGCGCGCCGCACGGCCTCCTGGGCGGCGCCCGGCTGGGGCGTTGCGGTGTCATCACGGCGGCCGTCACTCGTCGTGGGCTGGGCCGTGCCGCGCGGACTGTCGCCAGGCGCGGGCTTGCGCTGCGCGGTGACTGCCCGTGGAACCCCCTGGGCGGCGCCCGGCCGGGCCGGGGACGTGTCGTCACGCCGTGGCGAACCGTCGTGATCCGTCGCAGGCCGGGGGCGTGCAGCGGCGGCGGTTGTCCGGCGGGTGGCGGCACCCGGTGGGGGCGTTACGGCGCCCCCGGGTGCGGGTGCGCGCGGCGCGGTGGTGTCGGCGGCGCCCGGCTGGGGCGTTGGCGCGTCAGGTTTGGGGTGTACGGAGGGGGACCCGCCGTCGTGGCCGTGCGGCGCCTTGCTCCCGGGTGCGGACTTGCGCTGCACGGTGGTGTCTGCGGCGGTGGTTGCCCGGCGGGCAGCCGCGCCCGGTTGCGGCGTTGCGGCGTTGTCGCGTCGGTCGTCACCCGTGGCGGGCTGGGTGCGTACAGGGCCGTGGGCCGCTGGGCTCCCGGGTGCGGGTGGCGGGGCGGTGTTGCCCGTGGCGTCACGGGTTGCGGGTGCGCGCTGCACGGTGGTGTCTGCGGCGGTGGTTGCCCGGCGGGCAGCCGCGCCCGGTTGCGGCGTTGCGGCGTTGTCGCTTTGGCCGTCATCCGTCGTGGGCCGGGTGCGTACAGGGCCGTGGGCCGCTGGCCTCCCGGGTGCGGGTGGCGGGGCGGTGTTGCCCGTGGTGTCACGGGGTGCGTGCTGCGCGGTGGTGTCGGCGGCGCTTGTCCGCCGGGTGGCGGTGCCCGGTTGGGGCGTTGCGGCGTTGTCGCGTCGGTCGTCACCCGTCGTGGGCTCGGTGCGTACGGCGGCGGGGCCGTGGGCCGCAGGGCCCTCGGTTGCGGGTGGTGGGGCGGTGTTGCCCGTGGCGTCACGGGTTGCGGGTGCGCGCTGCGCGGTGGTGTCGGCGGCGGCGGTGGTGGTCGGTGGTGTTGTGCCGGTGCCGTGGGCCGCAGGGCCCCCGGACGCGGGCGGCAAGGGTGTGCTGCCCGTGGCGGGGGCGCGCTGCACGGTGGCGTCCCCCGCAGCGGCTGGCCGCGGCGTAGTCCGGTGGGTGGCCCCCGGTCGGGGCGACTCGGCGTCGCCCCGTCGCGGCAGATCGCCGTTGCCCGCCGCGGGCGTGGGGCGTACGGCGGGGGATCCGCCGCCGTGGCCGTGCGCCGTGGGACCCCCGGTCGCGGCGGGGGCCGTCCCGCCCGCCCCGTTACCGGGCGCGGGTGCGCGCTGCACCGCGGAGGCCGCCGCGTCGCCGCGACCGGCCTGCGCCCAGGGGCCGGGGCCGGGCGGTTCCTCGGAGGCCGTCGGCGCTACCGGCATGGACGGAGGCGGGACGTCGGACGTGACCGGGCTCGGGGTGACCAGGTCGTGGACGACGCCCGACGGGGCCGTACGGGCGACCACATGGGCGGGGTCGCTGCGGAACGAGGGGTTCTGGTGCGTGCTCAGCCGGGACGCGAAGTCCCGTGCCGAGACGGTCCGCGGCGCGCCGAGCACGCGCTGCACCGGACCGGCCGTGGCCCACGCACCCGTGGCGCGAGTGCCGGAATCCGCGGCCGGACGCTCGGCAGGCGCCGCACCGGCGTCGGCCGTGCCGCCCCGCCCCGCGGGCGTACCGCGCCGCAGGGTGTTCCATACGTCCCTGATGCCCATGGTCAGCTCACCGGCTCCCCTCGGCGGCGGAGGCGCGGGCGACCAGCGCCGTGGCCTGCTCCACGTACCGGCCCCGGTCGCGGTGTTCGAGGTCGAGGATGTCCGCCATGCTCCAGTGGAAGTGGTAGGCGAGGTACGCGACCTCCTCGTGGATGCGCTCGGCCGCGTACGTCACGATTCCCCCAGGCGGCTCCCGGCCAGCTCGACCTCGAAGGACTCCTCGCAGTGCGGGCAGGCCACGGCCGCGCGGGTGTGGCCCTCGGCGTTGATCTGCCGGTAGAAGTCCTGGAGGAACGCCAGGTCGGAAGCGAACATGTTCTCCACGGTGCCGTCGTGCACCATGGGAAGCGTGCCCAGCCGGGTGATGACCCGGCCGAGCAGCACCACGGACAGGTAGGCGGGGTTCTCCTGCACCCGCACATCGCGCAGCGGGACCAGCTCGTCCCGCGCGGTGGCCAGGCGCATCGTCCCGGAGCGATGGACGGTGCCGCTCTCGTCCATGTAGCCGCGCGGCAGTTCGAAGGCGAACTCCGTACGCAGGGAATCCTGTTGAACGGGAGCCGGGGCCGGGGCCTCGGCGGGGGCGGCGTCGGCCGCGAAATCCGCGGCCGGGGCCGCCCCCTTGGGTGCCGAGCGGCGCATTACTCGATGACCAGTTCTTCGAAGACGATCGTGACCTGCTCGGTGAGCGCGGAGGCGTCTCCGGCCTTGACGCCGCTGGCCTCGACCTTGCTGCACCAGGCGTTGCGCAGGTTGTACCGCTTCACCGGGGCGTTCTGGTAATCCATCATGATGATGGAGGCGTTCTTCCGGGCGCTGCCCATGTTCCCCGAGACGGAGTTGTTGATCCACTGGGTGAATGCGGCGGAGGACGTCATACCGCGGGTGACCGTGCACTCACCGGCCTTCTTCACACCGGGCAGCTTCTTCGTGACGGGCTTGCCGTTGGCGGAGACCTGCTGGTATTCGATGACGTCCTGCTCGATGGACAGGCCGCTCACCTCCTGCAGGTACTCGACCATCACGCCGTCGATCTGCAGGCCGAAGTTGTGTGAGGTGAGGGCGTCACCGGGCTGGAGGGACATGCTGGGGCTTCCTCTGCTTCCTAGTCGTCATTCCGGGGCGGTCGAAGGGACGTCGGGCGCCCCTACTCGTCCAGTTCGCCGCCGCCACCGGAGAACTGGGCCAGCCGGAAGACCACGAACTCGGCGGGCTTCACCGGCGCGATGCCGATCTCGCAGACCACCCGGCCCACGTCGACGGACTCCTGCGGGTTGGTCTCCGCGTCGCACTTGACGTAGAACGCCTCTTCCGGGCTCGCGCCGAACAGGGCGCCCTCGCGCCACTCGTTCACCAGGAACGCGGAGATGTTGCGCCGGATACGGGCCCACAGCGCCTGGTCGTTCGGCTCGAACACCACCCACTGGGTGCCGACGAGGATCGACTCCTCCAGGTAGTTGAAGTACCGGCGCACGTTCAGGTACCGCCAGGCCGGGTCCGAGGACAGCGTGCGCGCGCCCCAGATGCGGATGCCGCGGCCCGCGAAGGCGCGGACGCAGTTCACACCGAGGGGGTTGAGCAGGTCCTGCTCGCCGCGGGTGATCTGCAGTTCGAGGTCGACGGCGCCGCGCAGGATCTCGTTCGCCGGGGCCTTGTGCACCCCGCGCTCGGAGTCGTTGCGCGCCCACACCCCGGCGATGTGGCCGCTCGGCGGGACGGTGCGGCCCTGGCCCGTGGAGGGGTCGAAGATCTTGATCCAGGGGTAGTAGAGGGCGGCGTACCGGGAGTCGTAGCCCGCGGTGTCCTGCCTCCACTCGCGCACCTGGCGGGCGCCCAGCCCCGGGGGCGGGTCGATGACGGCCATCCGGTCGCCCATCTGCTCACAGTGCGAGATCATCGCGAGCTGGACGGCCTTGACGGTGTCCAGGTCCAGGGCGCCGCTCTGGTAGGCCGCCATCAGGTCCGGGGCGGCGACCATGTTGATCTCGTCCAGGGCCTCCAGGCCGCCGAAGCCGGTGCGGTCGGCGGAGTCGCCGATGTACTGGGAGGCGCCCGCGCCCCCCTCCGGCGCGGGAGCGCCGCCGCGCGCCGCCGCGGCGGGGGACTTCGTCTTGGCGGGCGCGGCCAGGACGGCGCTCTGCGCGTCGGGCCGGGCGAGCTGCCCGCCCTGCGCGGCCTCCTCCACGGCGATGAGCCGGGAACGCTCCTTGACCTGGGCGACGACGTAGTTGCGCGAGTTCTTCTTCGCGCTCACCTCGAACGTCTCGGCCGTACGGTCACCGTCCTTGACGGTGAGCGTGAAGCGGTCCGCGGGCCCGTCCCCCTCGGGGTGCGCCACCTCGACGGTCAGCGAGCCGTCGTCGCTCGCCGAACCGGCGGCCACGGCGGCCACGTTGAACGAGCCGAGCGTGGTCGGCTCGCCCGCCGTGATCTGGGCGGGGGCGTTCTCCCGGGCGTTCTGGGACCCGCGTCCCGACGCGGCGCCCCGGCCGTCCGCCTGGTCGCTCGCGGCGCCGCCGACACGTACCACGTACGCCGCCGAGCCGCCGTTGTTGAAGAAGCCGTAGACGGAGTGGGCCAGGTAGTACCCGTCCGTGAACTCACCGAACGCCGCTACGTACTGGGACCAGTTGGTCACCAGCGTGGGCTCGTTGAGCGGGCCCGTCGGCGCGAGCCCGACGAAGGCGGCGACCGAGGTGCCCACTCCCTCGATGGGACGTGAGCCACCGGCGACCTCCTCGACGTAGACGCCGGGGGACAGGTACGTGGGCATGCGTGCTCCTCGAAGGACAATGCGGTGTACGAGACTGCGCAGCCCAGCGTCGGCGTTCGGCGGGCTCGGGGCGAGGGGTGGCGGTGCAGGGCCCGGGGCGGCGGCGGGCGTCCCCGGGGGAAGCGGCCGCTGCCCGGACGACGGCGGCCGGGTCCGCGCCGTCGCCTGGCGGAGCCGCCCGGCGGAGCCACCGGCCGAAGGCGCCCCGCTGCCCCTGCGGTCCCCGCGGACTTCCCGCGGTGCTTCCCCCGCGTGCGGTGACGGCGCCGGTCGCGCCTCCTTAGCGTGCGGGGCGTGAGCATCTGGACTTCCCTGGAACCCGAATCCGCCCCGGTAGAGGCGGGCGGCAGCACCACGGTCACGCTGCGGCTGCGCAACACGGCGGATGTCGTCGAGGAGTACCGCGTCGTGCCCGTCGGTGACCCGAGCCTGTGGTGTTCGGTGGAACCGGCCACGCTGCGGCTGTATCCGGGGGCGACGGGGAGTGTGGAGCTGACGTTCTCCCCGCCCCGTTCGCCCGAGGCCCGGGCCGGCGCGAATCCGTACGGTGTGCAGATCGTGCCGACCGAGAACCCCGAGCTGACGACGGTGGTGGAGGGCAATCTCACCATCGCGCCGTTCGTGGAGGCGAAGGCGGAACTGCTGCCGCCCACCACCCGCGGCCGCTTCCGCGGGCGCCCCAAGCTGGCGGTGGACAACTACGGCAACACCAAGCTGACCGCTTCCCTCGCGGGCCGGGACCAGGGCAGCGCCCTGGAGTTCGACGTGCGGCCCGGCGCGGTGCAGATCGAGCCGGGCCGTGCGGCGTTCGTGAAGGTGGGGCTGCGGCCCTCGAACATCCTGTGGACGGGGCAGAAGGAGAGCCACGCCCTGACCGTCGCGGTGCAGCGGTCGGCCGCCACTCCGATCGATGTCGCGGGCACGTTCGTGCAGCGCCCGGTCTTCCCGCGCTGGCTGTTCAGCCTGGGAGCGTTCGCCCTGGTCCTCGCCGTGGCGTTCGTCGGTCTCTGGCTCGCGGTCGACCGGACCCCGACCAGCAAGGCGCAGGAAGTGGCCGCCGCGACGCACAAGCCCGTGCACGAGGGCGACGAGAGCGACGGGGGCGACAAGGGCGACGAGGGCGGCGGCGAGGAGAAGCAGGAGCTTCCGAAGGCGCCCGAGACCACGCCGCCGCCTCCGGCCGCCCCGGCTCCGGCCCCGGCCGCCCCCGCGGGCGGACAAGGCAAGAAGGACGAGCCCAGGACCGGCACGATCGTGGGTACGGCGTCCAAGCGGTGCATCGAGGTGCCCGGCGACGCCAAACCCACCGAACTCCCGCAACTGCAGCTCTTCGACTGCCAGCCGAACGGTCCGGACGGGCAGAAGTGGACCATGGCGAAGAACGGCACCATCCGGTCGCTGGACATGTGCATGGACGTGGCGGACGGCCACCGGGAGGACGGCACGGTCGTCCGGCTCGCCCGCTGCAACGGTCAGCCCGCCCAGCAGTTCACCTACACCAAGGAACGCACCCTGGTGAATCCGCAGTCCGGCAAGTGCGTGGACCCCGCGGAGGGCAAGAACGACAACGGGACGAAGCTCCAGCTGTTCTCCTGCACCGGGCACGACAACCAGAAGTGGGAACTCCCCGCCTGAGGCCCCCGGCCCCCGTGGCGAGCCCGCCCCGGGACCCTCAGATGTAGCCCTCGCGCAGCGCGTACGCCACGGCGTGCGCGCGGTTGCGCAGCAGCTGCCGCGCCATCAGGTCGTGCAGCACGCTCTTCACCGTGCGTTCCGAGTACGCCATCTTGGTCGCGATCTCCCGGGTCTCCAGGCCCTCGGCCACCAGCCGCAGCACGTCGACCTCGCGGGGCGTCAGGCCGGTCGCCGGGGCGGCCGTTCCCTGTGCGGCGCTGCGCTGGAGCTGGCCGAGCCGCTCCAGCAGCCGTCCGAGGAGGTCCGGGGGAAGGTCGCCGTCCCCGCGGTGGGCCGAGCGCACGACCCGGGACAGGCGTTCCCCGGTCGCCTCGTGCCGCCACAGGATGGCGGACACCCCGCACTCCACCACGGTGAGCAGTTCCGCCTCGCGCAGCCCGTGGGCGACGAGGACCACCCGTGCCCCGCTCCGGACCAGGCGGCGCAGTGTGCCGAGAATCTCCTCATCGAGCGACTCCACCAGCAGCACCGCCACCGATGCGTCGCCTCGCGATTTCACCTCGACATCCGGCTGGTGGCGGATGAGTTCCATCGCCCCGGCCCGGGAGACCGGGTCCGCGGCGTGCACCGCCACCTCGATGGGCGGTGACATCGTCTGTGTCGGCATTGCCTTCGTTCACTCTCCCCGTTGGATGCGTCGTCTCCACTCACGTTCGGGTCCCGTGGTCGGCCGGGACTGTGCCAGGCAACCACATGGCCATTACAACGAGCAGGCAGTGCGACCGGCAGTCTGCGGCAGAACGCCGGTGCGAACTGCCGGTCTGCGTGGTGCGTCCGGGAAGGTGCCGTTTCCTCGCGTTAGGCTGACGAGAACCCATCTGTTCGGTGGGTGAACACCCACGGGGTGTCAGCAAGTGGTCGCAGCGGGGTGGATGAAGGACACATGGCCGGGCACGGATGTGCAAGGAACTACGGGGGGACGACGAGTGAGGGAGCGGAGGCGGCACGCGCGCCCGTCGGCGCTCTGGTCCGTGAGTGGCGTGAGGCCGCCGGTCTCACCCAGCGGGACCTCGCGGAAGAAGCGGGCGTCAGCGTTCGCGGGCTCCGCGACATCGAGAGCGGCCGCAGCCACAGCCCCCAGCGAAGAACGCTGAGACGGCTGGCCGACGCGCTGGGCCTCGACGACCGCGAGTGCCGCGCCCTGATGGGGCTCCGGAGCGCGCCGGACGCGTCCGAGACCGCCGCCCCCTGCACCCTCCCGGGCCGGTTCGCCGGATTCACCGGCCGCACCGCCGAACTGCGCACCATGCGCGACCTCGCCGAGCGCGCGTCCGCGGGCGCGCTCAGCGAGACGGCGGCCTGCGTCGTCTCGGGGCAGCCGGGAACCGGCAAGAGCACGCTGTCCGTACGGGCCGCCGAGGAGGCCGCCCCGCTGTTCCCCGACGGTCAGCTGGCGCTCGACCTCAGGGGCACGCGGGACGCGCCGCCCAGCCCGGACCATCTGCTGGGCTCCCTGCTGCGGACGCTGGGAGTGCCCGACGAGCAGCTGCCCGCCGACGGGGCGGAGCGGGAAGCGCTGTACCGGTCGGTCACCCGCGAACGGTCGGTCCTCGTTCTCCTCGACGACGCGGCGGACGAAGCCCAGGTGCGCCCCCTGCTGCCGGTGGGACCGCGCAGCTTCGCCCTGGTCACCTCCCGCCGCCCGCTCAGCGGTCTGCACGGCGTCGTCCGTCTGCGGCCCGGTCCGATGGCGCCGGACGAGTCCCTCGACCTGCTGCGCCAGGGCATGGGCACCGCCCGGCTCCGGTCCGAACCCGGCGCGGCCCGGGATCTCGCGGAGCTGTGCGGACACCTGCCCCTCGCGCTGCGTATCGTGGCCAACCGGCTCGCGGCGCGCCCCTCGTGGAGCCTGGCTCCGCTCGCCGAGGAGCTGCGCGACGAGGGGCGGCGGCTGGCCCGGCTGCACTCCGGCGACCTGAAGGTCTCCGCCGCCTTCGCGCGCTCCCGCCGCCAGCTCAGCCCGGGCACGCGGACCGTCTTCGACCGGCTCGGCCTCGTCCAGACAGCGGACTTCGGCGCCTGCGAGATCGCGGCGGCCGCCGGGTGCGACCGGCCCGGCGCGGTGGCCGCGCTGGAAGAGCTGGCGGACCTGGGGCTCGTGGAGCCCGCCGCCGCGTCCGGCCGGTACCGGCTCCACGACCTGCTGCGCCTCTACGCCCGGGAGCGGCTGGCCGAACCCGGCACCGCGGCCCTGCGCATGGCCCTGCACGGGTACCTCCGGCGGCTCCTGGCGGCCAGCCGGTCCCCCTGCGCGCTGGCCGAGGAAATCGCGCTGGCCCGCCGCTGGCTGGGGCGGGAACGGGCACATCTCGCCGTCGCGGCGGACCCTGGCGGAGCCGCCCCGCCCACGGGAGCCAGTACGGTCGGTACGGCGGGCGTCAGTACAGAGCGTTACCGCTCACCACCAGGCGTCCCGCCTTCCGGTACTCGCGCCGGGCACCTTCCAGCACGTCGTCCGTGCTCAGCAGGGAGCCCCGGTCGGCCGCGCGATAGCCCGCGGTGACCGCCGCTCCGCGGATGCCGCCGCCCGCCAGCTCGAATTCGGCGGCGCAGCGCCGCAGTTCCAGATCCGGCGCGCACGGGGCGTCCTTCAGAAAGCCCTCCCACAGGGCGAGCCGGTGGTCGGCGTCGGGGAACGGGAAGTCGACCACGAGGTCGAGGCGCCGGGTGAACGCCTCGTCGATGTTCCCCCGGAAGTTGCTGGTGAGCACGGCGATGCCGTCGAAGGACTCCAGCCGCTGGAGCAGATACGCGCTCTCCAGGTTCGCGTACCGGTCGTGTGCGTCCTTCACCTCGCCCCGCTTGCCGAACACCGCGTCCGCCTCGTCGAACAGCAGGACCGCGTCGGTCCGGTCGGCCTCTGCGAAGACGCGTTCGAGGTTCTTCTCGGTCTCCCCGATGTACTTGTCCACGAGCGCCGACAGGTCCACCACATAGAGGTCCAGGCCCAGGTCGGCGGCCACCACCTCCGCCGAGAGCGTCTTCCCCGTGCCCGACTCGCCCGTGAACAGGGCCACCACACCGCGGCCGCGCCCACCGCCCGGGCGCAGCCGCCACTCCCGCAGGACCCGGTCCCGGTGCCGCGCCCGGGACACCAGCTCGCGAAGGTGCTCCAGCGGTTCGGCGGGCAGCACCAGGTCGGACCAGTCCACGCCCGGCTCCACGCGCCGGGCATGGCGTTCGAGGGCGGGCGCGGACTGCTGGCGCGCCGCGCGTCGCACATGATCGGCGGTCAGCCGCCCGCCGTCCAGCGCGGCGAGCCCCCGGGCGGCCGCCACCGCCCGCCCGGCCCGCTCGGGGCCGAGGCGGAAGGCGGAGACGGCGGACGCGAGATCGAAGCCGACCTCCTCCTCCGCCGGAACCGCGTCCGCCCACGCGTCCGGGGCCGCCCCGGTGTCCGGGGCGTCGAAGGACGGTACGGGTACGGAGGCCCAGCCGGGGTCGAGCGGATGCGGGCCGAACAGCACGACGGGCACCGGCGCCGCCGCGGGCCCTTCGGAAGCGGCGCCCGGCGCCGTGGCGCACAACGCCCGTACCAGCGCCCCCGCCTCCCGCGGCAGGGGACCGGCCACCACCCCCGCACCCCGCAGCCGGGCCTCCCGCAGCAGCGGAGCCACCAGCCCCGCCACCTCCTCGGCGGACCGGGAGGACGGATCGAGGCGCAGTACGGGCAGCCCGGCGCCGTTCAGCGCCTCGGTCACCGGGCCGGACAGCGCCGCGGGCCCGGACTCGCGTACGTGGACCACCGCGGGGAGGGCCGCGGACGCCGCGGAGCCCTCGTCCCGGACCCGCGCGGCCAGCCCGCCGAGCCGGGCGAAGAACTCCTCGCCCGAGTCGCCCCGCGGCTCCCGCCCGGCGCCGGAGGCGTCGAACGCCGCCACGGCGCCCAGCAGTTCCGCGGCCGGGTCGTCGTCCCCGAGCAGATGGGCGACCACCCGCTCCGGCACCCGCAACGCCCGGCCCGGCAGCGGCCGGTCCTCGTCGGCGACGTCCAGCAGCCGGTGCCGTACGAGGGGTGCGGAGGGGTGGAAACGCGACCGGGCCGCGGCCGAGTGCGTGGGCAGCCCCGCGAGTTCGACGGCGAGGGAGACGCAGGCACGCCTCCGGCCCACGTCGTCGTTGAGGTAGCCGTACAGCGGCTCCAGCGACCGGTCCACCTCGGGGGCGGCCGCCACCAGCAGGATGTGCACGTCCAGCGGCAGCAGCCCGAACCGCGCCGCCACCTCGGCCACCCGGTCCCGCCCCGCGTGCTCCCCGGTCCGCCCGCGCAGGACCGGGGCGTAGCCGTCGTCGTCCGCCACCTGCTCCCGGACCGGCGGCGCGTGGAGCAGATGGTGCGCCGCCTCCGGCGAGACGTAGAGGCCGCGCATCGGGTCGCCCGCCGTCGGGTCGCCCTCGCCGCGCCGCGCCACGAGCGCCGCGATCCGCGTCCGCAGCAGCGCCAGCCGCGACAGCAGCGGCCCGGCCGGATCGGTGTCCGCGGCCGCGCTCACGACAGCTCCGTACGGGGGCCGGTGCGCAGCGCCGAGTCGTCGGGGGATCCGGTCGTGCTGCGCACCCGCACCCCTGCCTGGGTGACCGGGGGAGCGGCGTCGAACTCCGGCGACACCGGGAACGGGGTCGTCACGACCACGTCCAGCGACGGCTTCAACTCGCCTCCCAGCGCGGACCAGACGTCCGCGATCGACCGCGACTCCGCCGGTGGCACGGCCGCGCTCACCGGCACCGGGACGCCCAGCTCCGCCAGCACACCGCCCAGCGCCTCCGGTGGAAGGAACTCGTTGCGCAGCAGACACCCCAGTACGGCCGACAGCAGCCGGTGTTCGTCCTGCGGGTTCGCCGTCCACGCCGTGACCAGGTAGGAGAGCCGGAACCACCGGTAGGGCTGCCGGTGTCTGACCACGACGCCGCGGTCGTCCCGCAGCGCCATGGGGCCCCGCTCACGGCGGGACAGCTCTTCGCGGATGTCGTACAGATAGGCGTTGACCGCGGGCCCGGTGCGCCGCGCGGCCCACTCCCGGGTGGGCGCGTCCAGGACCAGTTCGGCGCCCGAACCCGTCAGGGGTGTCCGGAGGAGCCCGCGGAGCGCCTCGTCGATCTCGTGGATCACGTGCTGCCGCTCCTCGTGCCGGTGGTACGTCCTGCCCGCGGGCCGTGGCACCGGCCCGCGACCAGCCATCCTGCGCGACACCCGCGGGGTTCACCATGTGCGCGCGTTCGCCATCGGGGGCAGCGGCCGGTGTCCGTGCGTGCGGCTCACGTCGTCGTTTCGGCCGTGCGTACCGGGCGGCGGTCCTCGGCACGCTGCAGGGCACGGAAGTCTTCGAAGAAGCCGTAGCTCCGCGCGGGCTTCCCGTCCTCGCCCTCCTTGGCGGTCAGGTTGGAGTACAGGCTGTTCAGCAGCCACGGCTGCTTGTCGGGCCCGAAGTCCTTCACCATCGCCGGTGCCTGCGCCACGCCGTAGGTGGCCACGGCGAGCTTTCCGGTGTCACGGAACTTCTGGATCTGGTTCCTCAGGTAGTGCTTGTGGGTCTCGAACCACGGACTCATGGACAGGAAGTCCTGCCACTTCGCTTGCGAGAAGGGGAGCTCGGTCGCCTGCTTGATGACCTGCCACACCTTGGTGTCCGCGGGCAGCTGGTAGCGCCGGGCGAACGCGGCGGGGATGGTGTCGCGCAGGTGCTGCTGCCACCACAGGACCAGGGAGAACTCGGTGGCCAGGAACTTCTGGTCGCGGCGGAGCTTGGGAAGGATGTAGTCCAGGTACTTCTGCGAGTCCTCGATGGCGGCCACGTGCGGGTGGATGTCCACGCCCTCGATCTCCGGGGTGTCCCGGGTGAACTTCATCCACCGCTCGGTCGCCCCCGTACGCCATTCCGGCTTGTCGAGATGGTTGAGCGAACCCATGTACAGCCGTGTCCGGCAGCGGCGCCCGAAGTGCTTCTTCCGGTACGCGATGACGTGGCGCGCGACCCTCTCGTAGAACTCGTTCAGCCTCCCGTGGTGGTCCTTCGGCAGGCTTTCGATGAAGGGCTCGTTGGCGAGCGCCAGGATGTCCGCCTTGCCCATGACGGCGCCCAGCACCTTGTCCACCCGGGCCAGTTCGGCGTCCATGGCCGAGCTGTCCGCCGCGGGCATCGGGCGGTGGTTGTACGGGAACTTCAGCGACAGGACCGTGCCGTACCCCTTGTCGCGCGCGGCCAGGAGCGTCTTGATGGCCGCCTGCTCCTCCGGGGCCGTGCGGTCGATCTCCGGCATGGGCACGAAGCCGCGCAGCCAGCCCGCGGAGAGGTCCTCCAGCTCGGAGAACGTCATGGTGCTCGGGTCCTCGTTGAAGTTGGCCCCCAGCACACCGCCCGGGACGACGGCGCGGTGCCCGGACGTGCTCGTGCCGCTGTCCGCCTTTCCGTCGGATCCCGACGCGCAGCCCGCGGTGAGGAGGGCGGCTCCGGCGGAGGCACCCAGGAACCACCGGCGGGACAACGCGTCGCGTTGGGGGGAAGTTTCGGAAGGGACCGTGCGGTCGTTCTGTGTTCGCATACCCCCATCTCTACGGAAGGAGAAGGGGGCGGTGCAAAGGCGCGGGCCCGGCCCGGCCGTCCACGGGGAGCCCCGCTACGATCGGTACACCAAATGAGCCCGTTCCGGGGGAGGGACAGGTCATGACCGAGCCGACCGTGGCCGACCGCACCGACACACCCGCCGTCGCGCTGGGTCCCACCGCACTGGTCCTCGGCGTCATCTCCGCCGTAGGCACGTGGACGCCCTGGACCGTGTTCCTCATGTTCCCGTGGACGATCATCACCGGCGGCCTCGCCGTTGCCCTCGGCGCCATCGGCATCCACCACGCCCGCCGAGGTGTGGGACGTCTGTGGACCGCCGTCACCGGAACCGTCCTCGGCTCTCTCGGCCTCGCGGGCATCCTCGCTCTCCTCTTCGCGTTCAGCGGCTAGACCCCCGCCGGACGGCGAGACATCGGTGGGCTGACCCCCATTGTCGCGGCGCCTGCCTGACTCCACCTGCGCATATGCGAGGCGTTGATTTCAGATACGTCGGAGGTCTTCCCTTGCTGCTCCGACCCCTGCACCATGCCGGGTAGTTCACCACCAGGTATGGGAGGCACATACGTGACCCCGACAACAGGGAACGGGATCTCTCGAAGAGGTGTGATCGGCTCGGCGGCCGCCGTCGGCACCGCGGGCTGGCTGGCCGGATCCGGCACCGCCTGGGCCACGCCCCAGCAGTCCGGCGGGTCGGGAGACCTGACCGAACGCGTGGTCAGGGCCGCGTCCTTGCGGTGGCGCCGGATGCCCGGCGACTGGAAGGACGGCCCCTTCCTCGCCAACGGACTGCTCGGCGCGCAGGTCTACCGGGGCGAGACCCCCAACTCCGTGAAAGTCATGGTCAGCCACAGCCAGGTGCAGGACCAGCGACCGCAGTGGCGCGCCCCGTACGGCTTCTCCCGGCTGCCCATCGGCCACTTCGACCTCACCCTCGCCGGTGAGGTGACCGGCCTCGACTGGACCCTCGACCTCTGGGACGCCGAGCTGCGGGGTACGGTCACCACCACCCGGGGCAGCGTCCGCTTCTCGATGCTGGTGCACAACTCCCGTACCACGCTGCTGATCTCCACCCGGCCCAGCGCGGGCGAGCGGGCCGCGGCCTGGTCGTTCACATGGATGCCCGCCGCCTCGCCGCGCACCAAGGACAAGCCCGCCGACTACACGGGCAACCCCGACCCCCGCACCGGCTCCGCGGGGGACACCGGCTATGTGGAGCAGCCGCTCATCGCGGGCGGCGGGTGGACCACCGCCTGGCGCGAACGGCGCGTCGGCACCGGCAGGCTGCTCGCCGCGCACCTCGTCTACCGGTACCCCGGCGACCTGTCGCGCACCACGGAGCTGGCCGTCGCCGAAGTGGCCCGTACGCTGTCCGCCGACCCCGACGACCTGGTGCGCGAACACCGCGCCTGGTGGCACCGGTTCTACCGGCGCAGCCTGCTGTCCGTACCCGACAAGCGCCTCCAGGACTTCTACTGGATCCAGCTCTACAAGGCGGCCTGCGCCACCCGCGCCGACGGACCGTCGATGTCCGAGTGGGGGCCGTGGTATCCGGAGACCGGGGGCAGCTGGACCGCCGTCTGGTGGAACCTCAACGTGCAGATCGCCACCTGGCTGATCCAGGGGTCCAACCACCTCGAACTCGACTCCGTCACCTCCACCTTCAAGGACTTCGAGAAGCATCTGCCGCTCTCGGTCCCGCCGGAGTACCAGGACGGGCAGACCTACGCCCTCGCCCACCCCTCCGACTGGATGCTGCGCCCCGGCGCCAAGACCGTCGGCATCCCCGGCACCGCCACCAAGACCGACAACAACGGCAACCTCATCTGGGCCATGCACAACGTCTGGCTCAGCTACCGCCACACCATGGACACCCGCATCGTGCGCGACGTCCTCTACCCGATCCTGGTCAAGGCGGTGAACTTCTACGACCACTTCCTCCGCGAGGGCGGCGACGGCAAACTGCACCTACCGCTCACCCGCTCACCCGAGTGGGCGGACGCCGAGGACTGCACCTACGACCTCTCCCTGCTCCGCTGGGGCTGCGCCACGCTCCTCGACTGCCTGCGGATTCTCCGTACGGACCATCCGCGTGCCGCGCGCTGGCGCGAGATCGTGAAGCGCCTGGTGGACTACCCGCGCGACGCGACCGGCGTCATGATCGGCGCGGGCAAGCCGCTCACCGAATCCCACCGCCACTTCTCCCACATGCTGTGGCTGTATCCGCTGCACGAGCTGGACTGGGACCGGCCGGGCGACCGGGACATCATGCGGACCACCTTCGACCACTGGGTCAAGGACCGCGCCCTGTGGGCCGGTTACAGCTACGCCGCCGCCTCGTCGATGGCCTCGCGGATGAACCGCCCCGAGGAGGCCCTCGACTTCCTCACCTTCTTCACCGGCGGCAATGTCATCAACAACGCCTGGATGACCCCGAACACCATGTACGTCGAGGGCGGAAACCTGGGCATCGAGAGCCCGCTGACGGCGACGCAGTCGGTGCTCGACATGGCCGTGCGGAGCGAAGGCGGCGTGGTGCGGGTCTTCCCCTCCGTGTCGCGGCGCTGGCCCGACGCGTCCGTGGCCTCGCTGCGCGCCCAAGGCGCGTTCCTGATCGACGCGGACCGGTCGGGCGGCCGCACCCGGTGGGTACGCGTCCACAGCGAGGCGGGCGCGCCCCTGGTGCTGGACCACGGCATCCGCGGCGCCGTGGACGTACGGGACGAGCGCGGCAGGCTGCTGCGGTACCGGGAGACGGGGCCGGGCCGTATCGAGATCCCGCTCCGCCGGGACGAGACGGCCGTCGTCGCCCCGCGCGGCGCCCACCCGGACCCGGGCCCGCGCGACGTACCGGCCGTCGGTGACGCGCGGCCGTGGGGGCTGCCGGACTGAGCTATCGGTCCCCCTCGTCGGGAAGCCACTCCAGGGCGAACCAGAGGTCCATGCGGACGGCCGGGTCCTGGAGGTCGGCGCTGAGGAGTTCGGCGACCCGGGCCATGCGGTGGCGCACGGTGTTGCGGTGGACCCGCAGCTCGGTGGCGGTCCGGTCCCAGCTGCCGTGGAACGCCAGCCAGGTGCGCAGGGTGCTGAGCAGGACGGCGGCGCCCGGCGGACCGGCCCGGCCGAGCGCGGCGAAGCGGGCCCGGGCGAACTCCTCGGCGTCGGCGGGCGAGACGAGGCTGTGCACGGCCGGTGCGGTGGCCTCGTGCACCATCGTCGGCACATCGGCGGCGATCGCGCGCCGCAGCGCCCGTTCGGCCCGGGCGTCGGCGCGGGGCAGCTCGGCCGCGGGGGAGGGGCTGCTGAAGCCGAGGGTCCACCCGAGGGCGGCGGCCTGCGCGGGGGCGGCCGGGCGGATATCCGGTGCGCTGGGGACGAGCGCTCTCAGGGCCGGGCCGTCGATGTGCAGATAGGGGGTGCCGAGGGCCGTCCCCAGGGCGGCGAGCTGTGCGGGGTCCGCGCCCGCGCCCGGTCGCGGCTCCCGGGGCGACCGCCGGGAATCCTTCCGCGTGTCCTTCCGTCCCCTCTTCCGTCCGTGGACGACGACCCAGTGGTCGTGTGCCGGGTGTTCGGAGGGTACGAGGGCGGGCGCGACGTCGGCCGGGGTGGCACCGAGCATGAGCCGCACGAGGGCGCCGACGCTGTGGCTGTCGGTGTTCAGGGCGTGCCGAGGGCTGGTGAGCAGGGACAGCAGCACGGCCGCCGTGCTGGTCACCTGCCGGTGGACCAGGGGCGGGGCGGTGGCGGTGGCCTGCCCAAGGGCCAGCGGCGTAGTGCTGCCGTCGGCGCCGGGCAGCGTGTGCACGGTCAGATGAACGCCGTCGTGGTGGTCGGCCGCCGCCGCGGGAGGCGGCGCCCCGCCCGCGGCCCGGCCGGTGGCGGGGCGGGCGGCCGTACGGACGGCGAGGTCGCGCAGCAGGCCGGGGACGGGCTCCGGGGGACGGCGGCCCGCCCGGAACAGCTCGTTGCCCTGGCCGTCGAAGAGCACCGCCCAGGTGCCGGTGTGTGCGCTGAGCTGGGAGAGCACGGCCTGCAACGCGTCGGGACGGGCGGCGGCCGAGGCGAGGGCCGACTGCGCCCGGGAGACCGTCTTCAGATCGCGGTTGCGGGCCTCGGCGATGGCGGCGTAGGTCGCCCGGCCCACGGCGACGAACGGGGTGCGGGGCGGCAGCCGCAGCAGCGGCAGTCCGTGGCGGTCGCACGCGGCGACGAGATCGGCCGGAACCTCCTCGTGCACCGGGGCGACACCGAAGCCGAGCGCGGCGACTCCGGCGGCCACCACGCGCGCCACATACGTGTCGACGCCGTCCGCGTCGTGCGGCAGCCGCACCCCGGCGGTGAGCAGCAGCTCGCCGCCGACGAGGTACGGCGTGGGGTCCTCGATCTCGGTGGTGCCGACGGTGCCGATACGCCGGCCCTCGGCGGGCCCGGCCACCTGGCGCAGCCCCAGCGAGGCGTCGGCGAGCAGCACGCCGAGGGGGACGGACGCCTCATCGGCGGCCGGGTCGGCGTCGGTCGTACGGGCTGGCTCGCGCTCGGTCACAAGGCACGGATCCTCTCATCCCGCGGCGCCGCACCGGAGTATCGGATTCGTCCAATGGACGGTCTTCCGCGGGGCGAATCCTCGGGTTCAGCGCCAGTGTGCGCCGTGGATAGCGTCGTACGTCACCCCCACGACCGGAGGACACGCCCAGTGACCGCTTCGCCCACCCACCGCGACGACGAGACCGCCCGGAACACCGCCGCGGAGGAACTACGGCTGCGCCGCGAACTCGCCGCGGTCTACCGGCTGGTGGCGCACTTCCGCATGACCGACCTGATCTTCACGCACATCAGCGCCCGCCTCCCCGGCCCCGGACACCACTTCCTGATCAACCCCTACGGTCTGCTCTTCGAGGAGATCACCGCGTCGAACCTGGTCAAGGTCGACCTGTCGGGACACCCCGTCGAGGAGGCCCCGCACCCCGTGAACCCCGCCGGGTTCGTCATCCACAGCGCCGTCCACGCCTCCCGGCCCGACGCCCACTGCGTCCTGCACACCCACACCAAGGCGGGCTGCGCCGTCGCCGCCCAGGAGGGCGGCCTGCTGCCGCTCAACCAGATCTCCATGGAGTTCTACGGCAGGCTCGGCTACCACGACTACGAGGGCGTCGCCCTCAACCTCGCCGAACAGCGGCGGCTCGTCGCCGATCTCGCCGGCCACCCGGCGATGATCCTGCGCCACCACGGGCTGCTGACCGTCGGGGAGACCCCCGCCCAGGCATTCCTGCGCATGTACTACCTGGACAAGGCGTGCGAGATCCAGGTCGCGGCGACGGCCGGGGGCGCCGGGCTCGTCACGCCCCCTCCGGACATCTGCGAGCTGACCGCCCGTCAACTCGCGGGCGAGGACGAGAGTTCGGACTTCCAGGACGACAAGGCGTACGACCTGGCCTGGTCCGCGCTGCTCCGACTGGTGGAGCGCGTCGCCCCCGACTACAAGGACTGAAAGGCCCGGGTCCGGCGCCGGGCCCCCGCGGCTACCGGGCCGGGGTCAGGAGTGCGACGGGCCGGACTGGGCGTCGCGCTCCGCCTTCTCCGCCTGCTTCTCCTTGATCCGCGCCGTTTCCTTCCGCACCTCGGCCTGGGTGGCGCGCTCCTTCTCCAGCCACTCGGGACGCTCCTCCTTCAGGGCGTCGATCTGCTCGGTGGTGAGGGCCTCGGTGATGCCGCCGCGCGCGAGACCGGCGATGGAGGTGCCCAGCTTCGCCGCGACCACCGGCCGGGGGTGCGGGCCGTTGCGGCGCAGCTCCCGCAGCCACTCGGGCGGATCGGTCTGGAGGGCGTTCAGTTCGGCCCGCGAGACGACGCCCTCCTGGAACTCGGCGGGGGTGGCCTGGAGGTACACACCCAGCTTCTTCGCCGCGGTGGCGGGCTTCATCGTCTGGGTGGTCTGGTGCGACTTCATGGTGTCAAGGGTATCGAGCGCGGGCGCGGCCCCGGACCACGGCCTCGGACCGCGCGACCGGTAGCCTGGCGGGGTGACAGGCTCGGAAGAATCCCCTACGTTCCGGCTCGCGTATGTCCCGGGGGCGACGCCCGCCAAGTGGGTGCGGATCTGGAACGAGCGCCTGCCCGACGTCCCCCTGACCCTCGTCCCGGTATCCGCCGCCGAAGCGCCCGGGGCGCTGCGGGACGGCAGCGCCGACGCGGGACTCGTGCGGCTGCCGGTCGACCGTACGGTGTTCAGCGCGATCCCCCTCTACACCGAGACCACGGTGGTCGTGGTGCCGAAGGACCACCTCGTGACGGCGGTCGACGAGGTGACCGTCGACGATCTGGCCGAGGACATCGTGCTGCACCCCCTCGACGACGTGCTCGGCTGGGAGCGCCCGCCGGGGCGGCCCGCGATCGAGCGCCCCGCCACGACGGCGGACGCCATCGAGCTGGTGGCGGCCGGAGTGGGCCTGCTGATCGTGCCGCAGTCGCTCGCCCGGCTGCACCACCGCAGGGACCTCGCGTACCGGCCGGTCACGGACGCGCCCGAGTCGAGCGTCGCGCTGTCCTGGCCGGAGGACACGACCACCGACCAGGTCGAGGACTTCATCGGGATCGTCCGCGGCCGGACCGTCAACAGCACCCGTGGCCGTACGCAGCCTCCGGCGCAGCCGAAGCGCAAGCCCGCGGCGGGCAAGCCGGGGTCGGGGAAGGCGGCGTCGGGAAAGGCTTCCGGGAAGAACCCGCGGGGCCGTTCCGCGGCCCCCAAGAGCGGCGCTCCCAGGGGCGGCGCTCCCAAGGGCGGCGGCAAGCGCGGCAAGCCCCGCCGTTGACGACCCGCCGCTAGCGCCCCGCCGCACCGGCGCGCAGTCCGTCCATGACGAGGTCCAGAAGCCGCCCGGCGCGCGCCTGCCAGTCCCCGTGCGGATCGATCTGCCAGAGTCCGGCGATGGCGAGCATGAAGTCGTCGGGGGTGACGCCGGGGCGGATGGTGCCCGCCTCCTCGTTCGCCGTGAGCAGCAGTGTGAGGGCCGAGGTCAGCGGGCCGCGGCCCAGCTTGACCAGGCCGCCGTGCGCGCTGGTGGCCTTGTGCAGCGCGTCGGCCAGACCCGCCTTGGTCATGGCGTACTGGGCGAGGCGGTCCATCCACTCCCGCAGGGCCCGGTCCGGTGCGCGGCTTTGGAGCAGCTGGGCCGCGGTGTCGGCGACCTGCTGCACCTCGTAGCGGTAGACCTCCAGCACAAGGGCTTCGCGGTTGGGGAAATTGCGGTAGAAAGTTCCCTGTCCGACACCCGCCTTCTTGGCGATCGCGCTCAGTGGGGCGTCCGCCGAGCACGTCAGCTCCGCCAGTGCCACTGCCAGGATGCGCTCGCGATTCCGCTGAGCGTCCGAGCGCAGGCGTGGGTCCTTCCTCTCCGGCACTCGTCCTCCTTCCGGAATCGCCGGGCCGCCCTTGATGACCGGACAGCTGTCCGATAAGTTCATACCTGCCGGACAGTTGTCCGCTTAGGGCTACCTTACCGGTAGAACCAGCCAGTGCGCATGGCCGGTCCCTGTCGTATATCTCCCCAGCCCATCGCAGACCCTCGCGCACCAGTTACGCGAAAGAAGGCTGATCATGGCCCCATCGACGTCCAGCGCCATCACGCTGAACATCAACGGCGAGAAGCACACGCTGCCCGTCGACCACCGCACCACCCTGCTCGACGCGCTGCGCGAGCGTCTTGATCTGACCGGTACGAAGAAGGGCTGCGACCAAGGTCAGTGCGGTGCCTGCACCGTGCTGATCGACGGACGCCGGGCCGTCTCCTGTCTCCAGCTCGCGGTGGCCGCCGAGGGGCGGGTCATCACCACCATCGAAGGCGTGGCCGACGGCGAGGACCTGCACCCGGTGCAGCAGGCGTTCCTCGACCTCGACGGCTACCAGTGCGGCTACTGCACCCCCGGCCAGATCTGCTCGGCAATCGCCGTGATCGAGGAACACGCGGCGGGCTGGCCGAGCGCCGCGACCCAGGACGTGCGCCCCGAGGCGGGAGTGCAGCCGCTCACCGCGGAGGAGATCCGGGAGCGGATGAGCGGCAACCTGTGCCGCTGCGGCGCGTACGTCTCGATCGTCGAGGCCGTCGCACAGGCGGCGGAGGCCGCACAGCCGCCACCCGGCGACTCGGGTGACGGGATCGGCGCCACGGATGCGGAGGCAGCGGTATGAGGGAATTCGGCTACGAGCGCGTGTACGACGTCTCCGGGGCGGTGGCCCTGCTCGGCGACGACCCCGACGCGCGCTACCTCGGCGGCGGCACCAACCTGGTCGACCTGATGAAGACCGGGGTGGAGCGGCCCGCGCGCCTCATCGATGTACGTGACCTGCCCCTCGACCGGATCGAGGCCACGCCGGACGGCGGATTGCGCATCGGGGCGACCGTCACCAACAGCGATCTGGCCGCCCACCCCGATGTGCGGTCCCGCTACCCGGCGCTGGCCCAGGCCGTGCTGGCCGGAGCCTCCGGCCAGTTGCGCAACATGGCCACGGTCGGCGGAAACCTGCTCCAGCGCACCCGCTGCGGGTACTTCACCGACCTCGCCAAGCCGTGCAACAAGCGGGTCCCCGGCAGCGGCTGTCCCGCCATCGAGGGCGAGAACCACAACCACGCGATCCTCGGCGCCTCCGAGCATTGCGTGGCCACCCACCCCTCGGACATGGGGGTGGCGCTGGCCGCCTTCGACGCCGTCGTACATTACGAAACGGCCGACGGGCCGGGCGAGTTGCCGTTCGCCTCGTTCTATCTGCCGGTGGGGGACACCCCGCACCTGGAGACCGCGCTGCCGCCCGGCGCGCTGATCACCGGCATCACCCTGCCGCCCGCTCCGGTCGCGACCGTCTCGCGCTACCGGAAGGTGCGCGAGCGCGCGTCCTACGCGTTCGCCATCGGCTCGATCGCCGCCGCCCTGGACGTCCGGGACGGTGTCGTACACGAAGTGCGCCTGGCCTTCGGCGCGGTGGCCTCCCGGCCGTGGCGGGCCCACGCGGCCGAGCAGGCGCTGACCGGGGGACCGGCGACCGCCGAGGCGTTCGCCGCCGCCGCGGACGCCGAACTGGCGGCCGCCCGGACACTGCCCGGAAACGGATACAAGGTGACGCTGATGCGCAACCTCGTCGTGGCCATGCTGACCGAACTCTCCGAGGAGGCCGTCCGATGACCACGACGACCGGAACCGCCGCCGTCACTCCGTCCGTCGGAGCCGCCCACACCCGCGTGGAGGGCCGGGAGAAGGTCACCGGCGCGGCCCGCTACGCCGGTGAGATCCCCTTCGCCGACCTGGCCCACGGCTGGCTCGTGGTGTCCACTATCGCCCGTGGCCGCATCCGCTCGGTGGAGTCCGCGCCCGTCGAGGCGATGCCAGGCGTCCTCACCGTCCTGCACCACGGGAACGCCCCCCAGGTCGACGGCGAGTACGTCGGCCTGCTGGGGAAGCCCGACCCGACCGTCACGCTCTTCCAGACCGACCGGGTGGCCTTCGCGGGCTGGCCGGTGGCGCTGGTCGTCGCGGAGACCCCGGAGCAGGCCAGGGAGGCCGCCGAGGCGCTGGTCGTCCGGTACGACGAGGAGCCGCACGACGTCGCGTTCTCCGCCGACCACCCCGGAGCGCGCAAGCCGGAGGACCCGTCGGCGGAGACCGAGAAGGGGGACCTCGCGGCCGGACTCGCCGCCGCGACCGCCGTCGTGGACGCGGAGTACACGACCCCCGAAGAGCACCACGCCATGATGGAGCCGCACGCGGCCACCGCCCGCTGGGACGGCGGACGGCTGGAGCTCGTCGACTCCAACCAGGGCAGCATGTGGGTCGCCGACGAGCTGGCGAAGATGTTCTCCCTGGACCTGGGCTCGGTGCGGGTGCGGTCCGAACACGTCGGTGGCGGCTTCGGCTCCAAGGGCGTCCGCCCCCACCAGGTGGCCGCCGTGATGGCCACCACCGTCCTGCACCGCCCGGTCAGGGTGGTCCTGACGCGCCGCCAGATGTTCTCGGTCACCGGCTACCGCAGCCCCACGATCCAGCGCGTCCGGCTCGGCGCGGACGCGGACGGGCGGCTGTGCGCGTTCGACCATCAGGCCCTGAGCCTCACGTCGACCGTGCATGAGTTCATCGAGCGCAGCGCCGACTACGGGCGCGCGATGTACGACGCCGACGCACACCACACCGTCAACCGCGTGGTGGCGCTCGACGTGCCGACGCCGACCTTCGTGCGCGCGCCGGGCGAGGCGCCCGGCTCGTTCGCGCTGGAGTCCGCGCTCGACGAACTCGCCGAGAAGTGCGCCCTGGACCCGATCGCGCTGCGGGCCCGCAACGAGCCCGAGGCGGGCCCGGTCTCCGGGCTGCCGTACAGCACCCGCAGGGTGCTCGACTGCTTCGAGGAGGGCGCCCGCAGGTTCGGCTGGGCGGACCGCGACCCGCTTCCCGGGCTGCGCCGCGAGGGCCGCTGGCTGCTCGGGACCGGCACAGCGGCGGCCACGTTCCCGTCGAACGCCATGCCGTCCACGGCCGCGGTGACGGCCGAGGCGGACGGCACGTTCACGGTACGGATCACCGCGGCCGACATCGGCACCGGCGCCCGGACCGCGCTGACCCAGATCGCCGCGGACGCGCTGGAGGTCGAGCCGGGCCGCATCCATATGCGGATCGCGGACAGCGACTTCGGCCAGGCGATGATCGCCGGTGGCTCCATGGGCACCCGCTCCTGGGCCTGGGCCGTCACCTCCGCGGCGAAGGAGCTGCGCGAGCAGCTGGCCCTCGGCGGCGGCATCCCGGAGGAGGGGATCACCGCCCGGTCGGACACCGCCGAGGCCGTCTTCGCCCTCGCCAAGAAGGAACGGCACTCCTTCGGAGCGCAGTTCGCCGAGGTCGCCGTGGACACCGCCACGGGCGAGGTCCGGGTGCGCCGCATGCTCGGCGTCTTCGCGGCGGGCCGGATCGTCAACCCGCTGACCGCGCGCAGCCAGCTCATCGGCGGCATGACCTGGGGCCTGTCCATGGCCCTGCACGAGGAGGCGGTCCGGGACCAGGCGTACGGCAGCCATGTCGGCCCCGACCTCGCGGGCTACCACGTCGCCGCGCACGCCGACGTGCCGCCGATCGAGGTGGGCTGGGTGGACGACCCGGACCCGGACGACCCCGTGGGCATCAAGGGCATCGGCGAGGTCGGCATCGTCGGAGCGGCGGCGGCGATCGCCAACGCCGTCTGGCACGCGACCGGGGTGCGCCACCGGAACCTGCCGATCCGCCCCGACCGCGTTCTGCTGGCGGGCACCGCCCCGGGTGGGGACGGGGATGCTTGACATCGCCGACGAGCTGAACCGGTGGGTCGAGGAGGGCCGGGACTTCGCCGTCGCCACCGTCGTGGCGGTCGGTGGCAGCGCGCCACGGGGTCCCGGCGCCGCCCTCGCCGTCGATGCCGAGGGCACGGTCATCGGGTCGGTCTCCGGCGGCTGCGTGGAGGGGTCGGTGTACGACGCCTGCCGCCAGGCGCTGAGCGACGGCGAAACGGTGCTGGAGCGGTTCGGCTACAGCGACGATGACGCGTTCGCGGTGGGGCTGACCTGCGGCGGTGTGCTGGAGGTCATGGTCACGCCGGTACGGGCGGACGCGCCGGACCGGGAGGTGTTCGCGGCGGCGCTGTCGGCCGCCGCCCGCGGGGAGACGGCCGCCGTCGCCCGGGTGTCCCGGGGCCCGGCCGAACTCCTCGGCAGGGCGCTGTTCGTCCGCCCCGACGGCTCGTACCACGGCGGTCTCGGCAGCCGTCCGGAGCTGGACCGTACGGCGGCGGACGAGGCGGGCGCCCTGCTGGCCGCGGGTCGCACCGGCGCGTTCACGCTGCCCGAAGTGCCCGGACTCCCGGGCGGTCCGACGGTGTTCGTCGAGTCGAGCGTGCCGCCGCCCCGGATGATCGTCTTCGGGGCGGTGGACTTCGCCGCGGCACTGGCGCGCACGGGCAAGTTCCTCGGCTATCACGTGACCGTGTGCGACGCCCGCCCCGTCTTCGCCACCCGGGGCCGCTTCCCCGAGGCCGACGAGGTCGTGGTCGACTGGCCCCATCGCTATCTGCGGGGCACGGCGACCGACGGCCGCACGGTGCTGTGCGTACTCACCCATGACGCCAAGTTCGATATTCCGCTGCTGGAGGAGGCGCTGCGGCTGCCGGTCGCGTTCGTCGGCGCGATGGGCTCGCGCCGCACCCATGAGGACCGCACCCGCAGGCTCCGCGAGGCCGGGCTCACCGACCGTGAACTGGCCCGGCTGCGCTCGCCGATCGGCCTCGACCTCGGCGCCCGTACGCCCGAGGAGACCGCCCTGTCCATCGCGGCGGAGATCGTCGCGGCCAGACGGGGCGGCACGGGCGCGCCGCTGACCGGCTCGGGGACCCCGATTCACCGTGACGGGGAGGCCGGAGCACACGTGGCCGCCTGACGCCCGGAGGACCCGGCGAAGATCATTTCTGGATTGACAGCGATCCGGCGTGACGGAAAGGCTCGTCACGTCGTCCATCGCCTGAAAATCAAGGAGTGATCCTTCCCGGATGCCTTCGTACTACGTGGCTTCCGACATCGGTGGCACCTTCACCGACACTGTCGTGATCGATGACACCGGACGGGTCGGCCGGTACAAGTCCTCCACCGTCCCCGACAACCCCGCCGAAGGGGTGCTGGGCACCCTGGTCGACGCCGCCGAGGAACGCGGCGTCGGCCTGGCCGAACTGCTCATGGACGTCGAGATGTTCGCCCACGGCACCACGATCGCCACCAACGCCATGCTCGAAGGCCGCACCAAGAAGGTCGGCCTGCTCCAGACCCGCGGCTTCGGGGACACCCTGACGACCATGCGCGGGTTCAAGGGGACCGGGCTCGAAGAGGAGGAGATCAAGCGGTTCCGCACGCTCGTCAAACAGCCCCCGGTCGTGCCCCGTTCGCGGACCGAGGAGGTCACCGAGCGCATCGACTACGCGGGCCGGGTGGTCTGCCCGCTGGACGAGGACGACGTGCGGCGCGCCGTGGCGCGGCTGCGGGACGCCGGGGCCGAGGTGTTCGCCGTCTCGCTGCTCTGGTCCTTCGCCAACGACGCGCACGAACGCCGCGTCGGCGAGATCGTGGCCGAGGAGGTGCCCGGGGCGAGCGTCACGCTCTCCAGCGAGTTCCTGCCCAGGATCGGGGAGTACGAGCGCACCCTGACCACCGCGGTCAACGCGGGCCTGCGCCCGCTGCTGGGCGCGTCGCTGGACAGCTTCGACGCCACCCTCGCCAAGGCGGGCCTGCGGACCGGGCCGCTGCTCATGCAGTCCGGCGGCGGGCTCGCGACCTTCGCCGAGGCGGAGAAGCGCGCGGCGGCGGCCGTGATGTCGGGGCCGGTCGGCGGAGTGGTCGCCTCCCAGTACCTGGGCAGCCGCGACCAGCACCGCAACATCGTCACCACCGACATGGGCGGCACCAGCTTCGACGTCGGGCTGGTGCTGGACGAACGTCCCGTCATGTCCAACACCACGCTCATCGGCCGCGACCGGCTCGCCCTGCCGTCCGTGGCGGTACGGGCCATCGGCGCCGGGGCCGGTTCCATCGCCTCCGTACGCGGCGGGGTGCTGGTCGTCGGGCCCGAGAGCGCGGGCGCCCACCCCGGACCCGCCTGTTACGGGCGCGGCGGCGAGCGCCCCACGGTCGCCGACGCGGACCTGGTGCTCGGCTACCTCAACCCGGACAACTTCCTCGGCGGGCGGCTCACCCTCGACGTCGAGCGGGCCCGGGCCGCCATCGAGGAGCACATCGCCCGGCCGACCGGGCTGAGCGTCGAGCAGGCGGCCGAGGGCATCAAGACCATCGTGGACGCCAAGATGGCCGACCTGGTCCGCCAGGTGACCGTGGAACAGGGCTACGACCCGGCCGACTTCGCCGTGTTCGCGTACGGCGGCGCGGGCCCCCTGCACGCCTTCAGCTACGGCGCCGAACTGGGCTGCCCGCGGATCGTCGTCCCGCTCACCGCCTCCGTCCACTCGGCGTTCGGCATCGGCAGCTCGGACCTGACCATGGTCGAGGAGCTGTCCAAGCCCCTCCAGGCGCCGCCCGGCACCACCGACTACGGGGCCGCGCTGCCGCCGGACGAGATCGAGGCGGCCTTCACCGCCCTCCAGGACCGGGCCGCGCGGGGGCTCGTGGAGGCCGGTGCCGACCGGGACGCGGTGACCTTCACCCGGTCCGTCGAGATCCGGTTCCGGGCCCAGATCCACGTGCTGACCGTCGGCTTCGACAACGGCCCGATCACCGGTGCCGAAGTCGACGCCATGGTCGAGCGGTTCATCGACGCTTACGAGGGCCGGTTCGGCAAGGGCTCGGCGTTCCCCGAGGGCGGAGTGGAGATCACCACCTTCCGGGTCGTCGCGGCGAGCCCCGTCCCGCGCGCCGAACTCGACACCGGACGGCCGTCCCGGGGCGCCGGGGCCGTGGCCGCTCCGGGCACCCGGCGGGTGTTCAGCGGCGGCGAGTGGACCGACGCCGCCGTCTACCGCGCCGACCACCTCCACGAGGGCCTGCGCCTCGACGGCCTGGCCATTGTCGAGCTGCCGGACACCACGGTCGTCATCGGCTCCGGCCAGGAGGCCGTCGTCGACCGGCTCGGCGGCATCGTCATCCACAACCGCCCGTGAGCAGCGCCCCCGATCAAGGAGGAACGATGAACACCGCCGCACGCACGACCGCGGCCGCCGCTACGGGGACGGTCGACCCGGTCACCCACGAGGTGATCCGGCACAAGCTCTGGTCCATCAACGCCGAGGGCGCCACCACCGTCGAGCACGTCTCCGGCTCCCCGGTCGTCCACGCCACCGACTACAACTTCGGCATCTACACGGCCACCGGCGAGATGGCCGTCATCGGCACCTATCTGCTGACCCCGGTCTACACGGGTGCGATGGCGATCACGGAGTTCCTGCGCCGCTACGACGACATCGAGCCCGGTGACGTCTTCATCATCAACGACCCGTACATCGCCGCGATGCACCAGAACGACGTGCAGTTCTGCAGCCCGGTCTTCCGGGACGGCGAACTCGTCGCCTGGCTCGGCTGCATGGCCCACCAGGTCGACCTCGGCGGCATGGACCCCGGTAGCTGGTGCACCACCGCCACCGACGTCTACCAGGAGGGCATCCGGATCCCGCCGGGCCGGATCGTCCGCAAGGGCACCGTCAACCAGGAGCTGTGGGACACCATCGTCGCCAACTCCCGAATGGCCAACACGGTCGCCAACGACTTCCGCGCCTTCCTCGCCGGGCTGCGCGTCGCGGAGCGCCGCTTCCACCAGCTGTGCGACCGCTACGGCAGCGACCAGGTGCGCACCACCATGGAGCGCACCCTCGACCACAGCGAGGCCGATCTGCGGGCCATGCTGGAGGAGCTGCCGGACGGGGTGTACGAGCACACCTCGTACCTCGACCGCCCGGACGGTTCGGGCGACGACGGCGACCAGGGCATCGAACTGCTGGAGGTCCCCTGCCGGATGGAGAAGTCCGGCGACCGGCTGGTCTTCGACTTCTCCGACGCCAGCCCGCAGAGCCCCGCGTACGGCATGACCACCCGCGGCGGGCTGCTCGGCGCCGTGGCCACGCTCATGCTGTGCACCTTCGGCTCGGAGATTCCGTGGAACCACGGCATCATGCGCCCGGTCGAGGTCAAGGCACCGGACGGGCTGTGCGTCACCGCCGTCGAGCCGATGCCCGTCAGCGGCGGCGCCGCGGGCGCGAACTGGACGGCGACCTGCTCCGCGGGCGGCGCCATCGCGAAGATGCTCAGCTTCTCCGAGCGCTACGAGAGCTTCGCCTTCGGCCCGAGCGACGGGTCCTGGCAGCTGAGCCAGTTCGGCGGCGCCGACCAGCACGGACAGCCGTTCGCCTCCATGTACATGGACTCGCTGATGTGGGGCGGGCCCGCCTTCTCCTTCCGCGACGGGGTCGACGCGGGCGGCGCCATGGTCATCCTCGGCGGCGGCGCCACCGACGTCGAACAGCAGGAGATGCGGCACCCGCTGATGTACCTGTGGCGCCGTCAGGTCCCCGACTCCGGCGGCGCGGGCACCTACCGCGGCGGCAACGGCATCCAGTTCGCCCTCACCCCGATCGACACCCCGGAGGTGACGGGCGTCCTGGGCACCCACGGCGTCTCGCTGCCGAACCGCACCGGCCTCTTCGGCGGCCTGCCCGGCTCGTGCGCCCGCTTCGAGCGCGTCACCTCCGCCGAGCCGCTGGACCGGCTCGCGGGCGGGCAGGCCATCACCCGCCTCGGCGACCTCGACGGCGCCCACGAGACGCTGCCCGGCGTCTCCCCGGCGGCCCGCATCGCCCACGGCGACGTCTTCGAATGCACCGTCCAGAACGGCGGCGGCTACGGCGACCCGCTGCTGCGCGACCCCGCCCGGGTGGCCGCCGACGTCGAACGCCACGCGGTGACCCCGGAGGCCGCCACGCGGCTGTACGGAGTCGCCCTGACCCCGGACGGCGGCGTGGACGAGCCCGCCACGGAGGCCCGCCGGGAGCGGATCCGCGAGGACCGCCGCGCCCGCATGACCGCCCCGGCCGCCGGGACCCCCGCGCCCACGGGGATCCGTACGGTCACCGGGGAGCCCACCGGAAGCTGGGGCAGCGCCCTGCGCACGTTCCCCGGCCCGGACGGCCCGTCCGCCGCCTGCCGCCACTGCGGAGCCGGGCTCGGCTCCCTCGCGGACGGCTGGGAAGGTCTCGCGGGCCGCGTGCCGCTCGGCCCGGACGACCTGGGCCGGGACGTACGCGTCCACGACGCGCTCACCGTCGTCGCCTACGTCTGCCCGCACTGTGTGACGTCCCTGTGGGTCGACACGGAGCCGGTCGAGGGCAAGCCCTGGCGGGACTTCGCCGCGCGCGCCTGAGCGCTGAGCGGCGTACGACACAGAGGTGCCCCGGCCGGACTCCGGCCGGGGCACCGGGCGTGGCGGGTGATCAATCCTGCGAGGTGCCCGCGGGAAGCTGTCGCCAGGTCACCGTGGTGCGGGTGTGGAACGCCCAGTCGAGCATCTTCTTCGCGTCCGGGTACCGCTTGCTGTCGCCGAGGAGCACCCCGACGACCGTCCGGCCGTTCCGCTTGGCGGCGAACACGATGCACTTGCCCGCGGCGGTGCCGGTACCGGTCTTGATGCCGATGGCGCCGTTGTACGAGCCCAGCAGCTTGTTGCTGCTGTTCCAGTAGTAGGTCCTGGTCCGGCCGTTGGCCGCCGGGGCCTTCTGCTCGGTCTCGACCGACTTGACCACCGTGCGGAGCGTGGCGTTGCCGAGCGCGTGCCGCGCCAGCTTCGACAGGTCGCGCGCGGTCGTGTAGTTGGCGCCGTGCGTGGAGATGCCGTCGAACGAGTCGTACCGGGTCTTGGTCATCCCCAGCGCGCTCGCCTTCTTGTTCATCTTGGAGATGAACGACTTGGTGCGCTTGGCGGTGGTGCTCCCGCTGCCGAAGGTGTCGGCGAGGGCCATCGCGGCATCACAGCCGGACGGCAGCAGCATGCCGTACAGCAGCTGCCTGACCTTGAGCTTGTCGCCCTTCTTCAGGTCCGCCGCGCTGCCGCCGCTGGTCCTGATGTAGTCCAGGTACGCCTGCTTGACGGTGACCTTCTTGTTGAGGTTCACCCCCCGGGTGTCGAGCACCACGACCGCCGTCATGAGCTTGGTGATGCTCGCCATCTGGCGCTTGGTGTCCGGGCTCTTGCTCCACAGCTTCTTGTTCGCGCTGCTGTCGAGCAGATACGCGCCCTTGGCACCGATGCCGGACGGCCCGGCGGCGGCCGGTGCCGCCTGCGCGGCCGGTGCGGCGAGCGCCAGTGCCGCCGTGGACGCGATGACCGCCGCTCCCCAGCGGCGGACCGCGTTACCCCGATGTCTTCCCATACGCCTTCGCTCTCCTCAGATGATGGATGGGCGCTGGCATCGTCTCACCGGGCGGATAAGGGTGAGGCCTCAACTCCCCGATGTGACCCAGTCGTAGGCCGCCCGCGCGTCGAACTCCCCCTGCCCGCCGGGGAAGATCAGCCCGGCATGGTCGTACGCCGAGCCCCCGGCCGCGGCGTGCCCGGGGTACGGCACGGCGATGCACCGCATCCCGGCCCGCCGCGCCGCCTCCACCCCCGGCCCGGCGTCCTCGACCACCACACAGTCGGCCGGATCCGCGTCCAGCAGCCGCGCGGCCGCCAGGAACACATCCGGCTCGGGCTTGCCGCGCCCGACGTCCTCCGCGGAGACGTACAGCGGCAGCAGCGTGTCCAGCCCGGTGGCGGTCAGCGCCGCCTCGATCGCGGGCCGGGAGGACCCGGACGCGACGGCGATCGGATGCCCGGCGGAACGCAGCCGCTCGGCGAAAGCCCGCATCTCGGGAAAGACGGCGGTGGAGGTGCGCACCAGATCCAGGTAATGGCCGTTCTTGACGGCGAGCAGCTCGTCCACCGGCGCGTCGATCGCGTACCGCCCCCGCAGCGTCTCCAGCGTCTCGCGGGTGCCGATCCCGATGAACCGGGTGTGCTCCTCCCAGGTGAAGCCGGTGATCCCGTACTGCGCGAGCGTGCGCCGACCCGCCTCGAAGTAGTTCGGTTCGCTGTCCACGAGCGTGCCGTCGAGGTCGAAGATCACGGAAGGGAGGCGCGGTGCGGAAGTGCTGACATTCATGGGCACCAGCATGCCGGGTACGGACCGGCGCACCGCACCCGGCATGATCGTCTAGCGCCGGAACTCCGCGTCGGGGCAGCTGTCGGGGTCGTCCTGCTCGAAGAGCACGGGCTCCTGCGGAGTGCCGCTGACTACCAGGCGCTGGTCCTCCGTCGGCACGTCCTTGTCGCCGCCCCCGGCGAAGCTCAGTTCCACTTCGGGGATGAGCTCCCCGTTGGTGGCCTCTGTCGCCTCGTAGGCCCAGAAGCCGCGGCCGTGGAAGCGGCGTTCGTCGTCCAGGAACGGGTCGTACTTCCAGTGGCGTACCTCAAACCGTCCATTGGGATGGAGGGTGACGCGCATGCCGTCGGGGCCTCGGTAGGCCCCGGGCAGGACACTCTCGGACACCTTGGCGTTGGGCTGCAGGCATTCGCCCGACACGGCGTTCAGCACGCCGATGCACCCCACCGGAAATATCAGGCACATCAGTCCGATGAGCGTGAACCGGAACAGACAGTTGCGCCAGAGTTTCCGGAAGCATCCTGGCTTCTTGGCCTTTGTCACGTGATCAGCCTGTCAGTGCTCGGCCGGATCGATGCGCTCGGTCCAGACCATCCGTTCCTTGATGTCCGCCGTGGGCCCGCTGCCGTGGTTGAAGCCCTCCTGCCATTTCTGGTAGCCGGGCATGAACGACTCCACTCAACGACGTGATCAAGACCGGCGGCGGGTTCCCGCGGTCTGTCCCACGGCGTCGATCAGCGGCAGCATCCGGTGGCGTACGCGCTCCCTGAGCACCATCTCGGTGCGGGTGCGGAGCACCCCCGGCAGGCGGATCAGCCGCTGTACGACGTCCTCTAGATGCTCGTTGTCCCGCGCCACGGCCCGGGTCAGGAGATCACCCGCGCCCGTGGTCGAGAACACCTCGATGATCTCCGGGACGGCGGCCAGCGCGTCGCCCACGTCGTCCAGATGGCCCTGGGTGACCTCGATGTGCACGAAGGCCAGCACCGGGTGGCCGAGGGCGGCGGGGGAGAGCGACGGGCCGTAGTCGGTGATCACGCCCTCCCGCTCCAGCCGGTCCAGCCGCGCCTGGACGGTGCCGCGGGCGACGCCCAGGAGTCGGGCGTACTCGCGCACGCTGGTGCGCGGCTGCTCCAGCAGCAGCCGCAGGATCTTCGCGTCGAGCGCGTCCACCGCGTCCCCCGGTGCGGGCATGGGCCATCGGCTCCCTCGTGGTCGGTTTCTCCGGTGGGCGACTGTACCAATGGCTCAGCGGAAGGGAGATCGCTTGAGCCGATGGTGGCGGGGTGCTTCTCTTGTCGGCAGATGGCGTTGCGCTGGGCTGCGCCGGACGGCAAGGAAGCCGCCTCCGGGTCCCCGCAGCGCCTTTGTCATGCCCGGAGGGGAAAGGGAACAGGTCACAGCGGTGCTGCGCGACTTTCGAGGACGGATCACGTCCCCACGCCGGACGGTGGCGAGGACGTGCGCGACGGTGTTCGCGGCTCCGGATCCGGGGCTTCGGCGGCTGCGGATCGCGGCGCGGGGCGCCCTCGGCGTCGGCTCGGCGGTCGCCGCCGTGGCGTGGGCCGGGCTGTCCCTGCCCGCCGCGGTCGTGGGCGGGCTCGCGGCGCTCCTCGCGCTCTTCACGGTGGGGGACCCGACCGTAGGGCGGCAGGCCGTCACCACCGCGCTGCTCCCGGCCGTGGGCCTCCCGGTGCTGGCGCTGGCCGCCGTGACCCACCCGGTTCCGCCCGGGCGCGACGCCGCGTTTCTCGCGGTGGTCTTCTGCGGTGTCGCGGCCCGGCGGTGGGGGCCGCGCGGCAACGCCCTCGGAATCTTCGCGTTCATGATGTTCTTCGCGGCGCAGTTCCTGGACGCCGGGTGGCGGGAACTGCCCGTGCTGGCGGTGGCGGTGCCCATGGGCGTGGCGGTCGCCGCGTTCGTCCGGTTCGGCCTGTGGTGCGTCGAGCGGCGCACGCCCGGGGCGCCCGCCGCCGCGTCCGCGCCGCCCGGCAGGCGGGGCCTGGCGCGGCCCGCCACCCGGCTGGCATTCCAGGCGGCCGCCGCCTGCGCCTTCGCGCTGGCCCTCGGCCAGGCCCTCTCCGGCGAGCGCTGGTACTGGGCCGTCGGCACCGCCTGGTGGATCTTCGTCAACACCGCCTCGCGGGGCGAGACGCTGGTACGGGGCTTCCGCCGGGTCGTCGGCACTGTCAGCGGCATCGTGGCCGGGCTCGCCGTCGCCGTACCGCTGCACGGGGCCCCGGGGCCCACCGCCGTCCTCGTCGCCGCGTGCGTCTTCGGGATCTTCTACACCGCGCCGCTGTCATACAGCTGGATGGTGTTCTTCGTGACGCTGATGGCCGGGCTGCTGTACGGCCTGCTCGGCGTGCTGCACCCCGGGCTGCTCGCGCTGCGGCTGGAGCAGACCGCCGTGGGCGCGGCCGGGGCGGCCCTGGCCGTGGCGCTCGTGCTCCCGGTGACCACCCACGCCGCGACGGACGCGTGGGTCCGGCGTGCGCTGGAGTCCGTACGGTACTGCGCCGCCGACGCCGCACGGCGGCTCGCGGGCGACCCGGCCGCGGACCCCGCGCCCCACGTCGCCCAGCTGGAGGAGGCGCTCAGCGGCCTGCGGATGTCGATCGCCCCGCTGCTGCACCCGCTCAGCCCGCTGCGCGCCCGCCGGGCCCGGGCCCGGCAGGTCATGCTGGCCCTCGACGACTGCGCCCGCCAGGCGCACGGCCTCGCCGCGCTCGCCGCCGACCCGGTGGCCTCCCACGACGTCCGGCTGACCGCGGCGTGCGCGCGGGTCGAGGCGGCGGTGAGCCGTCTGACCGCCCCCGTCGTCCCGTCCTCCGCCGCCCCCGCGCCCGCCTCCGGGCCGTCGCCCCACCACCCGGCCACGGACCGGGCGCTGGCCCATCTGCACGACCTGGAGGCCGCCCTGACGGGCCTCGCGGACCCGCTGCGCGCCCCTGTGCGGGCCTGAGGGGACCGCGGTGGCAGTTCGACCAACCGGGGCGCCCTGACGGCGCGTCCAGCGCGGAATCGTCCATTCCAGAGTCCTGTTCCGGGCCGGGCTGTTAGCGTCGGCCGCAAGCGGAACCGCTGGAGAGGCAGCACGGTGAGCACGGAGCAACGGACGTACAGGGCGTACATCGGGTCGTTCACCGAGGCGGGCGGAGCCGGGGTCACCGTCGCGGAGGTCGACCGCGGCACCGGGGCGCTGACCGCGCGGTACGCCACGGACGAGGTCGTCAACCCCTCGTATCTCGCGCTCTCACCCGGCGGGGACGTCCTCTACGCCGTGAGCGAGACGGACGACGGCGGGGCCGCCGCCTTCCGGACCGGCGGCGACACCTCCAGGCCGCTCACCCTCCTCGGCGACCCGGTCCCCGTGCACGGCGCGGCGCCCACCCATCTCGCGCTCGTCGCCGGGCATCTCCTCACCGCCAACTACGGCTCCGGCAGCGTCAGTGCCCTGCCCGTCCGCGACGACGGCGGGCTCGGCGAACCCTCGGCGGTGCTGCGGCACGAGGGCAGCGGCCCCGACCGCGAGCGGCAGAGCGAGCCGCACGCCCACCAGGTGCTGCCCGACCCGTCCGGCGGCTGGCTGCTGAGCGTCGACCTCGGCGCCGACGCGGTCTGGGTGTACGAGCCCGCCGGGCCGCGGGCGCACCGGAAGGTCCGGCTGCGGGCCGGGAGCGGGCCGCGCCATCTGGCGTTCCACCCGCGCGGCGACCGCGCGTACGTCGTCAACGAGCTGGACCCGACGGTCACGGTGTGCCGCTGGGACGCGGCGTCCGGCACCCTCGAACCGCTCGGCGAGACCCGCGTCGTCCCGCCCGGCACGGAGACCGCCACCTTCCCCTCCGAGGCGGTGGTCTCCCCGGACGGCCGCTTCGTCTGGGTCGCCAACCGCGGCCACGACAGCGTCGCGACGCTCGCCCTCGACACCCCGGGCGACCGCATGGAGCTGGTCACCACCACGCCCTGCGGCGGCTACTGGCCGCGCGATCTGGCCCTCGATCCCTCGGGCAGCTGGCTCTACGTCGCGAACGAACGCTCGGGCGAGGTCACCTGGTTCGGTCTCGACCCCACCACCGGGGTGCCGAGCCGCGCCGGTTCGATCGAGGCACCGGCCGCGTCCTGCGTGCTCTTCGGCTGACCGCTCGGCTGACCGCATCGCGCGCTGACGGCTCGGCGCGCCGGCCGCAGGGGCACTGGCCGCGGGGCGTGGGCCGTGCGCGGGGCGGCGTGCCCCGCGCGTCGCAGGCACCTCGGCCGGAGGGACGATTCAGCGCAGTCCCGAGGACGCCGGAAGCGTGATGCCCAGCGCCGCCGCGTACTTCGACAGCACCAGCTTGCCCACGGCCGGGTAGGCGCCCAGCGCCTCTGCCGCGGCGCAGCCCGCTTCCTCGGCGGCCGCCTTGGTCAGGTCGGCGGACACCTCCGGGCCGATCAGGTACGGCGCGAGCGCGAGCCGGGCCGAACCGGCGGAGCGCAGCTGCTCGGCGACGCGGACCACGGCCCCGTCCTCGTCCAGCGCGGCGGCCATCACCGGCACGGCGAGCCGCGCGGAGAGCAGCATGCCGGTGATCCCACCGGCGTCGGCCGCCTCGCCGCCGCCCACGGTGGCCAGGATGATGCCGTCCGCTGCGGTCGCCACCGTGAAGAGGCGGGCCCGGTCGGCACGGGCGAGGCCCGCCTCCGACAGCCGGACGTGCAGCCCCTCGGCGAGCAGCGGGTGCGGGCCGAGGACGTCGGTGAGTTCGGCGGCGGAGCCGCTGTTCATGACGGCGTGCCGTATCCGGCGCAGCAGCGCGTTGTCCGGGCCCGCGAGGAGCGGGACCACCACGGCCGCCGGGCCGTCGGTCGGGATGGAGGGCGGCGGAGGCATCTCCGGGATCTCCTCGCCCGCGGCCTCGGCCTCGGCGATGGCCTGCGCCGTGGCGGCGGCGTCGGCCTTGGCGGCCTCCCGCGCCTGGCGCAGCCGCTCGCTGCGGTCCTGGGCTGCGCGCGCGAGCACGGCCTCGAGCTGCGGGAACTCCTCGTTCTCGCCTTCCACGTCCACATAGCCGACGTGGGCGTCGAGGCCGGGCAGCTCGGAGCGGGCGATGCTCACGACCTCCTCGGCCAGGCTCCGGGTGGCCGGTTCCGGGGTGCCCGGAACGGCCAGCACCAGCGGCGGTGCGCCCAGGGGTGCGGCCGCGGGCTCCGGGCGGCGGTGCCGTCCGGGCTGGCGGGGACGCGGCATTCGTACAGGCAGGCCGGACGCGGGCCCTGTGGGGGAGCTCATGGCGCCGCATGTTAGTCGCTCTATAGGGTTGGCTGTTCGGGAGGGGTGCGACTGGGCGTTTTCTGTCCCCTTTTGCCGAGCCTTGCTGTTCGTTGCTGTGCGGGGGGCGAACAGAGCTGCTCGTACAGCCGATAGAGTGTTCGTAATCCGGAACAGCCGTCCCGGCCATCGGTCATGGCCGTCGTTCATCCTCGGTGACGACGCTCAGCAGCCCCGCGTCCAGCGGCAGCCGCAGCTCCCCGGCGGCGAGCGCCGCCGCGATGCGCAGGGCACCGTCCAGCGGGTCCCCGGCCGCCTCGGTGACCCGGACCCCCGGCAGCCGCGCGGCCAACTCGGCGCGCAGGGGCGCCAGCAGGGGCGCGCCCATGCGGAAGAGGCCGCCGGTCAGCGCGACCTCACCCGGCTCCGGCGTGGAGACGGCGGCGGTGCCGCGCCGGGGAGAGACCGCCTCCGCGGCCTCGGCGATGTGGCGGGCGGCGTCCCGCAGGATCGCCTCCGCGACCGGATCGGCCCCGGCGGCGCACCGGCCGACCTCGGGCGCGAACGAGGCCAGCACGGCGGGCCGGTCGGGGCGCGGATACAGTTGCCCCGGCAGCTCGGCGGCCGGGCCGAAGACGGCCTCCAGCCGGGCCAGCAGCGGCCCTGAGCCGCCCGCGCGCCCGTCGTACGCGCGCATCGCGGCCTCCAGGCCGGCCCGGCCGATCCACGCCCCGCCGCCGCAGTCGCCCAGCAGATGCCCCCAGCCGTCGGCCCGCCGCCACCCGGGCGCGCGGTCGCCGGACGTATGGTCGCCGGACGTATGGTCGTCCGGGCAGCCCGATCCGCCCGTACGGTCACCGGCCGCGTCCCCGGCCGAGGGCAGCGGCACCGCGCCCAGCGCGATCAGGCCCGTGCCCGCGGCGACCACCGCGCCGGGCCGCTGGCCGAGCGCCCCGGCATAGCCGGTCACCGCGTCGGCCGCGAGCGCGAGGCGGCGCACCCCGAACTCCGCCGCGAGCGCGCCCGGCAGCGTCGCCCGCAGATCGTCGCCGAGCGAGGCCATCCCCGCGGCGCCCACGCAGACGGCGGCCGGGCGCGACGCCCCGGCCCGGCGCAGCAGCTCATGGGCGGCGGGCAGCACCCGCTCCAGCAGTCCGGCCGCGTCGATGCCCCGGTCGCCGACGGCGGCGGGGGTGGGGGAGGCCCAGGTCAGCGGCGTCTCCGCGGTGCCGCCGAGCGGGGCTCCGGCGCACGCCACGCCCACCCGTACGCCTGATCCGCCCGAGTCGATCCCGAGTACATGTGCCGTATCGCCCACCGGCTCAGCCGAACCCGCGCGCGTCCTGCTTGAGCGCGGTGTCCACGGTCAGGGCGGTGGCCACCACGAGGCTCAGCAGCGGGTCGGGAAGCTGACGGTGGATCTGCAGGACGTAGTTGTCCGCCGTCGTGAACATGGTCTTCGCCAGACCTTCCCAGGTCTTGGTGATCCGGGCGATCTCCGTCTCGGTGTGGTCGACGATGGAGAAGTTCCAGGCACGCCAGTTCTCCGCCTTGATGGCGCCGATCTGCTGGCCGTTGACCTGTATCCCGAAGTTGATTTTGCCGATCGCGTTCTGCTGGACGATCTCGCCGACCGGCTGGCCGTCCGGGCGCTCCACCAGCACCTTGGACTTGATGAACTTGGCCGGGCGGGTGAGCACCAGATGCGGCTGCCCGGCCGCGTCCCGGATCTCCAGCTTGTGCGTCATGAACTGGTCGAGGCTCGACACGAACCGCGCGACCTTCTTGAGCGTGCTCTGACCGACCTGGACCACCGACCCGATGGTCTGGCCGTGCTGGTCGAAGACGCTGTACTCGTTGGTCAGTTCGATCAGCTTGGCCTTCTGGTTCACCACCAGCACCGGCTCGGTGAACAGCGAGCCCCCGCCGCCCGCGGTCGGGTTGACGTGCGCCTGCTGCTGCACCTGGTGCTGGACCTTGGCCGGGTTGGGGTGCGGCTGGGCAGGCTGGACGGGCTGTCCCGGCTGGGGGGCGTACCCCGGCTGTCCGCCCTGCTGCGGCGGGAACTGGCTCGGCTGCTGCCCCGGATGCGTGTGCTCGGTCCACTGGGCGCCGTCCCACCAGCGCAGCTGGTTGGGAGTGCCCTGCGGGTCGGCGTACCAGCCCGCAGGGGTGTTCGGATGTGTCGTCATGGCGGGCAGACTACCCCTCGCCCACCTGGAAAGAAGCGCTCAGGGAAGGCGCCAGTCGACGGGTTGCGCTCCCTGCTGTACGAGCAGGTCATTGGCCCGGCTGAACGGGCGTGAACCGAAGAAGCCGCGGTCGGCCGACATGGGGGAGGGGTGCGCGGACTCGACCGAGGGAAGCGGCCCCAGCAACGGCCGTACGTTGCGCGCGTCGCGGCCCCACAGGATGGACACCAGCGGACGGCCGCGCGCGGCGAGCGCCCGGATGGCCTGCTCCGTGACCTCTTCCCAGCCCTTGCCGCGATGGGCAGCGGGGCGGCGCGGCGCCGTGGTCAGCGCCTTGTTGAGCAGCAGCACGCCCTGCCCGGTCCAGGGCGTCAGATCGCCGTTGGACGGGCGCGGCAGACCGAGGTCGGTGTGCAGCTCGCGGTAGATGTTCTCCAGGCTGCCGGGCAGGGGGCGCACCTCCGGCGCCACCGAGAAGCTCAGCCCCACCGCATGACCGGGCGTCGGATACGGATCCTGCCCCACGATGAGGACCTTCACCTCGTCGAAGGGCTGCTGGAAGGCGCGCAGCACATTCGGTCCGGCGGGCAGATAGGTGCGGCCCGCCGCGATCTCGGCCCGTAGGAAGTCACCCATCGCCGCGATGCGCTCTTCCACGGGCTCGAGCGCCTTGGCCCAGCCCGGTTCCACAATTTCGTTCAACGGTCGTGCAGCCACACCGCGTCACTCTAGTGGCTCAGCCCGTGGCGGTGTGCCCTCTCACCCGGTCACGGTCTCATCCGGTCACCGCCGCTCGCACACAGAGCACATCGGGAAGGTACCGGGCGATCTGCTGCCAGCTCTCGCCCTCGTCCGCGCTCGCGTACACCTCCCCGTTGCGATTGCCGAAGTACACCCCGACCGGGTCCGCGTCGTCCGTACGCAGCGCGTCCCGCAGCACCACCCCGTAGTGCGGCTCGCCCGGCAGCCCGGCGGACCGCTCTTCCCAGGACAGGCCCGCGTCCTGGGTGCGGAAGACCCGGCAGCGGTAGTCCGGCGGATAGCGGTCCGAGCCGTCGGACACCGGGAAGAGGTAGGCGACGCCGCCGCGCCGCGGATGGGCGGCGATAGCGAACCCGAAGTCGGCGGGCAGATCCTTGCCGATCTCCGACCAGTTCTCCCCGCGGTCGTCGCTGCGGTACACCCCGCCGTGGTTCTGCAGATACAGCCGGTCGGGATCGGCCGCGTCCTGCGCGATCTTGTGCACGCACTGCCCGAACTCGGGGTACTGGTCGGGCAGGAACTCCGCTCTGAGCCCGCTGTTCGACGGAGCCCAGCTCGCCCCGCCGTCCGTCGACCGGTACACCCCGCCCGACGAGACGGCCACCGTCACCGTGTCGGCGTCGCGCGGATCGGTGACCACCGTGTGCACCGCCTGGCCGCCGAACCCCGCGCCCCACTCGGGCCGCTGCGGGTGGTCCCACAGGCTCCGTACGAACTCGAACGTCTCGCCGCCGTCCTCGGAGCGGAACAGCGCGCCGGGCTGGGTGCCCGCGTAGACCACCCCGGGCGCGGCGGGCCCGGCCGGGTGCAGCTGCCACACCCGCTCCAGCGAGGTATCGGTCCCCTCCGGGAACCGCACCGCGGGCCGGGCGGGCTCGTGCCAGCTCTCCCCGAGGTCGTCGGAGCGGAAGACCGACGGGCCCCAGTGGGAGCTGTCCGCCCCGGCCAGCAGCCGCGGCGCGCCGGAGCGGCGGGTGTCGATGCCGACGGAGTACACCGCCTGCATGGGGAAGTGCGGCCCGGTGAAATCCCAGTCCGGGCCGGAGCGGCGGCGGCCGAGGAAGAGACCCTTGCGGGTGCCGACGGCGAGCAGAACATCGTCCATGACGGACTCACTCCTGGGGGCGTAGGGGAGGTGTGGGCTGAAGGAGGGCGATGAAGGATGTGTCCGACATCAGAGAGTCTGCACCCCGCCACCGACAATGGCCCATGGAGATCCGTAGTACGAAGGGTGTCAAACTACGATAATCTTCGTACAATGTGGTTCCCGGACGACACGGCGAGGGGCAGCAGTCGTGCAGACGCAGACCACACCTCAGGCGCAGACGACGGGCCGTTCGCTGGAGCATCCGCGACGCGAGGACATCCGCCTGGAGGGCGTGCTGCACGCGCTGTCCGACCCCATGCGGCTGCGCGTCGTGCGGACGCTGGCCGACGAGAGCTGCGATCTGTCCTGTTCGGTGTTCGACCTGCCCGTCAGCAAGTCGACCACCACCCACCACTTCCGGGTGCTGCGCGAATCCGGCGTGATCCAGCAGATCTACCGGGGCACCGCCAAGATGAACGCGCTGCGCCGCGCGGACCTCGACGCGCTGTTCCCCGGACTGCTCGACAGCGTTCTGGCCGCCGTCGCCCTCCAGGACGACCGGACGGGCGACCACGGTTGAGGCGCGCGCCGCTGTGTAGGTGCTCCGCCGTTCAGTCCTCCGCGCGGGCCGCGCCCAGCAGCCCCGTCCAGTCCGGGATCTTCACCTTCGTACGCCCCAGCGCCTCCCCGAGCGTCGCCTCCGCCGCCTCGATCCGCAGCCACCCGGTCCACTCCACCGGCTCCGCACCCGCCGCCCGCAGCGCGGCGAGCGGGTCCTCGGCCACCGGCCGCGCCGCCAGGACGTCCGCGTCGGCGAGCAGCGAGGCGACCGTCTCCTTGGCGCACGGACGGTTGGTGCCGATCACCCCGGTCGGCCCGCGCTTGATCCACCCCGCCACGTACTCGCCGGGCGCGGGCACACCGCCGCGCAGCACCCGCCCCGCCGCGTTCGGCACCGTGCCCCGCCGCTCGTCGAACGGCAGCCCGGGCAGCGGCACGCCCCGGTAGCCCACCGACCGCAGCACCAGCTGCGCCCCGATGTCCTCGAAGACGCCCGTGCCCGCCACCCCGCCCTGTCCGTCCGGCGCGGTCCGCTCGAACCGTACGGCGCGCACCGCGCCCTCGCCGAGCAGCGCCGCGGGCCGCAGGAAGAAGCGCAGCCGGATGCGGCGCGGACGGCCCATGGGAGCGCGCCGCGCCCAGTCGCGCAGCACCTCGACATTGCGCCGGTTGGCCGCGGGCAGCTCCGAGGGGTCGCCGTACGCCGGGTCCAGCGCCAGCTCCTCGGGCCGTACGAGCACATCGGCACCGGTCAGCGAGCCCAGCTCGCGCAGCTCCTTGGTGGTGAACTTCGCCTGCGACGGGCCCCGGCGGCCCACCACATGCACATCGGCGACCCGGCTGTCGGCGAGCGCGCCGAGGGCGAGATGGGGTACGTCGGTGGGCCGCAGCTCCTCCGCCCCGCGGGCCAGGATGCGCGCCACGTCCACCGCGACATTGCCGACCCCGACGACGACGGCGGAGCGCGCGCCGAGCGCGAAGGCGTCGCCGGGGGCGTCCGGATGGGCGCTGTACCAGGAGACGAAATCGGTGGCGGAGTAGCTGCCCGGCAGCTCCTCGCCGGGCACGCCGAGCCGCCGGTCGGTCGACGCGCCCACGCAGTAGACCACCGCGTGGTAGAGCCCGAGCAGCCGCTCGGGCACCAGCGGCGGGGGACCGACGTGCACATTGCCGAGGAAGCTGACCCGTGGGTGCTCCAGGACCGTGCGCAGGGTGTTCTGCAGCGACTTGATCTTCTCGTGGTCGGGGGCGACGCCGTACCGCACGAGCCCGTACGGGCAGGGCAGCCGGTCCAGCACATGCACCGACACCTCGGGGACGGCCTGCTGCTGGACGAGCGCCTGGGCGGCGTAAACGCCGCTCGGCCCGGATCCCACGACGGCGACGCGAAGCACGGAGGAGCTCCTTCCGCAGGCTGTCTCCAGCATCGCACCCGGCGGGCGGCGGCGTACGGCACTACGCGCCCGACGACGAAGACGAGTGACGGAAGGCGCTCCTGGTTTACGCGAGCCGCCGACGCAAGCCGCTCACGAGGCCCGCTCAGGTGCGCCGCTCAAGCGGCCCGATCCGGTGGCCCGCTCACGCGGCCCGCCCGGGTGGCCCGCCGCTCACCCCAGCCGCCGCATCCGGAGGATCTCGCTGCTCTGCTGGGCGATCACATCGGTGGCCATCTCCTCCACCCGGACGTTGTTGCCGCCCGTGAGCACGTCCGTGGCCATGGCGATCGCGCCCCGGTGGTGGGCGATCATCAGCTTGAGGAAGAGCGCGTCGAAGGAGGCCCCCTCGGCGGCGCGCAGCGCCTTCAGCTGCTTCGGCGTGGCCATGCCGGGCATATCCGCCATCCCGCCGTGCTCGTGCCCGCCGCCCGTCGCCCCGCCGCTCGTCTTCTGCCAGCCCCGCATCGCGTCGATCTCCGGCCCCTGCGCCGCCGCGATGCGCTCGGCGATCCGTCCGACTTTGGCCGATCTCGCACGGTCGGGGGCGAGGGCGGTCATGATCAGGGCCTGCCGATGGTGCTCGATCATCATGGCGATGTACGCGCGGTCGGCGGCGTTGGGGGAGTCGTCGTCGCCCGCCTTCGCCGCCTCCTCGGCCGACAGGGTCCGAGCCGCCTCGCCCGGCCGCCCCGGGGCGATCACCGCAGGCTTTCCGTCCTTCCCCTTCCCGGTGTCCGCCCTGCCGTCCTCCGACTCACAGCCGGTGAGGGTGAGCGCTGCGGCGACGGCCGCCGCCGCGCACGCGAGGGATGCGGCGTGAAGCCTCGTACGCCGGTGCAACACCATTGCCTCCAGGGGAAGTCGGGATTTCGACGGCGACCATGGGCGCCGTCTGTTGTGGTGTACATGAGAGGCGCGATACTGCCCACGTCCAATGAACCGTTCAACTCCGAGCGGGCGCACGGGACATAAGGGAGGACGCAGTGAAGCCGTGGGAAAGATCCCCGCAGCGGCGCGGATACCTCGGTGCGGCAGTCGCCGCCTTCGGCCTGGTGGCCTCGTTGCTGGCGGCGGGCCCCGCGGCCGCGACACCGGACCCCGGTGACGCGCCGCACAGCGAGCGGGTGACGAAGGATCAGGCATCCGGCACCAGGGCCGCCATCGAGAACGGCGAGATACCCGGGGTCGACGAGATCGTTCACAGCGACAACGTCAGTCACCTCACCAACATCCCCAAGCAGGACCTGAAGGGAACCAACTCGGACCTGGCTTTCCAGGGCAAGTACGCCTTCGCGGGCAACTACGACGGCTTCGTCGTCTACGACGTCAGCAGGCCGAAGCGCCCGAAGGTCGTCAGCCAGGTGCTCTGCCCCGGTTCGCAGAACGACGTCTCGGTCTCCGGGGACCTGCTCTTCCTCTCCACCGACTCCTCGCGCAGCGACAACTCCTGCACCAGCACCACGCAGCCCGCCACCGAGAAGTCCTCCTGGGAGGGCATGAAGGTCTTCGACATCAGCGACAAGCGCAACCCGCGGTACGTCGCCGCCGTCGAGACCTCATGCGGCTCGCACACCCACACCCTGGCGCCCGACCGCGGATACGTCTACGTCTACGTCTCCTCGTACGCGCCCAGCGAGACCTTCCCGGACTGCCAGCCGCCGCACGACGGCATCTCCGTCATCAAGGTGCCCCGCAAGGCGCCCGAGAAGGCCGCGGTCATCGACTTCCCCGTCCTCTTCCCGGACGGCGGCAACCCCGGCGGCCCGGCCAACCCGGGCGTCAGCAAGACCACCGGCTGCCATGACCTCACCACGTTCCCCAAGCTGAAGCTGGCGGCGGGCGCGTGCATGGGCGACGGCATCCTCCTCGACATCGCCGACCCCGCGAAGCCACGGGTCATCGACCGGGTCGAGGACAACGTCAACTTCGCCTTCTGGCACTCGGCGACCTTCAACGAGCGTGGAAACAAGGTCGTGTTCACCGATGAGCTGGGCGGCGGCGGGGCCGCGACCTGCAACGACGCGACCGGCCCGACGCGTGGCGCCGACGGCATCTACGACATCGTCGGCAAGGGCGACAAGCGGAAGCTGGAGTTTCGCAGCTACTACAAGATCCCGCGCCACCAGGCCGCCACCGAGAACTGCGTCGCCCACAACGGCTCGCTGATCCCCGCCAAGGGCCGCGACATCATGGTCCAGGCGTGGTACCAGGGCGGCGTGTCCATCTGGGACTTCACCGACTCCGACCGCCCCAAGGAGATCGGCTACTTCGAACGCGGCCCGATCTCAGCCGACACGCTGGTCAGCGGCGGCTCCTGGTCCGCGTACTACTACAACGGCCACATCTACTCGAACGACATGGCCAAGGGCTTCGACGTCCTGAAGATCGACGACCGGCGCACGGACAGCGCCCGGTCGGTCCGGCTGCGCGAGCTGAACGTCCAGACGCAGCCCGACTACCGCTGACGGCTCCCGCCGGGCGGCTCCCCGCCCGGCGGGACACCCAGCTCCCAGTCCAGCCCATAGCGCTGGAACAGCTCCGCCCGCAGCCGCTCCGGCTCCATCGGCGCCCCCGGCAGCAGCACCGCGACCACCGCGCCCATCAACTGCGCGCGCAGCAGCCGGTAGTCGGCCTCCGGGTCCGGGGAGCCGTAGCGGGTCACCGTGTCGCGCAGCAGGGCGCCCAGCCGCTGCTGCTCCGGGCACTGGATGAACCCCTCCGCCGTGAGGATCCCCGCCATGTGCGTGCGCATCAGCCGCGGTTGGTCCCGGGCGAGCCCCAGGATCGCGTCGATCGCGCGCGCCAGCAGTTCCCGACCGGCGTCCGCACCCTCCGGGCGCGGCTCGCGCTCCAGTGCCCCGGCCAGCTCCCTGTGCATCAGCCGGTGCACGGCGGTCTGCAGCAACTGGCGCTTGCCCGGGAAGTAGTACGAGACCAGCCCGCGGGCGGCCCCCGCCCGCTCGGCGATGTCGGCGAGCGTCGTCGCCTCGTAGCCGCGCTCACCGACCAGTTCGACCGTCGCCTGTAACAGACGGGCCCGGGACCGGCGGCGCAACTCCTCATTGACCGACGGGCTGCGGGGGGACATGCTGTAACTCCTGCGTTGGCTGGCTCCGAGCCAATATACTCAGCCGGCAGGGTTGCTGTCCGACGATCTATCGAGGATGGCTTGTTGCCGCCGCCGGTTCGGGCGACGCGGGGGATCGTCCGAACCGGCGGTTCGTACTTGTCGAGCGGCTCAAATCAAGCCCCTCCGGCGATTGAGGAGCGGGCCCCGTGGTCACCCGGCGGCGCGTCCGCTCTGATCGGCCGCGATGACCTGGTGCGCGAGTGCCACCAGGTTCGGGATGGCCGGGTGCCCCAGCCCCTCGCGCCAGGCGAGGACGACCGGAATGGCCGGAGCGTCGACGAGCGGGCGGAAGGCCAGCGAGGGATGGGTGTGGTGGCTCGGGGTGGCCGAGGTGGAGATTCCCACCGCGCGGCCCGCCGCGATGGCGATGATCCACTCGTCGGTGTTGGTCACCTCGATGGCCGAGACGGGCCGGGCCGACCGCGGCCACAGGTCCATCGACGTGGTGCCGGAGACGGTGTTGAGGGCGATCGGATGGGCGGCGAGGTCCGCCAGGGTGACCCGGGGGAGGGCCGCCAGCGGGCTGTCCGCGGGCATGACGACCACCCGCTCCTCCGACACCAGGAACTCCGTACAGAGCCCGGGCGCGGTGACCTCGCCGCGCAGCAGCGCCGCGTCGACCTTCCCCCGGGTGAGGCCCGCCGTGCGGTCGTCGATACGGAGCAGCTCCAGCGGAGTGCCGGGGTGCGTCTCGTCCCAGCGGCGCAGCAACGGGATGGTGCGCTCGCCGAGCGCGGCCCAGGGGTGGCCCAGCCGCAGCGGCCAGCTCCGCAGGCCCCGGGGGTCGAGCGCGGTCTCGACGGCGGCCAGGGCGGCGAGGGCCTTGTCGCGGAACGTATGGCCCTCCGCGGTCAGCTCGAGGTGATGCGTCGAGCGGTCCACGAGGCGGGCGCCGAAGTGATCCTCGACCTGGCGCAGCGTGCGGGAGAGCGCGGGCTGGCTCAGATGGAGACGGGCGGCGGCACGCGTGACGTTGCCCTCCTCGGCGATGGCGAGGAAGGCGCGCAGATGCCGCAGCTCAATGGTCATGCCCGGGAAGCGTAACCGCAGGGAACTCCGCATTTCCCACGGCCGGGGACGGGTTCCTAGCGTGAGGGCATGACATCCCCGGTGCACAGCTCCTCCGAGACGGCGACCGCTCCCGTCCTCCTCCGCCACGCCCCCGGCCGCGGCACGCTCGGCGGCGTCGGCCTGGTGCTGGCCGGTACCGTCTCCGTGCAGTTCGGGTCGGCCTTCGCCGCGCTGCTGTTCCCACGGGCCGGGGCGCTCGGCACGGTCGCCCTGCGGATCACGATCGCCTCGCTGCTGCTGCTGGTCATCACCCGGCCCCGGCTGCGCGGCTATACGCGCACCGACTGGGCGGTGGGCTGTGGGTTCGGCCTCGCGCTCGGCGGCATGAACATCCTCTTCTACCAGGCCGTCGACCGTATCCCCCTGGGTGCGGCGGTCACCATCGAGGTGCTCGGCCCGCTGCTGCTGTCGGTCGTCGCCTCCCGCCGCGCCGCCAGCCTGCTGTGGGCCGGTCTCGCCCTGGCCGGGGTGTACCTGCTGGGCCACGGCGGTTTCGGCCAGCTCAACGCCGCGGGCGTGGCCTTCGCGCTCAGTGCCGGGGTGATGTGGGCCGCGTACATCGTCCTCAACGCCCGTGCGGGCGCCCGCTTCCCGCGCCTGGACGGCCTGACGATCGCGATGACCGTCGCCGCGCTGGTCAGCCTGCCGCTGGGCGTCGGGGCATCGGGCGGGGCACTGCTGGAACCGGAGGCGCTCGGTCTGGGCCTCGCCATCGCGGTGATGAGCTCGGGCGTGCCCTACACCCTGGAACTGCTCGCCCTGCGCCGCCTGCCCGCGGCGACCTTCGCGGTCCTGACGAGCCTGGCCCCGGCCGCCGCAGCCGCGGCGGGCTATCTGGTGCTGGACCAGGGGCTGTCGCTGGCGCAGTGCGCCGCGATCGCGATGGTGGTCGCGGCGAGCGCGGGCGCGGTACGCACGGGCAACCGCTGAGCCGAAGCACCGAAATAGTGTGCCAAGCGGTGATCCAGTAAAGGTGGCCCGGGTGTTACGTTCGACCGCATGGCGGATGACGAATCCACGCGTGCGGCGCGCCTGCTGGATGCCCAGGCGAAGGCCGAGCGGCTCTTCGCGGAGATCGAGGAGCGCGGGCTGGTGGCGCCCGGCGAGGGGGAGCGGGCGGTCAGCGACCGGATCCGGGACCTGGCGAACGAGCTGTTCGGCACCACCCGGCACTGGCACAAGCGCATCGTGCGCTCGGGGCCGAACACGCTGATGCCGTACCGGGAGAATCCGCCGGACCGGGTGATCGGCGCGGACGACATCGTGTTCGCCGACTTCGGGCCGATCTTCGAGGAGTACGAGGCCGACTTCGGCCGGACCTTCGTGTTCGGGAACGATCCGGCCAAGCACACGCTGCGCGACGACCTGTTCCAGGTGTTCGCCGCGGGACGCCACTTCTACGGCGCCCACGCGGACGTCACCGGAGAGCGGCTGCACACCGAGGTCGCCCGCGTGGCCGCGGAGGCCGGGTGGGAGCTGGGCGGCTGGCACGCCGGACACCTGGTCGGCGAGTTCCCGCACGAGAAGATCGACGGCGCGGACACGGAGTCGTACATCACGCCCGACAACCACACCCCGCTGCGGCGCACCGACAAGGCCGGACGCCGCTGCCACTGGATCCTGGAGATCCATCTCGTCGACCGCGAGCGGGGTTTCGGCGGCTTCCACGAGCAACTGCTCACCCTGGGCTGACCCGCCGCCCGCGGCGAACCGCCGCGGCTGAGCCCCCGTCAGAAGGTGTCGAGCAACTGTCCGTACACGCCGAAGACGCCGACGGAGAGCGGGAACAGGGCGATGACGCCGAGGGATTCGGCGAGGTCGGCCGTCCGCCGCAGCCGGATCCGTACATGCTCGGGCGGCCGCACCGCCAGGACGAGCAGGGGCAGCACCGCGGCCGCGCACAGCACGGCGAGCGGTCCTGCGCCCCCGGTGTGCCGCAGCCATACGGCCACCAGACGTACGACCAGGACCGCCGCGGCCGCGAACACCGCCACGACCTCGGCGATCAGTGGGAAGGCACGTGCCCGGGAGAGCAGCACCACGGCCACGAGCGAGGCCAGCGCCACCGTCCACACGGACGGCTCGGCCGCCTCGGTGAGCAGCCAGCCGCCCACCGCGGCGGAGGCCGCGGTGACGATCGTCGCGAGGGCCAGACCGCGGTGCGTGGCCGCGAGCGCGTTGCCCACCTGATGGCGGCTGACGGAGACGCCCCCGGAGCGGCGGTCGTCGAGCGCGGTGAGCCCGGCCGCCATCAGGGCGAGCCGCGGCAGCAGCCCCAGGAGGATCACCGAGAGGACGGCCATCAGACACCCGAGCCGCGACGGATCGTGCTGTACGGCGGCGACGGCCTGCCATGCGACGGCGAGCACGGCCGTGGCTCCGGCGCCGACGAGCCCGCCGCGGCCGAGTGGCGAGAAGAAGCCGAGGAGGACCAGCGTCAGGACGACCGCTCCCGCCACGGCGGCGAACCGCGCGGTCCCCGGCCAGCCGTAGGCGTCGGCGGCGGTCCACGCGGTGATGAGCCCGAGCCCCCCGGAGGTGAGCAGCAGCGCGGTGGCGAGCCCCCGGTTGCCCCGGCCTGCCCTGGTGGCGATGACACCGGCCGCGACGAGGACGAACGTGACCGCGAGGAGGACGCCCGCGAGGGCGTCGAGCGCGAACTCGCGGTGGGCGAGCAGCGCGGAGATCAGGGAGAAGACGACGGTCGCCACGCCCGCGCTGACGCGGCGTACGGCCGGACGCCAGCGCCAGGCCCGCAGATCGAGATCGTCGGCGACCAGGTCGGTGACATCGTGCACGACGGGCGCGGGCGGCGCGGCATGCGCCCGTACGAGCCGCAGCACGGCCCCGTCCGCCACCTCGGCCGAGGCGAGCGTGGCGTCGTGCGGTAACGCGGAGCCGTCGGCGGTGATCAACTGCCGGGTCATCGGGCGCGATGCCGCCCGGTCGTCCAATAAGCGGAGGATGTCCGGCAGCAGCTGCCCGATCGGGCTGTCGGAGGGCAGGACGATGTCGGCCCGACGCCGTTCACCGACCAGTGTCACCCGGCTCAGCCGTGCCCGGGATGTCCGTGCTGTGCTCACCACTTGTCCCGGGCCCCGTGTCAGTCTTCGCTCACCAGCGCCCGCAAGGACGCCAGGTCACATGTGCCGGGCTCGTCCTCCTTCGGGGCACCCGCCAACTCGGCGAGGGCCTGGGAGGGGGACAGGCCCCGGTCGTACGCCGCGCGAAGGCGGTCCAGCCAGGTGAGCCCCGCCTTGTACACCTCGTCGTCGCCGATGCCCCGCGGCTCGAAGCTCGCGGCGCTTTCGGCGTCGGAGGCCCAGAGGTACCCGAGCACCCCGTGCTCGCCCCGCACGGCGACGTAGCGGACTTCGCCGTCCGCGCTGCGCTTGTAGCCGATGCGGCCGAATCCGGGCGCGTGCCGGAACACGCTGTACCGGTCGAGCACCTCGAAGCTGGACCACACATCGGAGGCGGCGCCGTCGTCGTCGAAGTAGTTCTCGACGCCGGTCTCGGTCGGCTTGCCGAAGCGGGTCGGGTCGTCCGGATCGGTCTCCATGCCGAGCTTCTCCGAGAGATCGCGGAGGGCTGCGGACAGCCGAGGAGCGTTCGCCGCGTACACGGTGGGCTGGGCCCGGCCCTTGAGGTCGTACGGCATCCAGGCGTCCGAAGACGTCACCAGGTTCACGGTGAGGTAGTCGAGGAACGCGGAGGCCCCGAGCCGGAACAGCCGCTCCTCGTGGTGAGCAGCCTCCCCGGCCAGGATCACCCCGGCGTTGTTCACGCGGGCGCCCACGCCCCCGACCTCACCCGGGCGCAGCGCCGCCCTGACCCGCGCGGCCAGCCGCTGGGCAGCCTCCGCCGACGGCAGCGGCTCGTCGACCACGAACTCTTCCCCGAAAAGCTCGCTGTTCGAGTCCCCGGCCTCGTGCACGGTCACCGACACCCTCGGAGGGCCGACCGCGAGCCGGTGGTCCGCCAGGACGGAATAGGCGGTCAGTACCGCGCGCAGGCAGGCGACGACCGTGTCCCCGTCCTGGCCGTCCTGCCCCCAGGTCCATCGGGCCACAGGAGTGGTAGCGATCACAGTGTTCCCTCCGGCATGAACTTACCGCGGGGCGGGATGTACATAACCCCATCCTCCACGCGAATGACGAACTGAACGCCTTTCTTACCGTAGACGTCCGTCAGGCGCTGTTCCGTCCTGAGGGCGAGGTGGTCGGCGAGCGTGCCCTTGGTGTCGACCACGAAGGTTTTGAAGTCCGCTCCGGAGTGCTCCAGCTGCTGCATGTTGTCGAAGATCTTCTTGACGACCTTCTTCGGGCTCTGAATCTCCTTGAACTGATAGCCGTGGACGTTGCCGTCCGCGTCGCGGGCCATGACATCGAGGTCGGTCTCACCGCCGGTCCGGACGCCGGGCTTGATTTCGACGTCTCCCTTGACCTCGAAGGAGATGTCACGGAGACCGCTCTCGTGCAGCCGGTTGCCGAGGCGGAGCTGCTCGATGCCGCCGGACATCTTGTCCGCGTGGCTCAGGCTGGAGACCACCTGGTCGTAACCGACGGCGCCCTTGAACTTGCCGGACGCGATGGTGTCGGCGATCTCCTGCCCGGCCGGGTCGTCGGCCAGATTGTTCAGGACGCGGTCGAGGTCGGCCGGTTTGACGGCCGAGCCGCGTAGCTGAGCACGGATCTGCTGCTCCGTGTCGCCGCCGCGCTGGAAGGGCCCGGATTCGTCGTGTGGCTTGTCCCAGCCATGAGGCTCGTCGCCGCCGGGCCCGCCAGGTCCATCCGGCCCATCCGGCCCATCCGGCCCGTCAGGTCCATCCGGCCCGCCCGGCCCGTCGCCGCCGGGACCATCCCCGCCGCCGGAGCTTCCGGGACCGTCCCCGTGGCCGCCCGCGGGATGTTCGTGGCCACCGCCGGTCCCGCCTTCGCTGTGACCGTTCCCGTGGCCGCTGCCGTGGCCGTCGTGCCCGCCGCTCGGACCGTCCCCGTGATGTCCGGTGGGCGGCTCGTGGCTGGCGGAGTGGCCGAGGTCGCCGGCGCTGCCTCCGGGCAGGTGGTCGCCCGCGTGGCCGCCGGGCAGGTGATCGCCGACTCCGACTCCCTGCGGATGGTCGCCGATGTGGGCGCCGGGGACGTTGTCTCCGGCGTGGGCTCCCGCGCCCACGAGAGCGGGCTCCTTCGCCGGGGTCTCCACCCGCGGGGTGTCGGCTCCAGTGGTGGAGCCGGGCGTACGGTCGACGGTGTCCGGGGGAGCCTGGCGGACGTCGTTGGCGAGGGAACCGTCCTGCTTGTAGATGTTCCCGTCCATGTCCATGTACCGCGGGGCGCCCTCGCCGGGCAGCTTGACCGTGTGCGGGGGCAGGACCGGGCCCCCGTCGGGCAGCTTGACGGCGCCCTCGGGCAGCTTGACCGCACCCTCGGGGAGAACCCCGCTGCCGGGCGGGTGCACGGTGCCGTCGGGGGAGAGGAATGAGCCCTCCGGGAGGGTGACCGTGCCCTCGGGGAGCTTGGGGAGGTCGATGTTCCCGATCCCCTTCAGCCCCTTGGCGATGTCGCCGATCTTCGACAGGCCCGCTCCGGCGCCCTTGGCGATGTACGTCATGGGGTCGATGACCCGGCCCGCCTTGCCTGCGACGGAGAGTGCCTTGGCGACCGCCCCGGCCTTTCCCGCGCCGGATGCGGCGCCGCCCGCGCCGCCGGTGAAGACGGTGGTGACGACGTTGAAGGTGACCGCGCCCGCCGCCCGGCCGGGGTTTTTGCCCCATTCGTCCCAGGCGACGAGGGCCTTGCCGGTCTCCTTCATCGCGGTACGCGAGTCACGTATCCAGGAGGGGAGTTTGTCGTCCGGGAGGGTCCAGAAGAGAGCCGACGCTCCGGGGATGCTGCTGATGACGAGGCCGGTGGCCAGTTGGGCGAGGCCCTTCCACGCCTGGCCCATGGCGTCCCAGCCGCCGAACCCCACGAGGGTGCCCAGGCCCTTGATGGTGCCCCAGACGCCGTCGACGATCAGACCGTCCCAGACGAACGACTTGACCCAGTGGCCGACTTCCCAGACGTGGTGCTTTTCCTCGACCGGGTCACCCCAGGGGAGCTTGGCGTTCTTCAGGTCGTCCGCGTTGAACCCGTACTGGTCCTTACGGTCCGATCCGTCGCCCGCGACCATCTGGGTGCCGCCGAAGAGAGCGGTGATCTTGTTGTGGCAGGTCCGCTCAGCTGCCCAGAAGGCTGCGACGGTGGCGGTGATGTCGTCGCGGAGCTGGTTGTGCTCGTCGACCTTGTCGCCGTCGTACTCCCAGTCGTCATCGTCCTTGTTGTCGTTGACGAACGTGGTCGCGTCGGTCTTGAGCTGGGTCAGCTTGGTGACCAGGGGACGGATCTCGGTGGCGTACTCCGACAGAGCGGTGGAGACCGTGCCCAGATCGTCGGCGAAGCCGTCGGCACGGTCCTTGACCGGCTGAGTGGTGGCGAAGAGCCGTTCGGCTTCGGGGGCCTTGTAGTAGGCGGACAGGCCCTGGAAGTGGCTGTGGACATCCGCGCCGGTGTCCCGGATATGCCCGGCGTCCGTCTTCAGATCGCCATGGGCCTTTTCCAGCAGTTCCAGATTGCCGGTGTACTGGGGAATTTCCTCAGGCTTGATCATCTGGTCTGCTTCCCCGGCTTCTTCGGATCCAGGTCCGGCGCGCTCAGGGTCTTGTCCTGGGCCTGCGCGGCCATGTGCAGATCGCCCTTGAGGTACTCGGTCGTGGCATCCATCGCCCCGTTCAGCGACTTGCCCGCACGCGCCGCGATGAACTTCAGATCAGGCGTCGTGTGCTCCGCGAACTGGGACAGGGCAAGCGCGACAAGGCCCCCCTTGGCCCCCTCCTTGCCGCCGCCACCCCCACCGTCGGCGCTGATGGTGCCCGCATGCTCCGCGGCCGACTGCAGATGCTTCCCGTACGACGTCGCATGCTTCTCGATCTTCGCGGCGAACTCGCCCGTCGTCTTCAGCACACCCGAAATACCCTGCGGTTGCAGGTCCCAGCCCGTCATGCCTTAGTCACGCCCCCGATGGCCAACCGCTACGAGATTCAGCCGATGTTGTCGACCGCGGACTTCGCGCGCGAAAGCGTGTGCTGCGCCGTCCCGTCGTTCTTCTCCAGCACCGTCTTCAGCAGCTGGATGATGCTCTTGACCTCCTGAGAGGCACGGTTCCAGCGCAGTTCCTTGCCGTGGTACTCATCCGCCACGCCATCCGCGGTGAAGTCGGCCATCGCCGCCTTCACCTGGCCATCGCGCGCCGTGATGACCTGCTCCAGCCGCGCGATCACCGACTGGATGTTGCCCTGGGCGTCCGCCGAAGCGCCCGTGTCGTACGAACGGCGGTCATTGCCAGCAGCCATCAGTCACACCCTCCCCGTCAAGTCCCGCAAAGATCAACGGCCGCCGAAGCGGGCCGCGTCGAAGTTCGCCGACGACATCTGCTGCCGCGCGTTGTCGCCCTGCTCCTGGTCACCCGTGCCGAACGCGGAGTCCATCCCCGACTGACCACCCAGGATCGACGAAAGCGAGCTCTGCAGCGACGACGCGATCTCGTCCGACCGCGCCTTGAAGGAGTCGAAGGCCGCCTTCCCTGAACCGTTGAACTTGCCCTCCAACGGTTCGGCGGCCTGCACCAGCTGGCGGATCAACGTCCCCAGATCCTCGCTCGACCCACGCGACTTCGACTGCAGAGTCGACAGCGCCTGGGCCCCCATGTCGAACTTCATGCGGCTCCCCCGAACTAGAAGGTGTGTACCGGCGTCATCTTCACAAGCCCGCGAAATCGCCGCAATGGAGAATCAGGGGACTGTGACATATGCGTGACACACACATCGGCCCGGTCGAGGCCACGGCTCGGGGTGGGTGCGGCCACGGCCCCCGGAAAGTCCGAGGGCCGTGGCCGCGTGCCCCTGCTAGGGTGCGCCGATGCCATCGGTCAAGCAGTTCCAAGTCACCTTCGACTGCGCGGAACCCGAGCGCGTCGCCCGCTTCTGGTGCGAGGTGTTGGGGTACGTCGTATCGCCGCCGCCGAAGGGGTTTGCCACTTGGGAAGATTTCGATCGCTCGCGGCCGCCTGAGGATCAGGGGTCATGGTTCGCCTGTACCGATCCCTCAGGCGTGGGCCCGCGACTGTTCTTTCAGCGTGTTCCCGAGGGCAAGGTCGTCAAGAACCGGGTGCATCTCTGCGTGCGAGTGGGCACCGGGCTCGTGGGTGAAGAACGCCTCGCCACGCTCGAAGCCGAGTGCGCACGCCTGCTCCCGCTCGGCGCGGTACGCGTGCGACTCCTGCACGACGAGCACGACTCGTGCATCGTGATGCAGGACATCGAGGGCAACGAGTTCTGTCTCGACTGACCATCCTTCGCGGGGCGGAGCCGGTCAGGGCAGGATCTCGACGTAGCCGTCGGTTCCGTGCACGCGGATCCGCTGCCCGTCCCGGATCTGCCGGGTGGCTTGCTCCACGCCCACGACGGCTGGCAAGCCGTACTCCCGGGCGATCACCGCGCCATGGGTCATCTGGCCGCCCACCTCCGTCACCAGGCCCGCGATTCCGACGAACAGCGGCGACCAGCTGGGGTCCGTGAAGGTCGTGACCAGGATGTCGCCCGCTTCGAGGTCGGCCTCCGCCATGTCAAGGACGACGCGGGCCCGTCCCTCGACGGTCCCGGCGGAAACCGGCAGGCCGATCAGGGCGCCGGTCGGCACGTCGTCGCGCCGGTACGCCCCGGTGACGGCCTCACCATCCGAGGTGAGCACCCGGGGCGGTGTGAGCGCGTGGTACGACCGGAACGCGTCCTTGCGCTGCTGGATGAGCCGGTCGTCCACCCGGTGCGAGCGCACGACGTCGTGGAATTCCTGGAACGTGAGGTAGAAGATGTCCTCCTTCGCGGGAAGCACATCGGCCTGTACGAGGCGCTCGGCCTCCTCCATCAGGGCCTGCTTGTAGACGAAGTAGCGGCTGACAATGCCGTACTTCGGGTACTCCCGGTACCCGATGAAGGCCCTGACCTGGTCGATCATCCGCTTGGCCGCGTCGGCCTTCCGGTCCCCGTCCGGCAGGTCCCGCAAGCGTGACAGCACGTCCTGTTCCTTCGCCCGCGCCTTCTGCCGCCCTTGCTCGAAGTGCCGCTCGGCGGCGCCCGCTTCGAAGTTCCTGACGTTGTCGAGGATCGCGGGCACGAGCGTGGTGGGGCGCTCGGTCCAACGTGGCCTCGTGATGTCGATCTCGCCGACGCAGCGCATGCCGTACCGGTCGAGGTAGTCCTCGATGGCATCGCGCGCTTCGGCCCCGCCCGCGACCTTCGCCAGCTCATCCAGGAAGTTCTCGTCCTCGACGCCCTGCAGGAACGCCACCACCTCGGGCCGCGGACGGATCACGTCCGCGACGTCGAGCAGGGCCAGTCCCATCTCCGACGTGATGTTGTCGGGGGCGGACAGCGTGAGCGTGTCCGCCGCGTTCTTCTCGCCCAGCCACTCCCGCAGCTTGTCGTTGAGCCACCAGGTGGCCTCCATCCCCGCCATGATCGCCTTCATGTTCAGCGGATCACCGAGGACGCGCTTGTGCTCCTCGAAGGCTTCCAGCAGGAAGTCGAACAGCGCCGGTCCGGTCTTCGTCCGGATGTCGCGCTCCAGGGCGGCGATGGACGCCTGGCTGCGCTCGATCAGCTCGGTGACGATGGCCGGATCGGCCGCGACCGGATCGCTGTCGACCGGGGCGGCACCGGCAGGGGTGGACGCACCGCCGACCGGCGGCCCGCCCGGACTCGCGTCCGGGAGCGACGGGACGAAATCGTCGCGGTCGAGGACGGTCTCCAGCGCGTCCCTGACCAGCGGATCGCCCTTCCCCATGAGCTCCAGGAGAGCGGCGCGGCTCGCGGGCGAGGCAAGGCGCCGGGTGACGTCGACGAACAGCCTCCCGCCCGCCTCGTACATCGGCGCCATCGCCGTCAGCTGCCACATGGAGAGCCCCAGGGGCTTCATGGGGTCCGTCATCATCTGCTGATGACCGACGGAGACGTAGAGGTGATTCTCCTGGTCGCCGCTCTCGGGGATGGGGAACAGCGTCGTGATCGGCCGACTCTGAACGATCTGGAAGTCCTCGTCGACCAGGCACCATTCGATGTCCTGCGGGCGGCCGAAGTGCGCTTCGATCCGCCGCCCGAGCCGCACGAGCCGCACGACCTGCGCATCCGTCAGCGCCGGCTGCTCCTGGCGCTGCGAGTCGATCGCCACTTCCTCCGTACCGCCGGTCGGCAGGGCCTGCACGGCACGCTCCTTGGCGGCGATCGTCCTGGCGACGACCTCGCCGTGCCGCACCGTGAAGACGTCCGGGTTCACCAGGCCGGAGACCATGGCCTCGCCGAGGCCGAAGCCCGCGTCCACGGTGGCGACCTTCCGGTTGCCCGTGAGGGGGTCGGCCGTGAACAGGATGCCGGACGCATACGGGAACACCATCTGCTGCACGACCACGGCCATGTGGACCGTACGGTGGTCGATGCCGTTCCGCTGGCGGTAGGTCACGGCCCGCTCGGTGAACAGCGAGGCCCAGCACCGGCTGACGTGCTGGAGGATCGCCGTCGGTCCCACGACGTTCAGGTACGTGTCCTGCTGACCGGCGAAGGAGGCCGTCGGCAGGTCCTCCGCCGTCGCGCTGGACCGGACGGCGTAGGCGGCTTGCTCGCCGGACCGGGCGAGCGCGTGGGTGATCGCCGCCGCGACATCGCCCGGGACGGCGATCTCTTCGATGGTCCGGCGAATCCGCGCGCTGAGCGTGCGGACCGCTTCCCGGTCGTCCGGGTCCACCCGCGACAACCGATCGAGCAGATCGTCGATCGACGGCGCTTCCGCCATGATCCGCCGGAAGGCGTCCGTCGTCACGCAAAAGCCACTCGGAACGCGGACGCCTTCGATCCGCGACAGCCCGCCCAGGTGCGCCCCCTTGCCGCCAACGATGGCGACCTGCCCCTCGTCAGCCTCTTGAAGGTCCAACACGTACTGCTCAATCACTGCGATACCTCCGAGGCAGTCCCACCCCTGTCTCCGCAGGCGGTGGCTTAGGCCGACGATTCTGCGCCGTGACCCGGGCCTTGCGGCAAGCCCCCCTGTGCGCTATAAGTTGAGAGTGGCAAGGAGAGCGCTCTCCTTGCCTTTGTTTTTGGTGCAGGCCCAGGCGCTTGGTGCAGGCTCAGGCGCGACGTCCCATCGGCCTGACGTCCCCTCGGCCTACGCATCATCCATCCGGTTCACTCCCGCCACGAGCTCCGCGAAGGCGCGGGCGGCGTTGCGCGAGGTGAAGAGGCGGGCGAGTCTGGCGCGGGCCAGGCCGCGCCGGAAGGTGCCGGAGTGGGTGTCGTCCCCGGCGTCGTGGAGGGTCCGGGTCAGCCAGTGGGAGAACTCCTGGTCGTTCCAGACGCGGCGGAGGCAGCGCTGCGAGTAGGTGCGCAGGCCGGTGTCGTCGTGATCGTGGACGGAGTCCCGGACGGCGCGGGCGAAGACGTCCGCGTCGTAGAGGGCGAGGTTCATGCCCTTGCCGCCCAAGGGGGAGACGATGTGGGCGGCGTCGCCGACGAGGAACAGGCGGCCGTACTGCATGGGGTCGTGGACGAGGCTGCGGAGCCTGAAGATCTCGCGGTCGGTGACCGGGCCGGGGACGAGGGCGGGATCGGCGAGCCGGATGCGCAGCGCTTCCCAGACGCGGCCGTCGGGCCACGCGCCGGGGTGGTCGCCGGGCGGGCACTGAAGGTAGTAGCGGCTGGTGTGCGGGCCGCGGGGGAAGTGGGCGGCGAAGCCGTGAGGACTGACGGCGAGGAGGGGGCGCGCCGGGGGCGGGGCGTCGGCGAGGACGGTGAGCCAGCCGATGCCGTGATCGAAGGTGTGGGCGGTGAGAACGCCGTCGGGGACGGCAGCACGGCTGATGCCATGGTCACCGTCACAGCCGGCGACGAAGGCGCACGTGATGGCACGGACAGTGCCGTCGGCGGTGCGATAGCGGACGGTCGGGCGGCTGCCGGTCAGGTCGTGCAGGGAGACGTCGGCGGCCCCGAAGCGCAGGTCACCGCCATCGGCGAGGTACGTGGCGGTGAGCTTCTCGACCAGCATCTGCTGGGTGCAGAGGCGGGCCCGGGGGCCTTCGGAGCCGTCGTCATCGGACACCAGGTGGCTCTCGCCGTCCACCCGGAACTCCAGGAGCCCCTCGGACGGGGGACCGCCGAGGACCTGGTCGGCCAGCCCCCACGAGTCGAACATCCGGACCGCGCGGGTTTCGACGACCCCGGCGCGCTGGCGCTGCGCCACGCCCTCGCGGGTCCGGCGTTCCAGAACCACGCAGTCGATGCCGCTGCGCCGCAGCAGGTTGGCGACGGTCAATCCGGCCGGGCCCGCACCGATCACCACGACGGTCGTGGACTCCGGCGACTCCCGCAACTCCGCAGGCTGCTCCGCCACTTGACCACCTCCCAGATAAGCCTAGCCATTCCCGGGCGGGTCCGCGCGGGGTGCGAGCCCGGGCTCCTGCGCCTCCTGCGCGGGCGTACGCCCGGCACGGACCGCAGCCACGGCCCGGTCGAAGGCGCTCCCGCACATTTACGCAGGGCGAGCGAGGCGTCTAAGTCCACATCCGCCGAGCCGGGGGCGGCGAGGGCCAAAATGCCACCTACGGCCTTGCGGCGAAATCTGAGCTCACGAAGGGGCGGTGCTCCGCCATCGTCGAGGAGACCCGAATGCGGATTTCAATGTCCAGTACGAGGGCGGCCTGTCAATTCAAGCGCTGGCCGCAGAGACTGCGCTCCGGGGGTATGACATGTGTCATTACCAGGAGGTGCCCCAGGTCACTGTCGGGCCAGTTGCTGGTCCTCGTAGGCTTCATGGCATGTTCAAATCTCACAACGCTGAACCAGAAGACGCCTGGGAAGGCGTCGTCACCGACAAATCCCGGGGCATGCTCGACGGCTCGAATATGTACCACTTCGTAGAGGTCAGCATTGCCGATGGCGAATCCGCGAAAGTCCGGATCAGCCGCCAGCTCTGGAAATCGATCGCGGTCGGCGATCGAATCGTCAAGCGACCGGGCGCCGACCCGGCCAAGGGGTAGCCGCCCAGGCGAAGCCTGATCGGCGCCCTCGCCGGGGATCTGGGACGAGCGGGGGCGACGTTGAAGAACGTCACGAGGGAGAACGATGCACGTGACGACCGACGACGAGCACACCAGAATCACCCCGCCGGAGACGAGGCCCGCCGACGACCCACTACTGTGACTCCAAGCGGAAGCCGCACCGGACCACACCCCGCAGATCCGTGTCACCACTCACCCGGACCCGATCACCATCTCCGGCATCACCGTGATGTGCCTCGCTTGCGGAGCACGCCGGGACTGGATGGTCGTCTGCGACGTCCCCGGCCGCATCTTCATCCGTTGCCGCTGCGCCCACCAATGGCACGAACCTGAACTCGGCCGCGCCGACTACGACCGCATGATCGGCGAGGGTTCGGGCAGAGCTACCCGAGCCTTGACGCTGTCGCCCGCGATGCCGGATTCGACGGCACCTACCTCCAGGAGTAGGACTGTGGTGCGGGCACGCTGAGCGATGCGCTGCCCATCCGAGATCGTCGCGAGAAGTTGCCCGACGAGGCCGTCACGGCACCGAGGCGATGCCCCCGTCGACGCGCAGGTTGATTCCGTTGATGTAGCCGGCCAGCGGGCTGACGAGGAAAGCGACCGCTGCCGCGATATCGGCCGCGGTGCCGAGCCTGCCGGTCGGGTTCGGGGCGTACTCGGCCACCACCAGCGGTTCCAACTCCGGCCAGTGTCCTGGCCAGCCTCGGGCGGCCGCTCCGTCTTCGAACATTTGCCGCATGCTGTCCGTGACGATCACACCGGGGCTCACCGTGTTCGCGGTGATGCCGGATCCGGCCAGATGCTGGGCCAGGCTGGTCGTCATGTTGACCACCGCCGCCTTCGCCGCCGAATACTCGACCATGTTCGGCAACGGAGTCGTCGCGGCCCGGCTGCCCACGTTGACCACCCGCCCCCACCCGCGCTCACGCATCCCAGGCGCCAGGGCCCGGATGAGCCGCACCGCGGATACGACGTTCCCGTTCACCGCGTCCAGCCACATCGCCGGCTCCGCGGTTTCCCAGTCATGCTCGGCGAAGGGGCCGGCGTTGTTGACCAAGATCTCCGCACCCCACTCGCGGGCCTGCTCGGCCACCGCCCCGGCGGCGTCCTCATCGGCAAGGTCACCCAGCACGACGTCCACCACTCCACCGGCGGCACGAAGCAGTTCCGCGACCTCGCCGACACGCGCCGGGTCGCGACCATGCACCAATACCGCGCACCCTTCATCGACCAGCCGCTCGGCCACCGCGGCACCGATGCCCCCGCTGCTTCCCGTCACCATTGCCCGTCGTCCCGCCAGGTCCAGGTTCATATTTCGGGAGGCTAGACCACGCCTGTGACAGCCGGTGCCGGCCAGCGATCCTCTGCCCGGCTCCCTGGGGCACTACCACCGGATGGGCTCAAAGATCCTTTCCCATGAGAACGCACATGGTCTCGTGGCGACGGATCACCCCATCAGGCCCTTCCTCGTCCCAGGCATCGGGTTTGCGGCCGTACGCGGCGTAGCCCAGGCGCGCGTACAGGGCGCGAGCCCGGGGGTTGTCCTCCTTCACGGCGAGTTCGGCCCTGCGAAGGCCACGGCTCCGGATTCTCTGTTCGGCGGCTCGGATCAGCAGCGTTCCCAGGCCGCAGGACTGCAGCGCCGGGAGCACGGCGAGCTGCCACCGCGTCATCATCCTGACCACCTTCGACCTCGACCGGTACGTCTGCGCGGCACTGTCCGCCGGGGCCAGCGGCTTCCTCCTCAAGGACGTCACCCCCGAACAACTGACCGCGGCCGTCCGCACGGTCCGCACCGGCGACGCCCTCCTCGCGCCCGCCATCACCCGCCGCCTCGTGCAGCGGTTCACCCGGCGCGGCGGCGACACCGCCGCCCTCCACCGCGACCTCGCCTCGCTCACCCCACGCGAACTGGAGGTCCTCGGCCTCCGCGACCGCGTCCAGGCCGTCATCGCCGCCTACGAGACAGGACTGGTCAGCGCGGGCGCACCCGAGGCCGCCCAGCAGCCCACCGAGCAGCCGTAGACCGCGTCCGGAACCCGCGTCCGGCTCATCGGCCCGTCTCGCCGAGGAGGGTGATGTCGAAGTGGGCGGCGCGGAAGGGGTTGTCGAAGCCGAGTTCGGCCGCGCGGGCGGGGTCGTCCACGGGGGCGAAGTCGCGTACGAGGCTTTCCTTGACGCCGAAGACCACATCGGAGTCGATGTACGGACAGTCCTCGGCGAAGAGGTGGGTGATCAACGGCCGGTGTCCCTCGGCGGTTACCAGGAAGTGCACATGCGCGGGCCGGTTGGGATGCCGGTGCGTGGCATTGAGCAGGCGGCCGACGGGCCCGTCGACGGGGACCGGATAGTGACGCGGGACGATGGAGCGGAACCAGAACTCGCCGTTGTCGTCCGTGGTGAACAGGCCGCGGAGGTTCCGGTCCGGCTGGACGTCGGGCTGCTGCACGTCGTAGAAGCCCTCAGCGTTCGCCTGCCAGACGTCGACCTGGGCATTGGCGAGCGGGTTCCCCGCCTCATCCGTGACACGGCCGGTGATCAGGCACTGCTCGCCCTTGCCGTCGAGGGCGATGAGGTCCCCCCCGCTCCCTGGGCGGTGACTCGACCATGTGGAAGGGGCCCAGGACGGTGGACTCGGTGGCCACTCCCAGGGAGCGATTGTTGATCGTCTCGACCAGCATGGAGAGGCCCAGGACATCCGACAGCAGGATGAACTCCTGCCGGACGTCGCTGCACGCCTGACCGGTCTCGGTGAGAAAGGCGACCGCCGCTTCCCACTCCTCGTTGGTGAGCTCGACGTCCTTGACGAAGTCGTGCAGATGCCGGACGAGGGATCCCAAGACCTGCTTCAGCCTCGGATCCGTGTCCGCTCCGAAGCTCGCGACGACGATCTCGGCGGACGTGTCCTCACTGAACAGCGAGGATTCATTCATCGCGGACCAACCTTCCATGCTGGGCGGGTACTCCTGTTGCACCAACGGGCCCCGCTTACCCGCGGGGTAATCGACCGTCCGCGCGGGCGGCGGCAAGGTGAGGGCCATCGGGTTCCGAGGCCGGCGCACTCCGGCTCGGGGCCCGGTCCTGACCAGCGCCCATTCCCTTGACGGAGGTTGATCGCCATGTCCGCAACGCACCTGGGCGGTACCGCACCCGCCGATGCCCACGCCGCCCGCCGCTGGCTGCGCCGCTTCCTGGCCCTCGACGCCGCCGTCACCGGCGCCAACGGCCTTGCCTACCTGGCCGCTTCCGGGCCCCTCGGCGACCTGCTCGACGTCGACCGGGTGCTGCTCGTCTGCACGGGAGCGTTCCTGCTGGGGTACGCGGCGGGCGTCGGCTTCCTCGCATCCCGCGAGCACCCGCCGACCCTGGCCGTGCGGGGTGTCGTGGAGGCGAACCTGGCGTGGGCGGTGCTCAGCATCGCGGCACTCGCGCTGTGGCTGTCGCCGTCCACCGTCGGGACCGTATGGATACCGCTCCAGGCCGCCGTGGTCGCGGGCTTCGCGGCGCTCCAGTACGGCGCGCTGCGAGCTTCCCGCGCGCGGCTGAGCGACATCGCCGACGCCCCCGCAGTATGACCCCGAGCGCCCGGTCATCCCGTCTGTGCGGCAGCTCCAGGAGGCTACGGCTTCCCTCCGTTGCTGTGCTTCCTGGACAACACCGTTGAGGCTGCGGGGAGGCTAGACTTCGGGTCAATGTTTCGCAAAGTCAGGTACGGCGCGGGGGGCCCGCGTTCGGACGATGGGGTAGCCAGTGCTTCTGAAAACGTTCGGCTGGTCGTTCGCGGTCACCGCGCTCGGCCTGGTCGCGGCCGTGTTCTACGGGGGGTGGA
>NZ_JBVIVI010000013.1:0-209629 GCF_055595765.1 Streptomyces sp. NPDC040405
ACGCCAGCACCAAGCCCGCGTCAGTCACTACAAACGCCGCAGACACAGCCCCTGAAACCTGCCCAGCACTCAGAACAAGCACCGTTGCAGTACTAAGACGGTCCTCGCGTCGACTGTTGTATTCAGTTATGTATACAGCACATGCTCCGCGGAAACTAAAGACAGGGTGAGTGTGGATGGTTTCCGCGGCGTCCAGGCGGACGTCAGACCTGGACGTCGGCCCCGAAGGCCAGGTCCTCGCTGGTCAGGCTGTCGATGAGCGCCTGCAGGGTCTGCGCCAGGTGGTGCCGGCAGGCCGCCTTCGCCGCCCGGGCGTCTCCCTGCGTGATCGCCTTGAGCATCGCCCGGTGCTCCTCCAGCGACGTCAGCATGCGCCGCGGCCCGCTGTGCGAGATGTTCCGCAGGCGCACGGTCTGGCTGCGCAGATCACGGATGGTGCGGGCGAGATACGGATTGCGGCATGCCGCGATGACTGCCTGGTCGAAGCCCTCGGTCAGTTCGTAGAACTCCTGGTACGACCGGGTCTGCGTGTTGGTGTCCAGCGCGCGGAACGAGGCGTCGAACTCCTCCAGCCGCTCCAGCAGCTCACGGAACGGACCCAGCACGCGTTCATCCGACGCCCCCGCCGTCGCGACCGCCGTGACGGCCCGGGGCTCCAGCAGCATCCGGAACTCGAACAGCGCGCGCACACCTCCCAGCGAGATGGCGGCAACCCGGGCCACCTCACCCGGCACGAAGTCGACCAGCCCCTCCTGGGCGAGGCGCCGGATGGCCTCCCGCACCGGCGTACGCGAGGCGCCCAGCTCCTCACCCAGCTGAATCTCGCCCAGCTTGGCCCCCGGCCGCAGCCGAAGCGACTCGATGTCGCCCTTGAGCCGCTCGTAGACCGCTTCGCTCTTGCCAGTCGCCCGGGCCATGGAACTCCTTGTCGATCCGCCGCACACACTTCTGTATACAGATTCTGGGGGGCAAGGTGTCGCAGGTTCAAGTCCTGTCGTCCCGACCAGCGGTTCCGCGCCCTTCGCCGTCCCGCGACGCACGAGCATCGATGGCACTGCCTACAGCCATTGGGAATGACGGCATTAATCCGGAACAACACAGATGTGTTGTGGACTAATTGACGATCTGCTTGGCTTCCGACAACTCGATTCGAGTTCCTGGGCGAATACGCCACGCAGAACCATTTCGATTCCCAAAGAGAAAGCGGTATCGATACATGCGCACTACCATCAAGGCAGCACTGGGCGTCAGCGCCGCGGGCCTGCTCGCGTCCGTGGCCTTTCCCGCGGTGGCGAACGCCGACACCGCCGGCACGGTGACCATCAAGTCGTGCAACCACACCTCGAAGCAGGAGTACATCGAGTTCCCGTACCGCAACGGACTCGCGTCGACCATCATCTTCCCCGGCGATTGCTGGAAGGGGTCGCTCCGCAGCCGGACCCCCGATGAGGCAGTGGGCTACCAGAAGGTCAACGGGCACTGGCTGGCCGTCGCGACCAAGCCCCTCGGTCGGTCCGGCACGATCCAGTTCAACTTCTGATATCCAGCCCGCCTGGCCGGCTTCGTGCGATGGATCCATCGCACGAAGCCGGTCCTTCGCGGCGTAATTTTCCGAGGTGCCCCGATTTAATCCGGAGGGGAGTCCTCTGTGGGAGAAATGGTGGAAACGCAAAATACCGTCGGCGCGGACACGCCGAGCGAAGCACTGTCCGGTCAGATGCTCCAGTTCCTCGGCGGCTTTCAGACATCACAAGCGCTGTACGTGATCGCGAAGCTCGATATCGCCTCGCAGCTCGACGGTGGCGCAATGGCGATCGACAAGCTCGCCGCGAATTGCGGTGTTCGGTCCGAGTTGTTGCGCCGGGTCGTCCGGAGTCTGGCTCCCCTCGGCGTATTCTGTCAGCCGGATGAGAATACGGTCGAGCTGACGCCCCTCGGCGCCACCCTGTCCACCCGGCATCCGGGCTCCCTCAGGGACATCGCCCTGTACTGGATGGAGACGCATTACCTGCCTTTCAGTGAGCTTCTCCACACCGTCCGCACCGGCGAACCGGCGGCCGAGTACTACCTCGGGCAGCCGTTCTTCGACTGGGTCGTCGCAAAGCCCGAAATGGCCGAGTTGCAGAGCCGGGCAATGGCCGGCTTCGCCAAAGGACTGCGCGACCGGATGTTCGATGACTACCGTCTCCCCGCAGGCGGCGTCGTAGCCGACATCGGGGGAGCCGACGGCACGATTCTCACCCGCCTGCTGCGTTCCGACCCCGCGCGTCGAGGAATCCTCTTCGACCTGCCCGAGATCGTTCCGGCCGCGCGGAAGCAGATCGAGGATGTCGCGATGGCCGATCGCATCGACGTCGTCGGGGGTGACTTCTTCGACTCCGTGCCAACCGCCGACATATACGTGATGGCTGCGGTCCTGCACGACTGGGACGACGCATCCTGCCTGCGCATCCTCGAGTCCATCAAGAGCGCCGCGGCGCCCGGCGCCCGGCTCGTCGTCATCGAGGGCGTGGTACCGCCCGGTGACGAGCCGCATGCCACCAAGCTGATCGACCTGACCATGCTGGCCCTGGTCACCGGCAAGGAACGCAGCGAAGCCGAGTGGCGGGAGCTGTTCTCCACCGCCGGGTTCGTCTTGGACCGGATCGTTCCCACGCCGGAGGACTGCTCCTTCATCGAGGCGCACCTGCGCTGACGGCGAAGCCGCCGCCACGTGATCCGCGACGGGCGATCGTTCCGCGGCACCGTGCGCCGGGAAGCGGGCATCGTTCCAAGACAGGGGGCGCGGCGCCGAGGACCGCGCCCGACCAGACGACGGGCCTTGGCCATTCACGGCCAGGGCCCGTCGTCCGCGCTGGGCAGCGTGTCCGCCGTCAGCGGCTCGCGGACACCGCGTTGTCAGCGAGTGTCACCGGCCGTGCCGGGCTTGTGTTCGGTGACGGCGCTGGCCTTGCCGTCGTCGAGCCTCACGCGCGCTATGACCTTCTTGGTCTGGGTGGAGGACTCGAGCTGCTTTTCGTTGCAGGTGGTGCGCTGGTTGGGTTCGCCGCAGATGGTGCCCCAGCCGGTGATCTTGGTGTCCTTGGTGAGGTAGAAGGCCTGTGTGTCGTTCTTGGCCGTGGTCACGGTGTACTTGCCCGGTGCGAGGTACTTCACCGTGCCCATGACCTTCCCCTTGGACTTGTCGCTCGAAGAGGGTTCGGCACCGCGGGAGTTGGACCCGTGACGCTTCGACGAGGACGAGCCGCTCTTGTCCTTGCCCCCGCCGGAGATTTCGATCGGGCCGCAGGCGGAGATCAGCAGACCGGCTGTCAGCAGAGAAGCACCGGTCAGAAAGGTCTTCTGCATATGGCGAATGGACACGATGGGCTCCTGGTAGTTGATCAAGTGTGTGTGCTGCGGGTAACACCGGAGGCAGCGGCGGTTGTCCCCCGGGAGCGGGGCCCGGTGGGCCCGCCCGGCAGGGGAGTGGGCGGCTCTACGTCCGACGTCGCGCTGCTGTCCATGGGGTAGATGCGGCGAGGTGATCCGCGGGTTGCGGGGTGGTGCCCGGACTAATGGCCGCCGCCGTCGGATTAATTGCCACACGCCGACCGCGGGTTCGGCGCCCCGGCGGCCCGTGCGGCATCACATGAATCCCACACAGTCGTGTCCTACCGTCCCGGCTCCGGAGTCGCTCAACTCATGGAGGTTTGCCACGTGCTCGGCAACCGCTACTCACGCCCGGCGCTCACCGCGTTGTGCGCGACCCTGGCCACGGTGTTGCTCGCCTCTTGCTCGCAAGTGGCGGACACCGCCGCAGAAGGTGCCTCATCAGCCGACGACACCTCGGGGTCCGCGAAGAAGCCCAACATCGTGTACGTCCTCACCGACGACCTGGACTGGAACCTAGTGAAGTACATGCCGCACGTGCGGCAGATGCAGGAGAAGGGGACCACCTTCACGAACTTCTTCGCCACGGACTCGCAGTGCTGTCCCTCTCGCACGTCCCTGCTCACCGGCCAGTACCCGCACAACACCGGTGTCTTCACCAACAACGGGGACGACGGCGGCTACGGCGCGTTCATGAAAAACGACAACGAGCGGAAGACGTTCGGCCCCGCACTGCAACGCGCCGGCTACCGGACCGGGTTCATGGGGAAGTACCTGAACGGATACCGGCCCGAGGCCAAGAACGGCACGTCCCAGCCGTACGTCCCCTCCGGCTGGGACGAGTGGGACGTCGCCGGGGACGGCTACAAGGAGTACGACTACGACCTCAACGAGAATGGCAAGGTCGTGCCCTATGGCGACCGTCCCGAGGACTACCTGACGGATGTGCTGTCGGAGAAGGCCACGTCGTTCGTGGGCTCCTCGGCTGAGGCGAAGAAGCCGTTCGTGCTGGAGGTGGCGACGTTCGCACCGCACGGCCCGTCCACACCCGCACCGCGCGACGAGGACAAGTTCCCCGAGCTCACCGCCCCGCAGACCGACGCCTACGACAAGGCGACCCGCGATGCGCCGAAGTGGCAGAACGGGCTCACCCCGCTGACCTCGAAGGAGGAGAAGGAGATAGATCGCAAGTTCGTCAAGCGAGTGCGTGCCGTCCAGGCAGTCGACAGGATGATCGGCCGACTGGAGAGCACGCTGGAGGCGAAGCACCTGACGGACGACACCTACTTCGTATTCGGGTCGGACAATGGCTTCCACATGGGCGAGCACCGGCTCCGCCCGGGGAAGCAGACCGCCTATGACACCGACGTCCGGGTGCCGATGATGGTCACCGGTCCCGACGTGCCTGCTGGCGAAAAGGCTTCGCAGTTCGCGGAGAACGTCGACATCAACCCGACGTTCCTCGAACTCGCCGGTCTGGAACCCCCGTCGACCGTGGACGGGCAGAGCCTCACCGGACTGATGCGCGGCCGGCCGGAGGACGACTGGCGCGAGGCCGTCCTGGTCGAGCACCATCACTCGGCATCCAAGAAGGACGACCCCGATGCGGCGTCCGAGGACAGCGGCGACCCGCCGACGTACGCGGCGATGCGGACCGCGGACTCCCTCTACGTCGAGTACGTCGACGGGGAGCGCGAGTTCTACGACCTGGGTTCCGACCCCGGCCAGATGAACAACAAGGCCTCGTCCCTCTCCCCGGACCAGCGCGCCTCGCTGCACCGCACCCTGACGGCGCTTCAGCGCTGCGAGGGCTCGGAGAGCTGCCTGGCCGCGTCCCGGACCCACTCCTGAAACGGCCGACCTGATGCCAGCGACAAAAGAAGTGATGCGATCCCCCCGGCCCATGGATACGGCGTGGCAGCCAACCGGTGCGCCGCAGTCACGGCGGAAGCACGAGAATCTGATTCTGGGACTTCTGCGCAAGTACGGTTCGCTGACCCGGGGCGAGTTGGGGGAACTGTGCGGCCTGTCCCGCACCACGCTCTACGACGTGGTCGGCGCACTCATGGACAGAGGTGCCGTGAGCGCCTCGGTGCCGAGAGTGGGCGGACGCGGGCGTGGCCGCCCGGCGGAGAAGCTGTCGTTGAACCCCTGTGCCGCCGACCTGCTGGGTATCGACTTCGCACGGCAGGCGGTACGGGTGGCGGCGATGACCACGGTGCACGGGAACATCAGCAGTGCGATCGAGCCGCATGCTCCCGACGCGTCGTGGGAGGAACGGCTCGACGTCGCGCGACGGCTGACCCGCTCCCTGACGGGCGGAACGCTGCGGCTGGATGCCCTGAGCGGCGTCGGTGTGGGGGTGACCGGCCCGGTCGGCCCACTGGCGGACGACGAACCCGGCGCGATCCACCCGGAGGCCGTGTCGGCACTCGTGAGCGAGAGCTTCGGCATCCCGGCCTGCCTCGACAGCAACACACGGCTGGCCACCTTGGCCGAGCGTACCTGGGGCGCCGCCATCGACGAGCAGGACGTCCTGTACCTGTCCCTGTCGCACAGCGTCGGGGGCGGCCTGGTGGTGGGCGGAACGCTGCACCGTGGCGCCCATGGGCTGGCGGGACAGTTCGGCCACATCACCGTCGACCCCTGGGGTGAGCCCTGCGCATGTGGCCGCGTGGGGTGCCTGGAGACCGTGGCGTCGATCGGGTCCGTGCTCGACGCCCACGAGTCCGCCACGGATGTGCCGCAACTGGTGGCCGCGCTGGAGGCGGGCGACCGGGCCGCGCACTCGGTGCTGGAACGGGCCGGTACGCATGTCGGTAGGGCCCTGGCCGACTTGTGCAACGCCTTCGGCCCCAGTGTTGTCGTTCTGGGCGGTGAACTGACCGGAACCGGTGCGGCTCTGATGGATCCGCTGCGCCGCGAACTGGACGCGAACCTGGCTTGCCGGGGTTCGCGGATGCCGCTCCATGTGCGTCCGGCCAAGCTCGGCGACGTGGGCGCCGCTCTCGGCGCCCTCGCCCTCCTTCTGCACCGGCAATCCGCTGCCACGGGCCGGCCGGTGCCGCCCGCACCGGCGGTTCCGTGCGTTCGTACGGCGTCCAGAACCGCGTAGCATGACGGTCTTGGACGCCGATTCGGGGGCCTCTCAGGAACCACCCGACTATCGAGCGGAGGCAGGCATGACCGGCAGGGCCGGACGGGTGCTCGTGGCCGACGACGACGATGCCACCCGGCGCTCGCTGTCAAGGGGGCTCCGGCTCAGCGGTTACGAAGTGGCGCTGGCCGACGGCGGCCACGCCGCGCTGGACGTGGTGCGGGCCGATCACCCCGACATCGTCGTGCTGGACATCTGCATGCCCGACATGAGCGGTATCGACGTGTGCCGCACTTTGCGCGGGGCCGGCGACGATGTGCCGGTGCTGATGCTCTCCGCTCTCGACGAGGTCGACGACCGGGTCGCCGGGCTACAAGCAGGGGGAGACGACTATCTGGTCAAACCGTTTGCCCTGCGGGAGCTGGAACTGCGCCTGCGCGCCCTGCTGCGCCGTCGCCCGCCGACCGCCGTCGACCGGGTGCGGGTCGGTGGCCTGACTCTCGAACCGGCCACCCGCGAAACCTCCGTGGACGGGCGGCCGGTGAACCTGACGCGGCGCGAATTCGAGCTGCTGGAGGTCCTGGCCCGCAACGCGGGCGTCGTGCTGACCCGCGACCAGTTGATGGACCGGGTGTGGGGCTACGACTTCCAGGTGCGCACGGATGTGGTGAACACCTTCGTCAGCTATCTGAGGCGCAAGCTGGAAGCCGGGGGGCGCCCACGGACGCTGCACACCGTTCGCGGGGTCGGCTTCGTCCTGCGCGAGGAGCGCCCGAGCCACATGAACCCGTCGGCCGGAGGCGCGGTGTGAGGCTGTCCACACGCCTCGCGCTCGCGGTGGGTGTGAGCGTCCCCCTGCTGGTCCTGGCCACCGGCTGGCTGCTGCTGAGCCTGGTCGCCGATGATCTGCGCGCCCACCAGGACGCACAACTGAGCGCCCGCGCGACGGCCGTCTCCGCGAACGCCAACAGGTACCTGCACGCCAAAGAAGACGATCAGCCGGTCATCGTCGAGAAGTCCCGGCGGCGGCTCAGGGACTCCGCACGGGACGTGGGGGTCCGGCTGATCACGCCGGACGGCACGATCTCGGACGGTCCGCAGCCCGACGGTGACGTCCGGCTGCCCGACCGGGCACTGCAGCCGGCCATCGTGCACGACGGCGACGAGACCTGGCACGTTCTGTCCCGACGCGTCTACACCGCGGGGCGGGAAAGCACGCCGAATCTCTGGCTCTTCGCACCGGACAGCACCTATCAGGCGGAGATCTCCTTGGTGCGCAAGCGGGTCGTGACGGTCACGCTGCTGGCGGCGCCCTCGGCCGGCGCCATCACCTGGGCGATCTCCGCCCGGGCGGTCCTGCCGCTGCGGCGACTCCAGCGCCGGACGAGCGGGCTGGACCCCAGGAACAGCACCACGCGCCTGGAGCACACGCCGACCCGTATCACCGAAGTCGACGACCTGGCCCATACGGTGCAGACCGTGTTCGCCCGCTACGACGAACAGGCGGCCCGCACCAACGAGGCACTCGCCACGGCTCGCTCGTTCACCACGGCCGCCTCCCACGAATTGCGCACTCCCCTGATGAGCATGCGGACCAACCTCGACATCCTCACCGCGCATGCCGATCTCGACCCCGTCGACCGCGCCGAGGTGCTGGAGGATCTGGGGCAGGAACACACCCGGCTGCTGGGGCTGCTGACGATGCTCAAGACACTCGGCCAGGGCGACCTGGTCGAGGCGGACGCGTTCACCCCTGTGGACCTGGCCGAGGTGATGGAGCAATCGGTGGCCGATCTGCGCCGCGCGCACCCGGACGCCGAGGTGTACGTACGCGCCCCCTCGGGACTGCTGGTACACGCGTGGGAGCAGGGGCTGCGCTCCGCCGTGGGCAACCTGCTGACCAACGCCTGGACACACGGCCGCACCGGGGACGGCCACGCGCGTATCGAAGTGGAGCTGCGCCCGTCCCACGATCAGGACCGTCCGGCTGCCGTGCTCACGGTGGACGATCACGGGCCCGGCATTCCGGCCGAACGGCGCGAGGAAATCTTCGAACGCTTCCGGCGCGGCCCCAACAGCCCCGGTTCCGGCCTCGGCCTGACGCTCGTCGCCCAGCAGATCGCCTTGCACCAGGGCAGCATCACGGTACGGGACCGCCCCGACGGGTACTCCGGAGCACGGTTCGAGGTATGGCTGCCGGTCACCGACATGGCGGCTGTGGGGGACACCCTGACGTTGGTGCGCCGGGACTGGCTGACGGTTACCGCCGGGCGCCGGGACCCCCGTACGACCGCTGTCCAACAGCCCCCGATCCGTCTCCGCTGAAGCGGTCCGGACGCGGCCCGGCGGCAGGCCGCGTCCGGACCGTTCGTCGGCTCAGGTGCCCTCCGGGGCGAGCAGGGCCGCCTGGATCTGGACGCTCTTGCGGCGGGCGATGCGCTGGCCGCGTCCGGGAGGCAGGTTGCGGCCCTTGACGTTCCCGAAGAGGAAGCCCTCGGTCGGCGGGCAGGACAGCAGGATCCCCGGGGTGTTGACCTCCAGGAGCCGCCGCATCAGCGGGTCGTTGAGCCCCCGGGACGCGCCCGCCGCGGAGCGGGCGACGACCATGTGCAGGCCGACCTCGTAGCCCAGCGCGAGGAACTCCGCCAAGGGCTCGAACGGCTGGTTGAGTGGCCCGCCGCCACCGACCATGTCGTAGTCGTCGACGAGGACGAACAGCCGTGGCCCCTGCCACCAGTCGCACTGCCGCATCCGCGCGGGTGTGATGTCCGGGCCCGGCACCCGCCCCTTGACGGCGCGCGCCGCGCCCCCGACCAGTTCCCTGAGCGCGTCGACGGAGACGGCGTGCCCGAGCCGGTAGTCGTCGGGGACCGCCTCGACCAGTTCACGGCGGTAGTCGACCACCATGATGCGCGCCTCGGCCGGCGTGTACAGCTCCGTGAGCGCCTTCGCGGTCAGCCGCAGCAGGTTGGTCTTGCCGCTCTCGGTGTCCCCGACGACGATCATGTGCGGGGTGGAGCTGAAGTCGTGCCAGATCGTGTCCATCCGGTCCTCCTCGATGCCGAGCGGCACTCGCAGGTCACCGGTGACGGGCGGCAGCTCGGAGGCCGGAAGCAGGGTCGGCAGCATCCGCACCGGGGGAGCGGGCGGGCCCGTCCAGTGCTCACGGACATCCGACACCAGACTCGCGATGCCTTCCGCCAGGTCCTCGGCGCCGGTCCCGCCGTCGACGCGGGGCAGCGCCGTCAGGTAGTCCAGCTTCGAGTCGCGGGTCAGTCCCCGTCCGGGAGAGCGTGGCACGCCCCGCGCCTTGCGCGGGTCGATGGTGGAGTCCATCGGGTCGCCCATGCGCAGTTCGAGCTGGGTGCCGGCCTGGTCGCGGACCGCGGCCGACAGCTCCACCCAGCGCGCGGTGGTGACGATCAGGTGGATGCCGTAGTTCAGTCCGCGGCCCGCGAGGGCATTGAACGTGGGGAGGTGCTTGTCGTAGTCCTGACGGACCGTGGCCCAGCCGTCGACGACGAGGAAGACATCGCCGTGCTCTTCCCCGGGGAACTCGCCGGCCGCGCGACGCCGCCGCAGCGTCACCATCGAGTCGATGCCGTTCTCCAGGAAGAACCGCTCCCGGTGCGCCAGCACCGCCGAGACCTCGGCCATCACCCGGCCGACCCGCTCGCTGTCCAGCCGGGCCGCGACGCCGCCGACGTGCGGCAGGTCCGTGAGCCCCGCGAGGGTGCCGCCACCGAAGTCCAGGCAGTAGAACTGCACCTCGCGCGGGGTGTGGGTGAGGGCGAGAGCCGTGATGAGCGTCCGCACCAGGGTGGACTTGCCGCTCTGCGGACCACCCGCGATGGCCACATGGCCACCGGCGCCCGACAGATCCACCCGCAGCTCGTCCCGGCGCTGGTCGAATGGCCGGTCAATGATGCCGACCGGTACCGACAGCCGCCCGCGCCGGGGCAGATCCGTGATGGTGAACCCGTACTCACCATGTGCCGCCAGGGGCGGCAGCAGCTCGTCCAGCGGCGACGGGGCGTCCAGCGGCGGCAGCCACACCTGGTGCGCGGGCGGCCCCGCGTCCCGCATCCGGTCCACCGCCACCGACAGCAGCGACGCGCTGTTCTCTTCCTCCGGCGCCTCCGGCTCGTTCCCGGGCGTCTCGGGCAGCTGCCGTGGCACTATCCAGCCGGATGTCCACGGCACGACCTGGCTGGCCACCCGCGCCTGATGGGCGGCGGAGCTGCCCCGCCGGCGGCACGGGCCCGAGACGTACGCGGCGCGGAAGCGGGTCAGCGCCTCCACACCCGTCTTGAGGTAGCCGCTGCCCGGCGTCGGCGGCAGCTCGTACGCGTCCGGCACGCCCAGCACGCCGCGGCTCTCCATGGCGGAGAAGGTGCGCAGCCCGATGCGGTACGACAGATGGCTCTCCAGCTGGTGCATCCGCCCCTCGTCCAGCCGCTGCGAGGCGAGCAGCAGATGGACGCCGAGGCTGCGCCCGAGCCGTCCGATCATCACGAACAGCTCCATGAACTCGCGGTGTGCAGCAAGGAGTTCGCTGAACTCGTCGACCACGACGAACAGGCTCGGCAGCGGGGCCAGCGGCGTCCCGTCAGCCCGTGCCTTCTCGTATTCGAGCGCGGAGGTGTAGTTGCCGGCCGCCCGCAGCAGCTCCTGGCGCCGCATCAGCTCACCGTGAAGGGCGTCCTGCATCCGGGAGACCAGCGCCACCTCGTCGGCCAGGTTGGTGATCACCGCGGAGGTGTGCGGCAACTCGTCCAGACCCAGGAAGGTCGCACCGCCCTTGAAGTCCACCAGGACGAAGTTGAGCGTCTCGGAGGAATTGGTCAGTGCCAGCGACAGCACCAGGGTGCGCAGCAGCTCGCTCTTGCCGGAGCCGGTGGCCCCGATGAGCATGCCGTGCGGCCCGGTGCCGCCCTGCGCGGACTCCTTGATGTCCAGCTCCACCGGCGTCCCGTCGGAGCCGACCGCGATCGGCACGCGCAGCCGCTCCGGCCCGCTGCGGCGGGACCACAACGAGGGCGGCTCATGGCGGTACAGATCCGGGATCCCCAGCAGGGCGGTCAGCTCCACATCCGTAGCCAGCGGCTCCGCGGACCGGTCGGCCGCCCCCATCCGGTACGGGGCGAGCCGCTTGGCCAGCGACGTGGCGAGGGTCGTGCTCAGCCGGTCGGGGCGGCCGAGCGGGGTCATCTGCTCCTTGCGCTCACGGTCCGTACGCACCAGGCTCATCACGTCGTCCGCGACTTCGAAGCGCAGCGTGGACCGCCCCGGCCGCCATGTGAGGTCACCGGTGAGGTCGAGCACCACGGCGTTGCGGTAGCCCGGCCCGTCCAGGCGGTGTCCCCCGGGCGGCGCGGCCCCGTCCAGCACGATCACCGTGTACGGCTCCTCGCGGCCCGGTACCCCGTCCGGATCGAACGGCGGCCGCTCGTGGAACTCCCCACCCAGCAGATCATCCAGCTCGTTCACGGACGGCACCACCATCCGCACGGAACCCGCGCCGTCACTCTCCTGCGTATGGAGATTGTGCGGCAGCCACTTCACCCAATCCCACTCCGCGCGCCGCTCGTCCGCCGTGACCACCGCGATCCACAGGTCCTCGGGCGAGTGCACCACCGCCAACTGGACCAGCACCGCCCGGGCCAGCTCCCGGACCCGCTCCGTATCGCCCCGGAACAGCACCCGTGACCAGGTCCGCAGGTACACCGCGATCGGCTGGTCCGGCACGGAGGAGTACGCGCGGATGAAACTGCGCAGCGCGTGCGCGGTCAGCGGTTCCAGGTCCTCCACCGGCTTGGTGGACAGCGGAGCCAGCCGCAGCCCCAGCTTCTGGTCGCCGACCGCCACCCGTACCTCAGCGAAGTCCGCGTCCTGCGGACGCCGCTCCCACAGCCGGGTGGTGCCCACCAGGGACCACAGCGCGCCCGGCGCCGGGTGGCGCCACAGCAGCGCCCGTTGCTGCTCCACGACGGCCGCCCGCACCTTCTTGCGGGTCTGCCGCAGGTAGCGCAGATAGTCGCGCCGCTCGCCCTTCAGCCGCTGCTTGCGTTCGCCGGCGCGGCGCATGAACTGCCCCAGGATCATGGCCACGGAGGAGATCAGCATCATCCCCAGCGCCAGGTACATGAAGGGGCCCTTGGAACCCGGCCTCATGAACATCAGCATCATCGACGCCGACATCATCGCCATGGGCAGGTAGTTCCACACGGCCGAGCTGTCGGGTGTCATCTCCGCCAGCGTGGGCGGTTCCTGGAGACTCAGCTCTCCTTCGGGCATGTCCGGGCCGCGGCGGCGCGCGGACCTGCGGAACAGGACGGTACTCACGTGGGCGGTCTCCTTCGGAACGGGTGTGCTGCCCCGGAGGTGCTGATATTTTCCGGGGTCCGGGTTGCCGCGTATCTGCCGGCGTTGGGTGCCGTGCACGGGACGTGATGCAACGTCAGGGCCTGATGGCATGGCCTGATGTCACGGCCTGGTGTCACGGGTCGTGTGCGAGTCGGGTACGAGCCGGATTCGCAGGCGGAGCAGCCTGAACAGCGATGGGTGGCGCGGCCTCGAGGGCCGGCAGCGGCGGTGAACACGGACCGGGGCAGCAACCCGGACCGGTGAAGAAGAGTCTACGATCCGTCTCTACGGTTCACGTTGGACGGCCGCGACTCCTGCAGCGGCTCCGCACGTAGTGTGCCGCGCCGCCGCGCACACGTCCAACGACTGGCTCTCCCCGGACACTTCCACCCGTCCATTTCCCGGAGACGTCCATCCGTCTCCCGATGAAGCGTGAGTACAGCTATGACAGACAACGCAACGGCAGGGCTGTGTCGCGTCACCGTGCGCGCACCCGCCAAAACCATCGACCTCGCGGTTCCCGCCGACGTCCCCGTCATCGACCTGCTGCCCGCACTGGTGCGGCACGCGGGCGACGATCTCGCCGAGCAGGGTCTGGCACACGGGGGATGGGTGCTCCAACGCCTCGGCGGCGCACCACTCGACGAGGGGAGCAGCCTCGAATCCCTCGGCCTGCTCGACGGCGAGACCGTCTACCTCAGGCCGCACACCGACACCCTGCCCGAGATCCAGCTCGACGACCTGGTCGACGGCATCGCCACCACCATGGCCGACCGTCCCTTCGGCTGGACGGCGTCCACCAGCCGCCGCCTCTTGCTCTGCCTGCTGGTCATCACCCTCGGCGCCGGACTCGCGGTCCTCGCGCTACCCGGCCCGTCCGCCGAGCTGCGCGCTCTGGCCGCGGTGGTCGGTGGCGCGCTGCTGCTCGGTGGCGCCGCATCGGCCAGCCGCGCGGTCGGCGACGCGGAGGCGGGCGCGGCGCTGGGCTTCGTCGCCGTGCCCTACTTCGCGATGGCCGGATGGCTGCTGCCCGGTGGCGATGTGGGCGGGCCGCACTTGTACGAGGTGCTGGGCGCCCGGCTGTTCGCCGCCTGCGCGGCGGCGGCCGGTGCCGCGATGCTCGCCGTCGCCCTGGTCGTCGCCTTCGCCGCGCTCTTCCTCGCCGCTGTCGCGGTCGCCGCCGCGGGTGTCCTCGCGGCCGTCCTGATGATGACCGCCGACCTGTCGGCGGCCCACGCCGCCGGACTCGTCTCCCTGGCCGCCGTGATCTTCGGCGCGTTCGTGCCCTCGCTGTCCTTCCGGCTGTCCGGACTGCGCATGCCCCCGCTGCCCACCAACGCCCAGCAGCTCCAAGAGGGCATCGAACCCCACTCGCCCTCGGCCGTCGCCGCCCGCGCCGTCGTCGCCGACGGCTGGATGACCGGCCTGTACGCGGCGGTCGGCACCATTTGCGCCGGCTGCCTGCTCGGCCTCGGCCGCGCCTCCGACCTCCCCGAAATCCTCACCATGGTGGCCCTGTCGGCACTGCTCCTGCTGCACAGCCGCGGCCTGGGCAACACCCTTCAGCGCCTGTCGCTGGTCGCTTCCGGGGCGTGGGGCGGCACCCTGCTGACGTACGACGCGGCCACCTCGTCCGGCTCGACCGGCAAGCTCCTATTGGTCGGCGCGGTGCTCGCGGTCGCCGCCGCCATCGCCATCGCCTCCTGGACGGTCCCGGGCCGCCGGCTCGTCCCGTACTGGGGCCGCGCCGCGGAGTTGCTGCACTCCCTCGTGGCGATCAGCATGCTGCCCCTGTCGCTGTGGGTGCTGGGCGTCTACGGCGCCCTCCGCGCCCTCGGCGGATGACACCGGAGGACACGAGCCACCCATGCAGAACAAACGCGATCAGGTCCAGGCCCATATGTTCCTCATGGGCCAGCTGACCTCCAGCATGCTGCGCTCCGACCCGGACGCGCCCGAGAGCCCCCAGGGCCGCACCAACCGCGGCGTCGCCATCGGCGTCATCATCGCCGTCGTGATGAGTGCCGGGGCCTTCGTCGTCGGCCTCATCTCGCCCGGCACGACGGACTCCTGGCGCACCTCGAACCAGCTGATCATCAACAAGGACACCGGCGCCCGCCATCTGTACCTCGACGGACGGCTGCGCCCGGTGCGCAACTACGCCTCGGCGCTGCTGCTCGGTGGCGCCGACCTGAAGACCACCACGGTCGGCACCGACTCCCTCAAGGGCACCCCGCACGGCACGCCGGTCGGCATCGAGGACGTCCCCGACTCTCCGCCCGGTGCCGATGATCTGTCCGACGCCCCGTGGCAGGTGTGCTCCGCCCCGTCGGCCGGCGATGACGAGAAGGCCGGTACCACGCTCGCGGTCGCAAACGGTGCCGCGGGCGACGCGCTCGACAAGGACGAGGGAGTGCTCGTCATGGGCCCGGACCACAACCGGTACCTGCTGTGGCAGGGCAGCCGATTCCGGCTGGACGCCGACTCCGGCGTGATCGAGTCCCTCGGCTACGCCACCACCAAGCCGGTGCCCGTATCGGCCGGCTTCCTGAGCGCCCTCCCCGCCGGCCCCGACCTCGCGCCGCCCAGGAACCCCGGCACCGGCGACCCGGGCCCGGAGTTGGGTGGCCGAGCCACCCGGGTCGGACAGACGTTCAGGCTGCACGTGCCCGGCTCCACGACCCGCTACTACCTGCTGCGCAAGGACGGCCTGGCGCCGCTCGGCGCGACCGGTCTCGCGCTGGTACTCGGCGATCCACAGACCCGCGAGAAGGCGTACGAGGGTCGCGAACCGGCCCCCGTACCGCTGCCCTCCCGGGCGCTGAAGGTAAACCTCGCGCCCGAGGACGCGCTGGACAGCGGCCCCGGCGCGGTGCCGAGTTCACCGCCGAAGGCGGCGACCTTCCCCGACGGGCAGATCCCGTGCGCCCGGGTGGAGCCGGGCGCCAAGGGCACCCGGTTCAGCGTCATGCTGGCCACCGGGCCGGACCTCGGCCCGGTCGCCCAGCACTCCGCGGGCGCGGCCGCGGCCCCGGCCTGTCTGCCCGTGGACCGGGTCACCGTGCCTCCGGGACGTGGCGCTCTGGTGCGGGCCCTGGGCGCGGGCGGAGGCAAGGTCGGCGTCACGCACTACCTGGTCACGGACGCCGGTGTGAAGTACCGGCTGGTCAACGAGGACGCGGTCAAGGCATTGGGCTACGACGGCCGGAAGCCGCGGGAACTACCCGCCCTGATGCTGTCGATGCTCCCCTCGGGCCCCGACCTGTCCCCGGAAGCGGCGCGCACGGGCCGGGCCGATGTGACCGCACCCCGCTGCTCAGGGCCGGACGAGCACAAGGACTGAAGGGCCGTAACCGAGGCACGGCCTTTCTTCGGCTCGCAATAAATCCGCCGGGGAGCATATTAGTCCCCCTCATCTTCCTTGAGGCCGCCTTGGGCGCGTGCCAGGCTCGGTGCGCAAAGCCACATCGTGACGGGTGAATATCCCAATCCGGGGTGATGAACCGAATCGGTCGGTGCGGCTTGGCTGACCCCAATCGGTGACGCCTGCAATCTGGCCCTTGGCAGGCCCCCTTTCCTGGAACGCCGCCGCCGAGATTTCCATCGGCCGGCGGCCGTTCAAGGCCGGACGATGAGAGGTGTACATATGGCCGTCAACGGCATGCAGCAGTCGGAGGAATCCGCCACGCGCAACGGCGTACAGGCGCTGGAAATGGCGTTCAGCGGTGTGTTGCGGTGCCGCCAGGACGTCGAGACCACCAAGACCAACCTCATGACGCACTACCAGGGCAGCGACGGTGGCGCGTTCAGGGACCTGGTCGTCGCCTGGGAGGAGAAGGCCGACGTCATCCTCAGGAACGTCCAGGACATGATCGACACGCTCAACGAGACCCTCACCGAGCACGGTCGGCAGCAGGGTTCGTCGAACGAATCCATCAACCACGCGTACTCCCAGTCGAACGCCGTCTTCGACGCCCTGTCCGGCTGAGCGTGAGGGACGCGCCTCCGTTCCCGCCGCCCTTACCCGAAGTGAGATGAGAACTGGCTATGAGTGACTTCACCGACGGCTTCATCTACGTCGACTACTCGCAGATGAGCAACGCCGCGGACGACATGATCTCGCAGACGAGTGCCATCGCGACCACGCTCTCCAATATGGAGATGGAGCTCAACCCGCTCAAGAACTCCTGGATCGGTGATGACCGAGAGGAATACGACCAGAAGCAGCAGGCCTGGGACAACGCCGTCAAGGCCATGGAAGACCTGCTGACCAAGCACTCCGCACTCCTGACCTCCGTCTCCGAGAACTACCAGTACAGCGAGAACTCGCTGACCCAGATGTGGGGCTCGGTGAAGATCGGCCGCTGACCGCCGTGCCGGCCGACCCCCGCGGCCGCATGGCTCCCGCCGCCCGCCGCCGGTCTCGGACCACTCTCGGTCCTCCTCCCCCCCCCGGTGGCGGGCGGTACATCCCCATCTGACCTGAACCAAGGAGCCTGGCGTGGCCGACGACAAGCAACCGGATGCGCATCAGCAACTCACGACACAGGATGCGCCGCCCAAGGATGCGGCTCCGGAAGCCGAGCCCATGGCGCTGGACAAGGCCGGGCTCCAGTCATTCCTGGAAAACCGTGTGATGCCCTTCCAGGAGCAGGTCCGCAAGATCCAGATGAACGACCCGGGCATCGGGCCGTCGATGAACGGGCTCATCGGTGAGGCCGACGTCTCGCCGAGCAGCCCCATCTATGGCTTGGACAGGCCGCTGGCCATGGGATTCATGGCGGACGACAGCTATCTCGAAGGCCAGGGGGCCAAGCTCCAGAAGGCGGTCTCCAGCACGGCTGAAAACCTGCAATCCGTCTTCGAGCAGCAGGCCCAGCTCTTCGACGACATCGGGGAGAACCTGCGGGACACCATCCACCAGCTTTTCAACGCGCAGCACCAAAATCTGCAATCCATCAACGGACAGAAGTTCATGGACATCTTCAACGACGTAGACGAGGACTTGAGTAGTACCTCGTCCGACAGCGGCGATACCGAGAGCATCTGACCGGCCAGTCGCAGTCCGCTTCCACCGCCGCATCCCCGTCTCATTGAACAGCCCTCGGAAGGTCCTGTGCCGTGGCCGACTCTGGAAATGACAATGTTTATCCCGCTTATTCCGCTGCCGATTCGGACTGGTGGCTGATTGCCGTCAAGGTGCTGACGGGCGTTGAGATGCCGGAACGTGGGACCCTCTTCAACCATCTTCTCGGGAACGACCGCATCCCGCTGATGCGGGTCGAGATCTCGGAATTCGAGGGTGAGCCGACCACTGCCATCAGCCAGGCGGCACTGGACATGTCATGGCGCACGGCGAACTCCGGGTGGCGCATCGAGGACACCGACTTCGTGGTCCCCTTCTTCTCCGGGAACGACGGCCCGATCGGTGACGCGCCTGTGGGCACCGAGGTGGAGATGATGCGGGGCCGCGTCACGATGCTGGGCACCAACGGCACGGACGACCCCCCGGCCGGCGGCGTGGTCCACGGCGCGAAGTTCGGGAGCAGTCTCGGCTTCGACTTCCACGGGCAGTCAGCGGATGTCGTCTGGGACAACATCGACCTGTCGCTGTACAGCTATGGCGGTGGACTGGCGTTGTACCGGCTGCTTCAAACCGGGAACACGAAGGGGTTCGCGTGGGAGGGGGACCTCAGGCAGGACCACCTCACGGATACGGTGGATCTTGGCACCTTCGACCGGGCGGCCGCCGCCTTCGACCGTGTCGCGTACTTCCTCAAGCAGCAGCACGAGGAATTGCGGGACTGGGAACGCGAGCTCGGCAAGGGCGACGCGTCCTGGAGGGGGCAGGCGGCGGGTGTCTTCAAGGACCTGGTCCACGGGCTCGCCGAGAACTACGAGTCCTACAGTCGGCAGGTCCCGCTCACCTCGTCCATGGAGTCGCAGTTCGGCTCCGACCTTCGCTCATTCCGGCAGGCGATCGAGTCCGCGGCGTACAACCTGTATTCGACCTGGAACACGTGGCAGTTGTACACGGGTAATCCTTTGCGATGGCTGCACGACGTCCTGCTCGATGTCACCGACAATGTGTGGAAGGACAATCTCCTGAAGGCGCGCTATCGCGTCGACGGCATCGTAGGGTCGACCGTCATCGGAGACCACTATGTCGAGCGAGAAGGCTTCTACGGCGGTGACAGGGAGTACGGTCCGCTGGGCGGCTATGGCACTTGGAAGAAGATCGGCGAAGAGGCCATAAGGCGCTGGCAGAATTCTGTGCTCGACCAGCTGGTGGAGGCCGGTAAACGAGCCGTCATCGAGGTGCAGAACGCCTTCAACAACCAGAAGTTCCCGGAATCCATCGACACGGAGACCACCAGCCTGAGCCAGCAGTTCGCTCAGGACAAGGCGGCGGAGCAGCGGGAGCACCAGAGGGAGCTGCAGCAGAAGGCCCGGGAGCGCCAGAAAGAGGCACAGGAGCAGGCCGAGAATCTGCAACATCAGCAGCTGATGGCTGAGCGAAAGATGCAGAAGGAGGCGCAGGAGCAGCAGGAGCAGCTTCAGCATCAGCAGCTGGCGGCTGAGCGAAAGATGCAGCGGCAGCAGGAGCAGGTGCAGAAGGAGGCCCAGGAGCAGCAGAGGGAGCTTCAGCAGCAGCAACTGGCGGCCCAGCGGCAGATGCAGCAGGAGCAGCAGCAACAGCAGAAGCGGCTGCAAAGGCAGCAGCAACTTCAGCAGCAGCAGCTGGCCGAGCAGCAGGGCCTGCAAGTCAAGGGGCAATTGAACGCACAGCAGGAGGCCCAGGAGCAGGCAGAGCAACTGGCAAAGCAGCAGCAGCGGCAGCAGCAGCAAATGCAGCAGGAGCAGTTGGAGCAGCAGCGGCAGCTGCAACAGCAGCAGCAGGAGCAACAGGAACAGCTGGCAAAGGAGCAGCAACAACAGCAGCAGCAGTTTCAGCATCAGCAGCTGGCGGTCCAGCAGCGGATGCAGCATCAGCAGGAGCAGTTGGCCCAGCGGCAGATGCAGGCCCAGCAGCGGGTCGTACGGCAGCGCAGGCAGCAGCAGCGCGAGATGCAGCAGCAGGTCGAGCAGCAGCAGAACGAGGCTCAGCAGCAGGCCGAAAAGATCGCCAACCAGCAGGAGAAGGAGGCTGAGCGGATACAGGAGAAGCTGGAGCAGCAGCGGCCCCAGACCGAAACCAATTTCCCGTTCCAGCAGGACCAGCAGGACCAGTTGGAGCAGCAGGCCCAAGAGCAGCAGCAACAGTTGGAGCAGCAGGCGGCGCAGCAGCAGAAGCAGTTGGAACAGCAGCAGAGCCAGGTGGAGCAGCAGGCGCAACAGCAGCAAGAGCAGTTGGAGCAGCAGCAGGAGGAGCAGCAGAAGCAACTTCAGCAACAGCAGCACCAGATCGAGCAGCAGGCGCAGCAGCAGGCGGATGCGGCGCAGCAGCAGGCCGAGCAGCAGCAGGAACAGCTGCAGCAGCAACAGGAAGCGCAGCAGGAGCAACTGGCACAGCAGCAGGCAATGGCCGATCAGGCGCAACAGCAGGCCGAGCAGCTAGGGATCGGCGACGGCGGCGGAGACCTGGGCAGCCAGCTCGATATCCCCACGCCGGACTCCCCGAGCGGCGGCGGCACGACCACACTCAACCCGGACGGGTCTGTCACCACGGACTTCCCGGACGGCAGCTCCAGCACCGTCGACCCCGGCGGGGACGTCACCACAACCCTCCCTGACGGCACGACCGACATCGACCACCTGAGCCCCGGGGAGTCGCTCACCAACAGCGACGGCAGCACCACGACGCTGAACGACGACGGCACCCTCACCACCGATTTCCCCGGCGGCAGCAGCAGCGTGATGGACCCGGACAAGGGCACCGTCACCTACCACCAGCCCGACGGCACCACCGTCACCACCCCGATCGACCAGGGCCAGTCCCTGCCCTCCGAACTCGGCGGCGGATCCGGCCTCGGGGACCCGTCCGGCCAGAGTTCGCAGTACTCGCCCCCGTACTCCTCCTCGGGCCAAGGGGAGGAGCTGGACGACCAGAACCCCGCTTTCGGAGGCTCGTCGGGGACGGGTTCGGACCAGGCTCAGGGCAACAACGGCATGCCGATGCTGCCCTCCGGCACCCGCATCAACGGTACGACCACGGGCGGTGGTTCGAACGACGGCGAGCGCGTCCGCTCTGTCATCGACGACGGCCAGGGCGGCATCCAGCGAGCGCCTGCCGGGCGCAACAGTTCCGGACACCAGGACGAGGAAGAGCGGGTCCCCGTCGCCCAGCGCACCGCGGCCACGTCCGGTGGCATGCCCTTCATGCCGCCGATGGGCGGCGGTGCCGGGGGAGGGGGCCAGCAGACCCAGAGCGCCGACCGGGAACGGGCCGCCTGGATGGGCGAGGACGAGGACGTCTGGGGCACGGACGAGGACGGCGTGCCGGCCGTGATCGGGCGATGAGTGAGGGAGCCGAGCAATGAGTGATCAGTACATGGGCGGTCCCGGTGCGAGGAATCCCATCGTGGAGAGGCTGGCCAAGGCGAGGGCCGACCTGGAAGAGACGCAGAAGGCCGCGGCCCGCGCGCAGGCGCAGCTGAGCACGGCATCGGCCACGGCCCGGTCGCGGGACGGCAGCGTGGAAGTCCTCGTCAACGCCCAAGGCCAGCTCAGCGAGGTGAAGTTCCTGAACGGCAAGTACCGCTCGATGGGCGCCGCTCAGCTGTCGGCGTCGCTGTTGGAGGCCGCCGGGCAGGCCCATGCGCAGATAGCCCGCATGGTGCTTGAGACCTTTCAGCCCTTGGCCGACAAGACCCAGGAGAACATGCCCGTGATCGAAGGGATGGATTTCGACTGGGAGAGGGTGTTCGGCCCGCTGGCGAGCACGGTTGAGCGGGGCACGGCGTCGCGTCGTAGGGCGAGCGATGGGCTGCGTGACGAGATCGACGAGGACACAGAGAGGGGATGATGGCGGTGCCTGACAATTACACGTTCGATCCCTTCAGGCTCGAGGCATGGAAGCGCGATGTGGAGGCCGCATCCGAGGAGCTCAGGAAATCGCTCGGCAGTTTCCTTGGATCCACCACGAACTGGTGGGGATTCACCGATGACTTCTCGAAGACCGCCGGTCCGGAGTGGCAGAAGGGCCTGCGTGACATAGAGGCGATGATCGGTTCCGTCGGGGATGCCCTGTACGGACTTGTCGGGGGGCGGGCGCAGGAGCAGCAGCGCACGCAGCAGACTCAGGCGGACATCCTGGACAGCATCAAAGAGGGGCAGAACGCGACGGACAGCATCGAGGGCGGAAGTTCCAAGTAATGGCGTGGCAGCTGCCGGATTTTATTTCGTTTACGCAGGAAGAGCGTATTCTGTTCTTCTTGTTGCTGGGTGAGTGGCCGATTGAGGGCTCGTCGGACCTGGCGTACGAAATGAATGAGGTGCTGAACAAGCTGGCGACCGACGTCGACGGCGTCCGCCAGTGGTTGGACACTCTCGCGTACCAGGCGGACGACGCCTTGCCGACCACGGTCGCGGATCAGTCCAAGGAGGTCATCCAGGGTCTTTCCGGGATGCTGGGCGAGCTGGTCAATTCGCTGAGGACTGACTACGCGGGGAATCAGACGAAGCACTCCACGAATATCGGGGTGTCCAAGGTCGAGCTCATGTTTGAGCTTGCCATGCTGATCGCACAGCTCGCCATTATCTCTGCTTTGTCTTTCTTCACCGGTGGTCTGTCGTTTTCGGAAGCCGCGGTCGCGAAGGCCCGTACCGCGGTGGCGCTCTTGACGATCATGCAGCGGCTGTTCGGTTCGACTCCTGTGGCGCCGTTGACCGAGGCGCTGGAGGAGGCCCTGACGAGCATCGCCGCCCAGTTGACGTACATGGGGATCACTTCGGGTAAACGCAGTCCTTCGGGTATCGACTGGTCCGATGTCGGTCGGTCCGCCGTGGTGGGTGCGCTGGCGGGTTTCTTCATCCAGCAACTTTCCGGCGCCATCGGGAAGGTGTTCAAGAGCGCTTTCAAGGACTTCGGCGACAATAAGTTGGCCAAGTTCAGTGCGCAGGTGTTCAAGGAGGGCGTCAGCGAGGGTCTCGGTGAGGGGACCGCGGTCGTCATCACCAACGGTCTCTTCGACGGAAATTGGAGCGCCAAGCCGAACGACTTCATTGGTGCAGCCGTCAGTGGTGCCTCGGAAACGGTGCTGCACGCAGGCGGTGTGGAGTCCGCGAAGGGACTGAACAAGGCGTTCTTTGGCAAGGGCGGCTTCAACATCTTCAACGCGCTGCTGGACTCCGACTCTTCGCTGGGGGCCGGCAGCGACTCCACGGATACGACCACCACGATGTCCGGCCCGTTCGACGGCACGGTGTCGAGCACGCCCCCGCCCCAGGGGCAATCGGGCCCGGACGGGTCGTCGCTGACCACCACCCCGCCACCGGTCACATCCACCGGGATCACGGACCCCACGTCCGTCAACTTCTCCACATCCACCCCGCCACCGGTCACATCCAACGGGGCCACAGACTCCACGTCCGTCGACCTCTCCACCTCCACCCCGCCCTTCACGGCATCCAGCACGCCACCCCCAACTTCGTCCTCCATCCCGCCGGGGACGCCTCACACGCCCATCCCCCCGGCGGCCTTCAACCCCTCGGCCTCCGCCCCCTCGACCCTCAACACCCCCCATATCTCATCCTCGTTCACCCCCTCCACCTCCAGCTCCACCCCGGTTTCCCCGCCGCACACCGGCCCGAATGTCGAGCTGCCCGCACCGGACGTCAACCCGAACACCGACGTCACGACGCAGACCTCGGGCTCCGAGTTGACCATCGATGCGGATACCTCGGGCTTCGACCCGCAGGCGGATATCACGGACGTCTCCGACGTGGACTCCGATGTGTCCTCGATTCCCGACTCGGAATCCGATGGGCGGTCGGACACCACTGGCGCCACCGACCTCACTGACTGGGACTCCCATGAGGAGGCCGAGCAGGAGGCGTCCGCCCACTCCGCCGTCACGCCGCAGACCGCTCCCAAGCCCGACCACTCCGGCACTGCCCCGCTTCCGCCTCAGGGCGCGGAGAACACCGCCCCTGCCGATCCGGTGGCGCAGCCCGCCGCGCAGCACTCGGCGGCGGAGCCGGTCCGGGACCCCGTCCGTCCCGAGCAGTGGCGGCCACACCGGGAGCACGCGCCCGCGACCTCGGTGCACACGCACATCCCCGGCGCGTCCGGGAGCGGCCAGCAGGCCGCGGACGGCACGCCCGCACCCGGGCCCCAGCAGGACACGGTGGTCCGCGCCGAGGTCCGGCACGTCCCCGTCGGTGACGGCCGTGTGGTACGTGAGATGTTCCTGGATCTCCCGGTGCGCTTCGGGCCGGGATTCTCCGCCGACCAGCTCCCGGGGCTGCAGGAGCGGATGCACGGATTGCTGGGCCCGGTCAACGACGGGCTGGTCCTGCCACGTTCCGGCGATCAGCTTCACATCGGCCTGGACCTCGTCCACGCCCCCGGCCACCCCGAGGCCATCGAGCTGACCGCCACGACGACGGACACCCCCGCCCCGTCGGATCAGTTCCACCTCCGCCTGACCTCCGACGACCCGAACCTCCCCGCGCCCGAGCGGGAACGCCACCAGGTACGGAACGCCACGACAGCCCTGACTCAGATCTTGCGTTACGCCGGGATCGACCCGGCCCCGGACACCCCGCCCGGCCCCGCCGTACCTCCGGACCAGCTCCAGACCGTCGAGGACCTGACCGATAACGGCCCGGCCGCCGCCGAGAACACACAGCCCGCCCCGCCCGTGGCCGTGGCCACGACGTCCACGGCACCCACCGTGGAGATGGCCGAGCCGGCAACCAACCCCGTGCGGCAGGGCCAGTGGCGTTCCCGGCGGGCCGATGCGCCGGCGTCGGAGGAGACCGGGAACCACCAGGCCAAGCGGATGAAGGCCCGGCACGACCCGAACATCGGGTACCAGCGGACCACCGTGAACAAGGTGCCGACCCTCGCCGGTCAATGGGTGGTCGAGAACGCCAGGGTGACCGGGAACGAGGCGCCCGTGCAGTGGTGGGCCGACCTCGACGGTGCGGGCACACGGTCCCGGACGCGGCTGAAGACCGAGGCGCTGGCCGAGTTCAGCCTCGAGAACACCCCCGCGCAGCGCGGCTTCGACCCGCTGGACCTCAAGGCCATCGAGTCGTATCTCGGCTTCCCCTCCCAGGACTCCCAGGACTCCCAGGGCTCCCAGGGCGCACTCACCGCGCCTCCCTCGGTGACGCGGACGCAGACCGGGAGCCGGTCCTCCGACGACATGGCCGTCAGAGGCTCGGCCGCGTCAAAGCGGCTCCCCGCGCCGCCCCCGCCCCTCGGCCCGCTGCCCCAGTCGACCGATGATGAGCAGTCCCCGGTCAGCCCTGCCGACACCTTGCAGTCTTCTCACTCGTCGCAGTCGGATGACCTTTCCGACGAGGAGAAGCTGGAGGTCGGCCGGGAGTTCAGTGTGCTCATGCGGGACATCGGTCATCCCGTCGTGCTGGCGGGCGGGGCGCGAGGCAGAGTGCAGTTCGCCAACACGCGGCCCCTCGACATGCTGGATTTCCATCTGCCGGAGCCTGCCGGGCAGTTTGCCGACGTCATCAACCAGGCCGTCGCCCGGCGGTTCCCGGGGACGCCGGACAACGCGCTGCGCGTGGGCCAGGGCGGCCAGACCAGGCTGACCGGTGTGGTTCAGGGCGTAGAGATCACCATCGGTACCGGGGCCGTCCCCTACGTGACGTCGATCGACATCGACGGGTTCACCGTGCCCGGCCGCACCGAGTCGCTGGCGGACACCGCGTACTCGCTGGCCCTGCGCACCGATGAGGAGGGGCGCGCGGAGGACCTGTTCGACTTGCTATGGGGACTGGCGGACACGCCGCACACCAATGAGCTGCCGATCGACGAACTCGAGTTCCTGCGCGGCGAAGCGTACCGCCGGGCGGCCTCGCCCGGAGCCGTACCCGGGCTCGGCGCTCAGCTCCGCGCGGTGGTGGACGAGCTGGACCCCGATGTCCTGGAGGCGCCGCTGCGTAACGCCTTCACGAGGTTGGACGACGCGTTGCGCACGGCCGAGCCGCTCTCGTCCGATCCCGTCAGGCAACTGGCGTCGCGGCTGCCCGAGATGGCCCCCGCCGACCAGGCCCGGGTGCTGTCCGGGCTGTCGTCCGCCGAGCGCGAGCGGCTGGCGTCCAACCGCCCTCTGACGGACGCGTTGCGCTCGTCGCAACTGTCCGACATGGCACCTGCCGACCGGACCCGGGCGCTGTCCGGGCTGTCGTCGGCCGAGCGTGAGCGGATGGCGTCCCATCGCCCGCTGGTGGACGCGTTGTACGGCAAGGTGCTGGACGGGACGTCGCGCGTCTCGGAGTTCGCCGAGACGGTGGCGCAGCTGATGGTGCGGATGCCGTCCGGGGTGGACCAGCCGGTGTCCGCGTGGTCCGAGGTGCTGGCTCAGGTGGCGCGGATGCTGCGTGATCCGGAGGTGGCGGCGAAGCTGCTGAAGTACGGAACGCGTGTGGTGGTGGTGCCGAAGAACGAGGCGATGACCTCGTTGGACGCCTTCCGCGAGTGGGAGGGACTGCGGGCCGGTATCGGTGATCGGCGGTGGGACCAGGTCCGTGGAATGGGGGGCCGCACGACGGCGGTGGCGGAGGAGAACCTCCTCGGTGAGTTCACCGGCGTGACGAGTGATGGTGTGTATCCGGACGGGTACTCCACGTCCACGCATGAGTTCGCGCATACGATCCATGAGTACGGGCTGAGCGCGGCGGACAAGGCACTGATCACGAGGGCGTACCAGGCCAACGTGGACGACGGGCCCTCTGGGACGTGGCCTGATGGCCCGTTGTACGGCTTCGATGCTGAGGGCAAGCGTACGAATGCCAATTACTCGTCCCGGAACGAGCTCGAGTTCTTCGCACAGCTGACCAACGCCTACTTGGGGACGAACAAGGGGAAGGACCCGTACACCGGGGAGCGGCGGAACAACGGGGCGGATTGGGTTCGCAGGAACGAGCCGACGCTGCTGCCGCTGCTGGTAAGGCTCTACGGCGCCGACCCGCAGGCCGTGCCCGGGCGGCAGGCGAACCCGGTCAACGCCACCCAGGCGGAGAACAAGGTCTACGAGGGGTTCCGGGCACTGTGGGATCAGGCGGAAGGCGTCTACGTCCCCCGGCCGCACGCCCCCGCCCCCGTTCCCTTCGAGCCGCCGATCGGGCGTGCGGAATCGACGCCGCGGGTTCTGGGCGGGGTTGATGATGTGCGGGTGGCGGAGTTGCTGGCTCTGTCACCGCGGGAACTGAACGAGACGCTCGCCATGATGCCGGTCGCGGAACTTCGTGGGCTGGCGGTGTCCCGGGCGTTCGTGGGTGGTTTGCGTGCCTCCAGGGCACCCGAGGATTTCGTGTCGGTGACTGCCCGGCTTCTGCTGGAGGTGCCTGGGGAGACATCGCGGCCGGTGTCGGCGAGGCGGGAGGCCTACCGGCTGGTGAGCCGGGTGATCGGGAATGCGGATGTCGGGGAGCGGCTGGTGCTGTCCGGTGCGAGGGTTGTCGTGCAGCCGCGGTATGTGCGGATGACGGCTCTGACGTCGAGTGGCCGCACCACGGATGGCCGGGCGCCCGGCATTCTGCGAGGGGCGGCCGATGATCTGACGGCTATCATCCCGGAAGAGAATCTGCTGGGTGAGCGGACACCCATCGGCCCCACGCCGCATCAGCCCGATGGTCATTCCACTGGTATTCATGAGGTGGCGCATCTTGTCTTCTCGGCGGGGTTGGCGGATGGCGACCGTGAGGACATCAAGGATTCGTTCCGCGGCAAGCAGGGACGTATGGCGAAGGGGGAGGCCGTCCAGTGGCCGGACGGCAGTGGTGCGAAGAACTACTCGGCCAGGGATGTCGATGAGTATTTCGCCCAGGTCGTCAGTGCCTATCTGGGTGTGAACAGGGGCGCCGATGTCGTGACGGGCCAGCCGCGCAACAACGGTGCCGCATGGGTGCGTGAGCATGAGGCGCCGTTGCTGGAGTTGCTGAAGCGGTTGTACGGCGAGGATCCCGATGTGGGGATCGTGAACCCTGTGCGGGCCACCGACGCCGACAATGCCCGTTACGAGGCTTTCGGTGACTTCATGGAGAGCGTGGGCGCTGGTTTCGACCGGTCGCCGGATGTCCCGGATGTCTCGAGCATCAGTCAGTCGTCTGCTTCCGGTGGCACGGGTTCGGTTCTGCGTCCTGCTCCTCCGGGGGCCGTGGGGCCCTTCACCCGGATCACTCCCGACCGTATGGACCTGTTCTACCGGGGGTATGCGGATGCTTTCCATGCCCATCCTGATCCGTCGAATTTCCATTCGTTCTTCTATGGGTTCGCGGCTCAAGAGTCCGTCTTCGTCTATGGCGTCGCAGCTGATGAGCGCTTCCGGGCGAACGTAGAGAGTTTCCATGACCATCTCGTCTATCTTCGTGACTGGCGGGCGAGTTCGGCGTCGCCGATGGATGACTCCGACCCGCGGTATGTGCGGCTCTACCGGAAGATGTCCGTTGCCGAGTTCAATGATTTCCGGAGGGCGCCTGACGCCAGGACCGGGCTGCGGTATGCGATGCAGTACAACCAGGGATCGCAATATCGAAAGTATTTCAGCACTTCTCTGCTTCATCAGCATCGCTTCAGCAATGTGAATGCCTATGGCGATGAGATGGTGGTGCAGTTCACTGTGGACAAGTCTGCGTACTGGAGCTTCGTCAGCCGGTACGGGACTCCGAATCAGCAGTCGGGTGCCTACAACCGGGTGGACTCGGCGCCTGTGCATCAGGAGCAGTTGCGCCGGGGGCCGGGAGCTAACTTCGTCTCGCCGGAACAGGTCGACGAGGTGTGGCGCTCCAGGACGCATCACAACATCGGTATCGGGCACGGGAACGCGGCGGCCTTCGGATCCATGATCCGGGCGATAGGGCCCCTGACGCCGAGGCAGGTGGAGGACGGGGCAGATCAGGAGATCGAAGAGGCACTGGAGGACCGGCGCCGATGGGCCGATGCCGAGATCGAGCGGCGGGTCCAGGCGATGTGGGCGAGGACGCCGCTGCGAGGCGCCCCCTATGGGTCCGCGGACGAACTGCCCAACACCGGCACCGCCGGACCGAGTCAGGCCGGGGGACTCTCCCGGGCGCGGACCGCCCTGACGCCGAACGATTCCCGCGAGCTGTCGGATTTCATGGAGAGCTACGGTCGGCTGCACGACGGACAGGTCGGCCTGGTCCGCAACGAGCCGACCCCCGGCCCCGTCCTGGAGCGGCTGTACCGGCAGATCATCGAAGCGTCACTCGGGGTCGAGCCGGACAGCGACGAGGGCCGGTCCCTGCGGACCCAGCTCGGCGACAGCCTCAGCGCGACGGACATCGAGCTGAACCGGCCGTATCTGCGCAGCAGCGAGGGGCACCCGATCACCCTCCGGCACGGCGGCCGGACCCGGACCGTCCATGTGCGGCTGCGCTACGCGAACGGCGCGAGGTCGACGAAGTACGACACGGGCCCAGTGGGGCTGCCCGGGGCTCGGATCGAGCACCGCCCCGGGGGGAACCAGTCGTTCTCGGACAGCGATGGTTCATCGAACGTGCGCACCATGCCCGTCGGGTATACGCGGATCGACCTGCGGAACGAGCCGGGGTCGAAGTGGTGGGACGAGGGCACGCTCGTGGCGTCCTTGACACACCATCAGATGAGCCTGTCCGCTGGGGCCAGGAACACGTTCGGAATCACGAGCTGGCAATTTCCCACGGATCCGGCGTACCCGATGGACCTCGACGCGCTGTGGCAGGTTCGTGCGGACGACGGCTCCTGGCAACAGGAGGAGGCGCACGGCAGGACTACGGTGTGGGTGCCCGAACACCTCGTCTTCCGCGACGCCACCGGTGCGGACGACCTGCCCGAGTCCGCGGACCTGCAGAGCATGGTCCGTCTGTGGGGCGTGACGAACCCGGAAGGTACGCAGCTGGGGGACAAGATCCTCGGGCACGAGAAATTCAGCCCGCTGAAACGGCTGGGTTCGGTGCAGGCGCTGAAGAACTTCCTGTCCCCTGATGCGCGGCGCGGTTCCATGCACATGTTCCACGCCAAGGGCGGGATGCTCTCACCGGTCCTGACGGATTCCGACGGCAATGCGATCGGCGTGCTCGAAGTATCCGCGGAGATCGAAAAGGACAAGCCGGCGTCCAAGACCCCCGAGGGCAAGGTCAACCTGGGGACATGGCCGTGGCACACCAAGAGCGTGAGCCAGTCGACGGCGTACACCAGCGGGATCGATGTCAGCGGTTCGGGTGGGTCGATGTTCACCACCGACCACGCTCCGGACCACCCGGACGCCGCGGCGAAGTTCGCCGGCAACCTGTTCGGCGGGGGGCAGATCAACGCTCAGGTGACCCAGGGACTGAGCGGGTCGAACAGCGCCACGTTGATGCAGGGCTACTACACCGACAGCAGCAGTCTGCACACGCCCGGCAAGGTCACGTACAAGGTGACCCTCCACCTCGCCGCAGGCGGTAAGGTCACCCACGACTTCGGGCCCTGGGACGATGGCCTGCGCCTGCTGGTGGCCCAGCGCAAGACCGTCGAGGGCCACGCGCCGGGTCCCGGCGAAGAGCGGGAACTGCCCGACCACGTGGAGAACTTGACCGCCCTCGGATTCGGCGAGACCCCCCTCGAGGTCGACGGAGCCGATGAGCTCTTCGAAGACGCGGAGAAATCCCTGCGGGAGCGGGGGTTCCTGCCACCCGCCGAACACCACGAGTCGCGGTTCCCCGTCGAGCTGTTCAACGGGCGAGTGGTCAAGGCGCGGCTGGCCAATCTGCGGAAGTTCAGGATGCTGCGGTCCCAGCTGCTCACCGAACTGCCGGACGCCGTGGACGGCGATATCGTCCGCGTGCTGGAGCTGCCGAGCCCGTTCACCGGCCGCGTCGCTCGGCTGCGGCTGGTCTTCTCGGTCACACGTAAGGAGAACGCGGAGTCCAAGCAGGTCCTCGTGCTGCCGGAAGTCCATCACATCGCGTACAGCTCGGCCGGAGCCGACGGCAGTTGGCAGCAGGGCACGTCGTGGGGCGGTGGCGTCGGGTTCGGCGGTGGACTCAACGCTCCGGCCCCCAATTGGATGGTGAATGCCGGCCCCAACGGCCGGGTCGATCTCCAGAGGAAGTCCGGCGCGGTGGAGGGTGCGAGTACCAGCCTCGACGCGCTGACCATCGCGCCCGGGGGCAGCCGGCTCTTCGAGGTGCCGGTCGACATCTCCCTGAAGGCGGCCCTGGACGTCCTCCCCGGCGACCATGAGGACGAGGGTCAGGCCCCGGACGCCGACACGGAGCAGACCTTCACCGGTTCCGGCACCGTCACGCTCCTTGTTCCGCTCCACCGCACCCGCGAACCCGCCCCGAACCGCCCACCCGTCGCCCGGCCCCCGCAGCAGCCTGAGATTCGCCAGGTGACGGAGGACGATCGCCGTAACCAGCGACGGTTCGACGAGAACGGCGATCCGCGGGACGGTGTGTCCTGGGTGCCGCAAAGGGCGACGCTCGTGAACTTCCCGGTCAGGGGAGCGCTGATCAAGGCCGTGGACATGGTCGGCAAAGGCACCTATCCGGGCGCCCCGACCGAAGTGCTCGCCCAGGTCGCAGGCATGATCGCCGAAGGGACGCAACGGGCTCGGATCGCGGCCAAGAACCGCTTCCCCGGGGCTGTGAACCAGACCGACGCGGTCGCCCGCCTGGTGGGCGGACCCGTGAACACCGTGGCGAGCGCGGCACAAGTGCCCTTCACCCTGTTGGCCGGCGCGTTGAAGTGGGGTGCGACGTACGTCGCGGGGGCCTCCCCCAACGACCGGCAGACCTTCGGCCGCCTGGCGCTCGAGACGTGGCTGAGTTCGGCCAAAATGATCACCGCTGCCTGGGGCATGCTGGCGGGTGGGGATACAGCGCATTACCAACTCCCTTGGGAGTCCGGCATGTTCGCGTATCAGGCCCAGGACCTCTCGATAACGGCTCATCCGAAAAACGCGAGGATTTCCGGCCCAACCCCCGGAGAGATCTACTCCGACCAGTACATATACCCGGCGGTCGAAAAGGGTGGGGAAGAGGGGCTGAACCTTTCCGGGCAGGGCGGGCTCGGCATCACCGCGCTTCAGGCGAATCCCGATGTCAGCCAGAACGCCTACCAGGGCAATCCGAGCGGGGCGCGCGTCTACGGGCAGGGCAAGGACACGTCCCGCACGAAGTCCTACGCCTCGACGACCACCCGTGTCGCCTCCCACGACGGGAAGCACGTGGAGATGACGGCCGATGTCACGTTGCTGGTCAAGATTCGTGAGGGCTTCGTCCATCAGATCCTCAACCACTTGGGCCTGGGCGGCAAGAAGGAGGTGGAGCTGGCGATCGACGTGCCCCATGGGGTGACCTACCTGGTCCCCGTCGACTGGCTGATCCGCAACGCCCACAGGTACCGGAACATGCCGGGCCTGGAGGACCTGCTGGACCGTCTGGGGCTGTCGGGCCTGACCCCGCCGAAGCCGAGCGTCCCGCTGCCCGCCTCGTTCACCCGCAACGGCGAGCTCGGCTTCGGCAGCGTGCTGGAGGTCCACCAGTACGCCGACCCGGACAGGCGGCGGGAGCAGCCGAACCGGCTGTACGAGGAGCTCATCGCGCTGGTGGAGAAGGAGGCGCCGGGCGCCACCCGGCTCGGACATCCTGCCTACCAGCCCCAGGTGCACTCCAAGATTGCCGAGGCCACCCATCTCGCGGCGCAGCACGCGCTGCCCGGGCTCGGCCAGGAGGGGTCGACGTTCCACTTCCTGCATGTCGCGGGCGGCGGTGCGCGGCTGGTCAAGGTGGCTTTGAAGGCCGAGCCCACGATGCAGGCCCCAGCCCTGCGCCGGCTACGCGGCCGCCCGACCGAGGGTGCTGGTCTGGAGGTGATCCAGGAGAGCGCGGAATCAGAATCGACGGCCTCCGCCAGGTCCCGGAAACACGACACGGTGGTCACCCCGAACAACCGCAGCGGACGCCTTGGGAACCACACGGAGGGCACCGACCAGGACGGCCCGCGGTTCGTGTGGAGCGACCAGCAGACGGACGGACATGCCTCCGGTCGCAAGGTCGCCAACGCCGACTGGACAAAGACGGGGAACAGCACCGACTCCGACCCCGTCCCCTACGAACTCACTGCCTCGGTCACCTCCGCGCCGAACTGGGCCTGGCCCCCCGACATCCCCGGCGGGTACCTCCAGGCAGGGCTGCTCAACCTCCGGGCCGGGCTGCTCAACTTCTCCGGCCTGGAAGGCGATCTGGCCGAGAAGTGGGCCGGCTGGATACACCGTGTCCTCAACGGCCGGCCCAGGAGTGTGGCCACGGTACCGGCCACGATGACGCTGCGGTTCGCCGGCTCCGAGTCCGTCGAGCCCCCGCGGTCGTACGAGCCTCCCCGGCCCGCGCTGCTCACCCAGGACCCCCTGACGATGTCGTCGCAGGAAGCGCAGGCCAAGGGCGTTCAGCCGTTCCCCGGCGGTCCGCGCCTGGTGCCGACCGGGACGACACCGGTGTTCGACTTCGACGCCTTCGCACAGCTCACACAAGCTGTGCGCAGCGTCGCGCCTGGCACGGCCTCGCTCTGGGGGCTGCCCGCCAACGCCTCCCTCCAGGCGGGCGCCACCCGCCTGGGCGAGCTGATCCAGGCCGGTGAAATCAGCGTGAGCGAGTCGTCCCCCGAGGCTCCCACTCTCATGCCCGGCAGCTGGCCGGAAGAGGAGCAGAGCGGCAAGGCCGCATCCACCCTGAAGATCGGGCTGTACGCTCCGCGAGCGGTCACGCCTCCTGGGCCGGGGAACGATGACACCGCCACACACGGATTGTGGACGGCCGCCAACAGTGGCTCCTCGTTCTCCGAGGCGGGCCACTCCCTCTCCGTGGCCAATCGGGCCGTCCAAAGCCTTGAGCCCGAGAACCTCAATCGGCTCCTCGAGAGCGTCCCCCTGGGGGTTCACGCGTCGCGCCCCTCCGCATTCGCCACCGGTGGGGGCGGCGGCCAGTACGTCCGTATGCGATGGGACCCTGCCGACAGCTTGCTGGTGCGCGTCAACGTGATCATCGAGGTCAACGGTCCCGAGGGCAAGCGCTTCGTCACCGGCACCGTGACCTTGCGGCTGGGGTTGCCGGACCTGCTCGGCTTCGGGGCCACCGAGGCGCGGGTCAAGGCCGAGGTGTACGACGTGCCTGCGATGCTCGCAGGACAGGAGGCGGACGACTCGCGCGACTGGGCGCGCCACCCGGCCCTCGACCTGCCGCAGGTGCTGGCGAACGGCATCGACACTCAGGACGCCTCTGCGCAACTGTGGCTCGCGCTCGGTCCCGACCCTGACGGGACGCGCCTCGCCCGTGCCGTGTTCGTGGCTTCCCGCACCGCCTCGACGGCCGGAAAACCGGTGGAGCTGGTGGTACGCACCGACGGGGGGCAGACGCGCTTCTGGCCCTTCGCCGCCGACGGCACTCCGGCGGACACCACGGAGGCCACCGGCGAGGCGTGGCAGAACCTGCGGGAGACTGCCGACGCATACACGGCGGCAGTGGAGGCCGAGGCGCGGGCGGCCGGGGCCCAGCAGGAGCTGCTGGGGGACCGGGCCGAGGCGCAACACGCCCTGTGGCAGGCGGAGCAGCAGCTGTCGGCCGCCACCGCCGACCACCGGACGGCGCTTGCGGTGTACGAGAGGGCCGTGGCGGCCGACACCGCCGTCCAGGAGGCCGAGGCGGAACTGGCCAAGGTCGAGGGGGCCGTTCGCGAAGCCCAAGCCGCCCTGCCGGGCGAGGAGGAGATGGGGCAGGCGCGGCTGGCGTGGAGTCAGGCCCGGGCCGAGGTGGCGAGCATCGAGGGCAAGGCCGCGGCCAACGGACCCCAGCCCGACCTGGCGGCGGCCCGGAATCGTGCCACGACCGCTGGGAACCGGTGGACGGACCTCCAGCAGCGATACGCGGACCGTGAAGCGGTGCTCAACACCGCGCGGGCCGGACTCCTCCCGGTGCGTGCCGCGGTGGGCGTGGCGCGCGAGGAGCAGTCCCGGGTGGAACGGGAGACCGGCCTCAACCTGGACGAGGCCCGGAGGGCGGAACGGAGTGCGCTCCGTGTGCTCGCGCAGCGGACCGAGTTCCGCGATGCCGACCGGACCGTCCTGCGCGGGATCGAGGAGTCCCTGCAGGAGACCCGGAAGGACCTTCGGACACAGTCGGAGGCCCACGCGGCGGCCTGGGACAGGCTGCCCGGTCTGGCCGACACGCTGGACGCCGAGCGCCGCGCGGAGGGCATCGGCCGGACGAGCACCATGCCCGGCTCCCTGTCCTCGGCGTTCGCGCGGCCGGTCACGGAGGGGGCCGGGGAGCGGCGTGTGGTGTCGGAGTCGCGTCCGGGCTGGTACGAGGGCGCGCCTGAACGGCGTGTTCTTCCCAGGGGCCCGGGCGAGGTGTACTTCACCGACGGCGAGTGGAAGTCCAGGGAGCCTCGCTATGTGCGGCAGCCGGGTGTCGGCGGCCGTCGGGGGCTGCTGGGTATCGACCGTCTGGCGCAGTGGCGAGGTGACGGCAGCGTTCGGGTAACGACGCTGCCGGTCGGTAATTGGGGCCAGATGTATTTCACCGCCATGCATGGGCGGGACCTCGCCGACCCTGCGCGGGTGATGGGGGACGTCGCACGGCAGGTCGTGGGCTCGGGTGTGAAGACGTTGTGGGGTCTGTACTGCGCGCCGGCCGGCGCGAACCATGACGCTGACTACGCCCGGATCGCGAGTGAGAACCAGGTGCGCCTGATCGTGTTCACCGGGCCGATGGCCGTCACTCGGGAGTACCACGCGCTGCCGGACGCCGACGGCAACGCCACGTCCTTGGTGGTGTACAACCCGGACCGCACCACGGAGCGCCATCCGTCGCCCACGACGCCCCGGTCCGAGACGGATGACACTCCCGACTACCCGGCCGAGGAGGACCTGAACACCGCACTGGAAACAGCCATGGTGCCTCGGTTCCCGAAACTCTACGCAGCGGGCCCGAAGGGCGCGCCCAGCCGGTTCGAGGAGCTGAGCCAGGAGTACGAACGAACGCTCCGACAGGTGCTTTTGGAGGATGTCTATCTACTCCAGGAGATGATCAGGTCCCTCGAGGCGCTGTTCTACTATTACGAGCAGCACGTCGGCGTGGACGCGTACAAATTCTTCGCGTCCCCGCGGCGCGACGAAGGGCCGGGGGTACAGTTCCAGCGCCTGACGTCCTGGGACTCGGACACCACGCTTGACGAGCTCGTCGACGCCTTCGCCGACGCCACGTTCAAGAATCCTCGATATCCGGGGGCGCTTCAGAAGCTGTGGACCAAGAACCCGAAGCTGCGGCCGGAGGGACTGTCGGGTCTGCCTCATGAGGCGCGCCCGCACACAGAGGAGGTGCGTGCGCGGGCGCGCCGGTACGGCCTCCGGCTGACCACGGGACCGGCCGAGACAGTCACCTATCTCCTGCGTGTGCGCCGCATGCTGAACGTACGCGGTGGCGCGGTCCTGCCATTCCAGCACGCGTTGATCGTCTGGGGTCTCAAACATCACTCCCTGGCCGAGCTGGTGGCGGCGATCCTGGCGGCCGGCGACCCTGATGAACTCATGCCCAAGACGGTGGTCGATGCCTCTCGGCTCTACGACTGGGCTGATTCCCAGCTCGACCCGCGAGCGGCGATCCTGCGCCACCCTTCCGCATGGGTCAACGAGGAATACGGGCCGGGCTCGGACGTCTGGAGGCTCCTGCGGAAGCCGCACCTGAGGTACTTCCACGGGTTGTGGGAGCAGTTCGACGGTGCCACTTTCGAGCGTCTGCGACACATCGCGAGCATGGCCGGCCTCGAGGGCGAGGACGTCCCGGCCGTACCGGCCGGGTCAGTGGCGCCGCGCCGCCGCAGGGCCCTCATGGAGGTGTGGGAACGTCAGGGGACCAATCAAGGCCCACTGAACCTGATGGCCGGGCACCTGCTCCCCCTGCATCTGGTCGCCAACGACGCCGACCGGAAACTGTTGCGGGTGCGCCCGGGGCGCGGCGAGGGACCTCGCAAGGCCAACGCGGAGACAGCCAGGAAGCTGGTCCTGGCGGCATGGCGGGCTGGGGCCGGCTACCCTGCGCTGTTCCGCAGGGACGAAGCGTTCGAGAAGCTGCTGTCCCGGGCCCGGCGGCGCGAGACGTACGGTTGGAGCGAGGGAGACTTGCGGTCCCTGCGTGATCGGCTGGTCACGCGGGCTGTCCACCTGACCGAGGCGTTGGCGCCCGAGATGAGCGGGCTGGAGGAGCTGGGCAGGGAGGCGATCGAGCGGCTCAACCCCGCTTACCTCCCCGCATGGTTCGGCCAGTGGAAGTCCGGCCCCCTGGACGGTGAGCAGGTCTTCCGGAGCGTAGAAGACGGCTTCCACGCGGACCCGTTGCACGTGGTCTCGGTCAACTGGCCGACCGCCCTCTCCGGTCTGCTCGCCTCCGGTTCGGACGGCAAGGACCAGCACCTGGTCGTCTACGAGGTGCTGGAGAGCACCGCACGCGAGGTCGCTCCCTTCCTCCCGTATGTCTCCGACACCGACCGGGGCAAGGCCATGTACCCCCATGCGGTGAAGTTCCTGCCCGTCGACTACCGAGTCGAGCACGACGCGAGTGCGAAGCTGACCTATGCCGTGGTCCGCGTGAGGGAGAAGCGTCAACGGCTTTCGCCAGAGGCGTGGGACCGGGAGATCCAGAGCCGAACGGTACGTCTGAAGGACGGCACACCCGTCGGTGCCGCTCTCATGGGTTCCCACGACTGGCGCGACACGGACAGCAGGCTGGCGACCGTGTTCGCGAGCACCCATCGCACGTACCGGGAGGATCCGGGGGTCCCTGGTGACGGGGAGTACCCCATCGCCTCGCAGCCCGGACCGGCGGCCCGGTTGTGGGTGCACGGCAGCGGGAAGAGTTTCACCATTCCGTCGCGGTCCGGACCCATGAGGGTGACACCCGAGCGGCTTGGCGAGTACATGGGGCGGCTCCTGTCCGGGGCACCGGACATCCCGATCAGGTATGTCGCCTGCTCGGCCGCGCGGCGCCACGGGGTCCGGGAGACAGCGGCTCAGATCGCCGCCGACTGGAGCGGGCATGCCGGGGACGCGGCCCCCACCGTGATCGCCGTCAGCTACTCCGGAGCCGCCAAGAGCATCACGGGCAAAGAAGTCAAGGGCCCGTACATGGCCCTGCAAACCACCGCCAACTATCCGGACCCCCGGTTCACCCGGTTCCAGCCCCGTCCGCGGACCCATGTCCCGGCGGCGGACGCGTCGTTCGCTCAGCGCGGGGCCTGGGCCGAGCAGCTGTACCGGGAAGCGACATGGCAGGACCACGCGCGCTGGTACGAAGAGGGCCTGGCGGAGGAACTGGCCAGGCATCCCGAAACCCACAGTGCCGCACGGCACGCGGTGTGGGCTGCTACCAAGGCCATGCCTCCGGCGGACGCGAGCCTGGGCAGCCTGATGAACAGGTTCTCCATGGCGGCGCTGCCCGGCTCTTCCCTGCTGGGTTTCGACAGGACGCGGACGCAGGTCCCGGCGGCGGTCTGGACCGAGTACCGGATGCGCGGTGTACGGATCACCGGTGAGGGGGAGTCGCTGCCGCGGCTGCTGTTCAGCCGGTATGCGGAGCTGGCGCAGCCCTCGTACGAGGAGTTGCAGGCATTCCGGAAGGCCGTGACGTGGTGGCTGGTCGGTGACTACCTGGCGGACAGCGAGTTCGCGCGGGTCCGGCACTCCTTGCAGGAGGTGGTGCGCGCATCGGCGGGGGCCCAAGTGGGCCTCGATGACATCGCGGACAAAACCGCCTTGGCTGGCGACGCGGCGCATCTGTACCTGTGGGCGGACCAGGCCTTCGCCCCCTTTGGCAGCGGCCCGCAGGCGCGGCTTGGTCTGAAATCGCCGATGTACATCCTCTACCGCGACCTCACCGACCCGCTTCTGTCCCCCGAAGTCACCGGGGACGGCCGCATTCCATTCGGCATCGACCGTGTGCTGGTCGGCGATGTGCAACACCCCGATGTGCCCCGCACCCGGCTCCCCGACCGGCTGAGGGCCTGGTCCGAGTGGCGCGAACGTCATCACTCGGACGAGGCCCCGGAGCAGCTGTTCCGGGGGCACATCACCGCCCTTTACTTCGTGAGCGGCGGGAGCCGTCGGTTCTTCCGGTCCTGGCACTCCGTCCCACCGAGCGTGGACGAGGTGGTCCGGGTGATGCGCGATCAGGTGGCGGAGATGTTCGACGCACGGAGTACGAACTTCTCTCAGCTGCTGATGATCGAGCCGGTGTTCTCCGCGCGGGCCACGACGGCCACCGACTACTTCGCGTACCTGGAGAGGAGCGGGAGGAGGGCAGACCGCCGGACTCTCCACGACCTCAAGGACAGGTTGCTGAGTGCGGTCGACGAGGTCGTACCGCTGATGCACGAGAGAGTGCGGCTGCACCGGGCGATGGCTGTTGAGGGCTTGAACGCGTTGCCACCCGTGCGCAGGAGTGTCTTCTGGGCGGACTGGACACCGGAGCCGTTGACGGGAGCGCCGGGGGATCGGCTGCCGGGTGGGCTGGACTCGGTGTGGGTGCCGGAGCTGCATGAGGCGTCGCTCAGCCAGGACGTGGCCATGGAGGACGCCGCGTCCGGTTCCGGTGGCCGGATCCGTGTGTTCGAGGTCGCCGATTCCCATGAGGCGCGGGATATCTCCTTCCTTGCCCGGGGTCCGCAACTGCGACAGGCATTCTTCAGGGCGGCCACCCAGCTGGAGGTGACGTCCCGCGAGATACGCCGGGCCGCCGACGGCCAGATCTACGAGCACATCCGACTCCGCGAGACGAACCAGCTGCCACAGGTGCGACGCGCCACGTGGGAGGGACCGCCCCGGCCCCCGCGTAGGCCCACGGCGCCGCCACCCTCGTCCGAGGGTGCGGTTCCTCCGGGCCAGGGTGGGGCTCCCTCGTCCACGGAGCCGGGCCCCTCGACCAAGTCGTCGAAGCCATCGCAGGTGTCCTGGTACGTGGTGCGGGACGCCCAGCGCGCCGGATGGGTGCTGGCCAACTTCAACCGGGCGGATTGGGACCTGCGGAGCCGGGCGCTGGAGGAGTTGGCGCGGAAGGACAACGACCCGTCCATCGTCCGGTGGGCGGGTGACGACGCGGGGCGAGTGGCTCGGCAGTGGCCACTGAAAGACGTCATCAAGGGCGGCACGGTGTTCTACCCACGCCACGGGAGCACCGAGCCTCCCGACCCGGAAAGGGTGAAACGGCATCTGGCGGCCTCGGCCAGGAACGTCCTGGTACTGGACTGCGCCACGCCCTCAGCACGGACGGCGTCGTCGGACGCCGGTGGCCTGACCGAGTACGAGAGGAACAAGCAGTACCGCCGGCTGGCCAGGAAGCTGAGCACGGAGGAGCGGAGCAGGACGGTCTGGTGGCCGGTAACCAGGTCAGCCGTCACGCTCGGCCCTGATGGCACGCCGCAGATCCACCTGAGCGAGAGCGCGGACGGCACAGCGTCGCGGCTCCGGTTCAGCGTCGGAGGAGGCCCGGTACAGACGACCTTCCAGCAGGTGGAGGAGCAGTTGACACCGGCGCCCGAAGGCACCTCCTACCCCCGCGAGGAGGAGTGGAACACCGCGGCGCCCGCCACGCCCGGGAACGACGGGACTACGGTGCCCGGGACGCCGGTGCGCCCCGAGCTCCTGTACGACCTCGCTCCGCCACTGCCGTCGGACGAGACCGACTCGGGCTCGGAGCCCGACGACAAGTCGGAGGCCGGCGCGCGGGCGGTCGAGCCCTCCTGGGACACCCTGGACTACCGGCCGCCGACCGATGACGCGCGGGAACCCCTGGACTTCCTGGTGCCGACCAGGAGTGCCTCTCAGCCGGTCGCGCCTCCGGCCGCCCGGGAGGACACGGGACCGTCGGCCGAACGGCCGGTGCCGCGCACCGGTCCGGCCACTGCCAGATTCCACGGCACGGTCTTCGCCCTGCGCACGGTGGAGGGATCCGGCGGCGCCTTCGGCGAGGCACTGGCCCGCTCCCTGGAAGCGGCCGGTGTGGACCTGCCGGTGGCCGAGGGCGGCTTGCGTGGCTGGGCCGTCGGACGGGCGACCGAGGCCGATCTGCCGGGTGACGCCCTGCCGCCGTTGGACCCCACCCGCGATGTCGGGCTGGCCGACCTGACCGCGGCGGGTGTCCGGCTGGGCCCCGGCCAGGAGGCGGAGGCGGTCCTGAACGGGAAGCTGTCGGCCAGTGATCTCGACCTCACGCCCGTCGAGCGGTTCCGCCTGCTGGCCGGCTCCGATGGCCTCTCCGCCGACCCGGCCGCCACATCGGCGGCGGTCGACGTGGCCGTCGCGAGGGCCGTTGCGCGGGAGCTCGATGTCGCTGTTACCGTCGTCGGACCGGACGGTGTGCCGAGCGTGTACGGCTCGTCCGCCCAGCGGCGCGCGTTGCTGGTCCGCGACGGTGACCAGTACCTGGCCGGGGTAGCGGATCCCGCTGGGCGAGCGCCGGAGCCCGACGTCCCGGGTGAGAACACGTCGCAGGCGCTCGGCGAGCGTCTCTCACCGCCGCGGCGTGCGCGGTTCGGCGTCGAGTTGGAGCTCAGCGGCGTCACGGTCCCGTTCTACGCCCGGGGGGTCGTGCTCTTCCAGGGCAAGGGATGGCGGCTGGAGACCGACACCCCGGACGACCCGCCGTACGACCACTCCCACCTGGAGTTCGTGACAGAGCCGATGGTGGACAGCGTGCAGGTCGAAAGCGTCCTGCGGGACATCGTCGGATTCGTCGCCCGGATGAGGACCCTGGCGCTGGCCGACCCGGACCACCGGTTCGGGCTGTCGGACGTGCTCGACGGGAGCCTGGGCGACGACGTGGAGTTGATGCGGGACACGACCGTCACGGCCAAGGACGTCACGTTCCAGGCGGTCCTGCAAGTTTCCTACGGCATCGGCTTGTCGGACCTCAACTCGGAGATCTCCAACCTGTTGCCGAGGAGGGAGGCGGACAGGATCCGGCAGGAGGTGTCCCGGATCGAGGAGTTCTTCTCCGACAAGCACGGCCGGCCCCTGACGGCGGGCGCACGCGAGCACGTGCGGCTGATCCTTACGTATCTGAAACGGGCGGAGGCGGTGAAGTGGCAGGCGGTGCGGTTGCATGTGGCCGCGGCGTTCCGGATGCTGTCCCGCAGCGACTTCTGTGCCATCCACGACGGGCTGCTCACAGATGAGGAGCGCGACGACATCGGCCGGCTGTTGCTCGGCCAGGCCGGCCAGGAGGTTCCCGACCTCATGCGGGCGCTGGGCAATGACGCGGCGGATCTGGTGTTCCCCGAGCCGTACGAGGGCCAGGACAACGCACTGCACCACGGTCCCACCAAGATCGACTGGCTGCACTCGATCGTGCACGGCAGGGGTGAGGGCGAGTTCAGGAAGGACCGCCTCTCGCCTCCGCCGGGTTTCGCCCTGCACACCGGGGATCTGAACGTGGACTTCGGCATGGGAGCGATGGGCGTCGACACCGGGAACCAGCTCATCATCTTCGAGGTGCGCGGCGCGCCCTACCGTCCCGGGAAGGTGCCGCTGAACGGCATGCTCATCCCCGTCGTGGCCCAGGAGTTCGCCAGGGCGATGCGCCACAACCCGGCACTGACGGGGGTCCCCGGCCTCGCCGCGTCACTGCCGGAGGCCGTCAAGATGGCGGGCAGGCTGGGTGAGACGTTGCAGCAGCTCACCAAGGTGAGTGTCCGCGTCAGGCGGGACGCCGGGGATCCCGAGGGCACGAGGAAGCGCTCGATCTGGCGCACCTTGATGAACACGAACAAGACGCTCGACGCCTTGCTGGCGGACGGTGCCCCGTCGGAGCTGCGGGAGACCATGGCGCGCCTGCGTGATGTGTCGGAGAGCATGCGGGAGCTGTCCGCCACGTGGCTCACATCCGGTGACGTGCTCGCGATCCTGCCTGAACTCGACGCCCGGATAGGCGAGTTCGAGGCGGCCCTGTGGGAGGCCGAGAACCGGATATCCCTCACCGACGCACCCTCCAGCAGGCAGCGGAGCGGGGGTGATCTTCTCTGAAGGCGCGCCCATGACCTCACGATCACCCTTGCCCTCATCATCAACTCAGCTTGTAAGGACACTCAGTGAGCAAGTCGGCAGAGCGCGGCAACGCGACCAAGCAGCCGGACACCGAGGCTCAGGATGCGGCGATCGAGCCCTCCGTGGCCGCGGAGACGCCCGAAGCCGCCGACGGGGCTGGTGACGAGGGCGGCGTCGAGCACATCGAGGGCGCCACCGACAACATGCCGCCCGTCCCGGACGAGATCCGCGAGGCCGCCCGGACCGCGCCCGACCACTGGTTCGGCATGGTCGACCCCACCTGGCGCGGTGAGGGCCCGCCCCCCGGCTGGGCCGTCATCGGCCAGTGGCGGTCCGGCGCGGAGGGCGAGATCGTCGAGTGGCAGGACAACGAGGAGTACCGCCCGTCGCCCGCGGCGCTCGGCTGGCCGGAGCCCGCCGATGACGTCGACGCGGCGCTCCAGTTGGCCGCGACCGGCTATGGGCCCGGGGAGGCCGTGCCCGAGGCGCTGGCCGAGCTGCCGGAGGCGGCGGTGTTCGTCACCCCGGGCGGCGATCCGCTGACCGCCACCGCACCGGACGGCGAGACCCCGGTCGTGCCGCTGTTCACCTCGCCGGTCTACCTGCACACCGCGGGCCGTCTGGCGTTCGAGCTGATGCCCGTCCCGGAAGTGATCAATCGGCTCCCCGAAGGGCATGTGCTCTACCTCAACCCATCGGGTCCGGTCAGCATGACCGTGGAGACCGACATGCTGCGCCGGGCCCTCGCCGGCGAGAGCATCACGCGGTCCGCTGGGACGACCGGGGAAGACGACGCCGAGCAGCACCAGGAGCCCGAGGCCGTCCGTGCCGTACGCCCCGCCACCACGAGTGGCGCGGGGCTCGCCGAGGATGACTCCGCCGCCGACGGATAGCCGCAGGCGCGCACGTGTTCCCACGCTGTACCGGGCATGGGTCCCATGCCCGGCAGACAGAATCCGCACTGAGCCGGAGGATCAGCTTTCAGCGGGGAAGCGCAGCAGCGTCACCGAATGTGCCTTGAACGACCAGTCCAATGTCTTCGCATCCGTCTTGGCCTGTGATTTTTCGATCTTGACGGAGTTCGGCCGCTCTTTGCTGTTGAAGTCGTAGAAGGTCCTTCCGGCGACCACGGACACGTCGACGGTTCCGGCAGGTGTGAAATCATTCGGGGCCACGTGCGCCTTGATGTCCTTGTCCGGCGAGCGATTCACCACGAGGACGTTGAGGGCCCCGTCCCGGTCGATCGAGGCCGTCGTCACCAGCGCCTCGTAGGAGGAGCCCAGAGGGGTCTCGTCGGTCGCGACTTCAACGTTGTCATTCACTTCGCTGTCAATGATCTCGCCGCCACCATGGAAGAAGTCGCGCAGTTGCTCGCGCATAATGGCTTCCGGCATGGGCATGAACTCCGGGGCTCCTCCGAACACGGTCCGTGCGGTACCGGGCTTGGGGCTGAGCAGGTCGTTGCTCGCGGTCCACGCGACACCGCAGTTGCTGAAATGGGCCCACTGGGATGCCATGTAGAGAACATGGGACATCGCGTAGGAGTACTGGGGATAGGTCTGCGCGCCGCGTTCACCGCCGAAGAAGAGCGCGCCGCATTCGGAGGCCGCGACATACGGGTCCTTCTTGCCGTACTTGCGCATCTCGTCCATGAGATCGGTGACCATCGTGGTGGCCGCCGTTTCTCCCAGCATCTGGAAGTCGTGACCGGCCCGCTTGTCGGGGAAACGGGTGACGTGCAAGTCGCGCGAGAAGTTCGTGTAGGGGTGGATGGCCATGCCGTCGTAGTCATCGGCGTGGCCGTGCTCGGCCATGAGCCGGGGGAAGCTCATGTCGCCGGTCATGAGCTTCCCCTGATCGATGGACGCCCAGACGGACAGGACGCGGATCGTGGGGTCGACGTCCTTCATCGCCTTGTAGTAGTCCACGAACCCGGCGTGCGGGCCGGAGTCGTAGTCGGCGGTTATCTTCGCTCCCTTCGGGGGGATCGCGCCGTGCGCGCCGTCGCCGAAACAGATCGTGCCGCTCTTCGGTTCGAACGTGTAGACCTTGTCGCTCGCACCCGCCGAGGACAGGTCCGGAACCTGACGCCACTTGGTGCCGGCGACATGGACCACCTGGCTCCTGGGCACCACGGGCGGGTACCACACGGTGAAGTTCTGGCTCGGCTCGCCGTCGCTGACCGATGCCTTGGGGCTGTGATCCGTCGGCTGCCCGACGCGCTGGCCTCGCTGCCGCTGTGTGCCACCGAACGCGTACTGCTTGATGGCCGTATTGTCGTCAGCACTCATCCAATAACGCTGGTGCTTTCCGAATATTTCGTTACCGATCTCCCAGCAGCGCACGCCGTAGGGGGCGGGGTGGCCGTTCTCCGCCCGCAGATCCCCCCACTTCGTACCCTGCGGGGCATTCATGTACGCCACCCAGTCCGCGATTTCCTGTGGTGTCGAATTCGCGAACGCCGCCATGATCTGGGGCGTACCGTCGATCTTCTTCACGAGGGACATGTACTCGTCGGGGCCGTACGTGCTGTCGACCTCCTCCCCGTCCTTCCCGTCGAGCTGGCGGCTCCGGCTCGGCTGGGGCCCGGTGGCTCCCTTCCAGTTGAACAGGTTGGATGACGTCCCACCCGGATACCGTACGAGGGAAATGCCGCTCTGTTTCATCTTCTTGACGGCTTCCGGTTCCGGGGCATCGGCCTCGGCGTCCCACAGTCCGAAGGCGTCGTCGTACCACTTGGCGCCGTTGACACCCACGATGTCCCGGCTCACCTTGGCCAGCGCCCGCTGTGTGCTGACAGCGATGACCGGACCGGCGTCGGCTGCCCCTTCATCCTCTTTCACTTCAGTGGCACCGGGGGAGCATCCGGCGACGGTGACGCCGGCCGTCAGGGCCGCCGCGCTGTGCAGAAAGTCGCGTCGCTTGAATCCACTCATCATTATCTCTGCACCTTCTGGAAGAAACGGTGAGGCGTGTTTCGGCTACGAATCCTCCACCCTGGGAGAGAGGGGTCGTGGTCGCAAGGTGAGCCGGGCGGGATCAATTCGTCCGGTGCGGGAAAAATGATGGCGCGTGGCTCGGGGGAGAGTGGAGTAGGTGGTCCGGCCGCAGCGCACCTCGATGTGCGCTCCGAGGTGTCATGGAGTTGTCTCCGCCGGTGGGCCGGGGGACTGGTGGGTGCCGGTATCGGCGTCGGCCAGGATGCGTTCGGTGCCGGTGACGATGGATCGCAGGGTGGTGTACGCATCGGTGTGCGGCGCCGTGTCTACCTGCACGACATCGGCGCCGACCCGCAGGTAGTCCACCACGTCGCGGCCGGAAGTCACGCCGTCGCACGCCATGATGGGCAGGTCGAATCCCCGCGTGCGCAGTCGCCGGATAGCCGCGAGCACCGGTGGTTCGCCCTGCTCCAGCTCGCCGGTCTGCGACGAGATGGTGAGGGCGTCCGCGCCGGCGGCGATCGCGGCGTGTACCCGGTCCTCCAGGCCGGCACCGACGGCCAGTTTGACCGAGAGAGGGAGTTCGACCCAGCAGCGTGTTTCGGACGTGTAGTCGTAGACGCGTTGGGGGCTGTCGTCCTCCAAGCCCGATTCGTCATCGACGCACGAGATGCTGAGTTCCACCCCCGGGCAGCCGGTGATCTCGACCGCTCGCGCGAGCATGCCCAGTTCCGCCGGTGAGCCGGCGTGCAGGGAGGCGATGACCGGCAGGGATTCGTCGGCGAAGGAGCGCAGCATCCGCAGCCAGTCGTCGATCGGGCGCTGTGAGCAGGTTGCCCTGTTCAGCGTGGAGACGGGCAGCCGCAGGATCCGTTCGTCCATGGCTTCGGTGGGAGAAGGAGAGATGGTCTTCGTGACGACGATCCCCGCTCCCTGGTCCAGCAACATGCGAATGCTGCGCTCCTCGCCCGTCAGACGTCCGGATCCCACCATGACCGGAGTCTTCGCCCGCAGGCCGAGAAGGGGAAAGTCGGGCACGTGGGTTCTCCATCGAACGGCGGACTTGCGGGACTCGGGGGTCTGGGGAGGCGATCGGGGCCGCCCGCGCCCCCTCATCTGCGCACGCTCGGCCTGGCCGTCGGCAGGTCCTCGGTCAGCAGTGTCCGGAGGTCGTCCACGCTTGGCCGGGGCAGTGCCGTCAGCCGCCGGGCCTGGTGCGTGATCATCGTTTCCAGTAGCTGACGGGCCAGCCGTGCGTTGCCGAAGGAGCGGTCGCGCGGGATGGTCTCGATATGGGTGCGCAGTGCCTCCAGCGTTTCCGCGGGGCAGGTGTAGCCGGACTCCTCGGCGTGCCGCCCCATGATGGTGAGCAGTTCGTCGGTGGTGTAGTCCTCGAACTCCACGAAACGTGAGAATCGCGAGGCCAGACCGGGGTTGGAGGCCAGGAAGCGCTGCATCTCGCCGGTGTAGCCCGCGACGATGACCACTACCTGCTCGCGGTGGTCCTCCATCAGCTTCAGCAAGGTGTCCACGGCTTCGCGGCCGAAGTCCGAGCCCGCTCCCTCGGGGGTGAGGGTGTATGCCTCGTCGATGAAGAGCACACCCCCCATCGCGCTTTCGAACACTTCCTTGGTGAGCTGTGCGGTGTGGCCGACGTAGCGGCCCACGAGATCGGCGCGTGCCACCTCGATCAGTTGCCCGCGGGGGAGTACGCCGAGCGAGGTCAGCAGCCCGGCGTAGAGGCGGGCCACGGTGGTCTTGCCGGTGCCGGGCGGGCCGGAGAAGACCAGGTGCTGGCTGATGCGTGGCGCGGGCAGCCCGGCGGCCTCGCGCTGCTTGGCCGTGGTGAGCAGGCTGACCAGATCGGTGACCTCGCGCTTGACGGCGCCCAGGCCCACCATGGCCTCCAGCTTCGCCAGTATCGTCTCCCCGTCCTCGGCCGTCTCCTGCTCGGTGGTCACCGCTTCGCTGACGTCCTCCGGGAGCAGGAGGGTCAGATCACGTTCGGCGGGCTCGGCCATCGTGGCCAATCGGAAGGCCTGACGGTCCACCATCTCCTCGAAGACCCCGCGCGCGGCACGCCCGTTGCCGAAGGTGGCGCCCCGGTCCATTTTCTCGAAGTGAGTCGCGAGCGCCGCCGTGGTGCCGGGGCTCAGCTCGTACTGGTGTGAGCGGCACATGCTCTCCGTGATCGTCACCAGCTCCTCGACCGAGTAGTTCTCGAACTCGATCGTGCGGGTGAAGCGGGAGGCCAGGCCGGGGTTGGACGACAGGAAGGAGCCCATCTCGGCGGAATAGCCCGCGGCGATCACCACCACGTCCTCGCGGTGGTCCTCCATGAGCTTCAGCAGCGTGTCCACCGCTTCCCGGCCGAAGTCGTTGGAGGACCCGCCCGAGGTGAGGGTGTATGCCTCGTCGATGAAGAGCACACCCCCGATGGCCTTGTTGAACGCCTCGGTGGTCTTGATCGCCGTCCCGCCGATGACCTGGGCGACGAGGTCTGCGCGGGAGACCTCGACCAGATGCCCCTCCGGCAACACGCCCAGCTGCGCGAGGATGGAGCCGTAGAGGCGGGCCACCGTGGTCTTGCCGGTGCCGGGCGGACCGGCGAAGACCAGGTGGCGGCTCATCGACGGTACCGGCATGCCCAGCCGCTGTCGGCGCTGGGCCAGTTGGTTGAGGTTGACCAGGGTGCGTACCTGGTGCTTGACGCCCTCCAAGCCGATCAGTGCCTCCAGGTCCTCCAGCGCATCCTGTGGTGCGCCGCGCCGGGCCTCCTTGCCCGAGGCGCCGTGGCCGGTCTTGGCTGCCACCTCGGAGCCCCAGGTGTCGGGTGCGGCGTTCTCGGCGCTGGTCAGCTCCATCACCTCCAGCCGCTCACTGGCCCTGGCCTGGGTCAGCCCGGCGCCGCGGTTGTCGCGCACGGTGCAGTCGGTGACGGTGACCGGCTCGGCCGTGTCGATGCGGATGCCGTCACCGACGCTGCCGCTGATCTCGCAGGCGCGCAGCTCGCCGCGGGATCCGGCCGTCAGGAGGACGCCGTGTGCGGCCGCGCCGCTGATGGCCGCCCGGGTCAGGGTCAGTTCCCCGCCGTCCTCCACGGCCACACCGGAGGCGCCACTGCCATCGATCACGACATCGCGGACGGTGGCGACGCCCTCGCGGCCGATGGAGAGGGCGGCCTCGCCGGAGCCGCGCAGGACGCAGTCGTCCAGCTGGGCGTTGCCGCCGTCGGCGATGCGCATCCCGGCGTCGGCGGCGCGCTCGACGGTGCAGAACTCCAGCCGTCCGCGGCCCTCTTCACCCACCTCGACGCCGAACCGTCCGGGGGCGGTGATGAGGGCGCGGCGGATGAGCGGGTTGGCGTGTGAGCGGACGGAGATGGCGCTGCCCCGGGCGTCCGAGATCTCCAGGCGCTCGAACTCCGCGGTCGATTCCTCGACGAGCTGCACCGCGGCCGCGGTGTCGGCGCAGTCACGCACCACCGTGCGGAAGAACGACGGAGAACTGGAGTCGGCCACCCGGATCGCCGGCCCGCCGGCCGAGGTGAACTCGCAGTCCTCGAAGGTGCCGCGCGAACGCCCGGAGACCACCAGCCCCTGCCCCTTCGTCCGGGTCGTGACACACCGCCGCAACAGGGGGTCGGCACCATCTGACAGGGCGATTCCCGGCCCGGTCGTACCGGACACCGAGACCTGCTCCAGCGTGGGACGCGAGGAACTGGTCAGATAGACGCCGACGGTGGTGTCCCGCACGGTGGTGCGTACGACGCGCGTCGTACTGTTGCCCTCCAGCGCGATAGCGGGCTTGTCCGTCGCGGTGATGTCGCACGACTCGATCGTCCCTTTGGCGTCTCCGTTGGCCAGGACACCGTTGCCGCGCGCGTCGCGCATCCGGCAGTCGCGGATCGTGGACTGGGCGCTCTCACCGAGCACGATGGCCGAGGTGCCCAGGTTCTCCAGCACACAGTCCTCGATGACACCGCCGGTGGCGGACGTGTCCACGATTCCGGCGCCTTCGCGGTTGGTGACCCGGCAGCCGCGCATGGCCAGTGAACCCGTCTGCCGCGCCAGCACCGCCGTCCACCCCGACCCGACGATCGTGCAACGGTCCATCGCCACCTGACCGCGCGGCGCGTCCACCACGGCCACATCCTCAGCTCCACCGCGCAGCAGCAGATCGGTCAGCATCACCGCGTCCGCCACCAGCGTCAGCGCCGTACCCCGCCGAGGACAGATCTCCACGCTCCCCGGCTCGCCCTCGGCCACGATCGTCACCCGGGTCCGGACCGTGAGGTTCTCGGCGTACCGGCCGGGGCGGACACGGACGACCGCGCCCGTACGTGCCGTGGCCAGCGCCTCACCGATCGTCCGGAAACCCTCCGGCTGCTCCGGATCGACGTTAAGTACCTGCCGTGACACGTCACGCCCTCCTGGTTTCGAGGAGACCGAACTCTGCCCAAGTCCCCATATTCCATCCCATACCATGTTCCGCATGCCATCCCACCGTTACCGCCGGACCGCGGCCCTCGCGGCGGCAGCCGCGCTGCCCGCTCTGCTGATGACTCCGCTGATGTCTCCGCCCGCCCACGCCGACGACGGCGACCCGGTGAGCCTGCCTCCGCTGCGACTGCGGATGGCGGCCGACGACGCGTGCGCCACCGCCTCGGGCAAGACGGCCGAAGCCCGGCCCTGGACGCATCAGGCACTCCAACTGTCGCGCTCCTGGCAGCTTTCGCGGGGCGATGGCGTGACCGTGGCCGTCGTGGACACCGGGGTCGGACGTCAAAGCCCCGCACTGTCCGGCCGGGTCACGGCCGACGGTGCGGCCAGTCAGGACTGCGTGGGCCACGGCAGCTTCGCCGCGGGGTTGATCGCGGGCGCCCCCGAGGGGAAGGGCGCCGTCACGGGTGTCGCGCCCGCCGCGCGCATCCTCGCCGTACGGGGCACGGACACCCGAGGTAACCCCTCCGCCCAGCTGGTGGCGGACGGCATCAGGTCCGCCGTGGACCAGGGCGCGGGGGTGGTCTACGTCGGCCAGGCCCTGGCCACCGGCGGCAAGGAAATGACCGACGCGGTCGCCTACGCGAGCGGCAAGGACGTGCTGATCGTCGCCCCCGTGGCGCCGGACGTCGCGCCCGAGAACGCCGGCGGGCAGCCCGACACCCGGGCCCGGGCGTACTGGCCCGCGCGCGTCCCCGATGTGCTGTCGGTGGTCGACTACGGCCCGGCCGGAGACCGCCCCAAGGGCGGCCCCGCGGCGCTCGACCCCGACCTGGCCGCGCCCGGTGACGCCGTCGTCGGCATCGGGCCCAAGGGCAGTGGCCACTACATCGGTTCGGGCTCGTCCCTGGCGGCCGCACACGTCGCGGGAGCCGCGGCACTGATCCGCTCCTACCAGCCCGGCCTCTCCGCGGCCCAGGTCTCGCGCAGGCTGCTGCAGGCCGCCTACCCCGACACCGTCCCCAAACTGGATACCTATGCCGGTCTGATGGCGGTCCTGCCGACCGACGGGCCCCCCGCCGAGGCGAAGGCCGAACCCGCACACATGCCCACGGCGGCACCGGACGATCTCCGTGTGCGGGCGCTGATGATCGGCGGCGGCGCCCTGGCGGTGGTGCTGCTGGTGGGCGCCGCGATGGTCATCGTGCCGCTGGGCAAGGCCCGCGGCTGGCGCCCGGCGGGATAGTCCCCCACCGGGCCGGGTGTGGGGGCCTGCTCTCCCGCACCCGTGGCATATCGGACCCCCGGCATCAGGCCCCCGGAGTTCGTCGGCCCACAGGAGGGTGGGCGGCATCCGATCCGGTAGCACGGCGGGACCGGTCCGGTGTTCGCGGATCTGCGCCACCAAGGCCGGCGCCCAAATCTGCTGGTGGCGCCGGTCGGCGGCCAGCTCTCTGGCCGGAAGGCCGCGGTCGATGACGTGGCGAGCGTTGGCGTTGCGGAGGGGCACGGTCTCGGTGCCTGTCGGTGCCACTTGTGGGGAATGCTCGACGGTGCGTTCGGTGACAAGCGTTCCGGTGCAGAGTGGCATGGGATGACCAATGAGTGGCTGAGCGGATCCGGCCGAGAGGAATGACGGGCGTGAGCACGCCTTTGCCCGTGCCCGGCCCGTCATCGTCATGCGGGGAGGTTGCCCCTGTCGTCGCGGTGTGAGGGGTGGTGGGCACCGTGTTCGCCTTGCGCCGGTGTGCGGTGGGGAAGGGGGTTCTTGAGCGAGGGGAGTCTCAACTGGAGCGTGTGCTCGGCCGGCGCGGGCAGCCCCTGCCCATGGGCGAGTGAGCTGGGGAAGCGCATGCGCAGGGTGTGCTCCATGTCCTGGACCCGGGGCAGCGTGCTCTCGAACCCCCAAGCCGCGGTTCCGGGCGGCGGCGGGAATGCTGGCGGCTGCTTATCGCGCCGGGCCAGCGATCGGGGAGTCCGCCAGTGGAAGTGAAGCGCGAGCAGTCGGATGGCGAACGCCGCCGTGCCCACCCACACCGCTGAGGGAACCGTCAGCATCCCGACCGCGTACAAGACCGCCACCCCGCCGGCCCCCACCACCGCGGGCAGCGCGTACAGGTCCTGGTCCCAGCGCAGGACCGGGGGGATCTCACGTGCGAGGACACTACTGAAAATGCCCCCACCGGCCGCGGCGGCAACGCCCAGCGCCATGGAAGGGAGCGGCCCGAAATCGTGAGCCAGCGCCTTCATCGCGCCAGTGACGCTGAAGAGGCCCAGGGCTGCCGCGTCGAGCACCTCGCACACCATTCCGTGGCGTTGGGCGGTGAGGCTGAAGAAGACGATGGCTGCGGCGAGGACCGGAGCGAGGGCGTAACCGAGATCGGTAAACGCGATCGGAGTGACACCCAGCACGATGTCGCGGAACAGGCCGCCACCCACCCCCGTGACCTCGGCCAGGAGCACTGTCCCGAAGATGCCGAAGTCCTTGCGGACGGCGAGAAGCGCCCCGGACAGGGCGAAGGCGAAGATGCCGGCCAGGTCCAGCGGATAATGAATGACGGCGGTAAGTTGGTACATGAGGGGCTTTCAGATGAGAGACCTCGGCTATCGCCGTCTCGGTGTGGAGGGCATATAGAACATGCGGACCAGGAAGGGTCTGACGCAAGTGGACTGTGCCCGGATTAATGCGACCGAGCTTCGGAAGAAAGCCATCAGGGTGTCAGGGCGGGTGACCGGCCCCGCTTCCGCTGTGGCGGCTAATTTTTCCGGGCCTGTATATCTTGTGGTCGCCGATGTCCGCACACATATTTGAGGCGACCATCCGTCATCGAAGATGAACTGGTCAGTACCTTTTCTGCAGGGTGAGAGGGACGTCGCGGGGTGGCCGAAGGGGGAGATCCTGGGCCCATGCCACCGCAGGGCACCGTGGCCTGTCCCGATCCCCGTCGAAACCCACCCCAGCGTCATGGGTCCCGTGTCCATGGCCGGGAGGAGAAGTGCATGTCCGATCAGCACCAGGCCGGTGGCTCCCAGGCACCGAGCGGCCCGTCGGCCGAGGGGTTCGCGTCGGGTGAGCCGGAGTTGACCGTGGTGCGCGGTACTCCGCTCGCCGCGAGTGAGGCGGCCTCCTTCCGGCCCAGCGCGGGAGGTGAGGGGGAAAGCCTCACGGAGGCGAGGATGTCCCCCTCACCTCCCGCTGTGTCACGGCCCATCCGGGCGTCCACGGATGAGCGGGGTGAGGCCGAATCCGGTGGCGGCGCGACTCCGGCCACCGGGCGCAGGACAGCCACGAGCGGTGGCCCGGTCACCAGCGGCGCCGCGGAACCGGACGGCGCGCAGGCTGAAGAACGGACCGGGGAGCAGCCCGGGGAGACGCGAGGCGAACGCGAGGAGCAGGCCGCCAGCCGGGAGGAACCGGCGGCGGGTCAACTGTCCATCGGCGGCGGCCTCCGCGCCCGGGTCTCGCGCATCGGCCTGAGCGCGGCCGCCCTTGCACCCGCCGCGGGGCGGGCCGAGGAGGGTGCGACGGCGGTGGCCGCGGCCCCGGGCGGCGGCCCCTCGGATCGAGACGCCGGATTCCCTGGCCGTCCCAGGAAACCCATGCTCGCCGGCGCCGCCATGGCGGGAGTCATCCTCATCGCCGTACCGCTGCTCGTCATGGCCACCAACAAAGACCAGGACGACCCCAAGAAGGTGGACTCCTCCGCTGACACGGTTCTGGGCGAGAACGGCGACAAGGAGGGCGAGTTCGTCGCCGAATCCCCCTCTCCCAGGGCATCGAAGGCATCGAAGGCATCGAAGGGGTCGGGGGGCCAGGAGCGGAAATCCTCGCCGTCGTCGGAGGGGTCGGACGGCCCGGTCCCCGAGGGGGCCAGCCCGGATGCGGGGGAAGCACAGGAAGCGGGAAAGGCGGACGGCGAGGAGGACGGGGGCAAGCGGCAGAAGGAGGAGACACCAGGACAGAAGAAGGGGGAGACCAAGGCAGGGCGCCGGACCCCCGCAAACCCGCTCCCCGCGGTTCTGACCCGGACGCTGATCAAGAACAGCGCGAACGGCACCTGCGCCGACATCCCCGGAACCGGCAAGGGTTCCGCCGGCGGACGGATCGTCCAGGCGAAGTGCAACAACCACACCAGCGACAACCAGCTGTGGAGCGCGCAGAAGAAGTCCAAGAGCGGCGGTCCGGGCGGAGCGTCGCTGTTCGTCCTCCGCAACATCAAGGCCAAGAGGTGCCTGGACCTCCCCGGCAGCGGTGCCGCCGATAAGGGCGAGAAGGTCAAGGAGTCCGCGTGCCAGGGCACGAACGGTGACAACCAGCTGTGGTGGCTGGACAAGAGGCGGGACGGCAATTTCTGGATCCGCAACGCCGCCAGTCACAACATGTGCCTGAAGTCCTACGGCCCCAAGAGTGACACCCGCGATCTGATCGTCTCGCCGTGCGCGGCCGAGAAGCGCGACAACCACGAGTGGGTCTTCACTCGCGGGTGAGACCGGAGTCAACCACGAGACGAGCAGCGCGACTACGGATCAGACCGTCGGCGGCGTTGCCCAGTTCGTCGGCGTTCAGCCTCTCCGACCAGCCCGAGGCGGTCGGTGTCCCCGCGTCGTTCCAGAGGCGCGCTCAACGCAGCCGACTCAGTTTTACCCGCGCGATCATCGACCTGCTTCGGAACCGTTCCGGCCGGAAGCCGGACCTTCTCCGGCGCACAGTGAATTCTTCCGGCGAGAGGGTGACATAATCCGCGATTCTCGCATTGTGCTTACCCGGACGTGATCTGCAGAATTACGTCAGGCGGGTGAGCCGCCTACCGAACCCGCCAGCCGCCTTCCCGAGAAACAGGACAGACCCGGTGAAGATCAACGAGCTGACCGACTCCCAAATCCTTTCCCTGGACCGGGTCAAGGACGATTGGCTCGCCCACGGCCTCGCGACCGGCCCCGCCGACCGCGCCGAGGCCGAGGCGGGTGTGGCCGACGCCTATCGCGCGGCGGGCCTGGAGCCTCCGGCGCTGTGCGTCTGGCTCGACTCGCCCATGGCCGGAGCCATCGGGGCCTCGATGCTGGCGGGCGCGGAGGGTTCCCGGCCCGGGAGCGAAGTTCACGTCCGCGCTCAGGTCGATGCTCAGATACGGGCTCAGGTCGATGCTCAGAACCGAGGTCGGAGCGTGACCGAGACCGGGGCCCGGTACCAGGCCGGGGAGCTGGTCCGGGACCGGGTCCGGGATCAGATTCCGGATCACGTCGTGGAGCAGGTCCGGGTGCTGCTCCGGGAGGAGTTCGGAGGCCGGGTCGGAGCGTATGACGAGAATCAGGTCTGGGCCCAGATCTTGGATCGCGTCCACAGCCACGGGTTCGGGGAGCGGGTCCGGGACCATGTCCGGGCCCAGGTCCGGGATCAGCTCGGAACGGAGATCCCCAGGTCGATACCTGGCCAGCACGACGTCGAATGGCTCGCGGCCTGGGATTACTTCGGTGCCCACTGGTCTGTCGCGGAGGCTGACCGGCTCCGCGGCATCATGCGCGTCGCGCGATCGGCCGGGCGGTGGTGGCCCTTCGAACACGCCGTCATCCTCACCGAGCGCCCCACCACATTGCACCGTGACGACCAAGGCCGCCTGCACTGCGAGACCGGCCCCGCCATCGCCTACCGAGACGGATTCGCCGTCTGGTCGTGGCATGGTGTGCGTCTTCCACGAGAGGTGGGCAGAACGCGACCGACGATCAACCGCACGGGGTACGACTTCGAGACTGACGCCCTTGTCGTGCGCACGGATTACTCGGACGACGAAGCGTGGCGGGCAGTGGTCGACCTGCTCGATCAGCCCGACGGTCAGTCGGAAGTGCGCACCCACGTGGTCGACGATCGCGCGTTCTCCGGGGCGAGCCCGGATGAGGTGGTGCTGTCCACACTTGCCGGAGAACCGGGGCTCGAAGTGGTGTTCCTGGCCGATGCCGCCACGATGAAGGGGGATCACACCCTGCTCGCGGTCTCGACCAGATGCGAGGAACTGGACGACGAAAACGACGGGGACAACGCGGAAGAGCTCGGACGCGAGTTTCGCCTGCCGCCTCCGCTGATCAATTTGGTGCACGTGAACCTGGCCATCGGGCACTCGGACTTCTGGGGATTCGCGTATGAGGCGGCACGCGCCCCGGACAACATCCTGCGACTGTGATCGGAGGCTTCGGTGCCCTCGGGACAGTTCCTGGCCCGTTGCTGAGAATGGACGAGGACTGGGCCGGCTGTCTCGCCCTGGTCAGGCGCCTCGGCTCGTGGGCTGCTCCACGCGGATGTGTCGGCCCGTCGAGTGCTATGTCGAGGTGGGCAGGTGCGGGGAGCGGAGCACGAGCAGGGTGATCTCGCTGGGGGCGAAGACGCGGAACGGCGGGCCCCAGAAGCCGGTGCCGCGGCTGGTGTAGAGGAGGGTGCGGGGGCCATGGTGGCTGAGGCCGGCGAGGGCGGGCTGGTCGATGCGGACGAGGTGGTGGAAGGGCCAGATCTGGCCGCCGTGGGTGTGGCCGGAGAGCTGGAGGTCGATGCCGGCGGCTGCTGCCCGGTCGATGAACTTGGGCTGGTGTGCCAAGAGCAGGACGGGTAGGCCGGGGTCGGCGCCGTTCAAGGCTCCGGCGAGGTGGGCGCGGTGGCCTGCCAGGCCGGAGGACTCGGCGGTGACGTCATCCACGCCTGCGACCACGAGGGTGTCGCCGCCGCGTTCGAGCAGCAGATGGCGGTTACGTAGCGGCTCCCAGCCCAGCTCGTCCATCAGGTCGACCCAGCCCTGGGCCTCGCTGTAGTACTCGTGGTTGCCGGTGACGTACACGCGGGCCCGGGTGGCCCGCACGGTACCGAGTGGGGCGGCTTGGGCGCGGCGGCGTTCGGCCGTGCCGTCCGCGATGTCGCCGGTGTGGCAGACCAGGTCGGCTTCCAGAGTGTTCACCGTCTCGCATACCCGCGCCGACCAGCGCGTGCGATCGAGCGGGCCGTAGTGGGTGTCGGTGATGAGGGCGACGCGGATGCCGTCCAACCCGGCACCCAGCCGGGGGAGTCGCACGTCGAGTTGGCGCACGCGTGGCACGCGGCGGGCCTCGGCGTACCCCCAGCCGAGCAGTACGGCGGTCATGCCGAGGACGGCCCAGGTGACGATTCGGGCCCGGTCCTGGCTCTCGCCGACGTCGGCCACGGTCAGGGCGAGCCGCAAGGGGACGCCGAGCAGAACGGACCAGGTGAACAGAATCCAGCTCGCGCCCAGCAGGGTGTCGCCGATGATCGCCGCCCGATCCTGCTGGCGCCGGCCGTGGCCGCGCACCATCGCGAGCGGCATACCGATGAGACCGAGGGCGAACAGCGCGGTGCCGATCAGCGTGACGGGCAGCGGCCAGTGCTGGCTGGTGTGCAGGAGCACCCAGCAGGGCACGGCCCACAGCAGGACGGGGGCGATCAGGGGGAGGTAGCGCATCAGGCGGTGCAGTCGGCTCTGCCGTGGCGCTTGTGCTTCACCCCCGGCGGGCCGGGTGCTGGTGTCGGTCACGCTTCCCCTCCCTGACCGGGCTGCCCTCTCGCGCACTGTATCCGGTGGGCTTGAGGCGGCCGTCTCAGGCGGCGGCTCAGATCGACCCGGGGTCAGGTGGCGGACGGGACGACGATGACCTTGCCGTGCACCGCGCCCTCGGCGGCCCGGGCGTGCAGCGCCGCCAGGCCGGCCAGCGGCGCCCGCTCGGCGACGGCGACGCGCAGCTCACCGCGGTCGACCAGTGCCACCAGCCGCGACAGCTGTTCGGCGTCGCTGCGGACGAACAGGTCGATGCCGCGCACGCCGCGCTCTTCGTCGCTGGGCGCGGGCATCCACACCGTCGTGTTGACCACGACACCGCCCGGCCGGACCAGGGTGACCAGTGCGGCCAGCTGCGCCGGGTCGACCGGCGCGAGGTTGAGCACCACGTCGACCGGCTCGGCGACCGCGTCGGGCACGCTCGTGGCCGTGTGGTCGATGACCTCGTCGGCGCCGGCCGACTTCACTGCCTCGGCGCTGCGGGGGCCGGCCGTGGCGATCACGTGGGCCTTGGCGCCCTTGGCCAGCTGCACGGCGTAGCCGCCGACCGCTCCGCCGGCGCCGTTGATCAGCACGCGTTGCCCGGCCGTCAGCTTGCCGTGGTCGAACAGCGCCTGGTACGCGGTGAGCCCCACCAGCGGCAACGCCGCGGCGTCCGGCAGCAGGACGTCCTTGGGTGCCGTCGCCAGAACGTCGGCCGGGGCGAGGACGTACTCCGCGGCGGCGCCGGTCTTGTCCATCGGCAGGAACCCGATGACCTCATCGCCGACCGCGAGGCCGTCCACGCCTTCGCCCAGCGCGTCGACCGTACCGGCGACATCGAGGCCGGGCGTGTGCGGCAGCTCCACCGGGATCGGGCCGCGCATGAAGCCACCACGGATGTTGCCGTCGACGGAGTTGAACGACGTCGCGGCGACGCGGATCCGGACCTGCCCGGCTCCGGGGACGGGCTGCTCCACGTCCTCGTAGCGCAGGACCTCGGGGCCGCCGTACTCGTGGAAACGCACTGCCTTCATCGGAGTTCTCGCTTTCGCTTCACGTTTGATTGCTTCGAATTTGAAGCAACTGCGGGATACGCTACTGCTGCTTCGAATTCGAAGCAAGTGGCGTCGCTCGCGAGGCCGCGGCGACGGTCCGCGGCGACCGCGGTGTCACTGGGGTGGGCCCAGCACGACGTTGCCGGACAGCTCGGCGGCCTCGGCCAGGAGCCGCTGCGGAATCTCGAAGCCTTCCGGACGTGGTTCCCGCAGGTCGCGGCCCGCGTGGCGGAACATCTTCTCCAGCCCGCCAGGGGTCGCGATGAGCAGCAGGTCGGCCTTCGCGGAGGTGATGCGGTAACTGTGCGGGACGCGCCGGGGCAGGAAGGCGATGCCGCCCTCTCGCAGCTCGTGTTCCTCGTCGCCGGCCCACACCAGCGCGGAACCGGACAGGAGCAGGAAGACTTCGTCCTCGTTGTTGTGCAGGTGAAACGGCGGCGCTTCGCCCTCGCTGACGTCGAAGCGCCCGACGGTCAGCTGCCCGCCGGTCGCCTCGGCGTCGAGCAGGACGCTGAAGACGCTCCCGCCGATCCACTCCAGCTGCTGCTGATCTTCCCGCTGGGCGAGGTAGGGGATGCTCATGGCCGATCCTCGGGATCCGCGGACGGCGGCGCCGTCCTCCTGCCCGCCACCCTGTACCGCGCCAACGCCCGAACTCCACGTCCTGCGGTGCTCAGCAGGGCCCAGCACTGCCCACCCGCACCACACGTCAATCTTCGAATTCGAAGCAGTACACTGGGGCCATGTCCAAGTCGCCGCCGTCGCTCAACCCCGTACAACTCGGCGCCTACTTCGACCTCATCGAGGTCGCCAGCCTGCTCCGGCACGCGGTCGAGCAACAGCTGCGCGAAGCCGGTGACCTCAGCTACATCCAATTCCAGCTGCTGGCCCGCCTCGGCGACTCACCAACGGGCAGCCACCGCATGACCGACCTCGCCGACGGCGTTGTCTACAGCCGCAGCGGCCTGACCTACCAGGTAAGCCTGCTCGAGAAGGCGGGCCTGGTCGTGCGCACGCCCTCTCCGGACGACGAGCGGAGCGTCACGGTCACCGTCACCGACGCCGGAAGCGCGCTGCTCGGGAAGGTGCTGCCGGGTCACATCGAGGTGGTCAGGGGCCTCCTGTTCGAGCCGCTTTCGCGCGATGACGTCAAGGCTCTCGCCGGGCTGTTGGCGCCGGTGCGCGACCACATGCGCTCCACGCCACCTCGTTCAGCCGCGCCGCGCCGCAAGGCCGGATCATAAGGACCCGGCCCGGTCTACGCCGAAGCGCTTCACCGAGCGGATCTTCGACGCCAAGACGGACCTGACGAGAGGAGCAGCCCGGTTGGGGGCGACGGGACTGGCGGGCCGGTTGGCCGAGGCACGCGCCGGGGCGCTGGTGGGCCGGGAACCGGAGCGGGCGGTGCTCGACCGGATGCTGTCGGGGGCGGGGGACGCTCCGCTCGTGGCGTATCTCCACGGGCCCGGCGGCATCGGCAAGTCCTCGCTGGTGCGCTACGCCGCCTGGCGGGCGGAGCTCGCCGGGCGCCGTGTGGTGCAGGTCGACGCCCGGTTTCTGGACGCGGATCCGCGGCGTCTGGAGGAGGCCGCCGCACCCGCCTGTGCCGAGCCCGGTGCGGTGCTCCTGATCGATACCTTCGAGCAGTGCCAGCAACTCGAGGCATGGCTGCGCGAGACCTTCCTGCTCCGGCTCCCCGAGGACGCGCTCGTCGTGCTCGCGAGCCGGGTCGCCCCCGATCCCGAGTGGTCGCTGGATCCCGGCTGGGCGCCGCTGTTCGCCGGGGTGGGGGTGCGGCCGCTCGACGCGGCCCAGTCCGACGCCCTGCTGGCCGCCCGCGGCGTGCCCGCCGAACAGCGCGGCCCGTTCATCGCCTTCGCCGGGGGCAGCCCGCTCGCCCTGTCCCTCGCCGCGTCTGTGCCCGCCGCGGCGCCGGGGGCGCCGTGGGAGCCCACCGGCGATGTGCTCACGACCCTGGTCGAGCGGCTGGTCGGCGACCTGCCCAGCGGCGTCCACCGACGCGCCCTCGAAGTTGTCGCGCAGGCCCACGTCACCCGCGAACCGCTGTTACGCGCGGTATTGGGCGAGGCCGACACCGCGGCGGTGTTCTCCTGGCTGCGCCAGCAGCCCTACATCGAGGCCACGCCCGAAGGGCTGCACCCGCACGACGCGGTACGGGCGACACTCGAGGCCGACCTGCGCTGGCGGGACCCCGAGCGCTACGACGACATCCGCGTCCGCATCTCGGTCGCGGGCCTGCAGGCGGTGCGCGCCGCTACCGAGGGCGACGCGCTGGTGCGGGTCGCGGAGTGGATGTTCCTCTTCCGCAACCAAAGCGGCCCGGACGACCCGTACGCCTGGCGAACGCACCCCCACGTCGAGGACACCCCGCTGCGGCCCGAGGACGTGCCCGACGTCCTGCGCATGGCCGAAGAGGCGGAGGGACTGGCCTCGGCAGCCGCGGCCGCGCACTGGGTGCGCCGCCAACCCTCGGCCTTCCGCGTCTACCGCTACACCGGCTCCGCCACCCCCACGGGGTTCATGGCGATGTTGCGGCTGGAGACCCCACTGCCCGAGGACCGGGCCGGGGACCCTGTGGTCGCGGCATTCTGGGACTACGTCGAGACGGCCGCGCCCCTGGGACCGGGTGAGCACCTGGGCATCCGCCGCTTCGCGGTGCAGCCGGGCTGGCACCAGCGGCCCTCTCCCTTGCTGGACCTCATCAGCCGGCGCACCATCGCCGAGGAGATGCGGACCACCGGACGCGCGGTGACCGCCACCGTCTTCGAGGACGGCGAGCGGTGGCGGCGCTACATGGCCGGGGCCGGGCTGCTGGAGGTCGCGGCCGTCGATGTCGGCGGGCGGAAGCAGCACGTCTTCGGCCGGGACTGGCGGCGGCAGACCGTGGAACAGTGGGTGCGGGACCGAGCCCGCGCCGTGGCCGCGCCCATCGAAGCACCCACCGCCGACGGTCCTGGCGACCTGCCGCGCGCCGCGTTCGAGGATGGCGTGCTCGAAGCACTGCGCACGTGGCACACCCCGCGCGAGTTCGCCACAAGCGTCCTGCTGCGTTCACCTCTCGTGCCACCGGGCTCGCCCGACCCGGCCGCGGACCTGCGGGATGCCATCAGCGCCGCCCTCGGTGCGCTGCCGATCGACCCCGCGGGCGTCAAGGCCCACGAGGCGCTCACCGCCACCTACATCGCGGCTTCCCGCACCCACAAGGCCGCCGCCCGGCGGCTCGGGGTGCCCTACGGCACCTACCGCCGCCACCTCGCCCTCGGCAAGGAACGCCTTGTCGAACAACTGCTGCGGCAATCGGCGATGCCGATGGCCAGCGCTGAGCACGGTTGAGCACCGAGCAGGCCGCTTCGGGCGCGCTGGTGACCACGGTCGGCGCGACCTATCCGCTCGCCGACGCGGCCAAGGCGCAGCAGACGGTGTTGGGCGGTCTACGAGAGGGCTACCGCGTGCAGGTAGCCGTCGACGCCTCCGCCCGCCCCTCGCCCGAGGCGCCCACCGACTACTGGCCGTCCAGCCTGCCGACGGCCAGGCTGGTGCCCCGCTGCACCGATACGCTGCACTTGCCGGGCGGCCCTCCCGTCCTGGACCCCGGCGGGGGAGAGAAGCAGAATTCCCCTCAAAGAACGGAAGGAAGCCCATGACCGACCCGACAATTCCCGATACCGCCCGTCTGCTTCGGATGAGTGCACACCCCGAAGGAGGTTGGTACAAGGAAACTTGGCGCAGTGACACGGAAGTGCAGCCGGAGGGGTATCCGGGGCGGAGGTCCCTCTGCACAGCCATCTACTTCCTCTTGCCTCCCGACGAGGAATCCCGGTGGCACACCGTGCGTTCGTCGGAACTATGGCTGTGGCACCGTGGTGGCCCCTTGCTGCTACTGCTGGGTGGTTCCGGTGAGAAGCCAAAAGAGGATCCTGAGACAATCCTGCTGGGGCCCGATATCGCCAGCGGACAACAACCACAAGCTCTTGTGCCGGCTGGGCACTGGCAGGCCGCTCGCCCGGCCAGTGATGAAGAGGTGCTCGTGAGTTGCGTAGTTGCGCCCGGCTTTGATTTTGACGACTTCCGGCTACTGCCGAAAGAATAATTTGCTGGGCAAGCTCCTGGGCCGACTCAGCTGATGACGGCCGTCGCTGTGGTCAGCAGCTCCGGGAATGTCCCCTCGAATTCGGGCAGCAGGCGCGCGGCCATGGCCCAGGCGTCCGGGTCGGTGCCCAGCTGGACGTGTGCCATTCGCCGTGCCCGGGCGTGCGCGCACCGGTACGGGCGGATGAGCGGCTGGTCGCGCTGTGTGGGGAACAGTCCCAGCAATTGCCGGACGACGGCCCGGGCGGGCTGTGCTTCGCGCAGCGTGTCCGTCGGCGTCAACTCCTCGTACCGGTAGGCCAGGCGCAGCCAGTCCTCGTCCGGTACGGGGTGGCTCCGCGGCAGGCTGAGCGCGGTGCGGTGGTCGGACGAACGGCACCGGGTGAGGTCCGGATGCCGCAGGCGGACGAGCGCGGCGATGCAGTCCTTGCGCAATTCGGTCGGGACGTCCTGCCGCTCGGCAAGCATGGCCAACAAGTGTTCGTGCAGTGGTTCGCGACGGTGTGCGTCGATTGGGCGACGTCGGGGAACGGGGCGCACAGCGCGAAGGCGAGCTCGTCGAGGCCCCGTGCGCGCAGCAGCGTATCCACCAGGCCGCCGGGGAGCCGCCAGCCCGGAGTGTCGGGGCGGGCCGCCGCCTCGGAGAGGCCCGATGCGCGGCGCGGCCTCGGCCACCGCCAGCCGGATGCCGAGGGCCCTCCACCCGGAGTACCCGACCGGGCCGTCGATCTCGGGCAGCTCAAGGAGGGCGTCCAGAGTGGTCCGCCATCGGCTGAACTTCCTGCCCCACCTGCGAGCGGCGCCGACCCGCGCCGAGATCGACTCGATCCTGGAACGGGTGGACGGTCTCGGCTGGGCGGCCCAATTCCATGTCCAGGGCGAGGGGATCGCCCAACTGGAGGACGTGGTACGCGGGTTGCCAGGCCGGGCGGTGGTCGACCACATGGCCGGAGGCGTCAGGTGCCGATCCCCTGGGGATAGCTGAAGAAGTCGGTCGGGTCGTACGTCCGCTTCACCCGGACCAGCCGGTCGTAGTTCGCCCCGTAGTAGGCCCGCTGCCAGTCCTTCAGCGTCGGATCCGGGAAGTTCTGGTAGGAGTGCCGGGACGGCGTCTCGCCGAAGATGCCGAAGTAGAACTCGCGGAGCCACTGCAGATTCGCCGTGGCGACGTGCTGCGGATCGTAGTCCGCCCAGGTGGTCTCGGCGGCGAAGATGAACGTGGCGTTGCGGTGTACGAAGGCCGTGGCGTCCGGCGGCACTTGGTTGATCTCGCCACCGAGGGCGAACATGGCGAACCCGGCCCCGTCCTCGTTGCCGCTGCCCGGCCAGTCCAGCAGATGCTGTGCGGCGGCATCGACCTGGTCGTCGGTCAGCAGCGTCCGGGAGGTCAGCACCGCCGACTTGGCGCCGAACTGGTCCACCGGCGTGGTGGCGCTCAACAGCACACTCGCCTGGCCCGGAGTGACCTCCCGGACGGACGCGCTGTTGCGGGCGCGCTCCTCAGCCGTGCCGATCTTGAGCAGCGGAGCGAGGATGGCGCGCAGGTCATCGAGGGTGCCGTAGTACTGGCCGATGGCGTTGACGTTGGCGTTGGCGCGGATCTGGTCGCTGGTGACCCCGCGGGTGCCGATGCCGACGCGGAGGTGGAACCGCTTGTCGTCCAGGGTGTCGACGGCGATCTGTTGCGCGGCGGCGATCACCGGCTGAACCGCGTCCAGGCTCCAGCGCAGCTGGTAGAAGCCCACGTTGCCTTCGAACCGCTCGTACTGGAACGTAAAGGAGGTATTGACGCCGAAGTTGTTCCCGGCGCCGCCGCGGCAGGCCCAGTACAGGTCGGAGTGGGCGTCCGCACTGGCCTCCACCACGCTGCCGTCGGCCAGTACGACGTCCGTCGAGACCAGCCGGTCGCAGGTCAGGCCGAACATCTTGTCGCTGAAGCCGATACCGCCGCCGAGCACCAGCCCGGCCACCCCGACCGTGGGGCAGCGGCCGGTGGGCACGAACATGCCGCGGTCCTCCAGCAGCGGGTGCAGGTCGCCGTTGGTGACCCCGGCCCCCACGGTGACGGTCCCCGCGCCGTGAACGACCCTCATCGGCCCGTAGACCCGGGAGCGGGCGCCGGGCCGCGGGGTGGAGGCGATGCTCTTCATCCGGGCCATGTTGAGCAGCAGCCCCGTCGTGGCGGAGTACCCGGCGTAGTTGTGGCCCAGCCCGGACCGCGGCACGGCGGGCAGCCCCGCGTCGCGGGCCCAGCCGACCGCCGTACGGACGTCCCTGGTGGTGCCGCACGCCACGATTCCCGCGGGGCGGATCCCGGCGTAGCGGTGGTTGAACGGAAGCGCCAGCGGCGGATAGCCGGAGTCTCCCGGCCGGTAGAGCGTGGAACGTGACGACAGCGCCTGCGCCAGCCGCTCCCAGTCCCGTTCGCCGACCCGCTCCGCCGTCTCGGTGGAGGGCATGGCCGCAGCGGGCGGTGACGCCAGGCCCACCGCCTCCGCGCCCAGAACCCCCGCCGTGCCCGCCCGCAGTACATTCCGCCTGTTGATCAACGTGGCTGCCCTCACAAGAAGCGCTCCGGAGAGGCGATCGCCTTTCCCGTCCGCCAAGTCAATCGGCCAGTGGGGCGGCACAGCCGCCAAGCGGGTTCCGCCCGTGGGCGCCGCAACCCGAAAGCATGCCGATGTACCGCCGAATGCCCCAGCCCGGCAGCTCGCGGTGTCGGTCATCTGTCGGAGTCGCCGATCCGGTCTCGGCGGTTTGTCGGCGGGCTTCGGCATCGTTCCGGAACACCTGCCGGGCGCCCGCCCGGCAGGTGTCCGACACACGAGGAATCACCATGACCACTGATGCGACGATCATCGGCGCCGGACTCGGCGGCCTCACGCTCGCCCGCGTCCTGCACGTCCACGGCATCGCGGCCACCGTCTACGAGGCGGAGCCCTCCCCGACGGCCCGGGCGCAGGGCGGGATGCTCGACATCCACGACTACAACGGCCAACTCGCCTTGCGGGAAGCGGACTTGATGGACGAGTTCCGCGGCCTCATCCTGGAGGGCCGCCAGGCCATGCGGATCCTCGACCGGGACGGGAGCGTGCTGCTCGACCAGCCCGACGACGGCACGGGCGGACGCCCCGAGGTGCAACGCGGCGAGCTGCGGCAGATCCTGCTCGACTCGCTCCCGGACGGCACCGTCCGATGGGGCCACAAGGCCGCCGGCACCCGTGCCCTCGGTGAGGGCCGCCACGAGGTGACCTTCGCCGACGGCGGCACGGTCGTCACAAGCCTGCTGGTCGGCGCGGACGGCGCGTGGTCACGGGTCCGGCCGCTGCTCTCCGCCGCCACGCCCGAGTACGTCGGCCGGGCGTTCATCGAGACCTACTTGTACGACAGCGACGTCCGGCACCCCGCCGCCGCGAAAGCGGTCGGCGGCGGGTCGCTGCTCGCACTCGCGCCGGGCAAGGGGATCCAGGCGCACCGCGAGAGCGGCGGCGCCCTGCACACCTACGTGGCGCTCACCGAGCCGCAGGACTGGTTCGCCGCCATCGACTTCACCGACGCCGACGCGGCCACCGCGCGGATCGCGCGGGAGTTCGACGGCTGGGCGCCGGAGCTGACCGCGCTGATCACCGAAGGCGACACCGCGCCGGTCCTGCGCCTCCTCAACAGCCTGCCGGTCGGGCACCGGTGGGACCGGGTGCCGGGGGTGACCCTCGTCGGCGACGCCGCCCACCTCGCGGCGCCGAACGGCGAAGGCGCCAACCTGGCCATGCTGGACGGCGCTGAACTCGGTGCGGCCCTCGCCGCGCACCCCGGTGATGTCGAGGCCGCGCTCGCCGCGTACGAGCGGGCCATGTTCCCGCGTGGCGCCGAAGCCGCCACCGAAGGCAACGAACTCTACGAGCTGATGTTCGGCGACGACGCACCACAAAGCCTGTTCACCGCGTTCGCCGGACACGAGCAGGGCCACTGAGCCACTCAGGGCTTCGGCTGGCCACCGACCTCTCATCCGCGCTCGCGCAGGTACGCCTCCAGCTCGGCGGCCCCGGTCAGCATCGCCCGTCCGCGGGCGGACAGTCGGCCGCGCCAGTCGGACAGCGCGGCCTCCAGCGGCTCCAGCCCGCCCGCCTGTCGCACCTGGGCGATCAGCGGGGCGATCTGCTCCAGCAGATAGCCGCCCCGCCTGAGTTGGTGGGCCAGCCGGGCATCCCGTACGTCGGCCTCGTCGTAGACGCGGTACCCGGTCAGCGGGTCGCGGCGCGGGCGCACCAGCCCGGCGCGCTCCCACTTGCGCAGCGTCGCGGGCCGGAGGCCGAGCTGTTCTGCCAGCGGCCCGATGAACGTGGCCCCGGGCCCGGACGCCGTGGTGGGCTCCAGGTCGCGGAGGGCGTTCTCCACGGCCTGGAGGGTCCGGCGGTCGTCGAGGAGCTGGGCGTGGCTCTCGTCGATGAGACGGAACGCCTCCTCGGCCGAGCCCTCGTTCACCGCCCGCATGATCGACGTCGCCGTCCGGTGGCCGTGGCCGGGCAGCAGGGCGAGGAACGCGCGCAGGGCTCGCGCGTGCAGCGGGGTGTAGGTGCGGTAGCCGTGGGGTGTGCGACCGGCGGCCGGAAGGATGCCGGACTCCTCGTAATTCCTGACCGCCTGGGTGGACAGTCCGTGCCCGCGCGCCAGATCGACCGGCCTGAGCCGTTCACTGCTTTGAAGGTTTCGTCCCATTGTCCTGCCGATATTGCGGAAAAGTTTCCACCGAAAGTTCAACGATACCGTTGAAGCCATGGCTACCGACATCAAGGACACCGCCCATGCCGTCGAGGCCGCCGCCGTCATGCGGCTGCTCCCGGCCCGGCCGCGGCTGCTCGCCCTGGGCGAGCCCACCCACGGCGAGGACACTCTGCTCGACGTGCGCAACGAGCTGTTCCGGCAGCTCGTGGAGCAGGAGGGCTACGGGACGATCGCGATCGAGAGTGACTGCGTGCGGGGCCTGCTCGTGGACGACTACGTCACCACGGGTACGGGCACCCTCGACGAGGTCATGGAGCATGGATTCAGCCACGGGTTCGGCGAGTCCGCGGCCAACCGCGAACTCGTGCGCTGGATGCGCGCCACCAACGATGGCCGACCCGCGTCCGAGCGGCTCCGCTTCGCCGGTTTCGACGGCCCGCTGGAGATCACCGGCGCCGCGAGCCCCGGGCAGGCCCTCACCGCACTCCACGACTACCTCTCGGCCCGGGTCGACGCGGACCTGCTGCCCTGCACGGCGGAAACGCTCGACCGGCTGCTCGGCGCCGACGACCGGTGGACCAACTCCGCCGCCATGATGGACCCCGCCCAGTCCGTGGGGCAGTCGGCCGAGGCCAGGGAGCTGCGACTGCTCGCCGACGATCTGGTGGCGCTGCTCGACGCGGAGACACCGCACCTGATCACGGTCGGCTCGCGGGACGACTGGGACCGGGCACGCCTGTACGGGCGCACCGCCACCGGCCTGCTGCGCTACCACCACTGGATGGCCGACACCTCACCGAGCCGCATGACGCGGCTGGTGGGCCTGCGGGGCCAGATGATGGCCGACAACCTCCTCGCCATCGCCGATCGGGGCCCAGCACTTGTCCACGCCCACAACGGCCATCTCCAGCGGGACAAGAGCACGATGCGGATGGGCAGCCTGCGGCTGGAGTGGTGGAGCGCCGGCGCGATCGTGCACTCCCACCTGGGCGCGGAGTACGCCTTCCTGGCCACGGCTCTCGGCACGATCCGGCACCAGGGGGTGGATGCCCCGCCACCGGACACCGTCGAAGGACTCCTGTACGCGCTCCCGGAGGACCGCTACGTCGTCGATGCCTCCCGGCTGGCCACCGCGCTCGGCGACACGCGGCCCGCTCCCCGCGTGTCCCCGTACTACGGCTACTCCTCCTTCGACCCGGCACACCTGGCCGGAACCGACGGGATCGTGTTCGTCAGGGACGTCCCGCAGGACTAGGGCCACCCGGTCAGCGGTCCGTAAGCCCCAGAGAGGCCAGGACCGCCGCGAGCTCCTGACGCGCGAGAGTGGTCAACTCGCGGAAGGGGCGGGGGAGGTTGGGCCGGTCGGTCAGGCCGAACTGTTCGGCGGCGGCGGACATGACGCGCAGGCTGCCGTACGTGCGGTACAGCTCCCACAGCGGTTCCAGCCGCTCCGACAGGGCGGTCGCCCGGGCGGCGTCTCCCTCCTGGGCGGCACGCGTCAGGGCGAGCGCGGTGGCGGGGAACAGGCCGCCGACGACCGAATACCACGCCTCGCATCCGGCGTTCAGCCCGGTGGCGGCCGACCAGTCGCCGCTGGCACCGATGGTGACGGTGTCCGGGAGCAGGGCTCGCAGCGTCTCGACGCGGGCCTCGGCCTGGGCCGGGTCGGCGGGCAGGGGCGGAATCTTGAGGGCGGCCACGTTCGGCAAGTGGGCTATCCGGGCGTGGAGTTCGTCGGTGAAGTGGACATGGGTGGTGCCGGGGTTGTCGTACACGCACAGCGGCACCGACAGCTCGCGGGTGACGTCCTCGTAGAGGCCGAACACCTCCTCGTCCGTGAGGGCCTGATAGGTCATCGGGGCGAGCAGCACCGCGGACGCGCCCGCCTTCTGCGCGTCCTCGGCGAGCGCGAGGACCTGCGCGGTGCGCAGTGCGCCGATGCCCACCATGACCGGTACGCCCTCGGCGGCCTCGACGGCGATCCGCGCCGCCCGGGCCCGCTGTTCGCGGGAGAGGTAGGCGTAGCCGCCGGTCGAGCCGAGCGCGCCGATCGAATCGACCCCGGCGGCCGCGAGACGGGCGACGAGAGTACGGAACGACGCCTCGTCGATGTCGGTCTCGGTGGTGGGGGTGAGCGGGAAGGCGCTGAGGCCGCGGAACATGTCGGTCTCCTCGGGATGGGGATATGGCTCCGAGTATCGACCTGTCCGGCGGTACGGTCACCGTGATTCCTGAAGATCCAGGATCTCCGCGCCCACATCCGTGCCCGCCCCTCGGCCGGGCTGCCGAGCGCTCCTCGTGGTGATCAGCAAGCCCCCGCACACCACGGCGTACGCTTCCCTCCATCGGCCGCGGCCAGGCGCGTGGCGCGGGCGAGAGCGGAAGCCGTCACGGAAGGTAGCCCGCACCATGCGTCTGAGCGCAGCCTCCTCCCTGCTGCCGGTCGACACCACGCTGGCGGTGCTGCTCGTCGTCCTCCTCCTGGCCGCGATCGGCGTCGTCGCCCTGTTCCACCTGTCGCCGGACGCGGACACGCACCGGGCCCGGCAGGTTCTGCTGGCCGGTGTGCGTGCCACGGTCCAGCTGGCCGTCGTGTCCACGGTCATCGCGAAGGTGGTGGGCTCGGGCCCTGCGACGGTGGCCTTCCTGGTCCTGATGCTGGGTGTGGCGGTGTGGACCGCCGGGCGGCGCCTGACACCGGACCGGTCGTGGTGGTGGACGCTGTGGCCGATCGCGGGGAGCGTGCTGCCGGTCGTGGGCCTGTTGATGCTGACCGGCCTGGTGCCCCTGAAGGGCATCGTGCTGATCCCGGTGACCGGGATCTTCATCGGGGGAGCGCTGACCGCGACCGTGCTGTCTGGGCGGCGGGCGCTGGACGAACTCAGGCTTCGGCACGGTGAGGTCGAGGCGGGGATGGCCCTGGGGCTGTCGGACCGGGACGCGCGCATGGAGATCGCGCGCCCGGCCGCGTCGGATGCCCTGCTGCCCGGTCTCGACCAGACGCGGACCGTGGGTCTGGTGACGCTCCCGGGCGCTTTTGTCGGCATGCTGCTGGGCGGGGCCAGCCCGGTCGCCGCGGGAGCGGTGCAGCTGTTCGTCCTCGTCGCCCTGATGGCGATCCAGGCGGTGGCCGTTGCCTGCACCGTCGAACTCGTCGCGCGCGCCCACCTCCACCGCCCCAGGGACGGCCGCGGATGAACCCGCCCGGAACCGGGCAGGTCACTTCTCTCCCGCCCGGGACGGGTGCCGGTGCGGCGGAGGACCATCGGACGGGCGGTCGATGGCGTACTCGCGGCGCGGCAGCAGCAGCGGGGTGGCCAGCAGGAGCACTCCGGCGGCGGCGATCGCGGTACGGGGACCGGTGAGAGCGGCCAGCAGGCCCCACAGCGCGGTCAGGGCCGCGATGGCGGCGCTGCTGCTGACCGACCACGCGGTCAGGGTGCGGGCGACCCGGCCGGGGTCGGTGTGGTCGAGCCGGTACGTGGCCAGCATGGGGTTGAACAGGCCGATGCAGGCCACCAGGCCGAACTGGAGGGCCATGACCAGGACGATCCCGGGGACACCGGGCCGGACGAACGCCAGCCCGACCGGCCAGCACGCGCGCAGCGTCCCGGCGACGAGCAGCACCCTGTGCCGCCCGAACCGGGCGGCGAGCGGGCGCGCCACGCGGGAGCCGATGAGGCCGCCGACGCACGGGGCCGCGAACACGAGGCCGTACTGCCAGGGTGCGAACCCCAGGGGGCCCAGCAGAAGGACGGCGAGCAGCGGCTCGGAGGCCATGATCAGGCCGTTGACCACGATCGCGTTGAGGAACAGCGGGCGCAGCGCGGGATGGGTGAGGATGTGGCGCCACCCTTCGAGCAGATCGCCCGCGCGCGGCCGCGGTGCGCCGGTCCGCTCGGGGCGGGGCTCCGTCCCGCCGATGGCGCGGATGCCGAGCGCCGAGAGCAGGTAGCTGACCGCATCGGCCACGACGGTCGTCACCGGGCCGAACATCCCGATCGCGGCCCCGCCGAGCGGCGGTCCGACCACCGTCGCGGTCCATGTCGTGGACTCGAAGCGGCTGTTCGCGGTGAGCAGGTCCGCCGGCGGCAGGAGCCCCTTCAGATACGCGCCGCTCGCCGCGCTGAAGGCGATGTTGGCCGCGGCGACCGTGATGGAGACGGCGAGGAGCTGGGCGAAGGTGAGCCGGCCGAGCGCGAACGCGGCGGGGATGCTCATCATCGCCGCGAACCGCGTCAGATCCATCGCCACCATGACCGGCCGCTTACGACGGAACTCCATCCACGGACCGAGCGGCACCGCGACCACGGCCCCCACGGCCCGCCCCGCGGCGGCCAGCGCCGACACCTCGGCCGGTCCGCAGTGCAGCACCAGGACCGCGATCAGCGGAAAGGCGCCGAACCCGAGGGAGGTGCCGTACGAGCTGACCGCAAACGCCGCCCACAACCATGCGAACCGCCGCCCCAGCCCCCGCCTGCCCAACATGCCCCACGCACCTCTCGCCGCCGACCCGGACAACCCCGCGCTGACCGCCGATATCAAAGCGAGGAGCGAACGCCAGGATCAAACAACCGATGCGCCGTGCGGCACAACCAACGGTTGTGCGTATCCTGCCCGGCGTGGATCTCGACGCTGTACGCACCTTCGTGGCCGCCGTGGAGACGGGGCGCTTCCAGGACGCCGCCGCCGACTTGGCGGTCACCCAGCAGGCCGTCTCCAAGCGCATCGCCACGCTGGAGAGGATCCTCGGAGTGCGGCTGTTCACCCGCACCGCGCGGGGAGCGAAGCTCACCATCGACGGACAGGCGTTTCTGCCCCACGCCCGTGAACTCCTCCGGGCCGAAGCGCGGGCAGTGGACTCCGTGCGCCCCGGCCGCCGCGCGCTGCGCGTCGACGTGATCGGCCGACGGCTCGCCCCGTCCGCCGTGCTGGGCGGCTTCCAGCGCGCGCACCCCGAGGTCGAGTTGGACGTCGTGACCCTCGTGGACGTCGACACGGCCGTCGACGCCCTGCGCTCCGGCGCCGTCGACGCGTCCTTCCGCGCCGTCACCATGCCCGGCCGGAAGCTCCCCGACGACATCGGCGCCGCCCGGGCCTTCGACGAGCCCGTCCAGCTGCTCACCGGACCGGCCCATGAACTCGCCGACGCACCGGCGGTCAGCCCCGCCGACCTGGCCGGACAGCGGATCTGGATGCCCGGCCTCGTTCCCGGCAGCGAGTCGACGGCCTACTACGACGACCTCGCCACCGCGTTCGGGTTCACCATCGAGATCACCGGCCCCGAATTCGGCACCGAGCCCGTGCTCGACACCATCGCCGGCTCCCGCTCCCTGTCCACGTTCGTCGGCGAACAGAGCCGTCTCGTCTGGCCCGCCGACCACGACCTGCGCCGCCTCGCCCTGCGGGACCCGGCCCCGGTCTACCCGCACTCCCTGCTGTGGCACCGGGACAACTCCCACCCGGCCCTCGCCGCCCTCCGCGATCACTTCGGCTCCGGACGGTTCGGCGACTCCGGCGCCGGGACCTGGACACCCGCCTGGGCGCGGTGACCGGGGTCGTACGCTCGAGCCCACGAAACCGCGGCCGCAGTCGGAGGAACGATGTCAGGCGCATGTTGCGCTCCCATGTCCGGGGGCGACCACGAGAACCCCGAGCCGTCCATCGCGCCGGGGCTCCGGGCCCCGGAGCGGGACCGGGCACAGGCGCTCCGCGCCATGCAGCGCATTCCCGGCGGGGCGTATCTGATGGGCGGCGACGACGCCGACGCGTTTCCCGAGGACGGTGAGGGCCCGGTCCGGGAGGTGCGGCTGTCGCCGTTCCTCATCGACGCGACCGCCGTCACCAACCGGCAGTTCGCGGCGTTCGTGCGCGGCAGCGGCTACCGCACCGACGCCGAGCGCTACGGCTGGTCCTTCGTGTTCTACGCACTCGTCCACCCCGACGCCCGGCGCATGGTGCGCGACGGCGCGGTGGCGCAGGCGCCCTGGTGGCTCGCGGTGGACGGGGCGTGCTGGCGGGCTCCCTACGGGCCGGGGTCGTCCTGGACCGAGCTGTCGAACCATCCCGTCGTCCACGTCTCCTGGCGCGACGCGTCCGCCTACGCGGCCTGGGCGGGCAAGCGCCTGCCCACGGAGGCGGAGTGGGAGAGGGCGGCGCGTGGCGGTCTGGAGCGCTCCCGCTTCCCCTGGGGGGATGAGCTGCTGCCCCGCGGGAAGCACCGCTGCAACATCTGGCAGGGGGAGTTCCCGCAGGTCAACACGGGCGAAGACGGATATCTGGGGACCGCGCCGGTCAAGACCTACCGGGCCAACAACCTCGGCCTGTACAACACCTCGGGCAATGTCTGGGAGTGGTGTTCCGACTGGTGGAGCACCACATGGCACGCCGCCGACCGCCCGGAGACCCGCCAGGACCCGGCCGGACCTTCCGCCGGGGAGGCGAAGGTGATCCGCGGCGGCTCCTATCTGTGTCACGCGTCGTACTGCAACCGCTACCGCGTCGCCGCCCGCACTTCCAACACACCCGACAGCAGCACCGGCCATATGGGGTTCCGCTGCGCCGCGGACCTGCCCGGCACCGGCTGAGAAACACACGCACCTCCGGCCCCCGGCAGGGGGGTCACGGTGGTTGACACAGGCAACGGGAGCGGGTGAGACTGACGCCCATATTACTGGTAAGGCCAGTTAACCTGGGCGCCGTCCCGGAGCCTCCAGGGGGGCCTGCCGGCCGCGCAAAGGAGCGTTCTGGATGACCAACGCCTCTCCGCCCCCGCCGTCCGCGAGCGGGACCTTCCAAGGCAAGATCGGCACCACCTACGAGGAGTCGACTCCGTGGTGGCCCGAGCAACAAACGCCTCCCGAGGGCACGCCCAATGTCGTGGTCATCGTGCTCGACGACGTCGGCTTCTCCGACCTCGGCTGCTTCGGCTCGGACATCGACACCCCGGCCATGGACGCCCTCGCCACCGGCGGCCTGCGCTACGCGAACTTCCACACCACCACGCTGTGCTCGCCGACCCGTGCCTCCCTGCTGACCGGCCGGAACCACCACTCCGTCGGTATGCGCATGCTGTCCAACTTCGACACCGGCTTCCCCAGCGGGCGCGGACAGATCACCAAGGCCGCGGCGATACTGCCCGAGGTGCTGCGCGACAACGGCTTCAACACCATGGCCGTGGGCAAGTGGCACCTGGCGCCGATGGAGCAGACCACCGCGTCCGGGCCGTACACCCAGTGGCCGCTGTCCCGCGGATTCGAGCGCTACTACGGATTCCTGGAAGCCGAGACGGACAGCTTCTATCCGGAGCTGTTCTACGACAACCACGCCGTGGATCAGCCGAAGAGCCCGGAAGAGGGCTATCACCTCAGTGAGGACATCGTCGACCGGGCGATCGAATTCGTCAGGGACCAGACGTCGGTCACTCCGGACAAGCCCTTCTTCATGTACATGGCGTTCGGTGCGGCGCACGCCCCGCACCAGGCTCCTCAGGAATACCTGGAGAAGTACCGGGGCCGGTTCGACCACGGCTGGGACGTCGAGCGCGCCACCCGGCACGCCCGCCAGATCGAACGGGGCATCCTGCCGGAGGGCACCGAACTGGCGCCGCACAACCCCGGGGTCCTTCCCTGGGACGAGCTGCCGGACGACGAGAAGAAGCTGTCCGCACGCCTCCAGGAAGCCTACGCGGCGATGGTCGACCACACCGACCACCACATCGGCCGGTTCATGGAGTTCCTGGAGCAGGTAGGCCGGATGGAGAACACCATCACCATCCTGCTCTCGGACAACGGGGCCAGCCAGGAGGGCGGGCAGAAGGGGTCGCTCAACCCCACCGCATATCAGAACGGTTTGCCCGAGGACTTCGAGGAGATGCTCGCGCGGATCGATGAGATCGGCACCACGCGCGCTCACGCCAACTACCCCTGGGGCTGGGCGCAGGCGGGCAACACGCCGTTCAAGCGCTACAAGCAGAACACCCACGAGGGCGGCGTCCGCTGCCCGCTCATCGTGCAGTGGCCCCGGGGGCTGCCGCGTACCGGCGAGATCAGGCAGCAGTTCCACCATGTCACCGACATCGCCCCGACTCTTTTCGAACTGCTCGGTCTGGAAGCTCCCGCGGTCTACAACGGCATCCCGCAAATGCCGATCCACGGTGTCAGCATGGGCTACACCTTCGACTCGCCGACCGCGCCGACGCGCAAGGACGCCCAGCACTTCGAGATGTTCGGGCACCGCGCGATCTGGCACGACGGCTGGAAGGCCGTCGCCTACCACGAACGCGGAACGTCCTTCGACGCGGACCAGTGGGAGCTCTACCACCACGACACCGACTTCTCGGAATGCAACGATCTGGCGCAGGCGCGGCCCGAGCAACTACAGAAGATGATCTCCCGCTTCTGGGTGGAAGCAGGGAAATACGATGTGCTGCCGCTGGACGACCAAGGATTCGCCCTCCGGGCGAAGATTCCGCGTCCCGGCTCTCCGCGCAAGCGCACCACCTTCACCTATTACCCCGGCATGGCCCATCTGCCCGGCGCCGCGGTGCCACCGGTGATGAACCGCGCACACCGCATCACCGCGTTCGTCGACCGGGCCACCGCGTCGGACGAGGGTGTCCTGGTGTCCCTGGGCAACATCAGCAGCGGATACGTCCTGTACGTCAAGGACAATCGGCTGGTCTACGAGTACAACTTCCTCGGCACCCGGTACACGGTGACCTCGGAGGAGGAACTCCCGACCGGCCCGGCGGAGCTGACCTTCGAATTCGTCAAGACCGGTGACATGCAGGGTGTCGGACACCTGTACGTGTCAGGAAGGCCGGCCGGCGACGAGGTCATTCCGCGGGTCCTCCCGCACTTCTTCGGATGGCAGGGCCTCGACGTCGGCCGGGACACCCTGTCGCCCTCCTCGCCGAGCTATGACGGCGAATTCGCGTTCACCGGAAAGTTCGAGAAGGTCGTCTTCACGGTCGCGCCGGACGAAGAGAGCGAGGCACCCTTCGAGCGAATCGACTGATTCGCTCCCGCCCGCCTCCTCCAGTTCCACGCACCCAAAGGAGCAGAGATGACACTTCCGCCGCTTTCTCTCGACGCGGTCAGGCGAGCCGCGGAGAACGCCGGGCTCACGATGGACGACGACGAGCTTCGGATGATGCTCACCCTCGGACAGGGCGCGCTCCGGGCGTGCGAGAGGCTGGACGAGGTGAGCGGCCACCAACTGCCGGTCCGCTACCCCAGGGCCGGTTCGCAGCGGCCGGACGCGAAGGACAATCCGCTGAACGCGTGGGCGGTCCGCTGCGATGTGCGAGGGGCCGACACCGGGCGGCTGGCGGGCCGGACCGTGGCGCTGAAGGACATGATCCCGGTGGCCGGTGTTCCGATGGGCGGTGGGTCCCAGCTGCTGCGGGGACATACACCCTCCTACGACGCGACCATCGTCACCCGGGTACTTGACGCCGGCGGCCGGATCACCGGCATCGGGACGACAGAAGACCTGTGCCTGTCGGGTGCGAGCGTCTCCTCCGTCGATGGGTTCGTCCGCAACCCGTGGGACACCTCCCGGTCGGCCGGAGGCTCCTCCAGCGGCGTCGCGGCACTGGTCGCCAGCGGTGCCTGTGACGTCGGAATCGGCGCCGACCAGGGCGGTTCGATCCGGATCCCGGCTGCGCAGTGCGGAATCTACGGGCTGAAGCCCACCTACGGTCTGGTGCCGTACACCGGCTGCCTGCCGATTGATCCCAGCGTCGACCACGTCGGGCCGATGGCGAGGACCGCCCGGGACCTCGCGGCGCTGCTCGAAGTGATCGCGGGTTTCGACGGCGGTCTCGACCCGCGCCAGCGGGCGCAGACCACCGTACCGGCATACGGCGAAATGCTGGGGGATTCGCTCCGGGGGCTGCGCGTGGGCGTGCTCACGGAGGGATTCACCGCCGATGAGGCGCAGAGCGCCGTTGATGAGACCGTACGGGCGCGCGTGGCGCTGCTGGCCTCGCTCGGTGCCGAGATCGTCGACGTCTCGGCACCGCTGCACTCCTACGCGATGGACATCCACTCCTCGGTGCTGCTGCAGGGTGGGGCGCAGTTCATGCTGAAGGGCAACGGAATCGGGCTGCCCGGCAAGGGTTTCTACGACGCCGAGGTGGCGTTGGCGGCAGCCCGCGGCCGGGCGCTCCACTCCGATCTGCTGTTCGCCAGCGTCAAATACGCGGCGACCGTCGGCGGTTACCTGTGGGATGTCTACGGCGGCCACTACTACGCCAAGGCGCAGAACCTGGCGATACGCCTGCGTCAGCAGTACGACCAGCTGCTCGAGGACGTCGACGTCCTCGTCCTGCCCACCGTCCGCACCACAGCGCCGCCGCTGCCCGATGCCGACGCCTCGGCGGTCGAGCTGACCGAACTGGCCCTCGACCCCGGACTCATCGCGAACACCTGTGCGTTCAACCACACCGGGCACCCCGCGTTGAACGTCCCCGCCGGTCTGGTCGACGGTCTACCGGTCGGCATGATGCTCGTGGGCGGCCACGGTCATGACGGGGTGGTCATCGGCGCGGCGCACGCACTGGAGCTGAACCACGGTCTGGCAGACGCCCCGTCCGGGCGAGCGGAAGACGGCGCCGACGCCCCGCTCGCCGGAGCCTGACGCTGCGACCTTGCCCCCGGCACGACGGCCGCACGCTGCTGCGTGCGGCCGTCGTGGGTCAGTGGGGCGGCCAAACCGTCCGGCCATCCGGCAAGGGCACGGTGGGGACGCTGCGCATCCGTCGGCCCACCCACACGCCACCGCCGCCGGGCACCGCTGTGATCGCGGTGCCCGGCGGCGGTGGCGTAGACCCGTCGGAGTCCGGTCAGCTGGGCGGTGTATAGCGTCCGTCGATCGCCGTCCAGCCTCCGTCCACGAAGAGCTGGCTCCCCGTGACGAAGGACGACGCGTCCGACGCGAGGTAGACGACGGCACCGGCCAGCTCGTCCGGCCGGGACCAGCGGCCCAGCGCGCTCTTGGTCGCGTACGCCTCCGACCACTCCGGCACGGCCCTGATCTGCGCGGTCAGCGGGGTGTCCACGATGCCCGGGGCGACGGTGTTCACCCGCACGCCCGACGGGCCCAGCTCGGCCGCCGCGGTCCGCAGCATCTGGACGAGCCCGGCCTTGGTGGCGGCGTACACCCCCTGCCCCGGCTCGACGGTCACCGCGCGGATCGAGCTGAAGCCTATGATGCTTCCGCCGCCACGTTCGGCCATGCCACGGCCGAACGCCCGCACCAGGTCGAAGGAGGCGCGCAGATTGAGCGCCACGACCCGCTCGAACTCGTCGGCCGTGTAGTCGAGCAGGGGCTTGCGCACGTTGGTCGCGGCGGTGAAGACGAGCACATCGACGGCGCCCAGCTCCTCGGCGGCCCGTGCGACCGCCTCGCCGTCGAGCACATCGAGGGCGTGCGCGGAGAGGTTCTGCCCCATCGACGCCGTCTCCTCGGCCGCCGTCAGGTCCCGGTCGGCGCACACGACCGTGGCGCCGTGCGCGGCGAGGGCGAGGGCGCTCTCACGGCCGATTCCACTGCCCGCGCCCACCACGACGGCCTTGCGGCCGTCGAGCCTGAACAGGCGGGAGTACGCTTCCACCGCATCGCTGCGGTCCTTTGCTTGCATGGTCCTCACGGCTTCGTTGTCGTCGGGCGGATCACTGCCATACGGGTCACGGTCAGCTCTTCGATGGCGAACCTCGGGCCCTCCCTTCCGGCCCCGGAGTCCTTCACGCCGCCGTAGGGCATGACGTCGGAACGGAAGCCGGGAACCTCGTTGACGACCACTCCGCCCACCTCCAGGCGGTCCAGAGCGGTGAACGCCGTGTCCAGGGCGCTGGTGTAGACACTCGCGTGCAGTCCGTAGCGCGAGTCGTTGACGATGTCGAAGGCGGTGTCCAGGTCGGGCACGGAGCGCACCGCGACCACGGGCCCGAACACCTCCTCGTCCCAGACGGCGACGGGGCGGTCCACGTCGAGCAGCACGGTGGGCTCGATCACCCCGTCGACGACCCGGCCTCCGGCCGCCAGGGACGCCCCCGCTTCCACCGCCTCCGCCAGCCACGCGCGCACCCGCTCGGTCGACCGCTTGTCGATGAGCGCCGAGACGCGGGTCAGCGGATCGCGCGGATCGCCCACGGCCACCCGGGGCACGCGCTCCGTCAGGCGGGCCACGAACTCCTCCCGTACGGAGTCCACCACGATGACCCGCTGCACGCTGATGCACGCCTGGCCCGACGCGTAGAACCCGCCGCGCACGACCGCGTCGGCGGCGGCGTCGAGGTCGGCGTCGGCGGCCACCACCAGGGCGGCGTTGGAGCCGAGTTCGAGCAGCACCTTGGTGGGTGCCGCGTCCCGGGCGATCTGGTGGCCCACGGCGGCGGAGCCGGTGAACGACACCGCCCCGATCCGGCGGTCGGTGGTCAGCGTGACGCCCACCTCGGGACCCCCGGTCACCAGCTGCACCGCGGCCTGCGGCGCGCCCTCGGCGCGCAGGGCCTCGCGGAGGAGGTGCACCAGCCACAGGGTGGCCAGCGGGGTCTGCGGGGCGGGCTTGGCGATGACCGGGCAGCCCGCGGCCAGCGACGGCGCGATCTTGTGCGTGGCGAGCAGCAGGGGGTAGTTGAAGCCCGAGATGCCCACGACCACGCCGATCGGCTTACGGGTCCAGAAGCCGAGCAGCCCCTCACCCGACGGCAGCAGGTCCAGCGGCACCGTCTCCCCGTGCAGCCGGGCCACTTCCTCGGCCGCCGTCAGCAGGGTCAGCAGGGTGCGGTCCACCTCGACCCGGCAGTCGACCAGCGGCTTGCCTGTTTCCAGCACCAGCAGCCGTTCGAAGTCCGCGCGCCGGGAGGCGATCGCCTCATGGGTCGCGAGCAGCGCGGCCCTGCGGGTGTGCGAGGGGAGCCGCCCGACCTGCCCGCGGACCGCGAGGGCCGCGTCCACCGCGCGGCGGGCGAGGTCGGTGTCTCCGACGGGGGCCCGGGCGACGAGCGTCCCGTCGTAGGGAAAGCGGACATCCTCGGTGGCGGGTGCCTCGACCCAGTGGTCGCCGAGGGGAAGCCCCTCGGGAAACTCCCTCGCCACGGGGAATTCACCGTCGGCGGGATGGGCGTGGGTGGTCACGGTCGGTACTCCCGGTTGAGGTCGGCCGCCGACACTCCGGACAGTGCCTTGCCCAGGGTCGGAACGGCGGCGATCAGCCTGCGTGTGTAGGAATGCTGCGGGTCCTCGTACACCTGCTCCGTGGCCCCGCTCTCCACGATCTGTCCGGCGTGCATGACCGCGACCCGGTCGCACACATGGCGCACCACGGACAGGTCGTGGGAGACGAAGACCAGCGTGAGGGACAACTCGTCGACGAGGTCGGCGATGAGGTTGAGCACCTGGGCCCGTACGGACACGTCCAGGGCGCTCACCGGCTCGTCGGCCACGATGATCTTCGGGCGTGGGGCGAGGGCCCGCGCGATCGAGATGCGCTGCCGCTGGCCGCCGGAGAATTGGTGTGGATACCGGTTCGCCGCGTCGGCGCGAAGGCCGACGGCCTCGAGCAGCTCGGCCACCCGCTCCTTGCGGTTCCCGAGCCCCTGCGCGACGAGCGGCTCGGCCACGATGTCGCCGACGCGCATGCGCGGGTCCAGTGCGCTCATCGGGTCCTGGAAGACGAGTTGGAGCCGCTCGCGGACGAACTTCAGCCGGCTCTCCCGGAGTCCGGTGATGTCCCGGCCGTCGATGGCGACACTGCCGCTGGTGGGATGGTCGAGCCCGGCCAGAATCCGCAGCAGGGTCGACTTGCCGCACCCCGACTCACCCACGATGCCGAACCGCTGCCCCTGCTGGATGTCGAAGCTGACGCCGCGCAGGGCGTGCACCGGCGGGTTGGGGCGGCGCAGCGAGGTACGGGTGCGCCGGTAGTCGCGTGTGACGCCGCGGACGCTGATGGCGGCAACGGGGTCAGCGGTCTCCGGCCCGGGGGCGAGGGGGGCGCTGGTCGGCTGCTCAGCCACGGCCGGCCTCCTGGTTCGTGGGTACGCCGGTGCCGGAGGCACCGCTCTCGGGTACCGGGTGGAAGCAGGCGTAGCCGGAGTCCGGCCCGACCGGAACCCACTCCGGCCTGGTGGCGCACTCCTCGGTCGCCTGGTGACATCTGTTCCTGAAGACGCAGCCGGCGGGGAACCGGCCCGCCGGCGGGACCGACCCGCCGATCGTGACCAGCCGGCCGCGATCGTCGACCACGGTCAGGTCCGAGGCGCCGATCAACCCCTTGGTGTAGCGGTGCCGGGGGCGCGTGAACACTTCCCGGACCGGGCCGGACTCGACCACTCGCCCGCCGTACATGACCATGACCCGCTCACAGGCGGTGGCCACCACGGCCAGGTCGTGGGTGATGAAGAGCATGGCCGACTCGCGCTCCTGGACACCCTGCACGATGAGGTCGAGCACCCGTGCCTGCACCGTGACGTCGAGCGCGGTGGTGGGTTCGTCGCAGACCAGGAGCGCGGGGTCGTTGGCGAGGGCGATGGCCAGTACCACCCGCTGCCGCTGGCCTCCGGAGAACTGGTGCGGGTAGGCGTCGGCGGCGGTCGCGGGGTCGGGGAGCCCCACCTGGGCGAGGAGTTCCACGGCGGCGGCCCGGGCGGAGGCGCGGTCGGGCCTGGTCCGGTGGATCAGCAGCACCTCGGCGATCTGCCGCCCGACCCTCATCGTGGGGTTGAGGGCGGTCATGGGCTCCTGGAAGACCATGGCGATCTCCTTGCCCCGCACCCGGGACATCCGCGCCTCGTCGGCCCCCACCAGGTCGTGGCCGACTCCGGCGAGCCGCACCGACCCCGTGGTCCGCAGCCCCTCGGGGAGGAGGCCCATGACGCTCAGCGCGGTCAGCGACTTGCCCGAGCCGGATTCGCCGATCAGGCCGACCCGCTCGCCGGCCCGGATGGTGAAGTCGACGTCTTCGACGAGCTTGCGATCGCCCACCGCGACGTTGAGGTTCCGCACGGTCAGCACATCGTCGCGGCCCTCGGTGGAGCCCGGTCCGGAGGCCGGTGCCGTGTCAGGTGCCGGGATCATCGGTGGTCCTCCAGCTTGGGGTCGAAACGGTCCCGCAGGCCGTCACCGAGCAGGTTGAATCCCAGCACCACCACCGCGATCGCGATGCCCGGAAACACGGCGAGCCGGGGGGCGACCGACAGCATCTCCTGGCTCTCCTGAAGCATCCGGCCCCAGGACGGTGTGGGGGGCGGGGTTCCGAAGCCCAGGAAGGACAGCGCGGCTTCGGCGAGTACGGCGATGGCGAAACCGACGGACGCCTGCACGATGACGAGACTGCTGACGTTGGGCAGGACGTGCCGCAGGCCGATCGAGAACGGCCCGCGGCCCGCCGCGCGCGCGGCGATGACGTATTCGGCCTTCATGACCTGCAGCGTGCCGCCGCGGATCAACCGGGCGTAATGGGGTATGGACGCGATGCCGATGGCGACCATCGCAACCAGTGTGCTGGCGCCGTACACGGCGGCGAACATGATGGCCAACAGGAGCGCCGGGAAGGCGAGAAGCAGGTCGTTGCCGCGCATCAGCAGTTCACCGAGCCAGCCGGGCGCCATTCCGGCGACGATACCGAGCGGCACTCCGATCACGGCGGCGACCCCCACCGCCACGAAGCCGACGAACAGCGTGGTGCGCGAGCCCATCAGGATCTGGCTGAACACGTCGCGGCCGAACTTGTCCGTGCCGAACCAGTAGTCCAGCGACGGCTCCTGCAGCCGCGCCGAGGTGTTCACCAGAGTCGGGTCGTGCGGGGTCCACACGAAGGACAGCAGCGCCAGGCCGAACACGACCATGACGATGAAACCGCCTACCAAGAGGCTGCCCGTCATCGGGCGGCGGCGTCGGCGGTCGTCGGTCGCCGCGGACGCGCCGACCGCTTCCGTGTCCAGAACAGTCATGACGCGCCTCCCCTGAGCCGCGGGTCGATCAGCTGATAGACCATGTCCACCAAGAAGTTCACAAGCAGCACCGCCGTTGCAATGATCATGACCACGTCCTGCACCAGGATGAGGTCCCGGTTGGAGACGCTGTCCAGCAGCAGGCTCCCGAGCCCGGGGATGACGAAGACCCGTTCGATGACTACGGCGCCCACCAGCAGCGTGGCGAGCTGCAACGCCAGGACGGTCACCACGGGCACCGACGCGTTCCGCAGGCCGTGCCGCACCAGCGCCTGCGTCGGGCGAAGTCCCTTGGCGCGAGCGGTGCGCAGGTAGTCCTCCCGGAGGACATCGAGCACAGCGCTGCGGATATAGCGGGTGAGCACTGCCCCCTGCACCATTCCGAGGGAGAGCGCGGGCAGCACCAGTTGTTTGAGGAACAGGACCGGATCCTGCACCGGGGGTGTCCAGCCGTTCGCCGGAAGCCACCCGAGCCCCACCGCGAACACGGTGATCAGGAGGATGCCCGCGAGGAAGGCCGGGACGGCCACGCCGGCTTGGGAGAGGGCCGAGAGAATGAGCCCGGAGGGCCTGCGGTGCCGGACGGCCATGAGGATGCCCATGGGGACTGCCAGGATGCAGGCGATCGCCATCCCGGTGCCGACGAGCCACAGGGTGACCTGGAGGCGGTCGGCGATCTGCGGGCCGATCTCCGTGTGGGAGATGTAGGAGGTGCCCGGGTCGAAGGTCACCAGCCCGTGGATCCAGCTGAAATACTGGGCCACGAGCGGCCGGTCGAGCCCGAACTCCCCGCGCAGTTGCGCCACGGCAGATTCCGACGCGCTGGTGCCGAGGGCGACGCGGGCCGGATCCCCTGGCAGCACCGCCATGAACGCGAACACCAGCACGGAGCTCACGACAAGGCTGACCAGGAGGATCCCGAGCCGCTGGAATAGACGGACAATCATGAGTTGAGGCCGCCTTTCACGACCGGCCCAGGCCGGTGAGATCCATTGACTCGGAGACGTAGTTCACCGGCAGGCCGGTGATGTCCTTGTCCGCCACCGTCAGGTACGGCAGCAGGAACAGCCAGTCGGCCGCGGCGTCCTTGGAAAGAAGCCGGGCAGCCGCCCGCATGTAGGTGATCTGATCCTTCTTGGTGCCCTGGTCCGCCTTCTTCAGCAACGCGCGGAATTCAGGGCTGTCGTAGCCGGTGTAGTAGCCCTTGCCTCCGAACACGGTCTGCATGTCCCGGGGCTCCATATGGCCGATGATGGACATGTCGTAGTCGCCGTTCTTGAACACGGTGCTCAGCCAGGCGGCGGGGAACTCCAGCTGGTCGAGCTTGACCTTGAAACCCGCCTGTTCGAGCTGACTCTTGACCACGGTGCCGCACGCGGTGGCATAAGGCAGCGTCGGAATGCGCAGCCGCAACGTATGGCCGGCCTGGCCGGACTCCTTGAGGAGCTTCTTCGCCTTGTTCCGGTCGTACGGATACTGGTTCGTGAGGTTCTGGTACCACGGGTCGGTCGGCGGGACCATGCTGCCGATGAGCTTCCCGCGGCCTGCCCAGCAGGTGTCCATCAGGGCCTTGTGGTCGATGGCATAGCGGACTGCCTGACGGGCCTTCTGGTTCCGCATCGGGCCCGACTTGTTGTTGAGGGAGAGGACCACCTCGGCGTTGGTCGAGCCCTCGATGACCTTGAACTTCGGATTGTTCTGGAACCGGTACAGAGTATCCGGGGACTGCATATCGCCGATCACGTTGATGGTGCCTGTGAGTAGCGCGTTGTTCATGGCCGTCGGATCCTTGAAGTACTTGAGGGTGACCGACTTGAAGTGCGGTTCGCGCCCCCAGTAGCCCTCACGGCGGGCCAGCGTGATCGAGTCGCCGCGGTTCCACTTCTTGAGCACGTACGGGCCGGTGCCCACGGGCTCAGTGGCCAGCTTGCTCACGCCGGTCCGGCTGAACATCGCGCCGACGCGGGTGGTCATCCGGTACAGCCAGTCGTTGCTCGGCCTTTTCAGGGTGACCTTCAGCTCGGTGGGCGACACCGCCCGCACCGTGTCGACGACGTCCATCTGGGACTTCTGTATCACCGTCCAGTCGGACGTGACGCGTTCGATGGAGAATTTCGCGTCCTCGGCTGTGAACGGTGCGCCATTGCTGAACTTGGCGTCCTTCACCAGATGGAACACGTACGTCTTGCGGTCCTTGGACATGCTCCACGACGTGGCCAGCTGGGGCCGTATCTTGCCGGACTGGTCCAGCTTCACCAGGTTCTGGTAGACGTTGTAGAGCAGTGCCTGCGGAATGGCGTTACCTGCGGTTTTGGTGAAGTCGAAGTTGGCCGGCTCGGCGCCGAGACCGATGTTCAGGGAGTTCTTCCCCACGCTGCCGGTTGCCGTGGACCCGGCCGAGCAGGAAGCCAGCAGCAGGCATGCGAGCGTGGCTGCGACCGCCCCGCGGTGCCGCGCCAGCCGCTTGTGATATTTCATGCGTCCTACCCCTGGTTTTCTATCGCGTGCAGAACCGCTGATGCGACGTCCGCCGTGGTGGCGTTGCCGCCGAGGTCGGCCGTGTGGTGCCTGGTATCTCGCAAGGTGTCCGCCACCGCGTCGCGGACGCGGCGGGCCGCGCCGGCGTGTCCGAGGTCCTCGAGCAGCATCGCGCCGGAGAGCAGGCAGGCCACCGGGTTCGCCACGCCCTTTCCGGCGATGTCCGGCGCCGAGCCGTGGACGGGTTCGTAGATCCCCGGCACCTCCGCACCGGGCAGGACGTTGGCGCTGGGCGCCATGCCCATACCGCCCGCGAGCACCGCGGCGAGATCGGACAGGATGTCGCCGAACAGGTTGCTGGCGAGCAGCACATCGAGGGAGCGCGGAGCCTGGATCATACGGGCGGCCATCGCGTCGACCAGCACCGTTTCCAGCTGGACCTGTGGGTACTGCTCGCCGACCTCGCGCACCACCCGGTCCCACAGCGGATAGCCGTAACGCATCGCGTTGGACTTGGTCACCAGGCACAGCCGCCCCGACCGGCGGCCCGCCAGGGCGAAGGCCTGGTGCGCCGCGCGCTCGATGGCACGGCGGGAGTGCACGGCGACCTCGATCCCGAGATCGTGTCCGCTCCCGGCGTGCGCCACGCCGCCCGCGCCGACGTACTCGCCCTCGGTGTTCTCCCGCACGATCACCAGGTCCACGCCATCGGTGTCGCGCACCTTGGTGGGAACCCCGGGGAAGGCGCGCACCGGGCGGAGGTTCACGGCGAGGTCGAGCTGCTGCCGCAGGCCGATGATCAAGCCCCAGACCAGCTCGTGCTCCGGCACGTCGGGACGCCCGACGGCGCCGAACAACACGGCCTCCGTCTTCTTGACGAGGTCGGCCGCATCGGGTGGCATCGCCGCTCCCTGCGTCAGGAACCGCTCGCCTCCCCAGTCGAACGAGGTCACGTCGAGCCGGTGGCCGTCGGCCTCCAGTGCGGCCCGGAGTGCGGGCACGGTCGCCGCGACGACCTCCGGGCCGATTCCGTCGCCCGGAATGACCGCAAGCCGTACGACCTTGGAGTCCCGCGTCATGGACGCCACCTTCCGTTATCACTGGCCTGACCAGTAAGCTCGCTTGCCAGGTACCGTGTCGACTGAAGCTGTTCCTGTCAAGGGTTCGAACGCCCCGGGATCGCCGGGGCACCGCCCAGCGGTAGCTGGGGGAGAATGGAGAGTGCGGGTGCTCACCGAACAGGCCCTGGCCGTCCTGCCGGCCGTGGAGATGGTCGCCGGATTCGCCGACCGCACACTTTCGCCGGTCCAGGTCCACGACGCCGTCCAGTCGGTGATCGAGGCGCGGGAAGGTGTACTCAACGCGTTCTGGGTGCGAGATCCGGACGAGTCCCGTAAGGCGGCCCAGGCCAGCGAGGCCCGATGGGCGGCGGGGGAGCCGCTCGGGCCCATCGACGGCGTGCCCGTGACCCTGAAGGAGAACGTGGCCCGCCGGGGCGTCCCGATGCCCTCCGGCAACGCGGGCACCGAGCCGGTCGTCCCCGACGCGGACGCGCCCATCACCGCGCGGGTCCTCGAATCGGGCGGGGTGATACTCGGGTCGACCGTGATGCCGGACTGGGGCATGCTCTCCTCGGGCGTCTCCAGCAGGCACGGCATTTCGCGCAGCCCCTGGAACCCCGACTGGACCACGGGCGGCTCCAGCTCCGGTGCCGGGGCCGCGGCCGCCGGGGGATACGGCCCGCTCCACGTGGGCACGGACATCGGGGGATCGATCCGGCTGCCGGGCACCTGGCTGGGCCTGGCCACGCTCAAACCCAGCTACGGGAGGATCCCGCTGGACGCCCCGTACCTGGGGCGCGCCGCCGGTCCCCTGACCCGTACCGTGGCGGACGCGGCCCTGCTCATGAGCGTCCTGAGCCAGCCGGATCCCCGGGACTGGACGAGCCTGCCGCCGCAGGACATCGACTGGTCCGCGCTCGATGGCGACGTGCGCGGACTGCGCGTGGGAGTGCACCTGAACGCGGGCTGCGGGGAGTCGTGCGACGCCGAGATCCTCGCCGCGGTGAACCGCGCGGCCGAGGCCTTCGAGGCGGCGGGAGCCATCGTCGAGCCGGTCGAGCCGTTCATGACCCAGGAGCTGCTGGACGACCTGGATCTGTTCCTGCGGGTGCGGTCCTGGAACGACTTCCGCGCCCTCACGCCCGAGGCGCGGCTGCGCGTCCACCCCCACATCATCCGATGGTGTCAGGGCGGCGCGGACGTGCCGGGGACGCGGGTTCTCCAGTGCTACCAGCAGATCATGAGCATCCAGGCCCGGACCGTGGCGTCGACGCTCCCCTACGATCTGGTGCTCTCGCCGGTGGCTCCGGTCGCCGCGTTCTCCGCCGAGCAGCCGATGCCGTTCTCGGAGGACGCCAAGACCATGGCCCACATCGGCTACACCGCGCCGTACAACATGTCGGGACAGCCCGCCGCGACGGTCAACTGCGGCTTTACGGCGGACCGCCGTCCCGTCGGGGTGCAGATCTCGGGCCGCCGTTTCGACGATCTCGGCGTCCTGAGAGCGGCGGCATGGTACGAACGGAACCGGCCTGCCGAGGCGGTCCCGGCCTGGCCGGACCACGTCCACGGCGTGCCCACGGGGGAGAAGAAGACGACATCGACCACGCCCGAAGGGGAGAAGCCTTGAGCGACGGGGCACAGTTCCGGCAGGTAGCGCCGGTACGGCTCTACCAGCGCATCGTCGAACAGATCGAGCAGGCGATAGCGCGCGGTGACCTGAAGCCCGGGCAACGGCTGCCGAGTGAGCGGGAGTTGGTGACACAGTTCGGGGCGAGCCGGCCCACCGTGCGGGAGGCCCTGCGCGTGCTGGAGAGCAACGGCCTCGTCCGCTCGCGCCCGGGGGACCCGAACGGGCCGGAGATCCTGCCGTTCTCGTCGGCCCGAATGACCAAGGAGATGGCCCGGCTCGTCCAGTTCGACAATGTGTCGATGGCCGAGCTGATCTCGTTCCGCATGATCCTCGACGGGTCGGCGAGCCTGCTGGCGGCGCGGCTGCGGTCCGAGGAGGAACTGTCCGTCATGGAGCGGACGCTCGCCGTCATGTCGGACGCGATCGAGACCGGGTACGAGGAGTTCAGCAAGGCGGACGTCGCGTTCCACGAGGCGGTGGCGGTGGCCAGCCGCAACTCCCTCATCGAGGTGTGCAACCAGGTGGTCCGGGGCGCGGTCCTCTCGCTGATCTCGGACAAGGTCGCCCATTCGCACAACAGCACGGCGCTGATGCGGGAGTCGCTCCGCCACCACGAGGAGGTGCTGGAGGCGATCCGGGCCGGGGACGGCCCGGCGGCGGCGAGCATCTCGCGGCGCAAGCTCTACGAGTACTACGCGGGCTACGTCCCCGAGGACGAGCGGGAGCCGCTGCTCGCGCTCATGGACGATGACGAAGGGGCCTGACCGAAGCCCCCTGCCGCGCACTGAACGCCCGTGTCCTGACCACCTCAGGGCACGGGCGTTCCGCGCTGCCAGGAGTCGATGACGATCAGTGTCTTCGTCTGAAGCACACCAACGCCCTTACGACGCAGCCGATTGACCACCTTCTGGAGGTCGTCGACGCTGTCGACATGCAGCCGGACGAGTGCGTCCACATCGCCGGTGAGCGTCAGCACCTCGTCGACCTCCGGCAGCGTCGACGCGAATTCCAGGATGTCGTGGATATCGGTGTCGCCCGTGAAACGCAGCTCGGTGACCGCCTGAAGGCCCTGGCCGAGCTTGGCCTGATCCGTCGTAATGGTGTAGCCGGTGATGACTCCCGACTCCTCCAGACGGGCGATGCGCCGACGGACCGGTGCGGGGGAGAGCTGCACCAGGCGTGCGATGTCACGAACGGTGCGCCGCCCGTCGGCTCGAAGCAACTCCAGGATCTGCAGATCGACCGAGTCGAGGTGTGCGGGTGCCGACATGCCGCAAGTGTAAGCAGGGCTTCCCGCAATGCTCACTCTCGACGCGATGGACTTCCCGAGAAGAGCGTACTGCGCACCGCTGCGCACACGTGTGTTGTGCACGGATCGGGCCCTTGAAAACGTGTCCGCATGTCAGCCGCGACACAGTCAGCGACACGCGCTGCCCCCCCAGAAGCCCTGAAGCCCCGCACACGCCCTCGTGGTGCCGTACTGCGGATCGATGTCGTCGCCACGCCCCTGGCGGTCGCCCGGGTCGCCTTGATCTTGGCGCATCGCCAGTTCGACGTGCTCACCATGGACGTCGCCGAGCCCATCGACGGGCTGCGGCGCATCACCATCGAGGTGGACACGACGGACGAGATCAGGTTGCGGCAGCTCATCAAGTTCCTGAACCGGTCGCTCGAAGTCGTCAAGGTCGTCTGGAGGAACGGATGAGCACACACTCCGGTGGGTCATCCGCCGCGGCCTCCGCCGACGGCGTCCTGCGGCTGGTCGATCCGGCCGGGACGCTGGACGAACAGGCGGCCGCTGACATGCTCGAGGTGACCGGCGACCTGGTCCGTGGGCTGTACCGCGACATGGTGCTCGGGCGCCGCCTCGACCAGGAGGCGTACTCCCTGCAACGCCAGGGTGAGCTGGGACTCTGGCTGATGTCCCTCGGGCAGGAAGCGGCACAGGCCGGATCGATCCGCGCCCTCCGGGCGGACGACCGGGTCTTCCCGTCCTACCGCGAACACGTGGCGGCCCTGTGCCGTGGCATCTCGCCGACGGAATTGCTGTCTCAGTGGCGTGGCGCGAGCCACGGCTCATGGGACCCCGAGCGGTACCACTTCCACATCTACAGCCTGGTGCTGGCCACGCAGACACTGCACGCCGTCGGCTATGCGATGGGCGTCCGGTACGACGCCGCCGACAGCGTGGTGTTCACCTACCTCGGTGACGGCGCCTCCAGCCAGGGGGACGCCAGCGAGGCGCTCAACTGGGCGGCGGTGACATCGGCGCCCGTCGTGTTCTTCTGCCAGAACAACGGATGGGCGATCTCGACACCCGCGAGCAAGCAGTACGCGAGCCCGCTGAGTGAGCGTGCGAAGGGATTCGGACTCGACGCGGTGTCCGTGGACGGCAACGACGTACTGGCCGTCCACGCCGCCACACGGCGCATGGTCGAGCGGGTCCGGGCCGGTGGCGCACCGGGGTTCATCGAGGCGCACACCTACCGCATGTCCGGACACAGCACATCGGACGACCCCAAGCGCTACCGCGACGAGGCCGAGGCGGCCAGGTGGCAGGCCCACGACCCCGTGGAGCGCGTGCGCCTGCTGCTCACGGCGCGCGGCTGGGCCGACGAGGACTACTTCGCCACGGTCGCCTCCGACGCCGAGGAGCTGGCCACGCGGACGCGGCGGGAATGCCGTGCCCTTCCGGAGCCGTCTCTGAGCGACACCTTCCGCGCCACCTTGTGCGAGGAGCCCGAGTCCCTGCGGCGTGAACGCGAAGCCTTCGAGACGTTCAAGGAGTCCTTCCTGTGACCACCACCGCCGCGGCCGCCCCGGCCGGGAAAGACACCCAGGACGAGGCCGCCACGACCACGACCGCGCTCACGCTCGGGCGCTCGCTGAACGAGGGCCTGCGGCAGGCGATGCGCGACGACGAGCGGGTGGTTCTGCTCGGCGAGGACATCGCCTCCCTGGGTGGGGTGTTCCGGGTGACCGATGGCCTGGCCGCCGAGTTCGGCGACCGCGTCGTGGACACCCCGCTGGCCGAATCGGGGATCGTCGGGACGGCCATCGGCCTGGCCCTGCGCGGGTACCGACCGGTCTGCGAGATCCAGTTCGACGGTTTCGTCTACCCCGCCTTCGACCAGATCGTCAGCCAGCTGGCGAAGATGCGGGCGCGCTCCCGCGGGCTGCTGCGGCTCCCCGTCACCATCCGGATCCCGGTCGGGGGCGGGATCGGCGCGGTCGAGCACCACAGCGAGTCGAACGAGGCGTACTTCTGCCACACGGCCGGACTGCGCGTGGTGGCGTGCGGCCACCCCCAGGACGCGTACGACCTGCTCCGCGCCGCGATCGCGTGCGACGACCCCGTCATCTTCTACGAGCCCAAGCGCCGTTACTGGGACCGGGCCGAGGTCGGCCTCGACCGTCCCGTGGACGGCGACACGCTGGGACGCGCCCGGGTGCTGCGCGAGGGCTCCGACGCCACCGTGGTCGCGTACGGGCCCATGGTCGCGGTGGCGCTCAACGCGGCCGAGGTCGCCGCCTCCGAAGGCCGTTCGCTGGAAGTCCTCGACCTCCGCTCGCTGTCTCCGCTCGACACCGGCGCACTGTGCCGCTCGGCGTCGAAGACGGGACGCGTCGTGGTCGTCCACGAGGCGCCCGTCAACGTCGGCCTGGGCGCCGAAGTCGCCGCGACGGTCATGCAGCACTGCTTCTACGACCTCGATGCCCCCGTGGAACGGGTCGGTGGCTACAACGTCCCCTATCCGCCGGCGCGGGCGGAGGGCGATTACCTGCCGGATCTCGACCGCGTCCTCGACGCCGTCGACCGGGTGTGTGCCGGGTGAACCGTCCGGCACACCTGTTCTGGAGGACACGATGCTCGTGACCAGGCATTTCCCGCTCCCCGACGTCGGCGAGGGGCTCACCGAGGCCGAGATTCTCGAATGGCGGGTGGCCCCTGGCGACCCGGTCGCCGTGAACGACATCATCGCCGAGATCGAAACGGCGAAGGCGGTGGTGGAGCTGCCCAGCCCGTATGCCGGGACCGTCACCGAGATCCTCTGCGCCGCGGGAGAGGCAGTGGCCGTCGGTACGCCGATCATCTCGTTCGAGGTCGAGGACGACAGCGCCCCGCAGGCGGGCCCCGAACGCGACGCCACAGACCTCGTGGATCCTCCCGTCCGGGACGGCGCCCCGAGCGAGCCCCCGTCCGCCCCCGCACGCGAGCCCGTCCTGGTCGGCTATGGTCCGGCGCACGCGCGGACGGCGCGGCGCCCGCGAAAGCGGAAGCCCGAGCCACCGGCCGTCACACCGTCCGCCCGGAAAGCCCTCGCCGCCCCGCCGGTGCGCAAGCTCGCCCGCGACCTCGGGGTCGACCTGAGCCTGGTGCCCGCCACGGGCCCCTCGGGACGCATCACCCGCGAGGACGTGCACCGCCTCGCCGAGCGGCGGGCAACCACGCCGAACGCCCCCGGCCCCGCCGGTGACGACGTGGTGCGCACCCCGATTCGCGGAGTGCGCAAGCACACCGCGCAGGCCATGGTCGAGAGCGCCTTCACCGCCCCGCACGTCACGGAGTGGGTCACCGTCGACGTGACGCGGTCCCTCGAACTGCTGGAGCGGGCGCGCGCCGACAAGGCGTTCGGGGATGTGCGCCTGACACCACTGTGCCTGGTCATCAAGGCAGTGCTGACCGCCATCGCACGGCATCCCGGGATCAACGCGAAGTGGGACGCCGCGGCCGGTGAGATCGTCCAGTACTCCGACGTCAATCTCGGCATCGCCGCGGCGACGCCGAGAGGGCTCATCGTCCCCAACATCGCCGCGGCCCAGCGGCTCTCCCTGCGGGAGATCGCCCTGGCGCTCACCGACCTCGTCGAGCAGGCCCGTGCGGGCAAGACGCCACCCGAGCGGATGAGGAACGGGACCTTCACGATCACCAACATCGGTGTGTTCGGCATCGACGGCGGGACGCCGATCCTCAACCCCGGCGAAGCGGCGATCCTCTGCTTCGGCCAGGTGCGGCGAATGCCGTGGGAACACGAGGGACGGATACGGCTGCGCGACATCACGACCCTCACCATGTCGTTCGACCACCGTCTCGTCGACGGCGAGCTGGGTTCGCTCGTCCTGCGCGACATCGCCCGGTTCCTCGAACGGCCGGACCTGATGGTTCTCCACCGCTGACCTCGCCGGGCGGCTGCCGTACGCGTGAGGGTGCCGTCTCCGCCGGACGGCACCCTCACGCGTACGGCGACTACGCCGTGGTGCTCATCTCGGGATCTCGGTGGCCGTGCCGTTCAGTGACCCCGGGCCGTGCGCGGTCCCGTTCACCGGGCCGGTGGCCCGGGCGGGGCGTTCCAGGATTCCGCGGTCGGAGGGCGGTGTGTCCGCGGCGGTCGCGCCGGGCGGCGGGCCGGAGGTCTCGGTGCCGTTGTGGGCACCGCCCTGACCTGCGCCGCTGTGCGTGGTCCCGTTGTGGCCGCCGTTGGCGGCGGGCGCGGAACCGTTGATCTTGTCGATCGCCTGCCGGGCCTGTTCGCCGGGGGAGCGGGTCGTGGACTGCGCCGAGGGGGACGGCGTGGGCGCGGGCTGGTTCCGCTCCAGCTGGGGCGGCTTGGCGTGGGCGGCGCCGCTCATGGCCTGGGTGCGCAGCCGGTGGCTGACCGCCTCGTCCAGGCTCACCGGCCGGTGCATCTGGGCGGCCAGCCGCCCGGCCTCCTGACCCAGCGCGGAAACCACTTCCCACGGCAGATGGAGCACCAGACGGACTTCGGCATCCCCGTCCGGGAGGGCTTGGATGGGAGGAGTGAACCGTTCACTCATGTGCTGGTCCTCCGTAAGGGTTCTTCGGTCCGCGCCCCGCCTGCCAGGGCGCGTACAGAGCCATACGGAAAGCCGCGGCGCCCCGTTCACCGGAAGCAGGACGGATCGGGGCGCCGCGTCAGGTGCGCAGCAGGATCGTGACCGTCGCCAGGATCGCCGCGAGGACGAGCGCCGCCACACCGTAGCCGATCCGCTGCGACCGCAGGCCCGGAATGAGCGCGTCGATCGCGATACGGCCCGATCCGGTCAGCGCGAGCCCGGCCGCGCAGACGCCGATGAGCAGCGGAAACTCAAAGCCGCCGAACAGTCCGAGGTTCCAGGTGGCGGCGACCGCGTTGGCCATGCACCCCGCCACGGCGGCCCCGGCCAGCGGAGTGAGCAGCCCCACGGCGAGCCCCAGCCCGCCCAGGGTTTCGGTGAGCCCCGCGATGACGGCCATCGCCCGGGGCGCCGGATAGCCGAGGTGGCCGAATTCCACGCCGGTCCGGGTCAGCCCGAGCCCGCCCCACCAGCCGAACAGATGCTGCGCCCCCCGCGCGGCGACGATCAGCCCGACCCCCAGCCGCAGCACCAGCAGACCGGCGTCATGGGCGCGCAGCACACCCGACGCGCTCCTGGGGGAGGCATGGGCGGGCGTGCCCATCGGGGGAGTGTGCTCATCGCCGTAGTACGCCATGGCGCCCTCGCCGGGTCGGGGTCCGGTGTGCGGCCACCTCGGTTCGCTGCCATCGGGCCGAATAAGGGATATGTTCCTTATCTTCACTTTGTCGCACCTTGGCCGCGGGTTCAATCCGTGCGCTCACCGAGGGGCGCCGGGCCGCGCCGCGCAGCGACGGCGAGCGGCAGCGCGGCGGCCAGGCAGCCCGCACCGGCCAAGGTCAGGGACGTCCCCGTGGCAGGAGCGCACAGGGCCACCCCGAGGCCGCCCGCGGTCGTGATGGCCGTCTTGGTCACGCCGGACGCCTCGCCCGCCCGCTCGGGGCCCGCGGCCGCCTGGGTGGCGATGAGGGCCAGCGCGCCCGCCACCCCGAGCGCCGCCCCGCAGCCCGTGGCCACCAGAACGTAGCCCGTCAGCGATGAGGCCGTCGGCGCCGCGCACAGCCCCACACCGCCCAGGCCCAGACACCCCGCCATCGCCCCGGCCGCCCGCGCCGGGGCGACCCGCCCGGCCAGCGGCCCGGCCACCGCCATGGCCGCGGCGGGCGCGAGGAAGGCCGCCCCGGCGGCCGCCGCCGACAGCCGCCACGGCCCCTGCAGCGACACCGGCACCACGAACAGGAAGACCACGGTCGCGGCGTTGGCCACCGCACCGGCCGCGGTGAGCGCCACGAACGGCCGGTTGCGCAGAAGGGCCGGGCTCACCAGCGGGTACGGCGCCGCCCGTTCGTACCGTACGAAGACCACGAACAGGGCGACGACCAGGGCCAGCGCGGTGGCCGTACGCCCCGACACCCAGCCCCACACCGGCCCGCGTTCGGTGCACACCGCGAGCGCGGCCACCGCCGCGGTCGCCGCGACCAGGCCCTTCCCGTTCACCGGGCGCGGCGCACTCCCGCCCCGGGACTCCGCCGCCCGCGCGGCGCACCCCGCCGCGAGCGCGGCGACCGGCACATTGAGCCAGAACACCGCACGCCACGACACGGCCTCGGTCAGCCCCCCGCCAGCGAACGGCCCGCACGCCGTCGCGACGCCCCCGACGCCGATCGCCCACCCCAGGGCCCGCCCGCGCCGCGCGGGCGGATAGAGGCGCGTCAGCAGGGCCAGCCCCACCGGCATGGCCAGCGCGGCGCCCGCTCCCTGGACGACCCTGGCCCCCACCAGCACCGGCAGCGAGGGGCTGAGCGCACACACCAGCGACGCGCCCCCGAACACCGCCAGGCCCGCCGTCAGCAGCGTGCGCCGCCCCAGCACATCGCCCAGCCGCCCGGCGCCCAGCATCAGCGAGGCCGCCGCCAGCAGATAGCCGCTGACCACCCACGACAGCCCGCCATCGGCCCCGAGATCGCGGCCGATCCGGGGCAGCGCCAAAGTCAGCGCGAAGGCGTCCAGCTGGACGCAGAACATTCCCAGCGACACGGCGGCCAGCGCCGCGCGCCGCACCGAAGCAGCGCTCCGTACCGTCATCGGTCACTCCTCATCAGCACCACGGAGGGGGACGGGACAGGGGCTGATGAGGGAAGAGTGAACTCGACTGATGGCGAGAGGAACGGGCGGACGATTCACACCCGGGGAACACCGCGAGGCAACGGCGCCTTCAGCGGCGGGGCGGCAACCGGTGCAGCTCCACGGCGCTCAGCCGCCCGGCCTCGATCGCGGCCGTCATAAACGTACAGTACGGCTGGCGCCGCCGGTCGGTGGGGGAGCCGGGGTTGAGCAGCCGCAGCCGCCCGTCGGCCGAGACGGAGTCCCACGGGATGTGGCTGTGGCCGAACACCAGCACATCCAGCTCCGGGAACCGCTGCGCGCAGCGCCGCTCCCGCCCCTGCGCCGCGCCCGTCTCGTGCACCACCCCGAAGCGCAGCCCGCCCAGTTCCGCGTACGCCACCTCCGGCAGGCGCGAGCGCAGCTCGGACCCGTCGTTGTTGCCGTACACGCCGATCAGCCGGTGCGAGCGCGCCTCCAGCAGATCGAGGGTGGCGGTGTCGACCCAGTCGCCCGCGTGGATGACCACCTCGGCGCGCGCCACATGGTCCAGCAGCTCCCGCGGCAGCTCCTTGGCCCGCCGTGGGAGATGGGTGTCCGACATCAGCAGAAGACGCACGCGCCGACCGTACCGTGTGGACCGTCGTCTATTGCCCATCCACAGAGGGAGACAATGTGACCGCGCGCCCGCCGCTGCCGCCGTTCACCCGGGAGACCGCGCTCCAGAAGGTCCGTCAGGCGGAGGACGCCTGGAATTCCCGCGACCCCGAAAAGGTGGCCCTCGCCTACTCCGTCGACTCCCGCTGGCGCAACCGCACGGAATTTCCCCAGGGCCGTCCGGACATCGTCGGCTTTCTGGCCCGGAAGTGGGCGAACGAGCTGGAATACCGGCTCATCAAGGAGCTGTGGGCCTTCGGAGGCAATCGCATCGCGGTGCGTTTCGCCTACGAATGCCATGACACGTCCGGAAACTGGTTCCGCTCCTTCGGCAATGAGAACTGGCAGTTCGACGCCGACGGTCTGATGACGCAGCGCCACGCGTCCATCAACGATCTGCCCATCACAGAGGCGGACCGCAAGTACCACTGGCCGCTCGGCCGCCGCCCCGATGACCACCCCGGGCTGAGCGATCTGGGGTTGTGACCGCCCGGCGGCGTAAATAATGTGCCAAGCGGGAGGTGGCAGTGTGACTACGGAGACCGCCGAGGACCGGTATCCGCGTCCGGTGGTGTCGGCCGCGGAGGCGGAGTGGATCTGGCGGCTGCTGTCGGTGCAGGCCCTGGAGAACGGCGCGAAGCCGGAGACGGTGCGGCTCGCGGTGATCGTGGGGCTGGCCCGGGCCAGCGGTGCCCGCTACGGCGGACTGCTGCGCTGCACCATGGCGTCGCTCGACCTGGACGCGGGATGGGTGACCATCGAACACGGCAAGCACCGGGTCCCGCGTCGGCACGGTCTGGACGCGGGCACGATCCTGGTCTTGCGCCGCTGGCTGCTGGTGCGCAAGGAGCTCTGCGCCGAACTGGAGGGATCCATCCCGGACGCGCTGCTGCTCACGGTGCACCACACCCATGACAACGGGGTGACCGTCGCCGCCGGACTGCCCATCACCCGGCAGGGGCTGGTGCTCTCCTGGCGCCGCTTCGTCCACCGTACGAACGCCCGGTACGCCGCGCGCCGTCCTCCGCTGCCGACCCGCTTCGAGCAGGTCCGCCGGGTCTGGGACGCCTGATGCCGGTGGGGGGCGGGGGCCCGGCCCGGAAGCCGGGAGCACCCCGCCCCCACCGGCCCGGCTACGCCGCGGGCGCTTCGGCCCGGGCCGCCGCCGTGATGGAGAAGCGCGCCTGTGCCGTCGCACCGTTCACGGTCACCGTGAGGGTCGCTGTGCCCGGCCGCAGCGCGGTGAGCTTCCCGGTCGCCGGGTCGAACGCCGCCACATAGCGGGACGAGTGCCGGTCGCGGGCCACCTTGCCGACGAAGACATTGGGCGAGCCGGTCCAGTCCGCGCTGAGCGGCCAGCCGACCGGCACCCTGCGGGCACCGGCGCCCTCGCCCTGGAGCACCGCCGCCGTGACGTCCGCGTCCTGTCCGGTGTGCAGCTCGGCCGGTGCGGTGACCGTCAGCCCGTCCACATGGGCGCGGGTCTGCACCGACACCCAGTCGGGCCCGCCGGTCCACGGTGCGTGCCGCGCCGCCGCCCGCTGCCCCGGCGAGACGCGATCGACGCCCACCATCGACCAGCCGGTGAAGCCGCCCTGGCCGGGCGGGGTGGCGGGGTTCTTGCCCGCGTTGCCGTTGATCAGATACGGGACGCCGTCCACCCGTGAGGCGTGGAAGGTGCCCACGTGGCTGCCGATGAACGCCGCGCCCTTGCCCGTCGTACGGCGGAAGTCGGTCAGCCAGTTCTCCAGCAGCGCGGCCTCCTTGCGGTCGCTCAGCTGGCTGCCCTGCTGCGGGGTGGGGTCGCGCGGCGGGACGTGCTCGATCACCATCACCGAGCCGATGGCCGGATCGGCGGCGGCCGTATCCAGCTGCTTGCGCACCTCCTTGATCTGGTCGAAACCGCCGCCCCGGAGCCTCAGGCTGGAGGTGTCGAGCGTGAGGAACCGGGTGCCCCGGTGGTCGAACGTGCGGTGCGCGGGCCCGAATTCGGCCGTGAAGTCACCGATCGAGCCGCCCATCACCTCGTGGTTGCCCGGCACGTACGTCCACGGCAGCTCATCGCCCAGCTCCTCGGTGAGGACGCGGCGGGCGAAGGCGAGATCGGCGGGGGAGCCCTCGTCCACCAAGTCGCCGTTGATGACCAGGAAGTCGGGCTTCGCCGCCTTGATCTCCCGCAGGGTGCGGCGGGCCTGGGCCACGATCGGGCTGTCCGGGGCGCGGGCGACGAACTGGGCGTCCGACATCACCGCGAACCGCCAGTCCCGGCCCTGGGTGCGCGCGGCCGTGGAGATGAGCGGATCGCGGGGTACGTCCTCCTTCGGCAGGTCGACCTCGGGCGGGACCTCGGCGGTGAGCTCGTCCAGGGTGACACCGCCCGTGTACTGGCGGCCCGCGGCCGTCTCCGCGAGGTAGAAGCGGCTCACCTTCAGCGGATACGCGACCCCGGCCGGAACCGTGAAGTCGACATGTCGCCATCCGGTCCAGGTGACGTACGGGCCGCGCAGCAACTGGTCCGAACCCGTCGCGTCCTTGAGGTGCAGCGTCGGCCACGCCCCCTTGCCGTCGCCCTTGATCCACAGGCCGAACGACTGCGGCTGACCTTCCACCGCGATCGGCTGCGGCGGGGTGACATAGGCGGCGCGGGTGGCGGTGGACTGGCTGAAGTCGTAGGTCAGCTCCAGCCCGGTGCCGCTGTGGCCGTCGGGCGTGGCCTTCGCCGAACCGGACGCGCGGGCCTGGCTGAACGTCCACTGCCCGGCGTCGTCGAAGGACGCCTCCGGCCGCTCGGTGAGGCCGACGGTGACGGCGAGTACGGTTTCGGCGCCGCCCACCGCGACCTTGACCTGGCCCGCGGCCTGATTACCGCGGGCCTTGACGGTGAAGTTCCCCGTCGCCGGGTCCGGGGCGATGTCGAAGAGCGCATGGTCGTAACTCAGCCGGACGTCGGACGGCTCGATGGGCGCGCTGGTGCCGTGCGCGTCGAGGCCGACGACGCCGAAGCGGCCGGTGGCCCCGGCGTCGGCCAGCCCGAGCAGCCGGGTGGTGGGCCGGATCCGGTCCAGCTCGTCCAGCACGCTCAGCCGGAGCGAGCCGTGGGCGGCGCCGCGCCGCGCGATGACCGTCGTATCGCCGCCGCGGCGCGCGGTGAACGTACCGTCGGCACCGACCCGTCCGACCCGGGGGTCGGCCGACCGCCAGTGCGGCGAGCCCTCGGCCGGGCCGTATGTCTCGTCGTACCCCGCGGCGGTGAGACGGCGGGTCAGCCCCGGGAACACCCGCTCCGGATGGCCGCCCCGGACCGCGTCGACGGTGGGCGCGTCGGCCGCGTCGGTCGCCGTCTCGACCCGGTAGCCCCGGACCCGTCCGCTGCCGTCCGGGGCGGTGAAGGCGAGGCCGTTGGGCACGGGGCGCTCGCTGCCGTCGGACGGGCTGTTCTCCACCTGGCCCGTGTCGCTGCCCGGTTCGCGGGCCAGCAGCGTGGACGAGCCGCCGCCGTCGAGGTTGAGCGCGCTGTAGGAGCCCGCGTCCTTCATCATCCGGCCCAGCTCGGTGAGGGTGACCCCGCCGCTGTCCGCCTGCCGCCCGTCCACGGTGAGGACCTGCATCGTCCGGCCGTCCCGGGAGAAGCCGACGGCCGTGCGCGGCGCCGCGATGTTGTTGCCCTCGCCCTCGTGGCCGACCGGTTCGCCGTCCACGACGAGGAGTTCCCGGCCGCTGACCGCCGTACGCGGGGTGTCGCCGCCGTCGGTGCGGGGCCGGTACTCCCACGACACCGCGTCGCCGACCGTCAGTCGGCCGAGGGCGTCCGCCCCCTCGTCGCGGCCGACCAGCACGGTGGCGCCCTGCGGGATCGCCCCCTTGCCGGGCGCCCCGGCCGCCGTGGTGACCTTGCCGTCCACGACCGTGACCTCGGCGGTGCGCCGCGCCCCGTCCACGGTCTGCGCCCGGTCCGCCTCGCCCCACTGGGCGTTGTACGCGCCGATGCCGCCTCCTGGGACGTTGGCGGCGTCGATCGCCGCGAGCGGACGCGGGCCGTCCGGGAGCGTCAGCGTGCCGTCGAAGTACAGCTGCAGGACGCGCCCCGCGGCGGCCGGACCGATGCCGACCGCCCTGCCGGAGCCGGCGGCGGCGGAGTTGACGATCCGGCCGTCGCCGATGCCCGTGCCCTCGGGGGCGCCGGTCTGGTTGATGTCGAAGAAGTCACCGTTGATCGCGGCGACGGTGCGGCGCCCCGGCCCGGCGTCGTGCTCCTGGGCGAGCCGGGAGACGGGCTCGCGCCGGGCGACCTTGTCCGGGTGCAGATAGTCGACCTTCGTGGAGCCCGCGAGGTCCACCGAGAGCGCGTCGGCCCGCAGCCACTTGTCCGACTCCAGCCGGTCGTACGAGATCAGCTTCACCCCCGGGGCCACCGGCCGCTCCGAGCGGGCGGTCCGGATGCCGTCGCCGTCGGCGATGGACCGGGCGCCGGGCGGGGGGTTGACGGCGGCCGGTGGGGCGATCGGCCGCAGCATCTCCGAAGAGGCGCGGGGAAGGGGCTCGGGTGCGGGGGTGCTGTCGGCGGCGGCCCGGCCGTCCGCACCCAGCACGAGGGCACAGGCGGCGGCCAGCGCCGCCACGGGTCTGATGAACGCGACAGGAGACATGGCAACTCCATGGGGCCATGGGATGCGCGTGGCTTCCACGCACAGCGCCCCAGCATCGCCATGGAGGTGACGGCGCGCCAGAAGGCGTGGACGACATCATGAAGAACAAACGCCTTCGGCTGCCGCCGACGCGCCCCCGCCGGGGGCGCGTCAGGGCAGGGACACGCCGTCCACGTACACCCACGCGCCCCCTTCCCGCGTGAAGCGGCTGTTCTCGTGCTGCTCGCCCGTGTGCCCGCCGTCGACGTACTGCGCCCGGAACTCCACCGTGCCCGTCGCGTGGAACGCGCTGCCGTCCGTCGTACCGAGGATCTCCAGCCGTACCCACCGCGGGCCCGGGTCGAGTTCGAGCCGGGGCGGCCGGGTCGTCGAGTGCCAGCTGCGGAGCAGATACGCCTCGTCCCGCACCGCGAAGGCGCTGTACCGGGACCGCATCAGCTGTTCGGCCGTGGCCGCCTGGGCCTCCCCCCGGTGGAGGCGGCCGCAGCAGTCGGCGTACGGCGCGGGCAGGCCGCAGGGGCAGGTCACGGGGGTGGTACGGCGCGTGCGTCGGGACATGGACCCATTGTGACGGTCTCCGTGACGTCCCCTGCGACGGCCCGGCGCCGCCCTCTGCGACGGCTTCGGCTCAGGGCTCGATGACGACCTTCAGCTGCCGGCCGTCGGTGAGCGACATGTGCAGCGCGTCGGCCGCCCGCTCCAGCGGGAACCGGGCCGTCACCAGGGACTCCAGGTCGACCCGTCCCGCCGCGGCCAGGGCCACCGCGGCCGGGAACTCCCCGGCGTAGCGGAAGGCGGTGACCAGGGTCAGCTCCTGCCGCTGCATCCAGGCCAGGGGCAGCGCGGTGAGCGGCCGCACCGGGTTGCCGACGGCGACGGCCGTACCACCCGGGCGCAGCGCCCGGACGGCGCCGACGAGGGCGGTCTCGATGCCGGAGCAGTCGAGGGCGACGTCGAACACCTGCTCGTGGGGCAGCGGTTCGTGCGCGGTGTCCCGTACCCGGTCCGCTCCCAGGCGGCTGGCGTGGGCGAGCCGGCCGGGGTTGATGTCGGTCACCACGGTCTCGCCCGCCCCCACGGCGCGGGCCGCCTGGAGGACGAGCAGGCCGATCGGCCCGGCGCCGGTGATCAGGACCCGGTCCCCGGCCGCGACGCCTGCGCGGCGTACCGCGTGCAGGGCGACCGCGAGCGGTTCGATCAGGGCTCCGGCGGCGAGCGGGAAGTCGGCGGGAAGCGGATGGGCGAACTCCGAAGGCACCGCCAGATGGCCCCTGAGCGCACCGTCGGTGGGCGGGGAGCCGAAGCAGTGGCCGTAGGGGCACTGGTTGTAGCGGCCGCCGCGGCAGGCGGGGCAGCGTCCGCAGGGGATGGCGGGCTCGATCGCGACCCGGGTGCCGACGGGATGGGGGCCGTCGCCCGCCACGACCGTTCCGGCCGCCTCGTGGCCGAGCGCGGTGGGGGAGCGGAGCACATTGGGGCCGTTCTCGCCGTGGGCGTAGTAGTGCAGGTCGGAGCCGCACAGTCCCACGGCGCCGATCTCCACCAGCACCTCTCCCGGGGCCGGTTCCGGCATCGGGCGCCGCTCGATGCGCACATCCTTCGGGCCGTGCAGGACGGCGGCGGTGGCGTCGTTCATCGGGGTGGTTCTCCTGGTACGTACGGATGTGAAAGGGGCTCAGGCGGCGGACATCCGCAGGGGTTCGACGCGCTTGATGACCAGGCCGTAGGTGAGGGCCCCGACCACGCACAGGGCGCCGGACAGCATCAGCGGCGCCACGAAAGAGTGGTTGAAGAAGCCCAGCAGCAGTCCCGTGGTGGTCGAGCCGAGCACACCGGCCAGGTTGGACGCGAAGTTCTGGATGCCGCCGAGCGAGGCCACATGGCGCGGGGTGGGTGCCACGTCGGCGGGCAGGCTGGCCACCGAGGCGGCGGAGAAGGCGAGGCTCGCGTAGCTGACGGAGAGCAGGGTCAGGGCCCACATGGCGCTCGGGACGAGCACGGCGAAGGCGATGACGGAGGAGAAGAGCATCCCGCACACCAGGCAGGTCTTGCGGGCCCGGGTCACCGACCAGCCGCGGCGCAGCAGGGTGTCGCTGGTCCAGCCGCCGAGCAGGCTGCCGCCGATGGCGACGAGGCCGGGCAGGGCGCCGTAGAAGCCGAGCTTCAGCAGGTCGAAGCCGCGGGCGTCGACGAGGTAGCTGGGGAACCAGGTGATGAAGAAGTAGATCACGTAGTTGAGGCAGAAGAAGCCGATCATCATGCCCCAGACCGTGCGGTACCGGAACAGGTCGCGCCAGCGCACCGCGGGCTCCGCCGGTGCCGTCTCCCCGGCGGGCGTCTCCTCGGCGGGGGCGTCCTCCAGCCGGGCGCCGCCCGCCGTGACGTAGGCGCGTTCCTCGGCGCTGATCCCACCGGCCGCCGAGGGCTCGCGGTACGCCTTCAGCCACAGCGCGACCCACAGCAGGGCGACCGCGCCAGTGACCCAGAACGCCATCCGCCAGCCCTGCCAGGCGATCAGCGCGGTCACCACCGGGGCGGCGACCGCGGTACCGGCCCGGGCGCCGTTGTCCCAGACGCTGTTGGCCAGCGCCCGTTCGCGGACCGGGAACCAGCGGGAGACGGACTTGGCGCACGAGGGGTACGCCGGGGCCTCGCCCGCGCCCAGCGCCAGCCGCGCGACGAGCAGGCTGCCGATGCCCCGGACGAACCCGGTGGCGATGGTGACCACCGACCAGAGCAGCCCGCCGAGCGCGAACATCTTCTTCTCGCCGTACCGGTCGATCAGCGCCCCGGCGGGCAGCTGGCCCAGCGCGTAGGTCACGAAGAACATGCTGAGGATGACGCCCTGCCATTCGGGGCCGATGTGCAGGTCATCGGTCATGTAGGGCAGGGAGATGGAGATGGTGGCGCGGTCGACGTAGTTGACGGTCATGCCGAGGAAGCAGAGGAAGGCCATCAGCCAGCGGGTGTTGTGCCGCATGCCGCGCGGGCGCGGCGGCTGGGCGGACGTGGGCTCGTCCCGGGGTGGCTGGTCGGTGGCGGTGGTTGCTCTGGGGGTCTTCAAGGCGGCTCTCCTTTGAAGGGGTGGTGCGTGAGGTCAGCGCGGCCGGGTGCCGGGGCGCAGCTCCGCTTCCACGGAGGTGACCAGGGAGGTGTCGTCCGCGAGGTCGTCGGCGCCGAGCAGGCTCAGCAGGCGGCGCAGGGCGTCGCGCGCGGGCCGGGCGTCCCAGGCCCGGCGCAGCGCTTCGGCCTCGGGGTCGTCCAGCGGGTGGTCGCGGGTGATGCGGGCCCAGGCGGCGAGGGCGGACGCCAGATGCGGGGTGTCCCGTCCGGTGGCGCGCAGCTCGCGCAGCGGCGCCAGCCACCGTTCGGGGATCTTCAGCGATCCGTCCATGGCGATCTGCCGGATCCGGTGGTGCATGGCGGGGTTGGCGAAGCGGTCGACCAGGCTGTCGATGTACGCGGCCAGATCGAGGCCCTCGGCCGGTGGCAGGGACTGGGCCGCCTCCGCGCAGTACGCGCGCACGGCCGCCTCGCCCCACGGCGTGGCGAGCACGTCGGCCACGGTCTCGCAGCCCTCGGCGAGGCCGCGGTAGGCGATGAGCGAGTGTGCGCCGTTGAGCAGCCGGAGCTTGGCGGACTGGTACGGGGCCACATCGGCGACGAACCGGGCGCCCGCCTCCTGCCAGCGCGGGCGTTCGGTGGCGAAGATGTCCTGGAGCACCCATTGGGTGAACGGTTCGCCGGTCACCGCGCCCTCGTCCGCCACGCCGAGCGCACGGGCCGCGGTCTCGCGGTCGGTGTCGGTGGTGGCGGGCACGATGCGGTCGACGACGGTGGCGGGGAAGGCCACCGAGCCGGTCATCCAGTCGAGGAGGCGCTCGCGCTCGTCCCAGCCGCTCGCCGCCACGAAGTCCCGTACCAGACGCCGCAGGACCGCGCCGTTGGCCGCCATGTTGTCGCAGGACACCACCGACAGCGGCGCGCCGTTCGCCCGCAGCCGGGCGCGCAGCCCGGCGGCGAGCTGCCCGACGACGGTGGCGGGGGCGGGGGCGCCCGCGAGGTCGGCGCGTACGAGGGGGTCCTCCAGTGCCAGACCGCCACCGGCCGGGTCGCGCCGGTAGCCCTTCTCGGTCACGGTGAGGGTCACCACGGTGACGTCCGCCGAGGCCAGCAGCTCGCTCAGCCGGGCGGCGTCGTCGGCGGCGTGCAGCACTTCGGTCACCGCGCCGACCACGCGGGTGGCCGGGCCCTCGGGCCGCCGCTCGGTGAACGAGTACAGCCCGTCCTGCGGGCGCAGCGCGTCCACCACCGCCCGGCTGCGCTGGGTGACCCCGGCGATGCCCCATCCGCCGCCGTGCGCCGCCTCGGCGGTCTGGGTGGCGAGGGCCTGGTGGGCGCGGTGGAAGGCGCCGATCCCCAGGTGCACGATCCGCGGGCGCAGCGCGCGCGGATCGACCGGCGGGCGCAGTGCCGCGGGGACGGCGGGCAGGGTGGCCAGGGACAGCCGCTGTGCGGTGCTCACCAGTCGTGCACCGACCCGTCGGTACGGCGGCTCACCGGCAGGTACTTGGGGTCGTACGGGAAGCGGGCGGCCGCCTCCTCGTCCAGCTCGATGCCGAGGCCGGGCGCCTCGGAGGGGTGCAGCGCGCCGTCGCGCAGCTCGTACGTCGGCCGGAACACCTCATGGGTGAGCGGGTCGTGCGCCATGTACTCCTGGATGCCGAAGTTGGGCACGGTGACGTCCAGATGGACGGCGGCGGACATGCTCACCGGGGACAGATCGGTGGCGCCGTGCGAACCGGTGCGCACCTGGTACAGCTCGGCGAGGTGGAAGATGCGCCGCAGATGGGTGATGCCGCCCGCGTGCACGACCGAGGCGCGGATGTAGTCGATGAGCCGCTCGGTGATGAGCTGCTGGCAGTCCCAGATGGAGTTGAAGACCTCGCCGACCGCGATCGGGGTGGTGGTGGACTGCCGGATCTGGCGGAAGGAGTCCTGGAGTTCGGCGGGGGTGGGGTCCTCCATCCAGAACAGCCGCAGGTCTTCCACGCTGCGGCCGAGCCGTCCCGCCTCGGTGGGGCTGAGCCGGTGGTGCACATCGTGCAGCAGATGGAAGCCGAAGCCGAACCGCTCGCGGACCGCCTCCAGGTAGCGCGGCGCGAAGTCCAGATACTCCTCGGTCGACCACGGCTGCTCCTCGGGGAGGGCGCCGGTGGCGGGCTCGTAGACCGTGGCGACCGTGCCGTGGCGGATGCCGTAGGTCCCGGGCGAACCGGGGACGGCGGCCTGGGCGCGGATCGCGCGGTAGCCCATCTCCTGGAAGGAGGCGACGTCGTCGAGCAGCTCGGGGATGTCGCCGCCGCTGGCGTGGCCGTAGACCATGGCCCCCTCGCGGGCCTTGCCTCCCAGCAGGTCGTACACCGGCATCCCGGCGACCTTGCCCTTGATGTCCCACAGGGCGGTGTCCACCGCCGCGATCGCGGTCATGGTCACCGGGCCGCGGCGCCAGTACGCCCCCTTGTAGAGGTACTGCCACATGTCCTCGATACGGGCGGGGTCGCGGCCGATCAGCAGCGGTACGAGATGGTCCTCCAGATAGGAGGCGACGGCGAGCTCGCGCCCGTTCAGCGTCGCGTCGCCGAGACCGGTCACCCCGTCGGACGTGGTCACCTTCAGGGTCACGAAATTGCGACCGGGAGAGGTGACGATGACCGTCGCCTCCGTGATCGTGGCCATGCATCTGCTCCTCACTGCGCCGGCTCCGGAGTGGAGCCCGGGCTGCTGGTCGGCTACCATACAAGTACGTCAGCGAGATCGGTCAAGAGTTCGGAAGGGGTCGGATGGCATCGGCGGAGGGATTGCACGCGGCACGCTCCCGGGGGCGCAACACCCGGCAGCTCGTCCACGAGGTGCTGCGCGCGCGCATCGTCGGCCTGGAGCTGGCCCCCGGCTCGGCCGTATCGGAGAACGACCTGGCGGCGGAGCTGGGGGTCAGCCGCACCCCCGTCCGCGAGAGCCTGATCCTCCTCGCCGATGAGGGGCTGGTGGACATCTATCCGCAAATGGGGACGTTCATCTCGCGCATCCGCGAGCGCGATGTGGCCTCCGCCCAGTTCATCCGGGAGGCGCTGGAGTGCGCGGCGCTGCGCGATGCCGTCGGCAAGGCCACCGCGCGCGATGTGGCGGAGCTGCGGGTGCTGCTCACCGCGCAGGAGGAAGCCGACGCCCAGTCCGACATGGCGGGCTTCTTCCAGCTGGACGAGCAGTTCCACCAGAGGCTGATGGCGGTGAGCGGACATGGCTCGGCGTGGCCGGTGGTCAGCCAGGCCAAGGCCCAGCTGGACCGCGCCCGTCGGCTCTCGCTGCCCATGACCCAGCAGATGTCGCTGCTGATCGGCCAGCACCGTGACGTGGTGGACCTGCTGGAGGAAGGCGACCTGGACCGCGCCGACGGGGCGCTGCGCTCACATCTGCGGCTGGTCTTCAGCGATGTGGAGAAGATCCGCGCCAAGCATCCGGAGCTGTTCAGCGACCAGGACGCCCCGCTCCGGCCGCGCCGCGAGAGCGCCCGCCGCGCCACCGCCCGCGAGGACTGACACGGAAGCGGGGCGGGCCCGGTGGGGCCCGCCCCGCGGCGTATCCGGTGTCCGGCTCAGCGCTTGGTCTTGATCCGCATGAACGTGACCGAGTCCGCCGGGAAGGTGTGGGTGAAGCTGTTCGCCACCCCGTCGAGCTTCGATCCGACCGGCTTGATGGGCTGGTCGGTGGCGCTGTTGACCGCGTCAGGCGCGCCCTGGAGCGTGGTCAGCCGCGCCGTCCGCGCCACCTTGGCCCCGCCCAGGTCGATACGGGTGCGGGCGGCCGTGCTCTGGGCGTTGACGACCTTGACGATCAGCTCACCGGTGGCCTTGTCCCGCGTCACCACCTGGCGGAACGGCTCGGCCACCTTGTCGTCGGTGAAGCCGCCCCACTTCTTGCCGTCCAGGTACAGCGTCACCTGGCGGCCGCGCACCTCGACGCGGGCGTCGTAGGTTCGCCCCGTCTCGATCTTCGTGCCGTTCTCGGTGATCGTCTGCTTGGCGCCGCCCACCGCCTTCTCCACGGCGGAGCGGGTGTTGCCCCAGCCGCCGAGGTTCCACCAGTAGTAGTTGCCGGTGTCCTTGACTCCGAAGGCGATGAGGAAGCCCTCCTTGCCGGACTTCTTCGTCGCCTTCACCCGCAGGTCGTAGTCGCGCCACGCCTTGTCGCCCGCGGTGACCATGGGGTTCTCGGCGGCGGCGTCGGACTGGACGTACGCACCGTCCTGGACCGTCCACGACCCGGTGCCGGTGGCCTTGGTCCACTTGGCGTCATCGCCCGAGAAGTCGTCGCTCAGCAGCGTCGAACCGTCCGCCGCGGTCACCTTGACGTCGTCGTACGCCGCGCTGGTGGCCCAGGTCGACAGGCCGACGGCGCCGCTGATCGGCTCGCTGGGGGCGGGGGTGGCGGACGCCTTGCTCGGCACCACCTCGTCGCCGACGTTGTTCATGAACAGCTTCTGCGTCTCGTAGCTGGTCGAGCCCCAGGAGGCGGAGTTGTCGAACCAGATCATGTCGGGCCGCCACTGCGTCGCCTTCTCATGGGCGAGCAGCGGGGCGTACGAGGCCAGCTTCACGACATCGGCATTGCGCTCCAGGCCGGTCATGAACGCCGCCTCGGTGAGCGCGTTGTACCACTTGTTGTCCTGCGAGGCGTACTCGCCCAGGAACACCTTCGGGCCCGAGCGGTCGTAGGTGTCGTAGCGCTTGTTGTTCTCCAGGAACCACTGCGGGCTGTTGTAGTAGTGCTCGTCGACCATGTCCACGCCCGCCTCCCGGTTCAGCGCCCAGGCACGGTCGAAGGTCTGCCCGCTGTCGTCGGGGCCGGAGTTGCTGATCACCGTGATGTCGGGGTACTCGGCCTCGATGGCCTTACGGAACTCGGTGAACCGCGCGAAGAACTCGTCCGGCAGGTTCTCCTCGTTGCCGACCTCCAGATGGGTCAGGCCGAACGGCTTCGGATGGCCCATCTTCGCCCGCAGCTTGCCCCAGACCGAGGTCACCGGCCCGTTGGCGAACTCGATGAGGTCCAGGGTGTCCTGGATGTGGCGCTTCAGCAGCGCCGGGTCGTCGGTGGCCTTGTTCTGGCCGCAGCCGGTGACCAGCGCGGGCACCACCGGCAGCGCCATAGCGCCGATGTCCTCGGCGAACTGGAAGTACTCGTAGTAGCCGATGCCGTAGGACTGGTTGTAGCCCCAGAAGTTGGCGTTGACGGCGCGCTGCTCGACCGGGCCGACGGTGTCCTTCCACTGGTAGGACCGCTTGCGCGGCCAGTTCGGCGCCTCGTACGCCTCGTGGCTGCCGGTGTTCACCAGGCAGCCGCCCGGGAAGCGCAGGAAGCCCGGCTTCAGCGCGGCGATCTTCTGCGCGAGGTCCTTGCGCAGGCCGTTCGGCCGGTGCTTGTAGGTGTCGCGGGGGAAGAGCGAGACCATGTCGAGCCGGAGCGTGCCACCGCCGCCCGCGGCGACCGCGAGCCGTCCGGTGGTGCTGGAGGTGGTGGCGGTGAGGGTGCCGGTGTACTTGGTCCAGCGGTCGCCGCGCACGGTGGTGCGCAGCGGACGCGCGAGCGTGTCGCCGCCGGAGCCGTCGTCGAGGCCGATGGTCAGCGGTGTTCCGGACGCCTGGTCGGTGCGCGCCCACACCGAGAAGTCGTAACGCTCGCCCGCCTTGACGGCCATCCCGGTGGTGTAACCGGAGTTGGCCACCCCGTACCGGGCCGCCGATCCGCCGGTGCCGTCGAGCGTCAGCCGCAGATAGCGCCGGTTGCGCTCGTTCAGCCGACCGTCGTCGTCCACGACCTTCGCCTCGCCGGTGGCGCCGCCGGTCGCGGTCTCGCTCCACGCGGTCAGGGGGGTGTACGAGGAGTGGTCGGCGGGGTCGTACTCGAAGGACCGGTTCTGGACCAGCTCGGCGTACAGACCGCCGTCGGCCGCGCGGTTGATGTCCTCGTAGAACACCCCGTACATCGAGTCGTCGATCGACGGGCCCTTGGCGGCCGGATCGACGGACAGCGTGTAGGCGGTGGCGTCCGCCGCCGTGTGCGCGGGAGCGCCGGTGGCGGACGTGGGGACGGCGGTGACGGTACCGGCGAGCAGGGCGCCGATGGTGAGGCTGAGGCCGAGTCTCCAGCGTGTGCGGGGCATGCGTCTCCCGTTCCGAATCTTGTCGTTCGAAATCCCGTACGTCGCTCAGAACTTCGAACGAAAGATATGGGGGAGGGCAGGGCGCGTCAACGCCATGGACAAGCCCCTCGGTTCCGCGGTGCCTCGGCTACGCGGCCCGAAGGTGGGCGAGAAGGCAGTCGGCCGCAGGGTAGGGGCGCTCCTCGGGAAGGAGCTCGGCCGCCGCGTCGAGGTCGCCCGCCCGGACGAGGGCGTGGACCTCGTGGGCGAGGGGCGTGACATCGGTGATGGAGACCGTCCACTCGTCCGCGTACCGGCGGGCCGCCTCGCCCGCCAGACCGAGTTGCAGCGAGCGGTACGGGAGCGGCCGCAGGTGGAGGTCGCGTTCCGGGTCCCACTGGACCCGGGTGGGGGACCGGTGCAGTTGGCGCTTCCAGGCCGCCTGGTCGGAGTGGACGCCGCGTACGTAGTGGGAGAGGCAGGCGTTGCGCAGCGCCCAGGCGAAGCCCTCATGGCTGATCTCGACGGCCAGGACCGTTTCCTGCCCCTCCTTCAGACCCCAGCCGCAGCGGTACATCATCCACAGGAACGACGGCTTGATCCACGTCATCCGGTCCCGCTTCCACGCGGCGGGGAAGCGGCTGTCGCGGACCGCGGGACGGCCGATGTGCGGGCCGTACGCCTGGTAGACGGTGACGGTGGTCGGGGTGTGCCGTGCACGGATCTGGTGGGACTGGTGTTCCATGGTCAGCAAGCGTGGCGTGGCGCGCGGTGTCCGGCCACCGAATTTCCGGCGTGCGCGGGTCCCTTGCCGTGCGGCGGGCGGGTGGCAAGGGACCCGTACAGGGGGAGAGGCCACCGTGGCGCCCGCCTTTACGGTGAGCCCCATGTCCGACGCCACCCGCCGCCCCGAGCCGTTCCTTCCGCACACCGACCCCGCGGCGCTGGACGACCTCCGCGCGCGGCTGCGGGCGACGCGCTGGCCGGACGCGCCCGAGGACGCCGGATGGTCGCTCGGGACCGACCTCGGCTACCTCCGCGAACTCGTCGCCTACTGGGCGGACGAATTCGACTGGTCCGCGCAGGAGGCGGTGCTCGCCCGGCTGCCCCGCTTCCGCGTCCGGCTCGGCGGCCTCGGCATCCTCCTCCAGCTACCGCTGGGAGGTGCCCCCTTCGTGCACGCGCGGGCGGCGGCCACTCCGGCCGGGACCGCCCTGCCGCTGGTCCTCAGCCACGGCTGGCCGGACTCGTTCTGGCGCTACGCGAAGGTCATCCCGCTCCTCACCGACCCCGGCGCCCACGGGGCCGACCCCGCCGACGCGTTCGACGCGGTCGTGCCCGATATGCCGGGCTACGGGTACTCCGACCGCCCCACCGGCCCGCCGCTCGACTCCCTTGCGGTCGCCCGTCTGTGGGCCGAGCTGATGGGCGTTCTCGGCTATGAGCGGTTCGGCGCGGCGGGCGGGGACATTGGCAGCCCATGTGAGCCGCTACCTCGGGCTCCACCACCCCGAACGGGTCGTGGGCGTCCACCGCATGGACGGGGGCCTGCCCGTCTTCACCGGCGACGCGGCGGACCTCTCACCCGAGGAGCACGCCTGGTTCGAGGACGTCATGGCCTGGGGCGTGGCCGAGGGCGCCTACGCCGCCCTGCACCGTACGAAGCCGCAGACCGCCGCCTTCGGGCTCACCGACTCGCCCGTCGGGCTCGCCGCGTGGACCGTCGAGAAGCTCCGGGTGTGGAGCGACTGCGACGGCGACATCGAGCGGAGCTTCACCAAGGACGAGATCCTCACGAACGTCACGCTCTACTGGCTCACCGGGACGATCGGCTCCTCGATGCGCATGTACGCCGCGAACGCCGCGATCCCGCCCGAGCAGCACGCCCGCCGGGTCGAGGTGCCGTCCGGGTTCTCGCTCTTCCCCGGTGACATCGTCCGCCCGCCGCGGGCGTGGCTCGACCGCACGGCGAACGTGGCGCGCGTGACCGAGCCCGCGCGCGGCGGCCACTTCGCGCCGTTCGAGGAGCCCGAGCTGTACGCGGAGGAGCTGCGCGCGTTCTTCCGCCCGTACCGGACGGCGGCGAGGGGCTGAGCCCGAAGCCTTTGGCCATGGCTGTACGGGAACCTGGCCGTATGGTCGGATACGGCGCATGGATTCCCCTCGCGATGCTGTGCCTCGTTCGCCCGCGGCCGTTGTGGGGGTGGACGCCTGCCCCTCCGGCTGGGTCGCGGTGACCCTGCGCGGTGGCGCGTTCGCCGGTGCCGAGACGGCCGGTGGGCTGAGCGATCTGCTGGCCGGGATGGAGGACGCGGCCGTGGTCGCGGTCGACATGCCGCTGGGGCTGCTGGAGTCCGGGTGGCGCGCCGCGGAGGCGTCGGCCGCCGCGCTGCTGGGGGCGCACCGCTCGCGGGTCTTCCCGGTGCCGCCGCGTCAGGTCTGGGAGCAGTCCGACTATGACGAGGCCAAGGCGTGTTGCCTCCGGCTGACCGGATCGAAGCTCAGCCGCCAGTCGTGGGGGCTGGCGGCGAAGCTGCGCGAGGCCAACGCCCGCCGGGACGGCGGCGACCACCGGCTCCACGAGGTCCATCCCGAGATCTCCTTCGCGGCCATGCGGGACGGCGCGCCGGTCGCCTGGAGCAAGAAGGGCTGGAACGGCCAGGCCGTACGCCGCCATCTGCTCGAAGACCAGGGCATCGTCCTGCCCGATGACCTCGGCCCGGCCGGGCGGGTGCCGTCCGACGACGTCCTGGACGCCGCGGCGGCCGCCTGGAGCGCGCACCGCATCGCGCTCGGCACGGCCGTGAGCCTGCCCGCTCCGCCCGAGGTGTCCGACACCGGGCTCCCCGTCGCCATCTGGTACTGACTCCGGCAGCAGACGGCGGGAGGCCGCACGAGCCGTGCCTCGGGCGACCTCCCTTTCCCCCCACCCCCGGAAATGGTCCTCAGGCGCCGATGCCGTACGGGCGCAGACGGGTGAGCGGGTCGACGTCCGACCCGTAGCGCGAGGTGGTGCGCACCTCGAAGTGCAGATGCGGACCGGTGGTGTTGCCGGTGTTGCCGGACCGGGCGATCCGGCGCCCCGCGTCGACGGTCTGCCCGCTGCGTACCGTCAGCGCCGACAGATGCGCGTAATGGGTGTACAGCCCTTCGGCGTGGCGGATGACCACCTGGTAGCCGAACGCACCGGCCCACCCCGCGGCCACCACGGTGCCCGGGGCCACCGCGTGCACCGACGTCCCGATGGGCACCGCGTAGTCCACGCCGGTGTGGTGGCCGCTCGCCCAGCGCGGGCCGCGCACCCCGTATGCCGCGGTGATCGGGCCGTCGACCGGCGCCGCGAGCCGCTGTGCGGTGGACCGCCGCGCAGCGGACTTCCGGGCGGTGTGGCCGGGAGCGGTGGCGGTGCGCTTGGCGGCGGACCTGACCGGGCGGGCCTTGCCCGAGGGCAGGGCGAGCCGCTGTCCCGGGTGGATCAGGTGCGGATTGCCGCCGATGGTCCTGCGGTTGGCGTGGTACAGCGCCTTCCAGCCGCCGCTGACGGAGCTGCGGGTGGCGATGCGGGACAACGTGTCGCCGCTGCGTACCGCGTACGACCCGGAACCGGTCCCGGTCGCCCGCCCGGGACTGTGTTTACCGGATGGCTTGGCGGTGCGCTTCGGATGGTGCTGCTCGGCGGGCGGCTTGGCGCTGCGCGCGGCGCCGCGGTTCGCCGCCTCGGCGGCGGGCGGACCGGACCGGGACAGCCGACTACGGACCGAGCAGACCGGCCAGGCGCCCGGGCCCTGGGCGCGGAGCACCGCCTCGGCCACGGCGATCTGCTGGCCCTTGGTGGCGAGGTCGGCCCGCGGGGCGTACCTGGTGCCGCCGTACGCGGCCCAGGTGTGCTGCGAGAACTGCAGCCCGCCGTAGTAGCCGTTGCCCGTGTTGATGCGCCAGTTGCTGCCGCTCTCGCAGGCGGCGACCTTGTCCCAGGTGTCGACCGGGGCCGCCTGGGCGGCCCCGGTGTTGAGGAACGGCAGGACGATACCGACGCTGCCCGCGGTCAGGGCCACGCACAGCGGGGAGACCCGGCTGGGCGATGCGGGGCGGCGGTGAGTTCCTCGTACGGCCATGAGGCTGGTTCCTCTCCACAACGGCTCTCGACGTCGCCCCCGGAAGTCCCGGCGGCTGTACGAGTACCGCAGCCGGGGGCGGCAGGTCACAAGGCGCAGGGGTGGTCACGGGGCGCCGCGCGCTCCCGGAACCCGCCCCCTGATCGGGTGACGCTCCATCAGCTGTGCGAGGGAAGGCGCGTGGAGGGCCGGGGGGCGCACGGACAGACCCGGGGCTGACGGGGCGGTCGGGGCGCCGAGCCCGGGATCACTCTCCGTCGCGTGCCGTGCGCGGACCGCGGCGGCGGAAAATGAATCTCCGGCCGGGCCCGGTTGGGGGCCGGTATTCCGGCGGATTGGTTTCCTGTTGTACCAGCGGCCGATCACCTTCACGGCCGCGGCCGAATTCCGCGCCGGGGAACGGCGGTTCGGGCTGGACCGGTCTGTGGGCGGTCCTATGCGGGGGAGTGCGGTCGCGGGTCGCGTTGGGCGGATCTTGCGGGGTGCTATTGCGTCCGCCGCCCGGCCAAGATCGGTCTCTTGGCGGTGCGGGGAGACCGCGCGGGGATCAGTGCGTACGGGTCCCGCCTCGCCAACGGGCCCGGCGAAAGCCGGGAAGCCCAAGAGGCGGGCGGGAGAAGGGGAATAGGGGAAGGCCGGTGGAGACGGGGGCGGCAATACGGGCGGAGAACAGCGGCCGCGGCCGGGCAACGAGGACCCGGCCGCCGCCGCGGCACGCGGGAAGGGGGCGCGGGGGAGGGGTGCGGGGGCCCATCGAGGTCGGCCTCGACGTCGTCCTGGGCGTCGTTGTGGGCGCCCGCCCCGGCCGTCGGGCCCGGTGTCGGGCCCGGCGGACCCCGCGACCCGGTGCGGCAAGGCACCACCGCTGCCCAGCGCCGCCCAACGGCGCGGGATACGGTACGCGGCGACCGAAGAACCCGGCCACAACTCCCGGGCCCCCCACCCGGCTTTGGCCCGGCACCACGCGGATGGGGCCGGGCCCGACAACTCGACCGTGGACATGCGGACTTGACGTGCTGTTTACCCGCATCTGCCGCCGCATCTCCCGCCGCGCTTCGCCTACTGGACCGCTCACGTACCGCGCCAGTTCTCCGAAAAGGCGGCTGCCCCGCAGCGGCCGGGAACTGGCGGAGAATCACGCGGCTTCCGTATAGCCGGAGGCGTGCGGACGCGCATATCATTGCCTCACATCGACTTCATCACGGTAGATCGCTCGCAGCAGCGGTTCCGAATAATCGCCTCCTGACCCCGGATCGCCGGGAGCCTCCGCGCCGCCGGTGCCGTCATTTCCGTACGGCATCGCCTGCCGCATCGAGGGAATCGGCGTCGCGACGGTCCGTAACTCAGGGTGCGCGGCGCGGCTACGGCGCGTGCCGGTCGTCACCGGCCGTGCGCCGTCGGCCTTCTGGCGTACCCCGCGGTGCGCCGCGCCGCTGGACGACCGGCCGGGGGCGCACGCCGCTCCGGGGCGTGCCCTCGGACGCCGGTCGGACCCCTCGGCCCTCGGTCCAGGCCCCGGTCCCCGAGCGTCAGCCCGTGGTGACGAGCCGTCCGTCCTCGCGGCCGATCCAGTAGCGGCGCAGCACATCGAGCATCACCGACACCTCGCACGCCGTGATGCCGGGGAGGGCGGCCAGGTCGTGGGTGAGGAACGTGGCCAGCCCCTCCTCGTCCCGGAACACCCCGTGGTGGATCACCGATGAGGTGCCCGCGACGATCGAGACGTAGCGGGCGGAGGGGTGCCGGGCGAGGGCGTCCGCCACCTGCTGGATGGCTCCGGGTGCCGCGTGCAGTTCGACCACCACCTCCAGCGCGTACCCCAGCAGCGCGGGCTCGATTTCCACTCGGGGCCGCACCAGACCGCGCCGCAGGAGCGACTGGGTGAGCCGGTAGGCGGTGGAGCGGTTGATGCCGAGCGCGCGGGCCACTTCGGCCGTGCTGGCCCGCCCGTCGTGGCGCAGCAGTTCCACCGCGCCCAGCTCCTCGGCGCCGAAGTCGGCCACGGTGGCGGGTTCGTCCAGCGGATCGGCCACCTCCCGCAGCGCCCGCAGCTGGTCGTCGCCGAGCCTCCGCAGCCGCCAGGAGTCGGACTTGGCCGAGGCCCGCAGCACCAGCTCGGAGTGGGCCGACCGGACGCCGGGGACGGACGGGATCCGGTTCATCAGCAGCTCCCGCGCCCCGGCGCGGCGCGTGGCGTGCAGCGAGCAGTAGACGTCGGTACGTCCCGTGGTCGTCGCCACGAACGGGATCTCGGGCAGTTCGGCGAGTCGGCCCGCCACCTGACGGGCCTGCCCGGGAACGGTGGCCACCCAGATGTGCATGGGGTTGCCCTCGGCCAGCATCGGCCACTCCACCTGCCCGATCACCCGCAGCAGCCGCTCGTCCGCGAGCCGGGCCAGTCGGCGGCCGACCGTGCTGGCCGAGCTGCCGAGCACATCGGCGAGCGCGCTGAGCGGGGCGCGCGGGGCCATCTGTAGGGCGGCCACCAGGTCGAGGTCGGCATCGTCCAGCGGGGAGGTCTCCGGCATGGACCGAATCTATCGTGCGATTGGTGCGCTATCGGTGAATCATTCTTGCGTTACAAGGCTTTTACTTGCCTCATTCCACCAATGCCTTCTCTAATGGACGACCACGCTTGCGTCATCAGACGAAGGAAGTGCGGCCGGTGAGCTCGAACGACACCACGACCACGCCCGACAGCCCGCCACCGGGGACGCCGCCCGGGGCGCCCGCGGAGGGCTCCGCGGCACTGTCCCGTCTGCTCCGGGTGCTCGGCGCCATCGAACGCGCGGGCAACAAACTGCCCCATCCCTTCTGGCTGTTCGCCATCCTCAGCGCGCTGCTCGCGGTGGTGAGCTGGGGGCTGGCCGCCGCGAGCGTGTCCGCGGACAACCCGGCCGACGGCAAGACCGTGGCCGTACGCAGCCTGATCTCGGTCGACGGCGTGCGCTCGATGATCACGGACGCGATCACCAACTACGCCACCTTCCCGCCGCTGGGCACCATCCTCGTGGTGATGCTCGGGGTCGCCGTCGCCGACAAGTCGGGGATGCTCACGGCGATGCTGCGGGCCGGTGTCTCCCGGGTCCCGGCGCGCTGGATGACGTTCGCGCTGGCCTTCACCGCGATGGTCGCCCACATCGCCTCCGACGCCGCCTACGTGGTGCTCGTCCCCCTCGGCGGCCTGGCCTTCCGCGCGGTCGGACGCAGCCCCGTCCTCGGCATCGTGGTGGCCTTCGTGGGCGTGTCCGCCGGATATGACGCGAGCCCGCTGATCACACCGATGGACGCCGTGCTCTCCGGGCTGACCACGGCCGCCGCGCACACGGTCGACCCCGGATACACCGTCACCCCGCTGTCCAACTACTTCTTCTCGATCGCCTCGTCCGTGATCCTGGCCGCCGTCATCACCCTCGTCACCGAAAAGGTGCTGGCCAGGCAGGTGGCGGCGCTGCCGCCCGACGACGGGGAAGCCGCGGGGGACGACACCGGCGCGGTCGCGCTCGACCTGCGCCCCGAGGAGCGGCGCGGGCTGCGCCGCAGCGGGCTGGTCTTCCTGCTCTTCCTCGCGGCGATCGTGGTGGCCATGATCCCGGCCGGTTCGCCGCTGCGCGGCGAGGGCGGCAGCATCGTCGAGTCGCCCGTCCTCTCCGGCATCGCCGTGGTGCTCGGAGTGCTCTTCGCACTCCTCGGCACGGTGTACGGGCGAGCGGCGGGCACCGTGCGCGGCAGCCGCGACATCCCCGACTTCATGGCGCAGGGCATGCGGGAGATGGCCCCGATCCTGGTGCTGTTCTTCGCCATCTCCCAGTTCCTCGCCTACTTCAAGTGGACGGGCGTGGGCCAGGTGCTCGCCATCCGGGGCGCGGATCTCCTCAAGGACCTCGGGGTGACGGGGCCGGTCGCGTTCCTGGGCATCGTGCTGGTGTGCACGGTCATCAACCTGGCGATGACCAGTGGATCGGCCATGTGGGCGCTGGTCTCCCCGGTGTTCGTCCCCATGCTGATGCTGCTGGACGTGCCACCGGAGGCCACCCAGGCGATCTACCGCATCGCCGACTCCTGCACCAACGCCATCACCCCGATGAGCGCCTACTTCGTGATGGCGCTCGGCTTCCTCCAGCGCTACCGGCGCTCCGCGGGCATCGGCACCCTCGCCTCGCTGACCCTGCCGCTGTCCGTGGCCATGCTGGTGAGCTGGACCCTGCTGTTCTACGCCTGGTGGGCGCTGGGCATCCCGCTCGGCCCCGGCGCCCCCGTCCGCTGACCGAGATCCCCTCCCGAAAGGACCCCTTGATGACGCTCTCCGACATCGCCGCCGCGACGGAGCGGGCGCTGCCCGAGATGACCGAAGACCTGCGGACGCTGGTGGAACTGGAGACGCCGAGCGACGACAAGCAGCTGCTCAACGCCGGGCTGGCCGCGATCCACGGATGGCTGGTGGCACGCCTCGGCGAGCCGGAGGAGACGGAGCGCCAGGACTGCGGCCCGCACGGCGATGTACTGGCCGTCACCTACCGCGGCACCGCGCCCGGCACCGCGCTGCTGCTGTGCCACTACGACACGGTCTGGCCGGCCGGAACCCTCGCCGAGTGGCCCTTCGAGGTGACCGACGGCAAGGCGGGCGGACCGGGCGTCTTCGACATGAAGACCGGCCTGGTGCAGGCCGTATGGGCGCTGCGGCTGCTGCGCGAGCTGAAGCTGCCGCACCCGACCGTCCGGCTGCTGCTCAACGGGGACGAGGAGATCGGCAGCCCGGCCTCCCGGCCGCACATCGAGCGGCTGAGCGACGGCGTCCTCGCGACCCTGGTGTTCGAGGCGGCGCAGAACGGGGCGCTCAAGACCTCGCGCAAGGGTGTCGGGCTGTTCGACGTGACCGCGCACGGCGTGGAGTCGCACGCCGGGCTCGACCCGCTGGCCGGAGCCAGCGCGATCCACTCCCTGGCCGAGGCCGTCCCGCGCATCACCGCCCTCGGCGCCCCGGAGCGGGGCACCACCGTGAACGTGGGGCTGATCAGCGGCGGCACCGGCCGTAACGTGGTCGCCGCCCAGGCGCGCTGCGGCATCGACATCCGGGTCACCGAACCGGCCGAGATGGCGCGCATCGACGCCGCGTTCGACGCCCTCGCCCCCTCCGACCCGCGGGTGCGGCTGGCCGTCAGCGGCGGATGGAACCGGCCGCCGATGGTTCCGAACGAGCCCTCGCGCCAGCTGTTCAAGCAGGCCCACGCCGTTGCCGCCGAACTGGGCTGGGAGCTGGAGGAGACCGCCGTCGGCGGGGCGAGCGACGGCAACTTCGTCTCCGCGCTCGGCCGACCGGTCCTCGACGGCCTCGGTGCCCTCGGCTCCGGCGCCCATGCCCGCCATGAGCACACCCTGCTCGACGCGGTTCCGGCGCGCACCGCGCTCGCCGTCGGGCTGCTGACCGCCCTGGCGTCCGGCGCCTAGGCCGGAAGGCCGCGCACACGACGCCGCCCGCCGCCGTGACGGTCACTCACGGCGGCGGGCGGCGCGGCATCGTACGGTCAGGACACCAGGAAGTCGGCCTTGCCCTCCTTGGCGCCCTGAATGAACGCGGTGATCTCGCTGCGGGTGTAGATGAGCGCCGGACCGTCCGGATCCTTGGACTGACGGATCGCGACCCGGCCGTCGTCCAGCTTCATGACCTCGACGCAGTTGCCGCCGTTGCCACCGCTCCACGGCTTGCGCCAGCCTTCGGTGCCGAGGTCGGTGGCGCGCATGCCGTTGTAGATGCGATCCATGCAGATCAGAGCTCCTTGCGGAAATCGTGGAGGATTTCCTTTGTGCGTCGTGCGGTTGCCGCCTGGGCCGCCATGCGGTCCATGGCCTCCAGATGCGAGGCCACCTCGATGCGTTCATCGAGGTAGACGGCGCCGGTGAGGTACTCGACGTAGACCATGTCCGGCAGTTCGGGAACAGCGAAGCGGAAGAGGACGAAGGGCCCGTAGGTGCCCGGATGATGGCCCGAGGCGAACTCCGAGATCTGCAGCGTCACCTGTGGCATCTCGGTGCTCTCCAGCAGCCGGTCCACCTGTCTGCGCATCACCGCGGGCTCGCCGACGGGTCTGCGCAGCACGGTCTCGTCCATCACCACCCACAGCCGTGGCGCCTCCGGGCGGCTCAGCAGCGACTGGCGCTCCATGCGCAGCGCCACATGCCGGTCCGCCTCCTTGGCCCCGGCCTTGCCGATGGCGCCGGTCTGCATGACGGCGCGCGCGTACTCCTCGGTCTGGAGCAGACCGGGGACGAAGTGCGGCTCGTACGCCCGGATCATCTCGGCCGCGCCCTCCAGGCTGACGTGCACGCTGAACCAGTCCGGCAGGATGTCGTGGAACCGCTGCCACCAGCCGGGTCGGTTGGCCTCTTCGGTGAGAGCGATGAACGCTTCCAGCTCCGCGCCGACGACCCCGTAGGAGTCCAGCAGCATCCGCACGTAGGGCACCTTGAGGGCGACCTCGGCGGTCTCCATGCGGCGGACGGTGGCCGGGGCGACTCGTAACACCTGTGCGGCCTGTTCGCGCTTGAACCCCGCCTTCTCGCGCAGCTCCTGCAGGCGCTTCCCGAGGACGACCTGGCCGACGGTCGGGGCCGACCGCGGTTCGCTCACCTTGCAACCTCCCCTGCCCCCGTGGCTGATGCCCGAAGTCTGCCATGTCCAGTGCGGCCCAGACACACTGCACAAGCAACTCTGCACAATTCAGAGTGTTACTTGCCATGTGTGCGCGGCCATCGGGATAGTTGCTTCATGATCCCGTTACTGAGGCGGCCGTCGGCGAGGCCGTCATCCGGACTGATATCTCCGGCGGCAGCACGAAGCGGCGCTTCATGACGGGGTCCGTGGGACGGGAGTACGACGCGGTGGGCGTGGCCGAGCGGTACGGGCCCGCGGTCATGGAACGGCTGCCCCGGGTGGGCCGCGTCCTGGCCGCCGACGGCCGCTGGTGGTGGATCGTGCCGTCTCAGTCGGACATCGGCGTCAACTGGCCCTCGGCGGCCGTCTACGCGGTCGGCGCCGAGCCGCCCGCACCGCTGACCGGCCGGGCGGCCGGGGGACCGCAGGTGGTGTACTCACCGGACGACGGCGTGCCGTACACCCACCCGCTGCTGCTGCACATCGCCGTCTGCGCGGTGGCCGGGGTCTCTCCGGCCTGGCCGTGCGAGGACCAGTGTTCCGGGTCATGACGCGCCGTCGTCCGTCTGCAGATACGCGGCCGGGCGCGGGTAGCGCATCAGCGCCGGGCCGGAGCCGTCCGGGTCCTTGTCGGCATCGGCGGGCCGGGAGGGCCGGGCCGGGGCGGCGGCCCTCAGCTCGGCCGGGTCGTAGTCGATGACCTGAGTCTGCTCCGCCGGGGTCGGCTCCGGCACGGGGGTCGGCTCGGGGCGGAACAGCGGGATCTGGTCGAGCGCGGTCTGCTCCGAGGGCGCGGGCATCTGGGCGTAGGCGGCGGTCGCGCCCTGCGCCGGGGCCTGCGGCTGGACGACCGGGATCTGGCCGGTCTCGGCCTGGGCCATCTGCATCTGCGCGTTCTGCATCTGCGGGTTCTGCAGCGGGGTGTTCTGCATCATCTGCGGGTTCTGCATCTGCGCGCTCTGCGCCTGCGGAACCTGCGCCTGGGCCATCTGCATATACGAGGGCTGGGCCTGCGCCGCCTGGGGCTGCGGCGCCGGGACCTGCTGCATCTGTCCCATCTGTGCCATCTGGGGCTGCTGCATCGCCGCCTGCTGCATCTGCTGCTGAGCCATCTGAGGGGCCTGCTGCATCTGCTGCATCGGCTGTTGGGGCATCATCGGCTGCTGGGGTATCTGCTGCTGTGCCGGTGCCTGGTACAGGGGAGTCTGGACCGGGGGAGTGGCGACGTACGCGGGTGCCAGCTCGGCGGGCGGCTGCGACGTGGACTGCGACTGCGCGGACGACACCGACTGCCCGTACAGGTCGGACTGCCCGTACGGGTCGGACTGCCCGTACCCGTCGAGGGCCACGCCCTGCGGCGCGGGCAGGGCGTTCGCCGCGTACAGCTGCTGCTGCGGCGGTGCCTGCTGCATCTGCTGCATTTGCAGGATCTGCTGCATCTGCTGCGGCGTCTGCTGGATCGGCGGCTGGGGTTCGGGGGCGAGGGGAGCGGCGGGGGCCGCGGGCAGCTGCGGCATCTGCTGGTACTGGTAGTCCAGCTGCTGGGCCGGGGCGGAGTAGAGCGGCGCCTGAAGGTCCCAGCCGCGCTGCTGCTCGTAGGAGACCTGGGGGGCGTAGAAGGAGGTCCCGTAGAGCACGGTGCTCAGCCCGGTCAGCAGCCGCTGCACATCCGGCTGGGAGCGCACCACCAGCCGCATGAACTGGCTGCTGCTGCCCAGCTTGTTGCCGCATTCGCGCACCAGGACACCGTGCTGGGCGAGCAGTTGGTCCCGGACCCAGGAGCCGTCCGTGCCGCCGGGCAGTTTGACGAAGACGAAGTTGCCCTGGGAGGGGAAGACCGTCATCCCGGGCAGCCCGGCCAGCTGGCTGGTCATCTCCTGCCGGTCGCGGCTGAGCATGCGCAGGCTCTGCACGTACTCCTGCCGGTACCGCTTGAGCATGAAGACGATGACCTCGGCGAAGGAGTTCAGGTTCCACTTCGGCAGCCGGGAGCGGATCTGCACGGCCAGCGCCGGATTGGCGACGAGATAGCCGAAGCGGACGCCGTGCAGTCCGAAGCTCTTGCCGAGGCTGCGCAGGACGATGACGTTGGGCCGCAGGATCGCCTCGTCCACCACGCTCGGATACGCCTCGGCGTCGGCGAATTCCAGGAAGGATTCGTCGATCACCACCAGATCGAGATCGGACAGCGCGTCCATCATGGCGATGACGGCCTGGCGGGACACCAGCCCGCCGTCGGGGTTGTTGGGATTGCAGATGACGGCGACCCGCGAGCCCCGGGACCGGACGAATTGGACGAAGGCCTGCGGGTCGAGCGCGAATCCGTTCATCTCGGGGAGCTGGAACATGTCGACCCGCTTGCCGGTCTCCATCGGCTGGTCCGTCCACCGGCCGAAGGTGGGAATCGGCACCGCGAGGCTTTCCTTCACCAGCAGATGGTCGATCCAGGTGATCAGCTCGGTCGAGCCGTTGCCCATCGCCATGGTCTGCGGCTGCAGGCCCAGCACATCGGCCAGTTCGGCCGTGATGGTGTCCGCGGAACTCGGGTAGTACGTGAGGATCTCGCGCAGCCTGACCGCCATCACGGCGAACATGGCGGGGGTGGGGAAGTACGGATTGCAGGGGATGCAGAAGTCCACAAGCTCCTGTCCGCCACCCGTGAGCCCCGCGCGGTTGAGCGCGAAGAAAGACGGGCTGTGGGCGGTGCCACGGAAGAGTTCCATGGCATCACCGGAATTGCCGACTGCGGCAACAGTCACGGCGGGACCTCCTCGGTCGCGTGGGTCGTGCAATCACGACCGTTGCGGCTCGTCCCTCGAGCCTGACGCATGATCCCAAAAACGTGGGGGACCTGAGGATTTTCGTGGGGTGTGCGCGAAACCGAGGGACAGGTGTGTCCTGATCGAATAAAATTCCGCCTCTCGCTCACCCTGTCGCCCGCTCGTACGGAGGGGCGGTGGCGGTCGGAGCGTCAGGCGGGATCGTCCGGCGGGCGCTCGCCGTCGGTGAGGGCGGCTCGGTCCTGGTGCGCTACCCACACAGCTACCTGAGCACGCGAGGTGAAACCAAGTTTGCTCAAAATGTGCTCAATATGGCCCTCGGCGGTGCGCTGTGCTATCACCAGCGCCGCGGCGATGTCCTTGTTGCTGAGCCCCTGCGCCACCAGCTGGGCGATCTCGGACTCCCGGGGCGTCAGCGGCGACGGCCGCTCGGGTACTGCCGCCTCCCCGGTGGGCAGTTCGTTCTCCAACGCGTAGACCAGCGCCTGGTCGTAGCGGAGCCGGGCGCCCTGCTTGACGGCCGCGTTGTACGCCGGTCTGCCCAGCGCCCGGGCCACGTCCGCCTCGCACTCGTCGTGGTAGTGGACCAAGTGCCCGTAGCCGGAGAGCGAGGCGCCGATCGACTGCCAGACGGTCCGTACGATGCCCAGCAGCCGGGCCGACCGCCGGAAGTCCCGGTCGGTGGCGGCGATCCAGGCCAGCACCTCCAGGTTGACCCCCACGCCCAGCGGGTCGTCGAGCGAGCGGTTGAAGGTCAGGCCGTCCTTCTCCAGGGCGGTCGCGCGGGCGGTGTCGCCCTGGCGCCAGACCTCGACGCCGAGCGCCATCATCGTGTACGCCCGGTGCCAGCCCTCGCCGTAGGCGTCGCACACCTCCAGCGACTCCTCGCCCAGCGCGACGGCGCGCGGCGAGTCGCCGATGAACGAGTGGGCCAGGGAGAGCCGGATGAGGGCCAGCGCGAGCCCGACCGGATCGCCGGTGGCCCGGTGGCGGCTCACCGCCTCCTCGTAGAGCGTGATCGCGGACGGCGCGTCGCCCCGGTACATGGCGACCATGCCGGAGTAGAGCGCCGTGTAGGCCAGGACCGGGGCCAGGCCGAGCCGTTCGCCGATGGCCCGGCTCTCCGCCAGCATGGCCGCGGCCGCCTTGGTGTCGGACTGGATGATGGCCAGCCAGCTGTTGGTCCACAGCGCGCGGGCCCGCACCTCGGTCGGCTCGGGGCAGGCGGCAAGCCCCTGGTCCAGCCAGCGCCGCCCCTCGCCGAGGTAGTAGCTGGTGATCCAGTGGTAGAGGAGGTCGGCGGCGACGCCCAGGCCGCAGGTGGTCTCCTCCGGTTCGGCGAAGGAGGACTCCAGCGCGGTGCGCAGATTGGCGTGCTCCAGCTGGAGCCGGGTGAACCACTGCACCTGGGCCGGGCCGAACAGCGCGGCGCGCGCGTCGGCCGCCAGCTGTTTGTAGTAGTCGCGGTGCCGCCGCAGCCGGTCGGGCTCCTCCCCGGCGGCGGCGAGCCGTTCCCGGCCGTACTGGCGCAGCGTGTCCAGCATCCGGTAGCGCACCGTGGTGTCGTGTTCCTCGCGGAGCAGCACCGACTTGTCCACCAGCTCGGTCACCAGGTCGAGGACGTCCTCGCGGGCGATGCCGTCGCCCGAGCAGACCGCCTCGGCCGCCTCCAGATCCAGAGTCCCGGCGAAGACCGAGACCCGGGCCCACAGCAGCCGCTCCCGCTCGGTGCACAGGTCATGGCTCCAGTCGATCAGCGCCCGCAGCGTCTGGTGGCGGGGGAGCACCGACCGGGAGCCGGTGGTCAGCAGCCGGAAGCGGTCGTCGAGGCGGTCCAGCAGCTGCTGGACGGACAGGGCGCGCAGCCGTACGGCCGCCAGCTCGATCCCGAGCGGAATGCCGTCCAGCCTGCGGCACACCCGCTCCACGGCGTCCCGGTTGGTCTCGGTGACGGTGAAGCCCGGCAGGATCGCCCCGGCCCGCTCGACGAACAGCCGCACCCCGTCGCACTGGGCCAGCGCCGCGATGGACAGCCGCGGCCCGGTGGTATCGGGCAGCGCCAGCGCCGGAACGGCCAGGGTCTGTTCACCGGCGGTGCCCAGCGCCTGCCTGCTGGTGGCCAGGATGCGCAGCCGGGGGGCCGCCCGCAGCAGCCGGTCGGCGAGCAGCGCACAGCCCTGGATCAGATGCTCGCAGTTGTCCAGGACGATCAGTGCCTGCTTGTCGCGCAGATGGTCGACGAGGACGTCCAGCGGCGGCCGGGCGGACTGGTCCCGTACCTCCAGCGCCTCGGCCACGCTCTGGGCGAGCAGATCCGGGGTCTCCAGGGCGGCCAGTTCGACCAGCCAGACCCCGTCCGCGAAGGCCCGGCACGCCTCCTCGGCGACCCGCAGGGCCAGCCGGGTCTTGCCGACCCCGCCCACTCCGGTGAGGGTCACCAGCCGGGACGCGGACAGCATGCGCCGGGCCTCGGCCGCCTCGTGCCGACGCCCCACGAAAGTCGTCACCTCGGCCGGCAGCCTGACTGTCTGCCGCCCGGTCGGGGTGCCCGTCGCCACCGCACCCATCGATGCCTCGCACCAGCCTCGGGCGGGCGGGAGTCCCCCGCTCGGCCCGGATGGTTACTGTCCAGGCTATGCCTGACGGGCGGCCCTCGCAGGCCGTGCGCGGGGTCACCGGGGGTGAGGGGTGGTCGCCCGGAGTGACCGGGAGGTCGGGCGGGCGGATCAGGTAGCCATCCGGGGAGATCTCCCCTCCTCCCGGTCCGGTCCGCCGTTCCATCCTGGTGACCTCGTGAGAGTTCCGCCGAACCCCGGCGGAAGTCCGCCGTACCCCGGCGGAAGAACGAAGGTTCGCCATGTGCCTCCATCAGCCCCCGTGTCCGCCCGCCGACGCACCCGATCATGATTCGGCGCGTCTGGTGGCCTTCCACCCCGAGCAGGGGTGGAGTCTGCTCTGCAATGGAGTGGTGATCTTCGCGGACACGGGTGAACTGCTCCCTGACGGGCGCGTCATTCCGGCGCCCCGCACCTGCCCCGACCAGGCGGGATGACGTACGACGAAGGGAGATGCCATAGACGACCCCACGCCTCGTACCCACACAGTGATTCGACATGGCCCGGGGACGGAACGGTGAACGCCCTCACCACACCTTCCGCCTCCGGGCCGCTGCGCTTCCTCTTCGCGTGCGTCTGCCTCTTGACGTTGATCGCCGCGACGCTGTTCGTGTAATCTGATGATCGCTTCGAGTAGCTTATTTGTGCGGATTTCCACACCATACGGGGGTGCGAGGGGGACCACAGTGCTGGACCGGACCACCGATTCCGGTTTACCCAGCATGCTGGTCGGCCGCACCGGTGAGCTGACCGTGCTGGCCAGCCACGCCGAGGCCGCCTGCGCCGGGCGTTCGGGCCTGGTGGTGCTCTCCGGGCCCGCCGGAATCGGCAAGACCAGCCTGTTGCGTGCCTTCCTCGACAGCGACACCTGCCGGAAGATGACCGTCCTGCACGGCAGCTGCGGCCAGGTCGTGGCCGGTTCCGGCTACGGCGGCGTACGCGCCCTCTTCGGCCCGCTCGGGCTGACCGCCGACGACGCACACGACTCCCCGCTGCTCCAGGGCAGCGCCCGCCGCGCCCTGCCCGCGCTCGCCCCCCGCCCGGGCGAGGAGGACCCGTCCTCGCTCGCGACCGTCTACCCGGTGCTCCACGGGCTCTACTGGCTCGCGGTGAACCTCATGACGCAGGGCCCGCTCGTCCTCGTCCTCGACGACGCGCACTGGTGCGACGAACGCTCCCTGCGCTGGATCGACTTCCTGCTGCGACGCGCCGACCACCTGCCGCTGCTCGTGGTGCTCGCCCAGCGCACCGAGGCGGAGCCCGTCGCGCCCGCCGCGCTGGCCGACATCGTCGCCCAGCCCCGCTCCTCGGCGATCCGCCTCGGCCCGCTCACCGACGCCGACGTGGCCGAGCTGGCCCGGCAGATCTTCCCGGCCCCCGTCGCCCCGTCCTTCGCCGAGCGCGCCGCCGCCGTCTGCGGCGGCAACCCCCTCACCCTCACCCGGCTGCTGCACGAGCTGCGGGCCAAGGGCGCGCGGCCGGACGACACCGGGATCCGCGAGCTCGCCGAGGTCGGCCAGTACGTGGTCGCCCAGTCGGTGCACGCCCTGTTCGCGCACCAGCCCGGCTGGGTCCGGGACGTGGCCACCGCGATCGCCGTGCTCGGCGCGGAGGGCCCGGAGCACATCGGCGCCCTCGCCGCGGTGCCCGCCGCCCGCGTCGAGGAGGCCGTCACGCTGCTGCGCGGCGCCGAGGTGGTGGCGCCCGACCGCCTCGACCTCGCCCACGACGTGGTGCGCTCGGCCGTGCTCGACGCCGCCGGGGCCGACGCGCTGGCCAGTCTCCGCGCCCGGGCAGCCCAGCTGCTCAGCGACATCGGCCGCCCCGCCGAAGAGGTCGCGGGTCAGGTGCTGCTCATGCCCGGCGTCCCCGAGCCGTGGATGCGCTGGGTGCTGCGGGAGGCGGCCGCCCAGGCCGGGACCCGTGGCGCGCCCGAGGCCGCCGCCCGCTATCTGCGCCGGGTCCTGGCGGCCGAGCCGGACAGCGTGTCCGCCCATGTCCAGCTGGCCGGGGCGCTCGCCGAGACCCACCCGGTGGAGGCGATCGGGCTCCTGAAGGACGCCCTCGACCTCACCGCCGACGTACGGGCCAAGGCGCCCATCGCCGTCCAGCTGGGGATGACCTGTCTGACGGTGCAGCAGTCACCGGCCGCCGTACGGACGCTCGGCGGCGTACTGGACGCGCTGGAAGCCGAGCTGGGGCCCGACCCCGAACCCCGCGACCGCGAACTGCTCACCCTCGTCCGGTCCGCGCTGCTGATCAGCGGATGCGACGAGAAGGCGACCATCACCACCGTCCGGGAGCGGTTCGGGCAGCTTGCCGAACCGGCCGGGGACACGCCCGCGCAGCGGCAGCTGCTGGCCATGATGACCGTGCTCAGCGCGATGGAGGGCACCTCCGCGGAGCGTACGGTGCGTCAGGCCCGCCGCGCCCTGCACCCTTCGGGAGTGGCGCTCGGCAACTGGTCGCTGCTCTTCTCCGCGTTCACCCTCAGCCTGGCCGACGAGGTCGAGGACGCGATGGAGGCGCTGGACCGCTCGCTGCGGTACGGCCAGGAGAACGCCGCGGTGTGGAGTTACGTCCTCACCCTCTCCACCCGGGCCCTGATGCTGCACGGCCTCGGCGCGATACCGGACGCGCTGGCCGACGCCCAGACCGCCGTCGAGATCGTCGGCCATGAGCGGTGGGGCAGCCATATGACGATGCCCCAGATCGCCCTGGCGACCATCCTGATCGACCGCGGTGAGCCCGAACGCGCCGAGGAACTGCTCGGCCAGGTCACCCGGCCGAACCTGGACGGGTTCGTCATGGAATACCACTGGTATCTGATGGCCCGCGCCCGGGCCCGCTGGGCGCTCGGCGACGGCCGGACCGCGCTGCGGCTGCTGCTCGACTGCGGCTCCTCCCTGGAGGAGACCGGATTCGCCAACCCGTGCTTCATCCCCTGGTGGGCCGAGGCGGCCTGGGTGTACTCCGCGGAGAAGCGCGTCGACGAGGCCCGGGACGTCGTCGACCACGGCACCGAACTCGCCCGCCGGTGGGGCACCCCGCGCGCCCTCGGCCTCGCCGCGCTCGCCCGCGGCATGACCACCCGCGGCGAGACCGGCATCGGCCTGCTCACCGAATCCGTCGCCCATCTTTCCGCCTCGCCCGCCCGCGCCGAGCACGCCCGGGCCGAATTCATGCTCGGCGCCGCCCTGCTGGACGCCGGGGACTCCCGCGGCGCCCGCGAACACCTGCGGACCGCCGCCGACCTCGCCCAGAGCTGCGGTGCGCTGGCGCTGGCCAAGAGCGCCCGGCGGCGGCTGGTCGCCGCGGGCGGCCGGATGCGCGAGATCACCGCATCCCCGGTGGACCTGCTCACCGGCACCGAGCGCAAGGTCGCCACCCTCGCCGCGGCCGGGGCGGGCAACCGCGAGATCGCCCAGTCGCTCTTCGTCACGGTACGCACCGTCGAGACGCATCTCACCAGCGTCTACCGGAAACTGGGGCTGGGTCAGCGGGCCGAGCTGGCCTCGGTGCTGCGTACGCCGAGCATCCCGCACCCGCACCCGCAGGCTCCGGCGTGGGTGTCCGCGGCACGTGGCCGTCGCTGAGTGCGACGCCCCGGCGCTTCTCCGCACTCCGAATATGTGCTCGACATATAGTCGCTCCATGCAGCTCAACGGGGTTCCGTTCCCGGGGCGGGAACGAGAGCAGGCGGCGCTGGACTCGTTCATCACCGACCTGGCGGCGGGCCGCCCGGCAGTCGTCACGGTGTCCGGCAGACCCGGCTTCGGCCGCGGCCCGCTGCTGCGCTGGGCGGCCCGGCTCGCCGAGGAGCGCGGGCTGCGCACCCTGACCGCGCGGGCCACCCCGGGCGAGAGCGCACTGCGGTACGGCGTGGTGCAGCAGCTGCTGACGACGCTGGACGGGCTCAGCGACCGCACGCTGGCGGCCCTGGCCGAACCGGGCCGGGACGGCGGACTGCCCGGCCTGGCCGAACTGCTGCGCAGCGCCTACGACCGGCCGACGCTGCTCGTCGTCGACGAGGTGCAATGGCTGGACCCGGCCTCACGGCGCTGGTTCGACGCCCTGGTACGGCGGCTGCCGGGGAAGTCGGTCGCGCTGCTGGTGAGCGGCAGAGGCGTCAGCCACCCCGGATGGTGCGACGGTTCCCCCTGCCCCGGCCCGGTCCCCACCCGGCAGCTCGCCCTGTCCGCGTTCACCGCGCGGGAGGCCGCCACCATGATCGCCGCGGTCTGCGGACGCCCCGGCGACGAAGCGTTCACCGCAGTGGCGTGCGAGGTCAGCGCGGGCAACCCCATGGTGCTGCACGAGGGGCTGCGCCAGTTCACCGCCCGCGGACTCGAACCGGTCGCCGCGCGCGGCCCGGAGCTGCGCGCGCTCATCGAGGCCATCTGCGGCGAGTACGCCGCCCGCGCGCTCGGCGGACTGTCCGACACCGCCGTCGCCGTCGTCCGCGCCCTGGCCGTCTGCGGCGAACTCCTGCCCCTGCCCCTGCTGTACGCACTCGCCGGACCCCACGCGGCGGGCGAACCCGGAGTGGTCGCGGCGCTGGAGGCCAGCGGGCTCGCCACCCCCTCCGGCAGCGGGCTGCGGCTGTGCTGCCCGGAGGTGCGGAACTGGATCCTGGAGGAGATGACCGCCGCCGAACGGGCCGAACTGCACGCCCTGGCCGCCGAACTCGCCCACCGGGCGGCCGTTCCCGACGAGGACATCGCCCGGCTGCTGCTCGCCGCCCGCCCGCTCGGCGAACCCTGGGTGATCCATGTGCTGCGCCGCACCGGCACCGCCGCCCTGCGCGCCGCCCGCCCCGCTCACGCCATCGCCTGCCTGTCCCGCGCACTGGAAGAGCCGCTGGATTCCGAGGGGCGCGCCCAACTGGGCCTGGAGCTGGCCGCCATCGAGGTGCTCGCCGCGCCCGAGGCGAGCGACCGGCGGCTGGTGGACATCATCCGGCCCGGCGGTGACGCACCCGCCGGAGCCCGGGTGCGCGCCGCCGACCTGGGCCTCGCCCGCGGCGCCGTGGAAGCCCTGCGGGCCGCCGTGGTGAGCGCGCTGCCCACGGCCCGCGACGGCGAACGGGAGGCCCTGGCCGGGCTGTTCCGGCTCGTCGAACCCGTCCGCGGCAACGATGCCGACCTGCTGCTGCCCGAGATCCCCCCGTTGCCCGCCCGCCCCCTCGACCCGGCGCAGGCCGCCGCCCGCGCCCGGCAGCTCGCCCTGCACGGCGAGGACCTGCCCACCGCCAGGGAGCTGGCCCGGCGCGCCTTCCCCGGCGAGCCCGGCAGCGACGTGCTGATCCTGCCCCGGCTCACGGCCGGGCGGGTCCTGCTCATGACCGACGACTTCGACGAGGCCGAGGCGCGGCTGGATGCCCTGCACGTCGACTTGCGGCGGCGCAGCGCCCGGGCCGCCGCCGGGCTCGCACTGGCCGTCCGGGGCGAACTGAACCTGCGGCGCGGACGGCTCGACGCGGCCGAACGGGACGTCGCCGCCGCCGGGCGCGCACTGCCCCACGCCCACTGGCATCCGTACCACCTCTCCTATCTGACGGCGCTGCGGATCAGCGTCGCCCTGGACAACGGCCACGTCGACCAGGCCAGGGAGCTGGCCGACGCGCCCGCCCCGGCCGAGGCACAGGACAGCGTGTCCTTCGGCCATCTGCTGTTCGCCAGGGCGCTGGTGGCCTCCCGGGACGGCCGACTGCCCGAGGCGCTGGAGCTGTTCCGCGGCTGCGGCAGGCGGATGCTGTACCACGGCCGGGCCAACCCCGCCCTCCTGCCCTGGCGTTCGATGGCCGCCGAAGTGTGCCACGCGCTCGGCGACCACGAGGAGGCCGAGCGGCTGAGCCGGGAGGAGCTGGAGCTCGCCCGGCGGTGGGGCGCGGCCAGCGCCCTCGGCGTGGCCCGGCTGGGCGCCGGGCGGGTGGCCCGCGAGGCCCGGGCCCACCTGCTCCGCGAGGCCGTGCACACCCTGCGCCCCACCGGTGCCCGGCTCGCCTACGCCGGGGCGCTGATCGAACTGGCCACCACCGAACTGGACGCGGGGGACCGGCAGGCCGCCGCCCCCCTGGTGGCCGAGCTGTTCACGTTCACCACCACCCACCGGCCCGCCAGCAGGCTGGGCGCGAGGGTGCGCTCGCTCGCCGAACGGCTGGGACAGCCCGCCGCGCCCGGACGCGGCCCGCACCCCTCCTGGGCGACGCTGACCGAACCCGAGCGCCGCACCGCCACCCTCGCCGGACTCGGCCACGGCAACCGGGAGATCGCCGAGATGCTGTCGGTCACCCGGCGCACGGTGGAGCTGCGGCTCAGCGGCGCGTACCGGAAGCTGCGGATCGAGGGGCGCACGGAACTCCATGCGCTGGTGCGGGCGACGGAGGGATACGGCACGGATGTTGCTTGAGCGGGACGCCGAGGCGGCACAGGTCCAGGACGCCCTGGGCGCCGCCGCCGCGGGCACCTCGTCGCTGCTGCTGCTCACCGGCCCACTCGGGATCGGCCGGAGCGCGCTGCTGCGGCGGCTGCCCCTGCTGGCGGGCGAGGACGTCCGCGTCCTGCGCGCCAACGCCGCGCCGATGGAGCAGGACTTCGCCTTCGGCGTGGTCCGTCAGCTCTTCGACAGCCTGCTGACCGGCGCCCCGCCCGAGCAGAGCGAACGATGGCTGCGCGAGCACGGCGACTTCGCCCGCATGGTCCTCGCCGACGACGCCCTCCCGCTGGGCGAGTGCGGCTCCGTCACCCTCTCCGAGACGGTGCTGAACGGACTGCGCGACCTGCTGGCCGACGTCGGCGCCGACAACCCGCTGCTGATCCTGGTGGACGACCTCCAGTGGGTGGACGCCCCCTCGCTGCGCTGGCTCGCCTACCTGGTCAAACGATTGCGCGGGCTGCGCGCCGTACTCGTCTGCGCCCTTCGCGACGGCGACCCGGGGGCCCGGCAGCTGACACTGCGCGAGATCACCGACTGCGCACAGCGGGTGCTGCGCCCCGCGCCGCTGTCCCTCGGGGCCGCCGGGGAAATGGTCCTCGACCAGTTCGGGGAGCCGGGCGACGAGGAGTTCACCCGCGCCTGCCACGAGATCTCCGCCGGGAACCCCCTCTTCCTGCGGTCGGTCCTGGTGGCCCTCGCCGCGGCCGGCCACCGCCCCACCGCCGGGCACATCGAGGCGGCCCGTCGGCAGCGCCCCGCCCAGCTGCGCGAGTGGCTGGCCGGGTGCATGCGCACCCAGCCGCAGCCGGTACGGGACCTGGCCGCCGCCATCGCCGTCCTCGGCGACCAGGGCGAACCCGACCTCATGGCCCGGCTGGCGGGCCTCGACCCGATCGGCTTCGCCGCCGCGCGGCGCGCCCTCGGCCAACTCGGCCTGCTGGCAGCCGAGCAGGAGCCGCGCTTCCTCCACCGCGTGGTGCAGGACGCCGTCGAGTCCTCGCTGACGGTCGCCGAGCGCGAGCGGCTGCACGACACCGCCGCCGCCCTCCTCTACCGCAACGGCTCCTCCGCCGAACTGGTCGCCGCCCAGCTGATGGCCGTCACCGCCTCACAGCACCCGTGGTCGGTCGAGGTGCTGCGGGCCGCGAGCGACACCGCGCTGCGCCGGGGCGCGCCGGACATCGCCACCCGCTATCTGCGGCGCGCGCTGCTGGACGCCTCGCTGTCCGGCGAGAGCCGCGGGCGGCTGCTGATCGACCTGGCCACCGCGGAGCGCGGATTCGACCCGGCCGCGTGCGAACGCCACATCTCCCAGGCGATACCCCTGCTGACCACGCCACGGCACCGGGCCGCCGCCGCCCTGCGGATCTCCCCGACCGTCGTGGGCGTGGCGCCGCCCGCGGTCCTCGATCTGTTCCACCAGGTCGCCGAGGACCTGGGCCCCGCGGCCGCGCTGGACGGCTCGGCGCGCGATGTGGCCCTGCGGCTGGAGGCACGGCTGTGGTACGCCGGGTACGAGGACCCGGCGGAGCTGGCCGCGGCCGTGGAGCGGCTGTCGGCGCTGGGGGAGGAGCCGCCGCTGGGCTCGACCGCCGAACGCGAGCTGGCCGCCGTGCTGCTCAACGCCGCGATGCTCACGACCCGGCGGCCCGCGGCCGAGGTCGCCCGGCTCGCGGGCCGCGTCCTGGAGCGGGAACCGGCCACCGCGGACCGGGGCCACTCACCGCTGCCGCTGGTGGCGGTCGCGCTGATCGCCACCGACTCGGTACGTCTCATCAACTCCTGGCCCGCGCCCGAGCGGCGCTCCCCGCGGCAGGACGTCACGGCCGTCGACGCGCTCGTCCACGCCGAGCAGGCGCTGATGCTGGTGGCGCGCGGCCGGGTGGCCCGGGCCCGGGAGCCCGCCGAGCGCGCGATGCGGCTGGCCGGGGCGCACTGGTCGGAGGCCGGGATCCTCGCCACCGTCGCCCTCACCGACGTCGCTCTGGAGCTCGACGCCCCCGAACTGGTCGAAGGGCTGCTGGACGAGGCCGGGCGGCGCCGGTCCGCCAACCTGGCGCTCACCGCCTCGCTCCAGCTCCTCAAGGCGTCCCAGGACGCCCGGCACGGCCGCTGGACCAGCGCGCTGGACACCCTGATGGCCTGCGGCCGGCAGCTGGAGGGGGCGGGCTGGCACAATCCCGTCCTCTTCCGTTGGCGGCCCTGGGCGGCCGTCCTTCAGCAGCGCGTCGGAGACTCCCGTACGGCGCTGGCGCTCGCCGAGGAGGAGCACGCCCGGGCCGAGGTCTGGGGCGCCCCCGTCGCGCTGGGCCGCGCCCTGCGGCTCAAGGGACGGCTGCACGAGGGCGCGCGGGGCACCAATCTGCTGCGGGAATCGGCCGACGTGCTGCGCGCCTCGGCCAATGAACTCGAACTCGCCCGCTCGCTCGCCCTGCTGGCCCGGCGGCTGGACGGCGGTGCCGAGGCGGCGGCCCTCCTGCGGGAGGCCGGGGCCCTCGCCGCGGCCTGCGGCATGCCCTGGCTGGTCGAGCAGGCCGAGCAGGGCCGCGGTACGCCCGCCCCGCGGCCCGAGGCCGCGCTGACCCGTACCGAACGCACCGTGGTGTCCCTGGCCGGTGGCGGTCTCACCAACACCGAGATCGCCGGTCGGCTCGGTGTCACCTCCCGCGCGGTCGAGAAGCACCTCACCCACGCCTACCGCAAGCTGGACATATCCGGCCGTCGCCAGCTGATGGAGATCCTGCCCCGCCTGGATTCGGAAATCCTGCGTTAACGGCGCTAATTCAACGGGTGTCCAACCGGCCTCGGGTGGGCTTCCCCGGCATGCCCGGACACCGGCCGGGTGGGGGTGGATCCGGGCGAGTTTCCCAGGTCGGCGAACCCACCGAACCGACCACCGAAACCCTTCGGTGCGGACCGAACCTCCGGGGTGCGGTACCACAGGATTGGGCGACACCACCCCATCTGACGTTGACTCATAGGTGAGGATCTCCCTAGTCTCGAATCAGTAAAAACATTCGAATGCAATAGCCGCGGATTCATCCCCGGTCATTCGTCCCCGGTCATTTATGGGTCATTGATAAACAGGAAGGGATGGCAGTCCCTTGGCAGTTTCCGCAGTAGTAGATTCGGCTCGGCCAACCCCCCACGAGCTCGAATACGACCAGATCGAGTACGCGGATCTTCTGCGCCAGTTCGACCAGCCCGGGGCGTGTGTCGTCTGTCTCGACCCGTCCCTGACGGTCCAGCAGGCGAATCAGGAGTTCTTCCGGCAGTTCGACGGTGACTCCGCCATGAGCGTCTGCGGGCGCGACTTCATCGATCTGGCGCATCCCAGCGCGCGACAGGCGCTGCGCCAGCAGCTCTCCCGGCTGGTCGACGGCACCCGCCACCGGTTCGCCGCCCAGGTGGTCGTCGTCGGCTCCCAGGGCACCGCCTTCACCAGCGCGCTCACCGCCGTCGCCGTACGCGAGGGCACCTCCCACGTCGCCTCGCTGCTGGTGGTGCTGCGGCCCGTGGCGGGCGGCCAGGAGCTGGACATGGTGACCAGCCGCAAGAAGATCCTCAGCGAAATCGAGGCACGCATTCTGGAGGGCATAGCGGCCGGACTCTCCACCATTCCGCTGGCCTCCCGGCTCTATCTCAGCCGACAGGGCGTCGAATACCACGTGACGCGTCTGCTCCGTAAGCTGCGCGTCCCCAACCGGGCGGCCCTGGTATCCCGCGCCTATTCCGTGGGAGTTCTCAACGTGGGCTCCTGGCCCCCGAAGGTCGTCGATGATTTCGTGAAGTGATCCGCCGGTCCCTCGTGACGCGGCGGCAGGCGGCCCGCACGCCGCCGCGTCACGAGGGACCGGAGCCGTGGGCGAGCCGCAGCACGCTGAACGCGGTGAGCGCCACATGCAGTTGGGTGCGCTGCTCGCCCGACTCCAGATCGCAGCCGAGCACCCGCTCGATCGCGTGCAGCCGCTGGTAGAACGCCTGCCGTGACAGGCTCGCCCGCTTGGCGGCCACCGTCTTGTTGCCCGCCGCGTCCAGATAGGCGTGCAGGGTCGTCACCAGATCGGTGCCATGCCGCTCGTCGTGCTGCACCAGCCTGCCGAGCTGCCGTTCCACGTACTCCTGCACCCGCATGTCGTCGCGCAGCGCGTACAGCAACTGCCGTAGCCCGATATCGCTCAGCTCATGGAACGGCTTGTCCGGCGTGCCCGGGACGGCGGCGTCCGCGACCCGCGCCGCCTGCTGGAAGGAGCGCGCGGTCTGCGACAGGTCCGACACCTCGCAGCCCACGCTCACGACCGCGTCCGGATGGGACTCCCGTACGGAACGGCCCAGCCGCTCCACCAACGGACGCCAGGGCGTGGCCGGATGGAACGCGAGCAGCACCCCCAAGTGATCGCCGGGCACCGCGCCGATCAGCACCGCGGCACCGGCCGCGGCCATCTCCTCGGTCAGCCGGTCCTCCAGCTCCCCGGGCTCCTCGCCGCCCAGCCCCCGGGCCAGGGTGACGAGCACGACGATCAGCCGCCGTCCCATGACCCGCATGCCCAGCGCCTCGGCCCGGGCCCGCGCCTCCCCGGCCGAGCGGCAGCGCTGCTCGACCAGATCCAGCAGCAGCGTGCGCTGCGCGCGCCGTTCCCACCGGGTGTGCTGGGTCAGCCGGGCGATGGTCAGGGCGGTGGCCGTACGCTCCAGGACCATGGCGTGCTCGGGACCCACCGCCGGAGCGCCCGCCGCATCCGGCAGCATCACCAGCCGCCCCCAGCGCTCTCCCCGGTACTCCACGGCCGTCACCAGCCAGTTCTCCGGGCCGCGCAGCTCGGTGCGGTCGGGCGAGGGCGTACCGCGCGACCGCCGCTCCCAGCCCGTCAGCACCCCCTCGACGCCATGGCCCGGGGCCCCGCAGATCACGGCCCGGTGGACCAGGTTCTCCAGCACCACCGGATGGCCGCTCAGCTCGGCGGCCATCGCCACCACCTCGTCCGGCTCGGCGCCGCGCAGGGTCAGCGCGGTGAAGGTGTCATGGACGTCCTGGGCCCGGCGCAGGGTCTCGATCTGGCTGCCGATGATCATCGAGTGGACGATCTGGGTGACCTCCACGAAGTTCACGTTCCGGGACAGCAGAACGAGCGGGAAATCCCGGGCCCGGCAGGTCTCCACCAGCTCCGACGGCGGCTCGTGATAGCGCCGGACCAGCTCGATGACCAGGCCCGCGGCGCCGATGTCCGCCAGCTCCTCCACATACCGGCGCACCTGCGCCGGGTCCTCCGGCAGCGGCATCCCGGTGGTGAGGACCAGCTCCCCGCCCTTGAGGAAGGACGCCGGGTCTAGCAGCTCGGTGATGTGGACCCAGCGGACCGGACGGGACAGCTGATCATGGCCGGATACCACCTCCGGCCGCCCGGCGGCCAGTACCGGCAGCCGCAGCGCGTCGCCGAGGGTGAGCGGAGCGGAGCCGTTCATGCAGGCCACTCTGGCAAGTCGGCCGACCGGGCGCAACCGTCGATCGGGGCTCTCCTTGACAAAGTGTCCACCCGGTTCCGGTTGACACAACGTCCAACCCGATCACCTGCCCGCGACACAATGATCATTGTCTTTCCCGGGTCCGCTCCCGCAGGCTCGAAGAAGTCCTGAAGAAGTCCCGAAGCTGTCCGGTCCACCGCGTTCCGTGGGTGTTGGGAGAGATCATGACCAATCTGTCGCCGCAGCTCCGCCAAGCCACTCCGGTGGTCGCCGTCCGTGGAGAGGGGGCCTACCTCCACGGCGAGGACGGACGGCGCTATCTGGACTTCACCGCGGGCATCGGCGTCACCAGCACCGGGCACTGCCACCCGCGGGTCGTCGCCGCCGCCCAGGAGCAGGTCGGCACCCTCATCCACGGTCAGTACACGACCGTCATGCACAAGCCGCTCCAGCGGTTGACCGCCAAGCTCGGCGAGGTGCTGCCCGAGGGCCTCGACAGCCTGTTCTTCAACAACTCCGGCAGCGAGGCCGTCGAGTCCGCGCTGCGCCTCGCCCGCCAGGCCACCGGCCGGCCGAACATTCTGGTCTGCCACGGCGGCTTCCACGGCCGCACCGTCGCCGCCGCGTCCATGACCACCTCCGGGACCCGCTTCCGCTCCGGCTTCTCGCCCCTGATGAGCGGCGCCGTGGTGACCCCGTTCCCCACCGCCTACCGGTACGGCTGGGACGAGGAGACCGCGACCCGGTTCGCGCTCAAGGAACTGGACTACGTCCTCCAGACCATCTCCTCGCCCGACGACACCGCGGCGATCATCGTCGAACCGGTGCTGGGCGAGGGCGGCTACGTACCCGCCACCGAGGGCTTCCTCCAGGGGCTGCGCGAGCGGGCCGACCGCCACGGTTTCCTGCTCATCCTCGACGAGGTGCAGACCGGCGTCGGCCGCACCGGGCGGTTCTGGGGCCATGACCACTTCGGGGTCCGCCCCGACATCCTGATCACCGCCAAGGGCCTGGCCAGCGGCTTCCCGCTGTCCGGCATCGCCGCCTCCGAGGAACTGATGGCCAAGGCATGGCCCGGCTCCCAGGGCGGCACCTACGGCGCCAACGCGGTGGCCTGCGCCGCGGCCGTGGCCACCCTCGACGTCGTACGCGAGGAGAACCTCGTCGCCAACGCCGACGCCATGGGCGCCCGGCTGCGCTCCGGTCTCGAGGACGTCGCCGCGAAGACCCCCGCCATCGGCGACGTCCGCGGCCTCGGCCTCATGCTGGCCAGCGAGTTCGTCACCGAGGACGGCGAACCCGACCCGGCAACCGCGGGCCGGGTGCAGCGCGCCGCCGTGGACGAGGGGCTGTTGCTGCTCCTGTGCGGCGCCTGGAACCATGTGGTCCGGATGATCCCCGCGCTGGTCGTCGACGAAGCGGCGATCGACGAGGGGCTGCGCGCCTGGTCCGCCGCCGTGAGCGCCGGAACCTCCGGCACCTCCTGACCGTACGGCGTCCTGACGCCCCTCGCCCTGTCACCCTCGGGAACCCCGGCCGCCGCCCGCCGCTCACGCGGGCGGCGGCCACAGAAGGAGATTGCCGCTATGTCTGCCCTGCCCACCCCTTCGTTCCCCGCAGCGGGCGACGTCCTCGCGACGGTGTCCAAGAAGCTGTACATCGCCGGGTCCTGGTCCGACGCGGCCGGCGGCGTGACCATGCCGGTCGACGACCCGGCCACCGGCGAGGTGCTGTGCGAGGTCGCCGACGCCAGCCCCGCCGACGGGCAGCGCGCGCTCGACGCCGCCCTCGACGCCCAGGAGAAGTGGGCCGCCACCGCGCCCCGCGCCCGCAGCGAGATCCTGCGCCGCGCCTACGAACTCATCATGGAGCGCGCCGACTCCCTCGCCGCCCTGATGACGGCCGAGATGGGCAAGCCGCTGGCCGAGGCGCGCGGCGAGGCCGCGTACGCCGCCGAGTTCTTCCGCTGGTTCTCCGAAGAGGCCGTCCGCATCGACGGCGGATACGCCACCATGCCCGACGGCAAGAACCGCATGCTGCTCATGCGCCGCCCCGTCGGCCCCTGTCTCCTCGTCACCCCGTGGAACTTCCCCCTGGCCATGGGCACCCGCAAGATCGGCCCGGCGATCGCCGCGGGCTGCACCATGGTGCTCAAGCCCGCCCCGCAGACACCGCTGTCCTCGCTCGCCCTCGCGGGCATCCTGGAGGAGGCCGGGCTGCCCGCCGGGGTGCTCAACGTCGTCACCACCTCCCGGGCCGGGGAGGTCGTGGAGCCGCTGCTGACCGGCGGCCACATCCGCAAGCTGTCCTTCACCGGCTCCACCCAGGTCGGCCGTGTCCTGCTCGGCCAGTGCGCGCCCGCCGTGGTCCGCACCTCCATGGAACTCGGCGGCAACGCGCCCTTCATCGTCTTCGACGACGCGGACCTCGACGTCGCGGTCGAGGGCGCCATGACCGCCAAGATGCGCAACATGGGCGAGGCGTGCACCGCCGCCAACCGCTTCTTCGTCCACTCCTCCGTCGCCGCCGAGTTCGCCGACCGCCTCGCCCGTCGCATGGGCGCCCTCGAGGTCGGCCCCGGCAGCCGCCCCGGCGTCGACGTGGGCCCGCTGATCGACCGGACGGGCCGCGCCAAGGTCGAGGAACTGGTCGCCGACGCCGTCGCGCGCGGCGCCGAGGTCCTGGTCGGCGGCAGCACCCCCGAGGGCCCCGGCTGCTTCTACCCCCCGACCGTGCTCACCGGAGTATCGGCCGCCAGCCGGCTGATGGAGACCGAGATCTTCGGCCCGGTCGCCGCCGTCCTCACCTTCGAGGACGAGGACGAGGTCGTCGCCACCGCCAACAGCACCGAATGGGGCCTGGTGGGTTACGTCTTCACCCGCGACCTCAACCGCTCGCTGCGGGTGAGCGAACGGCTGGAGGTCGGCATGGTCGGCCTCAACACCGGCCTGGTCTCCAACCCGGCCGCCCCCTTCGGCGGCGTCAAACAGTCCGGCCTCGGCCGCGAGGGCGGCCGCGTCGGCATCGACGAGTTCCTCGAGTACAAGTACATCGCCACCCCGGCCTGACCCCGCCCCCGTAGGGCATCACCCCCGATGCCCTACGGGGCCGGGTCCGGGAGCGGAGCCCTCGCACGGCGACCTGAGGGGCGGGCACTCCAGCCCGTCCGCCGCTTGAGAACCAGAGCCCGAGACTTCGGTCCGGAACCGAGCCGACCACTCCAGCCCGTCCGCCACCCCGGTCCGGTGTCCGGCCCTTCGGGCCGGGGCGGAGGCGGGCACGCCAGCTTGTCCGTCACCCCCGTCCGGTGTCCGAGGCTTCGGTCCGGGACCGAGCCGGAGACTCCAGCCCGTCCGGCGTTTGAGGACCGGGGTCCGGGGCGGAGCCCCGGTTACGGGAAGGGGCGGGTAGGGGAAAGCCCCCAGGCTGTGGTTCTCGCCCTCACCGGGCGAGATGTACGTGTCCGCGGACGGCCGTCCGGAAGGCGATGGGCGTTTGGCCAACGCGATGGTTGAAGTACTTGCTGAAGTGGGTGGGGCTGGGGAAGGCCAGCTGGTCGGCGATCTGGCTGGCGGTGTGATCGCTGTGGGCGAGTAGCCGCTTGGCCTCCAGGACGACGCGGCGGTCGATGAATTCCTTGGCGCCGAGGCCGACGGCGGTCAGGGTGGCGCGGGAGAGGGTGCGCGGGGAGTAACCGAGCAGGCGGGCGTAGTCCTCCACTCGGCGGGCGCGGGCGAAGCGCTGCTCGACGGCGTCCCGGAAGCGCACATACGTCTCGTCCGGTTCCGGGGCCGGGCTGCCCGCCGAGCCGCCGGGCTGGGCCAGACGCAGGACGAGGACGGCCAGCAGGTGGCGCAGTGCCGCGGTGTGGGTGGCCAGGGGGAGCTGTCCGAGAGCGTGGAACTCGTGCGCGAGGTGCGCGGTGGCCAGGTCCAGTGCCTGGGCCGCGTCGCCGGTCGGCGTGCGCAGGACGGGGGCGTGGATGTCGTCCAGACGGACGGTGGCGCCGGTGGCGGAATCGAGGAAGTCCCTTTCGAACAGCACGAGGGTGCCCTCGGTGCCGGTGAGGTCGCCCCACTGCTGCACCTGGCCGGGGCGGATCCACATCCAGGAACCGGGCCGCAGGACGTAGGCGGCGAAGTCCACCGTGTGCCGCAACGTCCCGGTGGTGACGTGGAGCAGGTGGTGGAAGGCGGGGCGCTGGGGCATGGCGAGGCTGCCCGCCGGAAGGCGTCGGCGCAGATCGCTCAGAGACAGAACTTCGACCCCGGCCGGGGTGCCGACCGGGGCGGCGAAGGGGACCTCGGGAATGTTCCCGGGACCAGTGTGTCGCTTTTTGGCCATCATCAGTCGCAAGCGTATCCAGAAGTGTGCAGGAAGCGGCCTTAGCGTAGGCATATCGGCCGCCGGGCACGGCCTGGCGGTGACGGAAACGGTGAAGCAGCGGATCAGATTCCTTGCCGTCGAGCACACCACACGGAAAAGAGGACACCCATGAAGATCGTTCTGTTCGGTGCCACCGGCATGGTCGGCAGCCGTATCACCACCGAGGCCGTCGCCCGGGGCCACGAAGTGGTGGCCGTCTCCCGCTCCGGCGCCGCGCCCCTCGACAGCCCGCAGCTGACCGCGGTCGCCGGTGACGCGGGCTCGGCCACCACGGTCGCCGACCTTGCCAAGGGCGCCGATGCGGTGGCCTCCGCACTGGTCCCGCCGCGGGACGGATCCGACCCCCGCGCACCCTTCACCGCCCTGCTCGACGCCGTCCTCAAGGGGGTGCGCTCCGCTGGTGTACGACGGGTGGTCATCGTCGGCGGCGCCGGTTCCCTGGAGGTCGCCCCGGGCACGGCCCTGAGCGACACCCCTGACTTCCCGGACGCGTTCAAGCCCGAGGCCGCCGCCCACGCGGCGCTGCTGGCGACGCTGCGCGAGGCCGACGACCTGCAGTGGACGTACGTATCCCCGGCCGCGCTCATCGCCCCGGGCGAGCGCACCGGCACCTTCCGTATCGGCGGTGACAGCCTGCTCACCGACGTCGAGGGCAACAGCGGCATCAGCGCCGAGGACTACGCGATCGCCTTCGTCGAAGAGCTCGAGAAGGCCGCGCACCCTCAGGCCCGCATCTCCGTCGCCTACTGACCCCTCCGCACGACCGCCCGAGGGGCGCCGCAGCCCACGCGCCGCCCCCGGGGCCGTGCCGACGAAGGAACACCGTGACCAGCCCCGTTCCGTCCGCCCTGCCCCTGGCCGCCTACCGCGCCGGCGTACGCCTGGACGAGCCGTTTCGCCCCGCCGCGGTCGCACCTGGCCCCCACCCTCTGCCCGCCTCGACCCGGGCGGCGCTCGACCGGCTGCTACGGGAACCCGCGGCCGCCCGCTTCCCCGTACACGGGCCGGACCTCGACCGGATGGACGACGATGCGGCCCGGCGGCTGCTGCGCGCGGTGCTCACCGTGCGCGAGCCCGGCCCTCTGCCGACGGACACGATGAGCCTGCTGGACACCCTGCTGACCGGCGAACGGCAGCAACGCCCCACCACCGACCCCTACCAGTTGCCCACCATCGCCGAGACCGACGCCGGTACCGCCTACGCGGCGGCCGGCCACACCGTGCTCTGGCAGGGCGACATCACCACGCTGGCCGCGGACGCCGTCGTCAACGCCGCCAACCACGCACTCCTGGGCTGTTTCCAACCCCTGCACGCCTGCATCGACAACGCCATCCACTCCGCGGCCGGGCCCCGCCTGCGCGAGGACTGCCACACGATCATGTCCCTGCAGGGCTGTCCGGAGCCGACCGGCACCGCCAAGATCACCCGCGGCTACCACTTGCCCGCCCGCTACGTCCTGCACACCGTCGGACCCGTCGTCGACGGCCCGCTGCACCCGGAGCACGAACGGGCGCTGGCGGCCTCCTATCGCGCCGGTCTCGACCTCGCGGCCGAGGTGGACCATCTCCGCACGATCGCGTTCTGCGGCATCAGCACCGGGGTCTTCGGCTATCCCAAGGCGTCCGCCGCGCGTACCGCCCTGGACACCGTGGCCGACTGGCTCGAAGAGCACCCCGGGCGGCTCGACCGCGTGATCTTCAACGTGTACGCGGACGACGACCGCGCTGCCTACCTCCACGCCCTGACCGAGGGAAGGCCCCGATGAACCAACCGGAATCCGACCTGGAGGCCGCCGCCGACACGGTCCGCGCCTGGCTCGACCGCGCCGACCGGATTCTGGTCACCGCCGGGGCCGGACTGAGTGCCGCCGCTGGATACGACTACGGCGACGCCGACCGCTTCCGGGAACTCTTCCCGGCCCTGCACCGGCTCGGCCTGCGCTCCCGCTACCTGGTCGGCGTGCCACTGCCCCCGGCCCTGCTGTGGGGCTACTGGGCCGTCCACATCAACGACATCCGCTACAACCCCGCCGCCAACCCCCTTTACCAGAGGCTGCGCGCGCTCGTGGGCGACACGGACCACTGGGTGATGACCTCCAACGTGGACGCCCTGTTCGCGCGCAACGGCTTCGCCCCGGACCGCGTCTTCACCCCGCAGGGTGACTACGGCCGCTACCAGTGCAGCACCCCCTGTACCCCGGCCACCTGGGACAGCGGACCACTCGTCGAACGCCTCCTCGCCGCATACGATCCGGCCACCGGCGCCGTCACCGACCCCCAGGCCCTGCCCCGCTGCCCGAACTGCGGCGGCGAGGTCGAGATCAACGTCCGTATCGGCCCCGAGTTCATCGACGCCCCCTACCGCCCCGCCGGCGGCCGTCTCCAGGACTGGCTGAGCACGCCCCCCGCCGACACCCGCCTGCTCGTCTTGGAACTCGGCGCGGGCTTCAACACACCCGGCGTCGTCCGGTGGCCCGGCGAGCACCTCACCCGCCGCTGCCCCGGCGCGCGCCTCATACGCGTCAACCCCACCCATCCGGAGACTCCGGCCGACCTCGCCGACCGGGCCCTGTCCATCCCCTTCGACGCCGAGCGCCTGCTCGACGCACTCAACGCACTCGACGCGCCGTACCCGGCGCCCGACCCTACGGTGACCCCATGAGCGACCTGCAGCAGAACAAGGCCACGGCCAAAGCGTTTTACGACCTGATGTTCAACCAGTGCCGACCCGCCGAGGCGATCGAACGCTACGTCGGCGACACCTACATCCAGCACAACCCGCACGTCGCCGACGGCAAGCAGGCATTCATCGACTACTTCGACCGCATGGCCGCCGAGTACCCCGGCAAACATGTCGAATTCCCACGTGCCTTCGCCGAAGGCGACCACGTCGTCCTGCACTGCCACCAGACCTGGCCCGACGAGGAGTACGCGGGCATCGACATCTTCCGCTTCGACACCCATGGCAAGATCGTCGAACACTGGGACGTCCTCCAGGTCATCCCGGCCACCTCCAAGAACGGCAACACCATGTTCTGACCAGGCCCCAGCCGTTCCCATCATGAGCAAGCCCTACTTCGCGTACCAGACGCCCAGGTCGTTCGGCCCGGCGTCCGCCGCCTGCCGAAGTGCGTCCGTAGAGCCCAGCAGGGCATGCGGCAGATAGCCGGACCGGACGTTCAGCTCCCACCCGTGCACCTGGACCGCGAGAGCGGCGACGGCGACGGCACCGACCGGCAGCAGAGTCCTGGGCGAGGGATCGGGGCCCGCGCCGTCCCGGTGCTCGACGAGCCGGTCCACCAGAGCCTGCTCGAAGGCTCGCTGGTCATCGTCGAGGAGCGCGCGCAGCAGAAGGTGGTCCGGTGTCAGGCGGCCGACCTCGTCCAGTCGCCGGGCTGCCTCGGCGCGCTCGTCCGCGTCCGGCTTGCGCAGCGTCACGGTAGGCCAGTCGCGGGGCAGATGGCCGCTCTCCTCGGTCAGATAGCGGCACAGGGCGTCCATCGCGGCGAGGTCCGCCGGATCCGACACAGAGGTCAGCTTCGAGTACGGCACACCCTTGCGGATCGTGGGCGCGTAGTCGCCCCGCAGCAGCAGCCCGACCACCCGTCGCCATTCCCACACCAGGCCGCTGACCAGGCACATCGCGAAGGTGTCGAGCCATGTCTCGGCCGTGGGCGCCTGCTCGACGGCGTCGCCGAAGGTGACGTTCTCGCTGGTGAGCTGCTTGCCGATGAGCGGGAAGTCGACCTCCTGGTCGCCATTGGGGAAGCAGCCCACGCTCAACACTCCCAGGGAGCACTCCGCCGCGGTCCGCAGTGCCGTGCGCGACAACTCGTCGCCGAGAGCGGGGTCCTCGACGGTACGGGCGGCGACGTGGTCGAGCAGTTCGTCCCGCATCTCCTTCAGCCGCTCCGGGGACGGATCGTCGTAGCGCAACCCGTGCCACCGCCCAACGGTCCGTCCAACGATGTCGTCGAGCGCCTGGGCTATGCGCCCGTCGCCGACTGTGTGGCGCGCCACTTCCTGCATCGAACGCCATCTCCTCATGATCGTCCTCACGTGGGTGGCACGCTAACAGCGGCTACGGACACTGCCCTGCGCCAGCGTGATGTGCGCACGCACCCCTTGCAGGCCGAACAGGATGAGCAGCTCGACCACGCCGCCGTCGGCGCTGCCCAGCCAGTGGGGCAGGGACGTGTCGAACTCGGCTGCCTCACCGGGCGGCAGTGTCAGGTCGCGCTCGCCGATCACGAGCCGCAGGCGTCCGCTGAGCACGTAGAGCCATTCGAAGCCTTCGTGGGTCTGCGGGGTCGGTTCGAGTGGTTCCGGCGAGGCGGGGATGATCATCTTGAACGCGTGCACCCCGCCCGGTTGCCGGGACAGGGGCACGAACGTCATCCCGAACCGCCTGATCGGCTTGAGGTGTATCCGGGGGTCGCCAGTGCGTGGGGCACCGACAAGGTCGTCCAACGGAACGTCATAGGTACGGGCCAGCGGCAGCAGCAGTTCCAGGCTCGGCCGGCGCTGCCCGCTCTCCAGCCGGGACAGAGTGCTCTCCGACACGCCGGTCGTCGCCGCGAGGTCGGCGAGGGTGAGGCCGCGGTCACGGCGCAGCGCACGAAGCCGCGGTCCCACCGCGTCGAGCACGTCGTCGTCCGTCTTGCGATCCATCAGATCATCTTGCCGTAACCGCAAGATTCCGTGCCAGGTCGTGGAGTGCCTGGCAAGACTGAGCTTCATGACGGCACAACTGCCGCCCGGTGACGCGTTGGCCCTCGGACCACGACGCCGCCCCTGACGAAGGAAGGCGACCACTGTTGCCCAGCACCACGCGCCGCAACCGCCACGGCGACACTCCACCGCCCAGGACCGGAGGCAGCGAGATCGAGGTTCTGCGTGGATTCCTCGACTACCTACGGACCTCGATCGCCGCGAAGGCCGACGGCGCCCCCGAGCCGCAGGTGCGAACAGCCGCGGTGCCGTCGGGTACGAACCTGCTCGGCCTGCTCAACCATCTGACCTTCGTCGAGCGCTCGATGTTCCTCGGGGACGAGGTCACCGACTGGCAGGCGACGTTCCAGGCCGCACCGGCGGACAGCAAGGCCGATGTCGTCGCCCGCTACCGAGGTGCGGTCGAGCGCGCCAACGCCGTTCTCGATGGGTGCACCGATCTGGGCGCACCGGTTCCTCGACCGCGGTCGGGCCGCCCCGCTCCCAGCATCCGCTGGGCACTCACGCACATGATCGAGGAGACCGGCCGACACGCGGGCCACGCGGACATCCTCCGCGAACTCATCGACGGCACGACCGGCCGCTGATCCACCTTCTCCAGGTGCTTGACCGACCGCATCCACTCACAGGAGCCCTCTACATGCACACATACGATGTCACAGTGACCACCTCCGCCTCGCCGGAGATCGTCTGGAAGCTGCTGGTCGATGCCGCAAGCTGGCCGCTGTGGTCCAAGGTGGACAGCCTGGATACGACACGGTCGGTCGACCTCGACCCCGGCGGCGACGACGGCGTCGGTGCCGTCCGGGCTTTCCGAACGGGACGCACCGTGACCGGGGAGAGGCTGACCCAGAAGGTCGAGCAGCGCCTTTTGGCCTACGAAGACGCGTTCAACTCGTCGATGCACAACTATCACGCGCGCATCGAGCTGAAGCCGACAGCGAGCTCAGGCACGGTCATCCACTGGTACGGCGAGTACGAGACGAGCTGGCTGTTGGGCTGGGTCATGCCGCGCTACCTCCAGAAGTTCATGCAGGGCATGGCGCAAGGGCTGGCCCGCTACGCCGAGGAGTGCCAGTGACGCCTACGCCGCCCCGACATCGCGGCGGATCCGTCCACGAACACAAGTGACTCGGCCGCGGTGGCGTCCTGGACACGTTCGTAGGTCTCCATGCCCATCAACTCGCTGAACGCTCCCTGCCTTCAGCCCGTCCGGAAGAGCCGTGGCCGGGAACCCCGGCCGGGGGTGGGCCGTTGGCCTGGTGGACCCGCGGTGCGCGAGGAGGGGACTCATGGCCGAGTTGGTGCCCGGCGGCAACCAGCCGCTGCCGGACGGCACGCTGACCATCCGCGTCCCGGGCCCCTTCGACCTGTCCGTGCTGATCACCGGCGACGACGGAAAGGTCACGGGCGACGGCGACTTCGTCTTCTTCAACCAGCCCACCGCCCCCGGCACCCGGGTCGACGGAGACACCGTCACCGTGCGGCCCGAGCGGCTGCGCCCCGGCGCCAGCCGGGTCACCGTCGTCGTCAGCCCCGCCGACCCCGGCATCCCGCTCGGCCGGTTGCCCGCGCCCGTCATGAGCGTCACCGTCGCAGGAAGCGGCGCCGCTCCGCTGGCCCGGTTCGCCCCGCCGCGCCCCGGGGCCGAGACGGTGCTGCTGCTCGCCGAGATCTACCGGCGCGGCACCGGGTGGAAGGTGCGGGCGATCGGTCAGGGGTACGCGGACGGGCTGGCCGGGGTCGCGCGTGACTTCGGCGTCGATGTCGCGGACGACGGCACCGCGAGCCATTCGGTCGAGCCCCCGCCGCCCATGCCAGCGCCCAGCGGCGACGGCGGCGACGGGGTCCTCGGCATCGTCAACGCCGCCCGGTCACGGCACGGCGTACCGCCCGTGACCCTCGACCCGCGGCTCACCCGGGCCGCCGAGGCCCACGCGGCGGCCATGGCCGCCCACGGTGCGCTCGGCGCGGAGAGCCCTGACGGGACGTCGCTCTTCCACCGCATCGCGGCCAGCGGCTACGCCCCGCTCACGGTCGCCGAGCACCTCGTCTCCGGGCCGCGCACCCCGGACGCGTTCGTGGACTACTGCCTGTCCGGCGAGGAGCGCCGCGGCCCGTTCCGGGACCCGGCGGTCGCCCATGTGGGCATCGGCCGGGCATCCGGCGCCGGGGGCGTGTTCTGGACGGCGGTGTGGGCGCGGCCCTTCACCGCGGACGGGCTGCGCCGCCTCGCGTCCGAGGTGATCGCGCTGACCAACGCCGAGCGTGCCGCCGCCCGGCTGGCGCCGCTGGCCCCCGACCCGCGGCTGACGGTGGCCGCGCAGGCGCACAGCGACGACATGGTCGCCCGCGACTTCTACGACCACACCAGCCCGGAGGGCCGTCAGCCCTGGGACCGGGCCGCCACCGCCGGGGCCACCCACCCCGGCATCGGCGAGAACATCGCGTGCGGGCAGCGCGGCCCGGCGGAGGTGGTCCAGGGCTGGATGAACAGCCCCGGCCACCGAGCCAACATCCTCAAGCCCGACTTCACGCACATAGGCGTCGGCTACGCCACGGGCAGCCGCGCCGGGACCTACTGGACGCAGGTCTTCGGCGCGAGCCGCTAGCCACCCCGTGCGCCGCCCCATCGCGCCGCCCGCCCGTCAGGTGAGGGTGCCGGTGCGGGACTCCAGATCGCGCCGCGTGTCGTCGCCGTACACCCCGTCCTCGTCCCCGCGGATCCCGTACCACAGCTGGAAGCGGGCCACGGCCTCGGTGAGGCTCTGGTCGTACCGGCCGTTGACCTGTCCGTCCCGATAGACGTCGGGAATCTTCAGCAGCCGCGTCTGGAGCTCGGAGACCTGCGGACCGCTGTCTCCCGGGCTCAGCACCCCGGCCCCGCTCCCCGGCGGCGCCGGGACCGCCGTGGTGGGGGCGGCGGACGCGGTCGGCGAGCGGCCGGCGTCCGAGGCCGTGGGGCCGCCGCCCGGTGAGGCGACGCTGATGGCAGCGCCGCCCGGGAGGAGCAGAACGAGCGCGAGGGCGACGCCCAGCCCGACCCCGGCGACGATCAGTACGGCGGTGCGGGGGTGGCGCCGTACCGTCGCGGGCGTCGGGGCGGCGGGTTCGGGCGGCGGGTCCACCGAGGCCCAGGAGTCGGACGCCGGGACGCGGTCATGGATCTCCTGTGTTTCGTCCTCGGCGAGCCGGTGCGCCTCCGGAGGGAGCGCTTCGTCCGTCTCGCCCGGGGGCCGGAACAGATGCAGGTCCTCCATCCATTCCTCCACCGGCCCGTCCAGATCCTCGCCGGACTCCGCTCCCGGACGGAAGATCGCGGTCGGCTCGATCACGTGACGCCCGCCCGTCCGGTCGGGATCGGTTTCGGCTGCCATACAGACCTCCTTGTGCCCCACGCCATTCAGCGGGGAATACGGACGGAAGTCCGGGAAGACTCAAGCCGTTCGCCATCCGGCGATCGCGGGGCCGTGACGTTCACCCGACTGCCGCGCCCGGCACCGGGCGTCCGGAGGGAATCGATACGGAACGGCCCCGGAAGCACCCCGAAGGGAGCACATCGATGGAGCGGACCACATGTTGCGTGGTGGGCGGGGGTCCCGCCGGGATGGTCCTCGGGCTGCTGCTGGCCCGGGCGGGCGTGGACGTCACCGTCCTGGAGAAACACGGCGACTTCCTGCGCGACTTCCGCGGGGACACCGTGCACCCCAGCACCCTGGCCCTGCTGGAGGAGCTGGGCCTGGCCGAGCGGTTCGCCGCGCTGCCGCAGCGTCATGTCCACTCCGTCCAGCTGCCGATCGGCGTGGACGGCGAACTGTTCACCGTCGGCGATCTGAGCGCGCTGCCGGGCCCGTACAACTACGTCGCGATGGTGCCGCAGTGGGATCTGCTGAACCTGCTGGCGGACGAGGCGGGTAAGGAGCCGTCGTTCCGGCTGCGGATGAACACCGAGGCCACCTCCTTCCTCCAGGAGGGCGGCCGGATCACCGGGGTGCGCTACCGCACCGCCGACGGCGACAGCGGTGAGCTGCGGGCCACCCTCACCGTGGCCTGCGACGGCCGTGGCTCGCTGGCCCGTCGGCTGCCGGAGCTGGGACTGCGGGAGTTCTCCTGCCCGATGGACGCCTGGTGGTTCCGGCTGCCGCGGCACGAGGACGACCCGAGGGGGCTGGTGGGCAACGTCGGCGACCGCTTCCTGACCGCCATGATCGACCGCGGCGACTACTGGCAGTGCGCCGTGCTGATCCCCAAGGGCGCCGACGCCACCCGGCGCGCCGACGGTCTGGACCGCTTTCTGGCCGCGTTCGCGGACGCCACCCCGTGGATGGGCGACCGCGAGCCGGAGCTGCGCTCCTGGGACGAGGTGAAGCTGCTGGACGTACGGCTGGACCGGCTGCACCGCTGGCACCTGCCCGGGCTGCTGTGCATCGGCGACGCGGCGCACGCCATGTCGCCCGTCTTCGGCATCGGCATCAACCTGGCCGTCGAGGACGCCGTCGCCGCCGCCCGGCATCTGGCCGGACCGCTGCGCGAGGGCACCGTGGGCCTCCACGACGTGCGCGCCGTTCAGCGCCGCCGCTGGCCCACCGCCGCGGGCACCCAGGCGCTCCAGCGGATCGCCCACGCACGGGTCATCGCGCCGCTGCTCGCGGGGCGGTCACCGCTCGGCGACGGCCGGAAGCCGCTGCGGCTGGCGGAGGTGCTGACGAAGGCGCCGTGGCTCAAGCGGGCCCCGGCGTACTTCCTCGCGTACGGCGCGAAGCGCGAGCGTCCCCCCGTCTCGTCGCTGCTGCGCGGGGACTAGTGAACGCGCACGACTGCAGGGCCGGGCACGACTGCGGGGCCGGGTGCGCAGAAACGTATCTGCGTACCCGGCCCCGCAGCCCCGCGGTTCAGACGATGCCCTCGGCGATCTCCGCCTCCTCGCGGGCGGAACCGTAGGCGGAGGGCGTGTTGTACGAACGGCGGGCGACGAACCACCAGATGGTGGCCAGGATGAGCACCGCGGCCAGCGCGATCGACGCGTAGTTCATCGAATCGACCGTCACCGGGTTGGACTGCGGCAGGCAGAACAGCACCGTCACCACTGCCACCCACACCACCGCGATCCAGCCGATCGGCTTGCTCCAGCGGCCGAGATGCCACGGCCCTCGTTGGAATCGGTCCCCGGCGCGCAGCCGCAGGAAGATGGGGATCGCGTAGGCCGGGGTGATGCCGATGACGTTGATGGCTGTCACCGCGCCGTACGCGGTCTCCGAGTACAGGGACGGCAGGGCCAGCAGACACGCCACCGTGACCGACAGCCACACCGCGAGCACCGGGGTCTGGGTGCGGGTGCTGACCCGCCGCCAGAGCCGGGAGCCCGGCAGCGCGCCGTCCCGGCTGAACGCGAACACCATCCGGCTGGCCGCCGCCACCTCGGCGTTCCCGCAGAACAGCTGCGCGGCGATGACGATGAGCAGCATGGCCGTGGCGCCGCCGGTGCCGAGGGCGTCGATGAGGATCTGCGCGGGCGGCACCCCGGTGGCGCTCTTCTGCGTACCGGCGTAGTCCTGGATGGCGAACGTCAGCCCCGCCAGCAGCACGAACCCGGCCACCCAGGACACCCAGATGGCGCGCACGATGCCACGGGCGGCGGACACGGAGGCGTTGGACGTCTCCTCGGAGAGATGCGCCGAGGCGTCGTACCCGGAAAATGTGTACTGGGCCAGCAGCAGACCGATGGCGGTGACATAGAGGGGATTCGACCAGCCGGTGTTGTTGACGAACTCGGTGAAGACGAATTCGGGCGACTGATGATGGGACGGAATGATCGCCAGCGCCCCGACGATGATCCCGACTCCCACCAAGTGCCACCACACGCTGATCGAGTTGAGCAGACTGACCAGACGCACTCCGAACAAGTTCAGTGTGGCATGCAGCAAAAGAATGCAGACGAAGATGACCATGGTCGAGCGCGGGGTGGGTTCAAAACCCCACTGGAGATTGAGGAGCGCGCCGGTGAACTGGGCCGCGCCGTAATCGATACCGGCGATCGCGCCCAGCAGGCCCAGCAGATTGAGCCAGCCGGTGTACCAGCCCCAGGCGCGGCCGCCGAGCCGGTCGGCCATGTAGTAGAGGGCACCGGAGGTCGGGTACGCGCTGGTGACCTCCGCCAGCGCCAGACCCACGCACAGTACGAACAGACCGACACCGGCCCAGCCCCACAGCATCACCGAGGGGCCGCCGGTGTCCAGCCCGAACCCGTACAGGGTCATGCAGCCGGACAGAATGGAGATGACCGAGAAGCTGATGGCGAAATTGCCGAAGCTCCCCATGCGGCGGGCCAGTACCGGCTGATATCCCAGCTCGCGCAGTCTCTGTTCTTCGTCCTGCTGGGGTGTGGGAACGGAACGCGACCAGGGCGTGGACATGAACGTACCTCCGGGAGGGGAACGGGGACGGTCAGCAGAGGTCAGGGAAAACAGGCGGGAAACGCGGGGGTGAACGGACGGCTCAGCCGCCGGAGCCGGGTCTGTTTCCGCGCGCGCCCGAGAGACAGCGGACCCTGGCGCGCAGAAACATGTCCTCGGCCTGATGACGGTCATTCGCGTCGGGCGTGCGATAGGCCCAGGGGAGTGGAGTGAAATACGGCCCGAGCGCCTCGAATACCCGGGCTGCTTCGGGGAATTGCAGCGCGCCCCACAGGGCGTGCGCCAGATGATTGAGGTCCAGCAGCGAGCTGGATTCCCGGTCCGTGTGGTCGAACCAGAGGCGCAGTGCCCTGTCGGCGTCCCGCGCCGCGTCCTCGGTGGCCCAATGCAGGTCCAGGGCCTTCTCGTAGCCCCGCTCCTCGCGGTACCGCTCGACGTGGACGAACAGCGGCAGCACATGCAGCGGGGATCCCTCGGGCGGCCCCGAGACCACCCACTGCACGAAGTTGACCGCCTCGGCCAGCGAACCGCCCGCCCGCCGCGCGTACACGAACTGCAGCATCCGGTGGTACGCCTCGCGGTTGTACGGATCGCGCCGGTCGGCCTCCGCCAGCAGGCCCCACGGTCCGGGGAACAGCAACGGCCCCGGCGGTTCCGCCCGGTGCTCCGGCAGCCGCTGCTCCTTGTCGAGCTGAGCGAGCGCCAGCAGACACACCCAGGGGACCGGGTCCGCCGGGGAGTTGTGCGCGGCCAGCTGGCAGGACTCCCACGCCTCCCGCCACAGCTCGCGGGTGCGCTGGTGCCCCTCGCGATGGGCCCGCACCGCCCGCTCCACCAGCACCCGGGTGTACATCACCAGCGCGGCGACGCTGTGCGGCTCCTCGGCCCGCCACGCCTCCACCACGTTGGACCCGGCCGCCACCGCGGCCAGCACCTGGGTGCGCTGCGTCCACTGGGCCCACGTCGGTGTCCCGGCCAGCAGCTCGCGCATCGATATCCAACGGCCCGTGCGCACGTCCTGCAGCGCGATGCGCAGTCCGCTGTCGTAACCCGCCGGGTGGTAGACGGGGCGGAACACTTCCTCGGGCATCGGATGACTTTCGGACGGAGCGTGATGTACCGGGCGCGACGGATTCCAGGGCATGACGAGTGGATGCCGGGATCCTATAGGCAACCCGTCATGACTCAAGGGGGCCAGGGGCCGCATCCGGCCCGGGAACCGCGAGATCCGGCGCCGGGACCAGGGGCGGTGTCCACCAAGCGGACACCGGACATGCGCTCTTGACGCGGCCTCGTCGCTGCACCACGCTTTCAGCCAAGATCTCCCGCCGCCACCGAACGATCCCACCGAAGAACCGGACATGCTGCCAGCAGAGCGCCCCCACCGCACACCGGCCGTTCCCGCTACCGGAGCGGTGCTCGCCGTCGACCAAGGCACCTCGGGCACCAAGGCGCTGGTCCTCTGCCCGGAGCGCGGTGTGCTCGGCTCCGCTGAAGTGGCCGTACACCCGCGCCACCTCGCCGGCGGGCTGGTCGAGGCCGATCCCGCCGAACTCCTCGCGTCGGTCCTCGACGCCGGACGCCAGGCCCTCGCGCGGGCCGGTGAGCCGGTCGTGGCGGTCGGCCTCGCCAACCAGGGCGAGACGGTGCTGGTGTGGGACCCCGCGACCGGCGCCCCGCTGACCGACGCCCTGGTGTGGCAGGACCGGCGGGCGGAGACGGTGTGCGCGGACCTCGCGGAACACGCCGACACCCTGCGCGAACTCACCGGGCTGCCCCTCGACCCGTACTTCGCGGCGCCCAAGATGGCCTGGCTGCGCCGCCACCGGACCCGCGAGGGCGTCGTCACCACCAGCGACGTCTGGCTGATCCACCAGCTCACCGGAGCGTTCGTCACCGACGCGGCCACCGCCGGGCGCACCGGGCTGCTCGACCTCGACGGCGTCGTATGGTCCCCGGAGGCCCTGGACATCTACGGCCTGACGGCCGAACAGCTGCCCCGGGTCGTCGACGCGGACACCATGGTGGGCACCACCACCGCCTTCGGCGGCGAGATCCCGCTCACCGGCCTCCTCGTCGACCAGCAGGCCGCCCTGCTGGCCCAGAGCGTCACCGAGCCCGGCACCGCCAAATGCACCTACGGCACCGGCGCGTTCCTGCTCGCCCAGACCGGAGCCCGGCCCCGCCGCGGCACCAGCGGCCTGGTGAGCTGCGTGGCCTGGCGGCTCGGCGGGAACACCAGCTACTGCCTCGACGGTCAGGTGTACACCGCCGCCTCCGCCGTGCGCTGGCTCACCGGCATGGGCGTGATCGGCGGGCCCCAGGACCTCGACCCGGTGGGCGGCTCCGTGCCGGACACCGGGGGAGTGACCTTCGTACCGGCGCTCGCCGGACTCGCCGCCCCGTGGTGGCGCGGCGACCTCCGCGGTTCGGTGACCGGCCTCGGCCTCGACACCACCCCCGGCCATCTGGTGCGCGCCCTGTGCGAGGGCATCGCCGCCCAGGTGGCCGAGATCGCCGACGCCGCCGCCGACGACCTGGGCGCACCGCTCACCGTCCTCCGGGCCGACGGCGGCCTCACCCGCTCCGCGCTGCTCATGCAGGCCCAGGCCGACCTGCTGCAACTGCCCGTCGAAGTGTCCGCCCTGCCCGATGTCACCGCCCTCGGCGTGGGCGCCGTCGCCCGGCTGGGCCTCGACCCCGGCCTGCCGCTCGCCGGCGCCGTCCCGGAGTGGAAACCGGCCGCCGTCTACACACCGCGGATCGGCGCGGACGAGGCCGCCGAGCGCCGGGCCGGTTTCCGGTCGGCCGTGGCCGCGCTGCTGAACCGCCACTGAGCATCCGCCACTGAGCAACCGCACCAGGAGCCGAGGAACCCAGCATGACCGTAACGACCACGGGTGACCTTCCCGGCGAGGTCTACGACGTGGCGATCATCGGCGCCGGGGTGGTCGGCACCGCCATCGCCCGCGAACTCGCCGCGTACCGGCCGCGCATCGCCCTCGTGGAGGCCGCCGACGACGTCGGCGACGGCACCTCCAAGGCCAACACCGCGATCCTGCACACCGGTTTCGACGCCACCCCCGGCACCCTGGAAGCCCAACTGGTGCGCGAGGGCTACCGGCGGCTGAACACCTACGCTGCCGAGGCGGGCATCCCGGTGGAACCGCTCGGCGCCCTCCTCGTCGCCTGGGACTCCGAACAGCTCGCCGCGCTGCCCGCCCTCGCGGAGAAGGCCGGACGCAACGACTGCCACGACACCCGGATCCTCACCGCGGACGAGGTGTACGCGCGCGAACCGCATCTGGGGCCCGGTGCCCTCGGCGCCCTCGAAGTCCCCGGCGAGTCCATCATCTGCCCCTGGACGACCACCCTCGCCTACGCCACCCAGGCGGTACGCGCCGGAGTCGACCTGCACCTCAACTGCACCGCCGGAGCCATCACCACCGGCGGCCACCACGAAATCGCCACCAGCCGCGGCCCGCTGCGCGCCCGCTATCTGGTCAACGCCGCCGGACTGCACTCGGACGAGATCGACCGGCGGCTCGGCCACACCGAGTTCAGCGTCACCCCGCGGCGCGGCCAGCTCATCGTCTTCGACAAGTTCGCCCGCGACCTCGTCGGCCACATCCTGCTGCCGGTCCCCACGGCACTCGGCAAGGGCGTGCTGGTGTCGCCGACCGTCTACGGCAACGTCATGCTCGGCCCCACCGCCGAGGATCTCGACGACAAGCAGGCCACCGGCTCCTCGGCCGCCGGGCTGTCCCTGCTCCGCGACAAGGGCGTCCGCATCATGCCCGAGCTGCTGGACGAGGAGGTCACCGCGGTCTACGCGGGGCTGCGCGCCGCCACCGAACACGCCGACTTCCAGATCCGCGCCCACCCCGAGCAGGCTTACGTGGCCGTGGGCGGCATCCGCTCCACCGGGCTGACCGCCTCGATGGCCATCGCCGCACACGTCCGGGACCTGCTCACCCGCTGCGGCCTCGACCCGGGCCCCGTGCGGGAACTCGAACCACCCCGGATGCCGAACATCGGCGAGGCGTTCCCGCGCCCCTACCAGCGCGCCGACCTCATCGCCGACGACCCCGCCTACGGCACCGTCGTGTGCCACTGCGAGCGCGTCACCCGCGGCGAGATCCGCGACGCCCTGCGGGCCACCGTGCCACCGGGTTCCCTCGACGGACTGCGGCGCCGCACCCGCGCGCTGAGCGGCCGCTGCCAGGGCTTCTTCTGCGGAGCCGCCGTACGCGCCCAGTTCGACGAGGCCCGCGCCACCCCAGCGGCCGCACCTACGGAGGCCCGCCGATGACCACCGCCGACCGCACCCCTCGCACGGTGGACGTCCTGGTCATCGGCGCCGGACCCGCCGGACTCGACGCCGCCACCCGGCTGGCCGAGGCCGGAGTGGACAGCGTCGAGGTCATCGACCGCGAGCAGCACGCCGGTGGCATCCCCCGCCACTGCCACCACACCGGATTCGGCCTGCGCGATCTGCACCGGATGCTCAGCGGCCCGAAGTACGCCCGCCGCCACATCGCCGCCGCGCTGAGCGCCGGGGTCAGCCTGCGCACCGGCGTCACCGCCACCGGATGGGCCGGACCGCGCACCGTGGACCTCACCGCGCCGACCGGGCTGGAGCGCGTCACCGCCCGGGCCGTGGTCCTCGCCACCGGCGCCCGCGAACGCCCGCGCAGCGCGCGACTGGTGCCCGGCACCCGGCCCGCGGGCGTCTACACCACCGGGCAGCTGCAGCAGGCCGTCCATGTGCACCACCAGAGCGTCGGCCGCCGGGCGGTCGTCGTGGGCGCCGAACGCGTCGGCTACTCCGCCGTCGACACCCTCCGCCGCGCCGGGGTCGAGGTCGCCGCCATGGTCACCGGCCTGCCCCGCCACCAGGCCCACCCGGCCAGCCGCATCGGCGCCCGGCTGCGCCACAGCGTTCCGCTGCTCACCGAGACCACCGTGACCGGGCTGACCGGCCGCGGCCGGCTGACGGGTGTGCGCGTGGGGCACCGGGACGGCCGGACCGCGACCATCGACTGCGACACGGTGGTGTTCACCGGCGACTGGATCCCGGACCACGAACTGGCCCGCAGCGCCGGAATCCCCCTCGACCCCGGCACCCGGGGGCCGGAGACCGACGCCGGGTTCCGCACCCGCGAACCCGGGGTCTTCGCCGTGGGCAACCTGCTGCACCCCGTCGAAACGGCCGCCACCGCCGCGCTGGACGGCCGGTTCGCCGCCGGTCCGGTCCTGCGCCATCTGGCCGGTGAGCCGTGGCCACAGGCCCCGCTGCCGGTCCGGACCGACGCGCCCCTGCACTGGGTGGCGCCCGGCCGGATCGCCCCGTACGGCCCGCCCCCGCCGTACGGCCGCTTCCTCCTGCGCAGCGCCGCGTTCCTCACCCGGCCGGTGCTCGTGGTCCGCCAGGACGGCCGTACGCTGCACCGGCAGCGCGTCCGGCGCACGGTGGCCCCGGGCCGCCCGCTCCATCTGTCCGCCGACTGGATCGCCCGGGCCGACGCGCACGGCGGCCCGGTACGGATCGGCGTGGAGTGACAGCCCCCGGTGTCACAGTCCGCGCAGCCGCTCCATGTCCCGCCGGTCGCGCTTGGTCGGGCGGCCCGCGCCGCGGTCGCGCAGCGCGATGGGCACGGCCTGCTCCCGCGGTGGCGGCGGAGGGCTGTTGTCCACGTAGCACTCGACCGCCACGGGCGCCCCGACCCGCTTGCGCACGATCCGCGACACCACCACGACCCGGTCCCGCCCCGCGTGGCGCAGCCGCACCTCGTCACCCGCCCGCACCGCATGGGCGGGCTTGACGCGTTCCCCGTTGACGCGCACGTGCCCGGCCCGGCAGGCCGAGGCGGCGGCTGAACGCGTCTTTGTCAGCCGCACGGACCAGATCCAGCTGTCGACCCGAACGGACCCCTCGTCTGAAGCCATACCCCGACTCTAATGTCTAAGGTGCGACGCATGAGCGCACATTTTGACGTCGTGGTCCTGGGGGCGGGGTCGGGCGGCTATGTGGCGGCGATCCGCGCCGCGCAGCTGGGCCTGCGCACGGCCGTCGTCGAGGAGCGGTTCTGGGGCGGCGTCTGCCTGAACGTCGGCTGCATCCCGTCCAAGGCCCTGCTGCGCAACGCCGAGCTGGCCCATCTGCTCACCCATGAGGCGGAGACCTTCGGCATCCGGGTGAACGGCGAGCTGAGCCTGGACTACCGGGTGGCCTACGAGCGCAGCCGGAAGGTGGCGGACGGCCGGGTCAAAGGCATCCACTACCTGATGAAGAAGAACCAGATCACGCAGTACGACGGGCGGGGGACCTTCACCGACCCCCACACGCTGCGGGTCACGCTCGCCGACGGCCGGGTGGAGGCCGTCTCCTTCGACCACTGCGTCATCGCGACCGGCGCCACCGCCAATCTGCTGCCCGGCACCTCGCTCAGCGAGCGGGTGGTCACCTACGAGGAGCAGATTCTCGCGCCGGACCTGCCCGGCAGCGTCCTGATCGCGGGTGCGGGCGCCATCGGCGTCGAGTTCGCGTACATCCTGCACAGCTACGGGGTGCAGGTGACGCTCGTGGAGTTCCTGGACCGGATCGTCCCCCTGGAGGACGAGGACGTCTCCGCCGAACTGACCCGCCGCTACCGCAGGCTCGGCATCAACATCCTCACCTCCACCCGGGTCGAGGCGATCAACGACGCGGGCCCCGCCGCCAAGGTCATGGTGACCACCGGCGGCCAGCGCCAGACCCTGCAGGCCGGGCGGGTGCTCCAGGCGATCGGCTTCCGGCCGCGGGTGCAGGGCTACGGGCTGGACCGCGCCGGGGTCCGGCTGACCGACCGGGGCGCCATCGACGTCGACAGCCGGTGCCGCACCAGCGTGCCGCACATCTTCGCGGTCGGCGACGTGACCGCCAAGCTGATGCTCGCCCACGCCGCCGAGGCGATGGGCATCGTCGCGGCGGAGACCATCGCCGACGCGGAGACCATGGAACTCGACTATGTGATGATCCCGCGGGCCACCTTCTGCCAGCCGCAGATCGCCAGCTTCGGCTGGACCGAGGCCCAGGCCCGCGAGCGCGGCTTCGACGTCAAGGTCGCCACCTTCCCGTTCACCGCCAACGGCAAGGCCCACGGACTGGGCGACCCCAGCGGCTTCGTGAAGCTCATCAGCGACGGACGCCACGGCGAACTCCTCGGCGGCCACCTCATCGGCCCCGAGGTCACCGAACTGCTCCCGGAACTCACCCTCGCCCAGCAATGGGACCTGACGGTCCACGAGGTCGCCCGCAACATCCACGCCCACCCCACGCTCAGCGAGGCGGTCAAGGAGGCCGTGCACGGCCTCGCGGGACACATGGTCAACCTGTGACAGCCCCACCCCACCGCCCGCGAACGCTCCGCCGTCGGGTCATGACCCCCCGGCCCCCGCGGAGCCGTGTGCCGTCCTGCTGCGTCCGGCCATGGCCAGCAGCAGTGCCCCGGCGATGGCGATGACGACCGCGGTCGTGAACGCTGTCGTCCACGAGTGTGCGTGGTCGACCACGGCTCCGGTGATGAGTGGGGCGAGGAATCCGGCGCACCCGGCGATGAACTGCACGACGCCCGCGACGGTCCCGTAGCGCGGCCCGGGGACCTCCTCGGCGACCACCGTCCAGTACTGCGCACCCGTGAAATAGAGCAGGAAGATGATGACCGTCATGAGCGCCACGGCCTCGACGGCGCTTCCGACGAACGAGATGCCACCGAAGAGCGCCGCCGCGAGGATCAGGCAGATCACGATCGTCCAGCGGCGTACGGTGGCGGCGGCGCCCAGGCGGCGTACGAGCCAGTCCGTGGTGATGCCGCCCGCGATCATGCCGATGCAGCCGCCGACCCATGGGATGGCACCGGCGATGGCCAGGTGGTCCAGATCGATGCCGCGCTCGCTGACCATATAGGTGGGAAACCAGGTCAGGAAGACGTTGAGAATCCACGCGTAGCCGAAGTAGGCCAGGGCCGTGGCCCAGATGACGGGCCGGGCGACGTAAGTCCACACACCCGGCAGGGCCGACGGCTCTTCCTCGTTCCCTGCCGCTTCGGTACCGGTGCTGCCCTTGCCCGTCGCCGCTGCTTCGCGCTCCGGGCCGCGGATCTCGCGCAGTTCCGCGGGTTTCATCCAGGGGTGCTGCTCAGGGGTGTCCCGTACGACGCCGAACCAGCCGACTGCGCAGAGCACGCCGACGATGCCGAAGATGATGAAGGGCGCACGCCAGTTGCCGTTCGTCGCCTCGATGATGGCGACCACGATGGGGGTTCCGACGGCTCCGCCGAGGGGAGTGGCGGCATTGGCGACGCCGATGGCCGTGCCGAGCTCCCGCCGTGGGAACCAGGTGTTCATCAGCTTGGCGGTGACGGTCGCCTGGGGGCCTTCGGCGGCGCCGAAGAGAATCCGGATGATCATGAAGCTGATGAATCCGGCACCCGCCGCCGTGGCGGCGGTGAAGGCGGACCAGGCGAGAGCCGCCCAGCCCATGGCCTTGCGGGGGCCGAAACGGTCGGCGGCCCAGCCGCCTATGAGCCCGAAGGGTGCGTACGAAACGGCGAAGATGCTGAGGATCCAGCCGAACGCCGTCTCGGAGAAGCCGTATTCCTTGATGATGTACGGCGCGGCGACGCCGATGGCTGCCCGGTCGGCGTAGTTGAGGCCGAGCACCATGAAGTCGGCGGCGAGAACGGCCCAGCGGGTACGCAGTGTGGGGGGCCGGTCGCCGTCGGGGCGCCGGGCGGCTCCCTTGGACAGGGTGGGGGAGGGGGAGGTGGACACTGGTGGCGATCCTTCCTGGGGTCCGGCGGGCGCATCCGGCGTGGTTTTCACTGGGTGGGCCGGACCGGGGGCGCCGCGGGGTGCGTCAGCCACCGTCGCTGCCCGGGGCGCGGCCCGAGCCGGTGGTGAGCAGCGTGACCAGTACGTCGGTCGCCGTGGCCAGTTGGCGGAGTTCGATGAACTCCCGGGGAGTGTGGGCTTCCGTCATGGAGCCGGGGCCGAAGACGACGGAGGGTATTCCGGCCCGGCAGATCTTGCTGGCGTCGGTGCCGTGTCCGACTCCGATGCCCGTCGGGTCGAGGCCATGCGCGGCCAGGGCACGGCCGACCTCCGCGGAGAAAGCGGCGCCGACTCCCTCGTCCTGCGCGGGGAGCGCGTAGTCGACGACGTGCGGCGGTGCCACCTCCACAAGGCCGGGGAAGCGGTTCTCCAGCTCGTCCTTCAGCTCCCGCCACACCTGCGTGGGCTCCTCGCCGCCCACGGTGCGACGGTCGATGGTGATCTCGCAGCGCTCGGGCAGGACGTTGGGTCCTGAGCCGCCGGAAATCTGCGTGGTGACCAGAGTGGGCGGGCCGACCAGCGGCCGCTGCTGTCGGGCCAGTCGAGGGGCGACCTCCTCCCGCAGATGGCGGACCACCTCGGCGACCGTCTCGACCGGGTTGACCCGCCCTTCCGGGAGGGAACTGTGCCCGCCGGGGCCGGTGGCGACGATGCGGCAGCGCATGACTCCCTTGTGTGCCACCACGAGGGCGAGGCTGGTCGGTTCGCCGACGACGGCACCGGCGCAGCGTGCGGCGGATCGCTCGCCGCCGTCGTCCGTGGTGTCCGTCCCTCCTTCCGGGCCGAGGAGGTGGGTCACGCCTCGGTAGCGGTGCTCCTCGTCGATGACACCCGCCAGCACGACCGTGCGCTCGGGCGGGCGCCCGGAGGCGGCGATACGGGCGAGCGCCGAGAGGAAGGCGGCCAGTGGCCCCTTCGCGTCGCAGGCGCCGCGCCCGTACAGGCGGCCGTCGTGGACATGCGCGGTGAAGGGGTCGAGGGCCATCCCTTCGGTCTCGACGGTATCCAGATGCGTCTCCAGCAGAAGCCACTCGTCGGTGCGGCGCCCCGGCATGGTGGCGACGACGTTGCAGCGGCCGTCGGCGACCTCGTCCAGCCGGGCGGTCATGCCCAGGCGGCGACAGTAATCCGCGACGAATTCCGCGAGCGGAGTCTCCGCCGCCACGGCCTGCTCGCGGGGGTTGACGCTGGGGATGGCGATCAGTTCGGCCAGCAATGTCTCATCGGTACTGCATTGCAAAAGATGGCGTTGCATTTGGCTGACGCTAGGAGGCAGGATCGGCATGGTCAAGAGTCGTTGCACGGGAAGCAACCGGCAGCGCGGAAGCCACGAAACGGAGAAGGGAGACCGTGCGGGGTGACGGACACAGGGGGGAACGACCCTCAGGGGACGGCGGCGCGCAACCGCTCTTCGTCGCTGCGGCGCGCGCTGACGGTGCTGGACTACATCGCTGACCACCCCGATCCGGCGGGCGTGTCCCTCAAGGACATCGCGCAGGGCCTGGGTCTGCACAAGAGCACCTTGCTGCGCCTGCTGGCCCCGCTGACCGACAACGGGCTGGTGCTGCGCGACGCGGAGCGATCCCGCTACCGGCTCGGTTCCCACGCCGCCTATCTCGGAGGCGCCTATCTGGAACGGCTGGACCTGCGGGAAGTCGCCCGGGGCGCGCTGGTGAACCTGGCCGCGCAAACCGGCCATACCGCGCGGCTGAGCATCCGCGAAGCCGACGAGATCGTCCTGGTCGACGCGGTGGAGGGCAGCGGCCCCATGCTCGTACGGCCCCGATTGGGCGCGCGTCATCCCCTGCACACCGGCACGGCCGGGTGGGCGCTGCTGGCCCGACTCGACGACGCCGAGGTGGCACGGGCCGAAAAGGCGGCGCGGCTGGCGGTGGCGAGTGATCCGGCGAACGAGGCGGCGGCCGAGGAACTGCGCGCGGCGGTCGACGCGGCAAGGCGCCACGGTTTCGCCGTCGAGGACGGAAGTGCCGGATCGGGCATGCTCAGCGTGGACGCCGCCCTCTCCAACCACGACCATGCCCCCGTCGCGGCCATCGGTCTGTCCGGCCCGGTGGCGGGCGGCGCGCGGAGCATGTCGGCCTCGTCGCTGGGCGCACTCGTCCGTGATGCCGCTCGCGAAGTATCACGCGCGCTCGGCGCCAGGGCGGGCACGGCGAGCGTCGCCGTCCCCAACGGCTCCGGCCGCTCAAGCCGCAGAAGCCCCCAACCGACCCCGCAGCACCCGGCGAAGGAGGCCACCCACGTGGACAGACGTCAGGTCATCAATACTCAAGCCGCTCCTCAGCCGGTAGCCGCCTACTCGCAGGCCATCGTGGCGGGCGGCTTTCTGCACACGTCCGGCCTGGGGCCCCACGATCCCGTCACCGGCCGCGTCGCAGGCCGAACGATCAAGGAGCAGACCGAGCAGACGATGCGCAACCTGGCCTCGGTGCTGAACGCGCATGGGCTGGACTTCTCGGACGTGGTGCGTGCGACCGTCCATCTTCAGCACCTCAACCGGGACTTCGACGACTTCAACTCCGTCTACGAACGTCACCTCACCCCGCCGTACCCGGCCCGCACCACGGTCGGCGCCGATCTGGCGAACGTCCTGCTCGAGATCGATCTGATGGCGGTCCTCCGCTGAGCCCAGGCCGGTCATCGCCGTCAGCAGCCCCGGACCGGACGGCGCCGCCGTGGGGTGCGGTCATCGGTCGCTGAGGACATCGTTCTTCCTTCCGTTAAGGCCACACACGGCGGTGTGCGCGGCACGCTCGGCCGTATCCCGCGCCTCGCGCAGCGCGTCCGGCAGACGCTCCGACGGACGCGGGCGGCGCACGCGGTGACCCTCGACGTGGCCGGACACCCCCTCCTCTGCTGGCTTAGCGGAAACGGCTCGGGTCGGCAGGGGGCTCACCTGGCAACTGGCCGGGAACTTAAGCGGGGTTCGCCGCGACTACTGGGACGGGTGACGGATGCTCGCCCGCGTGCCGAGTGAATTCGAGGAGTTGTGCGATGCGTTCTCGTGTGTGGGGCGGTACGGCGGCCGTGGTGTTGGGCGGCCTGCTGGTGGCGGGGTGCGGCGGTGGCGAGGACACGGCGGACGAGAGCGCGGGGAAGGCCGGAAACTCCGACTCCGGTGGCTACCCGGTGACGGTCACCGACTGCATGGGTGCCAAGACCACGTTCTCGGCCGCCCCGAAGAAGATCGTCACCAGCAACGCCTCCAGCCTGGAACTGCTGCTCCGTCTCGGCGTCGGCGACAAGGTGATCGGCACCGGATTCCCGCCCGGCAAGGGCACTCTGCCCGGCGCGCTCGACACGGAGGCGCAGCAGGTCAAGGTGCTCGGCCAGGCCGTCATTCCCAAGGAGAAACTGCTCGGCTCCGGCGCCGACCTGTACATCGACACCTTCGCCTCCATGGGAAGCATGGGCGGCGGAGGCATGGGCGACGCGCCGACCGAGGAGGAGTTCAAGGCGGCCGGTATCGAGCACACCTACCTGAAGTCCACCGCTTGCGCCTCCACGCGCAAGAAGCCGCTCGGCAATCTGTCCGCGGTCGAGGCCGACATCACCTCCCTCGGGGCGGTCACCGGCACGGGTGCGAAGGCGAAGAAGCTCGTCGATGGGATGAGGGCGAAGGTGGACGCCGTCCAGAAGGCGGTCGGTGGTGCGGCGGAGAGCAAGCGGCCGACGTACTTCTTCTTCGACTACGACGCGGGCACCAAGCAGCCCACCGTCGTCTGCAATCGCCAGGTCGCCCATGCCGTGATCACCTTGGCCGGGGCCCGCAACGCCTTCGCCGACTGCGACGGGGACTACAAGCAGGTCGGCTGGGAGGACGTGATCGCCAAAAACCCGGACTGGATCCAGCTCGGCGTCCGCAACCGGGGCAGCGAGGCGGCGAACGAGAAGGCGTTCGGCGAGGCGGAGAAGTGGCTCAGGTCCAACTCGGCCACCAAGGGGCTGAAGGCCGTCGAGGAAGGCCACTTCGTACGCATCGGCTCCGAGCAGACCACCATCGCCGGGGTCGAGAACGCCAACACGGTCGAGGAGATCGCCAAGACCCTCTACCCCGGCAAGGTCGGCTAGCGGTGGCTTCTACCCTGCTGGACGGCAAAGCCACGAACACCGCTCCGGGCACGCGCAGTCTGCCCGCCGGACCGGTGGCGCTCGCCCTCGGTGTGACACTGCTGGCGGCGCTGACGGCGGCCGTCGCCTGGGGATCGACATCCATCCCGCCCGGCGAGGTGTGGGGTGTGGTGGGACGGCGGTTGTCCGGAGAGGCGCCGCGCCCGGGTACGAACGACCTGATCGTGTGGCAACTACGTGTGCCACGCGCCCTGCTGGCCGCACTCGTCGGCGCCGGGCTCGGCCTCGTCGGTACGGCCGTGCAGGCCCTGGTGCGCAACCCGCTCGCCGACCCCTACCTGCTGGGCATCTCCAACGGCGCCTCCCTCGGGGCGGTGGCCGCGATCGTGCTCGGCCTCGGTGCGGGCGGGGCGCTGGGCCTGGGCCTGTCCGGCGCGGCCTTCGCCGGAGCCCTGGCCACTTTCGCGCTCGTATGGGCGGTGGCCCGGCGCGGCGGGGGCTTCGCCCCGCTGGGGCTGGTGCTGGCCGGGGTCGCGATCGGTCAGTTCCTGTCCGGCTTCACCAGCTATCTCGTGCTGCAGGCCGGGGACGAGCAGCAGACCCACAGCGTGCTGTTCTGGCTCATGGGCAGCCTCAGCGGGGCGAACTGGGAACTGCTCGCGGTACCCGCGGTGGCGGTTCCGGTGGCCCTGCTGTGGCTTCAGGCGCGGGCCCGGGGCCTGAACGCGCTGCTGATGGGCGATGAGACAGCGGCCGGACTCGGCGTCGACGTCACCCGGCTGCGCCGTGAACTGTTCACCGTGACCAGCGTGCTGACCGGCGTCCTCGTCGCGGTGTCCGGCGCGATCGCCTTCGTCGCGCTGATGGTGCCGCACGTCTGCCGCCTGGTCCTCGGCGGTGACCACCGACGGCTCCTGCCCGTCTCCGCGCTGTTCGGCGCCCTGCTGCTGGTCGTGGTCGACATCGTCTGCCGTACGGCCATGGACAACCAGGAGCTGCCGGTCGGCGTGGTCACCTCCCTCATCGGGGCCCCGGCCCTGCTGTACCTACTGGACCGGCGCCTGGGGAGCGGCAGTTGAGGATCGACATCAAGAACCTGCACGTCGCCTACGCGGGCCGTACGGTCGTGGCCGGTGCGCACCTGGTGGCGGCCGAAGGCGAGATCACGGGCCTGGTCGGCCCGAACGGAAGTGGCAAGTCCACCCTCCTGCGCACCGTCTACCGGCACCTCAAGCCCACCGCCGGGCAGGTCCTGCTGGACGGCAGAGACCTGAGTGAGGTGTCTCCGGCCCAGTCGGCCCGGCACGTGGCGGCCCTGCCCCAGGAGCGGGGGAGCGACTTCGAGCTGACCGTACGCGAGGTCGTCGCCATGGGGCGCACGCCCTACAAACGAGCCTTCGCCGGGGAGGACGCCACCGACCGGGACATCGTCGCGAAGACCCTTTCCGACGTCGGCATGGACGGACATGCCGGGCGCCGGTTCACGGCCCTGTCCGGTGGCGAGCGCCAACGTGTCCTGCTGGCAAGGGCGTTCGCCCAGGACCCGGACGTCCTGGTGCTGGACGAGCCGACCAACCACCTCGACATCCGCCACCAGGTCGAGCTGCTCACCCTGCTGCGCGCCCATCGCCGCACGACACTGGTGTCGCTGCACGACCTGAACGCGGCCGCGTCCGTGTGCGACCGGCTGCACATCCTGCACGCCGGGGCCGTCGTGGCCTCCGGCCGACCGCGCGACGTCCTCACGCCCGAGCTGATGGCCGAGGTGTTCGGCGTACGGGCGACCGTGATCGACCACCCGCTGACCGGGGATCCGCTGATCGCCTTCGACCACCGGGCCCCGGCCGACGCCGAGGCGGTCGTGGCCTCGGGGACAGGCCGACAGTGAGGGATAGAAGAGTGACACACGACGGTTCCGACTCGGCACGCCACGGTCATATATCCGTGGGGAATGACCGCTGGATGCTGGTGGCCGCGGCGGGCGTGCTGGCATTCGTGGCGATGCTCGACATGAACATCGTCAACGTGGCCCTCGCGGACATCGCCGACGGGCTGAACGTTTCCGCCGCGACCGCCCAGTGGGCGGTGCTGGGGTACCAACTGTCCCTCGTGGCCTTCCTGCTGCCTGTCGGGCGGTGGCTGGACGGCGGGGGGACGCGCTCCGTCGTGCTGGCCGCGACCGCGGGTTTCGGCCTGTTCAGCGCGCTGGCGGCCGTAGGGCCATGGGCGGCCTGGCTGATCGCCGCCCGCCTCGCCCAGGGCGCCTTCGGTGCCGTGCTGTTCGTGCTGATGCCGGTGCTCGCGATGCGTTCGGTACGGCCGGAGCTGCGGGGGCGGGCGATGAGCGTGCCCGCGACCCTGGGCCCGTTGGGGGCGGTGACGGGGCCGGCCGTGGGCGGTCTGCTGCTGGACCACTTGGGCTGGCGCTACGTCTTCCTCGTCAAGATCCCTTTCTGCCTGCTCGCGATGGCCGTGGTGTGGCGGGCGATGCCGCGGGACGGCCGTCCGCGTCCGCCCGACGGCCGGTCAATGCTGGACGCGCTGCTGGTGGCCACGGGCGTGGCGGCGCTGCTGCTGACGCTGACCCTGGCGTCGGACGATTCCGGGTGGCTGGTGCTCGTCGTCGCCGCTGTTCCGCCGCTGTGGTGGTGGTTGCGCGGTCCGGGCGGCCATCCGGTGGCGGATGTGCTGCGGGTCCCGGGACTGCTGCGGGCGCATGGGGCGGTGCTGGCACTGGCGAGCGGATTCGCCGCCATGCACTACGTCGTCGCCCTGCACCTCCAGCGTGACGACGGCGTCAGCGCCACCACGACCGGCCTGACCGTCCTGGCTTTCCCACTCGGCATGGGCGTTGCCGGACCACTCGGCGGACGCCTCGCCGACCTCCCCCGAGCTCGCGGTTCCGCTCGCGCAGGAGGGACCCCCGCCGGTGCCCGGCGGGTCGCGGTCACCGGTGCCGTGCTCACCGCGGTCGGCCTGCTCCTGCTCGTCCCGCTGGGCAGCGGCTGGTCACCGTGGGAGGTGGCCTGGCGGCTGGCACTGGCCGGAGTCGGCATGGGGCTGGGCGGCGGTCCCACGCAAGCCCTGGTCATGGGCGCCGCTCCGGCGGACCGGACCGCCACCGTCGGATCCACGGTGCAATTCGCCCGGAGCCTCGGCTTCGCCCTCGGGCCCGCCCTGGCGACCGCGGTCCGGGGTCTTGCCGGGCCCGGCGGTGGCGTACACGCCGGGCTCGCCCTGGCCGCCGTCGCCGCCTGTCTCGCCATCCCCCTGCTCGCCCTGCCCGGCCCACGGCCGGCCGCCGTGCCCGACGAAACCACCGGCGCGGCCCCCGCCGCCCGTCCCTGAACCCAGGAGCTCTCCCCATGTGCGGAATCACCGGCTGGGCGTCCTTCCATGGCGATGCCCGCACCCAGGCCCCGGTCATCGAGGCCATGACCGGCACCCTCACCCCACGCGGTCCCGACGCGGGCGGTGTCTGGCTCGGTGAGCGCGCCGCCATCGGCCACCGCCGTCTGGCCGTCATCGACCTGGCCGGAGGCGCTCAGCCGATGACCGACCGGCCGAAGGACCCGACCGTCGTGCTCAGCTACAGCGGCGAGGTCTACAACCACCACGAGTTGCGGGCCGAGCTGCGCGGCCGAGGGCATGCCTTCCGCACTCGCAGCGACACCGAGGTGGTGCTGCGCGCCTACGCCGAATGGGGCGAGGACGTGGCCGAGCACCTGGCCGGCATGTTCGCCTTCGCCATCTGGGACGAACGCGCCCAGCGGCTGGTGCTGGTGCGGGACCGCCTCGGCGTCAAGCCCCTGTACTGGGCGCGCGTCGACGGCGGATTGGCCTTCGCCTCCGAGCCCAAGGCGCTGTTCGCCCACCCGGAGATACGGCCCCGGGTGGACGCGGACGGGCTACGGGAGGAGTACAGCCTGCTGTTCAACACCGGCCCGACGGTGTGGTCCGGCGTCCGGGAGGTCGAGCCCGGCGGGCTGCTCGTCCTGGACCGCGACGGCATCAGGGAGCGCCGTTACTGGCAGCTGGAGGCAGTGCCCCACACCGACGACCGGGAAGCGACGGTGGAGCGGATCCGTGAACTGGTCGGCGCAGCGGGCCGGAGCCAGCTGGAGGCCGACGTCCCGCTGTGCGGTCTGCTCTCGGGCGGGCTCGACTCCACCGTCCTGACCGCTCTGCTCGCCGACGAACTCCGTGAGCGGGAGGGACCGCACGCCCGCATCCGCTCGTACGCCGTCGACTACAGCGACCAGGCCGAGCTTTTCACCGGAGACGTCCTGCGCACCGGCCACGACACCCCCTACGCCGCCGAGGCGGGGGCCTTCATCGGCACCGACCACAGCCTCGTCGTCCTCGACCCGCGTACCCTGCTCGATCCCGAACACCGCAAGGCCGTCGTCGTGGCCCGCGACTCGCCGATCGGCGTCGGCGACATGGACACCTCGCTGTACCTGCTCTTCGGCGAGATCCGGAAACACTCCACCGTCGCGCTGTCCGGCGAGGCCGCCGACGAGGTCTTCGGCGGCTACCCCTGGTTCCACAACCCCAAGGCCCTGGCGGCGGACACCTTCCCCTGGCTGCTGGTCACGGGGGACGAGGCGGCCATGCCCCTGAACCCGGAACTGGACCTGCGCATCGGCGAGTTCCGCGACGATACGTACCGCGGTGCGCTGGCCGCCGTACCGCACCTGGACGGCGAGACGCCCACCGAGCACCGGCAGCGCGAGATGCAGCACCTGTCCCTGACCCGCTGGCTGCGACAGCTCCTGCACCGGAAGGACCGGTTGAGCATGGCGCAGGGCCTGGAGGTGCGCGTCCCGTACTGCGACCACCGCCTCGTCGAGTACGCCTTCGCCACCCCCTGGGAGCTGAAGAGCTTCGACGGCCGGGAGAAGAGCCTGCTGCGCGCGACGGGCAGCGGACTGGCCCCCGAATCGGTGCTGTGCCGCCCCAAGAACCACTACCCGGCCACCCACCACCCCGACTACAACCGTGGCCTGCAGAACATGGCCCGCGACGCCCTGGCCACCGCACAGGTCCGTGCCCTCGCCGACGAGACCCGCGTCAAACCCTGCCTCGACACCCCGCCCGACCACCTGGAGTGGGGCCACCGCCTTCGCCTGGAACGGGTCGTCGACCTCGCCCTGTGGCTGGACCACTACCAGCCCGAACTCGCCCTCTGAGGAGGCATCGCATGACCCTTCAGGAACCTCTCCCGGATGTCGGAGCCGTCGGACCGAAGGCCCGGCCGGACTCCGTTCCCGACCCGGTCCCGCTCATGGGCTGTCCCTACAAGAGCGACCCCTACCCCCTGTACGAGCGGATGCGCGAAGCCGGTCCCGTCCACCGCGTGCTCTTCCCCAGCGGCGTGCACGCCTGGCTGGTCACCGGCTACGACGCCGCCCACTCCGCGCTGAACGACGACCGCCTGGGCAAGCACCACGACCGGGGCAACGACCGCTGGCGTGCCCGAGCCTCGATCATGCCGGAGCCGCAGCACTCCCAGCTCCAGGTCCACCTCCTCCATCAGGACCCGCCGAAACACACCCGCATGCGGAGCTTCGTCACCGACGCCTTCACCCCGCGCCGCGTCGAACAGCTCCGCCCCCGTTTCGGGGAACTGGCCGACGCGCTCATCGACGCCCTGCCCGAGACCGGTCCCGCCGACCTCGTCACCGGCTTCGCGGCCCACTTCCCGTTCCAGGTCCTCGCCGAAGCCATCGGCCTCCCACCGGAGCTGGCGGCCCGCTTCGACCGCGACTGGGGCAAGGTCGTGCAGCCGGTCGGCCCCACCGACCCCGGACGGCCGGTGTACGAGGCTCGCCTGCACGGCCTGCAGGGCTACATCGCCGACGTCGTCGCCCACCAGCGACAACACGGGGACGACGACCTGCTCAGCCGTCTGGTGGCCGCACACGACCGCCGCGAACTGTCGCGGGAAGAGCTGGACTCCATGATCTTCCAGCTCCTCGTGGCGGGCCAGGAACCGGTCACCAACCAGATCACCACCGCTCTGATCGCCCTGTTCCGCCACCCGGGACAGCTGGCCCGGCTGCGCGCGGACCCCGCGCTCCTGCCGCGCGCCGTCGAGGAACTCCTCCGCTACGACAGCGCCTTCGAACTCACCACCTGGCGCTTCCTCGCCGAGGACGACGACCTCCACGGCACGCGCGTCCCGGCCGGCGACTCGGTGATCGTCTCCCTGTGCGCCGCCAACCGCGACCCCCGGCGCTTTCCCGACCCCGACACCCTCGATCTGGACCGAAGCCCCAATCCCCACCTCGCCTTCGGCCACGGCATCCACTTCTGCCCCGGTGCCGCCCTCGCCCGCGCCGGACTCCAGATCGCCCTGGGCGCTCTTCTCGCCCGTCTGCCAGGACTGCACCTGGCCCTCGCGGACGAGGACATCGAATGGATCCCCGCGGTCCTCGGCCGGGGCACCAACCACCTCCCCGTCGGCTACGACCGACGCCTCTGACACCGGCTTCCGGCTGACGAACGCCGCTCACAGGCGGCGCCTGGCTCTCCCTCGCCATGACGCCATGTCGCCATGCCCCCGTACCTCAGGAGAACGACATGTCATCGACGACCATGCCGACCACCGCCCCCGCCACCGACATCAGCACGGCGGTCCTCAACCTGCTCCTGCCCCATCACCGCACGACCGACCGGGCCCCCACCGCCGCGGAGATGTTCCCTCACCAGATGCGACGCATCGCCGAACATGTGCGTGAGGGCAATCCCGTCGTCTTCACCCTGCCTGGCTTCCCCTGCAAGTCCCCCAACCCGTCCAAGGTTCTCGGCCACCTCCCCGACCAGGGGGAACGTCTCTCCCTCACCTTCCTGAACACCTTGTGTACCGAGATCGAACGGATCTACCCGCCCGGTGCCCGCCTGATCATCTGCTCCGACGGCCACGTGTTCGGCGACCTCATCCACGTCCTCGACGAGCACATCGATGCCTACGCCGACGAACTACGCGTCGTCATAGAGCAACGGAGCCTCAGCAGACTGTCCGTCTTCGACCTGCGCGACGTCCTCGGCGACCTCCCGTACGACACGAAACGCGCTCATGTCCACGCGCGCCATGCCCCCACGCTGGAGGCCCTGCGCGCCGAGATCCGCGCCGACGACCACGCACTCGCCCTCTACCGGGGCGTCACCCGCTTCCTCTTCGAGGACACCGCCGACCACGCGGGCACCCGCTCCGCCCTGCAACGCGACTGCCGCGACCGCGCGTACGGAGTCATCCAGCGCAGCCGCGCCTGGGGCGACCTGATCGCCCGGCACCACCCCCGCGCCGTCCGCCTGTCCATCCACCCCCAGCCCATCGGCGCCCCCAAATTCGGCATCCGCCTCCTCGACGCCCCCGACGCCTGGACCACCCCCTGGCACTCGGCGGCCCTGCACCGTACCGACGGCACCTGGACCCTCATGCCCCGGAACGAGGCCGCCCGACTGGGCCGCCTGATCCAGCAGGGCGGCAGGCCCAGTCACTTCGAGCAGAGCTGATCGACCGGAGGAGCGCACCTCAGGGCTGGGCTCAGCCGTCGTAGGTGTAGAAGCCGCGCCCGCTCTTGCGGCCGAGGTGGCCGGCCGTGACCATGCGGCGCAGCAAGCTGGGGGGCGCGTACAGGGGTTCCTTGAACTCCGTGTACATCGATTCCGCGATGGCCTGGGCGGTGTCGAGGCCGATGAGGTCGAGCAGACGGAGCGGGCCCATGGGATGGGCGCAGCCGAGTTCCATGCCCTGGTCGATGTCATCGGGACGGGCGGCGCCGGATTCCACCATACGGACCGCGCTGAGCAGGTAGGGCACGAGCAGCGCGTTGACGACGAAGCCGGAGCGGTCGACTGCCTGGATGGCCTGTTTGCCCAGCCGCTCGGCGAAGTCGCGGGTGCGCCGCACGGTCTCCTGACTGGTGGTGAGGGCAGGGATGATCTCGACGAGACGCTGCACGGGGACGGGGTTGAAGAAGTGCATGCCGATGACCTGACCGGGGCGCTCGGTGGCGACGGCGAGGTCGACGATGGGGATGGAGGAGGTGTTGGTCGCCAGGACGGCGGCCGAGTCCTCGACCGCCTTGTCCAGGGCGCGCAGAACCTGGGTCTTGATGTCGTGGTTCTCGGCCACGGCCTCGACGACGAACTGACGGTCCGCCATATCGTTCAGGTCGTGGGTGAAGGAGAGCCCGGCCAGGGCTTGGTCCCGCTGCTCCTCGGTGATCTTGCCGCGCTTCACACCGCGGTCGAGGGAGGCGGTGATGCGGCGGCGGCCGGCCTCGATGGCGCCGGACGTGGCTTCGGCCACGCGGACGTCGAGGCCGCTGCGGGCGGCGACTTCGGCGATGCCGGAGCCCATGAGGCCGCAGCCCACGACACCGAGACGGGTAAGGGGGTCCATCTGAGGTCCTCTCCGAAGGGGATGTGGCGTGACTGCCGCTGGTGGGGTCAGACGTTGCGGCGGTACTGGCCGCCGACCTCGAAGAAGGCGTCGGTGATCTGCTGCAGGGAGCAGACTCGGGCAGCGTCCATGAGGACGGCGAAGACGTTGCGGTCATTCACTGCCGCGTCCTTGAGGGCGGCCAGGGCGGCATGGGCCGTCTCGTGGTGGCGGGCCTGGAAGTCCCGTACTCGCCTCAGCTGGGATTCCTTCTCCTCCTCGGTGGCGCGCGCCAGTTCGATGGCATCGGGCTCGGCGGTGTCCGCGTGCGGGGCGCGGAAGGTGTTGACGCCGATGATGGGCAGGGTGCCGTCGTGCTTGCGCTGCTCGTAGAGCATGGACTCGTCCTGGATACGGCCGCGCTGGTAGCCGGTCTCCATGGCGCCGAGCACGCCGCCGCGCTCGCTGATGCGCTCGAACTCCGTCAGTACGGCCTCCTCCACCAGGTCGGTGAGTTCGTCGATGATGAACGACCCCTGCAGGGGGTTCTCGTTCATCGCCAGGCCCCACTCCCGGTTGATGATCAGCTGGATGGCCAGAGCCCGGCGGACCGAGTCCTCGGTGGGGGTGGTGACGGCCTCGTCGTAGGCGTTGGTGTGCAGGCTGTTGCAGTTGTCGTAGATCGCGATGAGCGCTTGCAGGGTGGTGCGGATGTCGTTGAAGTCCATCTCCTGGGCGTGCAGGGAGCGTCCGGAGGTCTGGACGTGGTACTTCAGCTTCTGGCTGCGGTCGTTCGCGCCGTACTTCTCCTTCATCGCCACGGCCCAGACGCGGCGGGCGACCCGGCCGAGGACGGAGTACTCGGGGTCCATGCCGTTGGAGAAGAAGAACGACAGGTTGGGGGAGAAGCTGTCGATGTGCATCCCCCGGGCGAGGTAGGACTCGACGTAGGTGAAGCCGTTGGCCAGGGTGAAGGCGAGCTGGCTGATGGGGTTCGCACCGGCTTCGGCGATGTGATAGCCGGAGATGGACACCGAGTAGAAGTTGCGGACGTTGTTCGCGATGAACCACTCCTGGATGTCGGCCATCATCCGCAGGGAGAACTCGGTGGAGAACAGGCAGGTGTTCTGGCCCTGGTCCTCCTTGAGGATGTCGGCCTGCACGGTGCCCCGGACGTTCGCCAGCGCCCTGGCGCGCAGTTCGGCCGTCTCCTCGGGCGAGGGGTCGCGGCCCTCGTCGGCGCGGAACCGCTCGATCTGCTGGTCGACGGCGGTGTTGAGGAAGAACGCGAGGATCGTCGGCGCGGGTCCGTTGATCGTCATGGAGACCGAGGTAGTGGGGTCGACCAGGTCAAAGCCTTGGTAGAGGGTCTTCATGTCGTCGAGGGTGGCGACGGAGACGCCGGATGTGCCGACCTTGCCGTAGTTGTCGGGGCGTTCGTCCGGGTCACGGCCGTAGAGAGTGACGGAGTCGAAGGCGGTGGACAGCCGGGTGGCCGGCTGGCCCTCGGACAGCAGCTTGAAGCGCCGGTTGGTGCGGAACGGGTCGCCCTCTCCGGCGAACATCCGCGCCGGGTCCTCGCTGTCGCGCCTGAAGGGGAACACCCCGGCGGTGAACGGGAAGTGGCCGGGCAGGTTCTCCCCGCGCCAGAACCGCACCAGCTCTCCATGGTCGGTGAAGCGGGGCAGGGCGACCCGGGGGATCTTGTTGCCGGACAGGGACTCGCGGGTGAGTTTGGTACGGATCTCCCTGTCACGTACCTTCACCACCTGCTCGTCGCCGGAGTAGGAGGCCACCACGGCGGGCCAGTTCTCGATCTGTTCCGTGACGTCGTGCGGGAGTTTCCCGCGGGCGTCCGCGAGCAGCGACCGCACGTTCCCGGCGTCGAAGCCCGCCTCGACGAGGTCGGCCATGACCGCCTCCAGGCTCTGCACGCGCCTTGCCGCTTCGGCCAGGTCCCCGGTCGCGGTGTGGTAGGCGCGGACCGTCTCGCTGATCTCGGCGAGGTAGCGCGCCCGCTCCGCGGGAACCACCTGCCGGATGTGGGAAGAGTGCCGCACGTCGACCGGCGCCAGCGTGCCCTCGGACAGCGGCAGTCCCTTCTCGGCCAGGACGCCCTTCAGGTGCTGGTAGAGCGCGGTGACACCGTCGTCGTTGAACGTGGCCGCCGACGAGCCGTATACCGGCATGTCCTCGGGCCGCATGGTGAACGCCTCGCGGTTGCGGACCAGTTGGCGAGCCACGTCGCGCAGTGCGTCCTTGGCGCCGCGCCGCTCGAACTTGTTGATCGACACGACGTCGGCGAAGTCGAGCATGTCGATCTTCTCCAGCTGCGAGGCGGCGCCGAACTCCGGCGTCATCACATACAGCGAGGCGTCGACGAACGGCACGATCGCCGCGTCGCCCTGGCCGATGCCCGGTGTCTCCACGATCACCAGGTCGAAACCGGCGGCCTTCACCACACCGATCACGTCCTCGAGGTGCTCCGGCAGCTCACGGCTGCCGCGGGTGGCCAGGCTCCGGAAGAAGATCCGGTTGCCGTCCAGGGAATTCATCCGGATCCGGTCGCCGAGCAGCGCACCGCCACCACGACGGCGGGTCGGGTCGACCGCGATCAGCGCGATCCGTAGCTTGTCCTGCTGGTCGACGCGGAACCGGCGCACCAGCTCGTCGGTGAGCGACGATTTGCCCGAGCCGCCGGTTCCGGTGATACCGAGCACCGGCGTGACCCGTGCCGCCGCGGCGGCACGCAGCTGTCCGAGGGAGTCGGCGGGCAGCTTGCCGAGCTCGGCGCCGGTGATGGCGCGGGAGATCGCGAACCGGTCGCCGGCGAGTACGGCGGTGACATCGGCAGGCTTGTCGTCCCAGAGGTTGAAGTCGCAGTCCCGTATCACGGAGTTGATCATCCCGGCGAGGCCCATCCGCTGCCCGTCCTCCGGGGTGAAGATGGTCACTCCGCTGCCGCGCAGCCGGTCGATCTCTTCGGGCACGATGACGCCGCCACCGCCGCCCACCACATGGACGTGCTCGGCTCCCTGCGCGCGCAGCGACTCCACCAGGTACTCGAAGTACTCCACGTGACCGCCCTGGTAGGACGAGACCGCGACACCGTGCGCGTCCTCCTCCAGCGCCGCGTCCACGACCTCCCGCACCGACCGGTTGTGACCGAGATGGATGACCTCCGCGCCCTGGGACTGGAAGATTCGGCGCATGATGTTGATCGACGCATCGTGTCCATCGAAGAGAGCGGAGGCGGTGACCAGTCGAACCGGGTGCACGGGGCGATGCAGATCGGGCATGGGGGAGCCTTCCCGGACGGAGCAGTGGAGCGGTGACACCCGAGATACTAGGACGTCCTATTAAATCGCAGAAGGTGATCGCTGTGTGATGTATCCCGCCTCCGATGATGTTCTGATGACGACGACACGTGGCGTGGTGCGCGTGCCGGTCACTCCTCACAGGTGGGTGAGGCGCACCGGAGTCACAGGTCAGCCGATGTCCGGCCGCACGGTCCGGACTGCCTCGAGGGGCTCTGGTCCGCGGCGACGGCCAGCGTCACCCCGGACTCCCGCAGCTCCACCTGGAAGCCGGAATCACCGCTCGTGTCAGGTTTGTCCTCGGTAGCGGTGAACCGCTCCAGGTGAAGCCGGTCGGCGAGTCCGGCCAAGGTCACGCGCGTAGCCAGCCTCGGCGGTGGTGTGATCGGCCGGAGCTGGACCGCGCTCTTCCTGGTCGCGGGCAAGGCCGTCGCCGTCTTCGATCCGGACCCGCTCGCCGAGACCAGGGTGCGACAGGCGGTCGAGACCACTTGGCCGGTTCTGACCACGTTGATCGTTCAATACCTCTGCTGGCGATCGTCGGAGGTCGTGCCGTGTCTGACGTGGGTCAGCGACCCCTCTGACCAGGCATAATAGTTGCCGCATGTACGCCGGTTCACCTACGTCGAAAGTCTGGCGAAGCCCCCCGCCATGCCGCCCCTGAGGTTGAACACTCGTTCAATGTGTGCTCGAACCAGGTTCGTCCTGTGACTGTCGGCCAAGCGCGCGGGGTCTGCATGGGGTGGTCCATGCGTGGTCTGGTCCAGTAGCGACTAGTCTCGTGCGGGCGAGCGACACGACCGCGGAGCATGAGAAGAAGGCCGACCGGGAGGAGCAGATCCTGGACGCCGTTCTCACCCTTTTGTCGCGGCAGGGAATCTCGGGCGTCAGCATGCGTGCGGTGTCGCGGCAAGCCGGTGTCTCCCTGGGGCTGGTCAACTACTACTACGGCGACAAGGACACGCTCATCTGCGCGGCCTTGCGCCGTATTGAGAGACAGGACATGGCCATGGTCGCCTCGGATCCTGCCAAAAGCCCGGAGGAGAACCTCCGAGCGGTCCTCCACCGTGTTGCCCGCGCCGAATTCCTGACGACGGAGTATCTCTCCCTGCGCCTGCAACTGTGGTCGCTCGCCCAGGTCCACCCGGTGTTCGGAGAGATCAACACAGCGGCCCAGAAGCGCTATCGAAAGGCCCTGGCACATGTGATCCGTACCGCCCGGCCGGAATTGTCCAGGGCCGAGGCGAACAAGCGGGCCGCAGACATCGACATCGTCCAGAACGGCATGTGGCTCACCGCCCTACTCGGCCTCGACCGCGCTTCGATCCGCCGAAGCGTCACCCGATGCGAAGAAATCGCCTTCCAATGATGAGCGAGTCCACCGCCCCGGAACCCGCCCTGTGGTCCGTGGGTTCCGGTGGGTGAGTGACCGGCGAGGCGGTCGCCCAGGCCCTGGCGGGCGACGCCGACATCACGCGGCCCTGGGGCCGCAGGGGGAGCTGACGGATGAGACAGAGCCGGATACCCGCCGAATTCCTCGGTGGCTACGAGCGGATGCTCACCGACGTATCCGCGACCGGCCGGCTGCTGCGCCGACCCGAGCTGGACGAGCTGCGCGAGCTGGGGGAGCGGGCGGCCGAGGCCGGATACGCACTCCGGCAACTGATCACGCTGTACCTGGGCGAGACCCGCAGGCTGTGGGGTTCGCTGCCCGGTGCGGTCAGGGCGCCGGACGCGGCGGTGGCGGCCCGCACGGCCGACGCGTTGCTCGGCGCCGTGGACACCGCCGTCGCCGCCCTCGGCGAGGGGCATGAGCGGGCACAGCGCCTGGCGGTGCGGCAGGAGGAGGCGGTGCGCCGGGAGTTCGTCGACGACCTGCTGTACGGGCGCTCCGACCTGGGGCGGCTGGCCGAGCGGGCGGAGCGGTTCGGACTGCGGCTGGCGCGCAGTCACGCGGTGGCCGTCGCCGAGGGGGAGGAGCCGTATGACGTCGTGCATCCGGTCGTGCGGCGCGTCGAGCGGGAAGTGATCACCCGGTTCGGTGAACACGATGTGCTGCTGACCACGAAGGACGGGCGACTGGTGTGCGTCGCGGCCGGCGGTGAGCGTGAGCGCGCCATCCTGGATGCCTTCGTGAGCCGGGTGCAGAGTCCCGGCAGCGGGCAAGCGGGGGCGCGGCGGGTGGCTGTCGGCCGTGAACACCCCGGGGCGGGTGGGGTGGTGCGCAGCTACGAGGAGGCCCTGAGTGCTCTGGAGCTCGCCGACCGTCTGGAGCTGCCCGGCCCTGTTCTGCGCGCCGCCGACCTCTTGGTGTTTCCGGTGCTCCTGCGGGACCGCGCCGCCATGTCCGACCTGGTGCGCACGGTGCTCGGTCCGCTCACACGGGCCCGGGGCGGGGCCGGGCCGCTTCTGGAGACGCTCACCGCGTGCGCGGCGGCGGGGTATGTCAACGCCGAGGCGGCCCGGCGGCTGAACATCGGCGTCCGTACGCTCTCCTACCGGCTGGCGCGCATCAAGGACCTGACCGGCTACGACCCGGGCGATGCGCTGCAGCGCTTCACCCTGGAGACGGCGGCCATGGGGGCCCGGCTGCTGGGGTGGCCGGGAAGCCCGTTGTAGGTGCCGCCGGGCCCGTTCGGTTCCGGCGTTTCCAGGCCGTCAGCAACGCGTAAAGATTGCCGGGTTCCGGCAATGCGCGGCTCGGAGCCGCAGTGCCACGATGAGCCCGCACCGAGACGGGGAATCGGGGGAGGCGCGGTGGCTGAGTTGTTGCGAATCGCGCCTGGGCTGCTCGCCGTCCTGTTCGGCGTCGCGCTCCTCGTCGTTGCCGGATACCGGCTGGTGCGGCACACAGACGGCGTCGGCGGCGGGACTCCCGGGGGAAAAGGAGTCCGCGCCGGCACTGTCGGCACTCCACTCACCGCCATGGCCGTGACGGGGATCACGCTGGCCTGGGTCGTCGCGCTCGCCGGGGAGGCGCTGTCCGACCGGCACTGGCTGCGCGTCGCCGTACTGCCGGCCGTGGCGGGGGCGGGCTGGGCGGGGGTCAGGCTCCAGCGGCGGCTGAACCACCGCCTCCAGCCCGCCGGGCCCGTCCGCGCACAGGTCGTGGGCCGTCCCTGCGTCATCCGCACGCCGCGGGTGAGTGCCGACTCCGGGCGGGCGGACGTGGCCCTTGAGGACGGTTCGACCGTCACCGTCGAGGTACGGACACACGACACCGGCCTGGTCCGGGGCAGCCATGCCCTCGTCGTCGGTCACGACGCCGAGGGCGCCTTCTTCCGGGCCGTCGCTCTCGGACCGCCTTCCCGCGGTGCGGGGCCCCCGCGGGAACACCCGCGGACCGGCGCCGCTCGGACGAACACACGACCAACGGGGGATCATGACGGAGCACCTGGGCCCACTGGAACTGGTCGGGGACCGCTGGATCATCGGCGACCCGAAGCGGGAGGGCGGCTCGTGCCTGGTCCTCACCCCCGAGGGTATGGAGCACCACGAGCCCCGAGCGCCGGAACCACCCCTCACCATCCCGTGGTCAAAGTTCATGGAGCTGCGTATCCGAGCCACCTATAAGGCATGGCACGCCACCCGCACCATGGGCGTGCTCGGCGGCAGCCACCACATGGATACCGGCCCCAGCGGCTGCTCAGTGGGCGAACTCCTACGCCATCCGTACGAACCCTGGTCGGTGAACTACACCCACCACGAGCGCCCGTACACAGGCAACCACGTCTACCTCGTGAAAGCCCTGTTCCGGAGGACATCCGAAGCGAGGGCCCTGCACCGCCTGGGGGACCCGGAGTGGTTGCATCCACGCCGTGTGGGCGGACCCGCCGCAGCGACCCATCGGTGGGAGCGGGGCGACCGGAGCGGGGACGCGAAGAGGTGATCGAGGTCAGAGGGTGATGGTGCCGCGGATGCAGCCGGTGGCGGCGCCGCCGACCCAGACGGTGCCGTCCGGATCGGCGGTGATCTCGATCGTTCCGGCCCGGCCCAGGCGCGCGCCCTGGGAGACCCGGTAGGCGGGGCCCGCGGTGCCGGTGGAGGTGAACCATTGGCCGACCGCGGCGTTCATGCTGCCGCATACGGGGTCCTCGGGCACCCCGGTCCGGGGCGCGAAGGTACGCATCTCGAAGTCGTGCTCGGACCCCTCGGGGTACGCGCCGACCGCCCCGACCATCGCGTTCGGGATGAGGGAAAGGTCGGGTTCGAGAGCGAGGACCTCTTCGGCCGTGGCCAGCTGGACCACCGCCCAGCCGGGGCCGTTGTCGGCCCACTGGTGGGCGACGACGCGATCACGCTCGATGCCGAACGCGGCGACGATCTGGTGCAGATACGCTTCGTCGATCGCGCCGTCGCGGATCCGTGGCGGCGCGGCGAAGGACAGCATGCCCTCGTCGCCCGGGCGCAGGCTGACCAGACCGGCGGCGCACTCCTGCACGATGCGGTCGGCGTGCCGCGGTGTGCCGCCGTTGTCCAGCCACGCGCGGGCGGAGCCGAGGGTGGGGTGCCCGGCGAAGGGCAGTTCGCTGCCGGGGGTGAAGATGCGCAGCCGGTAGTCCGCCTCCGGGGTGGTCGGGGGCAGGACGAAGGTGGTCTCGGACAGGTTCGTCCAGCGCGCCAGGCCCTGCATCTGCTCGTCGGTCAGGTCGGCCCCGTCGAGGACGACGGCAACCGGGTTGCCGAGGCAGGGGCTTGTGGAGAACACGTCGACCTGTGCGAACGCGCGTGCGCGCGGCGTAGTCATCGAGGACCTTTCGGTAGCGGTTGCAGCGGGTCTCGTACGCCCCGTACGTCGGCGTACGCATGCCTATCCCACTGGGTGCCGGTCCGTCGGGCCAGAGCCACTCACGACAAAGTGGACTGATCTTGACCCAGATCCAGTTGCACCCTGCTCGCCGTGGCGGGCCTGGTGGTGATCGTCGCGATCTCCGGTGCCATGATGATCGTCATCGGCGGATTTCTGCTGGTGGAACGCCTGGCTGGCTGGTGAACCCGTCGTAGCCCATCGTCCTGGCAGTTCTGACCGTCATCGAGCCGGAGGTCGCGGCATGAGCAACATACGGATCTCGCAGCGGGCCCAGGCTGTGGCCCCGTTCTACGCCATGGAGTTCGGCAAGCAGGCCGCCGCGCTGGAGGCCCAGGGACATCACGTCGTCAAACTCAGCATCGGCGAACCGGACTTCGGCGCGCCCCCGGCCGTCCGGGACGCGATGTGCGAGGCCATGGGCGGACGGCCCCTGCCCTACACCGCGGCCCTCGGGCTGCCTGCGCTGAGGCAGGCCATCGCGCGGTTCTACCGGGACGAGCACGGTGTCGAGGTCGCTCCTTCCCGGGTTGTCGTGACGGCGGGGGCCTCGGCCGCCCTGGTGCTGGCCACCGCCGCGCTCGTCGATCCCGGCGACGAGGTGCTCATCGCGGATCCGTCGTACCCCTGCAACCGGCAGATCGCCGAGAGCTTCGGCGCCCGGGTCACCCTCGTACCGACAACGGCCGGAACCCGCTTCCAGCTGGACGCGGCATCGGTGCGCTCGCACTGGACGGACCGCACCCGCGGGATCATGATCGCCACCCCCTCGAACCCGACGGGCACCTCGGTGCCTGCCGACGAACTCGCGGCCATCTGCGACGTCGCGCGCGAGCGCGGCGCGTGGCGCATCGTCGACGAGATCTACCTCAACCTCAGCGACCATGACGCACAGGGCCGGTCGCCGCGCAGCGCGCTGTCGTACGACCCCGACGCCGTCGTCATCAACAGCTTCTCGAAGTACTTCGGTATGACCGGCTGGCGACTGGGCTGGTGTGTCGTACCCGAGACGCTCGTACCGGCGATGGAACGCCTGGCGCAGAACTACTTCCTCTGCGCGTCGGCTCCCGCCCAGCATGCCGCCCTGTCCTGCTTCACCGCCGAGTCCCTCGCGGTCTGCGAGGGCCGCCGCGTCGAGTTCGCCGAGCGGCGCGCGCTCGTCCTCGACGGCCTGGCCCGGATCGGACTGCCGGTTCCCGTCCCGCCCGACGGTGCCTTCTACGTCTACTTCGACGTCAGCCGCACGGGGCTCACCTCGTGGCAGTTCTGTGAGCGGGCGCTCCAAACGGCACACGTCGCCCTGACTCCGGGCAGGGACTTCGGCGTCCACACGGCGGACAGCCACGTCCGCCTCTCCTACGCGGCGTCGGCCGACGAACTCCGGGAGGGGATCGCCCGGCTCGGGAAGTTCGTGGCCACGCTTCCGTAGGGCGTCCGGTCAGACTTCCTCGCTCACGGCCGCGTCGAGGAGGGGGCCGAGTTCCCGGGTCACGGTCGTCAGGGCCCGGACGTCCCGCTCGGCCCGGGCGATGAGGATCGCCCCTTCCACGGCGCTGATCATGAGCGTGGCGAGCGCGCCGGACCGCTCCTCGGGCACGCCCATGTCGGTCAGGGCCCGGGCCACCGGCCCGGTCCAGGCGGCGAACGCCGCGGCCGCCGCCTCCCGCGTGGAGGCGGCGGACTCCGCGCAGTCCACCGTGGCGGCGGCCACGGGGCAGCCGCCCGCGTAGCCGGTGGTCTCGTACTCGTCGGTCCACTGCCGCACCATCTCGGCGAACAGCCCGCTGGGCGTCGGCTCGGGGAGCGCGGCGAGGAAGCGGGCGACGCGGTTGCCCGCGTACCGGCCCGCCCAGCCCACCGCTTCGTTGACCAGCTGTTCCTTGCCGCCGGGGAAGTGGTGCTGAAGCGAACCGCGCGGCGCGTCGGCATGGGCGGCGACCTCGCGCATACCGGTGGAGGCGACCCCGTCGCGCCGGATGAGCTGGGCTGCGCTGAAGACCATCCGCTCGCGCGGCCCCCGTCCGGACCCCGCCATCCCCGACCCCACCTTCCTCGAACCTGCCGACACCACCACCCTATGACCGCCGTCATAGTGGCGGCTACTATGACCGCTGTCATAGTCGATGTGGTGACGACGGCTCGGGCTCGGCGTGAGCCGGGAAGGCGGTGCGGCGTGTACGTCGGTTTCGTCGGCCTGGGGGTCATGGGGCAGCCCATGGCCCTCAACCTGGCCCGCGCCGGGACGCCACTCGTCGTCTGGAACCGCACCCCGGCCCGGTGTGAACCCCTGCGCGCCGCCGGAGCCGAGGTCGCGGCGAGCCCCGCTGAGGTCTTCGACCGGGCCGGGACCGTGATCCTCATGCTGGCCGACGAGGCCGCCATCGACGCGGTGCTGGGGCGTGGCACCCCGGAGTTCGCCGCGCGGATCGCCGGGCACACCGTCGTCCACATGGGCACGACCTCGCCCGAACACTCGGGCAGTCTGCGAGACGACATCCGGGCCGCGGGCGGTAGATACGTCGAGGCCCCGGTCTCCGGTTCGCGTATCCCGGCCGAACAGGGCGAACTGGTGGGGATGCTGGCGGGGGACGACGCGGCCGTGGAGGCCGTCCGGCCCCTGCTCGCCCCCCTGTGCCGGGAGACCTTCGGCTGTGGCGCGGTCCCGGGGGCGCTGCTGATGAAGTTCTCCGTCAACCTGTTCCTGATCACGCTGGTCACCGGGCTGACCGAAGCGTTCCACTTCGCCGACCGGCATGGCCTCGACCAGAGCCTGTTCCGGGACATCCTGGACGCGGGGCCGATGGCCAGCGCCGTCTCCCGTGTGAAGGCGGCGAAACTGCCGGTCCGCGACTTCACCGTCCAGGCGGCGGCCGCGGACGTGCTCAAGAACAACCGCCTGATCGCCGAGGCCGCCCGCAAGGCCGACCTCGCCTCTCCGCTCCTCGACGTCTGTCACGCCCTCTACGGCGAGACCGTCGAACAGGGCCACGGCGGCGAGGACATGGTGGCCGTGTTGCGCGCGCTGGAGGCCCGTACCGGCGGCGGCGCTTCCGTACCCGTACAGCTGGAGGAGCGAGCATGAGCTGGACGATCGAGCGGCGCGGTCGCGTCGCCATCGTGACCATGACGACCAACCCGGTCAACGCGCAGAACCGCGCCTTCTTCGCCGACCTCCACGACGCCTTCGACCGGCTCGAACGCGACCACGCCGACTCCCCGGTCGTCCTGACCGGAACCGGCGCCCGTTTCTCCGCCGGACTCGACCTCGGTGAACACTTCCCGCTCTTCGCCGGTGCCCCGGCGGCCGTCGCGTCCTGGTTCCAGGACTACCGGGCCACGAACCTGCGGCTGTTCACCTATCCGCGCCCGACCGTCGCCGCGGTGAACGGCCACGCGTTCGCCGGAGGGCTGATCACCGCCGCCGTCTGCGACTACCGGGTGGCCGTCGCCGACGGGACGGCGCGCTTCGGGCTGAACGAGGTGCCGATCGGCATTCCGATGCCCGCCGTCTACGTCCGGATGCTCGCCCACGCCTGGGGCGATCCGGTCGCCTCCCGCACCTGCCTGCTCGGGGAGATCTTCACCCCGGAGCAGGCCCACGCGCTGGGCATGGTGCACGAGCTGGCCTCGGCCGGGGAACTGCTGGACCGGGCCGTCGCCATCGCCGAGACGACGCCCGAGGACTGCGTCGAGCAGTACGCGTTCACCAAGCGGGCCTGCCAGGCCGCCGCCCTGCGCGACATCGCCGAACTCGCCGACCCGCTGGACGAGGAGCTGCCCGCCGGGATGACGAGCGACCAGGCCCGGCACGCGCACCGGCGCTACTGGCAGCAGCTCAAGGGGCACCCCGCGAAGTGGTGAGCGTGCTTCATGGACGCCGCCGTCGCGCGGCCATCGGCCTGGGCGACCTGGTGGCGCAGGCCCTTTCCCGCCAGCGGGTTCGTCGGCCACGCCGAGGAGACCGCTGCCACGCCCGCGCGCGGGCGTGGCAGACCAACGCCGCACGGCTCCTGGGGCGCACGCCCGAGGCGCTCGCCGCCGAGCTGATCGGCACGATGCTCGGCAGCCGCGCTGTCCGCTGCGCGGGGCCGTCCACTCGCACGACACCGTCGTACGGCATCACCACCTGTGGATCGGTGTGTCCGAAGTCGACGTCGAAGACGGCCATGGTGTCCGGGGCGTACGCCGCCAGCGCGCGCAGTACCGAAGCGCGCTGCTCATCGACGTAACGCCGCTTTTCCTCGGCCTTGTTCGGCTGCTGGAAGGACCACGCCTTGGCGCGGCCCATCGTCAGCGGTGGGAAGGGGGACAGCAGGCCGCGCTCGTCCATGTTGCGCGGGATGCGGAATACGTTTCAGCGAGTGGTGCCGCCGGCGCCGGTTCGTCCGCAGGGTGGAGGGCGTCGTCGGCGGGGGACGCCGCGAGGTGCTGGCCGCCTTCATCTTCGTGGCCACCTCGGGCTGCACCTGGAAACTGCCCCTCCCGCGGAGCGGGTCTGCAGACTCCGGCGTTGTCGGGGTGTGTCAGGTTCGCAGGCCGCCAGAGGCGGTGAGGCGCTCTCCGGTGACCCATGCGGCGTCGTCGGAGGCGAAGAAGACCGCCGCCCGTGCCAGATCCTTGGGCTGACCGATACGGCCCAGGGGGGTGTGCCCGATCATGTCCGTCTCGGCGTCACTGCCGATGAAGCCGGCCGCGTGGATACCTTCCGTCTCCACACCGCCAGGGGCCAGGGTGTTCACTCGGATTCCGCGAGGGCCGAGCTCGGCGGCCAGGACTCGCGTCAAGGCATCGACGGCGCCCTTCGTCGCGGCGTACACCGACATCCCCGGCACCGCGCGGGCGCTGTCCAGCGATCCGATGTTGATGACCGACCCGCCGTCGGACCCGAAGTACTTAAGGGCTTCCTGGATCGTACGGATCGGTCCGGTCACGTTGACGGAAAGCTGACGGTCGATCTCCTGCTGCGTGACGGTCTCCAGCGGCTGTGCGTGATAGACACCGGCATTGTTGACGAGGATGTCGAACCGGCCGTACGTGTCTACGGTCCTGGCGAAGAGGCGCTCAACATCCGCGGGCACCGACACGTCGCCCTGCACGGCGATCGCGGTCCCCCCTCGCGCCTGGATGTCCTGCACCACCCGCTCGGCGCCGGCGGCACTGGAGGCGTAGTTGACCACGACCGACGCTCCGGCCGCGGCGAATTCCCGCGCGATGCCCGCCCCGATGCCCTTGGAAGCACCCGTCACGAGCGCGACCTTTCCCGCCAGTCTCGAATCGGCGTTCTTGGGCGATACTCCGTCGCCGCGGCCAACACCTGACTGATTTGCCATGATTGCCACTCCCGTCCATGTGGGTGAGCGTCCGGGTGGCTCCCGCCCTGATGGCCACCGCTTTCGGCGGCGGCGATCCACCGGACATGCGCCACGGTAGGATCCGCGAGATATAGAGACAAATAGTGTCAGCGCATACTTGGGATTGGCGTTGTCTATGCCACCGGAAAGTGGAAACGGATGAACCTGCGGCAATACGAATACGCTCTGGCTGTGGCCGAAGAAGGCTCCATGACAGCGGCCGCTGAGCGTCTGCGCGTCACGCAGCCGTCCTTGTCGCAGCAGATCGGCGCTCTGGAAAAGCACCTCGGTGTGCAGCTGTTCACCCGGACACCGGGTGGAGTCACAGTGACCATGGCCGGACGCGCCTTCCTCGCCGAGGCAGAGATCGCGACCACCGCGTCCCGCAGAGCCGTCCTGGCTGCCCGTGCCGCCTCCGGGGAACTGGCCGGTGAACTCATCATCGCCGTCCACATGGGCCTGGGAGCACGACAGCTCCCTCTGGCACTGGGCCGGCTCCGCCACCGCCACCCGAAACTCCAGGTCATTCTCCACGAGGAGCCCGACCCAGCGGATATGGAAAGGCTGGCCCGCCAGGGAACGCTCGACATGGTCCTCGTCCACCGCATCCCCACCGGCTGCACATTCGACATCCACCCCCTGGGCGAGGAGACCTACGTCGCCGTCCTGCCCGAGGGGCACCCGCTCCTCGCCAGCGACGGGGCCCTGTGCATGGCAGACCTCGCGACACAGGGATGGGTGCGCTTCCGCCGCGCCAGCCTGCTCGACGAATACCTCGCCCGCCTGCTCGCCGACGCGGGCATCAGCCCGCCCACGGTGGCCCGAGCGTCACAGATCTCCACCGCCGTGCGACTGGCAGCCCAGGGCCTGGGCGTCACTGTGGTTCCGGCATCGGCCGTGCCCGAAAGCTTCGAACAGCTAGCCCGCCCGTTCCTGCCTTCCCTGACCGAACCCGTCATCGTCGGTATACGCCGCCACCCAGGTTCGGCGGAGGCAGCCGTGCTCGACCACCTCCAGCGGCAGAACTGGTGCGGCACCAGCCTCCTCGCCCCGCATACCGCCCTCTGAGTCAAGGGACTCACGGGCCGTCGGCCGCGCGCTTGTCCCGGAGGGCCGCAGGCCGCCAGGCAGATCGGGGAGCTGGAAGAAGCACCTGTTCGGCGCCGGTCCAGGAGAACACCTCCAGCAGTTCCTTGGGCAGGTCCATCCTCGGCAGCATCGCCTTCACCGCCGCAGAGTCGGTCGCACTGTTCGCGGTGCAAGGGCGGAGTGGACGCCGACGTCGCAGAAGTCGGGGAGGTTCTCGATGGCATGAGACCTTGGCCCCCGACAGGCTGGTGATTTCCTGCGGCCTGCCGTCCGCCACCGCATCCCTGATCAGCTGGTTGTCGTCAAGGCTGCGTGCGCGGCGCTGAGGATCTCCTCGGAGAGCGGGAAGTCCTTGGTGGCCCGGGCCAGGACCAGTGCGCCGAGCATGGTGCACAGCCGGACGATGCCGTCCTGGTCCTCGGTGGCGAGCCACTCGGCGAACTCGCCCACTCCCTCGGTGTAGACGCGGCGGGCCTCGCGATCTCCGGGTTCGCGTGCCATGTCGGCGGCGAGCGCGGCAGCGGGACACCCATCTGCCGTGCTGTCGCGGTGCTCGATGGACAGGTAGGTGTCGATCAGCTCCCGCTGGGCCGCGTCACGCTGCCCGCCGTGCTGCTCGAGGCCCTCATCGCGGAGCCGGGTGAGTCCGTCGAACGCGTGGGCGGTGGCTTCGTCCACGAGCGCTTCTTTCGAAGCGAACTGCTTGTAGAAGCCGCCGTGGGTCAGGCCGGCCGCCTTCATCAGATCGGTGACGCTGACCTGGGTTCCCTGTTCCCGGAACAGCCGGGAGGCGGTTTCCACGACCCGCCTGCGGTTCTCCTCCGCTTGCGCCTTCGATACGCGGCCCATCAGCCACCTCCCGATTGGATGCCGGTTGACATCTATCCTAGGCGAGGTTTTAGATTGTCTCCATCATCTAATTAGTGCGGGTCGGTGGACCGGCCCCGCATCGCTGGGAGCACACATGGATCTGAAGAACGCGGTCGCGGTGGTCACCGGCGCCAACCGGGGGCTGGGCCGTCACTTGGCCGTCCAGCTGGGGGAGCGCGGAGCGAAGGTCTACGCGGCGGCCCGCCGCCCCGAGACCGTGGATCTTCCGGGCGTCACTCCGCTGCGGTTGGATGTGACGGACGAGGAGTCGATCCGGGCCGCGGCCCGCACCGCGTCCGATGTGACACTGCTGGTGAACAACGCGGGCATCTCCACCGCCACGCCGCTGGTCGCGGGCGGCCTGGACGCGGTGCGCCTGGAGATGGAGACGAACTTCTTCGGTCCGCTCGCCGTGACACGGGCTTTCACCCCGGTCATCGAGGGCAACGGCGGCGGTGCTGTGCTCAACGTCCTGTCCGTGCTGTCCTGGCTGCACCCGGCCGGCCTCGGGTCCTACGCGGCGGCCAAGGCCGCGGCATGGGCGCTGACCGACGCGGCCCGGGAGGAGCTGGCACCTCGCGGCATCACCGTCTCGGCGCTGCACGTCGGATACATGGACACCGACATGGCCGCGGGTGTTCCCGCCGATCAGAAGGCCGACCCCGCCGAGGTCGCCGCGCAGGCCCTGCACGGCATCGAGACGGGCCTGCCCGAGATCCTCGCCGATGAGACCACCCGGTACGTCAAGCAGACCCTGGCCGCTCCGCCGAACGCGGCCTGAGACGCTCCCCGACCCCCCTGTCGATTCTTGGGTAAGGACACCTGATGCGTTACACGACCTTCGGAAACCGCACTGGGCTGCGCGTATCCGAGTACGCGCTCGGCACGGCGAACTTCGGTACCGGCTGGGGCGCCGGCGCCGAGCCGGACGAGGCGCGCCGGATCTTCGACCGGTTCGCCGAAGCCGGGGGCACTTTCGTCGACACGGCGGACACCTACCAGTTCGGCGAGTCGGAAGAGCTGACGGGTAAGTTCATCTCTGCCGATCGCGACCACTTCGTCCTGGCCACCAAGTTCACTCTCGGAGCCGCTCCTCAGCCGGGCATCTCCGCCACGGGCAACAGCCGCAAGAATATGGTCGCCTCGGTGGAGTCCAGTCTGAAGCGCCTGGGCACCGACTACATCGACCTGCTCTGGGTGCACTTCCCCGACCAGCTCACCCCCATGGAAGAGATCCTGCGGGGGCTGGACGACCTGGTGAGTTCCGGCAAGATCCATCACGCCGCCCTGTCCAACTTCCCCGCCTGGCGGGTCTCGCGCGCCGTGACCCTCGCGGACCTGAAGAACTGGTCGCCCATCGTGGGCATCCAGAACGAGTACAGCCTGGTGGAGCGGACCGCCGACCGCGAGCTGCTGCCGATGGCCGAGAGCCTCGGACTCGGCGCCGCCTTGTGGTCACCGCTCGGCGGCGGACTGCTCACCGGAAAGTACCGGCTCAGCGCGGAGGGGCGGCTGAGTGACCTGGGGGCGGTCATCCACACGGAGAGCACCGGCCAGAAGACCGCCGTCGTCGACACGGTCCTGGCCATCGCAGAGGAGATCGGCGTGACGCCCGCCCAGGTGTCGGTGGCCTGGGTGCGGGAGCGGGCCGCCCGGTCCGCGGCCTCACTCGTCCCGATCATCGGGCCGCGCAACCTCACCCAGCTCGACAGCTACCTGGGCGCCCTCGACGTCCAGCTGAACCCCGAGCAGTTCGCCCGCCTTTCGGAAGTCAGCGCGGCGCCGCTCGGCGTTCCTCACGAGGCGATCGCCGCATCCCTGGGCGGCATCCAGGGTGGCGACTCCAGCCGCGTCATCGCCCCAGCCCAAACCGTGGCCTGACACACGAAGGCATGAACGAGACGGAGACGACGATGAGGACATTCATGGTCGAGCGGTACGGCCACGGGGTGCGCGCCGGTGAGATGCCCGACCCACGGGTGGGCGCGGACGATGTCCTGGTCCGGGTTCACGCGGCGAGCGTCAACCCGCTTGACCTCAAGCTCCGCGACGGGGACTTCAAGGCGATCCTGCCGTACCGTCTCCCGCTCATCCTGGGCAACGACCTCGCCGGGGTGGTCGTCCGGGTGGGATCGGCCGTCACGGGATTCGCGGTGGGCGATGAGGTCTACGCGCGGCCCGACAAGGACCGCATCGGTACGTTCGCCGAACTCATCGCCGTCCACCAGGACGACGTGGCGATCAAACCTGCCACGCTCACCATGACCGAGGCAGCATCCCTTCCCTTGGCCGCCCTGACCTCATGGCAGGCGCTGGTCGAGCGGGCACAGGTACGGCCAGGGCAGAAGATCCTCATCCACGCGGGCTCCGGCGGCGTCGGCACCATCGCCATCCAGCTGGCCAAACACCTGGGCGCCCACGTGGCCACCACCGCGAGCACGGCCAAGGTCGACCTGGTCAAGCAGCTGGGCGCGGACATCGTCGTCGACTACAAGGAGCAGGCCTTCGAGACGGTCCTCGACGGCTACGACGTCGTCCTGGACACCCTCGGCGGCGAGACGCTGGAGAAGTCCCTGCGGGTACTCAAACCCGGTGGGAAGGTCATCGGCATCGCAGGCCCTCCCGACGCGGCCTTCGCCCGTGAGCTGGGCGCGAACGCGTTCCTCCGCCTGGCGATCAGCGCGCTGAGCTTCACCACCCGGCGCCGCGCCAAGCGCCGAGGCGTGACGTACTCATTCCTGTTCATGAAGGCCAGCGGCGACCAGCTGCGCGAACTCACCCCGCTCATCGACGCCGGGAAGATCCGCCCCGTCGTCGATTGTGTCTTCCCGTTCGAGGAGACCCGGGAGGCCATGGCGTACGTCGAGAAGGGACGCACCAAGGCCGGCAAGGTCGTCGTGACGATGACATGAGCGGCTGTCTCCCCACCGGCAAGGCCATCGCCCCGCGGCCCGCCCCCTTGCACGCCGACGAGACCAAAGAACAACAGCCCCACCGCCTGAAGGACCCGGACATGAGCACTCCCCTCAGCCCCCTCTCCCGACCACTGACGTCGTACCGAGACGCGCCGACCCACTCGGTGTCCGTCCGCGGCGTCCCCTTCGTCTACCGCAGGCTCGGCCCCGAGCACGGGGTGCCGCTGATCCTCCTGAACCACCTGGCCGCGGTCCTCGACAACTGGGACCCCGCGTCGTCGACGGCTTCGCCGCACAACGCCCGGTCATCGCCTTCGACAACCGCGGGGTCGGCGCCTCAGGCGGCATCACGCCGCGCACCGTCGAGGACATGGCCCACGATGCGGCGTTGTTCATCCGCGCCCTCGGCTTCGACCGCGTCGATCTGCTCGGCATGTCGATGGGCGGCTTCATCGCCCAGGTCATCGCCGCCGAAGAACCGCTTCTGATCCGCAAGATCATCCTCGCGGGTACGGGCCCCGCCGGAGGCCACGGCATCGACAAGGTCACCACACTGACCCTCCGCGCCATGCTCAAAGGCGCCCTGACCCGCCAAGACCCGAAGCAGTACCTCTTCTTCACCGGCACCGAGGGCGGCCGCCGAGCAGGGCGCGCCTTCCTCAAACGGCTGAAGGAGCGCACCGACGACCGCGACAAAGCCATCTCGCTGCCCGCATTCCGCGCACAACTCAAGGCCATCCACCGGTGGGGCCTTCAGGCACCGGCTGACCTGTCGCGCATTCCCCACCCGGTCTTGGTCGCCAACGGCGAAAGCGACCGGATGGTACCGAGCCAGAACACCCTCGACCTGGCCGCGCGCCTGCCCCACAGCGAGCTCATCCCCCTGTACCCGGATGCAGGACACGGAGGCATCTTCCAGAACCACGCCGAATTCGTCACCGAGGCACTGGGGTTTCTCGCATCTCCCACCCAGCCGAATAGCTGAAGGCCCGGCCCACCGGCTCGCCAGTGCGCCTGCGGGTCCTGCCCAGCGCACGGCTTCCGGGCCGGTCCGCACGGACCGCCGGCGCCAGGGTCCTGCGCCACCCGATGGTCGGCGAACTCGCCCTCGACTGGTTCACACTGGCCGACCCTGACCAGCAGCTCATCACTACCGCGGTTGCTGCTCCTGGGCAGCAACCGCTCCAGCAGCGCCCCTTCATCGTCGGTGAGATTCCCCCTGCTGAGCATGGCCAGAACAACGAGGCACTGATGGGGAAGCCATCGCCTAGCGGGCGATCCCGCCGCCTCCCATATAGAGGTCCAGGTCCCCGGCGGGCTGGAAGCTGTCCCCGTACAGCCGGGTGACGCCCCCAGTCGACAGTCCCCGGGCCGTGCCGGGCAGCAACCACGCGGAGCTCTCGATCTTGTCGTCGCCAGGCGCGGCTACCACCAGCTCGCACCGGTGGTCACCATCCATGTCGACCAGGCGCACCGACATCCCGAACGCGGCCCGCGCGCTTGTGCCACCGCCGAGGTCGCCCGCATCGATGGCGCGGGCTCCCTCACCAGTCAGGCCGTCCGGCCCACCCAGCAGGAGCAGCACCTGCTCCGGGCCGGGCTTCGCGTACTCCTCGCTCCGGGGCGAGCCCGCCACCACATCGGCGTAGCCGTCGCCGTTGACGTCACCGGCGTCCAGGGAGGTGAGGGCGGAGTCCTCGTCCTGGGGTTCCTCGCCGGGTACGCCCGGGGTGTCGCGGTCGAGGGCCGCCGTGCGCTTCCGCTTCCCCTTCCCCGGTCCGGCCTCGGAGCCGTACACGACCGTCACCGAGCTGTGGGGCGCGTCGCCGCCCTGGGGGCTGAGCACAAGGTCCCCGAAGCCGTCGCCGTCCACGTCACCCACCGCCCCGGCCGCCGCGTCGGGAAGGTCGACGTCGTCCGGCTGGGCGAGGCCGCCGCGGCCGCCTCGGAAGTAGCTGACGGGCCAGCGCTTCTCGGACCAGGACGCCTCGGGAGGCCCGTCGGAGGAGAAGGCCACGAGGTCGTCGGCGCCGTCGCCGTCCAGGTCCCCGGCGACGAGATCGCGGTAGTGCGCGGTATCGACGTCCTTCCCGGGCTGACGTGGGGCGGGAACCGGGCCGGTGTCAGCCGGGGCGCCGTCGCGTTTGAAAGGCCCCTTGAGCAGCCCCTTGCCGGAACCGAGCCCGAAGACCAGATCAGCATGCCCATCACCGTCGAAGTCACCGGCGACGAGCTGTTCTTCCAGGATCGGTTCGGGCATCCAGGAGACGTGGGTTCCGGTTCTGTCCGTCCCCGGCACCCGGGAAGCACTCTTCAGTCCGTCCGGGGAACCCCACATGATGATCACCCCCGGTTTCCAGTCGAAGACGGAAGCGGCGAGGTCGGTGTACCCATCCCCGTCGAAGTCGCGGGCCATCACATCGCTCCCGAAGAACGCCTCGTCGCGGCCCTTCCCCGGTATCCCGGCGTCGTTCTGCGTGAGGTACTGGCAGCGGCCGAGGCCGGTCCCGTCGCCCGATCCGTACGCCACCGCGATGCTGCCGCCGCCACTGCCGTTCTCCACATCACCCAGCGACCCCATGGCCAGGTCAGGGTGACCGTCGCCGTCGAAGTCGGCGGCGGGCACGGTACCGGCGGGCGCCTCGCCGCCCTTCGCCGCGACGCCGGTCGACGCCGTGCCGCGGGCGGAGGTATGACAGGTGCCGGGCGCGGCGATGTCCTGAGCCCCGGCCCGCGCCAGGACGGCTCCGACCGCGACCACGACCGCGACGACAGCCGCACCACCCCCGATCACCCACCAGCGTTTGCCGCCACGCCTCCGCACTGGCCCCTGCTCATCATCTTCGACGTACATATGATCAAGCACGCCGCGACGGCACCCAACGGTTCCGGTTCCTCTCCCGGGCACCGCCTTCCCGCCCGACCGCACAGCGCCGGCCTCCCAGTGCTTTCGAGACCTGCGGCGGCATGACACTCCGGATGGAAGCGGCTGGAGGACCGAACCGTGCTCAACGGATCGTAGGGAAGTTCGGGAGGGCGCGTCGGGCGGCGAAGGCAATGTACGGGAGCGGCGCGCCATCTTCTCGGCGAATGCGGCCAGTTGGTCCCAGTGGACGCTGCGGTCGCGCCAGCGGTTCATGAGCACCCGGTCGTGGCCGACGGCGAGCAGGCCCGCGCCGGTGGTGGCGCGGTAGTCCTCGACGACCGCGATGAGCGCGGCGGTGGTCGAGGCATCGAGCATCGCGGGCATATCTCGGCACAGATCAGCCAGCGGTGCAGCAGCGCCGCGACGCGGGCGAGGGCGGATTTTCCGCAGCCGCTGGGGCCAGGCCGACGGCTTCGCGGGGTGCGACGGTCAGGTGGGCGTTGCGTACCACCGGAGCTCCTGTGACGTACCCGGCGGTGATGGCGCGCAGTTCAAGCACGGTGGTCCTCCGAGGCCGAGGCCGTGGGGCGCACCGTAGCGGGGAGCGGATGGTGGCAGGCGAGTCCGGCGGTCGTCGGGGGCGGCGTGGGGCATGCCCCGGAAGCCGAGGCCGTGGCTGTACGGGTGGGGTGGTCCGGCGGTGCCGAAGAACGTGTCCGCGTCGGCCAGTTCGACGATCCGGCCCGCGTACACGTCGACCGTGCGGTCCACGCGGTCGAGGTGATCCGCGGGGAACTCGGCGCGTTCGGCGGCTGCCACGGCGGCGGTACGTACGGCGGCGCGTCCCCGGACTCCGGTCAGCGCGGCGACCGTTTCCTCCAGGTGGGAGCGGACGGTACGCACGAGCGTGAGATGGGCGGGGCTTTGCCGCGCCGACCCGTCCCGCACCAGGGTCCAGTCCGTACGCAGCCTGCACCAGTCGTCCAGGACGGTGTCGCGCTGCACTACGTACGCGCCGCCCCCAGCTCGACGAACTGGGGCCGCCCGATCCAGCCGGCCGGCACCTCCTTGCCTATCACGTCGGTCAGCCTCCGGCTCGATGTGGTCGAGCATGTCCGCCCGTACCGGCTGGACGTCCGCTTCGGCCTCGGCGCAGGCGGCCCGCGCCCGCTCCAGCATGACCGGGCTGAGGTCCATTCCGGTCACGGTGTAACCGCGCCGCGCCAGCGGCACCAGGTACACCCCCGGGCCGCAGCACAGATCCAGTACCCGGGACCCGGCCGGGAAGTCCAGGAGCGGTGATTTACCGACGATTTCCGCCGTGTGCCGCAGCGGGATTCATGACCCCGCCGTGCCCGGCCCTGTGCTCAGCTCCCGTCCGGGGGCATCAGCACCGCCACGGTCTCCACCCGGCCTCGGCCCTCGAACCACAAGTTGAACGGGACCCTCGTGAGGGGCCTCAGCGCGGGCGGGTCGAGGACGGCGATGTGAATTCCCCCCTCGGTCATCTGGACCGTGCTCCGGGCGGGCACGGCCACCCGCCGCGCCCGCTGAGCGGTGCCCGGTTGCTTCCGGTCGGGCTTGCGCAGCATGGAGACGCCGAGTTCCGGGGAGTCGGCGTAGAGCAGTGTGTCGTCGATGTTCCCGGTGTTGCGGATCTCGAAGAACGCGGCGGCCGGCTGCCCGGCGGGCTGGAGGATCCAGCCGACGCTGACCCGGATCTTCGGCACGGGTTTCCCCGCCGCGCCGGTCGCCGTGTAGGCCGTGAGCAGTGTCAGCGCCAGCGTGCAGGCGCCCACCGGGATCAGGGCCGCCCGTGCCCCCCGGGCCAGCGCCGCTCGTAGGCGCCGTCCCAGGCCGGGGCGGTCGGCGTCCGCGGCGGGGCGGTCGGCGTCCGCCGCGGGGTGGTCAGCGGTCGCTGAGGACATCGCGATCCTTCCGTGCGGTGCCGCGCTCGGCAGCGATGGTGGCGGGTGACGAGGGGGGATCCGCCGGGGCGGCTGTCCGCCGCTTGCCGGGGTCGTAGGACCGCAGCCGCAGGCTGTTGACGACGACGAGGACGGAACTCGCCGACATGGCCGCCGCCGCGACCATCGGGTTGAGCCAGCCGGTCGCGGCCAGCGGGACGGTGACCAGGTTGTAGCCGAAGGCCCAGGCCAGATTGGCGCGGATGGTGCTCAGCGTGCGCCGGGTGAGCCGGATGGCGTCGACCACGGCGAGCATGTCGTCCCGTACGAGGGTGATGTCGGCCGCGCCGATCGCGGCGTCGGTGCCACCGCCCATGGCCATCCCCAGATCGGCGGTGGCCAGCGCGGCGGCGTCGTTGACCCCGTCGCCGATGACCGCGACGCACCGGCCTTCGGCGCGCAACGCCCGTACGATCTGCTCCTTGCCCTCCGGAGCCACTCCGGCGTGGACCGTGTCGATGCCCGCCTGCCCGGCCATCGCCTGGGCCGGAGCGGCCGCGTCGCCGGTCACCAGCACCGGCTCGATGCCCAGCGCGCGCACTTCGCGCACCGCCTGGCGGCTGGTGGGCCGCAGGGTGTCACCGACGGCCAGCAGGGCCGTGGGCCGGTCGTCGATCTCCACGATCACGGCGGTGTGCGCGGCGCGCTCGGCGGCCTCGTACGCCCGGCGCAATGCGTCCGGCAGGGGCTCCGGCGGACGGGGGCGTCGTACGCGCACCTCACGGCCCTCGACCTGACCGGATACCCCTTCGCCGGGGATGGCCCGGAACTCCGCCACCTTCGGCAGTTGTACGTCACCGTCACCGTCCCCGTCGCCGCGGCGGGCCGCCGCCACCACCGCGCGGCCGATGGGGTGTTCGGAGCCCTGCTCCACGGCCGCGGCCAGCCGCAGCACCTGCTTCGTCCCTGGCCCGTCCTCCGCCACGGTCGCTTCGGCCAGCGTCATGCGGCCGGTGGTGAGGGTGCCGGTCTTGTCGAAGACCACGGTGTCCACCCGGCGCAGCCGCTCCAGCGCCTCGGGGCCGCGGACGAGGACGCCGAGCTGTGCTCCGCGCCCGCTGGCCACCAGGAACGCGGTCGGAGTAGCCAGCCCTAGCGCGCACGGGCAGGCCACGACGAGCACGGCCACTGCCGTGGTGACGGCCGACTCGCCAGCCGCCCCGGCGCCCAGCCAGAAGCTGAGCACGGTGGCGGCGATCGCCACGATCACCGGTACGAAGACTCCCGCCACCGCGTCGGCCAGCCGCTGCATCCGGGCCTTGCCCGCCTGCGCCTCGGTCACCAGCCGGGTGATGCGAGCCAGTTGCGTATCGGCGCCGACCGCCGTGGCGCGCACCACGAGCAGCCCACCGGAGTTGACCGCGCCACCGACCACAGCGGTTCCCGGCGCCACCTCCACGGGCACGCTCTCGCCGGTGACCAGGGAGAGGTCCAGGGCCGACCCGCCCTCGACGACCACACCGTCCGTGGCCACCTTCTCGCCGGGGCGGACCACGAACTCCTGCCCCGTGGTGAGTTCGGCCACCGGGATGCGACGGTTGCCATCCCGCTCACTCAACTCCACGTCATTGGCGCCGAGTTCGGCCAGCGCTCGCAACGCCGACCCGCTGTGGTGCCGGGCCCGCGCCTCCAGGTGACGCCCGAGGAGGACGAACAGCGGTACGGCGACCGCCGCCTCCAGATAGATATGCGGTACACCGTCGTCGGCCGAGGGCAGCAGGGTGAAGGGCATACGCATGCCCGTCAGGCCCGCACCGCCCCAGAACAATGCGTACGCCGACCAGGCGAAGGACGCGACGACCCCGAGAGAGACCAGGGTGTCCATGGTGGCCGTGGCATGCCGCAGCCCGCGCAGCGCACGTTGGTGGAAGGGCCACGCGCCCCAGGTGGCGACCGGTGTGGCGAGGGCGAAGCACACCTGTTGCCACCGGTCGAACTGCCAGGCGGGAACCATCGAGATGACGATCACGGGGACCGCCAGCACCGCTGTGAAGATCAGCCGTTCGAGGTCACCGGCCTGTTCGTCATCCGGCGCCTCGGATTCGTCCGCGGTTCCGGCGGGCGGCGCCGGGAGTTCGGCGGTGTAACCGGCCCGCTCCACGGTGGCGATGAGCTCGTCCAGGGTCACGGTGTCCGGGTGGGAGACCCGTGCGGTGCCGGTGGCCAGGTTCACGGTGGCGGACACGCCCTCGACGCGGGCCAGTTTCTTCTCCACGCGGTTCACGCAGGCCGCGCACGTCATGCCGCCGATCACCAGGTTGGTGGTGTTGGGGGGTGTGCCGGAGGGGTCGGCCGGAGGGGACGTGGCGTCCGGGCGCTCGCTCATCGCGCCCCCGCCCACGTGCCGTCGTTCAGCGGTCCCATGCCGTGGGTGCCCATGCCCCCGCCTCCGTCGTCCTCCGGTACGCCCCGGTGGATACCGGGCGCCACCGGCCCGGCGGCCCGCCCCACGGCGTAGGAGGCGGCCATCAACACCACCAGGAGGACGAGGAATCCGGCCAGCGCGGGAGGCGGCAGCGCGCGGCGCACCCGGGCGCCGCGTGGCTCCGCTTCGTCGGGCGCCGGTCGCGGCGGCGCGGCGGTATCGGTCAACGGCATCTTCGGCACTCCCTGTGCTGGCTTGGCGGAAAGGCTGGGGTCCGCACACCATTACGGGCCGGGGCGGCCGACGGCTCACCGTTCGGAGGCTCTGCCATGCAAGGACAAGACTGTCCCGGCCGGGAACTGTCCGGGCCTGCCAGCCGACCTGTGCGGTGTGTGGGCTCTCTGCCTCCCATCCCCTCGGCCGGGGCCCGTGCCGTGACGCACGTCACGGAAACTCTCCGGAACTTCTCCTTCCGGAGGTCCGACTACTGGACTGGTACGGCTCCGGCCGACCGGCACCGCCCGCGATCCAGGAGTTCCCATGTCCGCCGAACCCGTCACCGCCGACACCGAGGACGGAGTGCGGTCGCCGGACACCTCGCAGCGAGGCGACGCGTCCGCGGAGCCGGACTCCGGAGGTGGCCGTCGAGGCTGGTCGGCCCTGCGCCCGCTGGTCCTGCGACTGCACTTCTACGCGGGATTCCTCGTCGCCCCCTTCCTGCTGGTGGCCGCCGTGACCGGACTGCTCTACGCGGGCTCCCTCCAGGCCGAGAAGTTCGTCTACGACCATGAGCTGCGCGTCCCGGTCGGCAAGCACGAACTGCCCCTCTCCCAGCAGGTCGCCGCAGCCCGCAAGGCCCATCCCGACGGCGACATCGGCGCGATACGTCCTTCGTCCGAGGCGGGCGCGACGACGCGCGTTCTGCTCTCGGGCGTCAAGGGTGTCGACCCCGAGCGCAAGTTGGCCGTCTTCGTGGACCCGTACACGGGCAAGGTGCGCGGCGCGCTGGAGCAGTACGGCACCAGCGGTGCGCTGCCCTTGCGTACGTGGATCGACGACTTGCACCGCAATCTGCATCTCGGCGACACCGGCCGCCTCTACAGCGAACTCGCCGCGAGCTGGCTATGGGTGATCACCGGTGGCGGGCTGGTGCTGTGGATCGTGCGACGCCGCAAGGGCTCGGCGAAGCGGAAGGTCCGCGCGGTCGCCCTGCCGGACCGTGCCACCACGGGCCGTAGGAGGGCGATGTCCTTCCACGGCGCGGTCGGAGTCTGGGCGGCGCTGGGGCTGTTCTTCCTCTCCGCCACCGGTCTGACGTGGTCCACGTACGCGGGCGCGAGCGTCACCGACCTCCGTGCCGCCCTCGGCCAGGCCACTCCGGCCGTCAGCTCCAGTGCGGGCGGAGAGCACGCCGGACACGGCTCCATGCAGGGCATGGACATGGGTGGCTCGGGCGGACACGGCGGCACGTCCGCCGATGTCGGCGTCGACACCGTCCTCAAGGCCGCCCGCGCCAAGGGCCTGGGCGACCCCGTGGAGATCGTTCCGCCCACCGGCCCCGGGGACTCGTACACCGTCAGTCAGATCCAGCGCAGCTGGCCGGAGAAGCAGGACGCCGCGGCCGTCGATCCGGCGACCGGCCAGGTGACCGACGTGGTGCGGTTCGCCGACTATCCGCTGCTGGCCAAACTGTCCCGCTGGGGCATCGACGCCCACATGGGAAGCCTGTTCGGTTTGCCCAACCAGATCGCCCTGGCCGTTCTCGCCCTCGCCCTGATCTTCCTGATCCTGTGGGGCTACCGGATGTGGTGGCAGCGTGGCAGCGCCGGGGCCTTCGGCCGTCCCATCCCGCGGGGCGCCTGGCGGCAGGTGCCGCCGTACGTCCTCGCCGTGCTGGTCGTCGCCATCGCGGTGCTCGGCTACTACCTGCCGCTCCTCGGCATCCCCTTGGCCGCCTTCCTGCTCGTCGACCTTGCCCTCGGCCGCCTGGCCGATCGGCGCGGCAAACCGACGCGGACAGCCGGTGCCTGAGGTGCCGGTGGCTGAGGTGAACACAGGCACCCATACGAACGTATTCCCCATCGAAAGCAGCACCCGCCCACCTCCGTGCACCAGGAGCGATCACCATGACCGAGATCCGATACATCGTCACCGGAATGAGCTGCGGACACTGCGTCGCCAGCATCACCGAGGAAGTCTCCGAGGTTTCCGGGGTCAGCGAGGTCAGCGTCGACCTTCCGTCGAACGAGGTCACGGTGCGCGGCGCCACACTCGATGACGCGCAGGTGCGCGCCGCCATCACCGAAGCGGGATACGGCGTCGCGGGCCTCGCAACCGCCTGATCTCACAGCGAACGGCCCGGTGGGGCCGCGGTATTCCGCGGACCCTGTCGCGGCCGCGCGCCCTCACTCACCACTGTCCGTGCCGCCGCCTGGGAGAAGGCTCAGCGATGCCCGACAAGCAGACCACGCCGACCGCGACCGCACATCCGCAGACGCGGCCGAACGACCCTGAGGACGAAGACCACATACTCCGGAACGGTGAGTCGTCCGAGCCCGACCGGCCTGAACCCGTGACGACGCCGGGGGCGGCCCGATGATCGCCGCGACGGGTCTGCGCTGGGTCCTGACCCTGCTGTTCGTCGTGCCCGCCCTCTCCGCGGTGTGGCGGGCCGGCGCGCCCGGACGGGCTGGAGGCAGCCCGGGCGCGGTCGAGCGGGTCGCACACCTGCTGCACGCGGTGATGGCCCTTGCCATGGCGGCGATGGTGTGGCCCTGGGGGATGGACCTCCCCGCCGGGCCGCAGGTCGCGCTGTTCACGCTGGGCGCGGTGTGGTTCGCGGGGGTGGCTCTGGCGCGGCCCGCTTCCGCCTCTCGTACACGCGCGTTGCGGGGTGCCCTTCCGCACATGGTGATGATGGGGGCGATGGCCTGGATGGCGGCCGCGATGGTCTCATCCGGCTCGATGGCGGGACACGGCGGCGCCCATGACATGGCGGACATGCCGGGGATGGACATGTCCGGTGGCTCCAGCGCCGTGACCATGACTCTCACCGACACCGGCCCGAGACTGACCGCCGGGCTGCTGGCCGGGGTGCTGCTCGTGCTGGGCGTACGGTGGCTGGCGCGCAGCTTCGACGCCGCCCGGCTCGCCGACGCCACCGGCCCACGGCACCCCGCGGCGCCGGTCGAGCGCGACGCGTTCGGCCTTGCCTGCCACAGCGCCATGGCACTGGGGATGGCGGTGACATTCGTAGCTCTCGTATGAGGACGGTCGAGGCGGTCCCGGAGGGTCGTTCGGCGTAGGTCGCGTACCGAGTGAATTCCGGGCGTTGTGCGATGCGTCGGCCCCGGCAGTCGGCCGCTGGTCACTGGCCGGGGCGTGCCGCCAGAGCCTCGGTGGTGATCGGCGGGCTGTCGCGGAAATGGAGCGTGAAGACGACCCGGTCACCGGGGCTGACGCGGGGCGGCGGCTTGAGCATGACGTCCAGAGCGTCGGCCGTCATGCGCAGCGACGCACCTGCCGGGATGGCGACGGAGGAACGCATCCGCATGCTCTGCGCGCCTCTGCCGGTCTCGACGGTCTCACTCAGCATGGCGCGGTGTCCGGTGGGTGCCGTGACGCCGGTCAGCAGGTCATCGCTGCCGCCGGTGTTGCGGATGGTGAAGAAGGCCGCCGTGGCCTCGGCATTCTGCGGGGTCAGGACCCGGCCGTCCTGGACGCGCAAGGCCGCGGGAGTGCCCGCTTCGCCCGCAGCGGTCCACGCGACGAGGGTGCCCAGCGTCACGAGGCAGGCGAGCAGCGGTACGGCGGCCGCGCGCAGGGGGCCGGTCACGGCACGGCCCAAGCCGTCGCCATGGGGTCGTACGGCGGTCATGGCGTCACCTCCCACGTGGCGTGTGTCCGCCCCCGTCGAGAACGGTGTCCCGGCCGGTGGGGGAGTGCCGGGCTCCAGGCGCGCAGCCGCAGGCTGTTACCGACGACCAGCAGTGAGCTGAGGGACATCGCGGCGGCGGCGATCATCGGATTGAGCTGGCCAACGGCGGCCAGTGGCAGCGCGATGAGGTTGTAGCCGAAGGCCCAGAACAGGTTGATTCGGATCGTGGCCAGGGCGCGCCGGGCCAGGCGTACGGCATCGGGGATGGCCTGGATGTCCTCGCGGACGAGCGTGATGTCGGCGGCGCCGATGGCGGCGTCGGTGCCACTGGCCATGGCGATGCCCAAGTCGGCTCCGGCGAGGGCGGCGGCGTCGTTGACGCCGTCACCGACGACCGCCACCCGGCAGCCGTGCTCTTTCAACGTGGCCACGAGAGCGGCCTTCTCTTCCGGCAGCGCCCCCGCATGGATCTCGGTGATGCCCACCTGTGCGGCGACGGCCCGGGCTGTGGCTTCCCGGTCGCCGGTGGCCAGTACCGGCCGCAGCCCGAGGCGCCGCAGGTGGTCCACCGCGCGATAGCCGTCCGGCCGCAGCGCGTCACCGACGGAGACAACGGCCCGGGGCGTGCCATCGACCGTGATCAGAACGGCGGTGTGGCCCGCGGCTTCGGCCGTGCGAACTGCCTGGTGCAGGGGGCCGGGCAGGCCCGTGAGCTCGCCGGGCCGGGTGACGCACACCTCCTGGCCGTCCACCCGGCCGCTCACCCCGTGCCCGGGGGTGGCGGTGAAGCCGACCGCCCGGGGCAGCGGGCGCCCGTCGCCGTGCCGCTCGGCGTGGGTCTTGATGGCGCGCGCCAGCGGGTGTTCGGAGCCGTCCTCGACGGCGGCCGCCAGGCTCAGAGCCTCGTCCGGATCACAGCCGGTGGACGCGGTGACGGCGATGACGCTCATACGACCGGTGGTGAGGGTCCCCGTCTTGTCCAGGACGACCGTGTCGATGCGGCGCAGCCGTTCCAGCGCCCGTGCCCCGCTGACCAGAATGCCGAGCTGCGCCCCTCGGCCGGTGGCGGCCAGCAGGGCGGTGGGCGTGGCCAGCCCCAGCGCGCACGGGCAGGCCACCACGAGCACGGCGACCGCCGCGGTGACAGCGGCCTGCGCGTCGGCCCCCGCGCCGAGCCAGAAGCCGAGCACCGTGACGGAGACCGACAGGACGGCGGGAACGAAGACGGCGGCGATGGCGTCGGCGAGGCGCTGGATCCTGGCCTTACCGGTCTGCGCGTCCACCACCAGTTGTGTGATGCGGGCGAGCTGGGTGTCGGAACCGATCGCGTCCGCACGGATCTCCAGCAGACCACCGAAGTTGACCGCGCCGCCGATCACCGAAGATCCGGGCCCGACCTCGACCGGGTGGCTCTCGTCGGTGACCAAGGAGAAGTCCACGGCGGAATTGCCCTCGACGACCGTGCCGTCGGTGGCGATCCGCTCTCCCGGCCGGGCGAGGAACCGGTCGCCGATCCTGAGATCGGACACCGCGATACGCCGCTCCGTGCCATCCCGCCGTACGGCCACGTCCTTCGCCGCGACTTCGGCCAGCGACCGCAGCGCCGACCCCGCACCCCGGCGTGCCCGGGTCTCCAGATATCGCCCTGCGAGCACGAACAGGGGCACCGCGACGGCCGCTTCGAGATACACGTGCGCCACACCGCCGCTTGCGGAGGGCAGCAGCGAGAAAGGCATCGTCATGCCTGGCTCACCCGCTCCGCCCCAGAACAGCGCGTAGGTGGACCACGCGAAGGCGGCGGTCACGCCGAGAGAGACCAGCGTGTCCATCGTCGCGGCACCGTGCCGCGCCCCACGCAGGGCGCGGCTGTGGAAGGGCCAGGCTCCCCAGACGGCCACCTGTGCGGCCAGCACGAAGCACAGCCACTGCCAGTTGCGGAATTGCCAGGCGGGCACCATCGACAGCACCAGCACGGGTACGGACAGTACGGCGGTGGTCAGGAGCCGGTGGCGTTCCTGCCGGTCATTCCCCTCGTCGGCCGCGCTGCTGCCGCCGCTCACTGCGCCGCCCCGGTCCGTCCGGGCGGTGTCCGGCGCGCTGCCGGACGCGGGCCGGGGCTCGGGCAGCCGCGCGGTGTATCCAGCGGCCTCGACCGTGGCCACCAGATCGGTGACGGGCACCGAGGCCGGGTGCACGATCTTCGCGTGGCCGGTGGCCAGATTCACCGCGGCGCTCACTCCCTCCATGCGGCCGAGTTTCTTCTCCACCCGGCCCACGCACGCGGCACAGGTCATTCCGCCGACCAGCAGGACGCTGGTGAGGAAGTCGCCATCGGGGAGCGGGGGAGGGGGCGGCTGCGGGCTCACCACCGGCCCCCGAGGCGGACGGGGCCGGGAGCGGGCGCCCCCATGCCGTGCATGCCGCCCATCTCGCCGTGCTCCGCGGGACCGGTACGTTTCTCGCCGCCGCCGGCGGGGCGCATCCCGGGGGCCACCGGCCCGGCGAGCCCGCCCACCACGTAGGACAACGCGAACAGGACACCCAGCAGGACAACGAATCCGAGGACCGGCCCGGCAGACCGAAGGCGTACGGAGATGTCGAGGAGAGGCGGCCGATTCCGGTCGGCCGGAGAAATGGTCATCGCCGCTCCAGTACGCAGGGAGAGAAGAGAAAGCGGCACATATATCCGCGCGGCCTGGCAATGGTGGCATGACCCGCCGGTCATGACGGACACCCGCGCTTGCGGGGCCGTTGTGAGATTTTCTCTTCCACCATTGAGGAACTCCCGCCGGTTCCGTCACGACTACCTAGGAATGCCCGTCCGCTCCCTGCCCCGCCGCCCGGAAGATCGGCCATCGAGCCGAAGCCGCAATCTCGGGAACTCGACCGTGAAGTGGTCCGACTACTGGTTGTGCCGGCACCCAGCCGGTGGTGATCACAGGGGAGGGAGTCCTTCATGGCAGAGAGCAACGGCAGCCGTCGCACGGTGGCGACGGAGGCCGGTGGCCAGGCAAGCCACCAGGACGGTGCGGGCCCGTTGCGCGTGGCGGTGCTGCTGTACGACGGGTTCACCGCGCTCGACGCGGTCGGGCCGTACGAGGTGCTGTGCCGGGTGCCGCGGGTGACGGTGACCACGGTGGCCGAGAAGGCGGGTCGGGTCGTCACTGACACCGGGGAACTGGCCCTGGAGGCCGAGTGCGCCCTCGACAGTGTGGACCGGGCCGATGTGCTGCTGGTGCCGGGAGGCGGCGGCACCAAGGCAACGATGGAGAACACGGTCGTACTGGACTGGATACGCCACATCCACCAGCGGTCGGTGTGGACCACCTCGGTGTGCACGGGGTCGCTGATCCTGGGCGCGGCCGGGTTGCTGCGCGGTCTGCCCGCCACCACCTTCTGGGGTGCCCGCTCGTATCTGGCGGACGCGGGCGCCGAGTACACCCCGGGGCGGTTCGTCGAGGCAGGGAAGATCATCACCGCGGCGGGGGTCTCCGCCGGTATCGACATGGGCCTGCACCTCGCCGCCCGCCTGTCCGACGAGAAGGTCGCCCGGGCGATGCAGCTCGCCGTGGAGTATGACCCCGATCCGCCCTACGACACCGGTAGCCCGGAGAAGGCGGGCCCGGAGCTCCAGCAGCTTGCGCTGCGGCTGCTCGAGGACGCCGAGAGGTAGCGGGCGGCCGGGAACGCTGCACGGTGGGGCTGCTGCTGGTGTCCGCGCTAGTAGGACTCCGTTAGGTCTGTCTGGCTCTTGGGTTTGGGCTGGTGGGGGTTGTTCTGGGCAGGGGGCGGTGGCAGGTGGTGCAGGTGCCGGT
>NZ_JBVIVI010000014.1:0-195998 GCF_055595765.1 Streptomyces sp. NPDC040405
CAACTTCACCCGAGCCCGGTTCACTTCATGTGCATCCACACCTTCAGCATTCCCCCAAACAGGACCAACAGACAGACCTAACGGAGTCCTACTAGCTGGCGTTGATCGTGGCAGCTACCGGAGCGGGGGCGCTGCTCGCCACGGTCGCGCTGGGCGGGGTGCCGCAGGCGTTGGCCAATCCGGCGACGAACAAGGTGATTTCGCGGCCGGGCTGCCGCTGTCGTTGCTGGCGGCCGGGATCGGCTGGCGTGGCGCGGTGTGGACTGCGGCGGCGATCGCGCCGCCGGCCGGTGTGTGGGCCGCCGCGGTGCTGCCGCCGGACGCGGTCTGGCCACGTGGTGCGGGCCCCGGTGCGGCGTCGGCGCACAGTCCGGTCGTGAGGCGGCTGGCAGCCTTTTCCTTGCTGCTCGGGTGCGGCATGGCGTCCGTCGTATCCGGCGCTGTTCGGCGCGCAATGTCTCGGGCTGTCGTCGGCCGCTGCCGCCGCGTTGCTGACCGTGGCCGTGGTCGTCCACCCGCTCGCCTGGGTGGGGGCGGCCGCGATCGGCGTGCTCGCGGTGTCGGCGAACGTCGTGTCCATGGTGCTGGTACTCGGGCGGGCCGCGCTCCGGCCGGGCCGGACTCCGAATGCGAAGATGGGCGGTCATGGACACAGGGCGCGATCTTCGAGCGGTACGGGCTGCGGTGTTCGCGGCTGTCTGCGTGCCCCTCGCAGCCCTCGGGCACGCCATGATGTCCGGCACCGGCGTCCCGTGGTGGTCCCTGACCGCCGCGCTCGCCGCCACCGGGGCCGTCGGCTGGCTCTGCGCCGCGCGTGAGCGCGGACGCGTCTTCGTCACCACCGTCACCGTCGCCGCCCAGATCGCGCTGCACTCCCTCTTCTCGCTCGGCCAGTCCTCGGCTGCGGCGTCCGCGTCCGGCGGGGGCTCCTTCGCTCAGCAGTGGGCGAAGGAGTTGCTGTGTGGTCCTGGCCGGACGGCGGCACTATCCCCTGCGGACGCCGAGCACATGGTGCGCTCCGCGGGTCTCGGCCACCATCTGGCCCACCCACCTCCAGGGGCGCCCGCCATGGGTTCCACGGTGGGAACAGGGCATATGGGCGGGACGCACTCGATGGACATGTCCCACTCGACTGTGACCTCCCACATGGCCGGTCACAGTGGGTACGGGATGCTCGCGGCCCACCTCGTGGCCGCGCTGGTGTGCGGGCTGTGGCTCGCGTACGGCGAACGCGCCGCCTTCCGGATCGGCCGGACGCTGGCGGCCCGGCTGTTCGCACCGCTCCTGCTGCTGATCCGCACCGCCGAGCCACCACACCGGCCCCGGATCCGCGCCGATCGCCGCGTCTGCGCGCATCGCCTGCGCTCGCGCCTCCTCGTCCACGCCATCACCACCCGGGGACCGCCCCACGGGACCGCTGTCGCCTGACAGCTGACGCCACCGACCTCGTCATACGTAGCGACGCACCCGCATGTGGGTGCGCGACCCGCATGTACCGGTGTCGAGTCCCGAGACGGCCGCGCGGGCGCGGCACTGTGCCCCGCCCCGCTCCGCGCCGCGAGCGCGGTCGCCGTTCCCTGTCACCGGGCTGCCGGAAGGCTGCCCGGATTCAACAAAGGACCTCAGGTGATGACCCCTGCCCTGCCGCCCCTCCGGACCGGAGCAGGCTGCTCAGGACGCCCCTCCAAGCCATACGACGACGACCTGACCACCCGGCTGGCCCTGGCCGCGCGCGACGGCGACGCCGAAGCGGTCGACCAGTTCGTCCGCGCGACCCGCCAGGACGTACGGCGATTCGTCGCGTACCTCAGCGCCGATCCGCAGGCCGCGGACGACCTCACACAGGAGACCTATCTCCGCGTCCTGCGCAGCCTGCCCCGCTTCGAAGGCCGTTCCTCGGCCCGCACCTGGCTGCTGACCATCGCCCGCCGCGTCGTGGCGGACCGCATCCGGACCGCTGCGGCCCGCCCCCGGCTGTCCGCCACCGCTGACTGGCAGTCCGCCGTCGAGCTGGCCCAGCCGTATGGGCTGCCGGGCTTCGAGGAGGGCGTGGCCCTGAGCGAGTTGCTGGCCGCGCTTCCGGATGAGCGACGCGAAGCGTTCTACCTGACGAGCGTGCTCGGTCTGCCATACGCGGAAGCCGCCACCGTGGCCGGATGCCCCATTGGCACCGTACGTTCGCGCGTGGCGCGAGCCAGGGCGTCGTTGATCGACGCGCTGGAGAGCTGCGACCGGGAAAGCGCTCGCGAGACGGAGGCCCTGGCGCACGCCGCGGCCTGACCCTCAGCACACCCCGGGGCTGATCGGAACGTCAGTACCGTCGAGCTCCGGGGCGTGCGATAGCCGCTGTCGTCCCAGGCTCCTCCTCTTGATCGTCGCGCCCCATCACAGGCATATCGGCACCAGGAAGTTGCCGCGGCGGTCTCTCGGAAGCCACCGTGTACGCCCCGGTATGTCTACGAGGCTGAGCACACCCGCACGCTGATGAGTCACCGCAAGTGGCCGGTGTCGGCCTGCTGCCGCATGGGCGGCGCCGTGTCACACGTGGCCACCGGTTTCGGCGTCGTCGTTCCTGCACGGGCGAACGCCGTGCCCGTCGTCCGCGTCGGCGCGGCGGGCGGCTCCCGCGACGGTGACGTGCAGCCGCTTGTCCGCGACCCTGCGGACTTCCGACACCTGCTGGGCCAGCATGCTCACCCCGGGCAGCAGTCGCGGTTGCGGCGCGGCCAGGCCACCGCGTGGCCCGCCCGTGCAGGAACGTGCGGAACCGCCGCGACCACTCCCGGTCCTCGATGCCGAGCTGCGCGGCCAAGTGCTCGACCACCGGCCACGGGGGATCGAGCGGGTCGTCCGGGAGGAACCTGCCGATGTAGCGCACCGTGCACGTCTGGAGCGCGAAACCCAAGCCCAGTTGGTGGTGCGTCGAACGCCGCAGCGCGATCGGATCCCGGTCGACGTCGTCCAGGAAGAAGTACCGCTCCAGCTCGGGGCGGGTCGGCTCCTCGGCGAACTTCCCGTACGCCTCAGCCTGCTCATCAGTCGGAAACTCCACCGGCACGACCGGACCGTAGCCAGCCCCGGCACCAACGATGGGAGAAGCTCAGATGCAGACCACAATCTTCCCCCGCGTGTGTCCGCGCTCGGCATATGCGTGCGCTTCCGCGATCCGTTCGAGCGGGTAGGTCCGCTCGATGCGCGGTGTGTAGCGGCCTTGCCGGCCGAGTTCGCCCGCTTCGGCAAGGAGCGTGGAGTCGTTCTCCGCGTTGGCCAGATGCACACCCAGGCGTTGCGCGTTGGCGTAGTCGGCGATCGTCGACACGCGGGCAGGGTCGCCCACGATCGCGATGAGATCGGCCAGGGACCCGGAGGCCGCAGTGTCGAGCGCGATGTCGACACCGTCCGGAGCCAGGGCGGCGAGGCGTTCGGCGAGGCCGGTGCCGTAGGTGGTGGGAACGGCTCCGAGAGAGGTGAGGAACTCGTGGTTGCGCTCGCTGGCCGTCCCGATCACGGTGGCGCCCTGAGCCACCGCGATCTCGACCGCGGCACTGCCCACGCCTCCGGCGGCGCCCTCGACGAGCAGGGTGCGCCCCCGCAGGGGACCGAGCGCCTTCAGCCCGCCCATCGCGGTCACGGATCCCAGACCGGCGCCGGCGCCCTCCTCGTCGGTCCACGTGGCGGGCGCGTGGGCCCAGGCGGAGAGCACGGCCAGCTCCGCCGTCGCGCCGGTGACGCCGCCCAGCCCGAAGACACGGTCGCCGATGCTCACGCCCTGCACGCCCTCACCGGTCTCGTCGACCACGCCGACGGCGTCACGCCCAGGAATCGCGGGCAGGTCCACGGGGAGCACCTCGTGCACCGCGCCGGAACGCACCTTCCAGTCGATGGGATTGACGCTGGCCGCCGCGACGCGGACGCGGATCTCGCCGGGCCCGGGATGCGGGTCCGGCACCTGCTCGACCACGAGGGTCTCCACACCGCCGTACTCGTGATAACGGACTGCGCGCATGACGTTCTGCCTTTCCGCGCGGCCTGAACCGGCCGTTCGTGAGATCAGTGGGGTGAATGTTCGGCGAGTGCCGACGCCCACCACGCTAGAACCTGACGTTGACGTCAGGTGCAAGTCGGGCTGACCGCCCGACAGAGGGGGACCGGTACGCATCGGTGAGGTTGCCGAGAAGGCAGGGGTGAGTGTCCGGGCGCTGCGCTGCGCAGGCGGCGGAACCAGTGCAGGTGAGCGAACGCGCGCTCGAGGGGCGGCGGTACTGGTCGTGGTCGTAGCCGCGGTCGCCCAGCACCACGTCCGGGCTTCGTCCGGTCTTGGCTCCGACGGGTGGTCGAGCGGACTTTCGCCTGGCTGCACGGTTTCCGCCGTCTGCGGATCCGTTGGGAACGCAGAGCCGACATCCACGAAGCGTTCCTCAAACTCGCCTGCTGCCTCATCACCCACCGACAACTCGGCTCTTTTTGTTAGGCGTTGTCGGGCGGACTGAAAAGGTTGGAATATCAGCTGAGTACTTGAATCTCGGTCGCTAGCCTCTCCTGGCTAGCCGCCCACGACACCAACAGGGCTAGACCGTCCGCGGTCGCCGTGCCAGCGGGCGCGGTGTAGACGTTCAGGAGCAGGCCGGGTTCGGCAGGCATCTCCATCGACTCGACGTCCAGGTCGAGCTGGCCCACTACCGGATGGTGCACACGCTTGCGCCCGGACCGGTGGAGCCGAACGTCCTGAGATGCCCACCGCTGCCGAAATAGTTCACTGCGTGTTGACAATTCACCGACTAGGGCGATCAGCTCCTCGTCGTGCGGATTGCGGCCGGCTTCCATGCGTAGCTTCGCGGCCACATCGCAGGCGATTCGGTCATAGTCGACGAAGAACGTTTTTGCCGCTTCGGGATCCAGATACACGAACCGCGCGGTGTTCGCCGGCCGTCGCGTGTCGGCCAGCACCGGTGAATACAGCGCGCGGGCAAGTTGATTCATGGCCAGGACGTCATAACGGCCGTTGCAAATCCAAGCCGGCGCATCGGTGATGGCGTCGAGCACCTGCTGAAGCGCCGGACGCACCGTCACGGCGGGTCGCCGGCGGCGTGGACCGCTGGGCGCCCTGGACTGCCGCGCAAGGTGGAATAGGTGATCGCGCTCGGCTTCGTCAAGTTGCAAGGCAGAGGCCAACGCGTCGAGCACCCCGTCGGAGGCGCCGGTGAGGCTGCCGCGCTCCATACGCACGTAGTAGTCGACCGATACCCCTGCTAGTAGAGCTACCTCTTCGCGACGCAGACCTTTGACCCGGCGGTTGCCGCCGTAGGCGGGCAGTCCGGCCCGCTCGGGCGCGATCCGCGCGCGACGCGAGCTCAGGAATTCCTTGATTTCAGTGCGCAGATCGATCGTGGCCACCCCTTCACCATAGGCCCTGTCCGCAGGCGAAGGGAGGTTCTGCTGGTACCCCGATGGCTACGCACCCCCTTACACGCGGAATGCGCCCAGCGTCGTAGCAGGAAAAGGCCCGCGTCGACACCTAGATACCCGAAGCAGTCGTTGCAATGCCACCGTCGACCGGGATAGTGGCGCCTGTCAGGCAGGCCCCGGCCCGACTGGCGAGGAACACGGCGATGCCCGCCATGTCGTCGTCGCGGCCAAGTAGTAGGCGATCTCGCCGCTCGAGGTGGACCGTCGGGCGAGCAGCCAGTGCCCCGGCCCGGCGCCCAGCAGATGAGGATCGGGACCCGGGCCCAGGCGTACTCCCACGGGCCATGGGAGCCCGCACCCACCGAGAGCCGCCGCCACGACCGCGCCGGGAGCTCGGCGATGACCTCGTCCCGGCCGCGGTCGTCGGTCCACGACTTCGGTAGGTAGAGCTCCCGGTCGATCAGCGCGTGACCGGGAGCTGAGCGGTAGGCCAGGAACGTGCCGATCTGGCAGTTCTCCACCCGACCGGCCGTGCCGGAGTACCGGCGCTGCACACCCGCCGACCCGTTGCCCTTCTTGAGGAAGCCGGTGTCGTCGACGATCAGCACCCCGCCCGGGTCACCGAGCCGCTCGACCACATGGGCCCGGACGTCGTCGCGGACACCGGCGATGTCCCAGTCCGCGCGACGCAGCAGCCGCTGCATCCCGTCCGGACCAAGTGAGGTACTGCGGGTACCCCGACGACTGCGTTGAGACCCGACTTGGAGGTGTTCACGGGGCCCGTCGGCCGCTGGCAAAGCCTCGCGCCGACGCCTAGGTACCTGATGCGGTCGTGGCGATGCCGCCGTCGATCGGGATGACAGTGCCCGTGAGGTAAGCTCCGGCCCGGCTAGCGAGGAACACGGCGATACCTGCCATGTCGTCGTCGCGGCCGAGCCGGCGCAGAGGGGCCTTCGCCACGATCGTGTCGCCGATGGCATCGAGCGTGGACGCCATCATCTGCGACGGGAACGGTCCTGGGGCTACCGCGTTCACCGTGACGTGCTGTGGGCCCAGTTCTCTGGCGAGCACTCTGGTGAGTTGATGGAGTGCCGCTTTGCTGCTGGCGTACGAGTAGTTGGGCGAATCGGCGACGTGGATGGCGGCGATACTGCCGATGTTAATGATCCGCGCGGGATCATCGGCGGTGCCCGCCCTGCGAAGTGCGGGGAGCAGCGCCTGCACCAGCCAGAACGGCGACTTGAGGTTGATGTCGATCACTGCGTCCCAGGCCTCGTCCGGGAACGTCTCTAGCGGCTCGCGCCACATCGCTCCCGCGTTGTTGACGAGGATGTCCAGGCGTTCCGAGTCGACCTTGACAAGATCAGCGAGGCGCTGACACTCGTCGTACCTGGACAGGTCGGCGGGGAATGCTTGAACGTCGCCGAATTCGGACAGCAGATGCTGTGCCTCCGCGCACGTGTCTGCCTTGCGTGAGCTGATAATGACGCGGGCGCCCGCCTGCAGAAGGCCGCGCGCTATCATCATCCCAATGCCCCTGGTGCCGCCAGTGACAAGTGCGTACTTCCCACTCAGATCGAAAAGATCTGCGTGAGTGGTGAACTGGTTGTCCGCCATTGGTCTTCGTCCCTTCTGTCGTGGAAGCATGTGCTGATACGGTCGCGCGTCCGGTGCAGCTGAATTGAACTGATGGGGGGTAAAGCTGCGGCCGCCGTGCGCGCCTCCCGTGGATCGATTACTTCTCCTCTGTGTAACCGGGAGCCGACTCAAACAGGTTGACAGGCGTCCTGGACGTCTGGGAGACCCTGGTGAGACAGGTACTGTGAGAGCCACCCTTGCCTGGTGCGCTGGCTCACGCTGCAACAACACAGAGAGCCGAGTTGTCGGTGGGTGATGAGGCAGCAGGCGAGTTTGAGGAACGCTTCGTGGATGTCGGCTCTGCGTTCCCAGCGGATCCGCAGACGGCGGAAACCGCAGCCACGCGAAAGTCCGCTCGACCACCCGCCGGTAGGTTCCCAGGCCGGTGTCGTGCCTGGTGTCGCGGCGGGCGATGGCCGGGACGATGCCGCGGGTGCGGACCTGGTCGCGGTAGCGGTCGTGGTCATAGCAGCGGTCGGCGAAGAGCGAGTCGGGCCTGCGGCGGGGACGGCCGATGCGGCCGCGGACCGGCGGGACGGCAGCGGCTTGCGGCCGGGGTATCGAAACCTGCGCTCACGCTGCGGCAGCAGCGGCTCCAGGCGGTCCCACAGCTCATCCGACACGTTCCACGGCGACGTCCCCACACGGAGCCGAACGCTCAACTACCGCCCCGGACACGGCGGTCAGGGCAGACCCACCTCATTGTGTTAGCCGTTGTAAGTGGGAGCGGCTGACGGTCCCTACCGAGCCCATCCGGGCCTTGTGCTGGAGGCAGTTATGACTTCGCGTCGCATCGCCGCGATCCCGGTCAAGAACAGGATTCCGGCGATTCCCCACGATGGCCAGGACCCGGATTCGGCTAATGGCCATGCCCACCAAACGGGACCGGACGCACCCACACCGAGCATCGCGAAGGAAAATGGTAAGACCGCGACGATGAGACTCGCGACCCGAGGGCCTGCAAAGAATCGCAAGATCACGCCAACTCCGAGGTAGCCAGCCAAATTGCGTGTGATGCCCAGAGAGTAAGACTCGGCAAGCAGCGACCACTGCACAAGGGACACCACAACTGACGCGACCACGGCTCCGCACAGCACGGTCGTTTTGATAAGCCAGAGTGGCCGCACGGTAAGTTCTTCGCCGGAGTTCTCGGCTCGTTCTTCCCCATACAGCCAGCAAACGGCCGGAATCATGGGGATGAGGAATCTTGTAGGGATCTCCACCATCAATTGGTCGAGGGTACTTGGCAGGTATATGCCCCGATCCTGCCCGAGCACTCCCCATGAAAGACAGATGGTAAGACATGCGGCAAAAGCCGGGAATGCGTGAACCCGGCACCACCAATTCATGAATAAACCTTGCCCTTGGGATTGAGACAGAGCTGCTTCAGAGCAACGGCTCTATATTGCAGCTGTTGATGCTGTCCCAGTTGCGCTTGAACCATTTACGCTGGTCAGATAGCGGAAGGCTCCTTACCTGCTCGGCCAGTTGCCGGACATCAGGATTCCAAGCCCGAGCCACTTCCCCATCGGGGTTCACGCCTGCGCTCAGAGCCATCCACGTCTGCAGAGGCAAGCGTGCGACGGCGCCGGGGTATTCTGCGTTCGGTTCCTGAGTACAAGCCGGGGGGTTCACCGCCACCAGAGTGCGCGCCAGCGTCAGATTGATGGCATCAGGAGTCATATTGACACCACCCAACGGTAGGTATGCCACTCCCTTTCGGCTCTGGACGACACCGACGGCCGCTGGGAGCCCGACTCCCAGCGGCCGTAGTTTCTGATAACCATGATGGAGCTGTCGCTCGATTTCCTGGCGTTGCGCCTCTTGTTCCGGCCACAGGCAAACCTGCGGATTTACGCCTGCGCACTTCAGCTGCCCGCTTGCACGAGGCGTGTCGGGCATGCTCCCCAGCCCGTCCACCAAGGTGACCGCCCCGGCAAGAGCGGCTAGCAATACGCCCAGAGCAACGACGAGGGCCAGCAGCCGACGACCGAAGTGAACCAGCATCATGGTCGCGAGTACCACACCGGCGGACAAGACGATCGGACTCATTACAGTCTTCGGCTCGATGACGGATTGGAGATCGCAGCACGACTGAAATCCGCCACCCGTCAAGTGCCGAATCCAATAGGGATACAAAGCGGGCGGATAAGCGTTGACAACCCAGCTGACCGCTCCAGCAAGCGCGAGCGCCAGGCCAGTGGGGAGTGTCCTTCCCAGAAGGTATCCACCACATGTATGCGCGGCAAGAACACATGCCCAAACGATAACGACCGCGAAGGGAGGGCCATCGTGCCACCCGTTTTCCGGCGCCAACAACGCGAGCCCTGCCAGCATGCCCAGTAGCCCGGCGGTGAAAATCGGAGTCAATGCCTCCGAGGCCACTCGCAGCGCGGATCTCACGGGAGCCGTATCGGACAGCGCTCCCCGCCTGTACCGACTTCCTTCCCAAGCGCCAGAGATGGCGCATGCCGGAGCGGCAAAATTCAACAACAGCGTGGCCATCCCTGCACTGGCTACCCAGTAGCCCTTGGTATTTATGTCTCTTGCGGAGAGGGCGTACCAACAGAGGAGGGGGTAAAGGAAAATCACGATCCGGCTGGCCGACGAGATGCGCAAGCGCCTAATCCACGGCACGTTCAAACCTCCGCCGTAATGAACTGTCGATACGCGGCTTCGGCCTGGTGCTGAGGTTCGGTCGCTTCGGGTGCCCGCCGAAGAAAATCAGCGGCGGCCCCATGGAAGAGGATTCGACCTTCTTCCATTACCGCCACGTCCGCGTAGAGGTCGCCGAGGTCTCCGATGTCGTGTGTGGCAGTCAGGAATCGCACCTTGCCCGATAATTCGCCGACAATATCGTGGAAGGTGCGCCGCTGAACGGGATCCAAGCCCGCAGTCGGCTCATCCATAATCAATACCGTCGCATCGTGCACAAGCGCCTGGGCGATACCGAGGCGCCTCAATTGGCCGCCTGAAAGGGCGCTGTTTCTTTTTTCTTTCAGATCTGCCATATCGACTTTACCGAGGGCATGCAGTGAGGCATCCCACGCCTCACCTCGCCCCATGCCCTTGAGCCAGCCAGCGTAAGCCACCTGCTCTTGGACGCGCAGCCCAGGAATAGGCGTGACCCGTTGCGGAAGCCAGCCGACCCGTCGACGCCAAGACCTTCGATCCCGAGGGCGTCGAGAATCGAGCCGCCCGAGCCGGATCAGGCCACGTTGCGGCAGTAGAGCCGATGCGGCGATCTTCATCAGGGTCGACTTCCCGGCCCCGTTCGGACCGAGAAGAACAGTGTTCGCCTCATTGAGGCTCAGGCTGATGGATTCGAGCACCGGCACCGCTTTTGCGTACCTATATGTGCACCGCTCAAAGACGAAAGACACGATTTTTCAGGCTCCGCAGATGTGCAATTGAGGGCGGGATCAAATCGTGATCATCGCCCCCGCTTTCCCTATTCGATGGTGAGCTTCTTGATAGTGAGAAGATCGCCGTAGTCAAGCTTCGCCAGCTTGTAGTAGTAGACGTCCTTCCCGTATTCACCTGTGATGGCGTCGGTGTTGCACTCATTCTTCCACGATGTCATCCTCGGGTCGGGTTGAAAGTTCCTCACCTTGTACATGACGATCGAGGCCGACTTGAAACCGGAGGACGAGTTCGTGCGGCAGCCTGATAAGTTGATTATCCCACCGTCCGTGCCGCTCACGTAATCGAACCTGCGGGTTTCCCCTCCCTCGTTCCATTTATGGTTATTCGACTCCCACGCATACGCGGCCGGCAAGACCATGACCACACTCGACAGCGTGAGCGCGACAACGGCGGTCACCTTTTTCGTGAGGTTCACGCGGCTCCCCCATGATTCCCTGTGATCGATCGATTACGCAAGCAACATCTTGCCTTTGGGTGCGCTGGCCATCCAGGTGCAATTAAGACATTTGCGACCAGCGGTTGATCAGCCTGACGCGTGAGCCTTCCTGCCTTGTGTGGTCGGGTCCGTGGTCTGGTCGTCAGGTGAGGGCGGGCAGAGCGGTCAACTGATGCCAGCGGATGGCGAACGCCTTCGCCCGGGGCCCGGTCGTCGATGTCGTGCGGACCAGCAGCCGCAGCCCCACTGGGCGGGGTCCGTACCTGGGGGCCCTGCCCCGCATTTGGCCGATTTTGGTTGCGGTGATGCAGGAGCGCCAGCCGGTCTTCTTCCCGCGTCCTGCCCGACATGGTTCTCGATCCGCGGGCCGGACTACACGTCGCTGTCCTCGCCGCCGCGAACATCGCCGCTTAAGGGCAGCGCCGCCATAACGCCAGGGGCGAACAATCTTGCTCCTCGACGGGACGGCCGCGCGGCGCAGCGCCGCGCGGCCGTGTGATCGCCTGAAAGCCGGATCAGCGCTCCAGGCCCGCCCGCAGCAAACGACCCACCGGGCGGCGCGTGGCGAGCAGGGCCAGGCCGATGCCGATGCCGCACACGGCGGTGACGGTGAAGTACGAGGCGTTGTCGATCGCGGTGAATAGCTGCCCCAGCAGGCCCGCGAGGGAGGAACCCAGGGCGAGGGTGAGGAAGTTGAGCCCGACCATCTGGGACCGGAACGTCTCGGGACCGATGCGCGTGGCCAGGGACAGCCCGATCGGGCCGACGAAGACCTCCGAAGAGCCCGCCATCATCATGAACAACAGGACGAGGGCCAAGGGGATCTCGGCGTTCCCGGTGGCCTCGGAGATGATGAGCAGGAACAGATACGCGCAGCCGATCTGGATCAGCCCGATGGCGACCTTGACCACCGGGCCGGGCTGGCGGTCCCCCAGGGTCTTCCACATCCTGGCGATGAGCGGGGTGATGAGGACGGCCGCCAGCGGGCTGACGGTCGTGACCCAGGCGACCGGAAAGGTCCAGCCGCCGATGTGGAGGTCGATGCGTTCGGTGATGAGGACCGAGATCGCCGTGAACTTCTGGAACAGGAAGCCGAAGTACACCCCGGACGCCAGGAAGAGGGGAAGGTAGCCGAGGATGCGCCGCCGCTCGTCGCGGCTGACCGCCGACGATGTGGTCATGGTGAGGAAGTAGACGGCGGCGGCCACCAGCGCGGCGATCGTCACCACGGTGGACAGGTTCTCCGCCCGCAGCAGGCCCGTGGCGACGGCGCCACCGAGGGCCGCGAGGGAGGCGAGGGCTGCCAGGGCGAGAAGTGGACGGCGGCTCGCGGGGAGGGGGTTGTTGACGGTCCGGGCGTGCTCGGGGAGCTTCTTCATCGAGACGATGTACTGGACGAGCGCCGCGCCCATGCCGGCCGCCGCCAGACCGAATCCGTAGTGGAAGCCCAGCTCGTTCTGGGCGAGCCCGGTGGTGAGCGGGCCGACCACGGCACCGATGTTGATGGCCATGTAGAAGTACGAGAACCCGGCGTCCCGGTAGCGCTCGTCCTGGTGCTGGTCCAGGACGAAGCCGACGATCGAGGTGATGTTCGTCTTCAGCGCGCCGGTGCCGAGGACGATGCACACCAGGCCGACGGCGAGTCCGGTCAGGCCGGGTGCGAAGGCGAGCACCAGGTGCCCGACGGTGATGACGACGGCGCCGTACAGCACCATGTTCTGCGGGCTGATGAGCCGGTCGCCCAGCCAGGCGCCGAGGATCTGGGAGAGGTAGACGGCGCCGCCGTAGGCGCCGACGATGCCCGTCGCGACGGCCGGGGCCAGGGCCAGGCCGCCGTCATGGAGCGCGTAGAGCAGGTAGAACGAGAGGATTCCCTGGAGGCCGTAGAAGGAGTAGCGCTCCCACAGTTCGGTGAAGGCCATGCTCACCAGGGAGCGCCGGAAGGAGGGTTCGGACACTTCGGCCGGTGCCCCGCCGGTCTCGCGGTCGACTGTGGTGGTGGTGTGGTGCGGTGCGTTCTTCATTCGCTGAGTCCTGCCAGTCGCGAGCCGAAACGGGCGATGAGGGAGGTGTCCTGGGAGTGCCGGCTCTCCTCCCACCGGTCGGCGAAGCCGAAGAGCCGGTACATGGCGTGGACGCCGATCCAGCGCAGCGGTTCGGGCTCCCAGCGGCCGGAGTCGTGGTCGTTCCAGGGCAATCGGGTCGGCGCGGTGTCGCGCCCGGCCGCCCGGTCCAGCAGGGTCCGCGCGGCGAGATGGGTGGCGGTCACCTCGTGTCCGGCGAAACCGCGCGCGACCCCGATCCCGGTGGCGGGGTCGAAGGTGATCCCGGCGCACCAGTCGCGGGTCACGCCGATGGCGCCCCGCCACGCGTGCTCGATGGTGAACCGCACGTCGGGGAAGAACATGTGGAGGCGTTCCCGCAGGGTACGGACCGTACGGGCGTCCACGGCGCCCCGGCCCGGAGTACCGGAGTCGAAGGCGTACGGCGTGCCGCGGCCGCCGATGGCGATGCGGTCGTCGGCGGTGCGCTGTGCGTAGACGAAGGTGTGCGCGGCGTCGCCCAGGCATTCCCGGTCCTGCCAGCCGATCCGCTCCCAGACGCTGGCGGGGAGCTGGTTGGTCACGACCATCGAGGAGTTCACGGGGATGATGTCACGGCTGCCGAGGCCGCGGGCGTCGCCCTCGACCCGTCCGGAGTACGCCTCCAGGCAGGTCAGGATGGTCTTGGCACGTACGGTTCCGCGCCCGGTGGTCACGGCGCCGGGCGCGATGCGCGTGGCGCGGGTGCCTTCGAGAATACGTACGCCCTTGGCCTCCGCCACCGCCGCCAGGCCGTGGACGAGCTTGGCGGGGTCGACCCGCGCGGTGGTGCGGGTGAGCATGCCGCCCAGCGCGGGGCGGATGGCGATCCGCTTCCGGACGGCCTCGGCGTCGAGGAGTGCGATGTCCTCCGCGCGGTATCCGGCCGCGAGGTCCGCGGCGTGGGTGAGTTCGAGGCGCTTCATGGCGGCCGGAGTGGTGGCCACGCGCAAGTGCCCGCCCCGGTGCTGGTCCGCCTCGATGCCCTCCTCCTCGAGGATGCGGAGGGTGTCGTCGATGGCCCCGTTCATCTCCCGCTGGAAGGAGGCGATCGCGGCGGCCCCGTCCTGCCCCCGCCCGCGAGCGGCCTTGGCGTACACCGCCCGGTTGCCCGGGATGAGCGGGGAGAGCCAGCCGCCGTTGCGCCCGGAGGCGCCGTAGCCGACCTCTTCGGCCTCCAGGACGGTGATCTTCGCGGTCGGGGAGTCCACGGCGGCGAGATAGGCGGCCCAGAGCCCGGTCAGACCGCCGCCGACGATGACGAGGTCCTGTTCCTCCTCGGGCAGGCCCGCGGCCCGGTGCTGACGCCGCGGCAGGTCGGCGGTCGCCCCGTCCGCGGTACGGGAGGCCGCCATCCAGTGCGATATCTCGCCGTTTCGATACGCGGTCATGGGTGCCTCCAACGGTGGGCGGCCAGCGGTGTTCCGGTGGTGCGGAGATTCAGTACGTGGGCGGCGCGATCGCCCACAGCACCCGGGCCTCCTCCGTGCCCGTTACCTCGACGACCCGGTGGGGCTCGCTGCTGAGGTAGTGGATCGAGTCGAAGGCGGAGAGCCTGTGGGACTGCTCGCGGACCCACACCTCCACCTCGCCGGACAGCACTAGGAGCAGTTCTTCGGAGCTGCCGTGGGTGTAGGGCTCCACCCCGGTCGAGCCACCCGGCGAGAAGTGGCCGAGGAGCACTTCCAGATGGTCGAAGGCCCCCGGGGTGAGCTTGATCTTCGTGGCGCCCTCGCCGAAGGACATGCCATGGGTGTCGCGGAACCGCAGAACCGGGCTGGCCACGGATCCACCCTGGTCGAAGAGGTCGCCGACGCTGAGCTTGAGCACCTCGCACAGCCGCTGCAGGGTGCGCACACTCGCGTTGACCTGGTCGCGCTCGACCTGGGAGAGATGCCCCTCGGTGAGCCCGGTCCGGTCGGCCACGTCCTTGAGCGTTAACCGGAGGGCCCGCCTGCGGCGCCGCAGGCGGTTACCGACGCCGGCGGGGGAGTCCAGTTGCCTGTTCGTCATGGGCGGGAACGTAACAAGGCTGCGGCCTGACCACAAGAGGTATTGCTCTCATCTAAGTTTTCTTTGATGAGCGTGTTGGTCGAGGGAGTCCGCCTACGGCCTCGAGGCCGGTGCCGCGGCGCGGTGCTCGGTCGGAGTGATGCCGCGGAGCCGTTTGAAGACGACGCTCAGTGCGAAGGTGTTGGCGTAGCCGACCTTCCGGGCGATCGAGCCGACCGTGGCGTCCGTCTCGCGCAGCAGGTCGGCCGACAGGTCGACGCGCCAAGAGGCGAGGTAGGTCATCGGTGGTTCGCCGACCTGTGCGGTGAAGCGGCGGGCGAGCGCGGCGCGGGACACTCCCGATCCGGCGCGGGATGGACAGCAGCCTTTCCGACGGAGTGCGGCGCGCGCTCGGCCGACAGCCGCGGGACTTCACCGACTACGTCAAAGCGTCCGTCGGGGCGTGGCGTAAGCGCTGAGCCCCATCGTCGGTCCGGTAACGCCAACTTGGACGGGGCGTCGGGTGCGATGTCCCCGACCCGGCGCGGAGCAGTTGGCCCGTCAGGGCGGCGTCACGCGCAGGCTGGCCGCCGCGCTGTCGCGCAGGAAGCCCGCGAAGGCATGGGCGGCGGGGGTGAGGGCGTGGTCGGCCATGCGTACGAGGAGGATGCGGCGTACCGGGGCGGGGGGTCGCAGTGGCAGGACGCTGACGCCGCCGCGGATGCCTTCCAGTGCCAGGGTGGGGGCGAGGGCGACGCCGATACCGGCGGCGACCATGGCCTGGGCCTCCTGGTAGTCGTGGGCCTCGTAGGCGATCTGCGGCTCGAAACCGGCCGTGTGGCAACTGCGGGCGAGGGCCTCGGCCACCGGGTGGTGGTCGGCGCGGGTGATCCAGGGGTCGTTCGCGAAGTCGGCGAGGGCGGCCAAGGGGCGGTCGGCGAGGGGGTGGTCCTTGCTGACGAGGAGGGCCGGGGGGTCGTCGACGAGTGAGGTGACGACGATGTCCTCGCGGTCGATACGGTTCCAGTCGTAGTCCCACATCAGGGACATCTCGACCTCTCGGTTCTCCAGCATCGCCCACAGGCCCGCGATGCGCGCGCTGCGCACGTTCAGCCGTACGTCGGGGTGTGCTTCCCGGAAGGCGATGACGGCCCGGGGGAGGAGGGAGGCGCCGACGGTGGGGAAGGTGCCGATGCGGAGGGTGCCCGCGCGGAGGCCCGCGAAGTCGGCGAGCTCGTTCTCCGCGGCCGTCAGCTCCCGCTCGATCCGCTCCCCGCGCATCGCGAGCGCGCGTCCCGCGTCGGTGAGCGTGACGCCCCGGGCATGGCGCTCCAGCAGCGGTTGCCCGGCCTCCGCCTCCAGGCGGCTGACCTGCTGGGACACCGCGGACGGCGTGTAGTTGAGGGCCCGCGCGGTGGCGGTGACCGAGCCACGGCGGGCGACCTCGGTGAAGAGCAGAATGCGCCGCACGTCGAGCACCGCGCCACCTCCAGCATTAACCACAACTTAATACCCGTGCAGATTTCCGAGATTGTACTTCACGCTCTCTGCGCCCACCGTGGATCACACCCCGCACGGAAAAGCCGTCGGGTTTTCACGAGGAGTCTGTTGTGCTGCGTCTGCAGGGCGAGATGATCCGCGGAGGAACCAGCAAGTGCTGGATCTTCGACCACCACGAGGTGGCGGCGACCGGCGTGGACGCCGACACCCTGTTGCTCGCCGCCTACAACGCTGCCGACCCCCGCCAGATCGACGGTGTCGGCGGCGCCTCCTCCACCACCTCCAAAGCCGCGATCGTCCGGACGTCGGCCGAGCCGGGCGTCGATGTCGAGTACGCCTTCGCACAGGTCGGCATCGGTGACGAGCGCGTGGAGTGGGCCAGCAACTGCGGCAACTGCGCCACCGCCGTCGCCCTGTACGCCGTCCACAACCACCTGGTGCCGATCACCTCGGACGCCACCACGGTGCGGATGCTCAACGTCAACACCGGAGCCCGCCTCACCGGCACCATCCCCACCCCGGGCAACACCGCCCCCGACGAGGGCGCGGCGGCGGTGCCGGGCACCACCGCGCTCGGTGTGCCGGTGCTGCTCGGCTTCGAGGACCCCGCGGGTACGAGCACGGGCCGCGCTCTGCCGACCGGCCGCGCCCTGGGCACCCTGACCGGGCCGACGGGCCCGGTCGAGGTGTCCCTGGTCGACGCCGGAGCCCCGGCCGCGCTCTTCGAGGCCAAGGCATTCGGCCTCGACGGCACCGAATCCCTCACCGCGTTCGCCGCCGCGGTGCCCGCGCTCACCGCGCTGCGCCGCGAGGCCGCCCTGACCATGGGCCTGGCCGAGGAGGGCGACCCGGTCAGCCACGCCGTGCCGAAGGTCGGCGTCGTCGCCCGGTCCGCCGCGTACCGCACCACCCAGGGCACCTTCGTCGGTCAGGACGAGTACGACCTGGCCGTACGCATGGTCTCCATGCACGCACCCCACCCGGCGATCGGCCTCACCTCGGCCGTCGCGCTGGCCACCGCGGCCGCCATCCCCGGCACCCTCGCCCACCGCGTCGCCCGGCAGACCGCCGACGGCACGCTGCGCCTGGGCACCCCGGCAGGTGTCATCACCGCCCAAGCCGTCCCCGCGCCGGACGGCGCGTCCCCCACGGTGCTGCTGCACCGCGCCGCCCGACGCATCGCCCGAGCCGAACTTCTCGTTCCCGTCCTGGAAGGACGCCCCGCATGAGCCGCAACGATGCCGCCCCGGGTACCGTCACCGCTCCACCGCGCCGCATCCGCCGGCTGCTGTCCCTGCTCTACGTCCAATGCCTGATCGGCGTCCTCGCCGGGGCTGCCGTCGGCTGGCTGTGGCCCTCCTTCGGAGCCGATCTGAAGCCGCTCGGCGACGGCTTCATCGCGCTGGTGCGCATGATGATCGCGCCGATCATCTTCTGCACCGTCGTCCACGGCATCGCCTCCATGGGCAACGCGCGCGCCGTCGGCCGGGTCAGCCTCAAGGCGCTGCTCTACTTCGAGGTGCTGACCACCGTCGCCATGGTGATCGGCCTGGTCGTCGTCAACCTCGTCCAGCCCGGCAGCGGACTGCACGTCGACCCCTCCACCCTCTCCGCCGAGGGCCTGCCGCCGGAGGCGACCGCGACCCACGAGAGTTTCGCCGCCTTCGTCCTCGCCATGATCCCGGACACCCTGCTCAGCGCGCTGACCGGCCACGAGATCCTGCCGGTGCTGGTGATCTCGGTGCTGTTCGGCTTCGGCCTGCACGCGAGCGGCGAGGCGGGCCTCGGGATCGCCCAGGGCATCGAGAAGCTGTCCAAGGTGCTGTTCACGCTCATCCGCTGGATCATGCGGCTGGCCCCGGCCGGGGCCTTCGGTTCCATGGCCTTCACCATCGGCAACTACGGCCTGGGCACCCTGCGCCACCTCTTCCTGCTGGTCGGCTCCTTCTGGCTCACCGCGCTGTTCTTCGTCCTGGTGGTCCTGGGCACGGTCATGCGCGTCAACGGCCTGCGCCTGCTGCCCTTCCTCCGCTACATCAGGGAAGAGCTGCTGATCGTCCTGGGCACCTCGTCCACCGAGCCGGTGCTGCCGCGCATGATGGGCAAGCTCCAACACGTGGGCGCCTCCAAGCCGGTGGTCGGCATCACGCTGCCCGCCGGGTACTCCTTCAATCTCGACGGCACCGCCATCTACCTGACCATGGGCTCGGTCTTCCTCGCCCAGGCCCTCGGTATCGACCTCAGCCTCACCCAGCAGCTGTCCATGCTCGCCGTCATGCTGCTCACCTCCAAGGGCGCCGCCGGGGTCACCGGTTCCGGCTTCGTCGCCCTGGCCGCCACCCTCAGCGCCGTTCCGCACGTGCCCGTCGCCGCCCTGGCGCTCATCTTCGGCATCGACCGCTTCATGTCCGAGGCCCGCGCCCTGACCAGCCTGGTCGGCAACGGCGTCGCCACCCTGGCGGTGGCCAAATGGGAGGGGCAGCTCGACGAGGAGCGTGCCAGGGCCGTCCTGCGTGGCGAGATTCCGTACGCCTCCGAACCCGAGGGCGAGCCCGCCCCCGGCGAGAGGCCCGTGGGCGACGGCCCGAAGGCGGCGGCCGGAACGGACCGCGACCCCGTGGCGGCCGCCGGCTGACGCACCTTCCGGTGCCGCCGACCCTCCTCACCTTGCCCGGTGTTCGATGAATATCTTACAGTTCCAGTGTTCGCTTTCCATTGAACACTGACCGGAAAGGTGTGTGTTCCGTATGCGTACGGTCGCGTTCCAGGAGTACGGCGGCCCCGAGGTGCTGAAGGTCGTGGAGGCCGAACCTCCCGAGCCGGGGCCGGGCCAGGTGACCATCGACGTCGCCTACGCGGGCGTGAACTTCGCGGACCTCAAGGCGCGGGCCGAGGGGTACCGGGTGGCGTCGCTGCCCTACGTCCCCGGCCTGGAGGTCTCCGGGCGCGTCCGGGCCGTCGGACCCGGTGTCGACGGGCTGCGCCCGGGGCAGGACGTCGCCGCGCTCGTCGGCGGCGGCGCGTACGCGGAGGTGGTGGCCGCCGAGGCCGCCACCGTCTTTCCGCTCCCCGAGGGCCTGGACCTGCGGACCGCGGCCACGCTCCCCACCGTGCTGCCCACCGCGCACGCGCTGCTCCACGAGGTGGGGCGGCTGCGCGCCGGGGAGAGCGTGCTGGTGCACGGCGCCGCCGGAGGCATCGGCACGGTGGCCGGACAGCTGGCCCGGGCGGCGGGTGCCGGTGCCGTGTACGGCGTGGTCTCCTCCACGGCCAAGGCCCGGCACGCTCTGGAGCACGGCTACGACGAGGTGTTCACCACGGACACCTTCCCCGACGACGTCCACCGCGCCACCGACGGCAGGGGCGTCGACCTGGTCCTCGACCCGGTCGGCGGTGACACCCTGCGTCGCGGCCTCGACGCGCTGGCCGTCTTCGGACGGCTGGTGTCCTTCGGCAACGCGAGCGGGGCCGAGCCGTGGCACGCGGGGCAGGCGGACCTGGCCGCGCGGGGCCGTTCGGTCGCGGGCTTCTCCATCCTGGCCCTCGCACAGACGGCGCCCGAGGCGCTGCGCGCACTGACCGAACGCGCCCTCCGTAGGGCCACCGACGGCACCGTGACCCTGCCGGTCACCGCGGAGTTCCCGCTGCCGGAGGCGGCCGGGGCCCACCGGCTGATGGGCGGGCGCACCTCCACAGGCAAGTTGCTGCTGCGGATGGCCGGTTGAACGCGACGGCGACCGACGTGCGCAAGACGACCGACGTGCGCAAGGCGAGAGAAGTGTGGGCCGAGAATGACTGACGGCAGCGTGACCCGGGGCTTCACCAGGGTCGCGGGGAACATACCCGCTCCCGCGCTCGTGCTGGGCGGTGTGTGCGGCATCCAGTTCGCGCGGCCTTCTCACCCCGGATATACCCGCAAGTGGGCGCGCCGGGCGTGGTGTTCCTCCGGCTGCTGATCGCGGGTGTGCTCCTGTGCCTGGTGTGGCGCCCACGGCGGCAGGCGCTGAACTCGGTGAAGGGCGAGTGGGGGACGGTGATCGCCGCCGGGGCCCTGTTGGCGGGGCATCACCTCGCGTTCTACGAGGCGGTGAACCACATCCCGCTGGGAGCCGTGGCCACGATCGAATTCCTCGGCCCCTTCGCCATCGCCCTGGCCGGATCGCGACGAGCGGCCGACCTCCTGCCCGCATGCCTGGCGGCCACCGGTGTCCTCCTGCTCGGCGGGGGCGGCGTCCCCCTCGACCCGGGTGGCCTGGCCCTGGCCGCGGTGGCGGCGGGCTGTTGGGGCGGCTACATCCTGGTCTCCTCCCACATGGCGCGACGCCTCAGCGGCGGCCAGGGCCTGGCGCTGGCGGTGCTGTGGGCGGCGCTGCTGAGCACCCCGTACGGCGTCGCCCGCGCCGGGAGCGCCGTCCTGGACCCCCATGTGCTGTGGGTGGCGGCCGTGGTGGCGGTGGCATCCAGCGTGCTGCCGTACTCGTCAACCTGGAGGCGCTGCGCCGGATCCCGCCGCGTGTGTTCGGTGTGCTGACGAGCCTGGAGCCCGCCGCCGGTGCCCTGTTCGGACTCCTCATCCTCGACCAGCGGCTCGCCTGGCCGCAGTGGCTCGGCATCGCCGCGGTCGCCGGTGCCTCCGTCATCGCCACGGTCCTGGGAGCCGGGGGACGGCGGAACTCCCGAGTGAGCGCCAAGGGCACCGCGCCGGATGCCGGGCAGCCGGATGCCATCCGGAGCCATCAGGATCCGTACTACAGCCATGGGCCTTTGTGATGTGCCCTTCTTTCCCGGGTCGCGCCGGACCTAGTGTCCAGCGGAACACGGTCCCTTGCCGGACCGGTTCGTGTGAGCGTCCGACACCGTTCGGACGTCGTCCCGACCCCTGCGGGAAAGGAGCCTCGCTGTGGCTGTCGTCGATCTGGTGGCCGACCTCGGAGAGAGTTTCGGGTCCTACACCATGGGCAATGACGCCGAGCTGCTGAATCTGCTCACCTCGGCGAACGTCGCGTGCGGATTCCACGCGGGAGACCCGCGGGTGATGGACACGACGGTGCGCGCCTGCGTGGAGCGTGGCGTCGGCGTCGGCGCGCATCCGAGCTTTCCCGATCTGGTGGGCTTCGGCCGCCGGGCGATGGACCTGACGCCGGACGAGGTGCGCACCGACGTCCTGTACCAGATCGGGGCGCTGTCCGCGTTCACCCGCGCACACGGCACCCGCGTCAATCACCTGGCACCGCATGGCCGCCTCGGCAACCTCGTGGTCGTCCGGCGTGACTACGCCGAGGCGGTGGCGGACGCGGTGGAGGCGTTCGACCCGTCCCTCGTGATCCTGATGCAGGAGGGCGAGATGGCGGCCGTCGCGCGCGAGCGGGGTCTTCGGATGGCCATGGTGGGCATCGCGGACCGGGCGTACGAGGACGACGGCACCCTGGTGTCCCGGTCCGAGCCCGGCGCCGTGCTGCACGACCCGGACGAGGTCACCCGCCGGACCATCCGGATGGTGACCGAGGGGGTGATCACCAGTCGGCACGGCACGGACCTGCCGGTCCGCACGGACTGCGTCCAGCTGCACGGCGACGGCCCCGCGGCGCTGGAGCTCGCGCGGCGCATCCGAGGCGAACTGCTGGATGCCGGAGTCGCACTGGCGCCGCTGGACGAGGTGCTGGATGCCCGCGCTCAGGCAGCATGACCGAAGGGGCGGGACGGTCATGCGGACGACGGCCAAGATCGACATATCGCCGTGCGGCGACGCCGCGCTGCGGGTCACCGTCGACGGCGAGGACACCGACCAGTTGTGGGCGACCGTGCACCGGCTCGCGGGGTGGCTGAACCGTGGCGAGATCCACCCCACGGTGTCCGCCGTGCCGACGTACGACGCGGTGCTCGTGGAGTTCGACCCGTACCACACCACGGGCGACGCGATCATGTCGTACATCCGCTCCTGGGACGCCGCCCCCGGCGTGGGGAGCGCGGTCCCGCCGTCCGGGGTCATCGACGTGCCGGTGCTGTTCGGCGGCGACGCGGGCCCCGACCTGGAATGGGTCGCCGGGGTGGTCGGCGCGTCGGTCGCGGAGGTCATCCGGCTCGTCTGCGCGAAGGAGCACCTCATCCGCTGTCTGGGCGGGCCCGCCGCGTCGGCCATGACGGACGGGCCGGAATTCGGGGTCCCGATTCCCCGGCTCGCCACGCCCCGGCTGCGGGTGCCGCCGGGTGCGATCTCCGTCGCTGGACGTCAGGCGGTGATCGGGCCCGTCGCCGCGCCGAGCGGCTGGCGGCAGATCGGCCGTACGCCGCTGACCATCCTGCGGACGGACAGGACCGATGAGACCGCGGGGGCCGTCGTGCCCTACCGGCCCGGGGACCGGGTCCGCTTCTTCCCGGTCGACGAGGGCACGTACGCCGCCCTGCTCGGCGTCCCGATGCGGTACCGGAACCATGACTGACCGCCCCGGGCTGTACGTGGAGGCCGCGACAGCGTGTGTGGTCACCGACCTCGGCCGCACCTCCGGGCCCGCGCGCGGGCTCGCGGTCAACGGCGCGCTCGACCAGTTCGCCGCGCGCGCCGCGAACGCCCTGGTCGGCAACGCGCCGGCCGCACCGCTCATCGAGGCCACCGGTTTCGGTGTCACGCTCCGGCCCAGCCACGACATCCTCATGGCCGTCACCGGCGCGCCCGCAGAACCGGCCGTCGAGGGCCTGCCGCACCCCGCGTGGTCACCGCTGTCGGTGCGGGCGGGGGAGACGGTGCGGGTGGGCATCTCCGACGCGGGACTGCGCGCGTACGTCGCCGTGCACGGATCGTTCGACGTGCCGCTGCTGATGGGGAGCTGCGCCCCGGACTCGATGATCGAGTTCGGCACCCCGGTGACGGCCGGGATGTCCCTGACCTTGCACCGCTCCCATCCACCGCTGGTCAACCGGTGTTTCGGGGCCACGGTCTTCGACTTCGGCATCCCCCGCGACATCGGCCGGGTGCCCGCGGTGCTGGAGGTGATCGAGGGACCCGACGCCGCCGAGTTCGGCGCCGGGCTCCAGCGGCTGTTCGACTCCCCGTACACGGTCACCCCACGGATCAACCATGTCGGCCTCCGCGTGGCCGGGCATGTGCCGCAGCGCACCGTCACCGGGGAGGTGCTGTCGCGGGGCGTGCCGGTCGGGGCGGTCGAGGCCCCCGCGGGCGATGAGCTGCTCGTCCTGATGCGCGGCCGCGGGATCACCGCGGGCTACCCGGTGCTCGCGGTGCTCACCTCGCGCGCCCTGGATGTCGCGGCGCAGCTCAGGCCCGGACAGGAGATCCGTTTCCGCCGGACCAGCGCCACCGCCGCCACCGCCGCCTACCTGGAGCGGCGGCGGCTCCTGGACCGGGTCGCGCACCGCGCGCGCACCGCCTTCGCCGCACTCACCTGACAACACCCCATCTCCTGGCACCACCGATCTCCATCGAAGGAGGAAAGGGATGACCTTTCCCGAGGTACTGCGAACCCCCGCACTCGCCGAGCGGATGTCGCGCGTCAAGGAATCGCCCAGTTCCCGCGTCGCGGACCGGGTGCGCGCATTTCAGGCGGCGGGCCGCAAGGTTCTTCCGCTGACGATCGGCGAGCCCGATTTCGATACGCCGGACCATGTGAAGGACGCGGCGATCGCGGCAATTCGCGACGGCGAGACGAAATACACCTCGGCGAACGGCACGCCCGCTCTCCAGAAATCGATCATTTCCCGGCTGCGGCGCAAGACCGGACAGTCCTACGGCACCGGCGAGATCTGCCTGGGCGGCGGCGCCAAGCAACTCATCTTCCTGGCGTTCGTGGCCACGCTCGACGAGGGCGACGAGGTGATCGTCCCGGCACCGTACTGGGTTTCCTACCCGGACATGGTCAAGGTCAACGGCGGGTGTCCCGTGGTCGTCGGCACCACGGCGGCGGACGGGTACAAGCTCACCCCGGGCGGGCTGCGCGCGGCCCTCACCGACCGGACGAAATGGGTCGTGCTCAATACGCCCAACAACCCCACCGGCGCGGTCTACAGCGAGGAAGAACTGCGGCAGATCGCCGACGTCCTGCGCGCCCACCCGCACGTCTCGCTGCTGTGCGACGAAATCTACGACGAGATCAACTTCGGCACGGACCCCGTCCCCAGCGCCGTGACCGTCGCCCCCGACCTGCGGGACCGCATCTTCCTGGTCAACGGCGTGTCCAAGGCGTACGCCATGACCGGCTGGCGGATCGGCTACGCCGCCGGGGCCGCGCCGCTGTGCGCGGCGATCGGGACGCTCCAGTCGCAGAGTTCGTCGTGCCCGTCGTCCGTGAGCCAAGCGGCCGCGGCCGCGGCGCTCGACGGCGGCCGGGAGTTCATCGACCGTACGGTACGGATCTACCGCGAGCGCCGGGACCTGCTCGTGTCCGGGCTCGACGCGATCGAGGGGCTGCGCCCGTCGGTCCCCCGGGGCGGCTTCTACGTATGGACCGACGCGTCCGCGCTGACGGGCGCCGTGACCCCCTCGGGGACGACGCTCACCTCCGACGCCGACCTCGCCGAGCACATTCTGGATACCTCCGGCGTCGTGGTGATCACGGGTGACGCCTATGGCTGCCCCGGCCATTTCCGGGCCAGCTTCGCATTGGACATCGACACCATTCGAGAGGCGGTCTCCGGACTCGCGCATTCGGTATCCCTCCTGCGCGGTTGAAGATGTCGCGCAGTTGAAGAAACCGCCTCGGCCCATTCCTGTGGTGCCCCAACAGTCATAAGTCCCCCTTATGACGCAACAGGAAAGAGAGCTGGCTTGCGCCGCCGTGTATATTTCCCGCCACTGACGAGGAAACAATGACGGCCAGCCTTCCGGTGACGATGACGTCACCCTTGAGAAAGGTAGTCCTCGTGAACAGCAAGGTCTCCGAAGCCCCGCCGGCCGTACCCATGTCCCCGGCGCCGAAGAGGGAAACGACGAAAGCAACGAGAGCATCGATCTTCGGTGGTCTCATCGGCGTCTTCATCGAGCTCTACGACAACGCCGTCTACGGCTTCGTGGCCGGGACGCTCGCCGTCGTGTTCTTCCCCAGCGATGCCCCCGCCACGAGCGTCCTCCTGACGTTCCTGGCCTTCGCCATCCCGTTCTTCTTCCGCCCGCTGGGCGCCGCGGTCGCCGGGTCGTGGGGCGACCGGATCGGCCGCAAACGAGTCCTGCTGGTGCTCATCGTCCTGATGAGCCTGTCCACCGGCCTGGTCGGCGTGCTGCCCAGCTACGCCGTGGCGGGCGCCTGGGCGCCGATCACCCTGGTGCTGCTGCGCTTCGTGCAGGGGTTCGCGATGGGCGGCGAGGTCGGCAACGGCAACTCCTTCCTCGCCGAACACGCCGGAGAAGGGCGCCGGGGACAGGTGGTCAGCTACGCCAACGCCGCCACGTTCGTCGCGATGCTGCTCGGCACCATGTTCACCGCCCTGCTGACCGCGGTACTCAGCACCTCGTCCATGGAGGCGTGGGGCTGGCGGCTGCCGTTCCTCCTCGCCCTGCCCCTCGGGCTGGTGGGCCTGATCGTGCGACGACTGGCCGACGAATCGCCCGAGTTCGCCGAGGCCGAGGAGGAGGGCCGGGTGACCCGCAGCCCGCTCCGCGAGGCATTCTCCTCCCGCGAGAACATCCGCGCGATGGCGATGACGGTCGTGCTGCCGCTGTTCAACAGCTCCGGCTACTTCATCCTGTTCATCTACATGCCCTCGTTCATGAAGAACGACATGCACTTCTCGGCCCTGCAGGGCCTGCTCGTCACGGGCATCATGCTGGCCGTCGGCACGTTCGCCGTGCTCTACGCCGGACGGCTCTCCGACCGGGTGGGCCGCAAGAGGATGCTCTCCGTCTCGGCGTTCGGCATGGTCGTCATCGGCTTCCCGTGCTACTGGCTGCTGACGCAGGGCTCCTTCGCCGTGGCGACGGTCGGCGCGGTCCTCATGGCCCTGTGTTTCGCCGGAACCAACGGCGTGATGCAGGTGACGCTCGCCGAGCTGTTCCCCACCCGCATCCGCACCGTGGCGTACGGCTTCGGCTACAACATCGGCACCGCGATCTTCGGTGGCGCCGCCCCGCTGCTCGTCTCCGCGCTCATCGTCGCCACCGGCAGCACCTGGATCCCGGCCATCTACCTCGTCCTCACCTCCGCCGCCGCCGGGTTCGCCGCGCTGCGCATCCGCGAGACGGCCTTCGAACCGCTCAAGCGCTGACCCGCCCCCGCACAACCCCCGCACATCCGAAAGGACGGTGGTCCCGTGGCGACAGCGGCCACGAGCCAGGCCGGAGCAGGACTGGACCGGCTCCGCGAACAGATGGACAAGGCGGGCCTCACGGCCCTGCTGCTGACCTCGCCCGCAGGACGCCGGTACGCCCTCGGGTCGGCTCCCGGCCTCGCCGACGGGGCCGCCGTCCTGGTCACCGCCGACGGCACGGTGGCGAGCGCGGCGGACGGCGACCTCACCACCGCCATCGCGGCCGCGCTCCACGCCGGTGGCGTGACGGACGGCGTGGCGGACGGCGCCGTCGGTGTCGACGCCGCTCCGCCATGGCAGGTGGCCGAGCAGGCAGGCCCCGCGGGGATACGGCTGCGCCCCGCCGCCGACCTGCTCTTCGCCGAGCTGGCGAGCCACGAGCCCGACGAGCTACCGGCGGTCACCGCGGCCGCCGAACTCGCCGCCGTCGGCTACACGGCGGTCATGGACCACCTGTGCGTCGGCATGGACGTACGGGAGCTGTCGGGCAACGTCGACCGCTCGATCCGCCGGGCCGGTGGCCTGCTGGGCTGGTACGACCCGTACGGCACGGACAGCACCGATGGCCTCCACAGCGGCGACGGCACGGCCGACCGGGCCGCCGGATCGGATCTGGTGACCGTCCGCGGCCACGACCCCGGCACCGCCCGGCTGATCGCGGGGACACCGGTCCGCTACGTCCTGCACCCCCTCCTGGCGGGCGTCGCCGGATACGCCGCCGCCAGCGCCGTACTCGGCAAGCCCGACGGCCCACTGCGCGCCGCCGGGGACGCCTGCGCCGCCGCGACGGCCGCGCTGCTGGCCGCCCTGCGGCCGGGCGATCCGCTCCGCGAGGGCTACGAGGCGTTCGACCGCGAGGCCGCTGGGCACACCGCGGCATGCCGGATCGTCACGCTGCGCGGCGCCGCGGCGGCGCCACCGCTGCCCCGCGACAGCGCGGTGGCCGCCCAGCCCGGCATGGTGCTCGGCGTACGGACGAAGGTCGCGGCGCCGGGCGGTGGCGCGGTCGAGCTGGCGGAGACCGTCGTGGTGACCGCCGCGGGCGCCGACCCCCAGGCGCGGACCCCGCTGCGGCTGGTCGAACTGCACTGACCGACCGACCCGCCACCACCGAACGAGGAGAACCGCCATGGATACGACCCTCCAGCCCGGAGCGGGCCGGATGCCCACTGCCGACGCGGGCGGCCGCGTCATGCCCCTGCTCGGCTTCGGCACCCACCCGATGCGCGGCGACCAGGCCACCGAGGCCGTGCTGACCGCGCTCTCGGTCGGCTACCGGCTCGTGGACACCGCCAGCCGCTACCGCAACGAAGCGGCCGTCGGCGCGGCCCTCACGGCATCCGGCCTGCCCCGGTCCGACCTGTTCGTGACCACCAAGATGCCGCCCGACCAGGTCGGCCGGGAACGGCTGACGCTGGAGGAGAGCCTCGCCGCGCTCGGCTGCGAATACCTCGACCTATGGCTGATCCACTGGCCACCGGGCGGCTTCCCGGGCGTCACCAGCTGGCGCGAATTCCTCCGCGCCCGCGACGAGGGACTCGTACGGGCCATCGGCGTCAGCAACTACTCCGTCGACCTCATCGACGCCCTGCACGAGGCCACCGGGGTGTACCCGGCCGTCAACCAGGTGCAGTGGGGGCCGGGCGACTACGACGCGGACTTCGCCCAAATGCTGCGCCGGCGCGGCGTGGTGCTCAGCGCGCACAGCCCGCTGCGCAGCACCGACCTCGACCATCCGCTGCTCGCCGACATCGCGCGGCGGTACGGCCGTTCGGCCCGCGACATCGTCCTGGCCTGGAACCTGCACCACCGGGTCGCCGTGACCGTGAAGTCCGCACACCGGCAGCGGATGGAGCAAAACCTGCTCGCCGTCGACCTCGTACTCGACCCGGCGGACATCGCGGCGATCGACGGTCTCTCGACCGTCGGAGCCCGCGGGAACGGGTGAGGGAGGCCACCGTGGTGTATCAGGTCGTGGTCACACGGGGTTATGCCGAGCCGGACGGTTCGACCATCTTCGGCGACATCGGGCTCTCCCGGCTGACCGACGCCGGGCTGGCGTGGCGGGTGCTGGACGAGGAGGTCGAGGAGCTGCGGCCCGACCAGCTCGACGAGGCGGACGCGGTCCTCGTCCTGGGCCACGAGCGGGTGTCGGCCGAGTCGATACCGGGCAACGGGCGGCTGCGGCACGTCGCGCGCTTCGGCGCGGGCTTCGACGCCGTGGACACCGGTGCCTGCGCCCGGCGCGGGGTGCTGGTGACCAACACGGCCGCCGCGGTACGAAGGCCGGTGGCCGACTCCGTGATCGCGCTGCTGTACGCGCTGTCGCACCACCTCGTCGTCAAGGACCGCCTGGTGCGGGACGGCCGGTGGGCGGAGCGCGGGGCGTGGCGCGGCTCCGGGCTGACCGGCGCGACGGTGGGCATCGTCGGACTCGGCGGCATCGGCCTGGAGACCGCGCGCCGGGTGCGTGCGCAGGGACTGCGGGTGCTGGGGTACAACCGGAGCGACCGCGGTCGTGAGGCGGCCGAGGCCGGTGTCGAACTCCGTTCCCTGGAAGGGCTGTTGATGGAGAGCGACTATGTGGTGGTCACCGTCGCCGCGAACGCCGGTACGCGACATCTCATCGGGGAACGTGAACTCTCGCTGATGCGGCCGACCGCCCGGCTGATCAACGTCTCGCGTGGCGTGGTGGTCGACGAGGGGGCGCTCACCGCGCGACTGTCGGACGGACGGCTGGCCGGGGCGGGCCTGGACGTGTTCACCGAGGAACCGCTGAAGGCGGACAGCCCGCTGACCGCGCTGGACAACGTCACCCTCGCCCCGCACTCCCTGTGCTGGACGGACCAGTACACCGCCGCCGTCTCGGCGAGCGTGATGGCGTCACTGATCGCGGCCAGCCGCGGCGAGCAGCCCGACGAGACGGTCAACGGGCCTTTCCCGGACGGTACGTGGCCGCGCCGGAACGAAATCGACGACGAGAAGGGCAGGACATGACGGACGACCCTGGACACCGCGGTACGGCGGTCATCACCGGAGCGGCGTCGGAGCGCGGCATCGGCCGCGCGCTGGCGGCGCGGCTGGCCGCCGCGGGCTGGAGCCTCGGCCTGCTCGACGTCGACGCGGAGGTCGAGAAGGTGGCCGCCGCGCTGGGCGCCGAGCACGGGGTCGCGGCGGTCGGCGTGGCCGCGGACATCGCCGACCCCGCCTCCGTGGACACCGCCGTCGCCACGTTCGAGACGGAACTGCCGCCCGTCGCCGCGCTGGCCAACATCGCGGGCATCAGCTCACCGGTGTCCTTCCTCGACGTGGACCTCGCCACGTGGGAACGCGTCCTGCGGATCAACGCCACCGGCACCTTCGTCGTGAGCAAGCGGGTCGTGCCCGGCATGGCGGAGCGCGGCTACGGCCGGGTGGTGAGCCTCGGGTCGACGGCGATGCAGAACGGTGGCGGTACGTACAGCAAGTCCACCTACGCCGCGTCCAAGGGCGCGATGGAGGCGTTCAGCCGCGCGCTCGCGCTGGAAGTGGCCCCGTACGGAGTGACGGTCAACGTGGTCGCACCGGCCACCATCGACACCGACATCATGGGCGGCCGGATCACCGACGACCGCAAGCCCGCGTTCCTGGCGCAACTGCCGGTCGGACGGCTCGGTACGACACGTGATGTCGCCGCGCTGATCGAGTTCCTCTTCGGCGAAGAGGCCGGATACATCACCGGCGCGACCTACAACATCAACGGAGGTCTTCGCATTGGATAGGTCTCCCGTGCCCCCGGTGCACACCGAGCGGCCGTCCCTGGCCGTTCCCTCCGTGCTCCCCGCGCCCCACACGCCCGGGGAATGGCCGATCGCCGCCGCCATGCTCCAGTTCCCGCCGCACGCGGCCGACGGCACCCCGGTGGAGAAGCTGGACCCCGACGAGTGGCGCCGCCTCCTCCAGCCCGTCGTCGACGAGGGGTTCACCCACCTGGAGCTGTCCACCGCCTGGCTGCCGCTGGGCGACCTCGACCGGACTCGGCTGACGGCGCTCGGCGACGTCCTGGACGACGCCGGGCTCGCGGTGCCCGGGGTGGGCGTGGTCCGGCAGAGCGTCATCCACCCGGAGCGGGGGGAGCGCAACCTCGCCTTCTCGCACCGGACCATCGACGCGGCCGCCGCCCTCGGCTCGGACATCGTGTGCCTCGGACTCCACGACACCCTGACCCCGAAGCAGCAGCGGGCGCTGTGGTTCTGGACGGTGCCGGGGGACGTGGCACCGGGCGACCCCGAGGTGCGCGACCTGGCCGTACGCCGGTTCCGGGAACTCGGCGACCACGCCGCCGACGTCGGTGTGGAGCTGTCCCTTGAGCTGTACGAGGACACCTACCTGGGCAGCGCCGACGAGGCGATCCGCTTCCTCGACGACATCGGACACCACGCCGTGGGGCTCAACCCCGACCTCGGCAACCTCATCCGGCAGCAACGGCCCATCGACACCTGGGAATACCTGGTCTCGGTCACCGCGCCGCGCACCAACTACTGGCACATCAAGAACTACGCGCGCCTGGAGGACCCCGCCACCGGCACCGTCCTCACCCACCCGACCCCGCTCGAACTCGGCATCGTGAACTACCGCGCCGCCGTCCGCTACGCCATCGCCCACGGGTTCCGCGGCGCGTTCGTGGTCGAGCACTACGGCGGCGACGGCCTCAGCGTGGGCGCCACCAACGCCGCCTACCTCCGGCGCATCCTCCCGCGATCCCGCTGACCCCGCCCCGACCCAATGACAGGAGAACCGTGACATTCCCCCGTGACCGCACCGCGATCGTCACCGGAGCCGCCTCCGAGCGAGGAATCGGCCGGGCCACCGCCTCCTGGCTCGCGGCCGAAGGCTGGTCGGTCGCCGTGTTCGACCTGGACGAGGAGGCATGCCACGACCTCGCCACACACCTCCAGAACGAGCACGGCGTGCCCTGCCTGGGCCTCGGCGTGGACATCCGCGACCGCGCCGCGGTCCGGACGGCCGTGGACCGGGTGAACGAGGCACTGCCGCAGCTCGTCGGCCTCGTCAACAACGCCGGGGTGAGTTCGCCCGTACCGTTCCTGGAGGTCTCGGAGGCCGAATGGCACCGGGTGATCGACGTCAACCTCAACGGCACCTTCCACGTCACCCACGCCGCGGCGCAGATCATGGCCGGGCACCGGCTCGGCCGCATCGTGAACGTCTCGTCCGCCTCGGCCGAGCGCGGCGGCGGAGTGTACGGGCGCGCCGCGTACTCGGCCTCGAAGGCGGCGCTGCTGGGCTTCGCCCGCACGCTCGCCCGGGAGCTGGGCCCGTACGGCATCACCGCCAACTCCGTGGCACCCGGCTCCATCGACACCGACATCATGGGCGGCCGACTGTCCGACGAACGCAAGGCGGTGCTGCTCCAGGAGCTGCCCGTGGGGCGGATCGGCACCGTACGCGATGTGGCGGCGGTCATCGCCTTCCTGCTGAGCGAGCACGCGGGCTACCTCACGGGCGTCACCTACGACGTCAACGGCGGGTCGCACATCGCATGACACACGACGAGGAGACCACCGTGGACGACGTTCCGTTCACCGCCGACCTGAGCGGCACGACTGCTGTCGTCACCGGAGCCAGCAGCGGCATCGGGCACGCCATCGCCGACCTCTATCTGCGCAACGGCGCCACCGTCGTGGGCATCCACCGCCGCAAGACCACCGGCCACGAGGGGCGTTACGTCCCCGTGGTGGCCGACCTCGGCGACCCGGCGCAAGTACGCGCCACCGCGGCCGAAGTGCTGCGGGACCACCGGGTCGACATCCTGGTCAACAACGCGGGGCTCAACATCCGCCACCCCGTCGAGGACTTCCCCGTCGAGGACTGGGACCGGGTGCAGCAGCTCAACGTCCGGACGGTGGTGGAGCTGACGCAGGCGTTCGGCCGCCCGATGCTCGAACGCGGCTCGGGGGTGATCATCAACCTGGCGTCGATGCTCTCCTTCACCGGCGGGTTCACGGCCTCCGCGTACGCCGCGTCCAAGGGCGCCGTCGGGCAGTTCACCAAGTCGGTGGCCAATGAATGGGCCCCGAAGGGCGTACGGGTCAACGCCATCGCGCCGGGGTTCATCGCCACCGAGATGAACACCGCGCTCGTCGCCGACGAGACCCGCAACCGCCAGATCCTCGACCGCATCCCGGCGGGGAGATGGGGCACGGCGCAGGACATCGCCGGGGCCGCCCTCTTCCTCGCCTCCGACGCCGCCCGGTTCATCCACGGGACGGTCATCCCCGTCGACGGCGGCTACCTCGGCCGCTGAAAGGAGCCCATCCACATGAAAGCCGTCGTCGTCCACGGACCGGGAGACCTGCGCGTGGACACGCTGCCCGACCTCAAGGTGGCGCCGGACCGGGTCGCGGTGCGCATCGTGTACGGAGGCATCTGCGGATCGGACCTGCACTACGCGGCGGACGGCCGCAACGGGCCGTACACCGTCACCGAGCCACTGGTGCTCGGCCACGAGGTGGTCGGCGTCGTCGCGCGGACCGGCCAGGACGTACGGGACGCCCCGGCCGTCGGCACCCCCGTCGCGCTCCACCCGGCGACACCCTGCGCGCCGCCCGGCGCCACCTCCGCCACCGGACTGCATCTGCGCCCCGGCGGCACCTACCTCGGCAGCGCCTCGACCCAGCCGCACACCCAGGGCGGCTTCGCCGAACTGCTGGAGGTGGCGCCCGGACAGCTGCGGCCACTGCCCGACGGACTCCCGCTGCGCCGGGCCGTGCTCGCCGAACCGCTGGCCGTCGCCCTGCACGGGGTGGCGCAGCTGGGCGAGCGGGTACGGGGCGCACGGGCACTGGTCAGCGGCGCGGGCCCGATCGGCGCCCTCGCGATCGCCGGACTCCGGCACGCCGGTGCCGCCCAGATCGTCGCCGCCGACCTCAAGGACTTCCCGCTCACGGTCGCGGCGGCGGTCGGCGCGGGGGAGACCGTGAACCTCTCCGCCGGAGGTTCCGTTCCTGAGTCCTCCTTCGACGTCGTGGTCGAGGCCGCGGGCGCCGTGCCCTCGCTCGCCACCGCGCTGAGTGCGGTGCGACCCGGCGGCGCCGTGCTCCAACTCGGCATGCTGCCACGCGAACCCGTGCCGGTCGCCATGTCGACCGTCATCGCCAAGGAGATCGCCCTCTACGGCTCGCAGCGCTTCGACACCGAACTCGACGCCGCCATCGCCGTCCTCGCCGCGGACCCGTCGCTCGACGCGGTGCTCAGCCACGAGTTCGGCATCGACGACACCGCGGCGGCCTTCCGCTGCGCGGCGGACGCCTCCCGGTCGTCCAAGACGGTGCTGCGGATGTCCGCCGACCCCCAGAAGTGAGCCCACCGAACGCTGTCTGAAGGGAAGCCCGCCATGATTCATGTCCGTACCAAGATCGACCGCCCGTCCGCGGACGTGGTGGCCGCACTCGGCCAGTTCTCCGCCGCCACCATCCACGAGGCACAGGGCCGCAAGGGCGCGCTGGCGCACCGGCTGAAGCCCGTGGACCCCGCCATGTCGTTCTGCGGCCCCGCCTTCACCGTCGAAGCGCAGGCAGGCGACAACATCATGGTCCAGGTCGCGATCTCCTACGCCCAGCCCGGCGACGTCGTGATCGTCGCCGGTTCGGAGTTCGAGCAGGCGGGCTCCTTCGGAGACGTGCTCGCCACCGCGTGCAAGAGCAAGGGACTGGCCGCGTTCGTCACCGACTCCGGTGTGCGCGACAGCGCGGACCTGCGGACTCTGGGCTTCCCCGTGTTCTCCGGCTCCGTCTGCATGGAGGGAACGGTCAAGGAAACCCTGGGCCCGGTCAACCGCCCCATCTCCATCGGCGGCCGCATCGTCCGGCCCGGCGACATCCTGCGCGGCGACGCCGATGGCATCGTCGTGATCGATCCGCAGGAGGCGGAAGAAGTCGTACGGCTCTGCCAGCGGCGCGAGAACCACGAGGCCGGAATCCGGGAGCGGCACCGCCGCGGCGACGCGACGCTGATCGAGGTGCACGGCCTCGTGGAGAAGCTGAAGGCCAAGGGTCTGGTCGTCGAGGAGTGAACGGACCCGCTGTCGGTGTGATCGGCCTCGGCCCGATGGGCGCGCCCGTCGCCGGACACCTCGCCCGCGCGGGCTTCCCGGTCCAGGTATGGAACCGGACCCGCGCGACGGCGGACACGTTCGGTGACCGTGCCGTCGCACATCCCGAGGAGCTTCGCGCGAAGATCGTGCTGTCGGTCCTGCCCGACGTCGACCATTTCGATACGGTCGCGCCCGACCCGGTGGTGCGCCGCTGGGCCGAGCACGGCACCACCCATGTGGTCGTGCTCAGCACCACGTCCCGGGAGAAGGTCCGGGGGCTCGCCGAACGGCTCGGCCGGTCCGGTGTCACGCTGGTCGACGCGCCGATGAGCGGGGGAGACGCCGGGGCCCGCGCGGGCACACTGAGCCTCATGGTCGGTGCGAGCCCGGAGGCATACGCCCTGGTGAGGCCGGTGCTGCGGACCTTCGCCACCACAGTCGAGCACATGGGCCCGCCCAGAACGGGCACGGTGGCGAAGCTGTGCAACCAGGTGATCGTGGCGGCGACGCTGGTGTCCGTCGCCGAAGCCCTCGACCTGGCCCGGCGGGCCGGACTCCACGGCGAGCAGCGATCCGCGTACTCCAGGGCGGCCTGGCCGCCGGTGCCGTGCTCGACGCCAAGGCCACGAAGATCCTCCACCGGGAATACAGCCCCGGCGGAAGCGCGGCCAACCAGGTCAAGGACGTCCGGTACGCGGCAGAACTCGCCGACGAACTGGGCGCCGGACTGCCGCAGACGCGACGTACCGGCGCCTTGTTCGAGGAACTGCTCGACGCCGGGCTCGGCGGCGCGGACCACGCGGCCGTCTACGAGGTGGTCTCGCGGGCGACCCGCACACCCGTTCCCCGGACCGGCCGCGGAGGGTAGGTTCACCGCATCGACCGGCGAGGAGGACCGCGATGGACACCCGCAGACTCGCCTACTTCGTCCGGGTGGTGGACATCGGCAACATCACCCGGGCCGCGGACTCGCTGCACATCACGCAATCGGCGCTCAGCCAGCACATCTCGGCGCTCGAGAGCGACGTCAAAACCCGCCTGCTCGAACGCACCGGCCGCGGCGTGGAGGTTACCCCGTCCGGACGCTCCCTCTACCGCTACGCACAGGGCATCCTCCGCCTCGAAAAGGCCGCACGGATCGATCTGCACGCCGGCAACGACACCCCGGCCGGACTGGTGACCGTCGGCCTCGCCTCGTACAGCATGGCGCCGGGCCTGGCCGTGCCACTGCTGCGGAAGGTACGCGAGCGATATCCGAACATCCACCTCCAGCTGATCCAGAACCTGACGGTGGTCATGAGCCAGGCGGTGCTGCTCGGCCAAGTGGACATGGCCCTCATCTACGACCCCGGCTATGTGAAGGGCCTGGTGGTCCAGCAGGTCCTGGAGGAGGACTTCCACCTGATCACCAGCGCCAAGATCCCGCCCGTAGCGAGCCGCGGTGACACCGTCACGCTCAAGGAGGCCAGCCGCCTGGGCTTCATCCTGCCGAACGAACTGCACACCGTCCGGCGGATCACCGAAGCCGCCTTCCACACCGCCGGACTGCACTGCTCGGTCGTGGCGGAAGTCGAGCCCGGCATGGTGCTGCGGGACGCCGTGGTGAGCGGCCTCGGCGCCACGGTCCTGCCACTGTCCGCTGCCAGAACCCACTTCGCCCCCGAAGAGATACGCGCCTACCGCTTCGCCGACGGCCGCCTGCGTACCGCCATGTCCCTGTGCACCCCCGAGGTACAGCCCCTCTCGGACGCCGCCGCCCTGGTGGCGGACCTCCTGTGCCAGTCGCTCCAGGAAAGCCGGGCCTGCACGTCGCCCCCGGGGCGGGCCGAGGCGACGCTGCCTGCGGACTCGCTGTTGGACAGGCCACGGCAACGTTCCACGCCATAGGATCTCCGTATGCCCGACTCACCCGCCACCGAGCCGAAGACCACCCGTGGCACGCGACGAGAGACGCCGCTTGACGACCCGGCGCGCACACGTCTGCTGCCGGCCGCAGAGCATGTGGCCCTCGCCTGGAAGAACGGTGGCGGAACCACCCGCGAGATCGCACACTTCCCTTCCGGTGCCGATATGCACGACTTCATCTGGCGCGTAAGCCTCGCAGATGTCGATGCGGATGGCCCCTTCTCCGTGTTCGGGCAGGTCGACCGCATCCTGACCATGGTGGAGGGGGCGGGGATGGAACTCACCGTGGACGGACACCCGCGGCTCATCGACACCCGTTACGTCCCACACGAGCTGAGCGGCGACGCGCCCACAGCGTGTCGCCTTCTCGATGGGAAAGTCGTCAACCTCAACGTGATGTGGCGCCGAGGACGAGCCCAGGTGTCCGTGGCCATCGTCCGTGGCCGCCGTGCGCTCTCCGTAGCTTCCGGTGCGCAACTGCTGGTCGTGGCGCTGGACATGCCCACCACGGTGTCCGGGCTGTCTCTGTCCCGCTACGACGCCGCGCTGCTGAGCGGCGGAGACGCCACGCTGGACACCACGGGCGCGGCCGTGTTCACGCTGGCGACGGCCTGATCGCGAAGAGGTACCACCCGTCACGAACGGGGACGTGCATCTGCTGGATCCGCTGGCCCCGACTCTAGGTCGTGATCGAAGGCGTCCGGTACGAAGTCGAACCCGCATGGCCGACAGCCCGGTCAGTGCGCTGGCTGTGGGGGCCGAAGACACCGTGCTGTAGGACGTGCGGAGTTCGCTGGCTGTGTGAGGCATCCCTCTCCCGCCGTCGTGGCGCTGGTGACCGGGGAAGGCCGACCATGTAGTCATGACCTCCTCACCCCGCCCGCCGCACGTCGGTGGCCGACCGGATCCGACAGGCGGGACTACCTCGCTCGGTGGAGAGTCCGCTCCCGCCCGCGGGTACCTGCTGGACAACGCGCGCGCCGAGGCGGGCGAGCGATTCATCTGGCTGGCCGAGCTGTTCGACGGTGTGACGCGCGGGCACTTCGACCGACTGGGGATCACGGCTGGCTCGCGCTGCTGGGAAGTGGGGGCCGGTGGCCCCAGTATCCCGGAGGCGCTCGCGGCGGCCGTCGGTCCGACCGGGCACGTGCTGGCCACGGACATCGCCCCGTCGTGGCTGAAGGCAGGCGACGGGTACGAGGTGCGTCAGCACGACGTCGCCGCTGATCCGCCCCCGGAGCCGGGGACGTTCGATCTGGTGCACGCCCGGCTCGTGCTGGTCCATGTACCCGACCGGGCTCGCGCGTTGGCCACGATGGCGGCAGCGCTACGGCCCGGCGGCTGGCTGCTGATCGAGGACGCCGATACCGCTCTGCAGCCACTGGCATGCCTGGACGACAGCGGCCCTGCGCAGCGGCGGGCCAACCGGCTGCGCGACGCGGTCCGGGAGCTGCTGACGCGCCGCGGCGCGGACCTGCGCTACGGCCGGACACTGCCGCGGGCATTGCGTGAGGCCGGCTTGGTAGACGTCGCCGCGGCGGGCTCATTCCCGGTCGGCGGGCTGGCCTGCGACCGGCTGGAAGCGGCGACCATCCAGCACGTGCGCGGCGAGCTGCTCGCGGCCGACCTGTCCGACGACGCCGAGATCGACGCGCACCTGGCCGCCATCCACGCGGGCGAACTCGACCTGACACTCGCGCCGCTGATCTCGGCCTGGGGACGCCGTCCAGCCGAGCCCCCTCCGGCACTCGGTTAGGGCGGATCCAGGCGTTGTCCGACCTGCCCACAGTGCTGTTCGCCGAGGGAGATCAGGCAGCCCGCGCAGGTGCGCGCTGCGCGTCACCCCCGATCCCGGCTGCTCTGCGTGAGGCGAAGCGGGACCGGATCGAGGAGGTCCTTGACCGTTTCCCGGACCGCGGGTGGTGCCTTCGATATGGTCTCATTCTGGCGACTTGAGCATCTCCAGAAGGATGCGCTGCAGATCGGTGCGGTCCTGCGGGGTAATCCTCGCCAGCCTGCGGTCGAACTCCGCCGCGAGCGCTGAGAGCGCGCGGTCCCGCGCCACCTCGCCCTCGGCGGTCAGTATGAGCCGATGCCGCCGCAGGTCTTCGTCGTCGATCTCGCGCCGTATGAACCCCTTTTCGGCGAGGTTGCGGACGTAGACCGTCACGCTCGCCTTAGGGATCATCAGCGCCGCCGCGAGTTCGGCAGGGTACGGCGACGCGGCCACCTCGGCCAGCACGAAGAACTCCTTCGTCTCCAGCCCGAGTTCGGCCAGTTCAGCGCCGCAGGCACTCATCACGACGCTCAGCAGACGCTGGTTCAGCGTCCACAGCTGCGCCCCGTCAACCGCCACGCAAGCCCCTCCAACTATCCAGATGATACAGTTCTGAACTAGTTCCAAACTGTACTAGATAGTGCTTCGTGCTGGACGGTTATGGAACAAACACCGACGCGAAAGGCGCCATCGGATGCTTCAGCACATTGCGATCCCGCGCGGACCGATCGATCTCGCGGCTGACCTCTACCTGCCCGACAGCATCGACGACGCGGCGCCGCTGCGCGCCGTGGTGCTTTCCACGCCCGGCAGCAGCGTGAAGGAGCAGATCGGCGCGAACTACGCGTCCCGTCTTGCCGCCCGCGGCGTCGCGGCGCTCGTCTTCGACCCCGCCCATCAAGGTCAGAGCGGCGGAGAACCCCGCGACCTCGAAGACCCCTACCGCCGCGGCGAGGACATCTCCTACGCGATCGATACGCTCAGCACGATCCCCCGCATCGACTCCGAGCGCATCGGCATCCTCGGCATCTGCGCCGGCGGAGGCTACGCAGTGCACACCGCCCGCACGGACCACCGCATCAAGGCGGTCGGCACCGTCGTCCCAGCCAACATAGGCACGTCGTTCCGCAGCTTCCAGCCGGACGGCGCGGCGGCCGCACTCGACACGATGGCCGACGCGCGCATCGAAGAGACCCGCTCCGGTGAGCCGACCCGCGTGAGCTGGCTGCCCGACACCTTGGAGGAAGCCACAGCAGCCGGGCTGACCGATATCGACACGACCCAGGCAATCACCTACTACCGCACCGAGCGGGGCAGGAACGAACACTCCACGAACCGTCGCCTCTCGCGCAGCGACTCGCTGCTGCTGGGCTACGACGCGTATCACCTGGTCGACCGGCTCATGACCCAGCCGCTGCAGGTCATCCTCGCCGGACGCATCGGCAACACCGGCTCCTACGAGTCCGGCATGCAGTTGTGGAAGCTGGCACCCAACCCGGTCGACCTCATGGTGGTCGACGGCGCCGGTCACTACGAGATGTACGACGAGCCCGAGTACGTCGACGCCGCCGTCGACCGGCTCGCCAACTTTTACTTGAACAACCTGTAAAACGCGATCCGCCCGGGCGGGGACGCTCGTGGCCACGCGGTCACAGATCCGGGTACGCGAACTCGTCGGCGGGGCTGGCCGGGGAGGAATAGCCGTTGGACACCACGGTGATGTTGACGGTCGAGGGCTTGCCGACGCCGGTGACCCCCTTGGGCGCGTCGACGACGATCGTGTCGGGCGGGGTGATGCTGGGGCCGGTGGCCTGCACACCGGCGAAGAAGACCGCGGCGTCGGAGCCGAAGTTGACCCCGGTGATCTGCACGGAGGTACCGGCCGTGCCGGAGTCCGGGCTGATGCTGGTGACCCGCACCGGGGAGGGGCCGCCGTAGGCGAACTGGGCGGTGAGCACGGCCGGGGAGGTGCCCAGGCAGGTGGTGACCCGCACCGCCGTCACGCCGACGCCCTCGGGCGCGGTGGCGGTGATCGTGGTGCCGCTCCCGCTGACGGTGACGTCCGTGCACGCGAACGGGCCGAAGTCGACCATGGCGCCGGCGCCGAGGCCGGTGCCGGTGAGGGTGACCTGGGTACCGGCTCCGCCGGTGTCGGGGCTGATGCCGGTGATCTGCGGGCCCGCGGGCAGGACGGGGGCGCCGAGCAGGCTCAGGTAGGTGTTGTTGGCGTGCTGGTAGGCGGCTTGGCCCATGAAATCCTGCAGGGACTTCCGCTGCAGGTTCGGGTCGTTGACCCCGTAACCGCTGTTCAGCTCGCTGCAGGGGCCGGGCTGGGCGTAGGTGTTGGGGCCGGGCAGGGAGGCGATCGCGGTGATGACGGCCTTGGCGTCGACGTCGGCCACCGGGCCCTTGCCCGGGTACCAGCCCTTGGCGGTGTCGATGCCGGTCCAGGCCAGCGGCACCACGTCGTAGCAGTTGACGTAGCGTTGGTTGACGGCCCAGGACAGGGTGGGGCCGGTGAGGTAGCTCGCGAAGTCCGGGCCGCCCGCGGTGGGCGCGGCGAAGGTGTAGAGGCCGAACGCCGGGGCGGTGGCGCCGGGCCAGGTCAGAGTCTGCAGGTAGGGGGCCACCATGGTGGCCAGGCAGCCGCCGAGGCTGTGGCCGATCACGAGGACCGTCGGGTTCGCCGGCGCCGCGGCGAGCGCGCCGGACAGCGCCTGCACCAGAGTCAGGCCCGCCGCGCTCATGGCCATGACCTGGCTGAACGCCTCCATCGCGCCCTTGGAGACGTAGACCGGGCTCGTCGGCTTGCCGACGGCGGTGAACGGGACGACGGTGCCGACGTCGAGGTCCTCCAGCAGGTCGGTCACGTTGCCGACCGTGCCGCGCAGCACCACGGCGAACTGGTTGGATCCGTCGGTGGACTTGGCCAGGTAGGCCATGTTCGCGTTGCCCTCGCTCAGCGCGGCCCACAGCAGGCTCCAGTCGCCCTGGGTGGCGAGACCGGGGTCGGCGAGTTGCTGGTTGATGCCCAGGATGACCCGGGTGCACTGCTCGGCGACCGACTCCTCCGACGGACGCGGGGTCGCGGCAGTCGCCGCGATCCCAGCCAGAGTCATCGCCACCTGAGGCGACGCCACCTGTGGCGTCGCTTGGGCCGCCCGTGCGCTCTGTTGCGTCGACATGCTCAACTCCCTCGGATCTCACCCGACCCCGCCGGACGGGTCGTGCGCAATCTAGTTTCGGTGGTGTGTGCCGCATGGATCCGGCGGCATGTCGACGTTGAGTGATACACGGGTGGACGAGCGCTGGCGTCGCGGTGCCCGCCCGGACCCGTGCTCCGGCGCACCTTCACCAGCGCCGCAGGAGTGGTCCGCGGGTTGACTGGGGTGTTCCGGTGTGGTGGTCGTCTGGAGGTCGGGACCGGGGGTGTTGCTGGCCCCCTTCGGGTTCCGGGGGTTGGCCCCCGGTGGGGTCGGGGTGTTGACGCCATGGCGCCGCATGGCCTCTGGTCCGTACGTTTAAGCAGGTCAGAGCGTTGTTGGCCGATTCAGGACCGGAGTCCTCCATGTCTCAGACCGCCGCGCCGTCTGTGTCTACCGCGCCCGTCGGCGTCGCCGCGCAGCGGGGGAGTGAGTTCACTCCTCTGCTGCGGAGGGTCAGGGGGCGGGGGCTGCTGGAACGTCGCAGGGGCTGGTACGCGCGGATGATCACCGTGAACCTCCTCGCCCTGGCGGCCGTGGTGACAGGGATCGTCATCGCCGGGGACAGCTGGTGGACGCTGCTGCTGGCCGTGCCGCTCGCCATCCTGTCCGCCCGCACCGCCTACGTGGGTCACGATGCCGGGCACGCTCAGATCGCCGTCGGCCGCCGGGCGAACCGCGCCATCGGACTCCTCCACGCCAATCTGCTCCTGGGGATGAGCTACGGGTGGTGGAACGACAAGCACAACCGCCACCACGCCAATCCCAACCACATCGACAAGGACCCGGATGTCCGAGCCGGGGCACTGGTGTGGACAGCGGAGCAGGCCGCTGTGCGCCGGGGATTCGCCCGCTGGGTCACCCGCCACCAGGCCTGGCTGTTCTTCCCGATGCTGCTGCTCGAAGGCATCGCCCTGAAGGTGAGCAGTGTCCAGGACCTGCGGCGGCAGCCGGTGCGCGAGCGGGCAGTCGAGGGCGCGCTGCTGGCGCTGCACGCTGCCGGTTACGGTGCCTTGCTGCTCACCTGCCTGCCGGTGGGCAAGGCCGTCGCGTTCGCGCTGCTCCATCAGGCGCTCTTCGGGCTGAACCTGGGAATGGCCTTCGCGCCCAACCACAAGGGCATGGAGATGCCTGACCAGGCGGGCGAGCGCTGGGGCCATCTGCGCCGCCAGGTCCTGACGTCGCGGAATGTCCGGGGCGGACCGGTCACGGACTGGTTCCTGGGCGGGCTGAACTACCAGATCGAGCATCACCTGTTCCCGAGTATGCCCCGGCCCCACCTCAGGCTCGTACGGCCTCTGGTCCGGGAACACTGCCGCAATCTGGGGATCCCGTACGCCGAGACCGGGCTGCTCGACTCCTACCGGCAGGGGCTGCGGCACATGCACACGGTCGGCGGTGCGGCCCGGCCCGAATGAGAGCACCGTCGGCCACGGGTCACGGAGCCGGGCCGATCGACCGTCGGGAACAACGCCGAGATCCTCGCGCTTCGCCATGAGATCGCCGTGCTTCGCGGACAGGTCGAGCGGCGGTGGTTCTCGTGGGCTGACCGTGCTGTGCCTCGGTCATCGGATTGCCGCCGCCACCATCCGGCGCGTTCCGCACCGCTCCGGTCCACCGCCCGCACCGCAGCGCGCGTCCCAGCTGCACGGGCAGCCCGAGCGGGCGTGGGCCTCGTCCATGATCAGGACGTGGTCGAGGGCGCGGGACGGGCGGGGACGCCTTCGGTGGGCTCGGGGTGTTCGGTAGCTCCCCACGGTGTCCGTGGGGCGACGGCGCGGGCGACGGCGGCGAGCGCCGCGACCGCCGCGGCGACGAGCAGCGGGTGCCCGACCAGCCACGTCTGGACGCCTTCGAACGGGTCGGCGGGGGTCAGCGTCGTACGTTCGAGCATCCACGACACCGAGAACAGCAGGCCGACGAGGGCGACGCCGACGCGGAACACGGGGTAGAAGGCGGTGCGGGCCAGGACGATCAGTGACGGCATCATCAGCGCGACGACGAGCAACTGCGTCAGTTCGATACCCAGGTTGAAGCCCAGCAACGTGGTCACGAGCGATCCGCGGTCGAGGCCGAGGTCGCCGATGAGCGAGGCGAACGCCAGCCCGTGGACGAGCCCGAACCCGCCGGCGATGAGCGGCTCGCCGCGGGCCACGAGCGGCCGGATGGCATGGACCGCGGACACCGCGATCGAGAAGGCGATCAGTGTCTCGACCGGCCGGGTCGGCAGGTCGATCACTCCGTTGGCCGCCAGCACCAGGGTGAGCGAGTGGCCCACGGCGAACGCGGACACCACGTGGACGACGCGGACGACGCCGCGTCGCACCGACGGGGCGGCGGCCCGCCATCGGCCTCCGGTGGCCATCAGCGGGGCCGGGATGAGGAGCATGAGGAGGAACAGCAGGTGGTCGGCGCCCTCACCGATGTGCTCGATGCCCAGGCCGGCGGTGGCGGCGAAGCCCCGCACCCATGAGCCTTCCCCAGCGGGGACCTTCAGGCTCTTGGTGTCCCGGTCGAGAACTCCGAGGGTTCGGGCGTCGTCGGCCCGGAGGATGCCGCGGTCGTAGTCGTAGCGGACGGTGGCGATGACCTGGTGGGTGACGAGTTCCTCGACGATGACGTCGTAGCGCAGGTCGAAGTCGGTGACGTGTCCGTCGGGCGGGCGGATCGTCAGCGGGTAGACGAGGTGGGCCGCCCCGTCGATCGTGCGGACCGCCGCCGTACCGAGTGTGACGGTCCAAGGGGAGGTGTCGCCGCCGGTGGCGCTGATGTGTTGTGCGGCGTAGCGCCCCAGGAACGCGCGGTCGGTGCCGAGGACGCTTGCGCGGGTGAGGTCGCGGTGCACGGCGATGGCCAGGCGGTCGATGGGCAGCTGGACCTCGCCCTCGACCCGGTCGTCCCGGATGTCGAGGACGACGGCCGAGGTCGCCATCGGATGGGCGGCGGCCGGCGACGCGAGGCCGCCGACCAGCATCAGCGCCGTGCACAGGAGCGCGGGCAGGAGACGGCGCACGGTGAGCATCCCGTCATTCCCAGCCGTAGTCGGCGGTCTCGTCCCGGAAGATCGTGTGCTGGTGGACTCCGTCGGTGGAGGCGCCGGGCTGGTTGGAGAACTCGATCCAGGCGGATGGCCCGTCAAGGCGTACGTATGTCTGGTCGTTGTCGAGTGTCGTCCCGCCGCTCCAGCCGATGTACGTCCTGTCGTACTCGGAGACGTACTTGGCGAGGAGCCGTGCCGCCGCCTTCTCGTCCAGGTCGTCCACCCAGGCCTTCAGCATCGCGGTGACCTTGGCCTGCTGCCTCTTGGTGAGGCTGCTGACGAGGACGCCTTCGGGCTGCTCGGGGAAGGGCCCGTCGTGGCCGGGGCCCAGATACAGGTCGTCGAAACTCCCGTCGATCCCGGCCGCGGCCAGCTCGGTCTTGGTGAGCGACTGGATGGCCTCGATGGTGGAGGTCCGCTTGTCCTCCAGCGGGGCGTAGTACAGGTCCTCCCAGTTGAACTCCATCGGTTCGACCGCGGTCAGGGTGGGCGAGATGCTCACGTTCTGGCCGGCGTAGGTGAGGGTGTACGCCGCGTGGTGGCCGCCGTACTGGACCGTGAACTCCCCGGTGCCGCTCGGCCGGCCGAAGAAGGAGATGTAGTACCACTCCGAGCCGAAGTTGGCGCCGCCGCCCGGTGGGCGCCCGCCGCCGGTGGGTGTGGCGCTGGGGCCGCCGGTGGGTGTGGCGCTGGGCGTACCACCGCTTCCGCCGCCGGGTCCGCCGGTGTCCGGGAGCGAGGCGAGGTAGTCGTCCGCCTTGCGGATCTCGACGAGCTCCTCGTAGCCCTTCTTGCTGAGTGCGGCCTTCATGACCTTCAGGGCCGCGGCCTGCTGCTCGTCGGTGAGATCGCCCAGCTTGAGGCCGTTGCGCTCCACGACCGGGGTCGGGAAGTTCGACCAGCCGGTCTTCTTGGCCGGGTCGTCGAAGTCGTAGAGGACCGCGTCCTTCTGCTCGTCGGAGAGCGTCGCGAGGAAGGCGTTGGCGGCGGCCACGACCTGTGCGGTGTTCGCGCCGCCGGCGCCGGTACGGGCCGCGGACGCCGGAATCCGTTTCTGGGGCGTCAGCGCCGCCGAGTCGTTCGCGGAGTTGAGGGCGGAGCAGCCGGTGACGCCGAGGCCGACACACGCGGCGAGGACCACGGCGCGGGCCAGGAGCGCCTGCTTGTGTCCTTGCACGCGTAACGGCGCTCCGGGTGCGGGGGAGAGGATGGCCGTACGGGGGACGGAAGACATGGGACTCCTGTGCGGGAAAGGGGGGCCGTCAGGGACCTCTATCGTGGGCGAGCCGTATGAGACTTCGGCTGGAGCCGGTCGGGAATCGGGTAAAGAATGGAGTCCGACACCGGCGGAAGCCCTGAGGCCGCGGCGAACCGGATCCCGGCCCGCCGCCGCGGCGCCCGGTTCGCGCTCACGAGGTGCCCGGCAGTGGGCCATCATGTGGGGGTGCCGAATCGTGTCCTCATCGCCGACGACGACCGTGCGGTCCGCGAATCCCTCACGCGTGCACTGGAGTTGGAGGGTTATCAGGTCGTCGCCGTCGCCGACGGGGTGGAGGCGCTCACCCACGTCCGTCGGGGCTCCTTCAGCGTCCTGGTGGTCGACGTGATGATGCCCCATGTGGACGGCGTCGCCGTGTGCCGCGTGCTGCGCGCCGACGGTGACCGTACTCCGGTGCTGCTGCTCACCGCGCGGGCCGGGACCCGGGACCGGATCGCCGGGCTGGACGCCGGTGCCGACGACTATCTGCCCAAGCCCTTCAGGGTGCCGGAACTGCTTGCTCGATTAAGGGCGTTGCTGCGTCGCGCCGACGCCGCACCGCAAGCCCGGGCGCCGGACCGGTCGGCCGCCGTGCTGTGGGTCGCGTCGCTGCGCGTCGACCCGGCTGCCCGGCGTGCCTGCTGGGGCGATGAGGAATTACGGCTGTCGCGTACCGAGTTCGACCTGCTGGAGCTCTTGGTGCGCAACGAGGGGCTGGTGATGGACCACGTGACGATCTACCGGCAGGTCTGGGGCCGTGAGGTCGTCGATGCCGTGGTGGACGCCAAGAACCTGGCGGGCTACGTCGGCTATCTGCGGCGCAAGCTCGCCGCCGCCGGTGCTCCGAGCCTGATCCACACGGTGCGGGGCGTGGGCTACGCGGTGCGGCGGTCATGAGCCTGCGCGCGCGGTTCGCGCTCGCCTTCGCCGCCGTCGGTGCCGTGGTGGCCACGGCGGTCGGTGTGCTGAGCTACCACGCCGCATCCGACCGCGTCATCGCGGAGATCGACCGGTCGCTGCGGTCGGCCATGGTGACCCTGGCACACGACCCGGACCGGGCGTCGGCCCTCTCGAAGGCGGCCGCGCGCGGCCCCGATCTCTACCCCGGGCAGGACAGACCCGGTCCGGGGGACGAGGACGAGTGGCAGTTCCCCGTGCAGGGCGTGGCTCGTGACGGCACGCCCACCTTCCTCGGCGGTCCGGCCGTGGCGCTGCCGGTGTCCGACACCACGCGTGACCTGGCCGCCTCTGGTACGTACGGGCAGTCCGACACCATCGAGGTCGTCGTGGGCGGCCACACCTATCGACAGCTGACCACCGCGCTGGGCGGCGACCGCGGGGCCCTGCAGGTGGCTGTCCAAGTCGACAAGACGCATTACGTACTGGGCGGCATGGCCAGGGAGATCGCGGGGGTCAGTCTGGTGGTCATGCTCGTGGCGGCGGGTGCGGGCAGGCTGCTCGCGCAGCGCATCACCCGGCGCCTGGAGCGGTTGGCCGGAGTCGCCGAAGGCATCCCCGCCGGCGGCCGGGTCCCCGCCGACGCTCTGGTGGGCGGACGCGACGAAGTCGGCCGCGTATCGGCTTCGTTCAGCAGGATGCTCGCTCGGCTCGCGGCTGCCCGTGAGGCCCAGGAGAGGCTGGTGCAGGACGCCGCGCATGAGCTGCGGACCCCGCTGACCAGCCTATGTGCCAACGCCGACGTGCTGCGCCGCGTCACCGAACTTTCCCCGGAAGCCCGCGACCGGCTCCTGGACGACGTCGACGGTGAGACGCGCGAGCTGAGTCGCCTGGTCGACGAACTCGTCGAGCTGGCCCTTGCCCGTCACCGCGAGGAGGCGGAGGAACCCGTGGAGCTGGCGGCGCTGGCCCGGCGCGCCGCCCGGCGCCTTTACCGGCGTACCGGACGCCTGGTCCACGTCGACGCCGACGGCTCCGTGGTCCTCGGCCGCCCCGAGGGACTCGACCGCGCGCTGGGCAACCTGCTGGAGAACGCCGCGAAGTTCGCCCCCGACGACCGCGAGCACATCGAGGTGCGCGTCCGCCAGGGCAGGATCACCGTCTCCGACCGCGGACCCGGCATCGACGCCGACGACACTTCGCGCGTGTTCGACCGGTTCTACCGGGCCGACACCGCCCGCGGCCTGCCCGGGTCCGGGCTGGGCCTCGCGATCGTGCGCGATGTCGCCGAGATCCACGGCGGCACGGTCTTCGCGGGCGCACGGCCCGGTGGAGGTGCCGCGGTCGGGTTCACCGTGAACAGCTCCCGCCTGGTGGCCCGGAAAGTACCCGGCGCGGCCAGCGCTCGGCCGTAGGGCGGCGTGTGGCTGCGCGGTTGCAGTCCACCATCCAGCGGCGAAACAACGTGCTGGGTCCCGGCTACACGCTGATCTACCGGGAGCCGGTCGAGTTCGTCTCCGGTCGAGGTGCTCACCTGTTCGACCGGGATGGCAACGACTACCTCGACGCCTACAACAACGTGCCGTGCGTCGGCCACGCGCACCCGCATGTCGCCGAGGCCGTGTCCCGCCAGATGAGCGCGGTCAACACCAACACTCGCTATGTGCAGGAAGCACTCGTCGACTACGCCGAGCGGCTTCTCGCGACCTTCCCCGAAGGGCTCTCGAAGGTCAGCTTCGCGTGCAGCGGGTCGGAGGCGAACGACCTGGCCATGCGCGTGGCCCGCTTCCACACGGGCGGCGAGGGAATCATCGTGACCCGCTGGGCGTACCACGGCCTGACCCGCGAAGTCGCGAGCTTCTCGCCGACACTCGGCGCCGGGTCACCGCTGGGGCCGAATGTCCGGCTCATCGATGCTCCCGACCCGCGACGCGTCCCGGCCGGCTCGACGCTCGCCGAGTACATGCGTGGCCAGGTCCGCGGTGCGATCGATGATCTGGAGCACCACGGCTACGGGCTCGCGGCGCTCATCACCGACCCCGTCGGTTACATGCGCGAGGTGGCCGAGGAGGTGCACGCCGCGGGCGGCCTGTACATCGCCGACGAGGTGCAATCGGGCTTCGCCAGGCTCGGAGAAACGATGTGGGGGTTCAGCCGCCACGGGGTGCTGCCGGACATCGTCACGATGGGCAAGCCCATGGGCAACGGCCTGCCGATCTCCGGCGTGGTGTTCAGGCCCGAGGTGTGCGACGAGTTCGGGCAGAGCGTCCGCTACTTCAACACCTTCGCCGGCAGTTCGATCCCGATCGCCGCCGGTGCCGCGGTGCTGGACGTCTTCGAGGCGGAGAACGTGCAGCAACGGGCCCGCGACAGCGGCAAGGCGCTTCGAGACGGCCTTGAGCAGATCACCTGCGAGTCTCCCCGCATCGCGGAGGTCCGCGGCAGTGGTCTCTACGTGGGCATCGAGCTCGTGAAGGACCGGGAGTCGCTGGAACCCGACCGAGCCCGGGCCGAGCACCTCATCAATGACATGCGCGAGCGTCGCATCCTCATCTGTGGCACCGGGCAGGCGGCCAACGTCCTCAAGATCCGGCCGCCGCTGGCCTTCGACTCGGCCGATGTGACGCGATTCCTCGAGACCTTCGCGGAGATCGCCAAGACCCGCCTGTAGCGGGCCGGAAGCCAAGGGACCGAACGTTGAGCACCTCACCTCCCGCACGTATCGCCCAGCAGCTGTTCAAGGAGAGCGGCTTGGCATCGTCGCACGAGCCCATCGACACGGCGCTGGTGGACGGGCTGCTCACCCGGCGCTATCGGCTGAGCGGAGATCTCGAGCGGCTGGCAACCGAGAAGGACGACACCTTCCGGCTCCGGACGGGGACGGCCGGGTATCTGGTCAAGGTCTCCCCTCCCGACGAGGCGGTAGCTATCGTGGCTCTGCAGACGGCCGCGATGCGCCACCTCGAATGCGAAGCCCCCTACCTCCCCGTCCAGCGGGTCAAGATGACCGTCGACGGCCGCGACAACGTAGCGATCGAGACCAAGGACGGCAGGCTCCGAGTCCTGCGCGTCTTCGACTTCATCGAAGGTGCCGTGCTGGCGTGGACGAACCCCGACGCGCAACAGATTGCCCAGGTCGGCCGGATGCTCGGGCGTGTGGACCTGGCGCTGCGGACATTCCGGCACTCCGCGGACGAGCGCCGCCTTGTCTGGGACATCCGCCACTTCCACCACCTGCGGGAGCTCGTCCAATACACGCCCCATGCCACGCACCGTCGACTGGCGCATGAGGTCTTCCACCTCTTCAACGAGGCCATCGCGCCGAGGCTGGGGGATCTGGAGACCCAGGTGATCCACGGCGACTACAGCCCCTACAACGTCGTCGTGGATCCCCGCGCGGACGGCTTCGTCACGGGAGTGATCGACTTCGGCGACAGCGTGCGCAGCGCCCTGATCTTCGATCCTGCCGTGTCGCTCGCGAACCTTCTCGGCCGGACTCCGTCAGATCCCTGGCGTGAAGCCTGCGCATTCGTCGGGGGATACGAGCTGGCACAGCCGATCAGGGGCAGCGAGCTGCCCCTCCTTCCCGTTGCCGCGCTGGCACGCCTCACACTGCGCGCGCTGATCACCGACTGGCGCGCGGACCAGGTGCCGGAGCGCCGCGACTACCTGCGCGAGCACGCCAAGGACGACTGGGACAACGTGGAGCGGGCCATGGACGTCGCCATGGACGAGGTCGTCGCCCGGTTGCTGAGCGCCCGCCACGACCATGCCTAGAGGCGGCTCAGGACCCTCGACTACGCGACGGGCACGTGCGCAAGTGCGGCAGACGCGCCGGGCTTTGGCGGCACCGCGCATGGACTCGCTAGGGTCATGAGGTGAGCAGCAGCAACCCCACACCACGCGACTACAACAAGGCGAACGTCCTTGACGTAGTTCTTTCGCGCGCGCCGTTGACCCGGAACAAGCTCATCGAACTCACGGCCCTGAGCAAGGCGACCGTCTCGAGGGCGGTCGAGGAACTGCGCGCCGACGGGTTCGTCGTGGACGGGGGAGTCGATGCCGTCATCGGGCGTGGCCGTCCGTCGACGTATCTTGATGTGCCCCCGACGACGGGGCACGTCGTGGGTGTCAGTTTCGGCGTCGTGACCACCTGTGTGCTGGTGACCGACCTGCGCGGCCGCGAGCTCAAGCAGGTGACCGTTCCGACGGTCGAGCACCACGACGCCTCCGCTGCCGGCGCGTGGCTGGTCGACCTGATCGAGCAGACCAGCGCAACCGTACGAGGGCCACTGCGCCAGGTCGTCGCGGCTCTGCCCGCCCGTGTCCGTGGCGGTACCGAGATCTTCCGGCCTGTCGGCCCCATGAAAATCTTCGCCGGCGGAGGTCTCCACCGAACCGTCGAGGACCTCGTCGGTGCTCCAGTGACCTTCGACAGTGACGCGAACGCGTCCCTGCTGGAGGTGCTCACGGACGACGCGAGCATCAGGAACGCCGCTCTGTTCAGCGTCAGCAGCATCCTCAATTTCGCCACCTGCACGGATCATGAACTCGCTCGAGGACGTACTCCAGCGTTCGGCGACTTCGGCGTCCTTTCCTCCGGCGTCGACGACCAGACCCTCGACGGGCTGCTGAGCACCAGAGGGCTTCTCAGGTTCGCTCATGAACACGGACTGGACCTCCAACGCGTCGAGGACCTGTGGCAGGCGCCGCAGGACGATCGAGCGCGTACGGAGGTGGTCGAGGCGTTCACCACGGCGATCACCACGGGCGTGAGCGTCGTCGCCGTGACGCTCGACCCCGAGTTCGTCTACTTCGTCGGCCGGCTGCGCCCCCTCGTGGACGAGGTGCTCCCCGAGGTACGAAGGCGACTCGACCGAACCTTGCCCACCGTCCCCCAGATCGCGACCGTCACCCAGGTATTGGGCCTCTCGACGGCACGCGGTGCGGTGTACGCGGGCCTGGCCATGACCCACAACCGCCTACGGGACGTGGTGCTCAGGGCACGCAGCCAGAGCCCGCAGCAGGAGCGATCCGCGCCGGCGTTCTGAGTCCCGTCCCCCTGTAGTACGCGCCACCGCGCAGGCAACTCGCGGCGCGGGTGTGGTACGAGTGGGCGGACCGGTGCGGTTTGCGGCGCTGAGGGAGGGGATGGTCTTGGTGCCACGGCAACCCTCGGCTGGCTCGACGACTACCGAGGAGACAACGCATGAGGATCGTCATCACGGGTGGTTTCGGCTTTCTGGGACGCCAGGTCGCGGGCACACTGCTCACGACACGGACGTTCCGTGGCGCACCCATCGACCGGCTGGTGCTCGCCGACCGCGTCGTGCCGTCCGGTCCGTCATCCGATCCGTCAGCGGCCGACCCTCTCGTGGACATCGTGCAGGGTGATGTGACCGACCGGCTCGACGAGGTGTTCGCGCAGTCCGTCGATGTGCTGATCCACCTCGCCTCCGCGGTCTCGGCCGAGTGCGAGGCCGACTTCGATCTCGGCATGCGCGCCAATGTGGACACGACCCGTGCGCTGCTCGAAGCCGCCCGGGCCCAGTCGGCCGCCGGCGGACCGACGCCGCGGGTGGTGTTCTCCAGCAGCGTCGCCGTCTACGGTTCCGACCCCGCCCTGCCGCTGCCCTCGGTGGTCAGCGAGGCGACCCTGCCCACCCCCCGGTCGAGCTACGGGGTCCAGAAACTCGTCTGCGAGCAGCTGATCGCGGACTACACCCGCCGCGGTTTCATCGACGGACGCGTCGCCCGCCTGATGACCGTGGCGGTACGGCCGGGCAAGCCGAACGCGGCCGCCTCCGGCTTCCTGTCCGGCATCATCCGAGAACCGCTCGCGGGCCTCCCGGCGACCTGCCCGGTCCGCCCCGATCTGCGGGTGGCCCTGGCCTCGCCACGGCGCACCGTCGAGGGAATCCTGCGCATCGCGGAGGCCGAGCGCGGCGCCGGCCCGGGCCGCCTCGACGGCGGGGTGCCGGTCAACCTTCCGGCGCTCACGGTCTCGGTCGCCGACATGCTGACCACACTGCGCCGGGTGGCCGGCGACGCCGTCGCCGACCGGGTGACGACCGCACCCGATCCCGGCGTCGAGGCCATCGTGGGCTCATGGCCCGCCGACTTCGACAACGCGCGCGCCGCCGCGCTCGGTCTTGAGCCCGACCCGGACTTCGCGTCGGTGGTGCATCAATACCTCGCCGACCACGCCGACGCGGTCGTTGCCAACGCATCCCCGCGGCCGGAGCGGCCCGTACCGACGCTCCCGCCTTCGCCTTAGGGGGACAGAGCCTGACGATCGACCTCCGGTGCGGCACCTCGGGAGAGCGCCGACGACGCGTGCGTCAGGGAGGCCGTGAACGAGTGGCTCGGTGCGGTGAGCACGTGGTGCGCCGGGCCCTGCTCGATCACCTCGCCCGCTTCCAGCACGGCGATCCGCGTGGCGAGCGCCGCGGCGTCCAGGTCGTGGGTGATGAAGATCAGGGCCAGGCCGTCACGGTCGCGGGGCAGGGCGGTGAGCCGGCCGAGGATGTCGCGCCGGGTGATCGGATCGAGTCCGGAGGTGACCTCGTCGCATACGAGCACCCGGGGCCGGGCGAGCAGGGCGCGGGCGAGGGCGGCACGCTGCAACTCGCCGCCCGACAGCTGTCCCGGGAGGCGTCGTACGAGGTCGTGCGCGAGTCCGAGACCGTCCAGCGTCGCCTCCGCCTCGGCCCGCGCCCCCGCCGGGACGGCCCCTCGCAGCCGTACCGGCGTGCGCGCCACCTGGTCCAGGACCGGGCGGTGTTCGTCGAAGGCGGCCCGTGCGTCCTGGAAGCCGTACTGGATGGCGGCGAGCTGCTCCCGGGTGCGGGAGCGCAGGCTCCGGGGCAGCGGAACACCGTCGAGCAGCACGTCTCCGTCATGGTCGCGGTGGAGTCCGGCCAGGCACCGGGCGAGCGCGGTCTTGCCGCTGCCGGAGCGGCCGACGATGGCCAGGCAGGCGCCTGACGGGACGGTCAGCTCGGCGGTATGCAGCACGGTGGTGGCGCCGTGCCGTGCGGTCAGCCCGCGCACCCGCAGCCCGGGGGCCGCCTCCCCGGACCGCCGCTCGTCCCGTGGTACGTCGCCCGGCGGGGCGCTCTCCCGTGCCACGGGTGGTGGCGTCTGTGCCGCGAGGAGCGCGCGGGTCCAGGGGGGCGCGGGCGCTGTCCACAGCCGCTCGGCGGGGGCCGACTCCACCACTCGGCCGGCGCGCATGATCACGACCTCGTCGGCGAGCGCCCGCACCACGTCCAGATCGTGGCTGAGGAGTACGACGGCGATACCGCGCTCGGCGACCGCGGACAGCTGCTCGACGACGCGGCGTTTGGTCAACGCGTCCTGCCCCGTGGTCGGTTCGTCCGCGACCACGACGCGCGCGCCGAGAAGCAGCGCCTGCGCGAGGACGACGCGCTGCTGCTGACCTCCGGACAGCTGGTGCGGGTAGCGGCGCAGCAGCGCTTTCCCGTCCGGCAGCTCGGCCGATGCCAGGGCGGCGAGAACCCGCTCGTGAGCCTCGGCACGGCGCTCGGAGCGCCGCGGGCCGTGCACCTGGCCGCGGGCTATGTGGTGGAGGAGCGCGCCGACACGGCGGGCGGGGTTGAGAACCGCGGCCGGATGCTGGGGTACGTAGCCGACCAGGCCCTCGGCCACGTGGACATCGCCCGTCACATGGGCCCCTGGCGGGTACTCGCCGAGCAACGCCAGCCCCGTGGTCGTCTTGCCGCTGCCGGACGGGCCCACCAGCGCGGTGACCTTTCCTGGCGGCACGCTGAGGCTCACGTTGTCGACAATGGCCCGGCCGTCGATCTCGACGCGCAGGTCCTTGAGCTCGGCGACCGTGTTCACGTCCGATTCCCCTTTTTCCTCTTCGGGTTCCCGCCGCGGTCCAGTGCGGCGTCGAACAGCAGGTTGGTTCCCTTGGTCAGGGCGACGATCAGCAGCGCGGGCACGACGACCGCGCAGGGCTGGACGAACAGCCCGGTGCGGTTGCGGTCCACCATCACCGCCCAGTCCGCCGCGTCCGGCGCGACGCCGACGCCCAGAAACGCCGCTGTGGCCACCAGGTAGAGCACTCCGGTGAGCCGGATACCGGCGTCGGCGGCCAGCGTGCGCAGGATCGACCGTCCGACGTAGCCGACCCCCATGCGCCACCACGTCTCGCCCTGCATGCGCATCGCCTCGACCGCCGGGCGCGAGGCGGCGTCCGCGGCCGCGGCGCGCACCAGCCGGACGGCGTCCGGGATGTTGGCCAGCGCCACCAGCAGCGCCAAGCCCGCCGCGCCGGGGGTGAGGACGGTGGCGACCAGCAGGATCAGCAGCAGCGATGGCACGGCGAGCAGGATGTCCAGGGGGCGAATGAGCAACTCCTCCAGCCAGCCGCGGTGAGTGAGCGCGGCGGTGAGCCCGATCGGCAGCGCTACCAGATATGCGAGCGCGGTCGCGGCCAGCGCGGTGAGGACCACTGGCCGCCCGCCGAGGAGGATCTGCCGCCAGACGTCGCGGCCGGTGAAGTCGGTGCCGAGCCAGTGGCCGCCGCCGAGCGTGAAGGAGATGCCGCGCGGCCCGGGGGCACCGGCCAACAGCGGACCGAGCAGCGCGAGGGCGAGGGGGACGGCCACGATCAGAATCGCAAGTGCCCAGCGCCCCCGCCCCGGCCGCTTTCCGGTATACGCGGTCACGCCGTCACCTCGCCCCGGGGCGCGAACCTGCGGGTGACCAGATCGGCGCCGGTGTTCAGGACGACGGTGATGACTCCGAAGACCACGGCGAGCCCCTGCACGACGGGCACGTCGCGCTCGGCGACCGCGTTCATCAGGACGGTTCCCAGGCCGGGGATCACGAACAGGGCCTCCACGACGATGACACCGCACAGCAGCCAGTCCACCGTGCGGGCGAGGTGCTGGGCGGCCGGGCCCACCGCGTTGGGCAGGGCGTGCGCATAGCGGATACGGGCGCCGGGGATGCCGTACCGGGGCGCCTGGGCGGCGTACGGCGAGGCCAGCGCGTCGATCATACCGGCCCGCACCATGCGGGCCAGTGAGCACACCGGCCGGGACAGCAGGAGGAGCACGGGAAGTACCAGCGCGGCGGGGTGGGCGAGCAGATCGGTGCCGTAGCCGACGGCGGTCGGCGGCAACCAGCCCAGGCGCAGCGCGAAGACGGTCAGCGGGGTACGCCCGAGCAGGGCGAGGAGACCATGGTCCGCGGGGGCATGGTGGAGGGCTGTGGTCACCGGGCGCCCCCGTAACAGTGGATGAGCCCGGGGCCGCCGTCCAGCCAGAAGAAGGGGTAGGGCTCGGCGCACACCGCCGTGACCCCGGAGCCCAGGAACCGCGGCAGGATCGCGCTGCCGGTCTGGGCGAACATCACCAGCTGCTTGCCGTGGCGCAGGGCGTGTGCGCGCAGCGGCTCGAAGCTGCCGTTGCCGAGTGTCATACCGGAGGCCAGTACGGCGTCGCAGCGGTCCAGATGGGCGAGCGCGTCGGTGGCGACCGGCTCACCCCACTCCGTGGCACCGCCCTTGAGATCGCACGCCACATAGCGCACACCTCGCGAACGCAAGGCGTCCAGAAGGGAGTTGACCACTCCCACGACGAGGACGGTCCGGCCCGGCTCCAGGTCCAGCAGCCCGGCCACGGATGCGGCCCGCGCGCGGGACTTCTCAAGGGAGTTGCCTGCCGCGAGGGTCACCGGCCGGGCTCCATGGCCGGAGGAGTGCGGCATCACGTGCATCAGGTAGGTGTCGAGGGCGGCAACCCGGACCGGCATCAGGTCGTGACGCAGCAACCGGGCCACGCCGGCGCCGACGCAGTCGTCGATCGCGCCGTCGGGCAGCGCGCCGGGCTCGACCGCGCACGAGCCGACGGCCTCGCCCAGCCGCAGACTGAGCACCTCGTTGCGGTAGCCGCCACCGCGTCCGTCGTGGCGTACGGCCTGGCGCGTGGTGAAGGCCACGGCGATCCGCAGGGACCGCGGATCGGGCCCGAGTGCGCCGTCGAGAGCCCGGCCGAGCAACTCTTCGTGGGAGGAACACACGGGTGCGGCGGCTTGCTCCGTGCCCGTCACGCGACCACCACCTGCGGACGCAGCCCTGCCAGCAGGAACTCGACACGGTCGCGGGCGCCGGACCCCTCACTGTCGGCCGCCATGACGTGGCCGAGGTATTCGTTGTTGCTGCCGGCCGCCTTGACGTTCTTGCCGGGCTCGGCGAGCCGGACCTCCAGGACGTCCGGCTCCGCCCGTACCGCGTCGCCACCGTCGAGCGACACCAGCGTTCCCGCCGTGTCCGGTATCAGGAAGCCGATGGCGGCGCTGCGCAGCCCCGTGTCCCACCGCCGCAGATCGGGCCGCCGGCCGAGCGCGACTTCCACGAAGGCGGCCGCGAGATCGATCCCGGTGACATGGCGGACCAGTTCGGTGATGCGGTTGCCCGCGGGGCGGGGGTTGACCTCCACCACCCGCGGCCCGGCGGCGGTCAGCTTGATCTCGGTGTGCGCCACGACCCCGTCCAGGCCGAGTCCCTTCAGGGCGAGCAGCGCGGTCTCGCATGCCGCCTCGGCATCCCCCGGGGCCAGCGCGGCCGGGAACATGTGCCCGGTCTCGATGAACGCGGGCGCCCCGCCGACACTCTTGTCGGTCACCCCGACCACCTCGGCCACACCGTCGAAGGACACCGTCTCGACGCTGACCTCCGGCCCGTCGAGGAGCTCCTCGAGCAGTACGACGGGGGAGCGGCGCTGACCACGGGCGTTGACGGGGAAGTCGGCGAGTGCCCGGAAGGCGTCCAGCAACCCGCGTTCGTCATCGACCCGCCGTACGTACATCCCGGCGCACAGGTCCACGGGCTTGACCACCAACGGGTAGCCGATGTCCCGTGCCGCCCCGGCGGTCTGTGCCCAGTCGGCGCAGACGGCGAAGCGCGGCCCGGCCACCCCGGCGGCTTCGAGCACGCGCCGAGTGGCGTCCTTGCGGCAGGCGTTCTCCACCGCTTCGGCGGAGGGGCCTGGCAGCTGGAGCCGGTCGGCGATGCGCGCGACCGTCGGCAGGTAGTAGTCGCAGGAGGTGATGACGCCGTCGAAGCCCAGCGTGCCGTGCAGCCGTTCCACCATCGGCAGCAGGGAGTCGGTGTCGTTGGTGTCGGCGGTCAGCACATGGCGGGCCGCGAGCAGCGGATGGGCGGTGCCCTCGGGTGCCGAGCGCAGATAGTGGTGCAGGTCGCGAGTGAGGAAGGTGAACTCGTGCCCACCTTCACGGATCGACCGTGGCAGCAACCTGCTCATCGATCCGACCCAGCTCTCGACCATCAGCAGGTGGGACACAACTCTCCTTCTCAGTAGGGATGTTGAGGAGCAAGGCAGGCCGGGCGCGCTCGCCGTCGCGTGGCCCCGCCTTGACCGCCCCTCGTCACGGTCGGCCTCGGCCGACGCGCGGCATTCCCCGCAAGGCGTTGATCGAGGAGTGACCGGGCCACTCCTTGTGGCTTGTCATGCAGTTTTGGACGGGTATTCGGTCCACTGGCGGATTGGCGAGTCGGGAGCGAAGTGGGTCTTCGGCTCGGCGAGGGAGTTGCGCCAGCGTATGTAGGCGCCAGTGGCGGCGTTCTGCGAGCCGTAGGTCGGCAGGAAGACCAGCTCGATGTTGTTCACCGCTGCCCAGGCCCGGATGTTCAGGCGGTCTCCTGTGCAGTCGCCAGGCATTGCCTTTGCGCGGCATAAGATTGAGCGGGTCCGGAACCTGTGTCGTGCGTGGTGCCGGGGCAGGTGCTGCCGTGGGAACGGCGGTTGTGACGGATCTTGTGAGCCATCGCCGCATTTCAGAGGCGCACCCGCGCTGTTCTGCCAGCGGCGAACCCCGGCCCGACCGGACTCGACGATCACTACGGTCCAGTCTCATGACGACGATTACCACGCGCACGGTCGAGTACCCGGCGGACGGTTTGACGATGATCGGGCACCTCGCGCTCCCGGCCTGTGTCGACCGCCGGCCCGCGGTGCTGCTCGGACCAGAGGGCATGGGGCTCAGCGACGTCGAGCGCCGCCGGGCCGATGCTCTGGCCGAGCTGGGATATGTAGCGCTGGCCTTCGATCTTCACGGCGGGCGCTATTTGGGTGACCCCGAGGAGATGCTGGCCCGTTGCATGCCGCTGCTCGCCGACCCCGACCGGATGCGGGGCATCGGCCATGCGGCGCTCGACGTGTTGCGCGCCGAACCGCGGACCGACCCCGACCGGATCGCCGCCGTCGGCTACGGCACCGGGGGCGCCATCGGGCTGGAACTCGGGCGCGATGGCGTCAACCTGCGCGCGATCGGGACAGTCAACGCGGTGACCACGGGCCGACCGGGCGAGGCGGCGCGCATTCGCTGTCCGGTGTGGGCCGGGGTCGGGTCGGAAGACCCGATCATGCCGCCCGCGCCGCGGGACGCGTTCACCGCCGAGATGCAGGCCGCGGGCGTCGACTGGCGCCTTGTGGTCTATGGCGGGGCCTTGCACGCCTTCCACCACCCGCCGGTCGACCATCCCGTGGTCCCCGGCGTCGGCTACCACCCACGGCACGCGCAGCGAGCCTGGCGCGATGTCGTCGAGCTGCTCGACGAGTGTCTGCCCGTGACGGAGTGATCTGGTCAGTCCAAGCTCGGGCGCCCGCTGACGGCCGCGATGCCTGGGCTCCACTGCCACGGCGGGCGGGGAAGGCTGCGGCTTGCCAGTGATCCACTTCGGCCGATCGGCTCGCCCGCCATGCCCCTCCGCACTGCCTGTCCGATAGCCCCGAGTGCCGCCGAACGCGCGCGGATGAAGGCGATGGCCTACGGCCACAAGACCGAGCACCGGTTGCGGGTGCGTGCACAGGTGGTGCTACACGCCGCGCGCGGACGCTCCAACGCGCGTGTCGCCCAGGAGACGGGGCTGCACCTGGACACCGTGCGCTGCTGGCGTGGCCGGTTCGCCGAACAGGGATTGCCCGGGCTCAAAGACCGTCAACGCTGCAGCCGCCCGCCGGTGTTCACGCCGCTGCAGGTTGCCGCGGTCAAGGCGCTGGCCTGCCGGCTGCCCGCCGAGATACGCCCGCACCTGGCAGGGCGCCCCGCTGGACGCCGACGAGTACGTCATCAGCGCCGACGAAAAGACCTCCATCCAGGCTCGCTGCCCTGCCTGGCCGCTTACGACGTCCACGCCGCGAAGGTGTACGGCCGCTGTGAGAAGGCCACCGGCATCGACCCGTTCATGAACCTGGTCACCCAGGTCATGACCCGCGAGCCCTACGTCAGCGCGAAACGCGTGTTCCGGGCCGTGGACAACGGCTCCTCCCACCGCGGCAAGAAGGCTGCCGACCGGTTGTCGGCCGCCTTCCCGAACGCGGTGCTGATTCACACCCCAATGCACGCTTCCTGGCTGAACCAAGTGGAGATCTACTTCTCCGTCGTGCAGCGCAAGGTCGTCCACCCCAACGACTTCCCGAGGTGTCGGACGGGCAACGTGATCAGCCCCCGAAGGATTTACGGAGCCGACCACTAAGGGACTGATCGAAGAGCCAGTTGATGACGACATCGTTCTCGTATGTCTGTGCCCATGCGAAGTGCGGGTTCACCGGCGTGGTTCCGGGCGTGTAGCTGGTGAACAGCACATGGCTGCCGGCCCGGCGTGCCTGTTTCAGCAGGGCCCTGGACCGGGCTTCGCACTCCGTCTCGGGCAGGTCGTTGGCCCACTCCCCGCGGGTGATCCGTGCACCGGCGCTCTCCAGCGCGTTCATCAGCGTCCAGGTGCCGGGCTTGCCGAACCGTCCCTCGCGGTAGGGGACCACCGGGTCGTCGATGGAGTGATCGGCCCAGATCGGGATGTGCGTGATGCCGTCCATGGCCGACGCCTCGCCCCAGCCGGCGGTGGCCAGGGCCGCGGCGAAGGTGTGGGGATGCCTCGGGAGCAGGTTGAGGATGCCTCGCGCACCCGATGACAGGCCGACGAGATAGAGCCGGTCCGCGTCGACGGGGCGCTGTGTGGTGAAGGTGTCGATGAGTTCGACCAGCGCCGCTCGGACCTTGGGGTCGGTCCAGTCCGTGTTGTCGGGTCCGTCCGTGGGGCGGGGCAGTGGGATCTGGGGGGCGAGTACGAACGCCGGGTGCCGACGCTGGCGTTCGGGCTTGGCGAAGGTGACGGCGATGCGATTGGCGGTGAGCTGGGTCATGTTGTTGTCGGCGACTTCGCCGCCGCCGTGCAGGGTGACGACGAGCGGATACCGGGTGGCCGCCCCGGGACGCTGTACGAACCCTTCCGGCTGGTAGAGCCGGAAGGCCAGCTCGAATCCCGTGGAGTCGGTGAACGATCCCGCGGTGAAGTCGTCGACCACCGGGGTGATGACGTCGTCGTTCCGGGTCGCCAGCGGACCGGCCGGGAGCACCAGGTCGCCGCCGGGGGTCCGCACGTCGGCCACCTGCCGGACGGCGTACGCGCGATGGAGCGGAAGAGGGTCGGTGCCGGCTGCCTGTGCATTGGTGTCGTCCGGGTCGAGCTCGATGATGAGGTAGCTGCCCGGCCGTCCCGCCTTGGGGCGGTCGTCGGTCCTGGCCTCGGTGTTCGGGTAGACCCGGGTGACCGTTCGGGCCGCGCTCTGCCTGCCGAGGTCGGTGGTGACCTGGAACGTGGAGGGTGGGATGACGCCGCCGCGCAGGTGGAGGGGGTGCGCGTAGCGGATGGCGACGGCGGTCACCCGCCAGTTGTTCCTGGGCGTCACCCGTGTGATGAGTGCGGTCCGCAGAGCGGGACCGGCTCCGGACGCCGCTGGTCGTCCCGGCGCCGGGGCATCGGCCGCCGCGGTAGCCGCGTTGGACACCGTCGAGGCGGTGACGGTACCCGCGGCCATGGTGAGCGCCGTACGTCTGCTGATGCCTCTCATGGGTCCTCCGTAAGGTGGCGGGCGGCCCGCGAGGGCCGGACGTGGAGCCGATTGCCTTGGAGCGGTGAACCGAGAATGAGCCGTACGGAGTGGCGAGCGCCGACGCGCGGCCGAGCGGCGTCGTTACGGGGCAAGTCAGATGGCGGGGGTCGCCCCGTCACCAGTGAGTCTCCAAGCCGTGTGCAAAGGGTGTCCAGCATCGGACCGTGGATCTATTGATGCGTCATATGCATGAATCCGGCAGAGTGCTCGCCTCTTCCGGCCAAGGCGCGGATGGCTCTTATGCGCAAACGACACCTTCATATCCGGGGGCGAGGGGTGGCCCTGCCGTCGCACGCGTCTGAAGCTCTTGTTGTATTCATGCCAGTGTGACCTGCTCGTACGGTATAACGACCTATTCGCCGGAAGGATCGCCAGATGCGTTCAGTGTCGCCTCAGCCTCCGCCCGGCGGTGCTCCCGCCGAAAAGGAACCCGCTCCCCGCTCGGTGACCGGCCGGGTTCTCAGCGTGCTGGACGCGTTCGCCGGAGAACGCCGTCGGCTGACTCTCTCGGACATCAGTCGGCGAACCGGGATGCCGCTGGCCACCACTCACCGGCTTGTCGGCGAGCTGTTGTCCTGGGGCGCGCTCGAGCGGACCCGGGACAGCCGTTACGAGATCGGCCTGCACTTGTGGGCGGTCGCGGCTACGGCCCCACGATGGCTGGAGCTGAGAGACGTGGCGACGCCCTTCCTCCGGGGCCTGTACCAGAAGACCGGACGGCAGGGAGTTCGGCTGGCGGTGCTGGACGGCATGGAGACGGTGCTCGTCGAGCAGATCGGCGCCCCGGACACAGACGGAGCGGGTGAACAGGTCGGCGGCCGGCGCCCGGCGCACGCCACGTGTGACGGCCTGGTGCTCCTCGCGTACGCGGGGGCGGCCGTCCAGGAACGCTATCTGGCCCGCCACGCCCCGGCGACCGTCCTGCGTCGCGTGCTCACCGAGGTGGAGGGAACGGGCTTCGCGGTGACCGGCCGATGGCCCGGTCCGGGGGGCCTGGTGTCGGCCGCGGCGCCTGTGCGGGACGCGACGGGCGAGGTCGTGGCCGCCGTGTCCGTCGTCCCGGGGGCCTCCGGCGCCGGACAGAGCGCGCTCGCGCCCATGGTCATGGCCACCGGCCGGACCATCTCCCGGGCGTTGTCCCATCGGCGGCACGGTGCGTGAGCCTACGCGTCCAGAGCGCCCAGGGCTGGCTCGTGAGGAGGGCTCCTGCGGCGGACCGCAGGAGCCCTGCGAGGGTCCGCTCAGAACGGGCAGGTGTCCTGCCAGCGCGTGACCAGGGAGGGGCTGTTCTTGTCCGCTTCCCGCGCGGCGCCGCACAGGAACGGGCTGAAGCGGGTGTCGCCGTACAGCCAGCGGCTGAAGAACGACACGATCCACTTGCCCTGTTTGGCCTTGTTGCCGTAGCCGGTCATCGGGCAGAGGTGGTCGCCGGGAACCTCGATGTAGAGCTTCTCGGCCTGGGACATGGAGTTGTACCAGGGCAGGGCGTAGGTGTTGCCGTGGGCGACGGGGTCGCTCTGACAGGTCATGAAGAACGTGGGGTCGGTGACCTTGGAGAAGTCCTGGTTCGGGTTGTACGGGGCCAGGGGCACGCCCGCCTTGAAGCGGGAGTCGTCCCGGAGGGCCACCATGACCCCGCCGCCGCCCATCGAGTGACCGGCCGCACCGAGCGTGCCGTTCACCTTCCCGTAGATCGGGTTGCCGGAGGCGGAACCGAGTGAGAGCAGCTGGGTGCCGGCGGCGCTGATCTGGCGGCCGCGCGACGCGGGATCGTCGCCCAGCGTGTAGGTGCCGACGTTGATGACGACGAAGCCCCAGGAGGCCAGGCGGGGCGCGAGCCACCGCAGGTTCTGCTGGGTGCCCTGATAGCCCGGCATCAGTACGACGCTTGGGTAGGAGCCGCCGGCCGTCGGGTAGGTGATCGTGCCGGACCCGTACCCGCTCGGTTGGGGAACGGTGTAGGAAGCGGTGGCCAGCGGCCCGTTCGTGGCCTCGAGTGAAGCGGTGGTCGGGTTCGGGATCGTCGCGCGGACGGAGCCGTTCCCGGTGGACGAGGCGGCCGTGGGCTTGCTCGGAGACTGCCGCTCGGCGGCAGCGGTGGGTGTGACGGCGCCGGTCAACAGTGCGGAGGCGAGGGTGGTCGCCAGGGCGATCAGCACGGCCACGGCACGGGACCGGGACCGTAACGGCGAAGTCCTTCTGGACGAACGACGGGTTGGACGCATCGATGGACCTCCAGGATGCGGCGCGGGTGCGCTGCCGGTCGCGCAGCGTGACAGCACCGTAAGGCGCGCTGAAGACATCCGGAAGCCGGGTTTCTGTCCAGCGGAAGGAAAACGGCGTCCGGGGTCCTCCCGCGTCCCGCTCCTGAGCCGTTGAGCAGTGCGGCGATCACCTCGCGCCCCCAGCCCGACCATGGCGCTGTTCACCAGTCCCGCTGAGCCCTCCGCACCGGCAGCCGACGCGCCGACCACGCCGATACCCGGCTGGTCGTTGCGGTCGGCCGGCCTCTGCCCGGCAACCGCAACGACTGCAACCACGAGGCGGTGGGTGAGGTGGATCTGCCGCGGCTGCGGCGTGAGCTCGCTCTCGTGCGCAAACGTGGCTTCGCCATCAATGACCAGAAGGCCGAGGCCGGACTCACCGCGGCCGCCGTCGAGATCCGGGACCACGCCGGGAGGGGCGTGGCGCCGATCGCGCTGGCGATGCCCAGTGTGCGGTTCAGCAGGGAAGGGCTGCCGGAGTGGATCAGCGCACTGCATGCCGCTGCGGCGGCGATCACGAGAGCCCTGACGTGAGGGAGGAGGGTGCCTGCCCGCCCCATGTCTGCCCGGGAGACCGGCTCACGTAACGAGGCGCTTCAACTGTACTGCGAGGTCAAGTGGGTGGGCGGACGCTCGCGGCGTGTGCGCATCTCATGCGTGTGCGGGAGCAGGAACTACTCCCGCTTGGCAACGTCGTAGATAGTACGGAAAGGCATGTGTTTGCTCTGCCGTAGGACGGAGGCGCCGCGGATCCGAAGTCCGGTGCTGGTCAGCGCGCACTGCGATGGCCTACCGGTGGGGCGCCAGGCAGGTTGATGGGGGCAGCTCCCCGGCGTCTCGCGGACGGTTCCGGACACCCTTCACCCGGTCCGAGTTCGGTCGTGCGGGTGTCTACGACGAGCAGTTGCCGTCCGACACCCGCAGGCCCTTGTCGGCGCCGGCCGTCCGGCTCACGATGCTGGGCACGCAGCCGGCCGTGTCGAGGCTGTAGGAGTAGGGGATGCTGACCGTGGTGTTGGACTGTGGGTCGGGGCCGGCCGGGTGGTTCTCGCTGCCGGGCTCGGACCAGGTCACGTTGTCGAAGACGTTGCCGCCGACCTGCCAGTAACCGGCCACATCGGTGTAGAAGGTGCCCAGGACGTCCTTGGAGTCCTCGAAGTAGTTGTTGTCCACCTTGGCGCGAGCTCCGGCACGGGAGTTGATGCCGGACTCGTTGAGGTGCGTGTAGTGGTTGTTGTACATGTGGGCGGTTCCGCCGCGCAGCAGGGGCGCGCGGGAGTCGATGTTCTCGTACTGGTTGTGGTGGTAGGTGATGAAGCTGTTCGAGCGGTCGCTCTCGCTGTTCCCGACGAGGCCGCCGCGGCCGGAGTTACGCAGGATGCTGTAGGAGAGGGTCACGTACTGGGTGTTGTCCTTGATGTCGAAGAGGCCGTCGTACCCCTGCGCCTCCCCGCCTGACGCCTCCAGGGTGGTGTGGTCGACCCAGACGTTGCGGATGTTGCGCTCCATGCCGATGGCGTCACCGCCGTTGGATGTGGGGGAGCCCGACTTCTTGACGTTGCGGACGGTCACGTTCTGGATGATGATGTTGCTGGCCTCGCGGAGGTGGATGCCCAGTTGGTCGAAGACGGCGCCGTTGCCGACTCCGATGATCGTGACGTTGCTGACCTTCTTGAGCTCGATCACTCCGTCGGCGGTGTCGCAGCTCTCGCCGGACACCTTCTTGGTGTTGCCGTGATTGATGGTCCCCTGGACTTCGATGGTGATAGGCGTGCTGCTGCTGGCCCGGTTGCACAGGGCTGTGTGGATCGCGGTTCCCGTGGTGGCCCGTACCGTCTGCCCGCCCGCGCCGCCGGTGGTTCCGCCGTTCTGGGTCGCGTAGCCGGTGGCTCCGCCGGCCGCCGCCGATGCCTCGGGCGCCGGCAGAAGCGCACCGGCCGCGGCTGCGAGGGCCATCGTGGCAAGCGTCGCACGGAGTCGCACTGCGTGTGGTCTTTTCATTTCGCCTCCTCATGAGTCCGTGATGCTGGGTGTCGCTCCTGTCGGCGTCTCGCGCCGGTACGGGAACACTGACTGCTCACGGCGTCACCGCCTTGCTGCCGAAGGTCACGACGAGGTGGCCGTCCCCGGCGAAGGACCAGCCCAGGGCACCGGCGTAAGAGGAGCAGTGCGACCCGTTCGAGCCGAGCCAGAACTGGTTCGAACTATCTGCGTCACCGGCGACCTTGTCGTTTGAGCCACTGCCGCTGCGGCACGAGGTGTTGTTCCGGAACACCGAACTTCCCTTGTCGAAGGAGAAGTTGCGCTGGACATTGCCGATGCCGACGTTGTCGGAGACGGTCATCGTGCCGGTGTTGCTGTTGTAGGTGAAACCGTGGTGGCCGTTCTTGTAGGCGATGTTGTGCCGGACGATGTGGTTGACCTTGATGTCCGAGCCGCCGAGCTTGTAGCCGTTGCGGTCACCGTTCTTGTTCTGGGTGCCGTCACTGAGGGTGCCGTTGCTGTAGGCGAGGGAGTACTCGATGGTCACCGGTCCGATGGCGCCGGTATCGGTCTTGGTGTAGAGGTCCCAGCCGTCGTCGATGTTGTTGTGGGCCACGTCGTAGCGGAAGACGTTCCCGGTGCCGGTGGTGAGCTTCGCGGCGAAGCCGTCGGCGTTCTCGCCGCCGGAGTCCTTGTTGTCGTGTGACTCCGAGCTCACGATCAGGTTGTTGGACGGCCACTGGGACGTGGGGGTGCTGCTGGCGATCCGGCCGAGTTGCAGCCCCGTGTCGCGGTTGTACGCCGTCACCGTGCGCTCGACGACGTTGTTGCTGCCGCCGACGTAGATGCCGTTGTCCCCGGCGTGCTGGACGGTGAGGCCGTACAGACGCCAGTAGTCGGCGTTCAGCTGGATGCCCCGGTTGGACGAACTCTCGCTCTGTGCCGAGAAGTCCAGCACCGGCTTCTCGCCCGGGTAGGCGGACAGGGTGGTGCGGGCACTGGAGGTTCCGTTGCTGCCGACGGGGATCGTGACGGTGGAGGAGTACGTGTACGTCCCGCCGCGCAGGTAGATCGTCCCGCCGGACGAGATGCGGCTGATCGCCGAGGTGAGCGTGGTCGGGGTGGACTGCGTTCCGGACGCGCTGTCCTTGCCGTCCGGCGCGACGTAGAGGACGGTGCTCGCCGCCTTCACCGCACTCACGTTCGCGGTCGCGGGCGTGGCGCTGCCGCGATCGCCGTGAACGGAAACGGCCTGCGCTGTGGTGCCGGACAGCGTGATGAGCGCGCCTGCCAGCAGGCCGATCGATGCTGTTGCGGCTCTCGATTGCATCGCCTGTCTCCAGATTCTTCGGTTGTGGGGGTATGAGGTGGCCTTGGCCCATGACGCCCGGGCGGGCGCTGTTCGGGGTGCTGAACTGATCGTGCTGACACAGCAGGGAGAAAGCGCTTTCTGAGACCGTAGAAACGTGTCGTGACTGCGTCAATAGAGCGGTCATCTGAAATCTGGTCAGAAAGATGAATCATGGCCGTGGGGGTATCCGGGGCCGAAACCCTCCGCGGGCAGCGGGCGTTCGGTCGGCCCGGGGTGGCGGCACCCCCCGCGGCCAGGTCCGTCAGCGGGGTGGGTACGACCGTCTCGGGCCCACGGCGGGTTCGGCCCGGGTGTGAAGGCGGCGAGCGCCTGCTCGGCCTCCGTTATCCGCTCGGGAGGCGTCGAAGAATGCGGGATGCGCGGGATCCCTGCTTCCGGAGCCCGCCGACGCGCCGGGGCCCTCCCCTCGCTCCGGCCATCGGCGCCCACGTGGCCTCGGCGCCGGAGTCGCCGATGCGGTAGACGTCCACGACGGCTCCCGCGGCGACAACGATCGACAGGCCGGGCGTGCTGACGTTGGCCCTTCGCCCCCTATGAGGTCTTGCTCCGCGGGCTGCCCGCCGGCGCCGGCCTGGCGGCCGTCCAGACCGGCGGACGGGGCGACGTCACGCAGGGACGCCGAGCGGCGGGTGCTCGAGCACGCGGGGCTTGTACTCGACCAGCTGGATGCGGCCGTCGAAGGTGCGGTGCTCGATCATCTCGAGGGCAACGTCCGGATAGCCGTCGTAGATGCGTTCTTCGCCCGTGGCCCCGGTGATCACCGGGAACATCACGACCCGGAAGCGGTCGACGAGTCCGGCTCGTAGCAGGGACCGGCACAGGCTGAGGCTGCCGATCGTGCTGAGGAGTCCTGAGCCACTCGACTTCATGGCGCGGACCGCCTCGACGGCGTCGTCGCGGACGAGCGTGGAGTTGGCCCATGTCAGTGGCTCCTCGAGTGAGGAGGAGAACACCACCTTGGACGCTTGCGTGAGCTCGTCGACGGACGCCTCTTCTTCGGGCCTGAACTCGTCTTGGCCATCCGGGACCTCGCCTGCGGCGAAGCCCGACATCAGGCGGTAGGTGTTCGCTCCCATCAGGTAGGTGGCTTCGGGCTGCTCGCCGAGCCATGCGAGGTACTCCGGGCCCTCCAGGCCCCAGAACCCGGGCCATCCCTCTCCCGATGCGTAGCCGTCGAGGGAGGTGATGAAGTCGACGAGAAGCTCCGACATGGCGGTGTCCTTTCCTGGGGTGTCACGAGCTTGGACCGGCCGGGAGCCACGAACTCATCGGCCGCACTGTGCAGTAACGGGAAAACCCATGACGCTGCAGCCGATCAGGTCGGCGGAGCGGCACTGCTGCGGAGGGCCGGAGACATATATGATTGCACTATGCGCGCAGTCGGGTGATGATCTCCACTCGATGGGGAACGGCGGTTTGAGTTCGGTCAAAGCCCCAGCTCAGCCCCACCCGTGAACGGCCCCGACGATCTACGCGATCCCGGAACTTGAAGCCGCCCTGGCCAACGGCAGGAATAAATACGTGTCCCGCCTCGCGAAGCGCTGGTCCTCGTCGAGTTCGAAGAAGTCGGCGAATTTCAGGGTGACTTCGCTGCCGTCCTTGAGGACGCCATGGAACACGCCGTTCACGAGGACCGGCCGCCGTCCGCGGCGGCGCACGTCGTCCGCCTCGACCAACCGGTAGTACTCGCGCACCTTGGCCAGCCCGTGGTCGGTCATGCTCCCACCTCGTCTTCAGCACCCTCCTGTTCTTCTGCCGCCCAGGCCACAGCCGCGAACCCGGCCAACGCAGTCACAGCCCCAGCGGCCGGCGTCGACGGGCCTGGCTGCTGTTCTGCCTCCCGGTCGGCGGCTGGCAGACGTCCTGGCGCGTCCACCCGCGCGACGGCGCCTTGTTCGCCCAGGTCGAGCAGGTAGATGGGCTTGAGCACCATGGCGATCCGACGGCGATACCGCCGGCCTGCACAGGGATTGACGTAGAAATCGCTTACCATCTACGGTCCTTCCGGAATTGCGAACACCTTTCGGTATCTCGAACGTCTGGCATCGGTGCGCGCTACGAGACGAAGGAGTCGAAGCGGAATGGGCTCACAGCGAAGACTCGGCTGGATGTCGCTTGTCGCGGCAACCACCATGGCACTCGCGGCCGGAGTGATCACCCCCGCCGCCCACGCCGCGGACGATCCCGTGGAGGTGGTGGTCAACGGGGCCGACGTTCGCGCCGACAACGTGAACGGTTTGACCTACAAGGGCCTCGGCGTTCTCAGCTGCAACAGCACGAGCAACCTGCTGATGGACTACAAGGCGGAGCACCCTGACCGGTACTGGCAGCTCATCCGGGTGCTGTTCGGTGGAAAGAACCCCCTGATCAACCATGTCAAGATCGAGATGGGTTCGGACACGAACACATCGACCGGTTCCGATCCGGCGACCATGCGCGCAGCGGACGAACTCGCCGACGCGTCGCGTTCCCCAGGCTTCCAACTGGCGGCGGACGCCAAGACGGTCAATCCGAAGCTCAAGGTCTCGATTCTCCGCTGGGTCATGCCCCAATGGGTGCAGAACGAATGGAACAAGGGCACCGGCGCCAACGAGATGTACAAGTGGTACAAGGAGACGATCCTCGACGCCTACGAGAAATACGGGTACATGGTCGACTACGTCGACCCGGACACGAACGAGACGCGGGATCCGAACGAGACCTTCATCAAGTGGTACAAGAATGCGATTCTTGCTGACACAGACTTCGCTGATCCTCGCTACGGCATCCCGGCGGAAAAGCGCAAGAAGACCGAGAAGGCCTATCACAACATCAAGATCATCGCCTCCGACGAGAACGACACCCTCAATATCGGGCCGTCAGTTCTCAGCGATGCGGAACTCTTCGGCATCGTCGATGCTGTGGGCTACCACTACACCACCGAGGACCGGCACGACGGGGCCGCCGGCAGCGACACCAATGTGCCGTACACCAGGCTGGCGACCGGTGAGAACAAGTACGACGAGGACAAGGAAGTCTGGTATAGCGAGGGGACCGCCTCCTTCGGCTACACCGACTACCGCGTCAGCAACACCGAGGGCCCGAACGGAACGAGCACCGGCATCGGCGGCGTCCAGAGCGCCCTCGATCTCGCGAACCGTCAGGTCAAGAGCTACGCCAACTCGAAGAGGACGCACTACATCTTCCAGCCGGCGATCGGCTCCTTCTACGAAGGCGCGCAGTACAGCCACAAGGAACTCGTCAGCGCGCGTGACCCGTGGTCGGGCTACCTCCACTATGACGCGGCCCTCTATGTCATGCAGCACTTCACCCAGTTCGCGAGGACCGGCTGGGAGAACGACACGAACACGGCGGGCATCTGGCGCACCGTGCCGGAGGCCAGTTACAGCGGGGCGAGCGGCACCGTCAACATCGACGGCTCCAACGGGGCCCCCAGCTATATGACGCTCGCGGATCCCCGTAAGAAGGACTTCTCGACAATCGTCGTCAACGACAGCGACCAGCCCAAGACCTACCGGATCAAAGCCGAGAACATGCGACTCGGTTCCGACCCGACCATGGAGATCTGGGAAACCCGCGGACCGGACGCGGGCCGGCCCTACGACGCGAACTTCAAGCGCCTCGCCGACGAAATCCGGCCCGGCGGCGACGGATACTACAGCTACAGGATCAAGCCGAGGTCGATCGTGACCTTGACGACGCTCGACAAGAGCCACGACAAGGCGACGAAGCAACGCCTGCCCGAGTCCTGGGACCGCAAGGTGCTGGACACCGACGTGACCGGCAAGAAGCACAACACCCGCGACAACGTCCTGTATGCCGACGACTTCGGGTACGAGGAGGAGGCCAAGGTCCGGGTCGGCACCGGCAACGGCGCGCACAAGGCGTCCCAGCCCTACCTGAGGTCGCGCGGCAATCAGCCTCGTTACATGGTCGACCAGACCGGCGCTTGGGAGGTCGGTGAGGACGCGAGCGGCAACAACGTCCTGTACCAGTACATGGACCAGTCCATGAAGGACACCGGCGCCTGGAACCGCAACACCCCGAACACGACGGTCGGCGACTTCCGCTGGGAGAACTACCGGGCCACGGTCGACGTCTCGTTCCCGGACCCGGACGGCGGACTTGCTGCCCTGGGCGTCCGTCAGCAGAAGGGTATGGCGATCAGCGACGCCGCCTACAACGTGCGCATCGGACCGACCGGCGCCTGGACCTTCTACGAATACGGCACGGCCGTCAAGTCGGGAACGGTCGCGGCATCCGACAGCTACCGCCTCGCCATCGAGGCGAAGGGCGCGACGATCACGGCCTACATCGACGGCAAGGCTGTCTCCACTTACCAGGACCCGACTCCGCAGACGGAAGGGCGCGTCAAGCTCGGAACCGATTTCCACAAGACGGGGTTCGACAACCTGAAGGTCGAGAAGGCCGACGGGTACACGCCCTACGCCCGCGCGCAGCTCGACAACATGGACAGCTCGGTCACCTATGACGGCACGTGGAGCAGGAACGCCGCCCTCGGCGACGCGATGGACTGGTACCGGTCGACGTCGACCAGCACGACCGCCGGCGCATCGTTCAGCGTCCCGTTCACCGGCACGGGCATCGACGTCATCGGCGGCAACGACGGCACCGCCGTCGTCGATGTCTACGTCGACGGAAAGCTGATGGCACGGGACGCGAAGACGGCCACGACCGACAAGCGCCTCGCCACGTACGCGCTCCGCGGTCTGTCCGACGGCGCGCACACGGCGAGGTTCGTCCTCAAGTCCGGAAAGATCGTTCTCGACGCGTTCAACGCCATCTCCGGGGACGTGGACGGCACTGTGGACACGACACCGATCCGGGACGGCCTGGAGAAGATCGGAAGCCCGGCGCAGACGGACTACACGGCCGACTCCTGGGCCCTGTTCGACTCCGCGTCATCGGCGGCGAAGGCTGGCGTGGCGGGACAGAAGGGCCTTGACGCCGTCGGCGTCGAGCAGATCACGGGCAGACTCGAAGACGCTTACGGCCGGCTGGTGCGCAAAGATGGCACCGCCGCCCCGTAGGTGCCCTGGCCCGCGGGCCCAGGGCATTCGTCGCCGTAAATGATCAAGGGGCCGTACCGGATTCCTCCGGTACGGCCCCTTGCACGGGCGATCGGCGACCGTGCCCGTGGCGTCGTAGACAGGTCTCGGGGGAAGCACCTGTTGGTTCGACGGTGCCGCCGGGGCGCGTGGCGAGCCGGTCCACCCGCCGTCAGCAGACCCAGAAACCCACCGCCGGACGGGTACTGCTGGACGGTAACGACCTGCGCCAGGTGCCACCGCTTCAGTCGGCCAAGCACATCGCCGCCCTGCCCCAGGAGCGGGGCAGCGACTTCGAACTGACGGTGCGCGAGGTCGTCGCCATGGGCCGCACGCCGTACGAAAGGGCCTTCGCCGGAGAGGACGCAACCGATCGCGGCACCGTCGCCAAGGCGCTGTCCGGCGTCGGGCATGGACGGGTGCACCGGCCGCCGGTTCACGGCCCTGTCCGGCGGTGAACGTCAACGTGCCCTGCCGAAAGTCGCCCGCCGCTCGGGCTTGCGTGATGAAACTGATCGGTTTACGGTGATGGAAACTGATCGGTTTCCGCCATGGGGCGGGATCGAAAACTACGCTGACCAGGGGATCGGATGACTACCGCGCGCGACGCCGATCGGCAACCTCCGGCTCCGGAGCTTCCGAGGAAGCTGGCTGCGCACCCGTCGGTGCAGGCCGTACTCGCCCGGCGAGGGGCCGGTGACGTGGCGAGCCCATCGGCGGTGATCGACGCGGGCTGGCTGCGCGAACTATGCCTGGCGGCTGGTGCGGACGACGCGGCCGCGGTCAGTTTGGACCACCCCGACCTGGCCGGCGAGCGGGAGCACGCGCTGGCCGCGTTGCCCGGCACGCGGACCCTGATCGCGATGGTGGTCCGGATGAACCGCGACAACTGCCGCTCCCCGGCTCGCAGTGTGGCCAACCAGGAGTTCCACCAGACCGACGAGCAGGCCAACCATGCCGCCCGCGGCGTCACCCGAGCATTGCAGGACGCCGGCTACCGCGCGCTCAATCCGTCTGTCGGCTTCCCCCAGGAGATGGACCGCTTCCCCAATGAGCGGATCTGGGTGGTGGCGCACAAGACCGTCGCGGTGGCAGCGGGGCTCGGCGTGATGGGTCTGCACCGCAACGTCATCCACCCCAAGTTCGGCAATTTCGTGCTGCTGGCCACCGTCCTGGTGGATGCCCAGGTGAGCGAGTACGGGCAGGCGCTGGACTACAACCCCTGCATCGACTGCAAGTTGTGCGTCGCCTCCTGCCCGGTCGGCGCCATCAGCAAGGACGGAGACTTCGACTTCTTCGCCTGCACCACACATAACTACCGTGAGTTCATGAGCGGGTTCACCGACTGGGCGCAGACCGTGGCCGACAGCCAGGACGCCGCCGATTACCGCTCCCGGGTCACCGATTCCGAAAGCGCCTCCATGTGGCAGAGCCTGGCCTCTCCTCCCGGCTACAAGTCCGGCTACTGCATGGCCGTCTGTCCCGGCGGCGAAGACGTCCTCGGCCCGTACCTGGAGGACCGCAAGACCTTCATGGACACCGTGCTGCGACCGCTCCAGGAGAAGAGGGAAACCCTCTACGTCCTGCCGGGCTCACACGCGCAGGAATACGCTCAGCGCCGCTTCCCCCACAAGCCCGTCAAGGAAGTCACCGGCGGGTGGCAGCCCCCGGCGGAACGCTCCGCGTCCTCCTGACCTGGCGCACTGTGCCCGCACCCGTACTCGGTGATGACGCCGTCCGGTCTCCTCCCGATGTAGCCGTGTTGTCCAGACCGGAGTGAGTCATGAATGAAATCCGCCCCTTCCGCGTCCTGCGAGCCAAGCCGCTGTGGATCGTCAACGGCGCCATCACCGGCGTCCTCGCGCTGCTGTTCGCTGTGTTCTACGTCGGCGCCAACATCGATCCGGCCGATCACATGAAGAAGCTCCCCGTAGGTCTGGTCAACGTTGACGCGGGGGCCGCTGTCGGCGGCAAGCAGGTCAATCTGGGAGCGCGGATCACCGGGTCGATCAAGAAATCCATCACGAGCGGGGACAAGATCGACTGGAAGATTATGGACGAGGAGGAGGTGAAGGAGGAGATCGGCGAGGGCAAGCTGTACGGCGCGCTCGTCGTGCCCGACAACTTCACCTCCTCCGTCACCGCACTGACCGGCACCGCAGGCCCCAAGAGCCCGGTTCGCCCGACATTGACGGTGCTGACCAACCAGTCCGCCGGCAGCCTGGGCTCCAGCATGGCTCGGGCGGCTTCGACTACGGCGGCCGAGAGCGCCTCGCGCCAGCTGGGCAAGGAACTGACCGCGCAGACCGTGGCCGAGCAGGCGAAGCTGCCCGCCGCGGCGCGCGTCCTGCTGGCCGACCCGGCCGCCGTCGCGGTTGAGGACGGCCATCCGCTCGACCCGCACAGCGGCCTCGGCCTGACCGCGTTCTACTACGCGCTCGTCCTCGTGGTCTGCGGCATGCTCTCCGCCAATGTCATCAGCGGCCAGACGGACCACGCCCTCGGCTACACCCACAACGACATGGGCCCATTGCGCCTGCACCGTCCGCTGATCCGGGCGACCAGGGCGCAGACCCTGGCCATCAGCAGCACACTCATGATCGCTCTGTCGCTGCTAATGGGCACCCTGGTCCTGGTCGGCGCCGTCGGCATCATGGGGATGGCCGCCTCCCACCTGCCGCTGCTGTGGCTGTACTCGGTGTGTGCCATCGCGGTCTCCGGTATCGGTGCGCTCACCCTCCTCGCCGTGTTCGGCACGCCCGGCATGCTGGTCGTCACGCTGGTCTTCATCGGGATGGCGGTGCCGACGGCCGGTGCCACCACCCCGATCGAGGCGCTGCCGGGCTTCTACCGCTTCCTCGCGGAGTTCGAGCCGCTGCGGCAGATCACCGGCGGTGTCCGCTCGATCCTCTACTACGACGCCCAGGCCGACGCCGGCCTGGCCCGGGGATGGGTGATGATGGCCGTCGGTCTCGTGGTGGCGGTGCTGTTCGGCTTCGGCCTGACGGGCTGGTACGACCGCAAGGGACTGCACCGCGTCCCCGTCGAGACGAAGCCTGATAAGACCGCCGTCCCGGCGTAGCGGAACGTCACGGCGGGGCTGCGTCCTCGTGTCGCGCGGAGCCCTGGCACAGTTCAGGTGGCCGATCGACTGTGCGCGGCGCCGGATTTCGCCCGAGACACCCTGGAAACCGATCGGTTTTTATTTCGCTGAAATCGAGTTATCCTGCTCCTATGAGCACCGAGGCGAAGCCCAGTTCCCGAGAGCGGCTGCTGGAGGCGGCGGCCACGCTCACCTACCGAGACGGTGTGGGCATCGGTGTCGAGGCGCTGTGCAAGGCGGCGGGGGTTTCGAAGCGCTCGATGTACATGCTGTTCGACAGCAAGGAGGAACTGCTGGCGGCGAGTCTGGAGGAGCGCGCTTCTGCCTTCGTGGCGAGGCTCCTGCCTGCGGCGGACGATGGCCGCTCACCCCGCGAGCGGATCCTGCGCGTCTTCGAGAACGTGGAATCGCAGGCGGGGGCTCCCGAGTTCCGAGGCTGTCGGTACCTGGCGGTGCAGATCGAACTCAAGGATCAGAGCCACCCTGCGAGTCAGGTGGCGCACCGGATCAAGGGGAATCTGACAGCTTTTTTCCGGACCGAGGCCGAGCAGGGTGGCGCGAGCGATCCGGACCTGCTGGCCCGGCAGCTCAGTCTGGTCTTCGACGGCGCCAGTGCTCGCGCGGGGATCGGAGCCGACAACCTCACAGGACTCATCGCGCCCACTGTGGTCACCCTGCTGGATGCTGCAGACATGCGCTGACGCACCGACTCTTCGTGGCTGAGGTGTTCTGCGAGTGGCATGCCCTGCGCCAGGAAGGTCGTGCGCTCATTGGCGGACGTAGTCGGCGACGCGGTCCGCGATGAGTTCCCTCCTCGGGCTTGCACGTGAAAACCGATCGGTTTACCGTGGCTGAAACCGATCGGTTTCTCAGTGGCTTCGGGAGTCCATGGTGACGACAAATCGGCCGATCGCACTCGTGACGGGTGCGTCATCCGGCATCGGGAAGGCGGCCGCGCTCGCGCTGGTCGAAGCGGGTTTCGACGTGGTCGGCACAAGCCGCGACACCTCGCGCGTCGCCCCGGTCGACGGAGTGGCCCTCCTCGACCTCGACGTGGCCAGTGACACGTCGGTCAGCGCGACGGTCCAGCAGGTGGCCGACCGGTTCGGACGGATTGACGTCCTGGTCAACAACGCCGGTATCGGCTTGACGGGCGCGGCCGAGGAAAACTCCGTCGCGCAGGCCCAGGGCGTCTTCGACATCAACGTCTTCGGCGTCATGCGCATGGTGAAGGAGGTGCTGCCGCACATGCGAGCCCGGGGAGGCGGACGCATCATCAACCTCTCCTCCATCTTCGGGCTCATCCCGGCGCCGTACCTGGCTGCCCATGCCGCGTCCAAGCACGCGGTCGAGGGGTACTCCGAGTCCTTGGATCACGAGGTCCGGGAACACGGCGTGCGGGTCCTTCTCGTCGAGCCCGGCGGGACCAACACCGGGTTCGAGGCGAACAGCACGCAGCCCGACACGCCCCTGCACGTCTACGACAAGCAGCGTCGCGTCGCCGATCAGGTGATCGCCGCGGCCGTCAGGGACGGTGACGACCCGGCCACCGTCGCCAAGGCGATCGTGGCGGCAGCGACAGATACCCATCCGAAGGTGCGGTACACCGCCGGCCCGATGGCCGGACGCATCAGCACGCTGCGCCGCATCGCTCCCTCCCGGATCTTCTACAGCCAGATCCGCAAGTACAACCGGCTCGTCGGCTGACGCCTGCCCGCGCCGACCCAAGCACGTCCACGAGCAAAAGACATACAGGGAGCGGCGCATCGCCGAGATCCCGATCGAGTTCGATGTTCTGACGGAGATGCGTGACGGCAGATGCTGCTGAGCCCAGCTACCGCACGGCAAGCAGACCCCATGATGGCCGTCATGAGACAGCGGCTGGGCAGAGAAACCCGACTGGCAGTCGATCGCTGAAGCCGCGCAGTTGCCTACGTGGCAACCGTGCTCGCACTCTCCCTGATCGTCCTGCTCCTGGTCTTCCGCTCCCTCATGATCCCGGTGATGGCCACGCTCGGCTTCCTGCTTTCCATCGGCGCCACCTTCGGCCTGACCACGGCTATCTTCCAGTGGGGCTGGTTCCAGGGCCTGATCGGGCTCGACGCCAGGGCCCCTGTGGTGGGCCTTCTGCCCATCATCATCACCGGCGTCCTGTACGGACTCGCCATGGACTACCAGATGTTCCTGGTCACCTCCATGCGGGAAGCCCATGTCCACGGTGCCACTCCGCTCGAGGCCACCGTCACGGGATTCGCGCGTGCCAGCTCCGTCGTCGTCGCGGCGGCCACCATCATGGTCTCGGTCTTCGCCGGATTCATCTTCAACCCCCAGCCCATGATCAAACAGGCCGGCTTCGCGCTGGCCGCCGGCATCCTCATCGACGCCTTCGTCATCCGCATGACCCTCATCCCCGCCACCATGGCACTCGCGCAGGAGAAAGCCTGGTGGCTGCCCGCCCGGCTGGACCGCCTACTGCCCGACCTCGACGTCGAAGGCGACAAGCTCACGCAGAAGATCTCCCTGCCCCATCCCGCGCCCCAGCAGCCGCACGCCACCGCGTAAAGGCCGAGACCAGCGGCTGACCTGCCAGCGCAGGGTTCTCTGCGGGGAGTTGACGGGTGGGCGGGGTGGTACGACATCAAGGCCCGGTACGAGTCTTGCCGCTGTTCCCTTCGGGCCAGTACGCTCCCCACAGAATTGAAGTTAGTTCAATGTCTGTCGTATGCGCGCGATCCGGCGCGGAGCCGCCTCGCTGGAGGATCTGTCCGTTGGAGAGAGTGTGTGGATGAAGGTGGGGGCATCATGAAGCCGGCACTGGAAGCCGACTGGGTGGTCGTCGGCGGCGGTAGCGCCGGGTCCGTGCTGGCGGCACGCCTGAGCGAGGATCCCGCCAGCGAGGTTGTATTGCTGGAGGCCGGGCGCGACTGGCGGTCCGCCGACGCCCCACCGCAATTGCGCAGTATGAACGGCTGGCGGGCACTGGACGAGACGGCCTGCGCGGAGTTCCAGTGGCCAGGCATTACGTCACGGCGCAGTCGCGCGCAGGCGCCGCGGCCGCATGTGCGCGGACGGGGCCTCGGTGGTTCGTCGTCGGTCAACGGCATGATCGCCTTCCGGGCCATGCCGGACGACTACGACCGATGGGCGGCGTACGGCTGTCCCGGCTGGTCGTACGCGGACATGGTGCCGTACCTGCGACGCATGGAGAGCGACGCGGACTTCGGTGACCGCCCTCACCACGGCGATCGCGGGCCCATACCGGTGCAGCGGCTCGGCCGCGAGGACTGGGGCCCCGCCGACCACGCGCTCGCCGAGGCCGCGCTGGGGCGGGGTCACGCTTGGTGCGACGACCACAACGGGCCCACCGGGACCGGTGTCTCGCCGTACGCCATCAGCTCCCGCGACGGTGCGCGCGTCACGACCAACGACGGTTACCTCGAGCCGGCCCGACAGCGTCCCAATCTGCGGGTGTTCGGCGGCGCGACGGTGGACACGGTGCTCATCGAGGGCGGCCGGGCCGTGGGGGTGCGAGTACGCCGGGGGGACGACTGGACGGAAGTCCGTGCCCAGCACGTCGTCCTGTGTGCCGGAGCGGTGCACTCCCCGGCGATCCTGCTGCGATCCGGCATCGGGCCGAACGGCCCGGTGGCGGCGCTCCCGGTCGGTGAGGGGATGCAGGAACATCCTCTGGCGCTGTTCTGGCTGTACGCCCGGCCCGGAAAACAGCCCGACATCAATGCCCGGCATGCCAACTGCTGTCTGCGCTACTCCTCCGGGCTGGCGGGAGCGGGTGAGAACGACATGATGATCACCTCGATCAACCAGACGCTCGCCCTGCCGAACCCGGGCGACTCCCACCTCGTCGCGAAAAGCACCGGCGGAACCTGGGGCGGCGCAGGTGGCGGCCACGCCGCGGGCGGTCCTGGCCTGCTCTGTCTGTGGGCGAACCAGCAGTTCTCGCGCGGCGTGCTGCGCCTGGCCTCCGCGGACCCCGACGCGCATCCGGTGATGGACCAGGATCTGCTGAGCGACCCCTCGGACCTCGTACGGATGCGCGACGGTGTCAAGCACTGCGTGGAGTTGCTGCGCAGCGGACCGTTCGACACCGCCTTCGAACACATCGCCATCGACATCACCGGCCGGAGCCTCGACGCGCTGTCCGACGACCCGACGGTCGACCGCTGGCTGATGGAGACCATAGGCGACACCGGCCATATCTGCGGAACCTGCCGCATGGGCGCGCCCGACGACCCCCGTGCGGTGGTCGATCCGTCCGGCCGCGTCCTCGGCCTCGACGGGCTCTGGGTCGCCGACGCCTCCGTGTTCCCTGAGGTGCCGCGGGCCAACACGAACCTGCCGGTCATCGCCGCCGCGGAACGGATATCGGACATCATCCGCGGACGTCTCGCCGGCCCCGTCGCGGGCGAGAGCGCCGTCACCCCTGCGGAGTCGTGATCATGGCCGATGCCGGAGAGCGCATGGCCGACTCACATCTTCCGGCGGCCGCCGCGCCGCTGGCCGTCGGTTCGTCGACACTGCGGAACCGGCTGGTCGCCACGGCGCACGCCAGCGGTTTCGTACGGGACGGGCTGCCGGTTGGCGGCGACGCCGAGTACTGGGGCCGTCTGGCGGCCGGTGGCGCGGCGCTGCTGGTGTGCGGCGGTACGACGGTGGCGCCGGAGTCCGCGCCGCGGCAGGGGAACATCCTTCAGCTCCATCGTCCGGAGGCGGTGGGTCCGCTGCGGAAGCGGGTGGAGGCCATCCATGCCGAAGGCGCGGTCGCGGTCTGCCAGCTTGTCCATCTTGGCCGGGAGACGCTCGGTGCGCAGTCGTACTACGCGCCGGTCGCCCCCTCGGCGGTGCGCTCTCCCCGTGAGCCGACGGCGCCGCGTGCTCTGCGCGCCGGCGATGTCGACGATGTGGTGGAGGCGTTCCGCGTTTCGTCCGCCCACGCACTGGAGGCGGGGTTCGACGGCATCGAGTTGCACGCCGCTCACGCCTATCTGCTGGAGCAGTTCCTCTCGCCGCGCACGAACCCGCGCCGTGACGGACTCGAGGTACTGGAACGTGTGATCGCCGCGGTTCGCGGGCTGTCAGCCGACGCATTGCTGGGCATCCGTTTCAGCGTCGACGCCTCGGAGGACGTGGCGCTGACGCCGGACGAGTTGGGCGTGCTGCTGCCTGCCGTGGATCCGCTGGTCGACTACGTCAACGTCACCGTCGGCGTGCGGACCACGTACGTCCGTGACATGGCCACCGAACGCCCCCCGGTGCTGGACGATCTGGCGCGCCTGCGGCCACTCGTCACCCGGCCGCTCGTGGCCTCCCACGCCTTCCGCACCGCGGCCTCGATCGGCGACGCCCTGGCGGCCGGAGCCGACCTGGTGGGGATGGCGCGCGCACTCATCGCCGACCCGGACCTGCCGCACAAGGTGCTCACCGGACGTGCGACGGAAGTCCGGCCCTGCGTGGCCTGCAACGAGGACTGCCGGACGTTCGACCCGGTGCTGCTGTGCGTGGTCAACCCGGACCTCGCACCGCCCGGCGAACCGCGTCGACCGGCCGCACCGCTGGTGCGCGCGTGGGTCCCGGCACGCGCCACCGGCCGGCGCGTCGCCGTCGTGGGGGCGGGACCCGCGGGCCTGGAGTGTGCCCTGAGCCTTGCCCATGCCGGGGTGACGCATGTCGTCCTCTTCGAGGCCGCCGACCGGCTGGGCGGACAGATGTCCACGGCGGCTCTGGCACCCCATCGCACCGGTTGGGCCGCGCTGCTCGGCTTCTACCAACGGGGGCTGTCCGCCGCGCGTGTCGATGTACGGCTGGGGCAGACCGCGGAGCCGGCTGAACTCGAAGGATTCGACGCCGTGGTGCTGGCCACGGGCGCGGTGGAGACATCGCCGCTGCTGGACGCCGGCGCCATGGCCTCGTCGGTCGCCCTGGCGCGGGGAGTTCCGTCGCTGGCCGGTGCCGCACATGTGCTCGTGGCAGACGACGGGTTCGGCTGGTGGCCAGGGTGCGACGTCGTAGAACTGGCCGTAGCCGCGGGAGTTCCCCGCATCACATTCGTCACCCCGGGCACGGCCTTCGCCGGGGCGATCCCGCCCGAGAGCCGCGTCCAACTGCTGGAACGTCTGTCGGGCACCTGCGAACTCGAGATCCTGCCGTTGTGCACGGCGAACGGCATCGGGCCCGAGGGCGTCACCGTCGCCCACCGCATCTCCGGAGGGACCACCACCGTGCCTGCGGACGGTGTCGTCGTGGTGGGGGAGCGGCGCCCGCACGACGACCTGGACTGCGCCGCCCCCCTGGTGCTGACGGTCGGCGACGCCGTGGTGCCGCGACGTGTGGCGCACGCGATCGCCGAGGGACGGGAGGCCGCCGTCAGAATCGTCACCGCCGTATGACGCCGTATGAGGCCCACGCCTTACCGTTGCGCCCCTAAACTAAATTGATATTGGTTCAATATGGTCCTCCCTGCCGATGCACAACCCCTCGCTTCCCGGCGCACGGCTGCGCGGCAAGCCCTCAACCAGGTGCAGGAAGGCGTCATGGAGCCGACCGTTGGTGGCCAGCAACGTCATGTCGCCCTCCAGCGGAAGACCTGACGGTGGAGAGCGATAAGGAGTTCCTCCGGCCAGCCGACCGGGTTGTGCATCTGGGTCCTGGCTGCGCGAATGCTGGCCCGTTCTGTGACCCGGACACGGTATCCCGACTGCAGGTCCGGCTCCGGGCCAGGCAGTACCCAGCACCCCAGACCACGCCCGGCCACGACCGTCTGCTGACGCCGTTGATGGGGTCGATGATCCATCGGCGTCCGGGGCACGGCAACCTAGCTGGGCTCTGATCAGTTCCTCAACCGCTTCGTCGACTTCGGTGACCTCGCTGCCGTCCTCCTTGCGACGGCTGTGCCAGTCACCGAAGAAGCCCTTCACGGACATCTGCCCGGCACAGCTGACCAGGCGCCCAAAGAAGTGCTTACAAACAGAGTGGGCGTCGGTGCGGGATCTGCTGCTGGTACCGGGGTGGCTGGCGGGCCGGGGCGGCCGTCCGGAAGGCTATTGCCATCGGTAGATGATCGACGCGGTGCGCTACCTGGTCGACAACGGCCTCAAATGGCGGGCGATGTGCCACCGTCACCCATGTCTCGCGAGGTTTCGATGCCGGGAAGAAGATCAACGGGCGCAAACACCACCTGCTCACCGACACCCTCGGACTCCTTCGGGCCGGGCTTCGGGCTTGAGGCAACTGCCGTGGGCACATTATGGCTTGATCACATGAGATGAGTGAACAGAATACGTCAGGACCTCCCAAGTCCTACCACGGGTAACGCGTGGTCTGCCGGGTTCGCCGCCGCGTTGGCCGGGCGAGGAGCCGTGCGATGTGGAAGTTGGCGTGTCAAACGTGGCCTAGGTCACCGTGGAGCTCCTGACCGGAGCCTTTGTACTCTCCAAGCGCGCCATCGCTACCGCACTGCTGGTCCCGACTTGGGACATCATCATCGATTCCACTCGCCTTGCCGTTCGGTGAGTGTCGGAAGATTGGACGAGTAGTGTCCGGTGATCCGCGCCGCAGCTGGCCCCTTTCGGTGGCGCAGCGAGGCATCTGGTTCGCGCAGCGGCTCGATCCCACGAGCCCGGCCTACAACACCGCCGAGTACCTGGAGATCACGGGTCCGCTCGAGGTGGCATCGCTGGAGGACGCGCTGCGCCGGGTGGTGGCGGAGACCGACACGCTCAATGTCGGCTTCACCGAGGGCGACGACGGTCCCCGGCAGGTGTACGCGCCGGTGCCCGACTGGCCGTTCCCGGTGCTCGACGTGTCCGGGGAGCCTGATCCGCGCGCCGCCGCCGACGCGTGGATGCGGGCCGAGGTGGCGGGTCCGGTGAGCCTGGAGTCCGGCCGGACCTTCGTCCTCGCGCTCCTGCGGACCGGGGACGACCGCCACGTCCTCTATCTGCGCGGCCACCACCTGGTCACCGACGGATACATGTGCGCGCTGTTCGCGCACCGCGTGGCCGAGGTGTACACCGCCCTGGTGCGCGGCGAGCCGGTGCGCGAGGACGGCAGCGGCACGCTGGACCTGCTGCTGGCCGACGACGCGGCGTACCGCGGATCGGAACGCATCACACGCGACCGGGACCACTGGCTGGGCCGGCTGACGGACCGCCCCGAACCGGTGAGCCTCTCGGGGCGGACCGGTGCTGTCTCGCGGAGCTTCCACCGGCACACCGCCCGGATACCGGCCGGGACCACGGCCGGACTGCGGGCGCTGGCACGCCGATTACGGGTCGGTTTCCCCACCGTGCTGATGGCCGCCACAGCCGTGTACCTGAGCCGGACCACCGGCGTCGGCGACGTGGCCCTCGGCATCCCGGTGACCGGGCGGACCGGCGCCGGACGCGGCATCCGCGGGCCGATGTCCAACGAACTGCCACTGCGGCTGGACATCCGGCCCGCGATGACCGGCCGGGAACTGCTGCGGCACGTCACCGACGAGGCCCGGCAGTTGCTCAGGCACCAGCGCTACCGCTACGAGGATCTGAGCCGGGAGCTGGGGGCGGTGGCCGGTGGCCGGCGCCTCTTCGGCCCGACGGTGAACGTGATGCCCTTCTTTTACGACCTGGCCTTCGGCGAGGCGCGGGCCGTCCCCGGCAACCTTTCGATCGGTCCGGTCCAGGACCTCTCCCTGTGCGCCGACGACCGCGCCGGTGACGGCACGCCGCGCCTCCACCTGGACACCAACCCGGCGGTGTACGACGCCGACGACGGCGCCGCCCACGGGCGCCGCGTCCTGCGCCTGCTGGAGAGTTTCGCGACGGCGGGCGCGGAGACACCGATCGGCCGGCTCGACCTGCTGCCGCCCGACGAGCGCGCACGCGCGGTGTCACCCGCCCCCGCACCCCGCCACGACGCCCCGCCGCACACACTGCCGCGACTGTTCGACGAACAGGCCGCTCGCACCCCGGACGCCATCGCGGTGACCGCCGGGGACGCCGCCCTGACCTACGCACAGCTGGGCAACCGGGCCAACCGGCTGGCCCGGCTGCTCATCGAGCGCGGGGCCGGGCCGGAACGGCTGGTGGCCGTGGCACTGCCACGCTCCGCCGACCTGGTGGTGGCCCTCCTCGCGGTGGTGAAGGCGGGCGCGGCGTATCTGCCGGTCGACCCCGGCTATCCACCCGAACGGATCGCGCTCACACTGGCCGACGCCGACCCGGTGTGCCTGGTCACCACGGGCGAAGTGGCCGCACGGCTGCCGCACGGCACGGACGCCGCGCTGCCGCTCGACGCGGACACCACCCTCCGCGCCCTGGCCGCCACGCCCGGCGGCGACCTCACCAACGCCGACCGCACCGGGCCGCTGGACCCCGCACACCCGGCGTACGTGATCTACACCTCCGGATCGACCGGCACCCCCAAGGGCGTGGTCGTCCCGCACCGCAACGTGGTGCGGCTGTTCACCGAGACCGAGGCGTGGTTCGGTTTCGGCGCGGACGACGTGTGGACGCTGTTCCACTCCTTCGCCTTCGACTTCTCCGTCTGGGAGATGTGGGGCCCGCTGCTGTCCGGCGGCCGGCTGGTCGTCGTACCGCACGACGTCGGCCGCGCCCCCGGGGAGTTCCTGGACCTGCTCGTACGCGAGCGGGTCACCGTGCTCAACCAGACCCCGTCCGCCTTCCACCAACTGATCCGCGCCGACCAGGAGGCCCAGCGCCCGGCGGAACTCGCCCTGCGCACCGTCATCTTCGGCGGCGAGGCGCTGGACCCCGGCAGGCTGCGGGACTGGTACGCGCGCCACCCGGCCGACGCCCCGCGGCTGGTGAACATGTACGGCATCACCGAGACCACGGTGCACGTCACCGCGGCGCCGCTCGGCGAGGCCGACGCCATGGCCGAGTCGCCCCGCGGCGTCATCGGCGAGCCGATCCCCGACCTGCGCGCCTACGTGCTCGACGGCGCCCTCCAGCCCCTTCCCCCCGGCGTCACCGGCGAGCTGTACGTGGCGGGGCCCGGTCTGGCGCGCGGCTACCTGGGACGCCCGGGGCTGAGCGCGGAACGGTTCGTGGCCGACCCGTTCGGCCCGCCGGGGACGCGGATGTACCGCACCGGGGACCGGGCCCGGCTCCACGAGGACGGCCGGCTGGACTACGCCGGACGCGCCGACGACCAGGTGAAGTTGCGCGGGTTCCGGATCGAGCCCGGGGAGATCGAGGCCGCGCTCGCCCGCCACGAGGCGGTCGCCCGGGCCGTGGTGCTCCTGCGGGAGGACCGGCCCGGCGACCAGCGGCTGGTGGCCTACGCGGTCCCCGGGCCCGGCATCCGCCCCGAGGCGGCCGAGCTGCGGGCGTACGCGGCGCGGATCCTGCCCGCACACATGGTCCCGGCAGCCGTCGTCGTGCTGGACCGGCTGCCGCTGACGGTCAACGGCAAGCTCGACCGGGCCGCACTCCCGGCCCCGGAGTTCACCCCCGCGGGGGCCCGGCGCGAGGCGCGCGACGCGACCGAGCGGCTGCTGTGCGGGCTGTTCGCCGACGTCCTCGGCGTGGAGCGGGCCGGGATCGACGACGGCTTCTTCGACCTCGGCGGGGATTCCCTGCTGGCGACCCGGCTGCTGAGCCGGATACGGACCGCGCTGGGCACCGAACTCCCGCTGCGCACCCTGTTCGAGGCCCCGACCGTGGCGGGTCTCGCCGCGGCGCTCGGTGCGGCGGACGGATCCACCCGGCCGCCGCTGCGCCCCATGGAGCGGCCCGAGGTGGTCCCCCTCTCCTCCGCCCAGCGCCGGCTGTGGTTCCTCAACCGGCTGGAGGGGCCGGAGGCCGGGGCCGACTACAACATGCCGTTCGTGCTGCGGCTGGAGGGCACGCTCGACCCGACCGCCCTGCGGGCCGCGCTCACCGACGTGGTGTGCCGCCACGAGCCCCTGCGCACGGTCTTCCCCGAGTCCGACGGCGCGCCCCGGCAGGCCGTGCTCGACCCCGCCGACGCCGCCGTCACCCTGCCCGTACGCCACGTCGGCCCGGCCGAACTGGACCGTGCCCTGGCCGCGAGCGCCGCCACCGCCTTCGACCTGCCCCGCGAAACCCCGCTGCGCGCCGAGCTGTTCACCCTCGGCCCGGACAGGTACGTGCTGTCGGTCGTGGTGCACCACATCGCCGGGGACGCGTGGTCCATGGTCCCCCTGGCCCGCGACCTGTCCACGGCCTACGCGGCCCGGCTGCGCGGCGGGCCGCCGCGCTGGGACCCGCTGCCGGTGGCCTACGCCGACTACGCGCTGTGGCAGCGGGAACTGCTGGGTGACGAGGCCGACGAGAACAGCGCCGTCGCGGGCCAGGTCGCCTACTGGGCCCGCGCGCTGGCCGGGCTCCCCGCCGAACTCGACCTCCCCACCGACCGCCCCCGCCCCGCCGTGCCCGGTCACCGGGGCGGCACGGTGCCGGTGCGCCTGGACGCGGCCGCGCACCGGCGGCTCGCGGCCCTGGCCGAACGCCACGGGGTGACGCTGTTCATGGTGCTGCGGGCCGGGCTCGCCGCGCTGCTCACGCGGCACGGCGCGGGCACCGACATCCCCGTAGGCACGCCCGTCGCGGGCCGTACCGACGAAGCCCTGGACGACCTGGTCGGCTTCTTCGTCAACACCCTGGTGCTGCGCACCGACACCTCCGGCGACCCGGCGTTCGGCGAACTCCTCGCCCGCGTACGCGAGACGGACCTGGCCGCCCACGCCCACCAGGACGTGCCCTTCGAGCGCCTGGTCGACGTGCTCAACCCCGCCCGGTCGCTGAGCCGCCACCCGCTGTTCCAGGTGCTGCTGACGTTCAACAGCGGGCTGCGACCGGCCGTCGACCTGCCCGGTCTGCGCGCCGTCGCCGAGCGGGTGGAGTCGGACACCGCCAAGTTCGACCTGGCGCTCAACCTGACCGGGGCCACCACGGACGACGGCGACCCGGCCGGTATCGAGGGCTACGCCTCTTACCGTGCCGACCTCTTCGACCGCGCCACCGCCCGGGCCCTGGCGGACCGCTGGGTACGGCTCCTGGAGGCGGCCGCCACCGACCCGGACCGGCCCCTGTCCCGCCTGGAGATGCTGAGCGAGGCCGAGCGCCACCGCCTGCTGACCGAGTGGAACGACACCGGCGCACCCGGCCGGCGGTCACCCGCCCTGCTGCCGGAGCTGTTCGCGCGGCAGGCCAGCGCCACCCCGAACGCCCCCGCGGTGGCCGCGCCGGACGCCGAATGGTCGTACGCCGAGGCCGACGCCCGGGCGAACCGCCTGGCCCGGCTGCTGATCTCCCTCGGGGCCGGCCCGGAGCGGGTGGTCGCCGTCGCGCTGCCCGGCTCCGCCGAACTCGTCGTCACCCTCCTCGCCGTGCTCAAGTCCGGCGCCGCCTATCTGCCGATCGACCTCGCCCAGCCCCGTGAGCGCGTCTCCGTCCTGCTCGGCGACGCCGCCCCGGCCCTGCTGGTGACGACCCGGCAGGCGGCTGCCGACCTGCCCCCGGACCCCGGCGCCCTGTTGCTCGACGACCCCGGGACCGTACGGGCGCTGGAACGGCAGCCCGCCATGTGTCCCCGCGACACCGACCGGATCGCTCCACTGCTGCCCGACCACCCCGCCTACGTCATCTACACCTCCGGCTCCACGGGCACCCCCAAGGGCGTGGTGGTCGGCCACCGCGGCCTCGCGGATTACGTGGCCCGCGCCCGGCGCGTCTACACCGGCCTGGACGGGACCGTCCTGGTCCCCACCGCGCTCGCCTACGACCTGGCCGTCACGGGCCTGTACGGCGCCCTCACCTCGGGCGGATGCGCGGTCGTGGCCGCGCTGGACGACGACCCCTGGCTGACGGCGCGGCTGGCCCGCACCCCGGTCACGTTCATGAAGGCCACCCCGAGCCATCTGGCGCTCCTGGCCGCCCTGCCCGAGGCGTTCGCTCCGGTGAGGCAGCTGATGCTGGGCGGCGAGGCGCTGCCCGCCGGGCCGCTCGCCGCCTGGCGCGCCCGCCACCCGCAGGTTTCCGTCGTCAACCACTACGGTCCCACCGAGACCACCGTCGGATGCCTGGACTTCCCCCTCGCCCCGGGCGAGACCACGCACACCACAGCCCTTCCGATCGGCCGCCCCATGACGGGCATGCGGGCCTATGTGCTCGACGACCGGCTGCACCCGGTGCCGACCGGTGTCACCGGCGAGCTGTACATCGCCGGCCCCCAGCTCGCGCGCGGCTACCTGAACCGGCCGGGGCAGACCGCGCAGCGGTTCGTGGCGGGCCCCTTCGGCGCGCCGGGGGAGCGGATGTACCGGACCGGGGACCTGGCCCGGTGGGCCACGGACGGGACGCTGATGTTCGCCGGCCGCGCCGACGACCAGGTCAAGGTCCGGGGCCACCGGATCGAACCCGGCGAGGTCGAGGCCGCGCTGACCACCCATCCCGCCGTCGCCCAGGCGGCGGTGGCGGTCCGCGAGGACCGGCAGGACGACCGGCGGCTGGTGGCCTACGTCGTCCCGGCCGGTGACGCGGAACCGGATCCCGAGGGCTTACGCGCGCACCTGGCGCGGCGGCTGCCCGAGGCCATGGTCCCGGCGCTGTTCACCACGCTCGACGCGCTTCCGCTGACCGCCAACGGCAAGGTCGACCGGCACGCCCTCCCCGCGCCAGCCCGGGCCCGGACCGGCGCGAGCCGCCCGCCGCGCGGCCCCGAGGAGGAGATCCTGTGCGGGCTGTTCGCCGAGGTCCTCGGCGTGGACCGGGCCGGGATCGACGACGGGTTCTTCACCCTCGGCGGCCACTCCCTCCTCGCCACCCGCCTGGTCAGCCGCGTCCGCACCGTACTCGGGGCGGAACTCCCCATCCGCGCCGTGTTCGAGACCCCCACCGTGGCCGGTCTCGCCGCCCGGCTGACCGGGGCCCACGGCCGCAGACGCCCCCCGGTGCGCCCCCGCGCGCACCGCCCCGAGGCGATCCCGCTGTCCTACGCGCAAGCCCGGCTGTGGTTCCTGCACCAGTTGGAGGGCGCCGCCCCCAACTACAACCTGCCGTTCGTCGTACGCCTCGAAGGCGACCTCGACCACGCCGCCCTCACCGCCGCCCTGGGCGACGTGGTGGCCCGCCACGAGAGCCTGCGCACCGTCTTCCCCGACACCGGGGGCGTACCGCACCAGGTCGTTCTCGAAGCCGGTTCGGCCGCCGCCGCGGTCGAGCTGCCGGTGCGCCGGATCGACGGCACCGGGGAGCCGGGCCGGGCCCGCCTCGCCGAGGCCGTCGCCGCCGCCGCGGCCCACCGGTTCCAGCTCACCCACCGGACACCGCTGCGCGCCGAACTCCTCGCGCTCGCCCCGGACACCCATGTGCTGGTGGTGGTCATCCACCACATCGCCGGTGACGGCTGGTCCAACGGCCCGCTGGCCCGCGACCTGTCCACCGCCTACGCGGCCCGGCTGCGCGGCGAGCCGCCGCGCTGGGACCCGCTGCCCGTCCAGTACGCGGACTACACGCTATGGCAGCGGGAACTCCTGGGCGGCGAGGACGACCCCGACAGCCTCATCTCCGGCCAGATCGCCTACTGGACGCGCACCCTCGACGGGCTGCCGGAGGAGCTGGCCCTGCCCACCGACCGGCCCCGCCCCGCGGTCGCCGGATACACCGGCGGAAGCCTACCGATCCGCATCGACGCGGACCTGCACGCCCGGCTGGACGCGCTGGCCCGCGCATCGGGTGCGAGCCTGTTCATGGTGTTGCAGGCCGGTCTCGCGGCGCTGTTCACCCGCCTCGGCGCAGGCACCGACATCCCGCTCGGCAGCGCGATCGCCGGACGCACCGACGACGCCCTCGACGGCCTCGTGGGCTTCTTCCTCAACACCCTCGTGCTGCGCCTGGACACCTCCGGCGACCCCGGGTTCACCGATCTGCTGGCCCGGGTACGGGAGACCGCGCTCGCCGCCTACGCCCACCAGGACGTGCCGTTCGAGCACCTGGTGGAGGTCGTCAACCCGGCCCGGTCGGCGGCCCGGCACCCGCTGTTCCAGACCATGCTGACCCTGCACAACAACGCCGAACCCCGGCTGGAGCTGCCCGGGCTGCGGGTGAGCCCGGACATGGCCGAGGTGGGCGCGGCCAAGTTCGACCTCTCCTTCGGCCTCACCGAGGCGCGCGGTCCGGCCGGTGAACCCGAAGGGCTCGGCGGCCTCCTGGAGTACAGCGCCGACCTGTACGACCACGTCACCGCCGAGGAACTGCTGGCCCGTTTCGTGACGCTGCTGCGCGCCGCGGCGGACGAGCCGGAGGCGCGCATCGGGACGCTGGAGGTCATGACCCCGTCGCAGCGGCGGCGGATCCTCACCGACTGGGCGGGTACCCCCGCCGCCGCGCCCGCCTTCACCGTCCCCGAACTCTTCGAGCGGCAGGCGGCGCTGACCCCGGACGCGTCGGCGGTGGTCGCCGGCGGCGAGACGCTGACGTACGCGCGGCTGCGCGCGCGGGCCGACCGGCTGGCCCGGCGGCTGGCCGAGCGCGGTGTCGGCCCGGACACCCTGGTCGGGCTGTGCGTGACCCGTTCGGCCGCGATGGTGCCCGCGGTGCTGGGCATCTGGAAGGCGGGCGGGGCGTGCGTACCGCTGGACCCTGGATACCCCGAGGAGCGGCTGGCGTTCATGCTCGCCGACTCCGGGGTGCGCGTCCTGGTGGCCGAGGAGGCGGCCACCGCGCGGCTGGGCGGCCACACCGCGGACCTGGTCCCGTTGGACGACCTGGCCGACCTGGCCGACCTGGCCGACCTGGCCGACTCCGGCGACTCGGGCGACGAGGAGCCGTCCGGCGAGCCGCTCGCGCCGCGCGCCGTCCGCCCCGACCACGCCGCGTTCGTCGTCTACACCTCCGGATCGACCGGGGTGCCCAAGGGCGTGGTCCTGCGGCACGGCGGCATCGCCAACCTCTACGCCTCCCACCGGACACGCGTCTTCGCCCCGGCGGCACGGGCGTCGGGAGGGCGGCTGCGGGTGGCGCACACCGCGTCGCTGTCGTTCGACCTGGGCGTCGGCCAGCTGCTCGGCCTCCTCGCAGGCCATGAACTCCACGTGATCGACGAGGACACCCGCCGCGACCCCGCCGCGCTGGGCACCTACGTACGACGGCACCGGATCGGCTACCTGGCCGTCTCCCCGACCCTCACCCGGGAACTCCTCGCCCTCGGCCACCTCGGCGGCGACGGACACCAGCCCGCCGCGATCGTGCTCGGCGCGGAGCCCACCGGCCCGGCGCTGTGGCGGGAGCTGCGCGCCCTGCCCGCCACCGAGGTGCACAACTACTACGCGCCCAGCGAATGCACCGTCGACGCCATCGGCGCCACGGTCGCGAGCGCCGAACGGCCCCGCATCGGACGGCCGATCCCCGGCATGGCGGCATACGTCCTCGACGCCGGGCTGCGCCCGGTCCCGCCCGGTGTGGTGGGCGAGCTGTACCTCACGGGCGCCCAGCTCGCCCGCGGCTACCACGGCCGCCCCGGACTGACCGCCGTACGCTTCGTGGCCGACCCGTTCGGGCCGCCCGGGACGCGGATGTACCGCACCGGCGACCTGGGCCGCTGGACCGCCGGCGGGGCGCTGGAATTCGCCGGACGAGCCGATGACCAGGTGCAGATCCGCGGTTTCCGCGTCGAACTCGGCGAGGTCGAGGCCGTCCTGTCGCGCCACCGCGACGTGACCCACGCCGTGGCCGTCGTACGGGAGGACCGACCCGGCGACCGGCGGCTGGTCGCCTACGTGGTCGCCGCGCCCGGAGCGGTCCCGGACCCGGCCGCCCTGCGGGCGCACACCGCCCGGAGCCTGCCGGAGTTCATGGTGCCCGCCGCGGTCGTCGTGCTCGACGCGCTGCCGCTGACGCCGAGCGGGAAGGTGGCGCGGCGGGACCTTCCGGCCCCGGACCCCACCGCGTCCGTGGGCGGCCGTGGGCCGCGCACTCCGCGCGAGGAAATGCTGTGCGGGCTGTTCGCCGAGGTGCTGGGGTGTGCCCGTCCCGGGATCGACGACGGGTTCTTCGCCCTGGGCGGGCATTCGCTGCTCGCCACCCGGCTGATCTCGCGGGTCCGCGCCGTACTCGGCGTGGAACTGGCCGTGCGGGACGTGTTCGAGGCACCCACGGTGGCGGGCCTGGCCGCCCGGATCGAGGACACGGACGGCCAGGTGCGGCCCGCGCTGCTCCCGGCCGGGCACCGCCCGGACCCGATGCCGCTGTCGTACGCGCAGGCGCGGCTGTGGTTCCTGCACCAGCTCGACGGCGCCGGCGCCGCGTACACCATGCCGCTCGCGCTGCGGCTGCGCGGCGCCCTGGACCGTGCCGCGCTGACCGCCGCCCTCGCCGATGTGACCGCGCGGCACGAGATCCTGCGCACGGTCTACCCCGACACCGGCGGCACCCCCCGGCAGCTCGTGCTCGACCCCGAGCGGGCCGCTCCCGCCCTGCCGGTCCGCGAGATCGACGAGGCCGCGCTCGCCGGGGCGCTGGCCGCCGCATCCGGGCGCCGGTTCGACCTGACCTCCGAACTCCCGTTGCGCGCGGAGTTGTTCGCCCTCGCCCCCGATGAGCACGTGCTGCTGGTGGTGATGCACCACATCGCGGGTGACGGCTGGTCGAACGTGCCGTTCGCCCGGGACCTTTCCGCCGCCTACGCGGCGCGCCGAGACGGCCGGGCCCCGGGGTGGGCGCCGCTGCCCGTCCAGTACGCCGACTACGTCCTGTGGCAGCACGACCTCCTCGGCAGCGAGGACGACCCGGACAGCCTGCTCTCCCGCCAGGTGGCGTACTGGACGCGGGCCCTGGCCGACCTGCCGGAACAGCTCACCCTCCCCACCGACCGGCCGCGCCCCGCCGTCGCCTCCCACCGGGGCGGCCGGGTGCCGTTCACCGTGGGCGCGGCGACCCACACCCGGCTCCGCGACCTCGCCCGGGAGGGCGACGCGAGCCTGTTCATGGTGGTGCAGGCCGCGCTCGCCGCCCTGCTCACCAGGCTGGGGGCGGGTACCGACATCCCGCTCGGCACCCCGGTCGCGGGCCGCACCGACGACGCGCTGGACGACGCCGTCGGCTGCTTCGTCAACACCCTCGTCCTGCGTACCAGCACCTCGGGCAACCCGGCCTTCACCGAACTGGTGGCACGCGTCCGCGAGACCGGCCTGGCCGCCTACGCCCACCAGGACGTGCCGTTCGAGCACCTGGTCGACGTGGTCGAACCGACCCGTTCGCTGGCCCGCCACCCGCTGTTCCAGGTGATGCTGGCGCTCCAGAACACCGACGCCGTCCCGCTCGGCCTGCTGCCCGGACTGGAGGCGGGCCCGCTGCCGGTGCCGACCACGGCGGTGAAGTTCGACCTCGCGTTCACGATGGCCGAGGAGACCGGCCCGGACGGCGGACCGGCCGGGATCAGGGGCGTCCTGGACTACGCGAGCGACCTGTTCGGCGCGGACACGGCCCGGGGCATCGCCGACCGCTTCGTCACGCTGCTGGAGGCGGTGGCCGCCGACCCGGCGCGGACCCTGGCCGACCTTCCGGTCCTCGACGAGGCCGAGCGCGAGCGGGTCGTGACGGTGTGGAACGACACCGGGCACCCGGTCCCGTCCACCACCCTGCCCGAACTCCTCGCGGCACAGGCCGCCCGCACACCGGATGCCGTCGCCGTGATCGCCGACGGCACCACCCTGTCCTACCGGGAGCTGGACGCGTGGGCGAACCGGCTCGCCCACGGCCTCATCGCGCGGGGCGCCGGACCCGAGCGGGTGGTGGCGGTCGCCCTGCCCCGCTCGGCCGAACTCGTCGTCGCGCTGCTCGCCGTCCTCAAGTCCGGCGCCGCCTACCTCCCCGTCGACCCCGGTCTCCCGGCCGAACGGGTCCGCCTCATGCTCGACGACGCCCGCCCGGTCCTCGTCCTGGACCACCCGGCGCACATCCGGGACCACGAGGACCAGCCGGACACCGATCCGGGCATCGCGCCGGCGCCCGCGCATCCCGCGTACGTGATCTACACCTCCGGCTCCACCGGCCGCCCCAAGGGCGTGGCCGTGCCGCACGCGGGCATCGTCAACCGGCTCCTGTGGATGCAGGACACCTACCGGCTGGAGCCCTCCGACGCCGTCCTGCAGAAGACCCCGTCCGGGTTCGACGTCTCGGTGTGGGAATTCTTCTGGCCGCTGATCACCGGCGCCCGGCTGGTCGTCGCCCGCCCCGGGGGCCACAAGGACCCCGCGTACCTGGCGTCGGTGATCAGCGAACACGCCGTGACGACCGTGCACTTCGTCCCGTCGATGCTGCGGGCCTTCCTCGACACACTGGACGAACCCGCTGTGGCCGGCCTCACCGGACTGCGCAGGGTCCTGTGCAGCGGGGAGGTGCTCCCCGCCGAGCTGGCCGGGCGGGCGCGGGAGATCCTGGGCACGCCGTTGCACAACCTGTACGGGCCGACCGAAGCGTCCGTCGACGTCACCGCCTGGGCCTGCGACGACAAGCCGGGCGCGGTGCCGATCGGCCGACCGGTCCGGAACACACGGACCTACGTGCTGGACGCGGACCTCCGCCCGGTGCCGCCGGGCGTCACCGGAGAGCTGTACTTGGCGGGCATCCAGCTCGCCCGAGGTTACCTGAACCAGACCGGTCTGACCGCCGAACGGTTCGTGGCCAGTCCGTTCGGCGCGCCGGGGGAGCGGATGTACCGGACCGGCGACCTGGCCCGCTGGCGGGCGGACGGCGTCCTGGAGTTCGCCGGGCGGGCGGACGACCAGGTGAAGCTGCGCGGGTTCCGGATCGAGCTGGGCGAGGTGGAGGCCGTGCTGGCCCGGCACGCCACGGTCGGGCACGCGGTCGCGGTGGTGCGCGAGGACCGGCCCGGCGACCGGCGTCTGACGGCGTACGTGGTGCCCGCGCCCGACGTCCGGCCGCCGCATCCGGAGGAGCTGCGGGAACACGTAGCCGCCTCGCTGCCCGAGTTCATGGTGCCCGCCGCGATCGTCGTGCTCGACACGCTGCCGCTGACGCCGAGCGGGAAGGTAGCGCGTCGGGACCTCCCGGCCCCGGATCCGGCGGGGGCGACCGGTGGCCGTGCGCCGCGCACCGCGCGGGAGGAGATCCTGTGCGGGCTGTTCGCCGAGGTGCTGGGGTGTGCCCGTCCCGGGATCGACGACGGGTTCTTCGCCCTGGGCGGGCATTCGCTGCTCGCTACCCGGCTGATCTCGCGGGTCCGCGCCGTGCTCGGCGCGGAGCTGACCGTGCGGGACGTCTTCGAGGCGCCCACGGTGGCGGGGCTCGCCGCCCGGATCGACACCGGGGGAGACGACCGGCGGCCCGCCCTGCGCGCCACGGCACACCGCCCGGACACCGTGCCGCTGTCGTTCGCGCAGGCCCGGCTGTGGTTCCTGCACCGGCTGGAGGCGTCAGGACCGACGTACAACATGCCGTTCGCGCTGCGCCTGGCCGGGGACCTCGACATCGCCGCGCTGCACGCCGCCCTGAACGACGTGATCGCCCGGCACGAGACGCTGCGCACGGTCTACCCCGAGGCCGCCGGGGTCCCGCACCAGGCCGTGTTCGCCCCGGGGGAGGCTTCCGTCGCCCTTCCGGTCCACCGCGCCGACGAGGCCGCGCTCGCCGGGAAGCTGGCCGCGGCGGCCGGGCACCGGTTCGATCTGACTTCCGAACTCCCTTTGCGCGCGGAGTTGTTCGCCCTCGCCCCTGATGACCACGTGTTGCTGCTGGTGATGCACCACATCGCGGGTGACGGCTGGTCGAACGTGCCGTTCGCCCGGGACCTGTCCGCCGCCTATGCGGCGCACCGCGAGGGCCGGGCCCCGGGGTGGGCGCCGCTGCCCGTCCAGTACGCCGACTACGTCCTGTGGCAGCACGACCTCCTCGGCAGCGAGGACGACCCCGGCAGCCTGATCTCCGCCCAGATCGCCCACTGGACACGCACCCTCGACGGGCTGCCCGAGGAACTGGGTCTGCCCACCGACCGGCCCCGCCCGGCGGTCGCCGGCCACCGGGGCGGACGGGTGCTGTTCACCCTCGACGCCGGAACTCATCTGCGGCTCGTGGAACTGGCCCGCGCACACGGCACGACCCTGTTCATGGTGGTGCAGGCCGGGCTCGCCGCCCTGCTCAGCAGGGTCAGCGGCAGCACCGACATCCCCATCGGCAGCGCCATCGCCGGGCGCACCGACGAAGCCCTCGACCACCTCGTCGGTTTCTTCGTCAACACCCTCGTGATGCGCGTGGACACCTCGGGGGACCCCACCTTCGCCGGTCTGCTGGAGCGGGTGCGGGAAACCGGCCTGGCCGCCTACGCCCACCAGGACGTCCCGTTCGAGCGCCTGGTCGAGCTGCTCAACCCGGCCCGGTCGGCGGCCCGGCACCCGCTGTTCCAGGTGATGCTTACGCTGCAGAACAACGCCGAGCCCGAGTTCGCCATGCCCGGCCTGCGGGTGACCCCCGACGTCGCCGAGACCGACGCGGCCAAGTTCGACCTGCTGTTCAGCCTCACCGACCGCTACACCGAGACCGGCCACCCGGACCGGCTCGACGGGGTGCTGGAGTACAGCGCCGACCTGTTCGACCACTCCACCGCCGAGGCCCTGGCGGCGCGCCTGGTGCGGCTGCTGGAGGCTGCGGCGGCCGGGCCGGACCGGCCGATCAGCGCCTTCGGCCTCACCGACGCCGCCGAGCGCGAGCGTCTGCTGGGGACGTGGAACGGCGCGGTGTCCCCGCTGCCGCCCACGACCCTGCCGCGGGCGTTCGAGGAACAGGCCGCGCGGACACCGGACGCGGTCGCCGTGACCGACGGCGGCACCGACCTGACGTACGCCGAGCTGAACGCGCGGGCCAACCGGCTGGCGCACGCGCTCATCGGCCGCGGCGCCGGCCCGGAGCAGGTGGTGGCGGTCGCCCTGCCGCGCTCGGCCGGTCTCGTCGTCGCGCTGCTCGCCGTGCTCAAGGCGGGCGCCGCGTACCTGCCGCTGGACCCGGACCACCCGGCCGAGCGGCTCCGCTTCCTGCTCGACGACACCCGCGCGGCCTGCGGGCTCACCCTGGGCGCTCTCGCCGCGGACCTGCCAGGACCGCGCTCGCGGTGGCTCGCCATCGACGCCCCCGACGTGGTACGGGTCGCCGGGGAGCAACCGCCGGGCGATCCGACGGACGCCGACCGGACGGCGGACCTGCGTCCCGCGCATCCCGCGTACGTCATCCACACCTCGGGCTCCACGGGCCGTCCTAAGGGCGTGCTCGTCGAGCACCGGGCGGTGGCGGCCTACCTGGCGTTCGCCCGCGAGGCGTACCCGGGCACGGCCGGGACGGCGCTGCTGCACTCGGCGGTCACCTTCGACCTGACCGTCACGGCGCTGTTCGCACCGCTCACCGGCGGCGGGCGGGTGCTGATCGGGGATCTGGCACCCGGGGCGCCGGCGCCCGGACCGTACACGTTCCTCAAGGCGACGCCGAGCCACCTCGTCCCGCTCGCCGCCCCGTCCGGGCAGGACGGGACCCTCGCTCCTGTCGCGGACCTGGTCGTCGGGGGCGAGCAGCTCACCGGCGAACTGCTGGGCCCCTGGCGGCGGTCGCAGCCGCAGGCCACGGTGGTCAACGAGTACGGGCCGACCGAGGCCACGGTGGGCTGCGTCACCTACCGGGTGCCGCCCGGCGCCGCCGTCCCGGACGGCCCGGTGCCGGTCGGGCGGCCCGTCCCGAACACCCGGGCTTACGTGCTCGACGCCGGACTGCGGCTGGTGCCGCCCGGCGTGACGGGGGAGCTGTACCTGGCCGGGGCGCAGCTCGCCCGCGGCTATCTGAACCGGCCGGGGCTCACGGCGGAGCGGTTCGTCGCCGACCCGTTCGGCGGGCGGGGGGAGCGGATGTACCGCACCGGGGACCTGGCCCGGTGGACTTCGGACGGCCACCTGGTCTTCGCGGGCCGCGCCGACGAGCAGGTCAAGGTACGCGGCCACCGGATCGAACCGGCGGAGATCGAGGCGGTGCTGTCCCGGCACGAGGCCGTGGCGCGGGCGGCGGTCGTCGCGTGGGAGGACCGGGCGTCCGGCACCCACCTGGTGGCCTACGTCGTCCCGGCGGCCGGCGAGCGGCGGGACGGCGAGGCGGCACGGACCCAGCTCGCCGAGTGGCAGGAGGTGTACGACTCCCTCTACGGCCCCGGGCGCGCCGACGCCGAACCGGCCCCGTTCGGCGAGGACTTCGCCGGGTGGACCAGCAGCTACGACGGGCGGCCGATCCCGGTCGGGCAGATGCGCCGGTGGCGCGACGCCACGGTCGCGCGGATCCGTGAGCTGCGGCCGCGCCGGGTGCTGGAGATCGGCGTGGGCAGCGGCCTGCTGCTCTCCCGCCTCGCACCGGACTGCGAGGCCTACTGGGGAACCGACATCTCGGCGGACGCCGTCGAAGGGCTGCGGGCCCAGGTGGCCGCCCGGGAAGAGCTGGCCGGGCGGGTGGAGCTGCGCGTCCAGTCCGCCGCGGACACGGGCGGCCTGCCGGCCGGCTTCTTCGACACGGTGGTGATCAACTCGGTCGCCCAGTACTTCCCGGACGCCCGCTACCTCACCAGCGTGATCGACACCGCGCTGGGGCTGCTGGCCCCCGGCGGGGCCGTGTTCCTCGGAGACGTGCGCGATCTGCGGCTGCTGCGGTGCCTGCACACGGCGGCACAGCTGCGCCGCGCCGCACCCTCCACCGACGGCGCCGTGCTGCGCCGGGCGGTGGACCAGGCCCTGCTGATGGAGAAGGAACTGCTGCTGGACCCCGCGTTCTTCACCGCGCTCGCGGCGCGACGGGACGACATCGCCGGGGTCGACCTCCAGGTGAAGCGCGGCGATTACGTCAACGAGCTGAGCCGCTACCGGTACGACGCCGTCCTGCACAAGACGCCCGCCGTGTCCCGCCCGCTGGAGACCTCCCCGGGACTGCGGTGGGGCCACGACGTGTCCGGCCTGGACGACCTGGAACGGCGCCTGACCGGGCACCGCGGGCAGGCGCTGCGGGTGACCGGCGTACCGGACGAGCGGATCGCGGACGAGGCCGCCGCCCTGCGCGCCCTGGACGAGGGCCGCCCGCCCGCCGAACTGCTCGGCCTCCTCGACGCCGCGGAGCGGTCGTCGGCGCCGGAACTCGGCCCGGACGCCTTCCACGCGCTGGGCGGGCGCACCGGCCACCGGGTCGCGGTGACCCGGTCCGGCGACACCGCCGACCACCTCGACGTGCTCTTCGTGACCCCGGAGGCCCCCGGCCGGGCGACGACCGCGCTCGGTGGCGTCCACCGCCCGGCACCGGCCGCCGCCACCACACCGCCCGAGGCGTTCGCGAACGACCCGGCGGCCTCGCGGCAGCGCGCCGGACTGGCCGCCGAGCTGGCCACGGCGCTGCGCGATCGGCTGCCCGCGTACATGGTGCCGACCGCGGTGACGGTCCTCGGTGAACTTCCCCTGACCGCCCACGGCAAGCTCGACCGGGCGGCGCTCCCCGCGCCGTACCTCGGTTCCGTGGCGGGCTCGCGCCCGCCCGCCTCCCCGCGCGAGCGGACGCTGTGCGAGCTGTTCGCGCAGGTGCTGGGCGTGGCGTCGGTCGGCGTGGACGACAACTTCTTCGACCTCGGCGGGCATTCGCTGCTGGCCACCCGGCTGATCAGCCGCATCCGCTCCGCCCTCGGCACCGAACTGCCCGTGCGGGCCCTGTTCGAGGCGCCCACGGCCGCCGGGCTCGCCGAGCGGCTGGACGAGGCGGAGCACCGGGCGGACACGGCCCGGCCGGCCCTGCGGCCGATGCCCAGGCCCGATGTGGTGCCGCTGTCGTTCGCGCAGGCGCGGCTGTGGTTCCTGCACCGGCTGGAGGGGCCGGGCGCGACGTACAACATGCCGGTCGCCCTGCGCCTGCGCGGTGAGGTGGACCGGACGGCGCTGCGGAGCGCGCTGGCGGACGTCGCGGCGCGGCACGAGAGCCTGCGCACCGTGTTCCCCGCGGTCGGCGGGGTGCCCCGGCAGCTCGTCCTGGACCCGGCCGTCGCCCGCCCCGAACTGATCCTTCGGCATATCGGCGAGGAGGGGCTGCGCGACGCCCTGCGCGAGGCGGCACGCTACCCGTTCGACCTCGCGGCCGACCTGCCGCTGCGGGCCGAGCTGTTCGTCATGGGCGAGCGCGAACACGTCCTGCTGCTGGTGGTGCACCACATCGCCGGGGACGGGTGGTCGATGGCCCCGCTGTCCCGCGACCTCGCCACCGCCTACGCCGCGCGGTGCCGCGGCGGGGCGCCGTCGTGGGCGCCGCTGCCGGTCGGCTACGTGGACTACACGCTCTGGCAGCGCGCGCTGCTGGGCGACGAGGACGACCCGGACAGCCGGTTCGCCCAGGAGGTGGCGTACTGGACGAAGGCCCTGGCCGGCCTGCCCGAGCAGCTCACGCTCCCGGTGGACCGCCCCCGCCCCGCCGTCTCCACGTACCGCGGGGAGATGCTGGGCTTCGACCTGAGCCCCGCGCTGCACGGCCGGCTGGCGGGCCTCGCCAGGGCCGGGGAGGCCAGCCTGCACATGGTGCTGCACGCCGGTCTGGCGGCCCTGCTCACCCGGCTCGGCGCCGGTACGGACCTGCCGGTCGGCAGCGGGGTCGCCGGGCGCCGGGACGAGGCGCTCGACGACGCGGTCGGCCTCTTCGTCAACACCCTGGTGATGCGCACCGACACCTCGGGCGATCCGTCGTTCGCCGCCTTGCTCGACCGGGTGCGGGAGACGGCGCTGACCGCCTACTCCCACCAGGACGTGCCCTTCGAGCACCTGGTGGAGGTGCTGAACCCGGTCCGGACCCCGAACCGCCATCCGCTGTTCCAGGTGGCCCTGGTCCTGCAGAACACCCCGGAGGCGGGGCTGGCCCTGCCCGGCGTCGAGGTGACGCCCGAACCCGTGGGCGCGGGCGCCTCGCGGTTCGACCTGTTCTTCAGCCTCACCGAACGCCCCGCGCCGCCGGGAGCGGCCGGTGGCTCCTTCGGGGGAGTGCGCGGAACGGTCGAGTACAGCACCGACCTCTTCGACCGGGGGACGGTCGAGGCGATGGTCGCGCGGTGGATCCGGCTGCTGGAGGCGGTCTGCGCGGATCCGCACCTCCCCATCGGCCGGGCCGACCTGCTCAACGCCGCCGAACGCGGCCGCATGCTGGGCGGCGGGGCCGACCGGACGATCCCGCCGGACTGCCTCCCGGCGCTGTTCGAGCGCCAGGTGGCGCGCGACCCCGGAGCACCGGCGGTCCTCTCGGGGGACGAGGTGCTGACGTACGGGGAGCTGAACGCCCGGGCCAACCGCCTGGCCCATCTGCTGATCTCCCGGGGCGCGGGACCCGAGCGGATCGTCGCCCTGGCCTTCCCGCGCTCCGCCGACCTGATCGTGGCGGTCCTCGCGACGCTCAAGGCGGGGGCGGCCTACCTCCCGCTCGACCTGAACTACCCGGCCGAGCGCATCGCGTTCATGCTCGACGACGCCCGCCCCGCGCTGCTGCTGACGGGCGGCACCGGCGGCGCCCGGGTGCCCGGCGCCGACGGCCTGCCCCGGCTGGACCTGGACGACGCCCGGGGCCGCTCGCGCGCGGACCTGGCCACCCGCCCGGCCGCCGACCCCGGTGACACCGACCGGGCCCGCCCGCTGACGCCCGCACACCCGGCCTATGCGCTCTACACCTCCGGCTCGACCGGACTGCCCAAGGGCGTGGTCGTCACCCACGCCGGTGCGGCCGCCCTGGCGTCCGCACACCGGGAGACCCTCGGCGCGGGGCCGGGCAGCCGGGTCCTGCAGTTCGCCTCGCCGAGCTTCGACGCGGCGTTCTGGGAGCTGTGCATGGCGCTGCTGACCGGTGCGGCGCTGGTGGTGGCCCCGGCCGAGCGGCTGCTGCCCGGCCCCGACCTCGGCGCGGTGGTGGCCGAGCACGGCGTGACGCACCTGACCGTGCCGCCGGTGGCGCTGGGCGTGATGACGCCCGACCAGATCGCCCCGGTGACCGACCTGGTGGTGGCGGGAGAGGCCTGCCCGCCGGAGACGGCCGCGGCGTGGAGCCGGGACCGGCGGATGGTCAACGCCTACGGGCCGACCGAGTCGACGGTCTGCGCCACGATGAGCCGTCCGCTGCCCGGCGACGGCGGCGTCCCGCCCATCGGCACGCCGATCCCGGGCGCACGCGCGTACGTCCTGGACGCCGCCCTGTGCCCGGTGCCGCCGGGCGTGGTCGGCGAGCTGTACCTGGCGGGGGCGGGCCTGGCCCGTGGCTACCTCCGGCGGCCCGGCCTGACCGCCGAGCGGTTCACCGCCGACCCGTTCGGCGCGCCGGGCACCCGGATGTACCGCACCGGCGACCTCGCCCGCTGGAACGCGGCGGGCGACCTGGAGTTCGCCGGACGGGCGGACGAGCAGGTGAAGGTACGGGGCCACCGGATCGAACTCGGCGAGGTCGAGGCCGTCATGGCGGGCCACCCGGGCGTCGCCCAGGCCGTCGCGGCGGCCCGCGACGACGGCCCCGGCGGGACCCGCCTGGTCGGGTACGTGGTCCCGGCCGCGGACACCGGGACCCGTGCTGGGACCGGTACGGCCAGGGAGTCCGAGACCGCCGTCGGCGAGTGGCGGCGGCTCTACGACACGCTCTACGGAGGATCGGAGCCCGCCCCGTTCGGCGAGGACTTCACCGGCTGGAACAGCGCCTACGACGGGAAGCCGATCCCGGTCGCGGAGATGCGGCAGTGGCGGGACGCCACCGTCGCGACGATCCGGGACCTGGGCCCGCGCGGCGGGGCCCCGGGCTCCGGGCGCGTCCTGGAGATCGGCGTCGGCCGGGGCCTGATCCTCGCCCCGCTCGCCGCCGGGTGCGCGGAGTACTGGGGCACCGACGTGTCAGCGGCCGCCGTCGAAGCCCTGGCCGCGCAGGTCGCGGACGAACCGGACATCGCCCACCGGGTGGTGCTCCGGGCCCAGCCGGCCGACGACTTCACCGGGCTGCCGGAGGGCCACTTCGACACCGTCGTGCTCAACTCGGTGGCCCAGTACTTCCCCGACGCCGACTACCTGACCGAGGTGATCGGCGGCGCGATGAGGCTGCTCGCGCCCGGCGGCGCCCTGTTCCTCGGCGACATCCGCGACCTGCGGCTCCTGCCGGCCCTGCGGGCGGCCACCGGAAGCACCGCGCCGGAACGGGAGCTGCTGGTCGACCCGGACTTCTTCCCCGCCCTGGCCGGGGTCGTGCCCGAAGTCGGCGCCGTGGACCTCCGCCTCAAGCGCGGCCGGTACCACAACGAGCTGTCCCGGTACCGCTACGACGTCGTGCTCCGCCGTGCCCCGCTCACCTCCCCGGCCCGGTCGTTCGCCGACGTGCCCGTGCTGCGCTGGCGGGAGGTGACCGGAGGCGCCGAGGAATGCGCCACGCTGCTGGCGGAGCGCCGGCCGCGGCCACTGCGCATCACCGGGATACCCAACGCCCGGCTGGCGGGCGAGGGCGCGGTGGACCCGGAGACGCTGTGCGAGCTGGGCGAGCGGCTCGGGTACTGGGTGGCCGTCACCTGGTCGGGCGAGGGCGGCGAGGGCCGCTTCGACGCGGTGTTCGCCGACGCGGACACCGCGACCCGGTCCGCCGTCACCGGGATCTACCTCCCGGTGGCCGCGACGGCGGGGGACCAGTCGTCGCTGCGGGCCTTCACCAACGACCCCGCCTCGGCGCCACCGGTGACCCTGGGTGCCTCGGTGCGCGCCTGGCTGCGGGAGAAGCTGCCGGAATACCTCGTGCCCTCGGCCGTCGTCACCATCGACGCACTGCCGCTGACGCCCAACGGGAAGGCCGACCGCAGGGCGCTGCCCGCACCGGAGGCGGCCGGTACCCCGGCGGGCCGCCCGCCGGCGACCGCGCGGGAGCGGCTGCTGTGCGAGATCTTCGCCGATGTGCTCGGACTCCCGTCCGCCGGCGTCGACGACGACTTCTTCGACCTCGGCGGCGACAGCATCGTCTCCATCCAGGTCGTCAGCCGGGCCCGCGCCGCCGGGGTGGCGATCGCCCCGCAGGACGTGTTCCGGCACAAGACCGTCGCGGCGCTGGCCACCGCCGCCGGGACGCCCGGCGCCGCGCCCGCCCCGGACGGGGAGCCGCGGGCGGGCATCGGCGCGGTGCCGCTGACCCCGGCCCTGCACGCGCTACGGGAACGCGGCGCCGACCCCGGCACCGGGTACGAGGCGATGGCCGTGGAGGTCCCGGCCGGGCTGGACGCGGAACGGCTGGAGGCGGCCCTGCAAGCGGTCCTGGACCACCATGACGCGCTGCGGGCGCGCCTGACCCGTATCCCCGGCGAAGCCGCCGGGGAGGGCCAGGACGAGTGGCTGCTGGAGGTGACGCCGCCCGGGACGGTCCGGGCCGCGGACTGCCTCCGCCGGGCGGGCACCGAACCGGACGGGCCCGGGCCCGAAGCGGCGGAGCGGGACGCGGCGGCCCGTCTCGCACCGGAGACCGGGACGATGCTCCAGGCGGTCTGGTGGGACGCCGGTCCCGGCCGGGCCGGGCGGCTGACGCTCGTGCTGCACCACCTCGTGGCGGACGCGGAGTCCTGGCGGATCCTGCTGGCCGACGTGGCCGCGGCCTGTGCGGCGGCCGCCACCGGCCGCCGCCCCGAACTCGCCCCGGTCGGCACGTCGTTCCGGCGGTGGGCCCAGCACCTGCGCACCCGGGCACAGGACGTCCGGCAGGTGGCGGAGCTGCCCCGCTGGACCGCGATCCTCGCCGGGCCCGACGCGCCGGGTGAGGAGCCCGGCATACGGCCGGAGGCCGGCCGGGAGCCGGGGCCCGGGGCCGGGACGCTGACCGTCACTCTGTCCGCCGAGCGCACCGAGGCGCTCCTCACCAGCGTGCCGGCGGTATTCCACGCCGATACCGAGGACGTGCTGCTGACCGCGTTCGCGCTGGCGGTGGCCGACTGGCGGCGCCGCCGGGACACTTCGGCCGCCCCGGACCCGCTGGAAGCCGGGGGAGACGCCGTGGTGGCCGACGTCCGGCGGCCCGGCCGGGAACACATCGCCGAGGGCATCGACCTGTCCCGCACCGTGGGCCGCTTCACCGCGACCCATCCCGTCCGCCTGGACCTGACCGGCCTGGACCGGCGCGAGGTGTGGGACGGCGGGCACGCCGCCGGGACGGCGCTCAAGCGGGTCAAGGAGGAGCTGAGGTCCCTGCCGGAGGGCGGTCTGGGATTCGGTCTGCTGCGCCACCTCAACCCCGCCACCGCCCCGGCGCTCGCCGAGCGGCCCTCGCCCCAGGTGGCATTCCACTACCTCGGGCGGCTTCCGCGCGTTCCGTCCGGCACGTGGCCGGAGGGGTCCGGCCTGCCGCCGGAGTACCGGGCCGAGGTGAGGGTGGCCGTCGTGGACGGTCCGGACGGCCCCCGGCTGACCGCGGCCTGGGGCTGGCCCCGCGCGGCGCTGACCGAGGCCGTCGTACGCGACCTGGCCGACACCTGGAGCCGCGCCCTGGAAGCCCTGGCCACCCACGCCGCCCGGTCCGACGCGGGCGGCCGCACCCCGTCCGACGTACCGCTGGTGCGGATGAGTCAGAACAAGTTGGAGCAGCTCGAAGCCGCATGGAGGAGAAGAACACGATGACGCGGGCGGAAGCGGAAACGGAACTGGAAGACATCCTGCCGCTGGCACCGCTGCAGGAGGGGCTGCTGTTCCACGCGCTCTACGACGAGTCGGCGCTGGACCTCTACACCGTGCAGAGCGCCTTCGACCTGGACGGCGCCCTCGACGCCGGGGCGCTGCGCGCCGCCGCGTCGGCCCTCCTCCGCCGCCATGCGAGCCTGCGGGCCGGCTTCTGGCACGAGGACCTGGACGAGCCGGTGCAGATCATCCCGAGCGCGGTGGAACTGCCCTGGCAGGAGCACGATCTCGGCGCCGTGGACCCCGGCGCGCGGGAGGCCGAGGCGGAGCGGCTCGCCGCGCACGACCGGCTGCGTCGCTTCGACCCGGCCCGCCCGCCCCTGCTGCGGTTCACCCTCATCCGGTTCGGCCCGGACCGCCACCGGTTCCTCCTCACCGCCCATCACCTGGTGATCGACGGGTGGTCCGCGCAGTTGCTGCTGGACGAGCTGTTCCAGCTGTACACGCGCGGCGGCCGGGAGGACGGGATGCCCCCGGCGGCCCGGTACCGTGACTACCTGGCCTGGCTGGCCGGCCAGGACCGGGCGGCCGCCGAGGACGTGTGGCGCGACGTGCTGAAGGGCGTCGACGAACCCACCAGGGTCGCACCGGCGGACCCGTCCCGGGCGCCCGGGCTGCCCGGTCAGGTCCTGCGCGACCTGCCCGACGACCTCGCCACGGCACTCGAAGGACTGGCCCGCCGTCATGGCCTGACCCTGAACACGGTGTTCCTGGGCGCCTGGGCGGTCGTGCTCGGCCAGCTGACCGGACGGACGGACGTGGTGTTCGGCACCACGGTCTCCGGCCGCCCGCCCCAGGTGCCCGGCGCCGAGAAGATGATCGGCCTGTTCGCCAACACCCTGCCCGTCCGGGTCCGGCTCACCCCCGCGGAGCCCCTGTCCGCCATGCTGGCCCGTCTGCAGCGGGACCAGACGCGGCTGATGGCCTGTCAGCACGTCGGGCTGTCTGGCATCCAGCGCACCCTGGGTTCGGGCGAGCTGTTCGACACGGCCACCGTGTTCGAGAACCTTCCGGCCCAGAGCGACGGACTCGCCGCCGCGGCGCTCGGCGGCGGGCTGCGGGTGACGGCGGGACCGAGCCACGGCGTCACCCACTACCCGCTCAACTTCATGGTGATGCCGGGCGGCCCGCTGCGGCTGCGCCTGGACCACCAGACCGACCTGTTCGACCGGGACACCGCGGAGGCCATCCTGGGCAGGGTGGTCCGGGTCCTGCGGACCGCCGCCTCGGACCCGGACCTGCGGATCGGCGCCCTGGACCTGCTGGCCCCGGCGGAGCGGAACCGGGTCCTGGTGGAGTGGAACGGCACCGTCGGCGACACCCCGGCCGCGCTGGTGCCGGAGTCCTTCGCGGCGCAGGCCGCGCGGACCCCGGACGAGGTGGCCGTGGTGTCCGGCGGGACGCGGTGGACGTTCGCGGAACTGGACGCGCGGGCGGACCGGCTCGCGCGCCACCTGACCGGCCGCGGTGTGGGACCCGATGTCCTGGTCGGGCTGTGTGTGAGCCGGTCGGCCGCGATGATCGCCGCCGTTCTGGCCGTATGGAAGGCCGGCGGGGTGTGCGTGCCGCTGGACCCCGGCTACCCGGCGAAGCGGCTCGCGTTCATGCTCGACGACGCGGCCGTGCCCGTGGTGGTGACCGAACGCGCGCTGACCGGACGCGTGGCGGGCGGCGCGGTGCACGTCGTACTGCTCGACGACGCCCTCGACGCCGGCCCGCCGCCGGCCCGGACCCCACGGCCGGCGGTGTGCGGAGACCACGCGGCGTACGTCGTGTACACCTCCGGCTCGACGGGTGTGCCCAAGGGCGTGGTGGTGACCCACGCGGGCCTGGCGAACCTGTGCGCCAGCCACCGCGAGCTGGTCTTCGCCCCGGCGGCGGCGAAGGTGGCCGCCACCGACGGGCGGCGACTGCGGGTGGCGCACACCGCCTCGCTCTCCTTCGACGCGAGCATGGGGCAGCTCCTCGGCCTCGTGGCCGGCCACGAACTGCACGTCGTGGACGACGAGACCCGCCGCGACCCCGCCGCGCTGCTGACCTGGGTACGTGACCGGGGCATCGACTATCTGGGCATCGCGCCGTCCATGCTGCGCGAACTGACCGGACTGGGCATGCTGGAGGGCACCGGGCACCGGCCGGGAGTGATCCTCCTCGGCGCGGAGGCCACGGGCGCCGCGCTGTGGGAGACACTGCGGGAGCACCCGGACACCGAGGTGCACAACTACTACGCGCCCAGCGAATGCACGGTGGACGCCGTCGGCGCCCGGGTCCGCGACAGCTCCCGGCCGGTGATCGGCCGGCCGATCCGCGACATGCGGGTCTACGTGCTCGACGCACGGCTGCGCCCGGTGCCGCCCGGTGTGGTCGGGGAGATCTACCTCTCCGGCGCGCAACTCGCCCGCGGCTACCTCAACCGGCCGGGCCTGACCGCCGAGCGGTTCACCGCCGACCCGTTCGGCGTGCCGGGGGAGCGGATGTACCGCACCGGTGACCTGGCCCGCTGGACCGCCGCCGGGCTCCTGGAGTTCGCCGGGCGGGCGGACGATCAGGTGAAGGTGCGCGGGTTCCGGATCGAGCTGGGCGAGGTGGAGGCCGTGCTGGCCCGGCACGCCACGGTCGGGCACGCGGTGGCGGTGGTGCGCGAGGACCGGCCCGGCGACCGGCGTCTGACGGCGTACGTGGTGCCCGCGCCCGGCGTCCGGCCGCCGCATCCGGAGGAGCTGCGGGAACACGTAGCCGCCGCGCTGCCCGAGTTCATGGTGCCCGCCGCGATCGTCGTGCTCGACACGCTGCCCCTCACCCCGAGCGGCAAGCTGTCGCGCCGGGACCTCCCGGCACCGGCCGCCGGCCGGCGCGGCGCCGGCGGCCGGGAGCCCCGCGGCCACGCGGAGGAGGTCCTGTGCGGCCTGTTCGCCGAGGTGCTCGGCGTTCCCGGGGTCGGGACCGACGACGGATTCTTCGCCCTCGGCGGGCACTCGCTGCTCGCCACCCGGCTGGTGTCGCGCATCCGCTCGGCGCTCGGCGCCGAACTCGCCGTACGCGACGTGTTCGAGGCCCCGACCGTGGCCGGGCTCGCGGCCCGGCTCGGCACGGCGCCCCAGGACGGGCGGCGGCCATCGCCGCGTGCCGTGGAACGCCCCGCCGAACTGCCCCTGTCCTTCGCGCAGGCGCGCCTGTGGTTCCTGCACCGGCTGGACCCCACGTCGGCCGGCTACCACATGCCGTACGCGCTGCGCCTGACCGGGGACCTCGACATCGCCGCGCTGCACACCGCCCTGAACGACCTGGTGGCCCGGCACGAGGTGCTGCGCACCGTCTACCCGGACACCGGGGGCGTACCGCGCCAGCACATCCTGGACCCAGCCGACGCGACGGTCGACCTGCCCGTCCGGCGGGTCGAGGAGGCCGCTCTCGCCGAGGCCCTCGCGGACACCGCGGCGCACCGGTTCGACCTGACGGACGAACCGCCCCTGCACACGGCGCTGTTCGCGCTCGGCCCGGACGAGCACGTCCTGCTGCTCGTGCTCCACCACATCGCCGGGGACGGCTGGTCCAACCGTCCGCTCGCCCGCGACCTGTCCGCCGCCTACACCGCCCGGTGCGCGGGCCGGGCCCCGTCCTTCGCGCCGCTGCCCGCGCAATACGCCGACTACACCCTGTGGCAGCGCCGGTTCCTCGGCGACGCGGACGACCCGGACAGCGTGCTGTCCCGCCAGGTCGCCCACTGGCGCCGCACGCTGGACGGGCTGCCCGCCGAACTGGAGCTGCGCCGGGACCGGCCCCGCCCGGAGACGGCCGGCTCCCGCGCCGGGGTGGTGCCGCTGCGCGTGGGCCCGGACCTCCACGCCCGGCTCGCCGACTTGGCGCGCGCGGGCGACGCGAGCCTGTTCATGGTCCTGTCGGCGGCGCTTGCGGCCCTGCTCACCCGCGACGGCGCGGGCACCGACATCCCCATCGGCACACCGGTCGCCGGGCGCACCGACGACGCCCTCGACGACCTCGTCGGATGCTTCGTCAACACCCTGGTGCTGCGCACCGACACCAGCGGGGACCCGAGCTTCGCCGAGCTGCTGGAGCGGGTGCGGGAGACCGGTCTGGCCGCCTACGCCCACCAGGACCTGCCCTTCGAGCATCTGGTCGAGGTGCTGAACCCGGCCCGCTCGGTGGCCCGGCACCCGGTGTTCCAGGTGATGCTGGCCCTCCAGCACGCCGGGGACCTGTCCCTGGACCTTCCCGGCCTGCGGTGCCGGGCCGAGGAGATGGCGTCGCGGTCGGCCAAGTTCGACCTGCTGTTCAGACTGACCGAGCGGCGTGGACCGGACGGTCTGCCCGGCGGGCTGGCCGGTGGCGTCGAGTACAGCGCCGACCTGTTCGACCGGGACACCGTCGAGGGCCTGGTGGCCAGGTTCCTGCGGCTGCTGGAGGCCGCGGCCGCCGACCCGGCCCAGCGGATCTGGCGGCTCGGCCTCCTCGCCCCGGCCGAACGCGAGCGGGTGCTGACGGGGTGGAACGACACCGCGCGGCCGCTGCCCCCGGTGACGCTGCGAGACATGTTCGAGGCGCAGGCGGCCCGCACCCCGGACGCGGTCGCCATGGTCGCCGAGGACATCACCCTGACGTACGCGCAGCTGAACGCGCGGGCCAACCGGCTCGCCCACGCGCTGATCGAGCGCGGGGCCGGCCCGGAGCGGGTGGTGGCCCTCGCCCTGCCGCGCTCCGCCGAGCTGGTGGTGGCCCTGCTCGCCGTGATCAAGACCGGCGCGGCCTATCTGCCCGTCGATGTGAGCCAGCCGGCCGAGCGGACCCGCCTGATGCTCGACGACGCCCGGCCCGTCCTTGTGCTGCACGCCGACGGCCTGGTGCGCGACCCCGGCGACCTGCCGGACCGGAACCCGGGCGACATCGCGGCCGCCGCACCGCTGAGACCGTCGCACCCCGCGTACGTCCTCTACACCTCCGGCTCGACCGGCACCCCCAAGGGCGTGGTCGTCCCGCACGCCGCCGTGGTGAACCGGCTGCTCGGCATGGCGGCCGAGTTCACGCTGGGGCCCTCCGACATCGTCCTGTACAAGGCGCCGGGCGCCTTCGACGCCTCCGTATGGGAGTTCTTCTGGCCCCTGACCACCGGCGCCCGGATCGTGGTCGCCGATCCGGAGGGGCACCGGGACCCCGCGTACCTGGCGTCGGTGATCCAGCGGCAGGCGGTGACGACCGTGCACTTCGTACCGTCGATGCTGCGGGTCTTCCTCGACGAGCCCGCCGCGGCCGGATGCACGGGCCTGCGGCAGGTCCTGACCGGCGGCGAGCCGCTCCCCGCGGACCTGCGGGACCGCACCCTGAGCGTGCTGGGCGTGGAACTGCACCACCTGTACGGTCCGACGGAAACCGCCATCCACACGACGTCCTGGACCTGCGCGCCCCTGCCCGGCCCGGACACCGGCGCGGCGGACACGGAGGCCGCACACGCCCGCCGCCGACCGGTGCCGATCGGGCGGCCCGTGCGGAACGTGCGGGCCTACGTGCTGGACGCGGGGCTCGGCCCGGTGCCACCCGGGGCGACGGGTGAGCTGTACCTGGCCGGTGCCCAGCTCGCCCGGGGCTATCTGAACCGGCGCGGCCTCACGGCGGAGCGGTTCGTGGCCTGCCCGTTCGGCGCGCCGGGGGAGCGGATGTACCGGACCGGGGACCTCGTGCGCTGGACCGGCGACGGGGTCCTGGAGTTCGCCGGCCGGGCCGACCAGCAGGTCAAGATCCGTGGCTTCCGCGTCGAACCCGGTGAGGTCGAGGCCGTGCTGACCCGGCACGAGACCGTGGCCCAAGCCGCGGTCGTGGCCCGTGAGGACCGGCCCGGACAGCGGCGGCTGGTGGCGTACGTGGTCGCGGCCCGCGGCGCCGAACCGCGCCCGGCCGACCTGCGCGGCCATGTCGCCGCGATGCTGCCGGAGTTCATGGTCCCGGCCACCGTGGTCGTGCTGCCCGCCTTCCCCCTGACGACCAGCGGCAAGCTGGACCGGCGCGCCCTGCCCGAACCGGGTCCCGGCTTCACGGCCGCCGGGCGGCCCGCCCGCACACCCGAGGAGGAGATCCTCACCGGCCTGTTCGACGACGTTCTCGGCGTGGCCGGCACCGGGATCGACGACGACTTCTTCGAACTCGGAGGCGACTCACTGGCCGCGATCCGGCTGGTGAGCCGGATCCGGGACACCATGGGCCTGGACCTCTCGGTCCGGGACCTGTTCGCGGCGCCGACGGTCAGCCGCCTCATGGAAAGGCTGCGCCTGGGAGTCTCGGACGACGCCTTCGACGTCCTGCTCCCGCTGCGGGCCACCGGTGGCCGCCCGCCGCTGTTCTGCCTTCCCCCGGGCGGCGGCCTGAGCTGGTGCTACACCGGGCTGCTGCGGCATCTGGGCCCGGACCGGCCGGTGTACGGGCTGCAGGCCCGTGGACTCGCCCGGCCCGAGGCGTACCCGGAGACGATGGACGACCTGGTCACCGACTGCGTCGAGCGGATCCGCTCGGTACAGCCCACCGGCCCCTACCACCTCCTCGGCTGGTCGTTCGGCGGTCTCGCCGCCCACGCGATCGCGGTGCGCCTCCAGCAGGAGGGTGAAGAAGTGGCCTTGCTCGCCCTGCTCGACACCTACCCCCGGGACGCCGGAACCCCGGTCGAGCCCGTGGACGAAACGAACGTGGCGGAAATCCTGTCGACCCTGCTCAGCTTCGCGGGCCACGACCAGGACACCGGTGAGCCCCTGAGCGTCGAAGACGCCGTCGAACTCCTGCGACGAAGCGGCGGGCCCCTCGCGGACATCGGGGAGCGACGCGTCACGGCGCTGACGGAGGTCTACGCGCACCACAGAAGGCTCTCGGCGGCGTACGTCCCCGGCCGGTTCGACGGAGACCTCGTGCACTTCACGGCTACCGTCGAGCGCCCCGACGGCATGCCCACCGCGGCCGCCTGGGAACCCAGGGTCACCGGAGCGGTCGAGCGGTACGCGGTGGACTGCACCCACCACCAGATGTGCCGGGCCGTACCACTGGCCCGCATCGGCCGCGTGCTGGCCGGAAAGCTGAACGGCACCGACAGCCCGGACAGGGACACCGCGACAGGAAAGAGGGAGACACACTCATGACCAATCCCTTCGAGAACCCCGACGGCAGATACCTGGTACTGGTCAACGACGAGGGCCAGCACTCGCTGTGGCCGTCCTTCGCCGAGGTCCCGGCCGGCTGGACGGTCGCCCACGGCGAGGACACCCGGGAAGCCTGCGTCGCCTACGTCGAGGAGCACTGGACCGACATGCGTCCGACGAGCCTCGCCCGGGCCATGGACGAGGCCGGGGCCTGACCCGCCCGCTTACCCGCATCAGACCGTGATCCGGACTGTGCACCGGACCGTGAGGAGGACCGGTTTGCTCACGCACCCCCAGGAGACCGCCCTCGGCGGTGTGGAAGAGGTGACGCTGGAGCTGACTCCGGACGAGGCCGAGGGGTTCCGCGAGCTCGTCACCGAGATGGCCCACACGCTGCCACACCCCGGCCCGGCATCGCTCGACGCCGCCGAACTGCTCGCGGAGATAGAGGTGGCGGCCCGCTGGCTGCCACCCCGCATGGCCCGCGCGCTCAGCCACTTCCGGCGGGCCGGCAACCCGTACGGGACCTTGATCGTGCGGAACGTGCCCCTCGACGGCACACTGCCCCCGACACCAGCCGACGGTGTCGCCCCGGACTGGAAACTGCTGCCTCTGGCGACCCTCGCCCAGCTCGCGGCGGTCTCCTGGCTGGGCGACGTCATCGCCTACGCCGACGAGAAGGGCGGCCGTCTCGTCCAGGACATCATCCCGGTCAGGGGCGCCGAGTCGCGGCAGGAGAACAGCGGCAGTGTGATGCTCGAAATGCACACCGAGGACGGCTTCCACCCGTTCAAGCCGGACTTCCTGACCCTGCTGTGCCTGCGCGCCGACCGCGAGCGCCGCGCGCGCACCACCTCCGGTGCCATCAGCCGGGCGCTGCCCCGGCTGTCCGCCGAGTGTGTATCCGTACTGCGCGAGCCCTTGTTCAAGATCCGGCACAGCAGTTCGTTCGGCCACACCGGCGACGCTGGCGCCGTCTCACCTCCGCTGCCCGTCCTGTCCGGACCGGACACCGCCCCCGAACTCGTCGCCGACTTCCACGCCATGGAGCCGATGGACGAGGCCGCGGCGCGGGCGTTCGGCGAACTCCACGACGCCATGTGCGCCGTGCTGGTGGGCACGGTGCTCGAAGCCGGCGACCTGATCGTCATCGACAACCGTGCCGCCGTGCACGGCCGCACCGGCTTCACGCCCCGCTACGACGGCCACGACCGGTGGTTGCGGCGCTGCTTCGCCGTGGCCGACCTGCGCAGATCCCGTGGCGTCCGGGCGGCCGGATCACAGGTGTGCGTGCTCCTGTGACCGACGAGCCGGCCATGGCCGGGACATTGGAGGAATGCGTGATCGGGACGGACGTCGGTGCCCAGGCCCGGGCGCCGGCACAGCGGCACCGGTGCCTCGAACCCCTCGGTGCCCCCGACGTCTTCGGCGATTCCGGCAGCGGTCAGGCGGTGCTTCGATCCGTCAGGGAAAGGACAGGGTCTGAGCGAGCAACGTCACGAGGACGAGCACCGTGGGAAACAAGGCGAGGAACATGGCGAAGGTGTAGCCCATGATGTCGCGCGCCTTCAGGCCGAGGATCGCGAGGGTGGGAAGCATCCAGAACGGCTGGAGCAGATTGGCGCTCGCCTCGCCGAGGTCGTACACCACGACCATCCACCCCTGGTTCACGTGGAGCTCGTTGGCCGCACCGAGGACGTAGGGCGCCTCGACCACCCACTTGCCACCGCCGCTGGGTACGAACACGCCGAGCACACAGCTGTAGACACCGATGAGGGCCGGGTAGAGGTGCTCGTTCGACACCGACACCAGCCAGTCCGCGATGGTCTGGTGCAGTCCGGTGAAAGCGATCATCCCGAAGATGCCGCCGTACAAGGGAAATTGCAGCAACACGCCCGAGGCGGCCGGCGCTCCCTCCCTGAAGGCCCGGGCGAGATGGACGGGCCGCCAGTGCAGGATGAGCGCCAGCAGGATGAGGATCAGGTTGACGGTGTTCAGATCGAGCGCGTTCAGCGGATTGCCCTCGGCCTGGGCGAAGTGGCGGGCGAGATACCACACGCCCAGAACGAAGAGCGCGATCGTGAGGGCCGGGCTGAACTCGACCCATTCGCCGGGGCGGCTGCGCCGGGAGCTCGGGCTCTTCGTGCGGAGCGCGGGACCGAGGTCGATGCCGAGGCGCTCCGCGGTCATCGCACGCTCCGGAGACGGGGACAGGAACCACGCCATGGTGACCGCGACCGCGAAGACGGCCACCGTGGCCACGATGCCCTGCCAGAGGAAGATGGTGTCGGTCAGGGGAATGACCCCGCTGCCACGCTCCTCGGCGATGATCTTCTGCACGGCGGCGGGGCTGGAGGTTGCGCTGGCCACCTGCAGCGCGGCCGATCCCGACAGGCCCTGGGCCCACACTGTGCCGAGCCCGAGGAAGGCCATGGCTCCGATGGCGCGGTAGTCGACTCCGGGCAGTCGGCGGGCGATCTCCTTGGCGAGGATGGCGGTGAAGACGAGGCTGAAGGCCCAGTTCACGTAGGAGGTGGTCATGGCGACGGCGGCGGTGAACGTGATGGCGCCGCGCGGAGTCCGGGGGACGGCGGCGAGCCGGACGATGAGGCGGGCGACCGGCGGCGAGACCGCGACCGCGTAGCCGGCGATGACGATGATCGCCATCTGCAGGGTGAACTCTATGAGTGACCAGAACCCTTTGCCCCATGCGTCCACGAGGCCGAAGCCGCTGGTCGCTTCCGGGTCGCTCGGCGTGCCGAGCAGATTTTCCCCTGAGACGAGTCCCAGGACGAGGACCACGAAGGTGCCGATCAGGACGAAGCCGAGAGCGTCGGGCAGCCACTTCTCGGAGAAGCGGGTGAACCGCAACGCCAGACGGGCAAGCCAGGTCTCACCGCCGCTCACCTCCGCTCCCGATGTCTTGAAGTCGTTCGTGGCCATACGGAGCTCCTGTTCATTCGATTTTGCCCGGCTTCGCGCGCCGTCGCCTGTGTCCTTGAGATTGGTCCGACTTCGTTCTGTGGCAGCCCGATCCATCGCAGGGCGAGGTGCGCAAGATACTGAGGGGGAGCAATCGCACGAGGCAATGGGGGAGTTGCACACCGATTGAGGCCGCACCATGTGGATCATCCCCATGGAGGATCACCGGCGCGTGGGTAAGGCCGGCGCATGGCAGTGCAGGGTGACAGTTCTGACGCTGCTGGCCGTGGATGCTCGGGCTGCCGAGTCCGAAGGGCCGGTGATCAACGCATGCGGCAGCGGTACGTTGCCGAAAATGCTGGAGCGCCAAGTCGGTAAGGATCGGGTGCGGTTCACCCCGAATGATCGGGTATTTCTGGCGGCGCTGCTGCACCGGCTTCCCCCGGATGTGCTCCGCGGACCGTGCACTCCGCGCGGGCCCTGGCGTTGCCCGGCCGGCCACCGCTGACCGCCTGCAACAGCCACGCCTGGTGACCGTCGCCGCCGGAGCCGGCATACGGATGTCTGCTTACCGCCCTGTTGGCAGCCGCTTTGCTGCGCCCACGGTGCCCGGAACGGTGACAGACGACGAGGACCGGGCCGCCGTGACACAGCCGGTGAGCTTTAGCATGTCGCTGCGGGTTCTGCGCGTATCGTGATCTTGCTGTGCGGCGGAAGGGCGGGTGTCGATGGGCGAGAACGAGATCCATTACCGGGACGCGCCCGAACTGGCGGAACTGATCCGCGAACGGCGGCTTTCCGCGGCGGAGGTGATGCAGGCGCACCTGGACCGCATCGAGGCGGTCAACCCGAGGGTCAACGCCGTCGTGACGGTGGCCGCCGAGCAGGCACTCGCCGCCGCGCGCGCCGCCGATCGAGCGGTGGCCGCAGGCGACACCGTGGGTGCGCTGCACGGTGTTCCGTTCACGGTCAAGGACTCGCTGGATGTCGGGGGGATGGTGGCCGCGCGCGGCTCGTCGTTGTTCCGGGACCGGGTTCCCGCCAGGGATGCGACCGCGGTGGCCCGGCTCCGGGCGGTCGGCGGGATTCCGCTGGCCAAGACCAACCTGCCCGAGTTCTCCTACTGGACCGAGACCGACAACGTGATCACCGGCAGGTCCCTCACCCCCTGGGACAACGAGCGAACTCCGGGCGGTTCGAGCGGCGGAGAGTCGGCCGCGATAGCCACCGGGATGTCGCCGCTCGGGCTGGGCAGCGACGTTGCCATTTCGGTGCGAGGGCCGGCCCACGACACCGGCATCGTCGCGCTGAAGGCGACCCGGGGACGGATCCCGACCACCGGACACTGACCCGAGGCTCCCCGCCGTTACTGGCACGTCGGCCCGATGGCCCGCAGCGTGCGGGACATCATGACCGCGCTGCAGATCCTCGCAGGGCCCGACGGCGTCGACGGCTACGTACAGCACGCGCCCCATGCTCTCGTTGATGCGCCGCAGATGGCTGCCCGGCATCCGCGAGGGAGCGCCCGGCCCCGGCGCCTGAGGATGTCCCCCGACGCGGCGCGCTGCCGGAGGTGCTGGCCGAACGACTGACCTAGACAGGTTCCGCAATCGGCCCCTCATCCGAGGGGCCGATTGCCATGTCCCGATCCTCGTTCAGCGCCCTCAGGCGTGCCGACCAGGTGAGGCACGCGTGGACGTGCCGCCGGGGTGGGGTCAGCTTCGGGTGACGGTCACCAGCAGTCCGGTGAGGGTGGCCATGAGTGTCATCGCTGTGAGGGCCCCGGCGAGCGGGGCGGCCCAAGCGAGGCGGTGCAGCAGCAGCGCCAAGGCGCCGACGCCGACGAGCAGCCGGATCTCAGAGCCACCGCATGGCTGCCTCGACGCTGTCGCCGATGCTGGTGTTGAACGCGATCGCGGCCCCTGGCGCATGCTGCCGGACCAGGTTCACGACCTGCTCGAAGAACGTCAGCAGGGGTTCAGGCTTGCGTATCCCACCCCCGATGACGACGACGTCCCAGTCTCGTTCGGACAGCGCTGTGACCACCATGGACTCGGCTGATCCGTCCGGCGCAATCAGCGCCGTGGAGGCATCGATGCCATGTTCGCCAAAACGGGCCAGTTCCTTGTCCAGGACCGCGCGCATGGCATCCCCGTCCATACCAGGCACTGCTTGCGGGTCGAAACCAAGAATGAGAGCGGAAGGCATGCTCTGCATGACGATCAGCTGACCGTGCCGGTTCCCGTTGCATGGAGCTCCCATCTGGGTGACGACATCACCTGAGACTGCAGGCCCTACCCGCGTCGGCGACGACCCACGTGAGCCGGAAGCTTCGCTCACAGCCTCGTAAGGGCGACGGGGCCGGGGTCCGGCGGTTGACACTGGCTGCGGCTGGGGCGCGTGGGCTGGGGCCGAGGCGGAACGGGCCGGGGCGGCCTCGGCGCCCGAGAGTGCCGCGGCTTCTCAGCGCAGTTGCTCGGCCAGTCCGACGATGATGCCCTCCGGGCCGCGGACGTAGCAGAGCAGATAGCTGTCCTCGAACCGGGCGATCTCGCCGACGAGTTCGGCGCCGTGAGGGCGCAGGCGGGCAACGGTGTCCTTGAGGTCGTCGACGGCGAACATGACGCGGTGCGTGCCCAGAATGTTGTGCGGCCGGTTGCGCGGCCCGGCGCTGATCACCGCGGGGCTGCGGTACTTCGCCAGCTCGAGCCGGCTGTGACCGTCCGGGGTCCGGACCATCGCGATGTCACAGCGGACGCCGTCGAGGCCGGTGCACTGGTCGGCGACGAGGCCCTCGACCCCCGCCCTGCCCTCCAGCTCCATACCGAGTTCCACGAAGAACGCGATGGCGGCATCCATGTCCTCGACGACGATGCCGACGTTGTCCATCCGCTGAATCGCCATGCTGGTTTCTCCTTCTTCCTCGTGCGGCCGGTGGTGGCCGCTGATGTCCCTGGGACGGAGCCGGTGGCGCGTTCTCGACATCCTCGTCGCGGCTGCCGAGGGGAAGGTCGATCTCGGTTACCTGTTCCTGCCGCGGGCGTGGGGATTCGGTACGCCGCCGAGGCGTGTGCGGCGGCACTCGACTGGTTCGACGGCGTCCTTCCCGGCGAGCCGGTGGTGCTCACCACCCAGACCGCCAACGTCGGCTCGACGCGCCTCGCGGCGAAGCTGGGGTTCATTGAGGCAGAGCGGTTCCAGGCATGGGACGCCGAGCAGTGGCTTGGTATGCGGTCCCCGGTCACGCCCTCTGATTGAGCTCGTGCTCGACAGCGCGGATCCGTAACTCCACAGCACGGCTAGGGGCTGTCCGGTAACTGCTGGTGACTGAGCTGGCCAGGCGGAAACTGCGTAGCTGCCGAGGTCGCGATGCCGGTATCGTCCGGTCTCCCGCCCGCCGTATCAGCGGCCGACGTTCAGAGAGCGATGCACATGACCAGCCAGCAAGCGACGACGACCTTGTGGCGTCCGATCGGCCCCAAGGAGCTGGACCTGGTTCAGGAGCTGAACTGGCGTGCGTGGCCGCCCCGGCTGCCCGAGCAGCCGATCTTCTACCCGGTCCTCAACGAGGACTACGCGATCAGGATCGCGCGGGACTGGAACGTGAAGCACGATGGGGCCGGCTTCGTCACTCGTTTTGAGGTCGAGTCGGAGTTCTTGAGCCGGTATCCCACCCAGCAGGCGGGCGGGCAGACGATCCTCGAGCTCTGGGTTCCGGCCGAGGAGCTGGACGATTTCAACGCCCACATCGTCGGGGGGATCCAGGTGGTCCACGAGTTCGCGCAGTGTACGGTCCTGCCGACGCTACGGCGTAGGGGTGATGGGACTCCTTGAAAATGGCTCTGACCGCGATTTCGTGAACGATCTTGGTGACGCGGCAGGCTGCCTCCCCCGGGCCATCAGGTCGACGCTTCACCCACGGCGTGTGGTGGGGGGCAGCCTGATGCCTCGCGGTCCCGGAACGGCAACACGGACAAGCGCCAATTACCGATGAGGCCCTTGCCTTCGGCAGGATGGGCGCCATGACCGAGATCCGCACCCCCCGCCTCCTCCTCCGCCGCTGGCATGACGACGACCTCGCGCCAATGGCGGACGTCAACGCGGACCCGCGAGTCATGCACTGGATCGACGACGGCTCGGTGCGCGACCTGGACCACACGGCGGAGGCCATCGAGAGCTGGGAGGAAGAGTGGGACGAGGAGGGCTTCGGCCTCTTCGCCGTCGAGCTGCTGGCCTCCGGTGAACTGGCTGGCTTCACGGGTCTGTCCGTGCCCGAGTTCCTGCCGGAGGTGCTGCCCGCCGTGGCGATCAGCTGGCGGCTGGGCTCACAGTTCTGGGGTCAGGGATACGCCTCCGAAGCCGCCCAAGCCGCCATGGAGTTCGCGCTCCAGGACCGTGGCCTCGACCGCGTGATCAGCATTAACCGGGTGGGTAACAACGCCTCCGAGAACGTCATCCGGAAGCTGGACATGGTGCCGGAACGCGTGACGGCACACCCCGTGTACGGCTATCCGCTGCGCGTCTACAGCATCGATCTCACCCAGTTCCAGGCGTGAACCGGCCGAGCCATCGGATCACCATGAGATCGTCAGCTGGCTCGGTCCGCAGCATGACGTGCTGCGGGATGCAATCAGCAGCGAATTGGATCAGTTGCGTTCGACGGCCTGACGGTGTCAACCCGCCGACCGGTCAGGCCAGCGGGCCCGGTCAGTGGTGCCGGTCATGGAGTCTTTCGCAGCGGTACGACCCTGCCACGCGGGTTTGGCCGCATAGTGGCCCTGAAGTAGTCGGCAAGCTTCAGCTTCGACGCGGCGGCCTCGTCCACCACGACGGTTGCGTGTGCGGGAGCGCAGATGGCTTGCCACGCCGGTAGCCGCCGTCGGAGGTGATGACGACCTTAGCGTCTGCGGCCTGGATAGGGGTGGCGAGGGCGTCCGCCGAGAACCCGCCGAAGACGACCGAGTGCGCGGCACCGACCAGGGCGCAGGCCAGCATCGCGACGGCCGTCTCCGGGATCATCAGCATGTAGACGGCGACCCGGTCACCCTCCTGTACGCCCAACTCCAGCAGGGCCTTGGCGGCCATCGAGCTCGGCGTAGGTGAGGCACGGCTGTCGCCGGACTCACCCCCGAAGTGGATCGCCCGGGAGCCATCGGCCCGACCTCAAGGCGGCCGACCTGCTCGAGATCGGCGACGACACCGTCACCGCAGTTCAGCTCGCAGACTCCTCCTGTGCGGCAGCTCCGGTGGCCTCTGGGGCGGTGTAGAAGACGGACGCGCCCTGCTTGGTGCGCTGGGCCTGGTTCTTGGCCACGAGGTTTTCGAGCGTGGTGCGCACGACGGTGGCCTTGACGTTGCGCTCGGGGTGCTGCTTGTCGAGCGCGGCGGTGATTTCGGCTGCGGAGCGAGGCTCGCCCTGGCCTGTCAGGTGCTCGCGGACCAGGTCGACGAGGGTGGGCTGGGCCGATGGTACGGCGGGTGCCTCGGGCGCGGTCTTCTTACGGGTCTGCTTGGGGGCTGGCGTGGCGGACTTCTTGGCCCGTGGCTGCTTGTCGGCCTTCGACGCGGCCGTCTTCTTCTTGCGGGGTGCGGGCACTGCTGTGGTGGACTCGGATGCAGCGGGTGCTGCCGAGGTTCCGAGGGCCTGCTGGATGTTCACCAGGACGGTGTGGTCCTGCTCCAGAGCGGCCAACTGTGCTTTCAGTGCTTCGATTTCACCGCTGATTCGTTCCTGTTCCTTGAGGTTGCGCTTGAGGTCATCCGCCACCTGTGTGCTGTACTGCGAGGTCAACTGGGTAGGCGGAGCAGTGGTCTTCGACATGTGGTTACGTCCCTTTCTGGGCGCCACGGGGGCGAAGCTCGCGGCGTGTGAATCTCATGCGTGTGCTGTCAGTGCCTGCTGCCACGTGTGCGGGAGCAGGTACTGCTCCCGCATGGCAATGTCGTAGTGATAGTACGGGTGGGGCATGTGTTTTGCTCTGCCGTGTGACGCAGACGCAGCGGATCCGAAGTCTGGTGACGGTCAGCGCGCACCCGCGATGGCATACCGGTAGGGAGCCAGGCGGTGCTGACGGGGCAGCTCTTCGGCGTCTCGCGGACGATTCCGACGCCGGGTGTGGCCTACTGCTGCACACCGTGTCTGGCAGACCGAAGCAGAAGAGCCGACAGACCAAACGCCCCTACGAAACGGCACCCCGCCCGACCATGCCGACAGTGCCGGAGTGGTACTCCTCAGCCCTGGCATGCTCGCGAGCGTGCAAGCCGCCGGATACACCGTCTTGCCCTGGGACGGCATCGACCACCGACATTTTCGGGTGAGCTGTATCGCCTGCACGCCTGCACGCCTGCACGCCTGCACGCCTGCACGCCTGCGCGCACCGCTCACCGACCCTCAGAACGAACGGCGGGCCGTCGACGAACTCCGCCAGGCATTGCGACGCGCCTACGTGGTCATGGCCGAACAGCAACGGATCGCCCCAGGAATGCGCCGCCAGGCACAAGACCTGCTGAACCGCTCCACCGACCTTCTGGAATGGGTGGAGGCATGTCAACCGCGTCTGCTCCAGGAGGCCGGCAGCAGCTGAAACGGACTGGTGGCTTGCCGCTCGACGGGGGAGCTGCTCAATACGGTGGAATAGCTGGCCATGAACCACAGGCAACGTGTCAGAACCATCCTTGGGAATCGGGTGCGCCGTAATCGTGTCCGTCTCGGGAGCGCCGCCGGTGTGGTGGTGGCCCTCGGGGGCATCCTCATCGTGCTGGGGCCGCTGTCGTGGCTGGTAGCCGGGGATGCGGTCCGCGCACTCCACGGGGAAGAGCGGGCATTCTAGGCGCGCATGAGAGGCGAGCGATACGCAGCTGGAGCCGGACGGAGAGCTCCGCCCGATCCCGAACCATCTGGTGGGGGAGGAGCGGGCTCGGGCAGGGGAGGCTGGTCGACTCGCCGCCTGGATTCGCCGTGCGTCGCACCGCCGCAGGATCTGCTGACCGCTCGTCCCCGCCGGTCTATCGGCTCAAGCCGGACGGGCCTCGCCGTCGCGCCCTCGCTTCGGCAGGGGGCCTTGGCGCTATGCGGTGCCTTCCATGTGCCCACCCCTTCGGGGGTGACTCAGGACGCCAGCCGCTTCGTGGCTGCCTTCTTCTCCGTGGTCTTCTTCTTCGCGGGCCGCATCTCGTGCACGTCGGCTTCTTCACTGCGGGCTTCCTTGGCGGCCCGCACACTGTTCTTTAGGTGGCCATAAGGTGAGCAATGGAAGGTGCGCCCGTGCTGAGAGGGCGGTCATAGCCGCGTGGATGATGGATTCGGAGCGGGCGGGAAGGGTTTCGTAGTCGCGGGCCCGGGGGCGGTGGAGCATCAGCCGGTCGTGGGTCCGCTCGACCGCCCAGCGTTTCGGGATCGGGGTGAATCCTCTGGTCCCGGGGGTGCGTGGGGTGATTTCGAGGGCGATGCCGAGGGCGGCGGGGTTTCGACGAAGTGTTTGCGGTAGCCGCCGTCGGCTCAGAATTTGCGGATCGAGGGATGGTCCGCGGCGACCTGTTCGAGCAGGTGGGCGCCGGCCACGGAGTCCTGCACAGCGGCCGCGGTGACCAGCATGGCCAGGAGCAGTCCGAGGGTGTCGGTGATGATGCTGCGTTTCCTGCCGACGATCTTCTTGCCGGCGTCGATGCCCTGACTCGTGGCGGGAACGCTGGTGGATGTCTTGACTCTCTGCGCGTCGATGACGCATGCCGACGGCTCGGCATTCTGGCCGCCCTGGCGTCGTACTAACTCGCGTAGCAAGCCGTTGAGCTGGGCAAAGATGCCTTCCTTCTGCCACTTGGCGAAGTAGCCGTAGACGGTTTCCCAGGGCGGGAAGTCATGCGGGAGATAGCGCCACTGCACGCCGGTGCGGTCCATGTACGGGATCGCGTTCGTGATCTCGCGCAGGTCATGTTCGGGCGGCCGGCCGAGGTTTGCCCGCCCATGGATCTGTCTCTTCAGGGGCTTGATCCGGGTGACGTTGTCCTCAACAGCACCGGAGGTGTGGTGGGTGGTGAGGGTTGTAGTGATGGCGGCCTGCGCACCGCGCAGACCGCGCTGTTCGTGGGCGACATCGGCCGGCGATCACCCGTAGAGCGAGCGGGCTCCCGGGCTGTTGCCCTTGAAGCGCTGTCCCGCGGCGATCTCCTCGCCGACCACCGACCAGACGGTCTCGTCGTCCTGGAAGGGGAGTGGGTCGATGCTGCTCGTCTCCTCACGGATGCGATTGACCTCGCCGTCCAAACGCTCGAAGTCGGCTTCCTCTTCGTCCTCGTCGCCGCTGAAGGTGAACTCCTCGAGCAGGCGCTGGAGCCGGAGGGTGACCTGGACGAGGGAGGAGACGTCTGCGTGGAGTTCGACCACGGTCTCCTCGGCGGGGTCGAAAGCGTGCACCTTGCCGGATACGGGGTCGAGGGCGAGGTGCGCGTTGAGCAGCCAGCCGATGACGGGCCAGCCACCCGCACCCTCTGCGGCGTCCTCGAAGTAGACGACGTCCTGGACGAGGGGCAGCAGGCCGTCGTCCTCGTCGGGCTGACGCAGCAGGAGCGTCCCAGTGGGGACGCCGACGGTCTGCAGGAGGCGGGTGCCCTCGGTGTCCCCGGTGGAGGGCGGGAAGCCGTTGGCGGGCAGGGTCGCGAGCCGGTCCTCGCCGAAGATGTCGGCGAGTTCGCTGCGGGTGACGTGGAAAAGCACTGCGGGAACTCCGAACTTGGCGGCGGCACGGGCGCCGTGGGTCTCTTAGTGGACGGAAGCGGTCATAACAACAGCGCCCGCTTCTCTTCAATGTGCTGATGAGCGAGCCAGGAACTCGCGGAGCTGCCCCAGTTCAAGGTCTTCGTGGCGGTGGAGCGATGACGTCACTCAGCTCGCGCGTCCTACACGAGAGTGCCGGGCCGTTGGATGTCCGCGTACACGAGCTTTGACCCCCGCGGACCCGGGTTCGCGTCGCACTGCGAGGACACCGGAGGTGGCCCACCATTGCGCGGCAGGGGCCACTCCTGTTCCTTCTGCTCCAGTTCGGCACGCGTTGCCGCGTCACACTGCGGGCACTGGTGGGCGCACCGGCTTGGCCGGCCGTCGCGCGGTAGGCGTCGGCCACGGCAGACAACGAATTGCCCGATTCGCTCCTGGTCGCGCGTGCCGCTTCAAGGTGTGTGACTCTGTCGGTGGATACGGCGTGGACCACCTAAACCTCACCTTCCAGACCGCTTCCTGACCGTCTCCTTGCTGGGTTATATGGCACGGCGGCCTCGCACACGAGTGGAGTGCCGCCTGGCCCACTTCTTGCCGTCATCAAGCCCAGGTGACATCCACGGCACCGTCGGATGCCCCGCAATCCACGGCCCCGGCCATACTGCACGTCTCGCAGCCTTGTTGGCGTGCTCACAGGGCAGATTGTCCCGCTGTGCTCACAGGCCAGCACCGAACGTCTTCTGCAGGCCGGCTAATTGACCGCCCTCTTCCATTCACGGCCTTCGGGATCCCATCGGATCAGCACCTGCCCGCCATCAGGAGAAGGGGCGGCAAGAGCCTCCAGGTCGGCCTGAGTCAGCGCTTCCAATGCCTCATCAGGAAGCCCCGCGGGTACCTCGAAGGACAGTCGCCCATCACCTTCGTCGGTGACTCGAAGTCGCTCCCCTTCGTCCACCACCGGAGGCGTTCCCGATCCGGGATCCCGAACCCAGTGAGCCACCATCCGGCGGGCTGCTTCGAACGTACTGTTGCCGGCCTGCGTCGCAAGCGCCTGCATGAAGGGAAGTACGGCTGCAGTGCCCACAGCAGTGACCCCGACCTCGGTAAGCCCAGAGAGGGGGTACCCGTAGCCGCCGGTCCCGACGTATCCCTCACCGACGAGGTCCCCCTTCTCCTGTTCGCCTTCCGCCGAGTTGATGAACCCGGCCGACTCGCCTGGTTCTGCAGACATCTGTGCCTCCCATAGACCGGTGTCGTGCCACCACAATTTACCCAGCTGGCTTAGCTCGTCGTTTATCTGAGGAGGTCGAAACGGATCTCGAACCGGGTCGCTCACGTGGTTATTCGCCGGGCCGAGGCAGGGTCTCGGTCCTGGGGCCACAGATCATTTACGGGACAGGTCTTGGCGGAAGTGACGTTGACGCCAGCTGTTCATCGAGGGGCTGCACTCGCGCGACGAGCTGACGGCCATGGGCTACTCCGTCTTCCTGTACGCCAACGCCGCGATGCAGGGAGCCATCCTCGGCACCCGGACCGTGCTGACCGGCCTACGCGACGCCGGTTCCCTCGCGCCGGTCATGGACCGGCTCACCCCTGGGCGGGACGCCAGCGGCTGGTCCGCCGCGCCGAGTACGAGCAGCTGGAACGGCGCTACATATCCTGACGGCGCCGGTCGCGCTGAGCGGGCAACGCGCGCTACGCGGCCGGAGCGTCGTCCAGGACGCGGAAATCGCGATCGCCTTCAGGGCTCTCGGCGGCCACGGCGCACTCGGTCACCTCGGCGGCGCCCGGCCCCTCGGCGGCCCAGTTCACCAGGCGCTGTACGCCGCCCGGTGAGCCCTCGAAGACGGCTTCCACGTCGCCGTTGTGAAGGTTGCGGACCCATCCGTTCACGCCCGCTTCGCGGGCCAGTCGGCGGCAAGTGTCGCGGTAGTACACGCCCTGTACGAGGCCGCGGACGTGGACGTTTCGTCGGATCAGCACGGGGAGCCCTTCGAAGGAGAACGGTGGTGGAGCAGGCCCGTAGGACGCACCCGACGAGGCGGACACGCCGGGTGGGCCGTACGGGCCGTTCTTGTCAGAGCCGGCTGGTCAGCCGCTCGATGGTGCGGAATACGGGTTCGATCCTGGCCTCTCGGTAGCCGGTTCCGGCCCACAGGTGGATCAGGCGCGTGTCGCCGGCCGCGGTGGCGGCCTTGCGGAGCCCGCTGGTGAGGTGGTGCAGGGCGGGGTAGCCGGCCGGGGCGCGATCGGAGTACCGGTCGGTGAAGTGGTTGCGCAGGGCACGGGCCGGCCGTCCCGTGAAGGCGCGGGTGAGGACGGTGGAGTCGAAGGCGGGGTCCGCCAGCGCCGCCTTGTGGGGTGCGGAGGCCCCGCTCTCGTCGGTGCGCAGCAGCGTGGTGCCGACCATGGCGGCGTCCGCCCCGGCCCGTAGGACGTCGGCCACGTCGGTGGGGGCGGCGATCCCGCCGGTGGCGACGGTCGGCAGGGCGGTGGCGCGGCGTACCTCGGCGACCAGGTCGGGCAGGGCGGCGGGGGCGAGCGGCCGGTCGGGGGTGAGCGTGGCCGAGTGGCCCCCGGCGGCCGGCGCCTGCACGATCAGCGCGTCGGCCCCGGCATCGGCGGCCCGCCGTGCCTCGTCTGCCGTGGTGACGCACTGCAGGACGGTGGTTCCGGCTCGGCGCAGGCTCGTGATGACGTCGCCGTCGGGGATGCCGAAGGTGAAGGACACCCAGGGGACGGGGTGGGCCTTCAGCAGTTCGATCTTCTCCGACCAGTGGTCGTCGTCCAGCGGTGCGGCGGCGGGCAGGGTCAGCCCGTAGCGGTCGGCCTCTTCCCGCAGCTCACGCGCGTAACGGCTGTACTCCTCGGGAGAGATGGGCACGGGGTTGCCTACGAAGAGATTGACGCCGAACGGGACCCCCTCGGCTTCGACGGCGTGGATCTGCCCGGCCAGCGCCTGCGCGCTTTTGTACCCTCCGGCCAGGAAGCCCAGTCCGCCCGCGCGGGCGACGGCGGCGACCAGGGCGGGTGTGCTCGGCCCGCCGGCCATCGGCGCGGCGAGGATCGGACGGTCGATGCCGAGACCGGTCAGCAGTGTGCTCATGAGCGCTCCTTGAGGTGCGAGGTCAGGCGGTCGGGGCCGCCGGGGCGAGGTGGTGCGGGAAGCGGACGCAGACGGCCGCCGCCGCGGCCCCGGCCAGGGCGACCATGACGCTGCCCAGCAGCAGGGCCTGGTTGTAGCCATGGTTCAGCAGCGGCGCGGCGAGCAGCGGGCCGAGGATCTGGCCCGCGCTGTACCCGGCCGTCAGCAGGGCCACGGCGCGCGGCACGCGCAGGTGGGCGCCGATCGACAGGGCGATCGTGCTGACGCCCATGAAGGTGGCGCCGAACATCACCGCGGAGACGAGTGCGGGCACCGCGCCGCCGACGACGGCCGGCAGCGCGATGCCGACGGCCTGGATGATCAGCGCGGTCAACAGGAGGGCGGGCCGGGACCAGCGGCGGGCCAGCCGGGTCCATACGGCGCAGGAGGGCAGGGCGGCGAGGCCGACGACGATCCACGCCCCGCCGCCGAGCCGGCCCGGAACGCCTTCCTGGATGGCCGCGACGAGGAAGGTGCCGGCGATGATGTAGCCGATCCCCTCGAAGGTGTAGCTGGCCAGCAGGGCGATGAACCAGCGGCGGGTGCGCGGCCGGTCGGTCGGCCGGCCCCCTTCGGAGTGTTCGCTCGCATGCCGGTGTGGGGCCAGCGGCCAGGCGAGGGCGGCGAGCACCGCGGCGAGGGCGGCGCAGGTCAGCCAGGCCGCCTGCCAGGTGGACGCCGCCTGCACGGCGACGACCAGCAGGCCGGACAGGGCGATGCCGGCGCCGACCCCGCCGAAGGCCCAGCCGACCAGGTGGTGGGCGTGTGCCCGTAGGCCGGTGAGCATGGCGCTGACGGCGATCACGAAGGTCAGCGCGCTGGCCGCGCCCGCCACGAGCCGCAGTGCGAACCACAGGGCGCCGTCGTGCGTGGCCGGCATCAGCGCCAGCGTGCCGACCAGCACGAGGAGCGACCCGCGCAGCGCCGCCGCCGACCGCACGACGGCGGGGGCGGCGATCCCGATGAGGGCGCCGAGGAGGTAGCCGATGAAGTTGGCCGTGGCCAGGTTCGCCCCGAGCGCCGAGGAGAGCCCGGCCTGATCGCGCATCAGCGGCAGGATGGGGGTGTAGACGAACCTGCCGACCCCCATGCTCGCGGCGAGCGCCGCCGCTCCCTGGACGACGGTCGTCCACGGAGATGTCGTACGCGGCGGGGGCGTGGTTGACACGTGCACGGCTGTGGTCACCTTCCTGGTGGCGTTCAGGGACACCTTCGACGCTAGGCAGCCCGTACGCGCCTGAAAAATGCCCGATAGGCTGGCGCTATGCATGACGCGCATGGACGCCGGTGAGGGGGCCGCTACGGGTATGGACATCGAACTGCGCCATCTGCGGGCCTTCAGCTCCGTCGCCCGCCACCGCTCCTTCTCACGGGCCGCCGAGGAACTCCTGATCACGCAGCCGGCGCTCAGCCGTACGATCGCGCAGCTAGAGAACAGGCTGAGCGTCCTGCTTCTGGACCGGTCCTCCCGGCACGTCGAGGTGACCGAGACCGGCGCGCGGTTCCTGGACCACGCCGAGCGGGTCCTCGCCGCCCTGGACGACGCCCTGGCCGTGGTCCAGCACCGCGGCGCCCTCCGGCTCGGCTTCAGCTGGCTGCTGCCCGACCCCTGGGCGCAGCGGACGTTCAGCCGCTTCGAGGAGGCCACCGGCGCCTCGGTCAGCCTGAGCCGCACCGACGCCCCGGTCCAGGCGCTGCGGCAGCGCACCATCGACATCGCCCTCGTCCGGGGGGACGCCGAGGTGCTCGCGGGGATGCGGACGGTGCGCCTGTACGACGAGCCGCGGGTCGCCGTCTGCTCGCGCGACAGTGACCTGACCCGTTTCACCCATCTGGAGTGGGCCGACGTCCCGCACTGGGCTCTCGTCGTCAACACCGTCAGCGGGACCACCGGCCCCGGGTCGTGGCCCGACGGCCGGCGCCCGGCCCAGGTCATCGAGACGGCGAACTACGACGAATGGCTGGAGACGGTGGCCGCGGGCCGGGGCATCGGCATCGTCCCCGAGGTCGCGGAGCGCCGTACGCAGCATCCGGCCCTGCGCTTCATCCCTCTCACCAACGCGCCCCCGAGCCCGGTGCGTCTCGTCCATCTGCCCGACGCCCAGCGGACGCTGATCCGGCGTTTTCTGGACGCCGCCCTGCGGAGCGCGTCCGAGTGACGTGCCCGGCCGGTCACCAGCCGCCATGCCCGCCGCGCATGGATGTGTCGCGGCAGGCATTTCCCCCCGGCCCGGCCCGTCTTTAGCGTCGGGGGTGCAACTGGCGGTCAGCGCGGCACCGGCCCCTGACGACGGCTGGGCCCACTCTCCGTAGGGCTGCCGGGAGTTCTCCGCAGGGCTGCCGGAGGCTCTGCGCCGGGGCTGCCGTACGTCGGGCCGGTCTCGTACGAAGCCGGGGCCGGCCGGCCGCCACGCGCCGCACCCGCGACAGAAGGGCCGCCCCCATGACTGCATTCACTGGATTCACCGGCTGGATCACCCGCGAACTCCCGGACGGGCACCGCGCCACGCTCGAAGAACTCGACAGCGGCGTGCTGGAGGACCGCGACACCACCGTGCGTGTGCACTATTCGAGCGTCAACTACAAAGACGCCCTCGCCCTCCAGGGCCGTCCCGGCGTGGTCCGCCGCCATCCCCTGGTGCCGGGCATCGACGTCACCGGAGAGGTCCTCACCAGCAGGCACCACCGCTGGCGCCAGGGCGACCTGGTCACGCTGAACGGCGCCGGGCTCGGTGAGGACCGGCACGGCGGCCTCGCCGGGCTCGCGGCCGTCGACGGCGGGGACCTCGTGCCCGTGCCCGCCCCCTTCACCCCGGCCCAGGCGGCGGCCATCGGCACCGCCGGATTCACCGCCGCGCTCAGCCTCCTCGCCCTCGAACGGCAAGGGCTGGCCCCCGAGCACGGGCCGGTCCTGGTCACCGGGGCGGGCGGCGGCGTCGGCTCGATCGCCGTCGCGCTGCTGGCCCACGCCGGCTACGAGGTGATCGCCGCGACCGGCCGTCCGGAGATCCTGCACGACCGGCTCACCGCGATCGGCGCGGCCCACATCGTCGACCGTGCGGAACTCGACCCCAAGGGGAGGCCGCTCGCCAAGCAGCGCTGGGCGGGCGTGGTCGACGCGGTCGGCGGCCCCGTCCTGGCGGGCGCGCTCGCCGGGGTGCGGTACTCCGGCACCGCCACCACCTGCGGACTCGCCGCGAGCGCCGAATTCCCGGGGAACGTCCTGCCGTTCATCCTGCGCGGCATCGGCCTGATCGGCATCGACTCCGTGCGCACCCCGCGCGGGCGTCGCGAGGCAGCCTGGCAGCTCCTCGCACACCACCTCGACCCGGCCCTGCTCGACAGCGTGACCCGGACCATCCCCCTCGCGGCCGTTCAGGACGCCGCCGCCGACATGCTCGCCGGCCAGGGAACGGGCCGCATCGTCGTCGACGTCCGCGCGCGCTGACCCGGCCGCGCGGGAACCGACGACTCAAGCACCAGCCCCCTGCCGCACACCACCACGGGGTACCGCGCGTGGCGGACGAGGCAGGGACCGTACAAGGAGAACATCATGGCCACCACAGAGGAAAGGCCGCGCGCCTTCGACGAACTCATGGCGCTCCGGGGCGGCGAGCAGCCGACGCCCGGCGAGGTGACGACGACGGGGTCCGACCCGCTGTTCGCCTCGCCGTTCCGCGTCGGCCGGACCCTCGCCGACGCCCTCGCGGCCCGTGCCGTCGCCGCGAACGACCTGTGGGAGATGCGGACCGGCCGCCGGCAGCGGACCGAGGTCGACGTACGGGCCGCGGCCGCCACGGCCCTCGGCGGCGAGGACATGACTCTCGTCCGCGACGCGGCGGGCACGTACCGGCCCATCCCGGTATCGCCCGACGTCGAGCACATGGCGTCGCTCACCCAGCCCTGGCGGACCGCCGACGACCGCTGGTTCGTACCGCACTTCAACCTTCCGCACCTCGAACAGCGCGTGCTGGACGTGCTGGGCTGCGAGGCCACGCCCGCCTCGGTGGAGGCCGCGGTCCGCAAGTGGAAGGCGGACGACCTGGAAGAAGCGATCGCCGCCGCCGACGCGTGCGGCGGAGTCGTCCGTACCGCGCGGGAGTGGCTGGACCACCCGCAGGGCGCCTATCTCGCCGGGCGCCCGGTCGTGGAGATCACCAAGATCGGTGACAGCGCCCCCGAGCCCCTGCCCGCCGGCGCCGAACCGCTCGCCGGCCTCCGCGTACTCGATCTCACCCGCATTCTCGCGGGGCCCACCGCCGCCCTCAGCATGGCCGAGCACGGGGCCGACGTCCTCATGGTCACCGCGCCGCACCTCCCCCAGGTGCCGCCGTTCGTCCGCGACACCAGCCATGGCAAGCGCAGCGCCTACCTGGACTTCACCCGCCCCGACCAGGCCGCTCGCCTGCGCGAACTCGCCTCCGAAGCAGACGTGTTCATCGAAGGATACCGTCCGCACCGCCTGGAGGCGCACGGCTTCGGCCCGGCCGATCTCGCGGCCGTACGTCCGGGAATGGTGTACGTCAGCGTCAACTGCTTCGGGTCGGGCGGCCCGTTCGGGGGCCGCGCCGGATGGGACCAAGTGGCGCAGGCCGTGACCGGCGTCTGCGACATCCAGGGACGCGCGACGGGGGCGGGCCGCCCACAGCTCACGCCGGTCTTCCTCTGCGACTTCCTCACGGGCTTCCTGGGCAGCTACGGCGCGATGCTTGCCCTCGCGCGCCGCGCCCGCGAAGGCGGTACGTACCGCGTCAGCGTCTCCCTCTGCCAGTCCGCGATGTTTCTCCAGCGGCAGGGGCGGATCAGCGACTTCGACGACGCGGCGGGCCAGCTGGAGCCCACGGAGTTCGAGCGCTACGCGGTGGCCGACGACGCCACCGCCTACGGCGATCTGAAGAGCCTCGGCCCCGTCATCCGCATGTCGGAGACGGCGCCCCGCTGGTCGGGGACGACACCGCGGCTGGGCAGTTCGCGGCCGGAGTGGCTGCCGCGTTAGCCTCGATCTTGCGTGACGGCTTGCCGGTTCATCTGGCAGGCCGTTTTGGCTTGTTGGGTGGGGCGAGGGCAGGCCGGTGGCCCGACTGTCGCGTCGGGTGGGAGCCGGGTTCCACGGATCCGGCGTGCGGATTCTGGTCGTAGGTGTGGGTTGTCGCTGGTGGTCAGCCGGGGTCCGGGAGGGTCTGCAGTCGTTCGATCGCGTTGGTGATCACGTTGGTCCACGGCCAGTGCGTCGCGAATTCCAGGTGTGGGCGGCGAGCTGTGCTGACGAGCTGGGCGGCGGCGGAGACCAGGCGGATCCACCGGCGGCGGGGCTCCCAGAGCCGGGCCTTGCCATCAGGGCGAGCATCCGCATCCAGGCGAGCAGCTCCAGGGCACGCTGGACGATCTCCAGCCAGATCTGGTTCTGCGCGCTGTGGTGGAGGGGTAGGTCGCGCAGGCCGGTGGCACGGGCTCCTCGAATGCGGTCCTCTGCTCTCGCCCGCTGGCGGTGGCGGAGTCCGAGGGCGGCGATCGCCGTGCCGGTGGTGTTGGTGGCGAAGCAGGTCAGCCGCAGTCCGTCGGCGTCGGTGAAGCGCAACTGGGCGCCGGGGTAGGGGCGTTCTTTGCGGACGATCAGCCGCATGCCTTCGGCCAGCCCTTGAGCACGTCGCCGTCGAGTTCGGCGACCCAGGCGCCGTCACGGATCTCTCCGTCGGGTTCGGTGGCCGCCGTCCAGGCCGAGGCGGGAACCTACAGGACAGCGTGGTGGATCCGCTCGGTGATGGTCATGCCGACCGAGTACGACAGCCACCGGCCGCGTCTGGCCAGCCAGGCCACGAACTCGTGGGTACCGCCACCGGAGCCGGTCCCGATCAGTATCTGACGCCCACGCCGGTACTTCTTCGGCAGTCGGGCCAGGGCGAGTTGGGCGGTGGTGATGTGGGCGACGGCGCTGTTGCTGCCCGCGTTACCGGGCCGCAGCAGGGCGGCGACTGGCTCCCCGCTGCCGCCTCGGCCGTGGTCGACGAAGGCCATCAGCGGGTGGTGCCCGAACGTCTACTTCCAGGTCGCGGCGGCACCCTGTTTCTCGGAGTGGGCCAGCACGAGCACCCGTCGATGGCACGCGATCACCTGCTCGCCAGCGTTCGGTCCCGCTTCTCCGGCCAACTTCCAGACACCTTCGCGGACATGGGCCCGTGCGGTGCGGAATGTCGCTAGTGACCTGAGTCAGAGGTTCGTCGTGGGTTTGGGTGTGAATCGCCGTGGACCGAAAATCCCGCCGTTGCCGGTAACCGATGCCCAGCGGGCTGTGCTTGAAGGGTGGGTGCGTCGCCGTTCGACAGCCCAGGCTCTGGCCTTGCGGTCCCGGATCGTGTTGGAGTGCGCCGAGGGACACCCGATCATGGAGGTCTCCAGGCAGCTGAAGGTCGCTCCGGACACCGTCCGCACCTGGCGAAGGCGCTTCCTCGACCGTGGCCTGGACGGCCTGTCCGACGAGCCCAGGCCGGGTGTCCCCCGGAAGATCACCGATGCCGATGTGGAGCGGGTCATCGTGAAGACGCTGGAGGAGAAGCCGGCGAACGCCACGCACTGGTCGACCCGGTCGATGGCGGCGGCGACCGGGAGGTCCCAGTCGGCCATCTCAAGGATCTGGCGGGCCTTCGCCCTGGCCCGCACCGCTGCCAGACGTTCAAGCTGTCCACGGACCCGCTGTTCATCGACAAAGTTCGCGATGTGGTCGGCCTTTACCTCGACCCGCCGGAGAGGGCGCTGGTGCTGTGCGTGGACGAGAAGTCGCAGATCCAGGCCCTGGACCGTTCGCAGCCGGTGTTGCGACGATGCCCGGGGTCCCCGAACGTCGCAGCCACGACTACGTCCGCGCCGGCACCACCACCCTGTTCGCGGCCCTGGAAGTGGCCAGCGGCAAAGTGATTGGTTCACTGCACCGCCGGCACCGGGCCGCCGAGTTTAAGAAGTTCCTGACCAAGCTCGACAAGGAAGTACCCGCAGACCTCGACGTGCATCTGATCCTGGACAACTACGCGACCCACAAGACGCCCGCCATCAAGAAGTGGCTGCTGGCGCATCCCCGCTTCCACCTGCACTTCACGCCCACCGGCTCATCGTGGCTGAACCTGGTGGAACGATGGTTCGGCGAACTGACCGCGAAGAAGCTCCGCCGCGGTGTCCACCGCTCCGTCCAAGCCCTCGAACGCGACATCCGAGCCTGGCTCGCCGACTGGAACGAACACCCCAAACCCTTCATCTGGACAAAGACCGCCGACGAGATCCTCGACAAAGTCGCCGCCTACTGCCAGAGAATCTCCGACTCACGTCACTAGGTTCTGTCTCCTCACCTCAGCCGGTAGCGTGCCGAACTGTGGAACTGGGGGACTGGGCAACATGGGTTGGCTCCACGGCAGGGGTCATCGCGGGGGTAGCGTCGGTAGCCACCTGGTGGCCCTCACCCGACATGGGTAGCGCGGCTGAACTACGCCGTCGTCGTCACCTGGCGAGGACGCTTCGGGCGCAGCCACAGGTGGACACGATTGATCGTATGAGCCTGACCGCCGACCTTCATCGCGGTCGGGCGCACCGTGTGGCCACTGACGTCAGCGCGGTCGGCTCGACGAGCTGAACATTGAGCGTGGCCCGGTCGCCCTCAGCGTGCTCGACGGTGATGTCTAACTGAGGCGTGAGGTCGGCGTGCCATCGATCCGCTCGATGCGCGCAACGGGATCGGCTGTGGAGTTCGCGCGCTTGGCCGCCTTCCAGGAACCGACTGCGGCGACCGCACTCAAGGCAGCGGCGGAGAAGCTGGCCACAGCAGACCAGGGGATGTTCATGTGCCGGAACGATAGCGGCGTTTGCACCCCGGGCTATGAGGGACCTTCGACAGTCAAGAAGAGACGGACGAGGAGAAGGCACGTCGTCTCCGGACGGTCGTCAAGACCGCGTCCACGTGGGGGAGCTACGTGAGCGTGTTGCGACAGCGTCCGGCCCTGGTGCTGTGGCTTGCCGGGTCGAATCCTGTGTTTTGTCAGGAGGCCACCTTGTCCTTGGGCTGTGCAGCGGCGATCGGACCCCGTGTGCTGCCGGGCGCGGCCTCAGGCTGCCGGTTGCGGCCAATCCGCCCCACTCGGTCGCCACGGTGTTCGGCGTACTGGGCCAGCTTGGACAGCAGCCAGTTGATGGTGATGTAGATCGCGCCGGTCACCAGGAACATGGGGATGGGGTTGTCGAGCTGCTGGGCGGCGAGGTTCGAGGCGCGGAGGAGCTCCTGGTACTGGCCGAGGATCAGGGCGGCCAGCGAGGTGTCCTTGAGGATGACCACCAGTTGGCTGATGAGGGATGGCAGCATCACTCGGAATGCCTGGGGAAGCAGGATCATCCGTAGTGTCTGGCCGTGGGTGAGGCCGATGGCCAGCGCCGCCTCCCGCTGGCCCCGGGGCAGTGACTCGACACCCGCCCTGACGAGCTCGGCGATGATCACCGAGCTGTAGGCGGTCAGGCCGATGACGAGGTACCACAGGAAGCGGCCACCGGGTGCTTCGACAAAGGTCAGGCCCAGGTCGGGCAGGACGCGTGAGGCGAAGTAAATGCTGATCACCACAGGGACGCCGCGGACGACTTCCATGGCGCCGATCAGCGGGATGCGGCTGAAGCGGCCGAGGCTGAGGCGGAGCACTCCGAGTGCCGTGCCGATCGCCAGGGAGAAGACGATGGCCACAGCGGCCGCGACCAGGGTGCGCTGCAGTCCGTTGCCCAGCACGCTCCACAGCGCGTCGAAGTTCTCGTCGTCCGGCGAGAGGAGGGGGCTCCACTTCTCGGTGGTGAACTGCCCGGCGTCGGCCAGGCGTACGACAACCGCGGCGAGCAGCGCGAGCAGTAGGGCATAGGCGACGGCGCTGCCCTTGCGGATGCGTCGCCGGGTCTTCGGGCCGGGCTCGTCGTACAGGACGCTCGGTGCGGCCTTCATCGCAGGATCGCCACCTTTCGCTCGACGGTGTGGAGGAACAGCGCGGCGGGCAGCGTCATCGCCAGGTAGCCGAACGTGATGCCGACGAGGATCGGGAAGTTGGCGTAGCCCCGGGCGCTGGTGAGGGTGGCGCTGACGCTGAACAGGTCGCGGCCCACGCCGAACGCGCCGACGACGGCGGAGTTCTTGCACATGGAGATGAGGACGCCGCCGAGCGGCGCTACCACCGTGCGCAGGGCCTGCGGCAGCACCACCGTGGTCAGGGACTGGCGAAAGGTCAGTCCGAGTGAACGTGCCGCCTCCGCCTGGCCGGTGGGGACGGCGTTGATGCCGGAGCGGACCGCTTCGCAGACGAACGCGGCGCTGTAGAGCACCAGCCCGGTGACTGCCAGGGCGTAGTACGAGGTGTTGATGCCGAGTTCGGGCAGGCCGAAGGCCATGAGGAACAGGACGATGGTGAGCGGGGTGTTCCGCAGGACCGTGACGTAGCCGCCGGCGAACGTGCGCAGCGGGGGGATCGGGGAGACGCGCAGGGCCGCCAGGACGACGCCCAGGGTCAGTGAGCCGAGCAGGCCCCACGCCGCAATGCCGAGGGACCGCAGGAAACCGGAGCCGAACAGGCTCAGATTGTCGGTGATGGCGTCCATGTGCGACGCCTCCTTCGTGGTGTGTGAGCGCGGGTCAGCTACAGGTGTCGGGCGACGGCAGGGGCGGGACGGGGAGGGCGCTGTCGAGCTTTCCGGCGGTGTCCTGCCACGCCTTCTGGTAGGCGCCGGACTTGGCGGCCTCGGCAAGAGTGTCGTTGATGAACTTGCAGAAGGCGGTGTCGCCCTTGGTGATGCCGACGCCGTAGGGCTCTTTGGTGAACCTGGGGCCGACCACTTTGAACGCGCCGTTCGACTGGCCGGCCAGGCCCATGAGTACGACGTCGTCCGTGGTGACGGCGTCCACCTGGCCTGTGCGCAGGGCGTCGGCGCACTTGTTGAAGTTGTCGAACAGCACCAGCCGGCCGCTGTCGGCCAGGTATTGCTTGATGTTTTCGGCAGGGGTGGAGCCGGTGGCGCTGCACACCTTGGCCTTCGTCTTGGTGAGGGTGTCCGGGCCGGTGATGGTCTTGTTGTCCTTTTTCACCATCAGGCGCTGGCCGGCCTGGTAGTAGGGGCCGGCGAAGGAGACCCGCTTTTTGCGTTCGTCGTTGATGGTGTAGGTCGCCGCGACGAGGTCGACCTCCTTCCTGTCGATGATCTCCTCGCGGACGGCGGAGGGGGCTTCGGCGTACTCGATGCGGTCGGGGCTGATCCCGAGCTTCGCCGCGATGATCTTGACGATCTCGGCGTCGAAGCCCTGTGGCTTGTCGGACAGGCCGGTCATGCCGAAGCCCGGCTGGTCGAACTTGATGCCCGCCTTCAGTACGCCGGCCTTGGCGATCCTCGCCATGGTGGTGTCGGCGGGGAATGTGGGCGCGTCGGCGACCTTCGTCTGCGCGCTGCTGTCATCGCCGCCACCGCAGGCGGTCAGCGCGAGGGAGAGCGCGGCGGCGCCGGCAACGGCGGGGAGGGTGCGGCGGAGGTTCATGGAAATCCTCGGGGTATCGATGGAAGCGTGTCGCGGCGGTGCGTGTGCCGGGCCATGGGGGGGAGGAGGATCAGTGGCTGAGGATCTTGGAGAGGAAGTCCTGCGCTCGTGCGGAGCGGGGGGAGTGGAAGAACGCGTCGGGGGAGTCGGACTCGGCGATCTTGCCGTCAGCCATGAACACGACCCGGTCGGCCGCCCGGCGGGCGAACCCCATCTCATGCGTGACGACGATCATGGTCATGCCGTCGTGGGCGAGTTGCTGCATGACCTCGAGAACCTCGTTGACCATCTCTGGGTCCAATGCCGAGGTGGGCTCGTCGAAGAGCATCACCTTCGGGTCCATGGCCAGCGCCCGGGCGATCGCGACCCGTTGCTGCTGTCCGCCGGACAGCTGGGCGGGGTACTTGTAGGCCTGGGCCGCGACCCCGACACGGTCCAGCAGCGTACGGGCGCGTTCCTCGGCCTCGCCCTTGCCCTGCTTGCGAACCTTCATGGGCCCGAGCATCACGTTCTCCAGCACGGTCTTGTGGGCGAAGAGGTTGAAGGACTGGAAGACCATGCCCACGTCCGCACGCAATCGGGCCAGCTCCGCGCCCTCCTCGGGCAGGGGCAGGCCGTCGATGAGCACGGTGCCGCTGTCGAAGGTCTCCAAACGGTTGACGGTGCGACACAGCGTCGACTTGCCGGACCCCGACGGGCCGATCACGACGACGACCTCGCCCCGGTGCACGGTGAGGTCGATGTCCTTGAGCACATGCAGTTCACCGAAGTGTTTGTTTACCCCGTCGATGACGACGAGCTCGGCGGTGGGGCTCATACCGGTGCCTCCGTAGGGAGCGAGGGAACGTGCGGGCTCGGGGCGGAACAGACGGCGGAGCCTCATCCGGCCGGGTCGCGGCGGCGGGGCACTTTGGTCGGCGGAAGGGGCGCGAGGAGGTGGGTCGCATGAGCTTCCGCGCTGTGGCCGGTGGCACCCGTGGGGGCTGTTCGGTGGTGTGAGCGGAGCGGTAGCCGTACGGCGCAGGCGCCCGCTGTTTCCCTTGCAGTCTGTTGCCGAACAGGGTGGGGCGTGCCAGGCATCTGGAGAAGTCGCGGATGTGGCGGTCAGCATTAAGCTGGCTTAATGCAGGTGGACCCGGCCCAGCTGGTCATGCTGGCTCTCATACGGCGGCACGGCTCCTTGGCCGGAGCCGCGCGCGACCTCGGGATCAGTCCGGCCGCGGTGACGGGCCAACTCGCCCGCGCGGAACGTGACTGGAAGGTGCCGCTGGTGGTGCGAGGGCCTCGCGGTGCCCGTCTCACCCCACTGGCCGAGGCGTTGGCGGACGCGGGAGACGTCATCGCCGAGCAGTGCGAGCGTGTCGCTGACACGGTCTCCTCACTGCTGGGTGCGCTGTCGCGCCGACTGCGCGTGGGTGCCTTCCAGGCTGTGACCGAGCATCTGCTGCCTCCCGCGCTGACCGCGCTGCGCCACCAGCACCCCGACGCGGACCTGGCCATCTCCGAGACCAGATCGGCGCAGGGCTTGGACCTTGTTGCCTCCGGTGTGCTGGATGTGGCGATCGTCGCCTGCTGGGGTCCTGAATTGGCTCTTCCGCCCGGTCTCCAGGCGCACTGGCTGCTGTGCGATCCGATCGTCCTGTGCCTGCCGGACGACCACCCGGTGATCCGCGGTCAGCCGGAGCCGCGTGGCCTACGTCTGGATCAACTCGGCGATCAGCCCTGGATCGTCATCACGGCAGGCCACGACGCCCGGCGCCAGTTCGACGAAGCGGCCGAACAGGCGGGACTCACTCCGCGCATCGCCTTCGAGTCGGCGAACTACAACGTGGCCCAATCCCTCGTGGGCACCGGAATCGGGATGACGATGCTCTCCAGACTCACCGTCGCGCCCACACCCGGCGCCGTGCACAGGGAACTGGTCGAGCCGCGTCTGAAACGCGAGATCTACGCCGTCACCCCGGCCGACACCGGCCTGGTGCCCTTGGCCGATGTCCTGGTCGGGCTGCTGAAGGAGATCGCCGACGACGTCCGCGAGGCGTGGGAGGCCCAACCTTTGAGGGTCTCGTGAGAAGCCGGGCTGACCTGGGGGGATGTAGGACTGGCTCTCCAGTAAGACGCTCTCGATATCGATAAAAGTCTGAATCAGACTTTGCCTCTATGGCGGGCGTCTGGTGCAGTGAGCGCGGCGACAGCATCCGCGAGGTGCCACCTGCCATCACGATGGGGCAGAGGGCGCGGAATCGCTGCTGGTTGTCTCCCCCCAGGCGAGGGCCTCGGCCCTGATCATCCGAAAGGACACGCGGCTTGTCCGACATCGACACCCGTCTCATGGAACGGGGGCTCCGTCTCCCGGAGCCCCCGAAGCCCAACGGGAACTACATCCCCTTCGCCCGGTCGGGCCGCCAGATACTCGTGGCCGGACAGACTTGTCTGACCGACGGAGTGCTCCAGTACGAAGGGGTCGTGGGCGTCGACCTCACCGTCCCTGAGGCCCAGCAGGCCGCCGGGCTGTGCGCGCTCAACGCGCTGGCCATCGCCGGCCTCGCCTGCGACGGCGACTTCGACCGTCTGCGGGTACTGAAGGTGACCGGGTTCGTACGGTGCGGCAGCGACTTCGCCGACACACCGCTCGTCATGGACGGCGCCTCCGACATACTCGTTCTGGCCCTGGGCGAACGGGGCCGCCACGTCCGCGCCGCGGTCGGGGCAGCGGCCCTGCCGCGCCGCGCGCCGGTCGAGATCGAGACCCTCTTCGAGGTGGAGCAATGACCGACGACACCGTGCCCGGCTTCGGTATCGACGCCATCCGCGAGGCCGCGCAGCGCCTGACCGGCCGCGTGGTGCGGACGCCGCTGCTGCACTCCCCGATGCTGGACGATCTCATCGGCGGCCGCGTCCTGGTCAAGGCCGAATGCCTCCAGCTGACGGGCTCGTTCAAGGTGCGTGGGGCGCTGAACGCGCTGCTCAGCCTGGACGAGGAAGCGCGCCGCAGTGGGATCGTGACCTACTCCGCCGGCAACCACGGGCAGGGCGTGGCCGCCGCGGCGCGGCTCGTTGGCTGCCCCGCGGTCGTCGTCATGCCACGCGCCGCCCCCCGCGCCAAGGTCGACAACTGCCGCTGGTGGGGCGCCGAGACCGTCTTCTACGACCCGGCGACCGAGGACCGCGAAGAGATCGCGGGGAAGATCCTCCAGACGCGCGGCATGACGCTGATCCCGCCCTTCGACGACCCCAGGGTCATGGCGGGGCAGGGCACCGTCGGGCTGGAGATCGCCGAGCAGGCGCGCGAGCTGGGCCTGACCCCGGACACGATCCTGGTGAACTGCAGCGGCGGCGGACTTGCCTCCGGTGTGATCACCGCCCTCAACCACGAGTTCGAGAGCCTGGACAACCATGTAGTCGAGCCGGCCGGCTTCGACAAGATGGCCCGGTCCCTCGCGACCGGCCAGGTGTGCTCCAACCCGCGCCCGCCGGGCGGCGTGATGGACGCGATCTCCGGCCCGGTGGCCGGCGCGCGCCCTCTGGCCATCCTCAGCGGCTACGACGTGACCGGCCTGACGGTCACCGACGAGCAGGCCCTGGCCGCGGTGGGCGTGGCCCACCGCCTTCTGAAGATCGTGGTCGAACCGGGCGCTGCCGCGTCCCTGGCGGCGCTGCTGTCCGGGAAAGCCGACGTAAGGGGCAGGACCGTGGCGCTCGTGGCGTCGGGCGGCAACGTCGATCCGGCGGTCTATCGCCGGGCCCTGTCGGACTGAGGCGGCACCCGCTTTCGCGGGGCGCCCGTTCCTCCCTACGAGGCACCTGAGTGCGGGGCGACGACGTGCGTGGATCTGTCGCGGAGCCCGATCCTCTCCCTCGCATGTTCCACACCCGCGCTCGGGCACTGCGGGGCGACGGCCATCACGGCAACAGACACATCGTCCTCGGCGAGAGGCGTATGCCGATCTCGTCTACGAGCGGCCGGGGGCTGTGTGCATGTCGATGCACCCCGGGGATCACGGCCGAAAGCCGAAACCGGGAGCGGCGTGCCCGACACCGCGCCCGGTAGCAGCAGAAAGCCTCTCTCAGGTGCGTGGCCCGGAGATCCCGGAGTCGCTGGGCAAGTCGTAGTACTCGAGCGTTGTCACACCGCTGCGGATGGCTTCGAGCGCGCGCTGCTCGGCGGCGACCCGGGCGTCGGACCGGTCGAGGGTCTTGGCCACCGCCTCGGCCGGTACGACCACCACGCCGTCCGCGTCGCCGACGACGAGGTCTCCGGGGTGTACGACCACGTCGGCCACGCGGACGGGGACGTCGAACTGGCCGGGGTGGTCCTTGCCGGTGCCGACCACGGTGACGTGGCGGGCGAAGACCGGGAAGCCCAGCTCCGCCTGCTCCGCCGTGTCCCGTACGCCGCCGTCCACGACCAGACCGAGGATGCCCCGCTGCTGGGCGGCGACGGCGAGGATCTCGCCCCAGTGGCCGTGCGCGGCTGCTTGGAGGTCGACCACCAGGACGCTGCCGGCCGGGGCAGCGGCCACCGCGCGGTGCAGGGCGAGGTTGTCGCCGGCGATGCCTTGCACGGTGAACGCCGGACCGGCCACGCGGGCGCCCGGCCAAGCAGGGCGCAGGGCCGGGTCGCAGGCGTAGGCGGACGAGGTGGACGCCTCGTACAGGGTCGCCGTGCTGTGTCCGCGTGCCGCGTCCGTCATGCCGGCCTCCTGGTCTGCAGCTTGTGGTAGCCGAACTTCTCCCGCGCCTCGCGCAGGGGGCTGCCGGCGCGCGCGGCGGCGACGATGTCCGCCTCGACGCGCTCGATGCGTTCAGCGGTCTCGGTGACCCGCTGGGCCTCGTCGGCGGGCACGGCGACCACGCCGTCGGCGTCGGCACAGATCAGGGTGCCGGGGTGGACCTCGATGCCGGAGACGGTCACCGGCTCGCCGACGGCGACCAGTCGCACTCGGTCCTTGCCCGTGCGCATGAACCGGCCGCGGCTGAACAGCGGGTAGTTCTGCGTCAGAGAGGCCGACACGTCGCGGCAGACGCCGTTGATCACGGTACCGGCGATGCCGCGGTGGGCGGCGACCCCGGTCATGATCCCGCCCCAGACTGTGACATCGGTGCGGCCGTCGTTGTCGATGACGATGACCGCTCCGGGCGGGACGTCGTCGAGGAAGTCGCCGACCGTGCCGGCGCTGGACTCGTCGACGGGCGCGTAGCGGACAGTGAAGGCCGGGCCCACCGCGCGGAAGTCGTTGGACAGGGGAGCGAGGCCGTGCAACGCGCCCTCGATCCCGGCTCGGTCGAGGGCGTCGGAGATCGCGGCGGTGGGCAGCGCGCGCAGGCGCACGACGAGGTCACTCATCACTTCGCCTCCGTTCCCGCCAGGCGGGCGTCTCGCATCGCCTGTGACAGCGGTACGCCGGTCCGCACCTCGGCCTCGATGACCGCCTCCCGGTCGGCGAGCCGCTGGGCGGCCTCCAGTACCTCGGTAGCCCGCTCGCGGGGCACGACCACGACACCCCCCTCGTCCGCGAGCAGCACATCTCCCTGCCGCACGGTCACCTCTCCGAGCCGGATGGGCTCACCGGACGACTTCTGCCGCAGCCGGCCGCGCGCGGTCACCGGCACCTGGGCCCGGGCGAACACCGGAAAGCCGAGTTCGCGCGCCTGCCTCACGTCCCGGCAGGCGCCGTCCGTGACGACGCAGCGGATGCCGCGCACCGAGGCGCCGACGCTGACGATTCCGCCCCACGACGACACGTCCGTGCGGCCGCCGTTGGCGACCACGACGACGTCCTGGGGGCCGGCCTCGGCAATCGCGCCGGTCAGGATGTGGGCGCCGCCCTGCTCCCCGGTCAGGGGTTCGAGCTCGACGGTCCGCGCGAACCCGGTCACGCTGGGCGTGCCCCACATCGGACGCAGCCCGCCCTGTCCGGGCGGGAGACCGCAGGCATCGAGGGCATCGGACACGGTCGCGCTGTCCAACGCCGCGAACTGGGCCAACAAGGAAGTTCCAGCTGTCATGCCCCTCAGTCAAGCAACGCGGCTTCATATGCTGAAGGTCTGATTTCATCTCCTACTGATATGTGGAGCGACTGATGATCGAGGTCCGCCAGGCCCGCTACTTCCTCGCTGTCGCGGAGACGCTCCACTTCGGCCGGGCAGCGGAACAGCTCGGCATGTCGCAGCCGCCGCTGAGTCAGGCGATCCTTCAGCTGGAACGCCAACTGGGCGTGCGGCTGTTCGACCGCAACGAACGCAGGGTCCGGCTCACCGAGACCGGCCGGGTGTTCGCCGAGGAGTGCCGCAAGCTGGTGGCGGCCGCCTGGCACGCCCATGAGGTGGCGGCCCAGGCCGAGGCCGGACTGGTGGGCACGCTGCGGATCGGGGTGGTGACCTCGGCCCTCAGCGAACCCCTGCTGGGCACGCTGGCAGCCTTTCGGCACGCCCGGCCCCGCGTCGACCTGCACCTCACGGAAGTCGACACCGGTCAGGGCCAAGAAGCCGTCGCCCGGCACGAGATCGACCTTGCCGTCATCCGGCCCAGCGCGCCGGTGCGCGGGCTGCGCGTGCAGCCCTGGCGCCACGACCAGTTCGTGATCGCGCTACCCAGCGGGCATGCGCTGGCCCGGGACGCCCCGGACCCCGTCGATCTCGCGCGGTTCGCGGACGAGCCCTGGGCGTGGCTTCGCCGCGAGGCGTCCCCCGACTACCACGATCAGCTCATGGCGACCTGCCGCAGAGCCGGATTCACCCCCGAGGCGCGCCACATCGCCAACTCGATCCTGACCCAGCTTGCGATGGTGGCCTGCGGCCTGGGTGTCACCCTCGTACCGAACGTGGCCGTCCGCTCGATCCAAGGACCCATCGTCTACCGGCCCCTCACCGACCCTGCCGACATCGTCGAACTGTCCCTCGTCTCCCGGGCCGACACGCACGAGCCGCTGGTGCAGGAGTTCCTGCGCCACGCCTCGGCTGACCGGCAGGAGGCGATCTAGCGACCTGAGTCAGAGATTCGGTGTCAGTAGGCGGCGATCTTGTCGAGGATCTCGTCGGCTGTCTTCGTCCAGACGAACGGTCGCGAGTGCTCGTTCCAGTCGGCTAGCCATGCCCGGATGTCGCGTTCGAGAGCCTGGACGGAGCGGTGGACGCTGCGCTTGAGCTTCTTCTGCGTGAGTTCGGCGAACCACCGCTCGACCAGGTTCGGCCAGGATGAGCTCGTGGGCGTGAAGTGCAGGTGGAAGCGCGGGTGCGCCAGCAGCCACTTCTTGATCTCGGGCGTCTTGTGGGTCGCGTAGTCGTCCAGGATCAGGTGCACGTCGAGACCCGCTGGAATCTCCTTGTCCAACCTGGCCAGGAACTTCTCGAACTCCACGGCCCGGTGCCGGCGGTGCAGGGAGCCGATGACCTTCCCGGTCGCCACTTCCAAGGCGGCGGCCCGGCGCGGGTCACTCGTGCCCGCTCCTGGCGAACCCGCCACACCCGATCGGGTTGTGTGACCGGGAGGCATGCGCCGCCTGGACCGGCCCCAGGTGCGGTTTCCACCGGCCGAGACGAGGATGAACGCATGACCGCCACCGCTCCCTGTCTCGATGCCTTCCGATGGGCAGCGGCCCCCATGTGCTGATGCCCGGTGACGGCGGCCGCGGACCGGCGGCCGTTCCGGGTGCGGACGGCCCGGCGGTACAGACCCTGCCGACCGCGGAGGTCTTCGCCGCCCTGGAATCCTCGCCGCGGGGGCTCGCTTCGTCGGCGGCGCGGGCGAGGCGGGAACGGTTCGGGCCCAACGAGTTGCCGCATGCCCGGCGGCGGGGGGTGTGGCGGCGGCTCCTCAGGCAGTTCACCGATCTGTTCGCGGTCGTGCTGCTCATCGCGTCGGCCATCACCTTTCTGGCCTACGGACTGGAACGCCCCCATGATGTGGGCACGCTGCAGCTGGCCGTGGCGATCCTCGGCGTGGTGGTGCTGAACGCGGCGATCGGCTTCGGCCAGGAGTACTCGGCGGAGCGCACGGCCGAGTCGCTGCGGGCGATGGTGCCGCACACCAGTCGTGTCCTGCGCGACGGAGAGCGGGTGGAGGTGCCCGCTCGCGATCTGGTGCCGGGGGACGTCGTGGCACTGGAGGCCGGGGACGCGGTGTCGGCGGACTGCCGGCTGGTGGAGACACACGAGGTCATGGTGAACAACGCCGCCCTGACCGGGGAGAGCGATCCGGTCGGCCGATCGGGTGAACCGGTGGCGGCCGGCTCCGTGCTCGAGGCCCGCAACTGCGTCTTCATGGGCACCGATGTCGTGGCGGGCTCCGCGAAGGCCGTGGTGTTCGCCACGGGTGCGGCAACGGAGTTCGGGCGCATCTTCCGGCTCGCCGCGGCGGCGCCGCGGCAGCGGACACCCCTTCAGAGCCAGGTTGCCTCGATGGCCCGCCGGGTGGCGGGGGCGGCGCTCGCGATCGGGGCGGCGCTCTTCGCGGTGCGTCTGCCCACCGGGCAGGGGCTCGTCTCCTCGTTCATCTTCGCGCTCGGAGTGATGGTGGCACTCGTCCCCGAGGGGCTGCCCGCCACCTTGTCCGTCTCGCTGGCCATCGGAGTACGGCGCATGGCACGCCGGCACGCGCTCATCAAACAGCTGCTGGCCGTCGAGACTCTGGGATCCACCACGGTGGTGTGCACGGACAAGACGGGCACGCTGACCCGGGCGGAGATGACCGTCGTCCAGGTGTGGGCCGGCGGAGTGGCGCACACCGTCTCCGGTGTCGGGTATGCCCCGGTGGGGGCCGTCTCCGGCCCCGAGGCGGTGCTGGCCGTTCTCCGGGCGGCCGCGCTGTGCTGCAACGCGCGGCTGGTCCCGCCGTCCGGGCGGGAGGGCTGGCGCGTCCTGGGCGACACCACCGAGGGGGCGTTGCTGGTCGTGGCGGCGAAGGCGGGCCTCGACCTGGAGAGGGAGGAGGCCGTGTCCCCCCGGGTGGCGGAGTATCCCTTCGACTCGGTCCGCAAGTTGATGAGCACGGTGCACGCTGGCCCGGAGGGCAGCTACCGCGCTTTTGTCAAAGGCGCTCCGCAGGAACTGCTCGCGCGCTGTGACACTGTCGACTGGAGAGGCGAACGGCTGCCACTGACGGATGAACTGCGCGCGGCGGTGATGGCCGCGAACGACGAACTTGCCTCGCAAGGGCTGCGGGTGCTCGGGGTGGCATGGCGTCCGGTGCCCGATCGCCGTCCGGCCCAGTACGACGTCGAATCGAGGCTCTCCCTCCTGGGCCTGGTCGGCATGCTCGACCCGCCGCGCCCGGAGGTCCGCGAGGCGGTCGAGGCATGCGGGCGGGCCGGTGTCCGGATCGTCATGGTCACGGGGGACCATCCGCTGACCGCGGAGGCGGTCGCCCGCCGGGTGGGCATCGTCCGGCGGCCCGCCCCCACTGTCATCACGGGCGCCGGGCTGGACGCGCTCGACGCTCCGGCTCTGGACAAGCTGCTCGCCGAGTCGGGTGAGCTGCTGTTGTGCCGGGTGAGCCCCGAGCACAAAACGAGGGTGGTCACCGCGTTTCGGGGACGCGGCGAGGTCGTCGCGGTCACCGGGGACGGCGCCAACGACGCCCCCGCCCTCAAACACGCGGATATTGGCGTCGCGATGGGCGCATCCGGTACCGATGTCGCCCGGGAAGCCGCGGTGATGGTGCTGCTCGACGATTCGTTCGCCTCCATCGCCGCGGCGGTGAAACTCGGCCGCTCGGTCTACCAGAACATCCGTAAGTTCCTGATCTACCTCTTCAGCCACAACCTCGCCGAACTCGTCCCGATTCTCGCCGCCACCTTCGCGGGGTTTCCGCTGGTCCCGATCAGCGCGGTGCAGATCCTGGCGATCGACCTCGGCTCCGACGTGCTGCCGGCCCTCGCGCTCGGGGCCGAGCCGCCGGAGCCCGATGTGATGGACCGGCCGCCCCGATCCCGGCGGGAGCGGCTGTTCTCGGGCGCTGTGGTGGGCCGCATCCTGTTCCTCGGCGGCATTCAGGCACTCGGCGTGTGCGCGGTGTTCTTCTGGCACATTCACGCCTCCGGAATTCCTTACGCGGACTTCACCAAGGACACCCCGGCCTACCGGGAGGCGATCACCATGGTCCAGGGCGGAATCGTGGTCAGCCAGTTCTTCAACGCCCTGGCGGTGCGCACTGAGCAGCAGAGCGTGTTCCGGATCGGGCTGCTGTCCAACCCGTGGCTGCTGGCCGGCGGATGCGTCTCCCTCACGCTGATGGCGGCGATCAGCTACCTCCCCGCGCTCCAGGCCGTCTTCAACACCGCTCCGTTGGATCCGTCTGACTGGGCGGTGCTGGCGGGGTTCGGAGCTCTGCTCCTGGGCGCCGAGGAAACCCGCAAGGGGTGGGTACGACGCCGCGTCGCCCGGAATCCGAAGGGAAGTGCACGATGAGAGTCATCATCGCGGGGTGCGGGCGGGCGGGGTCCAGGCTCGCCGTCGACCTCGTCGCCGAAGGCCATGATGTGCGGCTCATCGATCGCTCGCCCGGGGCCAGAAAGCTGCTGCCCGACGGTTTCCCCGGTCAGTTCCACGAAGGCAACGGATACAGCCGGGCGGTTCTGGAAGCCGCCGGAATCCAGCACGCCGACGCGTTCGTCGCCGTCACGTCGGGGGACAACAGCAATATCGTCAGCGCCCGGACGGCCAAGGAGACCTACCGGGTCCCGCTCGTCCTGGCCCGCATCTACGACCCCCGCAGCGCCGACATCTACCGCGACCTGGGCATCCCCACCATCGCCAGCGTGCGCTGGACGGTGCATGAGATCCACCGGATGCTGCTGCACCGCCATCTCACCCCTGAGATCACCTTCGGCAACGGGGAGACACTGCTGGTCCGCAGCCTGCTTCCGGCCTACCTCACGGGGCGGCGCCTGACCGAGTTCGACGTCGGCGGAGAGATCCGCGTCGTGGAGGTCACCCGGGCCGGCCGTTCACACGTGCCCGCCCACGACACCCCGGTGGAATCCGGCGACCTGGTCACCTTCGCCGTCGCCATCACCGCGCTCGGTAGGCTGCGGGCCTTCCTGGACAAGGAGCTGGGTACGTGAAAGCCCTCATCGCCGGCGCCGGTCGGCTCGGCGCCCAGATCGCCCAGGTGCTCGCCGCCGCACGGAACGAGGTCACCCTCGTCGATGTCGACGAGGGCCGGATCGCCGAGCTCCGGGGCCGTGTTCCGGTGCGCCTGGTGGTCGGGGACGCCTGTGACCCGGCCTTCCTGGAACACGCGGGCGCGCTCACCGCCGATCTGATGATCGCCGCCACCGGCAGGGACGAGGACAATCTCGTCATCAGCCTGCTCGCCAAGCGCCAGTTCCAGGTGGAGCGCGTCGCCGCCCGCGTCAACGACGTGGACAACGCCTGGCTGTTCGACTGGCGGTGGGGCGTGGATGTGGCCGTCCCCGCCGCCACACCGCTGATCTCCCTCATCGAAGAAGCCACCGGGGTCACCGACACCGTCGCTCTTCTCCGGCTCAGCAAAGCGGGCGTCAACGTGATCGAGACCACCATCACCGACCGGTCCCGGGCCGTCGGCCGTGCCCTCGCCGATATCGGTCTCCCCGCCGGTTCGGTCATCGCCACCGTCGTCCGCGACGGCCGACCCACCGTCCCGGCCGCCGGGATGAGGCTGCGGCCGGGTGACGAACTCCTGGTGGTCTCACACACCGCGACCGAGCAGGAAATCCAAGCCGCCTTCCAGTGAGGGCCACGGTCGTCCGAGTCCCGGGAGAACCGTCACCCCGCCGTCTCCTGGCCGCCCGCCGGCGCCGTGCCGGGTGATCGGGGTGCCGCCCACCACCGCGTTGCTCTCCCCGAAGACCGGCGGACCACCGTCGACCGGCTCACCCCCGCGGGGGAACGGGACCTGAGGCGTGGTCGGCTTCGTACGCGGCGAAGACCTCCGCCGGTGTTCCGCCGGTGTGGAGGAACTGCTCGTCGAGGACGGTGGCAAGGGCCTCCAGCGCACCGGCGAGCATGCCCGCCGCCAGACGTACGTCGGGGCGACCTGCCGCCTGCCCGCGCTGGGCGAGCTCAGCGGCGTACCCGACGCTGGAGGCGAGGGACGCGTGGTTTTCACCGTCGTGGAAGTAGTACGCCTCGGCGTACTGGGTGAAGTCGACACGGACGCGTACCACTTCGGTTGCCACACTCTCCAGCAGCGAGGCTCCCAGAGCGCCATCCAGTCGTTGGGCCGAAGGGTCCGCTTGGCGCAGCAGCGCCAAGCGGATCGCCAGGACCCTCCTCCGGGCGAGTGCCGGGTAGATCTCGAGCACCCAGGTGACCGTGGCCGTCAGCAGTGCGAAGCCGATGAGGGCTTCCAGCGGCGCTACGATGCGCAGCCAGTCCTCGGTCGGCACGATGTCCCCGAGCCCGAGGGTGGCGATGGTGACGAGTGAGACGTAGAGGGCGTCCAGCAGGTCCGCGTGCTGGGCAGCTTTCAGGCCGCTTCCGAAGGAGAACGCCTCCGGCATGTGTGGCCAGTAGATGATGGCCCACCCCAGGATGATGGTGCAGGCCCACATCACGACCACGGTGACCATGGCCAGCGGTCCGACGAGCCCTGCCACCCGTTTGCGGGCAGGGACATGCTGGGACGCTCTCCATAATGCCGACATGATCAGGCGGCTCAAGCCTCCCCGGCGAGTCGGGTGCCAGAGTGTATGGAACAGGTCCCGCAGCGCGGCCATGACCAGCCCGGCTCCGGTCAGCGAGACCAACCACTCCATGCGCGTCTCCCGCGGCGCTGTTCGGCGCGTCGACCGAGGGCGGCCTGGCATGACTCTACGACTCAGCGACCACCGGGGAACGCAGGCTCGCCGGGCGGTGGCTGCGAGCCGAAGGCCGGCCACCGGCGAGGCAGCCGACGTGCGCCGACGGCGCGGGGTTCGCATCATTGGACGAGGAGATGAGCGCCCCGTGTCGGAGTGGACCTGGGAGTACCGCGGCTACGATCCCGCCGCCGAGCGGCTGCGGGAGGCGCTGTGCACCTTGGGGAACGGCTATACCGCGACCCGTGGCGCGGCGCCCGAGAGCAGGCCCGGCCCGGTGCACTACCCGGGGACGTATGTGGCGGGCTGCTACGACCGGCTGCGCTCTGAGATCTCGGGCCACGAGGTCGAGAACGAGGACATGGTCAACCTGCCGAACTGGCTGCCGCTGCGCCTCCGGCCGCTGCCCGAGGACGGCACCACCGGCGCGTGGTTCTCCCCGGAGCATTGCCTGCTGCTCGACTACCGGCAGGTCCTGGACATGGGTATGGGGACGCTCACCCGGACGATCAGTTACCGCGACCACTCCGGGCACCGGCTGGGCGTGGAGCAGACCAGGCTGGTCCACATGGGTGATCCCCACGTGGCCGCGCTGCGGACCGTTTTGACGGTGGAGGGCTGGTCGGGACGGGTCGAGGTCGAATCGGCGCTGGACGGCGATGTGCGCAACGCAAACGTGCGCCGCTACCAAGGGCTCAGCGAGCAGCACCTGACCGAGGTGCGGACCGGTGAGGCCGAATCCGGCGCCGTATGGCTGCGGTGTCGGACCGGAACGTCGGACGTCGGCGTCGCGCTCGCCGCGCGCACACGGGTTGTGGGGGCGGAGCCCGAGTCGTCCTGTCTGCGTACCGGCCGCCGCCGTATCGGCCACGGCTTGGTGATCCCCGTCGAGCCGGGCCGGCCGGTCACCGTGGACAAGGTCGTCGCGCTGCACACGTCACGGGATCTCGCGATCGGCGATCCGCTGCGGGCGGCGGTGGAGCGTGCGGAGGCGGCCGGGGGCTTTCCGGAACTGCTCACCTCGCACGCCGCGGCCTGGGCCAGGCTGTGGCGGCGCGCCGAACTCCACGTGCCCGGGGAACCGGGCCGCATCCTCCGGCTCCATCTGTTCCATGTGCTCCAGACCCTCTCACCGCACACCGCCGACCTGGACGTGGGCGTCCCGGCACGGGGCTTGCACGGCGAGGCGTACCGGGGGCACGTCTTCTGGGACGAGCTGTTCGTCCTGCCCTATCTGAACCTGCACTTTCCCGAGGTCTCCAGGGGGCTGCTCCGCTACCGCCACCGGCGCCTGCCACAGGCGTGCCGCGCCGCCCGCGATGCGGGACACCGGGGAGCGATGTACCCGTGGCAGAGCGGCAGCGACGGCCGGGAGGAGACACCGCGGCTGCACTACAACCCGAAGTCGGGCCACTGGCTGCCGGACCACTCCCGGTTGCAGCACCATGTGAACTCCGCGGTGGCGTACGACGTGTGGCAGTACTACCAGGCCACCGGTGACACCGAGTTCCTGCACACCGAGGGCGCCGAAATGGTCCTGCAGATCGCCCGTTTCTGGGCAGACATAGCGGAATTCGACACCGCCCTCGGCCGTTACCGGATCCGGGGAGTAGTCGGCCCGGACGAGTACCACGACGGCTACCCCGGCGCCTCCCGGCCGGGCCTGGACGACAACGCGTACACCAACGTCACCGCCGGCTGGGTCCTCGGCCGGGCGCTCGACGTTGCCCGGAGCCTGCCGGCGTGGCGTCGTCAGGAGCTCTTCGAGCGGCTGGAGCTGGAGCACGGTGAACTCGAACGCTGGGACGAGGTGTCCCGGCGGCTGTTCGTCCCCTTCCACGCGGGGACCATCAGCCAGTTCGACCGCTACGGCAACCTCGCCGAGCTGGACTGGGACGCCTACCGCGAGCGGTACGGCGACATCCGACGGCTCGACCGCATCCTCGAGGCCGAGGGAGACTCGGTCAACCGCTACCAGGCGTCGAAGCAGGCCGATGTCCTCATGCTGGGCTACCTCTTCCCACCGGCGGAGCTGGCCGGAATCTTCCGCGGCCTGGGATACGCGGTGGACGACGAGACCTGGCGCCGGACCGTGGAGTACTACCTGAGCCGCACCAGCCACGGATCCACCCTGAGCAGCCTGGTGCACGGCTGGGTGCTCGCCCGGGCGAAGCGCTCGGCGGCCTGGACGTACTGCCGACAGGCGCTGGAGTCCGATGTCGCGGACATCCAAGGGGGAACCACCCCGGAAGGAATCCACCTGGGCGCCATGGCCGGCACTCTGGACCTCGTGCAGCGCGGACTCACCGGCCTGGAGACCCGCGACGGAGCGCTCTGGCTGGACCCGGTCCCGCTGCCGGAACTGTCCGCCTTCCGCTTCTCCCTCCAGTTCCGCGGACACCGGGGGGTGAGCCTGCGCCTCGACGGCGACCGGTTGCGCATCGACGTCCCCCATTCGGAGCAAGCGCCGATCCGGCTGGAGCTGCCCGACCGGACCCTCACCCTCGCACCCGGCGACAACTGCGCCCTCCGGCTGCCGCGCGGTCAAGCGGCCCATGGAACCAGGTCTGCGCAATGAAGGAGGCACCGATGGCGCGCCCCGTCACCGTCGGACTCGACGGTTCACCCGAGAGCCTGGCCGCGGCCGGCTGGGCCGCCCGTGAGGCGCGGCTGCGCGATGCGCCGCTGAGCCTGGTGAACGCATGGCCGGGACCCGGTCAGCGGGAGCCGGCCCCGGGCCGGGAGGTGGCCTGGCAGTACTGGGCCGAACAGGCTCTGCGCGCGGCACGGGCTGAGCTGGACATCGAGGACCCCGGCCTGGAGATCCTCACGGCCCAGATTCCCGGCCACCCGGCGCCCGTGTTGCTGAGCGAGGCGGAGCGCTCGCAGATGGTGGTGGTCGGTTCCCGGTCGATCGGGTCGGTCGCCGGGTTCTTCCTCGGTTCCGTTGGAGTGGAGCTCGCCGCCCGCGCCGCGTGCCCCGTCGTTCTGGTGCGGGCGCAGGGCGCCGAGATCCGGCGCGGTGATGTGGTGGTGGGCGTACAGCTCCGGGGGCCGTACGACGAGGTGCTGGAGTTCGCTTTCGAGGCCGCCACCTGGCGTCGTGCGGCGCTGCGGGTCATGTACGCCGGCAAGGTCCCCGCCATCCGGGACGTGGCGCCCTGGGCGGTCGACGTGGAGCTGAGTGACGCGCAGGAGGAGGCGGAGCGGACGCTGGGTGATGTGCTGGCGCGGTGGCGGGACAACTTCCCCGGTGTGCGGGTGTTCGAGGAGATCGTGTCGGACAGCCCGTCCCGGCGACTGGTGGGCGCTTCGGCAGGGGCGGCGCTGATGGTCGTGGGCCGCGGTCCGCACCGGCCGGGCCTCGGGCCCCGGCTGGGGCCCGTCGGGCAGGCCGTGGCGCACCACGCTGGCTGCCCCGTCGCGGTCGTCCCCCAGCGATGACTTGCCGCGCTCCGGCTCCACCCGCGTCAGGCGGGAGTGGACGGGTGGTGTTGATTTCGGAGCACATCGCCTACGGAACCGGCGACACCGAGGGGCCCGCCACCGTCACTTGAGAGGACGGCGGCCGGTGGGATACGTCGCATGCGGCGATGGGACGGTTGATCAGGCGGGCCATTCCCACGCCGCATGAGCCTGGGGGCGTGGTGAGGCGCCGACGCCCTTGACATCGAGCTCCGCGGCGCCCATCAGTTGGTCACCCAGATCGTGCAGTGCCCGCCCGGCCGCCAGCTCGTCGCCGATCTCGGGCACGTCGGTGTCCTCGGGATTGCACCGGGCCGTCCCGTGGCCGGTGAGCGAGGTGTCTTTCGTGTCGAGTACCACGCGTGCCTTCGTCATTCCCTCGTCTTCGAAGAGGTGAAGGCGGACCTTCCATTCCACCGTGTGCGGCATCGTTCGCTCCTTGCCTGATGTGGGTGGCGAGGCACGCCATCGCTCAGCGTGGCCTCCCGGACCACTGAGGCTCCAGCAGATCCCCGCTCGGTACCCCACCGCGCGTACCTCTGGCGGTTCAGCACGTGGACAAGGCCGGCTCGCACATTGGTGACCACGGTGACGACCGCGTGCAGCTGAGCTGCCTACCCACCTACGGTCGGGCACGGGCGCACCTCATGACAGGGCCGAAGGGGCCCACAGAGATGACTGAATTACCCTATTTGTGTCGAAATTCACATTTCATGATGTGCGAGGCTTTTCGGTTCCCGGGGGTACTCCTCAAGGTGAGGGGCTTCCCATGAGGTGGAGTAACGTCATGGAACAAGTCGTCACCGTGGGTCTCGACGGCTCGGCCGAGAGCCTTGCCGCCGCTCGCTGGGCTGCCGATGAGGCGGAGCGGCGCGAACTCGGGCTGAGGCTTTTGCATGCCTGGATTCTGCTGTCCCCGCCCACGCCCGACAGTCCTGCGGCGGATGACCAGAACTACTGGGCGAAGCGGATCGTGCACGACGCGCATGCGGAGCTCAGCGGACTCCACCCGGCTCTGCGCATCGAAGAGCAGCTGGTCCCTGAGGAGGCCGAGAGGGCCCTGCTCGACGCGGCGACGCGGTCCCGGATGCTGGTGCTCGGCTCGAGAGGGCTGGAGCGGGCGGCGAGCTTCTTCTTCGGCGACATCAGCTTGTACGTCGTGGCCCGGGCCGAGCGGCCGGTAGTCCTGGTGCGCGCGGGCACGGAGGAGGGGGAGGGACGGGCATCCGATGGCCGTGAGCGGCCTGTGGTGGTCGGATTGAGCCTGCACGGCCCTCAGGACAACCTCCTGGAGTTTGCCTATGTCACCGCGTTCACCCGCGGCGTGCCTCTGCTCGCCGTCCACGGCAGGAGCCTGCCGATGCAGGCGTACGGCCCGTGGGGTGTGGAGGCCGGTGCCGCCCAGGACATCGCCGCGAGCGCCCAGCGGGACCTGGACGAGGTGCTGCGGCCGTGGCGCGAGAAGTTTCCCCGGGTGCGTGCCATCGGTGAGGTCCGGCTCGAGAGTCCGGCTCAGGCCGTCGTGCGGGCGGCTGGCGACAGCGGTCTGGTGATGATCGGCCGGCGGAGGCACCGGCAGGCTCTGGCGCCGCGCCTGGGCCCCGTGGTGCAGGCGGCCGCGCACCATGCGCCGTGCCCGGTCGCCGTGATCCCTCACGAATGAGTACATGGCAGAGATTGGAAGGACGCCGTATGGCCTGGGAGACGCTCCGGAAGGACCCCGCGCCGCAGGTCCCGCCGAATCTCGCCGACTACGAGCGGGCGCGGACGCAGTTCACCTGGTCGCGGGCGCGCGCCGCGCTGGCCGGGCTCCCCGGCGGCGGGCTGAACATCGCCTATGAGGCGGTGGACCGGCACGTCGGCTCCGGCGAGGGCGAGAAGAGCGCGCTGCGCTGTGTTGCCCGGGACGGCGGCGTACACACCGTCACCTACGCCGAACTGGCCCGGCGCACCGCCCGCTTCGCGAACGTCCTGCGCTCGCTGGGCGTCGGCCGGAGCGACCGCGTGTTCACATTGCTCGGCCGCTGCCCCGAGCTGTACACGGTGGTGTTGGGCACGCTGAAGAACACCAGCGTCCTCTGTCCGCTGTTCTCCGCTTTCGGCCCCGACCCGGTGGAACAGCGGCTGAGGCTCGGCGATGCGCGGGTCCTGGTGACCACCGCGGCGCTCTACCGGCGCAAGGTAGGCGAACGCCGTGCGTCCCTTGCGGGACTGGACCATGTGCTGATCGTCGGTCCCGGTGGCGAGGAACTGCCCGGCACACTCTCCTTCCACGAGCTGATGGCCGATGCCACGGAAGGGTTCACCATCCCGCCGACCTCACCGGAGGACATGGCGCTGCTGCACTTCACCAGTGGCACGACCGGAACCCCCAAGGGCGCGGTACACGTCCACGAGGCGGTGGTCGCCCACCACGCCACCGCCGCCTATGCGCTCGACCTGCACCCCGAGGACGTGTATTGGTGCACCGCCGACCCCGGGTGGGTCACCGGCATGTCGTACGGCATCATCGCCCCGCTCGTCCACGGTGTGACGCTCGTCGTCGACGAGGGCGACTACGACGCCAGGCGCTGGTACCGGATCCTCGAGGAGCAGCGGGTGAGCGTCTGGTACACCGCGCCCACGGCGCTGCGCATGCTGATGCGGGCCACGCCCCGCCAGGGTTCCCACGACCTGCCGGCCTCCTACGACCTGTCCCGTCTGCGGTTCATCGCCTCGGTCGGCGAGCCGCTGAATCCCGAGGCGGTGGTCTGGGGACGCGAGGTGCTGGGACTTCCGGTTCACGACAACTGGTGGCAGACCGAAACCGGCTGCATCATGATCGCGAACTTCGTGGCCTGTGACATTCGCCCCGGCTCGATGGGACGCCCGCTGCCAGGTGTCGAGGCGGCGGTCCTGAAGTGCGGGGACGACGGCCGGGCGCTGGTCACCGGCGGCCGGGTGAGGGTGGAGGACCGACCGGGGGCCGAGGGAGAACTGGCGCTGCGGCCGGGCTGGCCGTCGATGTTCCGCGGCTACCTGCACGACAAGGAGCGGTACGAGGCCGCGTTCGTCGACGGCTGGTATCTCACGGGCGACCTGGTCAGCCAGGACGCCGACGGCTGGTTCTGGTTCGTGGGCCGTGCCGACGACGTGATCAAGTCCGCGGGCCATCTGATCGGGCCGTTCGAGGTGGAGAGCGCACTCATGGAACATCACGCGGTCGCCGAGGCCGGAGTGATCGGACGGCCTGATCCTGTCGCGGGGAACCTCGTCAAGGCGTACGTGTCACTGCGCCCCGGCATCGAGCCCAGCCCAGCTCTCGAACGCGATCTGCTGGCCTTCGCCCGCCGGCGACTGGGCCCGGCGGTAGCGCCCCGCGAGATCGCCTTCGACCAGAACCTGCCCAAGACCCGCAGCGGCAAGGTCATGCGCCGAGTGCTGCGCGCCCGGGAACTCGGCCTGCCCACCGGCGACCTGTCCACCCTGGAGGGACCAGCATGAGCCCGACCCGTGAGACCCGGACGCGCAAGACCGCGAAAACCACCGAGGCGTCGAAGCCGGCGAAGAACGCCAGGCCATCGAAGAGCGTGCGAAAGAGCGGCGAGGGTTCTTCCGCCGGCCGGCCCGGGGCCGCACACCGCCGCGACCTGTTGCACGCCATGCTGCGCATACGCCGCTTCGAGGAGCGGTGCGTCGAGCTGTACAGCGCCGCGAAGATCCGGGGATTCGTCCACCTCTACATCGGGGAGGAGGCCGTTGCCGTCGGCGTCAACGAGGCTCTGACCCCGGACGACGCGGTGGTTTCCACGTATCGGGAGCACGGCCACGCACTCGCCCGCGGTATTCCGGCCGAAGCCGTCATGGCCGAGATGTACGGCAGGACGACCGGGTGCAGCGGGGGCCGTGGCGGGTCCATGCACCTCTTCGACGCCAGCCGCCGGTTCTACGGCGGGAACGCGATCGTCGCCGGCGGGATTCCGCTGGCTGCCGGGCTCGCGCTGGCCGACCGGATGCGCGGACAGCCTCTCGTCACCTGTTGCTTCTTCGGTGATGGCGCGTTCGCGGAGGGCGAGTTCCACGAGACCGCGAACCTCGCCGCGCTGTGGAATCTGCCGCTGCTCCTTGTCTGTGAGAACAACCGGTACGCCATGGGTACGGCCCTGGAGCGCCACGAGGCACAGACCGACCTTGCCTTGCGCGCCGCCTCGTACGGCATGGTCTCCTGGGCCGTGGACGGCATGGACGCCGAGGCCGTCGAATCCGCGGCCCGCCGGGCCGCCGAGGCGATCCGTGCGGGCGCCGGACCCCACTTCCTCGAACTGCGTACCTACCGGTTCCGGGCGCACTCGATGTACGACCCGGACCGTTACCGCGACAAGGCGGAGATCGAGCAGTGGAAGGCACAGGACCCGATCGGGCGGCTCACGGACCGGATGCGCGACCGCGGCGAACTGGACGACGAGGAGCTGGCCGCGTGGCAACGCCGGGTCGGCGATGAGGTGGACCGCGCGGTCGAAGCGGCCGAACGGGCGCCGGAGGAGCCGGCCGAGAGCCTGCTGCGCCATGTCACCAGCGCACCGGCGGAGGTGAGCTGAGGCCATGGGAACCAGCCGGACGGATGAGCGGAAGACCACCTACCGGGAAGCGCTGCGCGAGGCCCTCCGCGAGGCCATGCGCTCCGACGACCGCGTGTTCCTGATGGGGGAGGACGTGGGACGGTACGGCGGTTGTTTCGGCGTCAGCCTCGGACTGTTGGAGGAGTTCGGACCGGAGCGGGTCCGCGACACCCCGCTGTCGGAGTCCGCGTTCGTCGGCGCGGGCATCGGCGCCGCTCTGGCCGGGATGCGGCCGATCGTCGAGATCATGACCGTGAACTTCAGTCTGCTCGCCCTTGACCAGATCCTCAACAACGCCGCCACCCTGCTCCACATGTCCGGCGGTCAGTTGCCCGTTCCCCTGGTGATCCGCATGACGACGGGGGCGGGCCGTCAGCTCGCGGCGCAGCACTCGCACAGCCTGGAGGGCTGGTACGCCCACATTCCCGGCATCCGGGTGGTCGCCCCGGCGACCCTTGAGGACGCACGCCACATGCCGGCCGCCGCGCTGGCCGACCCCGACCCGGTCCTGATTTTCGAGCACGGCGTTCTCTACAACGCCTCGGGCGAGCTCGGCCCGCCCGCCGCGCCGGTGGACCTGGACCACGCCGCGGTCCGCAGACCCGGCACCGACATCTCCCTGATCACCTATGGCGGTTCGCTGCCCAAGGTGCTCATGGCAGCCGACGAGCTGGCCGCCGAAGGCATCAGCGCAGAGGTGGTCGACCTGCGGACACTGCGGCCACTCGACGGAGAGACCATCGCCGCCTCGGTGACCCGTACGCACCGTGCGGTGGTCGTCGACGAAGCCTGGCGCACCGGCAGCCTGGCCGCCGAAGTGTCCGCACGGATCGCCGAGGGTTCGTTCTACGAACTGGACGCGCCCGTCGAACGGGTGTGCAGCGCCGAGTGCCCCATGCCCTATGCCCGACGGCTGGAGGAGGCCGCGTTGCCGCAGGCCGCCGATGTCGTGGCGGCGGCGCACCGGGCGGTGGACTGACCGTGGCCGAGTTCACCATGCCGTCACTGGGAGCCGACATGGACGAGGGCACGCTCCAGGAGTGGCTGGTGCGCCCCGGCGAGGGAGTCCGGAGGGGTGATGCGGTCGCGGTGGTCGAAACCGCGAAGTCCTTGATCGAAGTCGAGTGCTTCGAGACCGGAACAGTGGGAAAGCTGCTGGTCGAGCCAGGAACGACGGTGCCCGTGGGCACCCCGCTCGCGCTGATCGAAACGGCGGCGGGGGAACCGGAGGAGCCCGGGAGGAAACGGCCGCACCGCCGCAAGCCGAAGGTCACGCCCCCACCGGAACCGGTCCCGCCACCCCCGCCCGAGCCGGTCTCCGCCGATGTCCACGAGCCGCCCGCCGCCCGTCCCCCCGAAGGGCACGCCCCTCATGAAGCCGTGCCCCTGGTCCGGCAACTGGCGCAAGAGCGTGGCGTCGACCTGGAGGCCCTCCTCGGCTCGGGGCCCCAGGGGCGCATCACCCGCGCCGATGTCGAGCGGGCCGCCGCCCGGGGGTCACGCGTGCGGATCACCCCGCTCGCGCGACGGCTGGCCGGTGAACTGGGAGTTGACCTCGCCGCCGTGACGGGGACCGGTAAGAACGGCGCTGTCCGGGCCGATGACGTACGCAAGGCTGCCCCCGGTCCCGTAGCCGCCCCGGTGAGCGGCCGCGCGGCACCGGTGCGCACGGCTGACGACCGAGCCGGAACCATGCGCCGGACGATCGCCGGCCTGATGGCGCGTTCCAAACGGGACATCCCGCACTACTACCTGTCCACGACCGTCGACATGGCCACCGCGATGGACTGGCTGCGTGAGCACAACAGGCGCAGTCCGGTGGGTGAGCGGCTGCTCCCCGCGGCCCTGCTGCTGAAGGCCACGGCCCTGGCGGCGCGGGAAGTGCCCGAGCTGAACGGTTTCTGGACCGACGACCACTTCACCGCGGGTGATGGTGTGCATCTGGGCGTGGCGGTCTCCCTGCGCGGTGGCGGACTCGTCGCCCCCGCGCTGCACGACGCCGACACACTTGCCCTCCCGCAATTGATGGCCGGACTGAAGGACCTGGTCACCCGGGCCCGTGAGGGGCGGCTGCGCGGGTCCGAGGTCTCCGACCCCACCGTTACCGTCACCAACCTCGGTGATCAGGGCGTGGAAGCTGTCTTCGGCGTGATCTACCCGCCGCAAGTGGCCCTCATCGGGTTCGGACGCGTCGTCGACCGCCCATCGTCGGTCGACGGACTGCTGGGCGTGCGGCCGACGGTCACTGCCACCCTGTCCGCCGACCACCGGGCGACCGACGGCGCCATCGGGGCCCGCTGTCTGACCGCGATCGACCGTTTCCTGCAGCATCCGGAGGAGCTGTGAACCGCACCGAAGCAGTCGACGTCGTCAAGGAGTCCCTTACGCAGGTCGTGCCCGGTGCCGACCTCGCCGCACTGCGCCCAGGCACCCCCTTCCGCGAGGCCCTCGAACTCGATTCGCTGGACTTCCTGAGATTCATCGAGATGCTCAGCGAGCGCACGGGAGTCCGCATCGAGGACGAGGACACGCCGCGGCTCACCACACTGTCCGGCTGCGCCGACTTCCTCACCTCTGGCACGGGGTGAGTTCCGAGGACAGGAGACGGCTGACGTCGCGCCTCGCGGTGCGCGCGGCGGCGTCCCAGGGCCGCCGACCGGCGTCGGAGTCGGGGGCTGCTGGTGTGGACGTGGACCTGGCACCACTCCGTGCGCCCCTACCCGCCGCCCGAGTATGACGGTCCGCCGGAGCGGCCCCGCCGTCGCCGCACCGCGGACGCGGAGGAGTTGGGGGACCACCTGCGGTAGCTGGAAGCAAGGCAATGACTGATCCGATCGTGGTCGGGGTCGACGGCTCCGGCCGCAGCCTGCGTGCCCTGGTGTGGGCCGCGCACTCCGCCGCGCTGCACCACTGCCCCGTCACAGGAGCCGCGGCGGCATGCCGCACGCCGCCCGGCACCCCGCCAGGGCCGCTGCCGCGAGGGACGCCGTCCGTTCAGGGCACCCGGGACGGTCCAGGCGCGGTTGCCCCGTTCGGAGGAAGTCCGCCGGTCGTCGGCGGCGCTGACGACCAGGCTCGACCAGGTGGGCCCATGCTCACATCAGCCGCTTGCCGCTCGTCGTCGACGAGCCGCAGAGACCTGCCGATACGAGGAGACCGTCATCGTGGAAATGCCCGTCGTGAGCGAATGCGCGGTCGAGGACTGCGCCTACAACAGGGACCGCGCCTGCCACGCTCTGGCCATCACCGTGGGCGACCCCGGTCACGCACACTGCGATACCTTCTTCACCTCCCCGGCCAAGGGCGGCGACGCGTCCGCCACCGGCCGGGTCGGCGCCTGCAAGATGTCCGACTGCCGGCACAACGCCAACTTCGAATGCCGTGCCCCCGGCATCACCGTCGGCTACCAGCAGACCGAAGCCGACTGCCTGACCTACGCACCCGCCTGAGCTCCATGGGGTGGCCGCGGGCATTGCTTCAGACGCGGTCAAGCCGATGCGGATCGCTACGGAGGCCGGTGGCAGTGCGCCTCTGGATACGGTCGCGTACCTGCCGGGAGAGTGCGGTCAGTGATGCGGACTGGACGGCTTCCGGCGCGATCGGGTGCTCGATGAGCCGGGCTGCGTGCGGGAGGTCGGCCAGATCGGCGGTCAAGCGCGTGTGGCCCTCCTCGAGTGTGGGGCGGGGGACAGTGCGCCGTCCGTGCCGCATCACGGTTTCCAGCAGGGGCGTGCTGTGAGGTGGAGGCGGTTCGTCGCGGAGGGCGATCAGATCGGGGTGTCCCGGACGGCGGTAGACCTGTTTGGGTCCCGGAGCGGTCACCTTGGCCGTAGAGAGTTTCATGACCGGCCGACCGTCGTACTGGACCATCTTGTACGCGGAGTCCAGGTACGGGGCGTCCGCCGAGACGCCGACCCGCGTCCCTACCGCGTAGACGTCGATCGGAGCCTGGGACCGGACCAGCCGGTCCACCGCGTGCTCGTCGAGGCTGCCACTGGCGATGATGCGCACCTCCGGCAGTCCGGCGGCGTCCAGGATCGCGCGGGCCGTGGCCGCCAGCGAGCCGAGGTCGCCGCTGTCCAGCCGTACGGCCGAGCCGGGGCCGCGTCCCAGGTCGCTCAGCACGCGTGCCGCCGTGCGGACGCCTTGCTTGGTGTCGTACGTGTCCACCAGCAGGGTCACCGGTCCGGGATGGGTACGGGCGAAGACGCGGAACGCCTCCTCCTCCGACGCGAACGCCTCCACGAACGAGTGGGCCATCGTGCCGACGGCCGGCAGACCGCAGGCGGCTGCCGCGGCCACGTTGCTGGTCCCCGCGAACCCCACCATCGCGCCGAGCCTGGCGCACTGGAATCCTGCCTCCGGTCCGTGCGTCCGCCGCAGGGAGAAGTCCACGACAGGGTGGCCCGCCGCAGCGAGCACACAGCGCGCGGCCTTCGAGGCGATCGCCGTCTGGTGGCTGAGCTGGTTGAGGACGTACGTTTCCACCAGCTGCGCCTGGGGGAGCGGGGCCGTGATCTCCAGCAGTGGTTCCCCCGCGAGCGCGATCCGCCCCTCGGGCATCGCCCTTACCTCGCCGGTGAACTCCAGGCCGGTCAGAGCCGCCAGGTCCCGGGACGGACGGTGCAGCACCTCCGCGAAGGTGCGCGCGTCCTCGGATCTGACGCGAAAGGCGGAGAGGAAGCCCAGAGCCGACTCCAGACCCGCACTGACCAGGAAACCACGGTCGGGCGGCAGGTCCCGGACGAAGAGGCTGAACGTGGCCGGGGCCGTCATGCCCTCGTCCAGGTACGCCATCGCCATCGTGACCTCGTAGAGGTCGGTCGTGGTCGCGTCGGACATGTCCCTCACCGCCTCGTCTCCGGACCCGCCCTCCCATGATCGGACGGGTGGGAACGGACGCGCCATGGGCCGAAGGCCCCGCCGACCCTGCCGACCGGGCCCAAGGCGCTTCCGCCTGGGCCACTATGAGGGACTTCGGCGGACCGCACCTCGGTCCCCGGGGCACGCTGCCCGATCCCCCGGTCCTCTCTGAACGAGTGAGCAGGGCCGTGTCGGCCAGGACGTAGGGAAGCTGTTCCGGCAGCCGGAGGGCGACGGTGTGGCCGCTGGGTGTCGTCTCGCGGCGCGACAGCGCGGCTACAGTCCCTGGGAGAGCAGGAGCTCGTGGGCGAGTCGTGCGCCGTGTGCCGCTTCCTCGGGCGGAGTGTCCTGGGACGGGATGTTCTCCAATCCGCGGGCGAGTGCCCGCACGGCCTCGGCCAGCGTTGCCGTCTGTGCCTCAAGCTGGCTCAGGCGGGCTTCCAGCCCAGGGGTGGCATCGGCTTCGGGGGTGTGGTTCTGTGCCATGTCGTGGCTCCTTACGGGTTCGGCGGGGCGGTTGTCCCGGGGCCGCTACTCGGTGGGGACTATCAGGCCGTAATGGCCGTCGTAGCGGTGGTACAGGACGTTTCCCCGCCCGGTGGTGTCGTCGGTGAAGAACACGAACGGGAGCCCGGTCATGTCCAGCCGCTGTTTCGCCTCGCCCACGTTCATCCGGGAGGCGGGAACGTCGCTGACGGTGAGCGGCACGGCCACCGGGCCGGCCAGGTGTGGGTGGGGGTGCGCCTGGGCGAGGCGGTAGCCGGTCGGGCCGGACCGGTACAGCACGCTGTCCTCGCCGGTGCCGATGTCGGTGAACAGGTGGAAGCCGTAATCCATCATTTCCATCTCGAAGGCGGCCTCGTCAGGTGACTCGCGGACCAGGGAGAAGGACTTGTGCCGCACGACCTGGCGTTCCTCGGCCGGGCGTGGGAAGTAGTCGGGGCGGTGGGCGGGCTCGTTGCCGTGCCGCCACTCGTGCGGGCCGGGCGCGGGTCTGCGACCTCGGCGAGCCTCCCAGCGCTCCTCCAGGCGCTCCAGCCGTGTGGCGAGCCGGTCCTGGAGCAGGTCGATGGCCTCGGTCATGGTTGCGGAGGCGACGTGTGCGCGGGCGGGCTGCCCGTTGACGTCCAGGTTGGCCTGGGCGAGCGCCGGTCGTTCCACGGCGGGGTTGGCCATGTGGGTCAGCTTGATGCGGGCGAACAGGACTGGCCTCCGTGTCCGGCCGATGACTGTGCGTACCTTCTCTCGGGCGTATTCGACGGCGCCGGGCAGCACCTGCCCCCGGGCCTCCACGTGGATCTCAGGAGCGTGCAGTGATGCCGATCGCTTCATGGCACCCTCCTCGCATCGATATATTCCACTTTCCATGCTCATCGCCACAGGCTCTCCGTGCACGGCCAGCGCCCCGCCCCTCGCGGACCGGCTTCCTCGACAGTGGTGCTTCTGGCGCGGAGCAGAAATTGACGTCGGTTCAGCGCCGCAACCGCTATGAGCCGCTCGCTCATGGACCGGCGGTTCGCCGGCCGGGCGCGAAGGAACGACGAGGGCGTGGCTTCCGTGCTTGCCGGGAATCGGGGCAGAGGCGCGTGGCCACGGCCCTCGATGCTCGATTCGCCGGGTCAGGTGGAGGCGCGCACCATGGAAATGATCCGAATCCCGTTGTTTCGCGGAGGTGAACCGCGATGGCACTGCCCATACACCGCCGGCCCGGCCAGTTGCTGGAACGGCCCTTCCACGCGTTGGGCTGGGGTGATCCGATGGCCGCCGAGTTCGACGACATCGTGGAGCGGATGAACCGCTTCCTGGAGGCCACCGGTACCGCGCCCACGGTCAGGGCCTTCCCGCCCCTGGCCGACCTGCGGGAGACGGACGACGCCTACCTCGTCGAGGCGGAGCTGCCCGGGATCAAGCGCGAGGACCTCGACGTCGAAATCAGCCAGCGGGAGCTGTGCATCTCCGGAGAGTACAAAGAACGCGAGGGCGAAGGCGTTCTGCGCCACGGCACCCGGCGCACCGGCCGCTTCGAGTACCGGGCACTGCTGCCGGCCGATGTCAAGGCCGACGAGATCAAGGCAACGCTGGTCGACGGGGTGCTGACCGTCACCGTGCCCAAGGCCCAGGCGGCCAAGCCGCAGCACATTGAGATCACCCAAGCCTGAGCCGGCCGCGGCACCGGCACTGTGGGGGGACGGACGCCCTCGTCCGTCCCGCCAGATGGGAACCATGCCGCTCTCCAGCGCATGCCTCGCACCCCCGCCCGCGAAGGGGCCGACCGGAGCCCATCGGGCCGGGAAGCGCATGTCCGTTCGTGACCACGACCGGCCCCCTGCCCGGACAGAGACGGCTGCCGTGACCGACGCCGCCCGTAGGTCCGGGACGACGAGCCGGTCGAACAACCAACGTGGGAGTCGGCGATGACGCGTACAGGAGGGCTTTCCCCGATCGTGGTCGGTATCGATCCCGACCCCGGCAAACGCACGGCGCTCGCCTGGGCCGCCGACGCGGCGGACCGGCGCCGCCTGCCGCTGCTGCTGGTCCTCGCGCAGAACGTGCCGACCCCCGGCTACCGGCCGACGGGCGGGCCCCCGACCTGGGAGGAGTGGAACGAGGCGCTGCATGCGACGGGGGATCGCCTGCTGAACGAGGCGGTGGAATTCGTCGAGTCCCGGCACCCGCGGGTGCGGGTGTCCGGGCTGCTGGCGGAGGGGCACCCCGCGTGGGTGCTGCGTGAGCAGGCGCAGAACGCCACCGAGGTCGTGCTCGGTTCCTGGCGCCTGAGCGCTCTCCAGGAGCTCTTCGCCTCCGCCGCCGTCACACTGCCGCTCATCGCCCAGGCGCCCTGCCCCGTGGTGGTCGTGCCGGAGCCGGAGCACATCACCCAGCAACAGCCGTACTTCGTGGTCGGAGTCGACGGCAGCCCTCATTCCGCGGCCGCCGTCGACATCGCCTTCGATGAGGCCGCCCGGCGCAACGCCGTCCTGCGGGCCCTCTACGTGTGGCACCCTCCGATGCTCGGAGCCTTGGACGAGGAGGCGGCCGTCCAGGAGTGCCGCCGAGTGCTGTCGGAGACGGTGGCCGGGCGTACCGCCACTCATCCGGAGGTTGAACTGCACCATGAGGTCGTGCGGGGACACCCGGTCCAGGTCCTCACCGAGGCGTCCGAACACGCCCTGGGTCTGATCGTGGGCACACGCGGGCACGGCGGCTTCACCGGCATGCTGCTGGGCTCCGTCAGTCAGGGCGTCCTGCACCACGCGCGCTGCCCGGTCATCACCGTCCCGTACGCGCGCGACCGGTGACCTCGGCCCGAACCGTGCCTCCTCACAGCCCCGGCCGTGGGGCCCGGACGCTCCCGTCCGTTCCCCGGCAGGGGTGCGGCGCACGGTCCGTGTCGGTACGGCACGAGCGACCATGCCGGCGGGGGAGCGGGAGCCGATACGCCCGCAGGGTGGTGCCGATGGTCCGGTCCGGTCCATCACGGCCGTGTCGGAGGCGGACTTCCCGCGCGTCTCACGGGAGATGTGCGCAGATGGGTCCCGCAGGTGTTGACGGCGAGCCCCGAGGCGTCAGGACGCGGGTCCGGCCGGGCGAGGAGGGCACGATGGCATGGACAGTCACCGGCCGCGGCAGCGAGTGCCTGTCGAACGCGGTCGATGGGTGGGGCGGGGCGGAGTGAACACATCGATTTCCTCCCCGGCCGGCGGAGCCGTGCTCGGCAAGGACGGCCTGGCAGCCTTGGTGGACGTACTGCTGACGCGCGGGTTCACCGTGGTCGGCCCCACGGTGCGGGACGGTGCCATCGTGCTGGCCGAGCTGGAGTCGGCCGGCCAATTGCCCTACGGATGGGGCGTGGACCTCGAAGCCGGACGGTACCGGCTGCGGTCGCGGGCGGACGGCGCGGCCTTCGCCAACGCGGCCGGCCCCCAATCGTGGAAGACCTTCCTGCACCCCGCCCGGGTACGTCAGTGGAAGGCCGAGCGGGCGGGCGGCGAGCTGGTCATCGAGACGGACGACACCGCGCCTCCGCGCTTCGCGTTCCTCGGTGTCCGCTCCTGCGATCTGCGGGCCATCGCCATCCAGGACCGGATTCTCACTGCCGGGCCGCACACCGACCCGGTCTATCAGGGCAGGCGGTCCGGGGCGTTCCTGGTGGCGGTCGAGTGCACCGAGCCCGGGGGGACCTGCTTCTGCGTCTCGATGGGCACCGGGCCCGCCGCCGGTCCCGGCTACGACCTGGTGCTGACCGAACTGGTCGACGACGAGGGGCACCGGTTCTGGATCCGCGCGGGTAGCCCCGAGGGGGCCGAGATCCTCGCTGAGCTGCCCTGCGAACCGGCATCCGAGGCCGTCTGCCAGGCCGCCGTGGGCGCCGTCGCGTCCGCGGCCGACCGGATGGGCCGCACGATGCCGGAGACCGACCTCCACCGGCTCATGGCGGAGACGCTGGACGCACCCCGCTGGGACGACGTCGCCTCCCGGTGTCTGACCTGCGGCAACTGCACCATGGTGTGCCCCACCTGCTTCTGCACCACCACCGAGGACGTCACCGACCTGACCGGGGACCACGCCGAACGCTGGCGAGTCTGGGACGTCTGCTTCGACCTGGACTTCTCATACCTGCCGGGCGGACCGGTGCGCGCCTCGCCGCGCAGCCGCTACCGGCAGTGGCTGACCCACAAACTGGGCACCTGGTACGACCAGTTCGGCTCGTCGGGATGTGTCGGCTGCGGGCGGTGCATCGTCTGGTGTCCGGTCGCCATCGACATCACCGAGGAGGCCGCGGCCCTGCACGACTGGACCCGGCGCACGGAGGACGAGCCGCGATGACCGCGTGGCCACTGCTGCTGGACACCCTCCCGCAACTCCAGCGGGAACGGCTGTTCAGCCTCGCCGACGAGCGCGACTTCCGCCCGGACAGCAGGCTGTTCGAGGAGGGCGGCGTCGCCGACCGGTTCTGGCTGATCCGCTCCGGCGAGGTCGCCCTGGACGTGTATGTCCCCGGCCGTCGGCCCCAAGTGGTGGAGACCCTCGGGCCCCGGCAGCAGCTCGGATGGTCGTGGATCTTCCCGCCATACCGCTGGCATCTGGGCGCCCGGGCCTTGGGACCCGTACGGACCTGGGAATTCGACGCCGGCGAGGTGCGTGAGCTGTGCGAGGCCGATCCGGAACTCGGATACGAGCTGATGCTGCGCTGCGCCGCGCTGATCGCCGACCGGCTCCAGGCCACCCGGCTGCGGCTGCTCGACCTGTACACACCGCACGGAAGCATTCCGCCATGACCACCGTGCCCCTGCCCTACCGGGTGAGCGCCGTCTCGGCGGAGAACGCCGACTGCGTCTCGCTGGAGGTGACGCCCACGGGACGGGCGCTGCCCGGCTTCTCACCGGGACGCTTCGCCATGATGTACGCCTTCGGCGTCGGCGAGGTGCCGATCTCGGTGAGCGCGATCCAGGGCGGCCACCGCCTGGTGCACACGGTGCGCGCCGTCGGCGCGGTCACCGGCGCGCTGAGCCGCCTCCGGCCGGGGGACGCGCTGGGCCTGCGCGGCCCTTACGGCACCGGGTGGGATCTCGACGCGGCGGCCGGATCCGACCTCCTGGTGGTCGCGGGCGGTATCGGGCTCGCCCCGCTGCGTCCCGTGGTGCGCCACGTACTCGACCACCCGGAGCGTTACGGCCGCCTTCACGTGCTGATCGGGGCCCGCACACCCGAGGACCTGCTCTACCGGGAGGAACTGGAGGACTGGAGGCGCGCCTCGGCGCAGGTGGACGTCACCGTGGACCGGGCCGGCGTCCGCTGGCGAGGGAGCGTGGGCGTGGTCACCACCCTGCTGGACCGGGTCGAGCCGGCCCCGGACCGGACCACCGCGCTGGTCTGCGGACCCGAGGTGATGATCCGGCACACCGCCCGGGCGCTGCTCGCCCGCGGCCTCCCGGCACACCGCGTCCAGGTGTCGCTGGAGCGGAACATGCGCTGCGGCACCGGCCACTGCGGGCACTGCCAGCTCGGACCGCTGCTGCTGTGCCGGGACGGCCCGGTGATCGGCTACGACCGCGCCCGGCCCCTGCTCGCCGTCAGGGAGCTGTGACATGGAACCCGACCCCCGTCCCTCCCTCGCCGTGTGGAAGTTCGCCTCGTGCGACGGCTGCCAGCTCACCCTGCTCGACTGCGAGGACGAACTGCTGCCGCTCACCGGCCGGGTGCGCGTCGCACACTTCCTGGAGATGTCCGGCGCGGAGGACTCCCGGGAGCCGGCCACCCTCGCGGGGACCGGGCCGTATGACCTCTCCCTGGTGGAGGGGTCCGTCACCACCGCCGAGGACGTCCGGCGCATCCACCACATCCGGCGGATCTCCCGCCGCCTGGTCACCATCGGTGCCTGCGCCACCGCCGGGGGCGTCCAGGCATTGCGTAACTTCGCGGACGTCGAGGAGTTCCGGGCCGCGGTCTACGCCAGCCCGGAGTACATCGCCACCCTGGACACCTCCACCCCCATCTCGGTGCACGTGCCGGTCGACTTCGAGTTGCGCGGCTGCCCGATCGACCGTGGCCAGCTGCTGGAGGTGATCAGCGCGTTTCTGGCCGGGCGAAAGCCGAACGTCCCGGGCCACAGCGTCTGTTTCGAGTGCAAGCGGCGCGGCACGACCTGTATCACCGTGGCGCAGGGCATCCCGTGCCTGGGGCCGGTCACCCACGCCGGGTGCGGCGCCCTGTGCCCCGCCTACGGGCGCGGATGCTACGGCTGCTTCGGGCCGGTCACCCACCCCAATCTGGAGTCCATGGTGCGCCAGCTGCGGCACGACGGCATGACCGAGCGGGACATCGTGCGGGTCTTCCGCACCTTCAACGCGGCCTCACCCGAATACGGCCCCGTACCGGAACTCGCGGCCCAGGAGGTCCCCGAGCCCCCGGCGGAAGAAGGCCCCCGATGAGCCACCGCGGATCCCGTGTTCTGCGTCTGGACGCACTCGCCAGGGTGGAGGGCGAAGCGGCCCTCCACCTGGCCGTCCGCGACGGGGCGGTCGCCGAGGCGCGGTTGCGGATCTACGAGCCGCCGCGTTTCTTCGAAGCGTTCCTGGTCGGCCGCGGCCACCACGAGCCGCCCGACATCACCGCACGGATCTGCGGGATCTGTCCCGTCGCCTACCAGATGACGTCCTGCCAGGCCATCGAACGGGCCTGCGGGGTGACGGTCGACGGCCGGCTCGCGGAGCTGCGGCGGCTGCTCTACTACGGCGAATGGATCGAGAGCCAGTCCCTGCACATCCATCTGCTGCACGCTCCCGACTTCCTCGGCCACCCCAGCGCGGTGGAACTCGCCCGCGAGCACCGCGCGGCGGTGGAACGCGGTCTGCGGATCAAACAAGCGGGCAACGCCATCATGGAGCAGCTCGGCGGCCGCGCCATCCACCCGATCAACGTTCGCGTCGGAGGCTTCTACCGGGTGCCCGCCCCGGCCGAACTGGTTCCCCTGGCCGAGCGGCTGCGCCGGGCACACGACGACGCACTGGAGACCGTGCGCTGGGTGGCCGGCTTCGACTTCCCCGACGCCTCCTACGACGGCCCGCTGCTGGCGATGTGCGACCCCGGCCGGTACACCATCGACTCCGGAACCCCGGCCGTCCTGCCCGCCTCCGCCGACGCGGGCTCGGCCGGCGCCGACCCGGCACGGGCGTTCGCGGTGGAGGAATTCGAGCGCCATGTGGTGGAACACCAGGTCCCTCACTCGACCGCCCTGGTGTCCCGACTGGACGGCCACCACTACCTGACCGGCTCACTGGCCCGCTACGCGGTCAGCGGACAGTGGCTCCACCCCTCGGCCCTCGACGCGGCGCGGGAGGCAGGGCTCGGTGATCCGGCCACCGGCGCGGTGTGCCGCAATCCGTACCGGAGCATCATCGTCCGCGCCGTCGAAGTGGTCCACGCCGTGGCCGAAGCGCTGCGGATCACCGACGCCTACGAGCCGCCGCCGCGGCCGTACGTCGAGGTACCACCCCGCCGGGCGACCGGCTGCGCGGCCACCGAGGCACCACGCGGGCTGCTCTACCACCGCTACGCCATGGACGCGGACGGCAGCCTGACCCTCGCCCGTATCGTGCCGCCCACCGCGCAGAACCAGGCCGCCATCGAAGACGACCTCCGCCGCCAGGTGCAGTCCCGCCTGGACGGGCCGGGGAAGCCGGCCGACGACGGGGAGCTGACGGCACTGTGCGAGCGGGCCGTCCGCAACCACGACCCGTGCATCTCCTGCTCCGCTCACTTCCTGGACCTGACGGTGGAGCACGGATGACGGGCCGGGTGGTGGTCATCGGCGTGGGCAATCCGTTCCGCCGGGACGACGGTGCCGGCCCGGCCGTCATCGAGGCACTGCGTGCCAACCCGCCCAAGGACACGCTGCTGACCGACAGCGATGGCGAGCCCGGCCGGATGCTCGGCCTGTGGCGCCCTCAGGACGCCGTCGTCGTGGTCGAGGTGGTGCACGCCCACCCCGGGCAGCCGGGGCGACTGCACACCCTGACGGCGGAGCAGGCCGCGCGATGCGCCGCACGCTCCGCCAGTACCCACGCTCTCGGGCTCGGCGAGACGTTCGCACTGGCCGCCGCGCTCGGCCGGATGCCCCGAGAGTTGGTGGTGCACGCGGTGGAAGGGGGCGACTTCGGCCTCGGCCGCGGGCTCGGCACCGCGGTGGCCGACGCGCTCCCCGAGCTGATCCGCCACGTGGCCGAGGCCGTCGACGATGCGCACGACCGGCTTCGGCACGCGAGAGCGCTGACCGACGACCGGGGAAGCGCGTAGTCCGCCGCTGGGCAACGTGGTTCGCCGCCTGGGCCGTTCGGGGTGCCGTGGGCCGCCGCGCGGGCGTGGTTTCCCACGGCAGCTGGTCCGGTTCCTAACATGACGGACGGCCTGGGCAGACGGACTTCGTGCCATGGCCGGAACCCCGAACAGGCTCATGACCACACCGGACGGAAGCGCCGTGCCCATGGAGCAGCCATTCGTCGTGTCCCGCTCCGCCGCGGCGGAGCGGGACACGACGAATGGGCCTCATCGGCCGGTCCGACGTCTGGTGGCGGTCGGCGGTGTGGTGCAAGGGGTCGGTTTCCGTCCCTTCGTCCATGCCCTGGCCACCGAACTGGGCCTGTCCGGGCAGGTGGCCAACGACCCAGCGGGGGCTCACATCGAGATCGAGGGGTGTCCCGACGCGGTGGCCGCCTTCTGCCACCGGCTGACGGCGGACGCACCCCCGCTGGCGGACATCGTCTCGGTGGCCACATCCGAGCTGGCACCGACCGGCGCCACCGGCTTCGCGATCGTGGCCTCCACGACGGGCCACGGCCGCACCCTGGTCCCACCCGACGCCGCCACCTGCGACGCCTGCCTGACGGAGCTGGCCGATCCGGCCGACCGCCGCCACCGGCACCCGTTCATCACCTGCACCGACTGCGGCCCGCGCTTCACCATCACCACCGCGACGCCCTACGACCGGGCCACGACCACCATGGCGGCGTTCCCGAAGTGTCCGCACTGCGCGGCGGAGTACACGGACCCGTCCGACCGGCGGTTCCACGCCCAGCCGGTCGCCTGCTGGGCCTGCGGGCCACGCCTGAGACTCACCGGCGCCGTACGCCGGGACGGCGGGGCCGCATCGGCCGAGGCCCGGCGGATGCTGGCGGCCGGAGCGATCCTCGCGGTCAAGGGCATCGGCGGCTACCACCTGGTCTGCGACGCCACCGACCAGACGGCCGTGCGCGAACTACGACGCCGGAAGGCCCGTGGCGACAAGCCGTTCGCCGTGATGACGCCCGATCCCGGCACCGCCGCCCGGCTCGGCCATCTCAGCCCGGGGGAGCGCCGCGTTCTGGTGGGGCGGTCCCGTCCCATCGTGCTGCTGCGCCGCCGGGACCCGTCTCCGCTCGCACCGCAGGTCTGTCCGGGCAGCCCGGACATCGGGGTCATGCTGCCCTACACCCCTGTGCACCGGCTTCTGTTCGGCCTTCCGGGCGATCCACCCGGCCCCGATGTACTGGTCGTGACCAGCGGAAACATCTCCGGCGAGCCACTGGTCACCGACGACCGGGAGTCGATGCTCCGCCTGGACGGACTGGCCGACGCGTGGCTGTGGCACGACCGGCCCATCGCGGTGGCCTGTGACGACTCGGTGGTCCGGGTCCGCGCGGACGGTTCGCCGCTGCCGATCCGCCGCTCGCGAGGCTACGCCCCGGCGCGGATCCGCCTTCCGGTGGCGGTCCGGCCGACTCTCGCGGTCGGTGGCGACCTGAAGAACACCCTGTGCCTGGCCGATGGCGACTCCGCCTGGCTGTCCGCCCACACCGGCGACTTGGACGGCCCGGCCGCCCAGCGGGCCTTCGAGCGCGCTGAGAGCCATCTGCGGGCGCTCACCGGCGTCGAGCCGGTCCGCGTCGCCGCCGACCGCCACCCCGGCTACCGGTCCACGCGCTGGGCACGCCGCGATGGCCGGCCGCTCACCCTGGTCCAGCATCACCACGCCCACATCGCTTCCGCCATGGCGGAGCACGGACTGGACGAGCCGGTCATCGGTGTCGCCTTCGACGGCACCGGTTACGGTGACGACGGCGCCGTGTGGGGCGGCGAGGTGCTACTGGCCGGCTACGCGGGCTATCGCCGCCTGGCGCATCTGGCGTACGTACCCCTGCCCGGCGGTGACGCGGGGGTGCGCAACCCGTACCGGATGGCCCTCTCGCACCTGCGCGCGGCCGGTATCGCCTGGTCGTCCGACCTGCCGTGTGCGACCGCCTGCTCGCCGGAGGAACTGAGCCTGCTGGACATCCAGTTGGCACGTGGCCTCGGCTGCACGCCGACGTCCAGCGTGGGGCGGCTGTTCGATGCCGTGTCTTCGCTGGTGGGCATCTGCCATCGGGCAGGCTACGAGGCCCAGGCCGCCGTGGAACTGGAGGCCGCGGCGGTGACCGCCGGCCGGGTGCGGGAGGGCTATGCCTTCGAACTCGGCGAGCCCGCGCCGCTGCTGGCGGCGATCGTGGCCGATCTGCGCGCGGGGACGGAGCCCCCACTGATCGCCGCCCGATTCCATCGGGCGGTCGCCGGCGCGGTGCGCGCCGCCTGTCGCACGGCGTACCGGGCCACGGGCGTGCGGACGGTCGTGCTCACCGGCGGGGTGTTCACCAACGCCCTCCTGGACGAGATGTGCACCGCCGGGCTCGCGGAGGACGGGTTCACCGTCGTCCGGCACACGATGGTCCCGCCCGGCGACGGCGGTCTGGCCCTGGGGCAGGCAGTCGTCGCCGCCCGTCTCGCCGACCGTTGAGGAACCGAGGAGGAGCGCATGTGCCTGGCGGTACCCGGCCGCGTGGTCGGCGTCGAGGAACGCGACGGCACGCCGATGGCGCGGGTCGACTTCGGCGGAGTGGTCAAGGACGTCTGTCTGGCCTATCTGCCGGATATCGAAGTGGGCGACTACGCGATCGTGCACGTCGGCTTCGCGATCCAGCGGCTCGACGAGGAGTCGGCCCTGGCCACCCTCCGGCTCTTCGAGGAGATCGGCGCACTGGAGGAGGAGTTCGGCGACGCCTGGGCGCGAGCGGCGGCCGAGGCGGAAAGCCCGCACGAGGAGGAGAACCGGTGAAGTACATCGACGAGTTCCAGGATCCGGACCTGGCCCGGCGGCTCCTGGACGACATCGCCCGGACCGTCACCCGCCCATGGGCGATGATGGAGGTCTGCGGGGGGCAGACCCACTCGATCATCCGGCATGGCATCGACCAGCTGCTGCCCGGGGACATCGAGCTGATCCACGGGCCGGGGTGTCCCGTCTGCGTCACCCCGCTGGAAGTGATCGACAAGGCGCTGGAAATCGCCTCCCGCCCGGACGTGATCTTCTGCTCGTTCGGTGACATGCTCCGGGTGCCGGGGACCGACCGGGACCTGTTCCGCGTCAAGAGCGAGGGCGGTGACGTCCGGGTCGTCTACTCACCGCTGGACGCGCTGCGGGTCGCCCGGCAGACCCCGGACCGGCAGGTGGTGTTCTTCGGCGTCGGCTTCGAGACCACCGCCCCCGCCATCGCCATGACGGCCCATCAGGCAAGGCGGCTCGGCGTCGGCAATTTCAGCCTGCTGGTCTCGCACGTGCGGGTGCCACCGGCCATCGAGGCGATCATGCGGTCGCCGGACTGCCGGGTGCAGGCGTTCCTCGCCGCCGGGCACGTGTGCAGCGTGATGGGCACCAGCGAGTATCCGGCCCTCGCCGACGCCTACCGGGTGCCCATCGTGGTCACCGGTTTCGAGCCGCTGGACATCCTGGACGGCATCCGCAGGGCGGTCCGCCAGCTCGAACGGGGCGAACACCGCGTCGAGAACGCCTACCCGCGCGCCGTGCGCGCGCGGGGCAACCCGGTCGCGCTGGACGTGCTGAGGGAGGTGTTCACCACCACCGACCGTGCCTGGCGAGGTATCGGCACCATTCCGGACAGCGGCTGGCGGCTGTCGGACGCCTACCGCGACTACGACGCCGAGCACCGGTTCGAGGTCACCGGTCTGGTCGCCGAGGAGTCCGCGGTGTGCCGCAGCGGTGAGGTGCTCCAGGGGCTGGTCAAGCCGTACGAGTGCGCGGCCTTCGGCACCACCTGTACGCCACGCACACCGCTGGGCGCCACCATGGTCTCCAGCGAGGGCGCGTGCGCCGCCTACTACCTGTACCGCCGCATGACCATGCCCCGCACGGAGGAGACGACGTCCGTTGACTGACACCACCACCGGCTGGTCCTGTCCGCTGCCACTGCGCGACCACCCGCTGGTGGTCATGGGCCACGGTGGCGGGGGAGCGCTGTCCGCCGAGCTGATCCGGCACCTCTTCCTCCCGGCCTACGGCCCCGGGGTACCGGCAGGGCTCACCGACTCGGCCGCCGTCACGCTCGGCGGCGCCCGGCTGGCCTTCTCGACCGACTCCTACGTCGTCCGCCCGCTGTTCTTCCCCGGCGGCTCCATCGGGGATCTCGCCGTCAACGGCACCGTGAACGACCTCGCCATGAGCGGCGCCGTTCCCGCGTACCTGTCCTGCGCCTTCATCCTGGAGGAGGGTACGGAGCTGGACACCGTCGGCCGCGTCGCACAGGCGCTCGGCGCCGCTGCCCGTACGGCGGGCGTCACCGTCGTCACCGGCGACACCAAGGTGGTCGACTCCGGCCACGGCGACGGCGTGTACGTGAACACGTCGGGGATCGGGCTGATCCCCGACGGTGTGGACATCCGTCCGCAGCGCGCCCGGCCGGGCGACGCGGTGATCGTCAGCGGCCCGATCGGTCAGCACGGCATCGCCATCCTCAGCGTCCGCGAAGGACTGACGTTCGGTACCGAGGTGGCCAGTGACACGGAGCCCCTGGCCGGACTGGTCCAGGCGATGCTCGCCGTCACCCCTGAGATCCATGTCCTACGCGACCCGACGAGAGGTGGCCTGGCCGCCGCGCTCAACGAGATCGCGGCGGCGTCGGACACCGGCGTGGTCCTGGACGAGGGAGCGGTGCCCGTCCCGGACGCGGTGGCGACCGCCTGTATCCTCCTCGGCCTGGACCCCATGTACGTGGCCAATGAGGGCCGTCTGGTGGCATTCGTGCCGCGGCGGCACGCCGAAGCGGTCGTGGACGCGATGCACGCGCACCCCGGCGGACGGGAGGCGGTCGTCATCGGCGAGTGCGTGGCCGAACATCCGGGCATGGTCGTGGCCCGCACCGGCCTCGGCGGAACCCGCATCGTGGACCTCCCGCTCGGTGAGCAACTGCCCCGGATCTGCTGAGCGTGCGACGCAGCTCACGAAGGGTTTCGACCCCCATCGGCCGCCGTTTCCTGTGGCCGGGGGCACCCGCCCGCCGGACACTTGCAGTGGTGGCGCATCAAAGACACCGGAGGAACCGACGCGAGGAGGGGCCCATGCCGGAGACTCCGCACATCGTGAGCGATGTGATGACGCGAACGGTCGTCGCCGTCGGGCGGGACGCGCCGTTCAAGGAAATGGTGCAGACCCTGGGCCAGTGGCATGTGAGTGCCATGCCGGTCCTGGAGGGCGAAGGGCGGGTGATCGGAGTCGTCTCCGAGGCGGACCTGCTGCCCAAGGAGGAGTTCCGGGACAGCGATCCGGGCCGTTTCGAGCAGATGCGGCGCCTGCCCGACCTCGCGAAGGCGAGGGCGGTGACGGCGGAGGAGCTGATGAGCACCCCGGCGGTGACCGTGCACATGGACGCAACGTTGGCCGAAGCAGCGCGGATCATGGCCGTCAGACGGGTCAAGCGGCTTCCCGTGGTCGATGCCGAGGGGAAGCTGCAAGGAATCGTCAGCCGGGGTGATCTGCTGAAGGTCTTCCTCCGGCCGGATGAGGACATCGCGGAGGAAGTCCGCCGCACGGTGGTGTCCTACCTCTTCCCCGGCTTCGGAGACGCCGTCCACGTAACGGTGGACGAGGGCGTGGTCACGCTCAGCGGGCAGCTCGGCGACACCACGCTGATTCCCGTGGCCGCACGCCTCACCCGGGCCGTGGAAGGCGTCGTGGACGTCGAATGCCACTTCAAGGCCGCTGGGCATGCCGAAGCGACGCGCTCGTCCTGAAGGCGGCTCTCGTAGCGACATCAACAGGACTACGGCTCGATGTCCAGTACCTCGTGGACCGGTCGTCGGGGGGTCTGTGTGCCGGGAGGTCCGTAGCCCAGCCGGAGCGCCATCTGCACATACGCCTCGCCCGACATCGGGTCGCGCAGCGGCCAGCGCAGGTCGTGCCATTCCAGGGCCCTGGGTGACGAACGAGGTGGCCAGCCCGTCGAGGGTGGCCCGCAGCAGCACCCGTTCCATCGCCTGGCCGGTGCGCAGCCAGTCCTCGGGCCGGTCGCGGCTGGTGCTCAGCAGGGCCAGGTGGGGGGCGGTCTCGAAATCGGCGTCCGGGCGTCCGGGCATCGGTTTGCCGCCCGCGAAGTCCCGCATGGGGGCCTTGCCCATGCGGCGGCGGGGCCCGAAGGCGTGCTCCGGGACGCCTTCGGTGGCGGGTCGCGTGTCGTCCGCCCGGCGGGTGAAGCGGGCCAGGTCCGCCGCAACACCGGGATCGGTGAGATTGCGGGCTTCGGCCTCCAGCGCCAGGTCCAGGACGGCCTGCAGATGCCAGCCTGACGCGAACGACAGCGATACGTGCTCCCGGTGCGCGGCGTCGGCAAGAGCGGTGCGCACCGGATCGGGTAGGGCCCTCTCGGCGAAGGGGTAACGGCTGGTGTGCCGGGTGTGCACAGCGGGGTACAGGGGCGCCGGATCGTCGTCGCCGTCGTCGAGCGGACCGGTCAGCGCCACAGAGGCCAGCAGCATCGGGTCGGCGGGTACGGGAAGCAAGCGGGTCGCCGTCTGCCAGCCCCGGTGCGCGACCGCGACCCGCAGGTTCATCAGGGCCGCGCCGCAGCCGATGTGCAGGGCGCGCTGTTCCGGATCGGAATGCGGCAGGGAACCCCGGAGGTCTCCGCGTATGTGGAAGACGCGCCTGTCTCGGAAGTGCTGGAACCGCCATGGCTGGGCGTTGTGCATCGAGGGGGCGGCTGCGGCGTCCCGTACCAGCGCCGTGACGACCTCGTCGGACGGCGGTTGAACCCTCACTGATATCCGGGGGCCATGGGGCCCCGAGGTCTTTCCGACGCGTGCTCGATGTGGTGAATGTGTGCGTCCGGGCCGGGGAACACGAGGCTGACTCGATCGGAATCCGACCATCGCACGTCGTAAGGTGGTGTTCCGTCGTCATGATGAAGCCCGATGATCTCACCGTCCCGCCTGGTCGCGCCTGTGGTCGGGCTTTCGACGATCAGTTGGTCACCGACATGGGCACGCATCACTTTTCCGCCTCCCGTCCCCTTCGCTCCTTCCTCCACCATGGCACGGCGGGCGGGCCCTGTCCTGGGCCGAATGGTCGGCCGGAGGGACCGTGAGGCTCATCCTGCGGCCGTCGCGAGCTGCCACTCCGGGCAGCTGGCAATGGGCCGACCGTGCGTACGAGTCCCTAGAAGGAGGCGGCAGATGCACCACAGAACAGTCGGAGAACTCATGACCCGCGGGGTGGTCCGGGCTCCACTCGACATGCCGTTCAAGGAACTCGTCACGCTCCTCGCGGAGAACGACGTCACAGCGGTGCCGGTCGTGGACGCTTCCGACCGCCCTATGGGCGTGGTGTCCGAGGCCGACCTGTTGCGCAAGGTGTCGGGGCAGGCCGATCCGTCCGGCCGGGTACTGCTCCCGCATCCGGAGGCATGGGAGCGGGCGAAGGCCGAGGGAGCGAGGGCGGAGGAGCTGATGTCGGCCCCCGCCGTGTGCGTACGCCCCGAGTGGACGGTCGCCGAGGCCGCTCGCCTGATGGCGGTCCACGACATCAAACGGCTTCCCGTCGTGGACGAGACCGACACGCTGCTGGGCATCGTCAGCCGCGGTGACCTGCTGCGGATCTTCCTGCGCCACGACGACGCGATCCACGACGAGATCTGCCGCGATGTGCTTCACCGGACCCTTAGGCTGGCTCCCTCGTCCGTGACGGCCGAGGTGCGGGAAGGCGAGGTCGCACTGAGCGGATCGGTGGAGATGAGGAGTCTCATTCCGATCATCGTCCGGCTGTGCCGGAGCGTGGACGGGGTGGTCTCGGTCAGCGAGCACATCTCCTTCCGCACCGATGACACACAGGGCCCTTCCGCGGCCGCGTGAGCGCCGGGGCGGACGGGACCGCGGCGACGCCCGGGTGCGGGCGTGCTCGGCTGCGGGCCCGTGCCTCACGTTCAGGGAAGCCTTCGGGACCACCGGGGCTCCAGCAGGTCCCATTCGGCGCCCCACTGGGCCTGCCTGCGGCGGTCCATGGAACGGCCGACACCCGTCCGGAGGTTGAGGACGACGAGTGTCACGGCACCAGCCGTGACGGTGCCCGCGATCCATCCGGTGGTCCTCGCGGCAGTCGGTCGCAAGGGTGCCTCGACGACGTCTCCGTGGCGGTCCACCCAGACCGTCACCTCAGCGCCCCGGGTTGCGCTGCGTGCCACGTGGGCGACGGCTGTGTGCTCTGTGCCGTCCGCTCCGGTCCAGCGGACCCGGCCCAGACGCTTGCCGGTTCCGGGGTCCAGGGGATCGCCGATGAGGTGTGCGGTGACCTGGTGCCGTTGCGCCGCCTGGACGTGGGCCGTGTGCATCTGGGACGTGTAGGCGGCCCGTCCGGCGCTCACGGATGCGGCGGGAAGCCCGACAGCAAGAAGGACCATCAGCAGAACGGACACCCAGAACTGGACCCGGTCGGAGCGCCGCAACAGGGGATTTCCGGACGCGGACAGGCGTATGTACGTGCGGATGTCGAGTCCGTACGCGCCGCGGCGCTGTTCTCGGTCCATGGTCCGGCCCTCAAAACTCGCTTCACCGAACCGCTTGCACGACCATGGTCCACCGTTGGGAGGGCGGTCCGCCACTGGGACCGTACGTCCCGGACGGGCTGACGGTCTGGGCCGTCCATGGGCGCCGCGGCTCGGCGGCGTGGCCGCCCCATCGGTGCGACACTGGCCGCAGAGGCGACCGACCGCACTCGTGGGGAGGCTGCCGTGAGCGACTCCGAGCGCCGTGGCGCGGGCGGGGCACCCTGCTCGGCTCTTCCCTCGGCCCCCGGATACCCGAGGGCGGGAGCCCCGAGAGGACAGCTGGGGAACCACCTCGCGGTCACGGTCCACCCGGTCGCCGAGGCCGACCGGATCGCCGCACGCTCCCGTCCCGTGCGGCCACTCGTCACTCGTCACGGACCACCATGGTCGGCTCGTCGGCGCGGTGACGTGCGCGGACCCGCGGCGATCGCTTGGCCACGACGGCACCCGAATCCGTGAGGAGGGCGAGACCCGATGACGGAGACCCCCTTGGCGCGCCCGATCACCGTGGGGCTGGACGGGTCGCCCGAAAGCCTGGCCGCCGCCGACTGGGCGGCGAGGGAAGCGCGGTGCAGGCATGTGCCGCTGCTCCTGATGCACGCGTGGATGCTGCCTGCGCAGACGGCTCGTACCGCCCAGGCACCCGAAATCCGCAAACTCTGGGCACAGGAGGCCCTGGACGCGGCGAAAGCGCGTCTCATGGCCCGCTACCCAAAGGTGCCGGTCTCCGCCGAACTCGTCCCGCGCACGGCCGTCGAGGGTCTTGTGGCCCGCGGCGCTGCCTCGGAGATGCTGGTGCTGGGGTCGCACGGGCAGGGCCGGGCAGCCGGCTTTCTGCTCGGATCCGTCGGACTGCACGTGCTGGGGTCCTCGACGAGCCCGGTGGTGATGGTGCGCCGAGGCAGCGAGGAACGGACCGGGCCCGGAGGGGGCGAGGTGGTCGTGGGCATCCAGGATCCGCCGGAGTCGGCCGTACCGATCGAGTTCGCCTTCGCCACCGCCGCCGCACACGGGACCGGGGTGCGTGCCGTACGGGTACTGGCGCCGCCGGCCGTGTTCCCCCACGGCCCGCGGACACTTCCTGGCGAGGGTGCCGGACATGCGGAGCCTAAGCGGCTGGCCGAAGCGGTGGAGCTGTGGCAGGAGAAATATCCCGATGTCCCGGTGACCGAGCACGTCGAGCACGGTCACGCCGCGGAGGTCCTGCTGACGGCGGCCTCGCGGGCCGGCCTGGTGGTCGTCGGCCGCCCCACCCACCGGCCCGCCGTGAGCCCCCGCCTCGGCCATGTCACCCACGCCCTCCTCCACCACGCCGCGTGCCCCGTCGCCGTCGTACCCCATGACTGACGACACGCGGTCGTCCGCCTGAGGAAAGGGAGAACGGATGGCGCGCGCCACACCGCAGGGCGGGAGCGGGTCAGGTCGGCTGTCCCGATCCCGGTACCAGAGGGAGCTGCTTCGCCTCCAGATCGAGCTGGTGAAGCTCCAGGAATGGGTGCGGGCCGAGGACGAACGGCTCGTGGTGGTCTTCGAAGGACGGGACGCGGCCGGTAAGGGCGGCACGATCAAACGGGTCACCGAGCGCCTCAACCCGCGGATCGCGCGGATCGCCGCACTCCCGGTACCCACCGAGCGCGAACGCTGTAGGTGCCAAGAAATACGTCCGTACTGGTCACGCAGTATGTCGGTACTCGTGCAGGATGCCGCCGAGACGATCATGCCGATGGACATGGAGATCGGCGAGCTGGTCGGGGGTGGTGACAGGTTCGGGCAGTGGGTGGAGCGGTGCGGCGCTTGCGAGAGTGCGGTGGGGTCTGTGCTCGTTGTAGAACGCCTCGTACTCACGCAGTGCGCGGAGGAGGTGGGTCTGGTTCCAGATGAGGGTGCGGTCGAGGAGCTCGGTTCGGCATGACCGGACCCCACGCTCCATGATCGCGTTCCGGTCGCGCCGAGGACTCGCACGCGGGGGGTGGCGTGCTCGATCACCGCGAGGACGTACAGCCTGGCCCCTGTCAGGGTCTTGGTCTCGAAGAAGTCTGCGGCGAGGATGGCCTGGGCCTGGGAGCGAAGGAACGTCGCCCACGTGGTGTGGTCCCGTTCGGGTGCGGGGCCGATGCCGTGCTCCTTGAGGATGTTCCACACGGTGCTGGCGGCGACCTTGATGCCGAGGGAGGCGAGCTCGCCGTGAATGCGCCGGTAGCCCCAGCTGGAATTCTCCTGCGCGAGCCGCAACGGATGGAACGTACGGTGCGGGGCCGTCCGGGCCGTTTGGGGCGGGATGCCTTCGCGTGACGGTGGCGCAGTAGCTCACGGTGCCATCGCAGCACCGTGTCAGGTGTGACGATCAGCGGTAGTTGGCGAAGACGTGCCCGGGGGAGGCGATGCAGGAGAGCGGCCAGCAGGGCGCGGTCTGGCCAGGTGAACTTTGGTTTGTCGGTCTGTCGCTGCAGCGCGGCGAGTTGGTCGCGCAGCGCCAGAATCTCTGCCTCCTTGCTGCGGTCACTCTTCGGTAGGAGCCGTATCAGGGTGAGCATGCTCGTCAAGGTCAGGTAGAGCAGTCGCAGCAGCACTCCACAATGCTGGTGTGGGGAGGCTAGGTCGGCAACGGGGGCCTCTACGGTCACGGTTGACCGGCGGACCCACCGCAGCGCTCGCCCGTCGTGACCAGCATGGATGAGGTTTCTGGCACGTACAGCCGTGGCAGCTCATTGGCCGGCCGGTGTGGCAACCCACCGCTGAAGCAGATCCTCAGGCGGTCAGTGCGGGAGTAGTCGTACCGCGCGATCTGGCCCCCAGCATGTCGATACGAGCTGCTGGACCCCTTCCGAGTGGCGTCTTACGGAAAGCCGCGTACGTCGTCCGACGCTGGGAGCTCTGGTGCCGTTGGTGACTCTTCCTGAAACGTTGCACTCCGAGTGAATTAATATCTGTGCCCGGGAGATCAAATTTTGACGGACCGCGCAGTGGGAGTTTTTGTCGCGAAGAGTAGAGTGGAATCATCCAACGCGCACGGGCCGTTCCGGCGTGCTACTGTCGATCCAAGTTGCAGTTGTGGTTCCCGAAACTTCAAGTGCCCCCACCAGGCTTCTGCCGGTCAGGAGCACTTTTGTATTTCCGGTCATTTCCGGGCGGGGTAATCATCGCGGCGACACGGCGTCCGCGCAGTGCGGATGCCGATGCACTGCCCCAAAGGAGATATGACATGGCTGCTGGTACCGTGAAGTGGTTCAACGCGGAAAAGGGCTTCGGCTTCATCGAGCAGGACGGTGGCGGCGCCGACGTGTTCGCCCACTACTCGAACATTGCGGCGCAGGGCTTCCGTGAGCTGCTCGAAGGCCAGAAGGTGAACTTCGACATCGCGCAGGGCCAGAAGGGCCTGACGGCCGAGAACATCGTTCCGGCCTGACGCTCACGCACCATCTGTAGCTGGGGCCCGCATCCTTCGGGGTGCGGGCCCCAGCTGCACGTATCTCCCGCAGCGGTTTCACCCGCGGGGCGACTCTGAGGAATCCGCAGTCTCACCACACGCGGCTCTTCCTTCAGGGATGCAGGCGCATCCTGACGAGCTGCACCGCAGCCGACGCCCGGATCTCAAGGTTTCCATCGCGTCACTCATTTCAGCACCTGCGCCCCGGAGATCTTCCGCCGGCCAGATCTGCTTTCTTTTGCCGCCGGTCCATACTTGTAATTCTCCATGCCGCTCATCGCTGCGGGAATTCCTTGATATGTGCCACATCGAGGAAGGTTCCGCATGAACCACACATACACGAACGACCGCCCCGCCCGCGCCCGTAATGGCAATGCCGACGCCGGAAAGGGCGGCAGCCGCAGGGCCTCGCAGGCACCGCGCCGTTCCGGCGGGCCTGCCCGTTCCGGCGGTTACGGCCGCCGGCCCGCCGCAGTGCAAGGTGAGTTCGCGCCGCCCAGGACGATCACCCCCGCGCTGCCCGCCGTTGAAGGCTTCGCCGACCTCGACCTGCCCGAGCACCTGCTGACCGAACTCGGCAGGCAGGGTGTGACCGCACCGTTCCCGATCCAGGGAGCGACGCTGCCGAACTCCTTGGCGGGCCGTGACGTCCTGGGCCGCGGCCGCACCGGTTCCGGCAAGACCCTGGCCTTCGGCCTCGCCCTGCTCGCCCGCACCGCTGGACAGCGTGCCGAGCCCCGCCAGCCGCTGGGGCTGATCCTCGTACCCACGCGTGAGCTGGCACAGCAGGTGACCGACGCGCTGACCCCGTACGCCCGCTCCGTGCGGCTGCGGCTGGCCACCGTGGTCGGCGGCATGTCGATCGGCAGGCAGGCCAGCGCGCTGCGCGGCGGAGCCGAGGTCGTCGTCGCGACGCCGGGGCGGCTCAAGGACCTCATCGACCGCGGCGAATGCCGGCTGAACCACGTGGGCATCACCGTGCTGGACGAGGCCGACCAGATGGCCGACATGGGCTTCATGCCCCAGGTCACCGCGCTGCTCGACCAGGTGCGCCCGGAGGGGCAGCGAATGCTGTTCTCCGCCACCCTGGACCGTAACGTCGATCTGCTGGTGCGCCGGTACCTGACCGACCCCGTCGTGCATTCGGTCGACCCGTCGGCCGGTGCGGTCACGACGATGGAGCACCACGTCCTGCACGTCCACGGTGCCGACAAGCACGCCGCCACGACCGAGATCGCCGCCCGCGACGGACGCGTGATCATGTTCCTGGACACCAAGCACGCCGTCGACCGGCTGACCCAGGACCTGCTCAACAGCGGGGTACGCGCCGCCGCGCTGCACGGCGGCAAGTCGCAGCCGCAACGCACCCGCACGCTGGCGCAGTTCAAGACGGGGCACGTCACTGTGCTGGTGGCGACCAATGTCGCGGCGCGCGGCATCCACGTCGACAACCTCGACCTTGTCGTCAACGTCGATCCGCCGACCGACCACAAGGACTACCTCCACCGGGGCGGCCGTACCGCCCGCGCCGGCGAGTCCGGCAGCGTCGTCACCCTCGTGACACCGAACCAGCGCCGAGGCATGGTCCGCCTCATGTCGGACGCCGGGATCCGGCCGCAGACCACGCAGATCCGCTTGGGCGACGAGGCCCTGCGCCGGATCACCGGCGCCCAGGCCCCGTCCGGCATCCCGGTCGTCATCACCGCACCCGCGGCCGAACGCCCCAAGCGCAGCGCCTCCTCGCGCGGCCGGCGCCGCCCCGCTTCGGCGAGCCGGCGCGCCCCCGTACGCCAGTCCGGCTTCAGCGCGGTGGCCTAGAACTTTCGTGATCAGGAAGCTGACTCATCTCTGCAGGAGGTACCCTTTGACGCTGGTTCAGACACAGCCCCGCCCGGCGGGCGCCAACCCCGTGCGCAGGACGGTGGTCGAGGTCATGGACGCGGCCGGGCCGCAGGTCTGTGACGACATGAGCGTCGAGGTGGCGCTGGCCGTCATGGCCGCCGCCCGCACGGGCCGACTGGTCGTCTGCGACCTGGACGGCCAGTGCACCGGCCTGGTCACCCGTACCGAACTCGCCGCCGTCCGTGACAGCTCCGACTACACGGACCGTGTCCGCCTGCGCGACATCCTCGGCGACCACGGCTCGTTCACCTCACCCATGACCACGATGGCCGAAGCCGAGCACGCGATGCGCACCCGTCGGCTCGGTGTCCTGCCGGTGGTCGACGAGCAAGGCAGCGCCCTGGGCATCCTCGCCCTCTCCCGCTGAAACGCCTCGCCCCTGGTCGGACCGTTCTTCCCTTCTCCCTGTGAGGCCAAATGCGCTGCGTCATCGCCCGCTTCCCCTTCGAGCTCACCAAGGGCGGCGTGCTGGAATCGATGAAGGGCGTCAAGCCCGAACCGGTCACCGGTGAATCGGTGATCATCGGCCGCCGCCACTACCCCGTCAAGCAGGTCGGCCAGGTCATCACGCGCCAGGACCGCCGTGACTTCAGTGCCGCCGAAGTCCTCCGGGCCATGGCTCAGCTCGGCTTCACCTGCCGCGCCGTTCCCAAGCCAGCGCCCCTGGGCATTCTCAGCCCGATGCAGCACGCCTCCGCGATGCTCGGCACCCCCGTCACGGTCTGACCGGGTAGACAGACACGAGCCGACACCTGGCCAGCAGTGTGGGTCCGACCGGTACGCCGGTCGGGCCCACACTGCGTGCAGCCGGTTCCTGTCGCCGTCGCTCAGTGGTCGGAATAGCTGAAGTCGCCCACGGTCCAGGCGCTGACGTCCTCAATCGCGACACGGTACATTCCGCCCGTCTCCGGGATCCCCACCGTGCCCTGCAGGATCCGGGCGACATGGAAGTGCAGATGCGTGGATGGCCCGTCCTCCTTCACGGGGGCGTCGAAGACGGCGGCGAACTCGCCCAAGCGGTCCGAATCCGTCAGCACCTCCGACACCCTCTGCCTCCACACTGCTTCGGAAGCCAGCCGACCGGTGATGACAGCACCACCGGTGACCACGGTCAGGGACATCTGATTGCTCCGCCCGGACTCCACCAAGGCGGCGACGTGAACCAGGAGCTCGTCAGGCTTTGACATGAGGCAGATTGTATTCACCGGCCATCCGGCTGCTCGAGCGGTGGCGCTACCGGGCAAGAAGGGCACTCACGGTCTTGCCGCCGGAGGCCCGGCGGGTGACCGCGGTGGCGCGGGCGAGGCGGTTGACCATAGGCCAGCCGAACCCCCCGGTGCCGCCGCTCAGGTCAGGGGTGCGCATGCGTGGCGCCTGCCGACTGCCGTCGTGCACGGCCATTACGGGACCCCCATCGAGGCCGCCTGCCGGATCGTCATCCTCGAAGACCAGCTCGAGGAAGCCCAGCGCCTCAACGCCGAATCAGTGAACCCAACGGCAGCAGCATGAGATGAGCGTTGTCCCTGCCGAATACCTCATCCGTGCAGGTCATGCCGCATGTTGGTATTCGTGGAGGATGCCGCCGAGGTGGTCGCGGCGGCGTATGTCGAGGCGGCTCAACTTGTCCGGATCGTCGATCGGTGTGGGCAGTGGGTGCAGCGGTCGGGCGTTGGCGATTGTGCCGCTCGAAAAGTCATCGCTGCACGTCATGCTGCATATCTGTACTCGTTGATGAGACCGCCGAGGATCCGGGTACGCAGGATTTTGTGAGTGTTGAGGTCATGCGCCGTGGCGGGATGTTCGGGGGCGTCGGGTGGTAACTGGTTGCGTGCTTGGTGAGGGCGGTGCTCGTTGTAGTGCCGCTCGTAGGCCGTGAGGATGTGGCGTGCGTGGGTCTCGTTCATGATGAGGACGTGGTCGAGGGCTTCGCGTCGGATGCTGCCGATGATGCGTTCGCAGTGCGCGTTCATACGGGGAGCCTGTGGCGCACTGTTGAGGATCTCCATCTCCTCGGCCTGAAAGACGGCGTCGAAGGCCTCGCCGTACTTGCCATCGCGGTCGCGCAGCAAGAAGCGCAGGGACTCGATGCGTAGGCCCAGGTCGGCGGTGAGATTCCGCGCCTGCTGCACCGTCCAGTCCCGGGCCGGGTGGGCTGTGACCCCGGTGATGTGCAGCCGCCGGGTGCCGTGCTCGAGGAACACCAGCGCGTACAACCGCCTGCCGAGGGCGGTGTCGATGTGGAAGAAGTCTGCGGCGATGATGCCCTCGGCTTGTGCGGTCAGGAACTCGCGCCACGTGGGGCCTGAGCGACGTGGCGCGGGGTCGATGCCGGCCGCGTTGAGGATCTCCCAGACCGTCGAGGCGGCGATCCGATGCCCGAGTCGGGTCAACTCTCCTTGGATCCGCCTGTGCCCCCACCGCGGATTCTCCCGGGCCAACCGTAGGACGAGTGTCTTGACCGCTGCCGGGGTGGGCGGGCGTCCGGTGCGTCGGCGCGCGGTGGAGTCCCACTTCGCGGCGACGAACCGACGATGCCAGGCCAGCAGGGTGCCGGAAGTGACAGGGAAGACCTCATGCCAGTGACGCCGGGGTATCAGCCCGGACAGGGCGGCGAACCAGAACCGGTCGGCGGGCTCGTAGCGGACCGGTCCGGTCAATTGGCGGCGCAGGACCGCGTTCTCGTGCCGCAGCACCAGCAGTTCCGCGTCCTTCGCCGTCCCACGACGGAGGAGTACCGATGGAACGGTCAGCAGCTTCCGGGTCACCTTGTACAACAAGGACACGGTCATGCAAGGCATGATCCCAGCGAACTGGCCGCACCCCGCTCAGCTGCGGCGATGACTTTTCGAGCGGCACAGGGTGCGAGACCCGGGAAGCAGCAGGGCAGTCCGCAGTTCTTCCAGTGCGCCCGCGCGCGTGCTGATCCGTTCCATGTCTGGCGACAGCGGCACGCCGAGGCCGGCGAAGGGGCTCGGCTGCCACGCCGGAGGCGCACTGTGGCCAGCCGCGTGGCGGGGGATCTCCCACGCGTCGAGGAGCTGTGGGACGTTCGTGTCGGGTGCGGCCAGTTCGCGGGCGATGTCGGCCACCGTCCTGCCCTTGTCGTGGTACTCGCTCGAACTCGTAGGGACGGCATCGCTTATCTGTGCGGCAGTACGGCGCAACCGCGCTTGTAGCTCAGGCGTGAGGCATTTGTCCAAGTTCAGGCCGGGCAGATTCCGTGCGGCAGCCATGTGGGAAGGCCCTGGCGCTCATCTTCGGTGAGGTCGCGGCCGAAGATGTCGCACAGTTGGTCCTTCCATAGCTCGGGGGCGAGGTGAAGGATGTTCACGGAAGTGCGGTTGGTGAGCCGCAGCAGAGTCTTCCCGTCCTTCGAGGCGGCAAGGAACTCCTGGTCCTCCGCGAAGTCGTAGGAATCTCCGCCGCTGGGATCGGCCACGTTCTCAAACCGCACGGAGTTTCCGTTGGCCAGAAGGAACTCCGGGCCGCCTTGCAGGAACCCAGCTTGGTACCGGTCGTACGCCTGGAGGGGACCGAAGGGACCGACTACCCTCTCCATGCGTCGCCCGGGTCCCACAGACCACACCTCCACCATGTCGCCCGTGGTCTGCACGGCTGCGTATCGTCCGCTGCCGTCAAGTACGGCATGGTCGACGATCGGATCGAAGCGGAGCCTAAGCGCCTTGTCTTCCTTGCCCGTTCGCAGGTCCACGGCATGGACGACCGGACTTCCCTTGATCATGATCTGCGTGTAACCCTGCTTTGGATACGGGTCCAGGAAGAACTGCGGCGGGTCTTTCTTGGTGAGTCCCAGGTCGCGTACGTCGATCGTCTTCGACAGACGTCGGCCGGTCCGGGTGTTCCAGTGCTCGATGCGGCTGCCAGAGACCGTGAGCAACTCGTCGTCGTCGACAAAGTAGAGTTCCACCCCGTCCGTTGCCTTCCCGGCTTTGTCGACCGGAGGTCTGGCGGTCGTAATCTCCGTGACCTGCCGCAGGGACGGGACCTCCCAGATGCGGACCTTGTTTCGGCCGACAAGGTCGGCAGCGAGTGTCTGGGCCCGGTTGACCTTGATTCGCGGAGGTTCTCGGACCATGTCCATCGACTGGTCCCTCGGGGGCCTCTTCACCTTCTTGAGGGTGTTCGTGTTTCCGCGTTCGTCCATATTGACGAGGGCCAGCCCCTCGCCGTTGGCGCCTTCGCGCAACAGCATCGTGTTCTTGTTGCCGAGTAGCACCGGAGGACTGTCGGCGTCCATGGAGCCGACACTCAGCGGCCGAGCGGTCACGGCGGTCTCGTCCCAGATGACCAGGGCCAAATCCCCCGGCTCCCCGACCAGGGTCAAGTCGTCGAGTTCGGGGACCTCGCTGGGCCCCCCCGCCACTTCCACTTCCTTGCCCGGCCGAGTGCCAACGAGTGCCCACTCGGCCCCGGCCTTCTTCACTGCGAAATGCTCTCCCGTCGCGTCCATGGCGATGCGGCTGCAGTGGGTACTGGTCGAGTCGGGCTCATACGCGGTGAGCACTCGTCCGTCCGCAACGCGCACCGCTCGGTAGACGGCACCATGCTTGCCTTGCCCATTCTGGCAGAAGGCCAACACGCCGCCGTTCCCCGACAGGGCGAGGCTGGGCCTCACCGACGTGCGTACGCCGCTCGCCAGCTCACGTGTCTTTCCGGTACCGATGTCGACGGCCATCACCGCCGAGTCCGCATCCGTCTCATCGCCGTACTGCGGCTGGGCCACGAGTGTGTTCTCGTCCGGACCGAACCATGCCGTCTCCAGCGCGGGCACGCCTGAGGGCATCCCCCGCCCCTTTTCCGCGGCCAGGTCCCAGATCCGGGCCTGCCCGTCCACCATCATGACCACTTCTCCGGCGTCCGGGGAGAAGTCCGCGAGGCCGAGGTTCTGACCGAACGACCTCACCTCGATGTCGAAGTCGCTGTTGCGGATCGTATGCGCAGGTCCCAGCATTTTCTCGGCGCCGCGATGGACGTCATGCCAGACGAGGGCGCCACCCTTCTGCGCCGAGAAGTAGGCAATCCTCCGACCGTCCCTGCTGACCAGTGGGTAGAGGACCTCCCGGGCGAGACGCAGATATTCGCGATGAACCCTTCCCCCGGCACGGCGGACGAATAACACCGCCCCACTCTTCCCGCTCAGCGACCCTCCGATCTCGGTCGTCACGAGGGTCACCGCCCCATCTGTACTCATCGCCACGTCTTTCACCGGTGACTCGGTGCCGGTCAGTACCCAGGAGTCGTCCTTGAACTGGTCGTACCTGCGCAGCAGGGAGTTGCGGGCCTCCCGGGTCGGTGCGACGTCATGAGCTGCGATGGCGACCAGCGCGGCAAGCCCCGGGTCCCGCCTCGCCAGCTCCTCCGAGAGGGAGGCCAGCGACCGCGACCGCCCTTCCGCCTCCCGCTGCGCGCTGACCTGCGACTGGTAGACGAGGAAGGTACCCAGGCCAACGATCAGCGCAAGCACCAGTGCGGCAGCGGTCCATGCTGCACGTACGCGGTTTCGCCGCGTACGGTGATGCCGCCGGGCGAGGTCGAGGAAGCCCCGCTCTGCCGCAGTCATGTCCGTCTCATGTGCACGCAACCGGCTTTGCAGGGAATGAAGTTGCAGCGGGGCGGGCAGCAGGTCTGGTGACCGGTTCGCCTTCTGCCAGCGGTCGAGGTCGTGCCCGAGTTCCGCCCTGCCGGCCAGGAACTCTCCGTCGATCTTCACCTGATGCGCGAGCGTCGACCAGGCGCTGATCAGCGCCTCGTGGGCAAGTTCGACACTCTGCGGTTCTCCCTCGTCCCCGTGCAATACGAGCAGCCTTCGCGCGGCGAGTGACTTTGCGATCCGCCACCGCTCCTCCCCGGCTTCCTCCCGGGTGAGCATGCGGCGTAGGGGAGCCTCGCTGCCCGGGAGCACCCGGACCAGGCCGGTGAGTAGCCGCAACGCTTCCTTCTTGTCCCCGTCCCCGTCCTTGCCTTCGTCCTCGGTCTCCGCGGCTTTGTCCCTGCCGTTGCCCTTGTGTTGCTTCTCGACGCACTCTTTCCACGCCTGCTCGGCATGGAGTTTCAGGGCCCCGGATACGCCGTCGTTCTCTTCATAGGTCGAGGTCCGCAGCCGTCCAGCAGCCTGGTGCTCCCAGAGCTGGGCCAGGACGAATCCCAGCAGGGGCAGGACTCCCGGTTCGTCGCCCGCGTCGTCGACGATGCGTCGCTCTAAGCCTGGCTCGTACTCCACGGCCGAGATGCGCTTGACCGGCTCACTGATCACTTGTGCGAGCTGGTCCCGGGACATGGGTGTGAGCGGGACCGTCACACCCCTCTTCAGCGCGGAGCCGAGGCGAGCGTGGTTCAGTGCCGCTTCCATGAAATCAGCCCGCAGCGTGACCAGCACCTTTAACATATTCTGCTGCCGCTCGGGGAAAAGTAGACCAGCGACTTCCTCGGCCACTGCATCGGATCCGTCCAGGAGGGCTTCGGCCTGGTCAAGTACGACGAGGAGTCGGCCGGCCGACGAACCGAGGGCACGGTGGAGGGTGTCTGCCAGCCCTAGTTCGGCAAGCCACGACTCCACTTGGTCGGCGCTCTCCGCGCGCGGGGGCTCATGCTGCCTCGACCTGACGATCTCGAACAGTTCGGTGGCGAGCGCGGCCCGCAGAGAAGAGAAATGTGCGGCGTTCACCTGCACAATCAGGTAGCCGTCCTGCCGCATCCTCGGTACCACACCGGCCAGTGCGAGCGACGACTTGCCGCAGCCCGACGGCCCGTACACCGTGATGATGGGCTGATCGCCCCGCAGTGCGGTGACGACTCGATCGATGTCGTCGTCCCGGCCGAAGAAGACCTCCGTGTCGTCTTCCTGGAAGGTGGACAGGCCGCGGAAGGGCGTGGCCGGGCTGACGAACGGGGCGAGTTCGGGCGCTTCCTTCAGCAGGGTTCTCATGCGCAGGACGAACGCCTGCTGGGCCTCGCGCACCGGCTGCGCCGCTACCATCATTCCGACGGCGGCACCCAGATCGTTGTCCCAGACAGGGCTGCCGCTGAAGCCTCCCTTGACGTAAACCGCCTCACCGTTGGTCCGCGAGAGCTGGATCCAGCCCTGGCGGGTGGGCCCACGGAACCTGCCGCTTTGCCAGATTCCATCCGGGTTGTCGTCGGTGAAGCCCACGGCACGGGCATCGTGGTCCCATACGCCACGATGGGAGTCGATCACGGGAAGCGGACGGGCTCCGGGAATCCGGTGCCGCAATCGCAGGACGGCGATGTCCCCGGTCTGATCGGGTCTGATCGGTATCCAGCGCTGGACCTCGGAGCCATGGTCGCCCTCGTCGACACCGTCGGCGTTCCCAGCCAGCGGCACGTCGATCGTGACCTCGGTTCCGGCCTCAACCGTGTCTTCCCGGCGCCGGTCCAGCGCGTCCGACACCACGTGGGCGCAGGTCAGCACCAGATCCGGAGCGATGAGGAAACCTGCGCCGCCTATCACGCCGTCCGGCCCCTTGACTCGGACGACCGCCGAGATCAAGGCTGGCTCCGCTGCCTCGGTGTCCCGCTCTTGAAACTCCGTCACTGTGATCTCCGTGCCCCGTGGCGCCCTGACTGGGTCAACTAACCTGGGAAGTATCCCCGTTGGAGTCTGCAGCGTCACTCCTGTTCCAGGTCAGGCTCACAGAGAAATTGGCCGCTGTTGCCGTGCTGGCAATCACCACGTCAGCCTCGGCCGACAGTGACACCCCGAACTCCAGCGTGATCTCGTCCGGCGCATTCGCAAGACCCCTGAACCGCCCGACGAAGCTCTCCGCCACGGGACGTACCGTATCCAGCATTTGCCCGAACGAACGTTCGGCGCACGCAATGGAGCGGCCTCCCCTGCCCACGCGGACGAGCGTTTCGTCCACCTCCCGGATCTGAACACGGACGGACTCGTTGCTGCCGTCACCCAGAGGAACCTCCACGGTGCGGACAGGACGGTCGCTCATGACTCTCCTCCATCTACTCGGGAGCGGAGATCGTAGCGACTCCCTCCCCGACAACCACATGTCACCCGGGGCGACTTGGACAGGTCGAGCCGCACCGCTCTTGCCCTCCGGGCGGGGCAGACCGTCGTACGCAGGCGTGGGGCCGTAGCCCCGGACGAGAGAAGCTACTGTAGTTACAGTCCGGAGTCAGCGCGCACAGATTCCTGGAATTGCGTATTCGGTGCGCATCTCACGGGTACAGCGCTCACGGAATCGCGGAACTACACAGGTCTGTAGGTTCCGCAGTTTCATGGGCATTCTCGGTCTGCTTACCTGGGGCGTTGGGTTTGGTGAGCACTCTTGACTGCGGGGTTCGTCTCCTGATCATGAGCAGAATCCTTGGCGATTCCTGCTTGGGCGGTAGCGCTGGGTAGCGTGCGCTGTCCTGCTCTCTGAAGGCGCACGGGTGTGGATGTGGTATGAAGCGACTCCTCTGGCGTGGCGGCAGAGGCCGCGCGCGTGTCAGGCCGCTGGGATTCGCGGCTGATGGGGAGCTTCAAGTGTCGCGACGATCGCCGGTTTGGGTAACCGGTGATCGTCGTCTATGTTGCGGCGGCTGACGGCCTGCAGTCTCGGTCGAGGCGCCGCGCCGCACCTTGACGAGGACCAGGGGATCGCTCGACCCCGGCCCTGGGGATGGCCCGGGGTCGGGGCGAGGTTGTAGGTGCCAAGAACTGCGTCCGTGCTGGTCACGCGGCGTGCCGGTACTCGTGCAGGAGGCCGCCGAAGTGATCGCGTCGATGTACGTGGAGA
>NZ_JBVIVI010000015.1:0-127886 GCF_055595765.1 Streptomyces sp. NPDC040405
ACGGCGACCCGAGAGGTCGGGTCCTCCTTCAGGAGCGCGTCGAGGATGGTGTCGCTGATCTGGTCAGCGATCTTGTCGGGGTGACCCTCGGTCACGGACTCCGAGGTGAACAGGCGCAGTGTCATGGCGAGTTCCTCCGCTGGGGTGATACGGACGGGGTGGTGCGGGACGAGCGGTCGCCGGTCAGCGCTTGAGCGCGCGGTCCACCAGCGGCCCCGCCGCGCCCGTGTAACGGGCCGGGTCGAGCAGTTCGCGCAGATCCTCGGCGCCCAGGTGGGCGGCCACTTCGGGGAGCACTTGAAGCACCTCGGCGAGCGGCAGCCCGTCCCGCTCGGCCCGCGCGGTCGCCTCGGTGAGCAGATGCTTCGCCCGGGCCTTCCCGAGCCGTGGCGCCAGCACGGCCGCGACCCGCTCGGAAGCCACCCGGGCGCCGGTCAGATGGGCGTTGTCGCGCATCCGCTCCGGGCTGACGGCCAGGCCCTCCGCGAGTTCGACGGCGGTGTGCGCCGCCCCGCCGGTCAGGCGCAGGCACTCGCGCAGCAGCAGCCACTCCGCGTGCCAGCCCCCGGCGGACCGCTCGTCCTCGGACAGCAGACTCTGCGTCAGCCCCGTGGCCAGCACCGGGACCTGGAGGGCGGCGCTGCGCAGCAGGGTGGAGAGCACCGGGTTGCGCTTGTGCGGCATGGCCGAGGAACTGCCGCGCCCGGGTGCCGCCGGTTCGGCGACCTCCTGGACCTCGGTCCGGGCCATCGACTGCACATCCACGGCGATCTTGCCGAGCGCCCCGGCGGTGAAGGACAGCGCGGCACCGAGGTCGGCCAGGGGCGTACGGAGCGTGTGCCACGGCAGCAGGGGCCGGGCGAGCCCGGTCTCCTCGGCGAACGCGGCGCCCAGCCGGTCGACGTAATCGGCGGTGCCGGACGCTCCGTTCGGCCCGCCGTCCAGCGCCGCGTACTGCAGGTATCCGGCGAGGGTGCCCGCGGCGCCGCCGAGCGAGACCGGCAAGCCTCCGTCGAGCAGCCGGTCGAGCCGGGCGACGGCGTCCAGCAGCAGATGGCGCCAGCCTGCCGCCTTGAGCCCGAAGGTGGTGGGGACGGCGTGCAGGGCGAGGGTCCGGCCGACCATGAGGGTGTCGCGGTGGTCGGCGGCGAGCACGGCCAGCGCCACGCAGGTACGGTCCAGATCGGCCCGTACCCGGCGCAGGGCGCGGGCGGCCACCAGCATGGCCCCGGTGTCGAAGACGTCCTGACTGGTGGACCCGCGGTGGACGTACTCGGCCGCCACGGGGTCCGAGGCCGCCACCGCCCGGGTCAGCACCTGGACGAGGCCCACCACGGGGTTGGCCGTCTCGCGGGCGACGAGGGCCAGCGCCCGCGGGTCGAACCGGTCCGCGCGGGCGTGCTCGGTGATGGCGGCCGCGGCCTCCGCCGGGACGGTGCCGAGCCGGGCCTGGGCCCTGGCCAGAGCCGCCTCGGCGTCCAGCATCGCCTGGAGCCACGCCTCGTCCGCCACCTCCGCCTCGATGGGCGTGCCCGCCCGTACGGGCGAGAGCAGTCCGGTGTCGCGGCCGCCGTCGAAAGCGCCGGTCATGCGATCGCCTCCAGGGAAGAGTCCGAGAGGGCGGGGCCCACCCGGATGTCGAGCACGGCGCGCGCGAGGGCGTCCGAGTCGCCGAGCGTCACCGAGTTGACGCCGGGCCGGATCCCGGCCGCGGTCACCCAGTGCACGGCCTCGGTGGGGACCCCGTAGGCGAACCGGCGCGGGTGGGGGGCGCCGTGGGCGTCGACGATCCGGTAGGGCCGCTCGGTGACCGCGAGTCCCCCCGTGCGGTAGCTCGTGCCGCAGGTGCCCGGGATGTCGTACGGGCGGCACTGCCCCGTGGTGAGCAGATGGCGCAGCAGGGGGTCGGCAGTGCGGCGCAGGTCCGGCTCGGGCAGCCGGGCCTCGATGAGCACACCGGCCCGGATCCGCCCGCCCCGTACGGCCTCCGACCCGGCGACGAACGACGGGACGCTCTCGTCGACCGTGAGCTGGATGTCGGGTCCGATGACGCGGACCACGCCCGCTTCGATGAGGGCGAGCAGCTCCTCGATGCGCGAGACCGGGGGCCCGATCGAGAGGAACGCGTTGAGCGGGGTGTACCAGGCCGTCAGCTCGTCGCGGTAGGAGTTGCCCTCCAGACCGCTGTGGTCGACCGTGAGCCGGATCTCGTTGCGCAGGTCGCGCAGCACGTCCAGGGCCGCCTTGAGCGGACCGCTCACATTGCCCGCGCGGGCGGCGCGCACGTCCTCGGCGAGATAGTCCACCAGCCACTGCCGGAACGCGGCCGGGCTGGGATAGGTCCGGTTCCCGTGCGGCCGGGCGAGGGTGTCCCAGTCCCAGCGGTCGTGCGGCGCGAACCCGAACTCGTCCAGCAGGCGGCGCTCCGCCTCGCCCGCCGGGGCGGCCAGATACCGGTCGGTGAACGCCTCCCGGTCGGCGGCGCGGCCCCGTACGGCCAGCAGGGTGCCGTAGTAGACGCTCTCGACCTCCTTGGCGATCAGCGGCCACAGGTCGGTCCCGAAGTGCACCCGCTCGCCGTCGACCGCCCGCCGCCGCAGCCCGGCGATCGTCTCGGGGGTGAGCAGCCGCGGCAGGTAACGCCCGTGGGCACCCTTCTCGTTCTCGCCGCGGGAGTGGTACGGGATGCCCCTGCGGGACCCCGCGTAGATCTTCGGCTCCCGGCCGGAGGGCTGGTAGACGAGGCGCCCGGCCTCGGTCCGGAAGGTGCCGCCCCGGCCGGCGGTGAGCAGGGCCATGTGGTCGAAGAAGTTCAGCCCGAGGCCGCGCAGCAGCACGGTCTGTCCCGGCCCGACGCCGCTGAGGTCCACGTCCGCGGGGTTGGCGGGCGGCACATAGCGCAGGCCGTGCTGGGCGGCGGCCCGGGCGAGTTCCTCCTCGTGGGGCGCGGGCAGGGCGGGCACATGCCCCTGGGCCAGGACGACGGCGTGCAGTCCGGTCAGCCGGACCCCGTTGTCGAGGGTGAGGGTCTGCGGGCCGTCGGCGAGCGGTCCGGTGTTGTCCAGCGCGACGGCCCGGGCCCGGTGCACCGAAACGGTGACGTGGCGCGGGGCGTCAGCCACCACCCGGCGGAAGACGCTGGTCAGATAGGAGCCGTAGAAGGCCCGGGTGGGGTACGCGTCGGGGCCGAGCCGACGGGCCTCGGCCAGTGTGCGGCCGTCGGCGCCGTCGTCGTCCGGGGCGAGTCCCCTGGCCCATTCGTAGAGGCTGGGACCCGGTTCCATCGGGCCGTCCATCTCCACGCTGTCGTCGGTGAACAGGGTGATCTGCGAGGCGACCGTGTTCATCAGCAGCTCGGGGGACTGATCGGTGCGCCAGACCTGGCCCGCGCCCGCCGGGTAGGGGTCCACGACGTGCACGGACACCGCGCGGTACGAGCCGGACTTGCGCTCGCGTGCGCAGATCCGCTCCAGCACCGACAGGCCGCGGGGCCCGGCGCCGACGAGTCCGACCCGCAGCTCTCCCCGGCTCATGCGGAGTCCTTGTCCCGTGCCGCCTCCGCCGCCCGCTGTCCCGTCACTCGGGCCACGAGGTCGCCGGGGTCGGTGGGCAGCGCGTCGCCGCGCCAGGCGACGTGCTGGTCGGGGCGGATGAGGACGAGGTCGCGCTCGTAGAGGTCGCGGACGACCGGATCCTCGACGTCCAGGGTGCGCAGCGGCATACCCGCGGCCTGGGCGGCGGCCTCCAGCTCCTTGACGGGCGGCGGCTCGGGGCCCAGCCGGAGCACGGTGTAGTAGGGCCCGAAGCGGTCGAAGAGCGAACTGCCGGGGCCGCGCCAGTCGTCGAGCCATACGTGCGGGGCGCGTCCGCCGGGGATGGCGGTGGGCGTGTAGGTGCCCATGGAGTCGCTCGGCGGCTCCTCGTCGGAGTCGATGAGCGGGGAGCCGTCGTACCGGGCGCCGAGCTGCACGCCGATGGAGTGGGTCCGCTCGCCGTAGGAGCGGACGAGCGCGCCGACCCGGGCGCGGGCCTTCGCGCCCTCCGGTGTGTCGGCCTCCATGACGCCGGGGCGCTCGATGTCGGCGAGGCCGGTGTTGAGTTCGCGGGCGGCGGCGGTGTTGCGCAGGGCGATCGGCCGCCGCTCGCTCTCGTACGAGCGGAGCAGTGCGGGGCCGCCCCAGCCCTGGATCGTCCCGGCCAGCTTCCAGGCGAGGTTGGCGGCGTCGTCCACCCCGGTGTTCATACCGAAGCCGCCGTTGGGGGTGAACAGATGGGCCGCGTCGCCCGCGAGGAACACTCGTCCCATGGTGAAGCGCTCGGCGACCAGGGCGGCGCCCGGTGTCCACGGGCGGTGGCTGAGCACCTCGACGGGCAGCTCGGTGCCCGCCGCGCGCCGCACCAGCGAGGTCAGTTCCTCGGCGTTGGTGGTGTCCGGGTCGACGGAGCTGGTGAGCAGGAAGAACTCGTCCCGGCCGTTGAGCGCGATGAGGTTCATGACCAGCTCGGGGTTGAGCGACCAGTAGCTCCAGGCCCGCCGCCCCGTGAAGACGTCCGTGTGGAACGTCGGCAGCCGCAGATGGGCGGCGGTGGCACGGCGCCCCAGGATCTCCTGCTCCAGCGATCCGGGCCCCTCGTAGTGCACGCCCAGCGCGCGGCGCACAAAGCTGCGGCCGCCGTCGCAGCCCACCGCGTACGGCGCCTGCCAGCTCTCCCGGGCGCCGCCGGTGACGCTTTCGGCCTCAAGGGTGACGCCGGTGGCGTTCTGCTTGAGGCCGGTCACCCGCCAGCCGAAGCGGAAGGTGATGTTGGGGCGGGTCATGGCATGTTCGTAGAGGAACTTCTCGACGTACATCTGGTTGGCGCGGTGCACCGGCTCGGGCGTCTGGTCGATGCGGGGCGTGTCCGCGAGCGCCCGCATCCGGCCCCCCGGCGAGGGCAGCGTCAGCCGGGACAGCTCGAAGCCGCTGTAGCGGGTGAAGTAGGCGATGTCGAGGGTGTGGTCGGCGGGCGGGCCCAGCCGTCGGATCTGGCCGGAGATGCCCAGGCGCCGGTAGTGCTCCATGGTGCGGGCGTTGTGCGTGTTGCCCCGGGGCTTGTCCTCCAAGGTGGGCTCGGCGTTGAAGAGGACCGATTCGATGCCGTAGCGGTCGAGGAAGAGCGCGAGCATGATGCCCACCGGACCGGCGCCCACGATGGCGACGGGAGTGCGCAGGACGTCGGCCATGTCAGAGGTCCCCTTCCCCGCCCGGCGCGGCCGTCACGGGGACGGCACGGCCCAGGGCCACGTCCAGCCCCCGGCGCAGTTCCCGCACCGGGTCCGGGGACGCCGCGTCCAGCCGCATGGCGACGAAGCCATCGGGCCTGACCAGCACGGCCCCCTCCTCGCCATGGCCGCGCAGGGCGGCCCAGACGCCTTCGGGGTCGGTCAGCTCGTGCTCCGGGCCCACGGCGTGGGCGGTGACGGCCGGGCCGTGGGTCCCGGAGACCTCGGCCGCGGCGTGCGCCCAGCTCTCGCCCCGCGCACCGGTGAGCAGCAGGAACTCCCCGTGGCCGATGAGGTCGTGGGTCGCCGTCCGCCGCCCGCCGCGCTCCAGCCAGGCGTGCGGCATCCGGCTGCCGGGGCGGCAGGACTGGACGTACTCCAGGCCGAGCGGATCGGGCTCGGGCCGCTCGGTGCCGTCGTCGGTGACGAAGCCGGCGCCGGCGTAGTCGTAGCCCATCTCCAGCCCGAGGTGGGCGGTGGTGATCCGGTTGGTCTCGAAGTACTCGGCGAGGACGGCGCGCCGGGTGCGGCCGTCGGCCGTGTCGGAGAACAGGGCGGTCATCTGGGCCCGGTTCCACTCGGGGCGGGCCCCCGGGACCACGCCGGTGCCCGCGGTGAAGGCGATCTGGTTGAACAGCGAGAACAGGGCCCGCTCGACGACGCGCTCGGCGACCGGGCGCCGCTCTGCCCCGTAGCTGTCCAGCAGGGCGGGCGCGGCGTCGCCGGAGAGAACCCGGGCCAGCTTCCAGGTCAGGTTGTGGGAGTCCTGGACGCCGGTGTTGAGCCCGAGCGCGCCGGACGGCGGATGGCGGTGGGCGGCGTCGCCGACGAGGAAGACGCGGCCGACGCGGAAGTGCTCGGCGACCGTGCCCTCCACGGGCCAGCGGCTGATGCTCTGCACCTCCATCGCGTGGTCCTGAGGGAGCTTCAGCGTCCGGCGGACCATCTTGACGATGGTCTCGTCGTCCAGTTCCGCCGCGCCCTTCGCGCCCGGCGGCCGGGAGAACATCAGCGTCCACTCCTCGGAGTGGCGTCCCCAGCGCTTGGGGCCCATGGGCACGACGCCGCAGTGCTCCAGGGTGCCGTCGTCGGCGAGGCTGGAGACCCGGTTGACCACCGTGTCGTCGAACGGGATGAACTCGGAGAAGTCGGCCCGTATATGGAGGTTGATCCACTCCAGGAAGGTGGGCGTGCCCAGCATCCGGATGCCGAGCCGCTTGCTCACCGAGCGACCGCCGTCGGCGGCGATCAGATACCCGGCGCGGACGCGGTACGTACGGTCCGCTGCGCGGTCCAGGATGGTCGCGGTGACGCTGTCCCCGTGGTCCTCGAACTCCACCATCTCGTGTCCGAAGCGGATCCCGCCGGGGTTGCGCTCCTCGGCATGGCGGCGGATCAGCGGCTCCAGCCAGCGCTGGCCGAGGTTGGCGTGCGGGTACGCGGACGCCTCGGCGTACCGCTCGGCCAGCGCGCCGCCGCCGTAGGCATCGGCGCGGTGGAGCACCTTGCGGTCGTACGGCTCGTCGCCGCCGAGGCTGGTCAGCCAGGCCATGGCGCCGCAGTTGACGGGCGGGGAGCCCTCGGCGTAGATGTCCCGGGCCAGTCCGTGGTGGCCGAAGATCTCCATGGTGCGGGCGTTGAGGATATGCGCCTTCGGCTGGATCGACGTCGTCTCATGGCGCTCGACGAGCAGCGAGCCGACGCCGAGGTCGGAGAGGAAAACGGATGCCGTCAGGCCCGCGCCGCCGCCGCCGATGATCAGCACGGGGACGTCCAGGACGCGGGGGTCGTCACTCGGTCGGGATGGGGGTGAGAGGTTCATCGCGTGCCTCGTATTCGCCTTCTCGTGGGTCGTCGGCGCGGAACCTAGGCCGCGGCCGCGACCAGTAACGTGGTTTCGAGGGCCAGCGGGTGTACGGACTCCAGACGCAGCCCGGCCGCGGTGAGGACGTCGCGGTAGCCGTCCAGCGTCCGCCCGCGCCCTCCGGCGGCCATGAGGAGATGCAGGTCGTACAGGAGTGGCAGCAGTTCCGGGGCGCCTTCCTCGGGAATGACCCGCTCCACGACCAGCAGTCGGCCGGATTCGGGCAGCGCCTTGCGGATGTTGGACAGAAGGGTCACGGACCGGTCGTCGTCCCAGTCCTGGAGCACCCGGGAGAGGAGATACGCGTCGGCGCCCTCGGGTACCGAGGCGAAGATGTCCCCCTCGACGGCTTCGTAGCGGTCGGGGCCCACGGCCGCGTCCAGGTGGGCGTGGGCGACGGGAATCATATGCGGCAGGTCGAGGAGCACCCCGTGCAGATGCGGGTGCGCCCGCAGGACCATCGACAGGAACTGCCCGCTGCCGCCCGCGACGTCCATCACCGTGTGGCAGCGGGAGAAGTCGAAGGCGTCCAGGACGTCGGGGAAGAAGACGTTGCCCGCGTTCATGGCGCGCTGGAACTTGGCGCCCGCGCCGGGCGCGTTCGCCAGATACGCGTGGATCGAGGAGCCGAGGGCGTGTTCGAAGCCGGAGGAGCCGGTGCGGACGGCGGGTACCACCGCTCCCCACGCGGTGTGGAACTCCTCGCCGTAGAGCTGGATCATGTCGCGCATCGACACGTCGCTGTCGGCGCGGAGCACTTCGCTCACCGGCGTCAGCTCGTAGCCACGCTCCGTCGACCGGCCGAAGACGCCCATGGCCAGCAGCAGCCGCATCAGCCGGGTGATGCCGTCCGGACCCGAACCGGTGGCCGTGGCCAGGGCCACGTCGGTGGTGTGTCCGGCGGCGATGTGGTCGGGGATCTCCAGGGCGACCGCGGCGTAGAGCGCCTGTGACTGCCAGGAGCCGGTGATGATGTCGACTACTTGGCGCGCGGCGTGTCCGTCGTGCATGGCTGGCCCTTCTGATCGGGTGGGGCGGTGGTGAGGCCGCTGGCGTACGTCGGCGGGCGGCGTACGACGGCGGCGACGGTCAGTTCGCCCGTGGCGCGGCCCCGTGGGCGGCGGCGTCGTGCAGCAGGGTGCGGTGGCGCTCGCGGAGCTGCCGCTTGAGCACCTTGCCGGTGACGCCCACGGGCAGTTCCGTGCGGTCGGCGGCGATGAGCAGCGCACGCAGCAGGGGCAGCCGCTTGCGGGCGAGTTCGGCGTTGACGGCCTTCAGGAGGGCGTCGGAGGAGCGCTCCGGGCGGTCGCCGCCGTCCTGTCCGTCCTCGCGGAAGAGGGCGATGCCGATGGGGGCGGACTTCCCCGGGGCCTCGGGGTCCTCGACCCCCACCACCGCGGCGTCGAGCGCCTGGGTGGTCAGCAGCACGATCTCCTCCAGCGGGAGGCTGTGCACGGGCCCCGCGGCGGCGTGGATGACGTCGGGGGTGCGGTCGAGGTGGAAGAAGCGGCCCTGGTCGTCGCGGCGGACGATGTCGCCGGTGAGGAAGTAGCCGTTCAGCAGGGACTCCTGGCTGAGCTGGGGATCGTCCCAGTAGCCGGGGGTGACGCTGGGGGTGCGGACGCCGAGCATCCCGGCCTGTCCGTCGGGAAGTTCGTTCCCCTGTTCGTCGAGGACGGCGGCCTTCTTGACCACACCGGCCGGGCGGCCGATGAGCCGTCCGTACTCGGTCGACTCGGGGAAGTACACCTGCCGGAAGAGCACCATGCCCATCTCGGAGGAGCCCAGGCCGTCGTTGTACTGCGAGCCGGTCTTGCCGGGGCGGGAGCCGAGGCCGGTCAGGGGCCTGATGTGCCGCTCGTGCGAGGCGTCGCCCATGCCGTTCCACGAGTGGATGTTCCGGGCGGCGCGGGGGTCGATGTCCGCGGTGTCGATCTCCGCGAGGGTCAGCGGGAAGCCGAGGACGAAGGTGGGGTGGAACTGGTTGATCGCCTGGGCCACGGACCGCCCGTCGGGGTCGTCGAGAATCATGGTCGGGATGCCCAGCAGCAGCGCCATGCTGAGATAGCTGATGCCCGACGAGTGGCTGTGCGGGAGGGCGGTGAGCATGCGGTCGGTGCGCAGGGACGGGAAGCTCCACAGGCGCTCGCGCTTGCCGATGAAGAACCCGCGGTGGGTGAAGATCGGCGCCTTGGGGCGGCCGGTGGTCCCGGAGGAGTGGGAGACCATCATCAGGTCGTCGGGCCGGTGCCGGTAGGGGAAGCCGGGCAGCGGGGCGGGCGGCAGCGGGGCGGTCTCGTCCAGCTGCCGGATGTCCTGGAGCACGGGCGTCCGGGCGACGGCGATGCCCTGCTCCGACCAGGCCTCGGTGCAGCCGTCGAGCAGGTCCTTGTCGCCGACGAGGACCGTCGTCTGGGTGCGCTGGAAGTATTCGGCCGCGGTCGGGAACGCCATCCTGGGATTGCAGTGCACGGCGGCGGCGCCGAGACTGTTGATCGCTATGTGGTGGAGCAGCCCGGACAGCCCGTCGCGGGTGTAGACCCCGACGTGGGAGGAGGGCCCCACGCCATGGTCGCGGTACCAGGTGGCGTACCGGATCACGGTGATGCGCATGTCGTTCAGGGAGACGCCGCGCGGCTCGGCCTCCGCCCAGCCGGGGGCGGTGACGTCCGGGTGGTAGAGCAGCGGCCGGTCCCGGTCCCGGGCGATCGACCAGGCGTGCCAGAAGAAGTTGCCCGCGCCGAGCCCGCGATCGGCCGTCAGCCGCAGGCGCTGGGCCGCCGACCTGTGGGTGCCGAAAAGTAACATCACCAATCCTCTTTCACCGTGTCTGGGCGGATGGTTCGCTCGGTGTCTCGCGCAATGCCTTGCTGAGGCGCTCGCTCATGGCCGTGACGCGGATGCTCAGCGGCAGGTCACGGCCCGGCCTGGGCGGCTCCGACTGGCGTACGGCGGCGGCGACCCGGTCGTCGAACTCCCGGTCTGCACGGATGAGATGGGCCTTGGGAAAACGATCCCTCAGCCGTCCGACGAGCGTCGCTCCGTCGTCGCCCGTGAGCACGGAGCAGATCCCCTTGTCGGTCTTCGCGACCAGAACGGGGCCGAGAGGGCTCTCCGAGACGGAGAAGCTGATGGCGATGGAGTCCGCGCCGGTACGGAAGTTGGTCGGCGTCATGCCCAGAATCTGCTGGGAGACGGCGTAGAAGTTGCCCTGGGAGGTGAAGCCCGACCGGTAGATGGCCTCCGTCACCGTCCCGGCCTCGGAGATCACCCGGCGCAGCCGGTCGGCCCGGCAGGTGGCCACGTACGCCTGCGGGGTCACTCCCGTCAGCCGTTTGAAGACCCGGTGGAAGTGGAAGCGGCTGAAACCGGCCGCCTCGGCGAGGGTGTCGAGGTTCGGTGTCTCGGTCGCCTCGTGGATCAGCGCGCAGGTCCTGGCGATGGCGGTCACATAGGAGTTGTGCGCACTGTCCTCGCGTGGTCTGCAACGGCGGCACGGCCGGTATCCGGCGCGCTCGGCCGCCTCCGGGTCGGTGAAGAAGACGGTGTTGGCCCGGCGCGCCGGTCGGGAGACGCAGGAGGGCCTGCTGTAGATGCCCGTCGTCCGCACCGAGTAGTAGAAGACTCCGTCCGCCTGCCGGTCTCGGCGCTGAACGGCCTTCCACCGGTCTTCGTCATCGACGTAGGACGACACTGTCCCGTCCAAGACTCTTCCTCCGGGATGCGCTGATTCCGTTGTGGGGGTGGTTCGGAGGTACGCGCGCGGGGAGGTGGTCCCGCGGTCCCCGCCGGGGCGGGCCGGTGGCGCGAGTGCGTGCCGCCCGGCCCGCCCGGGGCTGCTACTTCTCCAGGCAGAACTCGTTGATCGGGTAGCCGACGTGGCGGTCCTCGACCGGCAGATAGCCGAGCACCTTGTCGCCGGGCTTCAGCTCGGTGCTGTTGAGCACCGTGCCGCCCGGGCCGAGCACCCGGACGTGCCAGTCGTCCTGGAGGATCAGGTTGGCCGTACGGCCGTCGGGGCCGACCGCGTCGATGGAGAGCAGCGGGCGAGTCTCGATCTTGACCCGGCCGACGGTGACCAGGCGGGTCTTGCCGTGGATGTCCACGGCGGTGACCTTGCTCCCGGCCTTCAGCTCGCTCAGGTAGTTGGTGCGCTCGTTCTGGCCGACGGTGTACGAGTGGATGGCACCGGCGTTGACCCGGAACGGGCGGGTCGGCATGTACGGCAGCGGGTGGGTCTCGCTGACGCAGAGGATCATGCCCTTGGAGTGCGAGCCGACGAGGATGCCCTCGTCCTTGCCGAAGTAGGTGGCGGTGTCCACGCAGGCCCGCTCGCCCATGCCGACGTGCGCGGTGGCCGTGACCTCCAGCTCGACCAGCTGGAGGTCGGGTATGCCGCCTTCGGCCGCGGCCTTGAGCGCGGTGACGTCACCGACCTTCGCCGGGGCCATCAGCACGCCGTCGGAGCCGAGCTCCAGCACGCCGAAGATGATCTCGGCTTCCTCCACGTCCTTGGCGACGGTGACGAGGCTGCCGTTGGCACGGGCGGCGGCCGCGATCACGATCTCCAGCGGGATCTTGGTGGGGTCGCGGAAGAGCAGCACGCTCCACTTGTCGACGCGGCCGGACTGGCAGGCGTCCTCCAGCGTCTCGGCGTCGATGATCTCGACGAACCGGCCGAACTCCACATCGGGGTGCGCGAGCGCCAGTTCGGCCGGCTCCCCGTGCTTGGCGGGGTCGACGATGACGACATCCGCGGTGCCGAAGCTCTCGGGGAGCGTCTGGCCCTGCGGGAAGAGGACCTTCTTGACCGTCGGCGGCAGCTTCTCCAGGTCCGCCGGATCGGCGGCGAGGATCCCCTCTACCCGGGCGTGAATCGCCTCCTGGATGATGGCGTCCTTCGCGGAACCGACCGAGCGGATGTCGACCCAACTGAGCTTCACAGTGCACCTGCCATTCGCGGAGTTTGGATGGAGACGGGAGAGCCCTGGGGCCCGTGAACGATCTCGGCGAGTTCCTGAACCGTGGTGCGGGGAGTTGCCGAGGTGAAGACGCGTCGGCCGATGGCGAGTCCGCTGCAGCCGACCGCGAGCGCCGAGACCGCGAAGTCCTGCAGACTCTGCGACGCGTCGCCACCGCCCGCGACGATGATCGGGAGCGGGGAGCTTTCGACCACCTCGGCCATGCGCTCCACGGGGGAGGCGAACACGGTCTTGACGATGTCGACACCGAGGTCTGCGGCGATGTTGACGACGTGCGCCACCAGCGCCGGGTCGAACGGATCGGTGACCCGCGGGCCTCGTGGGTAGATCATCGCCAGCAGCGGCATGCCCCATCGGTCGCAGGCCCTGGCGACCGTACCCAGGTCGGCCAGCTGGTCGGCCTCGGTCTGCGAGCCGATGTTGACGTGCACGCTCACCGCGTCCGCCCCGAGGCTGATGGCCTCGTCGACGTCGCCCACGAGCACCTTGGCGTTGACGTCCGGGCCGTGTGCCGTGCTCGCGCTCAGGTGGATGAGCAGCGAGGTGTCCGAGAGCAGTTCGGGGGCGAGCTGCCGGGCCCGGCCCTTGTGGACCACGATCCCGTCGGCCCCGCCCGCGACCACGTCACGGACGAGTTCCTGGAAGCCGCTGACCGTCGCGATCGGCCCGTCGGAGACGGAGTGATCGAGTGGCACGAAGAGATAGCGCTCGTCGCCGTGCCTGGAAAGTCTGGCTAGTCGTAGTGATTTACCCGATGAAGACGTGCTCGGCATCAGACACTCCCTTGTGCTGCCGAAGTGTGGGCTCAGGTCCTTTTGCGGACCATCGTCAATCCGTCACCGATCGACAGAATGACGGCCTCGACTCGCTCGTCCGCCGCCACATGGGCATTGAAGGCGTGCATCGTGGCGCCCTCTCCGTCCGGGTCGTCGACGACGGATCCGAACCAGAAGACGTTGTCGACGAGGATGACGCCGCCGGGTCGCAGGCGGGGCACCAATTCCTCGTAGTAGGCGGTGTAGCTCTGCTTGTCCGCGTCGATGAAGGCCAGATCCACGACCGGATCGGCCGGCAGGGAACGCAGCGTCTCCAGGGCCGGGCCGAGGCGGAGTTCGATTTTCTCGTCGACCCCGGCCTCTTTCCACGCCTCCCTGCCGAGACTGGTCCATTCCTCGCTCACATCGCAGGTGAGAAGGTGGCCGTCGACCGGAAGGCCCTTGGCGATGCACAGGGCGGAGTACCCGGTGAAGGTCCCCACCTCGATCGCGTTCTTCGCCTGCATGATCTGCGTGAGGAAGGTGAAGAACGAGCCCTGCGGAGTGCCGATCTGCATCCGCGACCGCTCACCGACCCCGGCGGTCCGCTGGATGAGATTCCGCTGGGACTCATCGACCGGGACGCTGTTTTCGACCATGTACGAATACAAGCGCTCAGATACCGTCGTTGGTCTCATGCGAGAAGTCTTTCAGAGGCGGCACTAGAGGCCGTCTAATAACTGTCTAGAAAAGTGGAGTTAAGCACTTCACTTGTCTCCTGGGCAAGAAAAAAGGCAGCACGGACCAGTAGCTGGTCCGTGCTGCCCTTCCCGGATCTGCGAGCGGCCGATTCAGCCCGGGAGAACCCAGGTCACTAGTGCCGTCAGTAGTGCCAGGCCAGCACCTCGTCGGGGAGGTCCTCCAGGACCGCCACCTCCGACGGCTTGCGGTTCATGTACTCGGGATTGCACCCCATGTAGCCCAGGCGACGGGCGACCGGAGCGAGGATCTCGTAGAGAATGCGCTGCCGCTTCCAGGACGGCTTGACGAACCGCAGCACGTCCTGGAACTCCAGCGAGGTCACGGCCCGCTGGAGCAGCGTGGGCATACCCTCGGCGTTCGTCTTCCCGTCCACCGCCAGGCAGAAGAGCTGACGCATGACCATCTGCTCGAAGCGCGTCCCGTTTCCGATGACTTCGCAAATCGCGTAGGTCTTGTCGCCTGTCGGGTTCCACCAGCGGTGCTCGATTCCCGGCTGGATCAGAATGCTCTGTCCCACCTTGTCGAGAACCGTCTTGCGACCGCCCTGGATGACTGCGAGCTTTCCGCGCACGAGGGTGAAGCGCTCATGGCTGATCGGATGAATGTGCTCGCCCGCGGCAAAACCGCCGGGTTCGACATAGAGATCCATCACCGAGCGCTTGCCCCCGCTCTCCGAGGCCGGCGTGCGGACCACGATCCGCTCACCGCAACGGGGGTTCTCGTAGACCTCTCCAGGGCTGACGTTCACCGGAATCTCTCCTTCGTCCACGACGCTTCTCGCAACGTGACTACAGCCTGCGCGCCAAGGCCCCGGGCACGCACTCACATTCTTGCCCTCGCATTCACCACCACCGTCCGGCTAGACGATGGCCGCGGCTCCCGCGCGAGCGACGATCAGGTCCTCGTCACCCATTCCGCCGCTGACGCCGATGGCGCCGACCGGCGTGCCGTCGGAAACCAGCGGCAGACCGCCGGAGAAAAGCGCCATACCGGGCTGGCTGGCCAGGCTGCTCACCAGTACCGCGTCCTGCTTGATGGCCTCGGCGAATTCATTGGTGGGCGTACGGACGACGAGCGCGGTGCTCGCCTTGTTCTGCGCGACGCTGGTGGCCACGGCCACGGCACCGTCCATCCGCGCCAGGGCCTGGACGTGGCCGCCGACGTCGAGGACGACGATCGCCACCCGGGCGCCCAGCTCCTCGGCCTTGCGCAGGGCGGCGGTGATGCCCTGCTGGGCGCCGGCGAGGGTGATCGTGCGGGTCTCGACGACGGTGGCTTCGAGCTGCTCGACAGAGGTCATGGGCGTGCCTTTCGTGGAACCGGCCGGAGCCGGAGTGAACAACAGGGGAGAAAGAACAGGTCGGACGGAGGAGCCGGGCTCAGGCCGTCGACTCCTCGGGCTGGGCCGCAGCCCCGGCGCGGAAGAAGGCGGCCACGAGGGCGGCGACCGCCAGGCTCGCCACCGCGCCCACGAGCACCGCGAGGTGCATGCCGTCGAGGGTCTGGGCGATGCTCGCCTCCGCGCCCTCGGCCGCGTCGGCGCCGAAGACAGCGACGGCTGCCAGCACCGGGGTGCCGAGCGTGAGGGCGATCTGCTGGCTCATCGTGCTCAGACCGGTCGCCAGGCCCTGCTCCTCATTGGGCAGGCCGGAGGTGGCGATGACCGTGTAGGAGACGAGACCCATGGCGTGGCCGAAGAAGGCGACCGCGACGGCGACGAGGACGATGTAGATCCCGGCGTCGCCCTGGTCCACGGTGAGCAGCGCCAGGAGGCCGAGCCCCTGGACCGTGAGGGCGGTGACGAGGGTGCGCTTGCTGCCGATGGCGCCGATCACCTTGGGGGCGACAAGGCCGCCCACGATGGCCGCGACGCTGGACCCGCCGAACGCCAGACCCGAGGCGAGCGGCTTGTAGTCGAGCACGTCCTGCAGGTAGAGCGTCATCTGGAAGACCACGGCGCTGGGCATGCTGACGACGAGGAGCCCGGCGAAGTTGCCCCAGCGCACGGTGGGCCGCTTGAGCACACTGACCGGCGCCAACGGGTTGGGGCTGCGCAGCTCGATGAACCAGAAGGAGACCAGCAGCACCGCGGCGAGGATCAGGCAGCCGATGACGACGGGGTCTCCCCAGCCGTTCTGCTCGGTCGCGGAGATGCCGTAGACCAGGCTGACCAGACCACCGGTGACCGCGACCGCGCCGGGAACGTCGAGGCGGCTGCGGGTCCGCTCGCTGCTGTCGCTCAGGACGCGCGGGGCGAAGACCAGGATGAGCACGACGACCGGCAGGTTGATCAGGAACGCCCAGCGCCAGCTCAGCAGCTCGGTCAGCACGCCGCCGAGCACCGAGCCCAGTGCGAAGCCGCCGGTGAGCAGGGTGCCGTTGAGCCCCAGGGCGCGCTGGCGGAGCGGGCCTTCGGGGAACGACGTGGTGAGCAGCGACATCGCGGCGGGCGTCGCCATGGCCGTGGCGAGCCCCTGTCCGGTGCGGCCGGCCAGCAGCATGCCGGGCGACTGGGCCAGGCCACCGACCAGCGACGCGACGCCGAGGATGACCATGCCCACCAGGAAGAGGTTCCGCCGGCCGAAGAGGTCGGCGATGCGGCCGAACAGCAGGGTGAAGCCCGCGGCGGGCAGCATGAAGCCGGTGACGATCCACTGCAGGGTGCTCAGCTCGAAGCCGAGGTCCGCCCCGATGGTCGGCACGGCGATGTTGAGCACGGAGAAGTCGACCGCGAGCATGAACTGGGCACCGAGCAGGAGAACGAGAATGAGCCGGTGCCGGGGCGTCATCCGATCCTCGGCGGGTTTGTCCCGCGCCTCACTGATGGCATCGAGCTCGGTCATTGCTTTCCTCTCCTCTGGTGACTCTCACGTCCGTCGGCCCGCACCGCGCCGCTGTGGTGGATCGAGGGCCGGTCAACGGCCCACGGCGCGGCTCGTGATCGAAGCCGACGGAGGAGAAACACCGTCGGATGCCGGGGGGTTGCATCGCCGCGGGGCCGAGGGAGCGACGGCTTCCGCCGGAGAATTGCGGAGCAATATTCCGGGTGAGGGGCCCGTTCGGCGGCAAGTAGCGTCGCCCGCGGCCGTCGCTCGCTGCGCCGGAACCGGCACACAGCTTCTCGACGACGGCCAGAGAGGCCATGTGATGACAGACAGCAGAGGCGGGATGGAACGGCGACGTTTCCTTTACGGGGGCGCCTCCGTTGGAGGAGGAATGCTGCTCGGCGGCACGGCCGGTACCGCGGCCGCCGCCACGACGCGCGACGCGGAGGCCGCCACGACGCGTGCCGCGGCGGCGCGGGACGGCGTCGCGATCACACCCGGCGACCGGAACTACGCGGATGTGGTCAGAGGCTGGAACCAGCGGTACATAGGCAAGCCCGAGAAGGTCCATCTGGTCACCACGACCGACCAGGTGGTGGCCGCCACCCAGCAGGCGGTGAAGGAGGGCAAGCGCCTCTCGGTCCGCAGCGGCGGGCACTGCTTCGAGGACTTCGTCTATCACCCGGACGCGAAGGTCGTGGTCGACCTGTCCGAGATGCGCCGGGTCGACTTCGACACCGAGCGCAACGCGTTCATGGTCGAGTCGGGCTGTCAGCTGCTCGACGTCTACGAGGGGCTCTACCGCCGCTGGGGCGTCGTCATCCCGGCGGGCATCTGCCACCAGGTCGGCGCGGGCGGCCATGTCAGCGGCGGCGGCTGGGGAATGCTGTGCCGCCTGCTGGGCCTTGTCGTGGACCATCTGTACGCGGTCGAGGTGGTCGTCGTCGACGCTTCGGGCACCGCCCGGGCGGTCGTCGCCACCCGGGAGGAGTCGGACCCCAACCGCGACCTGTGGTGGGCGCACACCGGCGGGGGCGGCGGCAACTTCGGCATCGTCACGCGCTACTGGTTCCGCAGCCCCGGCGCCAAGGGCTCCGAGCCGTCCACCCTGCTCCCCCGCCCTCCGGCCGAGGTGCTCATCAACGCCGTTTCCTGGCCGTGGAGCTCGCTCTCCCGCAAGGACTTCGACACCCTGGTGAAGAACTACGGCGCCTGGCACGTCGCGCACAGCGCTCCGGGCGACCCGTACGCCGGGATGTGCAGCTACCTGGGGCTGAATCACAAGTCCAACGGCGCCATCGGGATGATCACCCAGATGGACGCCACCGTGCCGAACGCCGAGCAGCTGCTCGCGGACTTCGTGGCCGCCATCAGCAAGGGCGTGTCCGTCGCGCACGAGGCGGCCACCACCAGGACGGGTGAGCTCGCCGCCATGCCCGAGCTGGTGAAGCCGCGCCGCATGCCCTGGCTCCAGGCGACCCGCTACCTCGGCACCTCGACGCTGACCCTCAACGACCCGACGCTGAAGGGAGACTTCAAGTCCGCCTACATGCGGGCCAACTTCCCCGACACGCATCTTGACGCGCTCTACAAGCATCTGACCAGCGACGCCATCGACAACCCCACCGCATCGGTGCAGCTGAGCTCGTTCGGCGGCCAGGTCAACGCGATCGACGAGAAGGCGACGGCCTCTTCGCACCGCGGCTCGGCGTTCAAGATGTCGTGGATGCTGTACTGGACCGAGGCGGCCGACGAGGCCAAGTCCCTGGCCTGGATACGGGAGTGCTACCAGGAGGTCTACGCCGAGACCGGCGGCGTGCCGGTGCCGAACGAGATCACCGACGGTTGCTACGTCAACTACCCGGACATCGACCTCGGCGACCCGAAGTACAACACGTCGAAGGTCCCGTGGCACGACCTCTACTACAAGGGGAACTACCCGCGGCTGCAGGCGGTCAAGAAGAAGTACGACCCGCGGAACGTCTTCCGTCACAGCCAGTCGGTGAAGCTGCCCGACTGACCCGTACGAACCCGCGCGGACACCGCACCGGCTGCCGAATCCGGCGGCCGGTGCGGTGCTGTGGCATACCGGTCCGGATCCGCTCCCGGGCGCATCCCCGGCAGCCTTGGCCCGGGCTGTGCAACCATTGCGGAAGTGCCGGTGTTTCTGTAGCTGATGGACGATATGGCGGAGCAGCTGACCGAGCGCCTGGCGTCAGACCTGGATGACGGCTTCACAGAGCTGGTCCGGGTCCACGCCTCGGCGGTGCGTGCCTTTCTGTTCCGGGTCTCCGGTTCGGCCGCCGAGGCGGACGACCTGGGCCAGGACACCTTCTTACGCGCCTATTCGGCGCTGCAGACCTACTCACCGGAGCGTCGGCGCACGCTGAAACCCCGGGCATGGCTGATGACGATCGCGGCGAACGTCTGGCGCAATCATGTGCGTACCAGCGTCCGTCACCCGGTGTCGGCCACCCGTGCGGAGGACGCCGCCGGCAGCTGGCCGGACGAGAATCCGGGGCCGGAGGAGCGGGCGGCGATGTCCGCCGACCGGACGGTTCTGGTCAAGGCGCTCACCGAGCTGCCCGAGAAGCATCGCGTCGCGGTGGTGATGCGCCATGTCATAGGGATGAGTTACAGCGACATGGCCGAGGCGCAGGGATGCCCTGTGGGTACGGTCAAGGCACAAGTATCCAGAGGGATCGGCACGCTTCGTGAGATCTTGACACCCGAGGCGGCGGTGTTGGGGGAGGTGACCAGATGAACTACCGGAATGATGAGGAACAGCGGTCCGCGGAGGGACAGTTGGAGCACGCCTTGGCCGATCTCGCGGCCCCTGCCCCGGCAGACTTCGCCCTGAGGGTACTGCAGCGCGTAGGAATTCCGCGAGAGCGCTACGACACTTACAGCCATCTCGACAGCACGGCGGGCGGCCTCTATGTGGCCTACAGCCCGGACGCCGTGACCGGCTCGGCCATCGACACGATGGTGACCGGCTCGGAGGAATTCGAGCAGTTGCATCACGCCCGCACCGGCCGGACCGCCATCCGTGCCTCGGTGCCCTTTCCCGGGCTGCGCCCCGCCCTGCGCACGGGCCGGGCGAAGCGGCTGCCGATCGACCTGGGAAGCCTGACCGATATGGAGCGCGCCGTGCTCCACGCGGTCCGGTCCATCCCCTCCGGCCAGCTGCGGCCGATCACCTGGCTCGCGCGAGAGGCATCGCTGCCCTCCGCCACCAGGCCGATCATCGAGGCTCTGGCCAAGAATCCGGTGCCGCTGCTGATCCCCTGCCACCGCGTCACCTATGAGAGCGGCGCGCCGTGCGACGCCGCCTACGCGGAGCGCGTCGGGGATGCCCTGCGGGGCGCGGAGGGCATCGATATGCACCGGCTGGAGGAGCTGACCCAGCGCGGGGCCGTCTTCCTCGGCAGCGACACCACGCGGATCTACTGCCATCCGACCTGTGCGCACGCCCGCCGGATCACCCGGCCGCACCAGGTGCCGTTCCGCACCGCCGGGGCTGCCCGGCAGGCGGGCTACCGCGCCTGTAAGAGCTGTCGTCCCGCTACGGTCTGAGCCGTCCGGCGCGGAGAAGGAGGAAGATCCATGCAGTCCGAAGTCCGTGCCCCGGTCACGTCCGTGGCGCTCGCCGAGGAGCCGAGCCCGTGCGGTCGGCTCGTCCTCGCGGCCACGCATGACGCGCTGCTCGCCTGCGTGTACGACACCGCGGAGGCCGTGCGCCGTCGCGCCACCCGGGCGCTCGGCAGCGGGGTGGAGTTCCGCACGGAGACAGACGCCACATCCGGGCAGCTGGCCGTGCTGGCCGAGGCGCGCGCTCAGCTCGCCGCGTATCTGGCCGGGAATCTACGGTCGTTCTCCGTTCCCCTGTCCCTCTCCCTCGCCTCCGCGTTCACCGCGCAGACGGTGCTCGCGCTGGAGTCGTTCGTGCCCTACGGCAACACCGCCACCTACGGGGAGCTGGCCACCGCGCTGGGCCGCCCGCGCGCCGCGCGGGCGGTGGGGATGGCGCTCGGCTCCAATCCGCTGTGCGTCGTGCTGCCCTGCCACCGCATCGTCGGGGCGAAGGGTTCACTGACCGGATACGCCGGTGGAGTCTCCGCCAAGCGCTTCCTGCTCACGACGGAAGGGGCCGCCTGACCGGGAGTCTCGCGGTCGTCGGCCGCTTCCCCCACGCGCCGCTTCCCCCCGGATGCAACCTTTGGCGACTGTGCGGTGTTTTCCAGGGGACGGCGCATGAGGTCCTCTCGGGCGCCGAGCGGTGAAGCGGGAAGGGGAACCCGTCATGGCTGCATATGTGGACCCGGAGCCCGACTGGTGGGGCGCCGATCTACTGGGCGCACCACCGGGCAGCGCCCTCTGGGCCCAAGCCGGGCACGGCGTCACCTATCACACTCTGCGGACCCAAGTCGCCCACATGCGAAGGCTCTTCGACGCCTATGGGATCCGTTCCGGGCATACCGTCGCGCTGCAGGGCGCCCATAGCTTCAGCCAGCTCTGGGCTCTGTTCGCCCTGTGGTCCTGCGGCGCCCAGGTCATGCTCATGGGGCCGCATGTGCGCGGCAAGGAGCTGGGCCGCCAGCTGGACTGGTGCCGACCCCAGTTCCATGTCTCCTTCGACGCGCCGGGCCACGGCAAGGAGACCTTCCACGACGAGTGCGAGATCTTCGTCCGCCGCCTCCTCGGAGGCCGCCCCGCCGCCACCGATCACTGCCTGATCCAGTTCACCTCCGGGAGCACCGGGTTCGCCAAGGCCATCGGCCGCACAGCCGATTCGCTGCTGGCCGAGCTGGAGGGGTTCAAGACCGTCGGCGGAATGCCCGAGCCCGGGTCCCGGGTCCTGGTCCTCGGCCCGCTCGCGCACTCCTACAGTCTGGTCGGCGGCGTCCTGTACGCGACGAGCACCCGGAGCACGGTCCTGTTCGCTCCCCACTCGGGCCGCCGTACCGTGCTCCGTACGGCCATCCGGTCGGGCGCCGACTCCATCCTCGGGGCGCCCCAGCACTTCGCCGCTCTCACGCAGATCGACCGCCCGTTGCGGATACCCCGGCTACGGCTGGCGATCTCCGGCGGTGAGCGGATGGCCCACGGGGTGTACACCCGCTTCGCCGAGCGCCATGGGGTGCGGATCGGGCAGGCGTACGGCACCACGGAGACCGGCATCATCGCCACGGACCCCACCGGCTGGTACGGCCCCGACACCGTCGGGATGCCGGTGCCCGGTCTGGAAATGCGGCTGATCGACGGAGAGTTGCAGGTGCGCCTCGACCGCTCTCCGTATCTGCCGCAGGCGGGGCCTTCGGGCCGCTTCCTTCCCGATGGCGAGCACACCCGGGCCGGCTGGCTGCGGACCCGTGACCTGGTGGAGCAGGATCCGGCGAGCGGAGCACTGCGTGTCCTCGGCCGTTTCGACCCGCTTGCCGACCGGCGTGCGCTCACGCGCGGTCTCGACCAGATGTTGCTCGCCGACCGCACCCTGGTCCGGCACTTCGAGCGGAATGGGGACCCCGTGGGCTGACCGGCGCACTCCTCGGTTGCTTCCACACGACGCCACGCTTAACGGTGTGCAACCTCCCCGGAGCATACGGTGTTCATACTGTGTACAGCACATCGCCGATGCAGCCAGGGAGAACTTTTCGATGGTGTCCAGCTTATCCGGCAAGACCGTAGTCATCACGGGAGCCGGCAGCGGGATCGGGCGTGCCACGGCGCACGCTTTCGCTGATCACGGGGCAAATGTGCTGGCCGTGGGAAGGACGTCCGAAAAGCTCCAGGCCACCGCGGAGGGGCGGCCGTCCGTCAAACCGGCGGCGGTGGACATCAGTGAACCGGGCGCCCCTCAAGAGATCATCTCTCAGGCAGTGGCGGCCTTCGGCGGCATCGACATTCTGGTCAACAGCGCCAGCGTCTTCCGGCCGACCCACCTCGGCATGATCACTCCGTCGGAGTTCGATCAATTCATCGCCGTGAATCTCCGGGCCCCGCTGCTGATCACGCAGGCCGCGCTGCCCTTTCTGGAGCATTCAGAAGGAACCGTGGTGAACATCAGCGCGGCCATCGGCCAGCACGGCTGGCCGGGATTGTCCGTGTATGGCGCGACCAAGGCGGCGCTCGACTTCTTCACCCGTTCCTGGGCAAGCGAATTGGCTCACAGCTGCATCCGGGTGGTTTCCGTGGCGCCGGGACCGATCGAGACGCCGATCCTGGAGAACAACTCGCTTGACGATCAAGCAGTGATGACCATCCACCAGACCCAGGAGCGGATACCGGTGGGCCGGTTGGGCACGGCGGAGGAGATCGCATGGTGGATCCTGAACTTCACGGACCCGTTGGCGAGTTATGCGACGGGCGCCATCCTCGCCGTGGACGGCGGATACACCGTCGCCTAGAAAGACCTGATCTTGGGGCGCCCGGAGAACCGGCCGCATCCGGGCACGTCAGACACCGTTGACCGGGGAGGAGTTGAGAATGCTGAATTGCAGACGGCTTATCGTGTGGCCGGGCTCGATACCCAGCTCGGACACGAGCCCGACGCGCAGCCGGTGGAACACCTCGAGTGCCTGCGCCCGGCGCCCGGCCTTCTCCAGGGCGCGCATGTACTGGGAGTGCAGCCCCTCATGGTAGGGATACTCGGCGGTAAGAGCAGCGAGATCCGCGGTGACCTCCAAGTGGCGCCCGCTCCCGATCTTCGCTTCCGCCAGCGTCTCCAGGGCTCCCAGCCGGGATTCCTCGTACTGCCGCCGACGGGATTCCAGCATCCTTCCGACGACGACATCGGCGAACGCCGACCCGCGCCAGATCCCCAGGGCATCTCCCAGATGACTGACCCCGCCGGAAAGATCGCCATTCATCAGCGATCTGCGTCCGGAGTCGACCAGCTCTTGATACACGTGGTAGTCGAGTCTGGCGAACGACTCGGTGAACATGTAGCCCCCGGCATGGGTGGAGAGGGCATCTTCGATGATGACCTTGATAGGAAGCCGGGTGGCCTGGCTGAGAGCCTTCCGCGCCTGAAGTATGTAGGTCTGAACGACCCTCAGAGCACTGGCCGGAGGCCGCTCGTCCCATAACTCCCGGACAAGCGTGTGCAGTGACACCACTTGATCGGGATGAGCCACCAGCATCGCCAGCACAGTACGAGGCTTGGGGGCCAACGTCAGACTCCCGACCTCGCCATCATGATCGATACGCATCGTACCGAGAACCTGCATACCCTTCCCCCCTGAATTCCCCATCCAAGCTCCCCTGCCGTTGCATATAGCGCAATGCTTTTCAGAGGCCTGCATGGGCAGGCATTAATCTCTCTCCCTTTACCAAAGGACGGTACGACCGCCAAGTACATGTGTCAACTACGCGACCGATCATGAACACCGCGGCGCATTTTAGGATAAAAAACACCTGAATCGGTTTCCGGGTCCACGACGGCTCTCACCAGGCCGATTAACCTTACGAAGCAGCATTGGTGGGACGGAATCTACAGCATGAACTCCCGGACGCCGGGAGGTGAATCGAGTCAACGGGAACGAATCAGCCAAGAACGTTACCCGACATTGGTTCCCGGCGCGCCAGTAAAGGAAAAGTACCTATTCTACCTCTCCCTGATGTAGGGGAACCCTTAGGGATCCCTGCCATGCGATCCTCATGATCTTCATGTGACACAGCAGAGGAAATGGTGCGGCCGAACCTGGGGGGTTCTGGGGGATCTTGTTGATCCCCCAGAGCCGTTCCCCCCATGGGCAGTGCGGGTTTGTGGCCTCCGACACACCCCCCGCGCCATCCGGCCCCGGGGTCATCGATCGCCGGTAAACACGGAACAAATGGCGGGCGGTCTGGACTATTTCCGTTCCCACTGATCCGTCGCGGAGGCCCGCAGAATCGACGGCATCTTGTGCGTCACCCGGTCGGCCGGACGGTTCCTGACGCGCACCATAAGGCGGAAAACCGCGGATTCCTTCGTATGCGATAAAGCTCACAGAACGGAAGGAACACAGCGGCCGACAGATGACTCCCGTTCACTATTGAAGGGGGCGCGCGCCTGCCCTGATTGACGTGAAGAGGCAGGCTTCACTCGACGCCTGCGGACACCGCGTCGGTTATTCGGCGTCGGCTGCTGATCAATTCACGGGACTCGGCCGTCGAATTGATCCAGCACCAGGAACGACGGCAGCGCCGAGGGGCGCGACTTCGTCGGCAATCGCGGCAGCGGCCGGAATCCCGGCTACTCTCCGCTACCGTGCGATCAGCTCGTCGACTTGGGTGAGGTGGCGCTGCCGCGCTGGTCATAGGCGAGCCGCGACGCCAGGACCTCGTCCATATGGCGGACCGACCACTGCTTCAACGTCACCGTCAGTTCACTCAGCGTAGCGCCGAGTTCGGTGATCTCGTACTCGACCCGGGGCGGGATCTCGGGGTGAATGGTCCGGCGGACCAGGCCATCGCGTTCCAGCGCGCGAAGGGTCTGGGTGAGCATTTTCTCGCTCACGCCGTCCAATTTCCTGCGCAGCGCGGTGTATCGCTTGGTTCCGGACTCCGCCAGCTCGCCCAGGACAAGTACCGTCCACTTGTCGCCGATGCGGTCAAGGACCTCACGAGACGGGCAACCACCGGCATACGGGTCCCAGTCGGTCCCCGGCGCTTCCGTCATGGACTCACCCTCCACACCCCAACACCCTTGCTCTCGCCCGGCGAGCATACTGAGAGAGAGGAACTCTCCACAAGAAAGCGACCTGCCAGGAAGCAAGTGCTCATGAGCTGGTCACTCTCTTAAAGGGAGTTACCTCACTAAACAGTGGCCACTTCCCGGAGGGAAGCTTCCGGCAGAAAGATCTATTTCGGGGGTGGGGTGTTCGTCTACGCTGTCGCTCGCTCGAACGGTGAGAGACGGGGTGACGGGGAACATGTCCCGACCGGATCATGGTCGACCGGCGGTAGCACCCGTTGACGCGGGGCAGCAGGGGCAGCGGGGACAGCAGACGGGGTGGCCGACATCTCCGCCGCCACACCGCCCGTTGGGGGCCACCGATCCCTCCCGGACCGGCCCGTACCGGCTGGAGGCCGTTCTCGGCGCGGGCGGCATGGGCCGCGTCTACCTGGGACGTACGCCCGCCGACAGCCCGGTGGCGGTCAAGGTCGTGCACCGCGCATACGCGGACGACGCGTCGTTCCGTAAGCGTTTCGAACAGGAAGTGGCCGCGGCCCGGCGGGTCCAGGGGCTCTACACCGTGCCGGTCGTCGATGCGGACCTGGCGGCCGATGAACCCTGGCTGGCCACGGCTTATGTGCCCGGGCCGGCCCTGCAGCACGCGATCGCCGAGAGCGGGCCGTTGGCGACGGACGCGGCGCTGGCGCTCATCGCCAGGGTGGCCGAAGCCCTGCAGTCCATCCATGCCGCCGAGGTGATCCACCGCGACCTGAAGCCCTCCAACATCATCCTCACCGCCGAGGGGCCCAAGGTCATCGACTTCGGCATCGCCCGGGCCGCGGACGTCACCGCCGTGACCGCCACCGGGATGCGCACCGGGACTCCCGCCTACATGGCGCCCGAGTACATCAGGGGGCAGAGCGTCACCGAGGCCGGTGATGTGTTCGCCCTCGGAGTCGTCGCCCATTTCGCCGCCACCGGACGGCTCGCCTTCGGCGGCGGCACCGACCACGGCGTGGTCTACCGCATCCTGGAACACGATCCCGACCCCGGCGAGCCCATGGCTCCACCGGTCCTGGGCGTGCTGCCGTACTCCCCTGCCGCGGCCGCCTCGGGATTCCCCGCGCTGCTGGGCGGAGCCGGAGTCCTCGTCCTGGTCGTCGTCCTGATTTTCGTCCTCCTTCCCAGGACGAGTACACCCCGCCCGCCCCTCGCTACCGCTCGTACTAGCCCACGGCCTCCCTCACTCCCACCGGCAAGTCCAGGACGGCCCAGGGGATGGCGTTCAGCCCGGACGGCAAGACGCTCGCCACCACCGCCGACGCCGGACTGCTGCTGTGGAACGTGGCCACCCGTAAACCACGCGCCATCCTGGCGAGCGGCGAACAGGCGACAGGCGGCCCGATCCGGGAGGTGGCCTTCAGCCCGGACGGCCGGCTCATCGCGGGCAACGACACCAAGCACCGCACGGTGCGCCTGTGGAAGAACCCCGGGTCCGGCGCGGCTCGATGAGAAACGGCGGTGCGCCCGCCGGACGGCGCCTCAGCGCACCGTGAGGACCAGCTTGCCCGTGGTGCGGCCCGTCTCCCCCTGGATGTGGGCCCGCGCGCCTTCGGCGAGGGGGAAGGTGCCGGAGACGTGGGCGCGGAGCCTGCCCCGGTCGACCAGCTCGGCGATGGCGCGCATCCCGGCCCGGTCGTGCTCGACGAGCAGGTTCACGGCGCGGGCCTGTGCCTTCTCCGCCGCGGCCCGGGTGTCCTCGGCGCCCGGCAGCAGGGAGACGAGGACGCCGCCGGGGCGGAGCACACCCGCGGAGCGGGTGGCGGTCTCCCCGCCGAGGGCGTCAAGGACGACGTCGTAGCGCTCCCCGGTGTCGGTGAAGTCCTCGGAGCGGTGGTCGACGCAGACATCCGCGCCCAGCTCGCGCAGGAAGTCGTGCTTGGGGGCGCTCGCCGTCCCGGTGACGTGCGCGCCGCGCTCCTTGGCGATCTGTACGGCGAGATGGCCGACACCGCCGGCCGCGGCGTGGATCAGCACCCGCTGCCCGGACCGGAGGTCCGCGGTCTCGACAAGGGCCTGCCAGGCGGTGAGGGCGGCCAGCGGCAGCGCGGCCGCCTGGACGTGGTCGATCCCGGCGGGCTTCGCGGCGAACGCACGGGCGGGGCCGGTCACGTACTCGGCGTGGGAGCCTGCCCCGTACGGGTAGGGCAGCATGCCGAACACCTCGTCACCGGGTTGGAAGAGAGTGACGCCGAAGCCGGTCTCCACCACGGTGCCGGAGACGTCCCAACCGAGGGTCAGCGGCGGGGGCGGCAGGAAGATGCTCAGGGCGCGGTGCTTGAAGTCCGTGGGGTTGAGCCCGGCCGCGTGCACGGCGACGAGGATCTCCCCGGGGCCGGGCGCGGGCCGCGGAAGCTCGGTGAGCCGCAGCACCTCGGGGCCGCCGAGGGCCGTCTGATGCAGGGCGAGCATCACAGGGGCGGCGACTGGGGAATCGGGATTCTCAGGGGTGTCCGTCGAAGTCATGCCTCGATCCTCGCCGTACGGTCCGCCCGGGGCGATGGCAAGAAGGTCAGCCTCCGATACATTCTGGCCATGCCCACCGCCCCCGCCGCCCACCGCTCCCTCCCCGACCGCACCGCCGAACTGGACCGCCGGATGCGCCCGGACCCGCGGCCCGGCGCCCACAAGGTCGTCGTCCTCGCCCTCGACGGCGTCTATCCCTTCGAACTCGGCATCCCGCACCGGGTCCTGGGGTCCGCCGAAGGCCGCTACGAGGTGCTGTCCGCGAGCGTGGACGGGCAGCCCGTACGTACCGACGCGGATCTGACCGTCACCCCCGGGCACGGCCCCGAGGTGCTGGCCGAGGCGGACACCGTGGTCATCCCTCCGTACGCGATCTCCCGGGCCTCGGCCGCCGCCCCGGACCCGCGGGTCCTCGCCGCCCTGTCCCGCGTCCGCCCCGGCACCCGTCTGGTGTCCATCTGCACCGGCGCCTTCCTGCTGGCCGCCGCCGGTCTCCTGGACGGGCGCCGGGCCACCACCCACTGGGCGCTCGCCGAACACTTCCAGGAGCTGTTCCCCCGGGTCGAGCTCGACCCGGGGGTGCTCTTCGTGGACCACGGTGACGTGCTGACCTCCGCGGGGGCGGCGAGCGGTGTCGACGTCTGCCTGTACCTGGTGCGCCAGGACCACGGCAGCGAGGTGGCCAACCAGGTCGCCCGTTGCTGCGTCGTGCCGCCGTACCGGGACGGCGGGCAGGCGCAGTACATCGAGCGGCCGCTGCCGCCGACGAGCGGAACCGGCACCGGGCCGACCCGCGACTGGGCGCTGCAGCGGCTGGAACTGCCCCTGTCCCTGGGCGAGCTGGCCGAGCACGCGGCGATGAGCGCGCGTACCTTCGCCCGGCGCTTCCGGGAGGAGACCGGTCTGAGCCCCGGCCGCTGGCTGACCCAGCAGCGGCTGCGGCGGGCGCGGCACCTGCTGGAGTCCAGCGACCTGCCGGTGGAACGGGTCGCCCACGAGGTCGGCTTCGCCACCGCCACCTCGCTGCGGCGCCACCTGGCGGCGGAGGCGGGGGTCGCCCCGTCCGCGTACCGGCGCACGTTCCGCGCCTCGGGTCCGGTCCGGTAAAGACGTACGGCTCGTCTCACTCCACGTTGACGGTGATCGTCTTGGGGCGCTGGTACTCGGTGAGTGCCAGCACACTCATGTCCGTTCCGTGGCCGGATTCCTTGCGCCCGCCGTGCGGCAGCTCGGCGGTCTGTTCCAGGTGGCAGTTGACCCAGACCTCCCCGGCGTCCAGCCGGGTCGCCAGCCGCAGGACGGCGGAGGTGTCCCGGCCCCACACGCTGGCGGCGAGCGCGTGGGGCATGCCGTTCGCGGCCGCGACCAGCTCCTCCACCGACCCCACCGCCTGCACCGTCAGCACGGGACCGAAGACCTCTTCGACGACCGCGGGGTCGTCCTCGGGTACGTCGGCGAGGATCAGGCCCGGCCGCCAATAACCACCCGTCTCACCGTCGCCGGTGTCCACCAGGGCCTCCTGGCGGATACCGGCCGAGCTGGCGCCGACGATGCCGTCGAAGCGGCGTGCCTGGTCAGGGTTGTTCAGCGGCCCGAAGTCCCGCCCGGCCCGCAGGCGGCCCATCGCATCGGACAGCCCCTGCACGGTTTGGTCGTAGCATTCCCGCAGCGTCAGCACCCGTGCCGGAGACGCACAGCTCTGCCCCGCGTTGTACGTGGCCGCGGCGGTCAACCGCGCCCAGGTGTCCTCGGGGGCGTCCGGCAGCACCACCGCCGCGCAGTTTCCGCCCAGCTCCAGGCTGACCCGGCGCAGTCCGGCGCGCGCGACGACGTCGAGCCCGGCCGCACGGCTGCCGGTGAACGCGATCGCGTCCACCCCCTGGCACTCCACGAGCGACCGGCCCGTCTCCCGGTCTCCGGGCAAGGCGGTGAACACGTCCGGGCCGAGCGCTTCCCGGGCGTGCCGCGCGACGAGCAGCACGCTGTCCGCCGTCGTCTCGGCGGGCTTCACCACGACGGTGTTTCCCCCGGCGAGCGCGGGGGCGAACCGCCACACCGCCATCATCAGGGGGTAGTTCCACGGCACGATCGCCGCGACCACTCCGAGCGGTTCCCAGCGCACCCAGCTCTCCCGGCCCGGCAGCCGGTGTCCGCTCCCCGGGGTCAGGTCGCTCCGGATCGCTCCCGCGTAGAAGCGCACGAGATCGATGCACCCGGCGACCTCACCGACCGCCTCCGCCCGTGGCTTTCCCGTGCCCGCCTGCTCGGCCGCCACGTACTGTTCGGCGTTGTCCTCCATCAGGGATGCCAGGGCCAGCAGCCGGCGTGACCGCTCGCCGGTGGTCAGCCCGCTCCAACCGGGCTGTGCCGCCCGGGCGGCAGCCACCGCCGCCCTCACCGCCCGCTGGTCGGCGGGCGGTGGCGCGGTACGGGGGAGGCCGGTCCGGGGGTCGGTGAGCCCGGCTGGAGCGGCGGGGCCGACCGGGGATGACGTGGTGTCCATCGAGATGTTCGACATGGCCCCGCACTACCCAACGGATCGACATTGCACGCTCATTACCATTGGCAGGGCAGATATTTACCGTCGAGGGTGATGACAACCCGGTCGCCCGGTCGCCCCCGGGGCAGCGGGCGGACCGGCCTCGGTGCCGGGCGGAGGGAACACATACGCTGCGTGGTGGAAGGTCCGGCGGAGGAAACGGAATACGCGTGGGAAGCGACCAGCCCGATGCGGCGGACAGCGCCACGCGCCCCCCTTCCACCCGGTCAGCGCCAGGTGCGCGGCTGGCCCATCTCGCATTACGGCCCCGTCCCCCGCTTCCGCCCCGAGCGCTGGAACCTGCGGGTCTTCGGCGCCACCGCCTCGGGCGAGACGCACGAGTGGACCTTCGGCCAGCTCGACGCCCTCCCCCGGACCACGGTCGTCGCCGACCTGCACTGCGCGAGCGGCCCCGCCTCCACCGGGCACGAGTGGTTCGGCATCCCCGCCGCCACCGTCCTGGACCTGGTCCCCCCGGCCCCGGGGGTCACGCATGTCATGGCCTGGGCGGAGTACGGCTACTCCGCCAACCTGCGCCTCGGCGACTTCACCTCCCCGCGCACCCTCATGGCCACCCACCACGACGGCGAGCTGCTCACCGCCGAGCACGGCTTCCCGCTGCGCCTGATCGTCCCCCACCTCTTCAGCTACAAGGGCCCCAAGTGGCTGCGTGGCATCGAGTACATGACGGCCGACCGGCGCGGCTTCTGGGAGGAACGCGGCTACCACGACATCGCCGACCCCTGGCGGCAGCAGCGCTACTCCTACCAGGAGGAGGACGACGACGGACCGGCTCCGTCCGCCCCCTAGCGCCGCTGTCCGGGGGTCCGCAGGTCCGGGGGTCCGCGGGTCCCGGGGTCCGCGGGTCCGGGGGCCCGCAGGGAGGTCAGGTCCGCAGGTGGGAGGCGCCGTTGAGGTCGAGGACCGTTCCGGATGACCACGCGGCCTCCGGCGATGCCAGGTAGAGCACGGCGGCGGCCACCTCCTCGGGCGTCCCGACCCGTCCGAACGGGCTCTGGGCGCGCAACGCCTCGCCGCCCGCTCCCACCATCTTGGCGGCCTGCCGTTCGGTGGCGATGAAACCGGGAGCCACGGACGTCACCACGATCCCGTGCGGTGCCAGCGCCACGGCCATCGACTGCCCGAAGGCGTGCAGCGCGGCCTTGCTCGCGCCGTACGCGGGGAAGTCGGGCTCTCCCCGGAAGGCGCCGCGGGAACCGACGTTGACGATGGCGCCCGTCGCGCCGCGGTCGATGAGGTGCCGGGCGACGCCGTAGGTCAGGTTCGCCGCGCCGAACAGATTGACGTCGACCATGCGGTGCCAGACCTGCTGCCACTGCGTGTAGGACACCTCGGCGACGGCGTGTCTGCTGTCCTCGGACGGTGCGACGGCGGCGTTGTTGACCAGGACGTCGACCCCGCCCAGCTCCCCCACCGCGTCGTCCACGATGCGCCGCGCCGTCTCCGGATCGCCCAGGTCGCCCGCGACCAGGGCGTGCCCGGAACCGGGCAGTCGCCGCAGCGTCTCCTCGGCGTCCGCGCGGTTGGCCGCGTAGTGCACTCCCACGCGGTCGCCACGCTCGGCGAAGGCCAGGGCCACGGCCCTGCCGATCCCCCGCGACGCCCCTGTGACCAGCACCCGCCTCTTCGCGCTCATCGCGTGCGGACCCTCCACTCAGTGATCTTCGGACCGTGTCACACCCATGGTGAATGTCAACACGAATGGTTCGGGATCACCAGGGGATGACCCCGTCGTCCTCGAAGAACGCACCGGTCGGGCCGCCGTCGGGCAGCGTGGCGAGCCGGATCGCCGTGGCCGCGCCCTGCTCCGGAGTGCGGGGCCCGTAGAAGCCGTTGAAGTCGGTGGCGACCAGGCCCGGGCAGGCGGCGTTGACCAGGATGTCCGTACCGGCGAACTGCCGCGCGTATTGCACGGTGACGGCGTTGAGGTACGACTTCGACGGCGCGTAGGCCGCCATGATGGGGCCGACGTCGATGCCGGGGTCGGCCTGCCGGGTCAGGGAGCCGACGGAGCTGGAGACGTTGACGATGCGCGGCGACGCCGAGCGCCGCAGCAGCGGCAGCAGCGCGTTGGTCACGCGGATGACACCGAGGACGTTGGTCTCCACGACCGTACGGACCATGTCGAGGTCGAGCACGGTCGGATCCTGCCCCCACCCCTCTCCCGTGGCCGGTCCCGAGATGCCCGCGTTGTTGACCAGGGCGTCCAGCCGCCCGACCTGCCGTTCGAGCAGTTCCGCGGCCTCGGTGACGCTCCGGTCGCCGGTCACGTCCAGCGGCACCCCGAACGCGTCCACCCCGGCGGCGCGCAGCTTCTGGGCGGCGGCTTCGCGCCGCGCCTCGTCGCGCGCTCCCACGCCCACGCGGTACCCGAGGGCGCCCAGCCCGGCCGCGATCTCGTACCCGATTCCCTTGTTCGCGCCGGTCACCAGCGCGATCTTCGTTTCGCTCATGCCGTTGATGTTCGCTCGCGGACGAGCGGCGCATCCAACACCGATACGGTGCCCTGTCATACCCGGTGGGTATCACCCGGGTACGCTGCGGCCATGGACACCCTGGAGACCCGCGAGTTGAGGTACTTCACGGCCGTCGCCGAGGAACTGCACTTCGGCCGCGCCGCCGAGCGCCTCGGCATGGCCCAGCCGCCGCTGTCCCGGGCGATCCAGCAGCTCGAACGGCGCCTCGGTGTCTCCCTGCTGGAACGCAACCGCCGCGGCGTCTGTCTGACCGGCGCCGGAGAGGTGCTGCTGCACGAGGGCCGCGCGGCCCTCGACGCCACCACCGCCGCCGCTCGCCGCACCCGTCGCGCCGGTGGCGCCGACAGTCCGGGCGGCCCCCGCAACCGCCTGGTGCTGGCGGTGAAGGCCGCCGCGTCCCACGAGCTGCTGCAAAAGCTTCTCGCCGCCTACGCGGCCGAGCCCGACGCCGCCGAGATCGAGGTGCTGCCGAGCGGCACCTGCGAGCAGGAGGAAATGCTGCGCGACGGGCGGGCCGACGTGGCGCTCATGCACACGCCGTACAACTCCGTCGCCGGTTTCGACAGCGAGGAACTGCGGTCCGAGGGGCAGATCGCGATCCTGCCCACCGGGCACCCCCTCGCCGCGTACGAGACCTTGTCCCTGGCCGACGTCACCGACGCCCCCGATCTCCCGCTCGCCCGCTGGCCCCGCCACGGCACGTACCCACCCGGCCCGGGCCCCGAGGTCCACGACCAGACGCAGCTGGCCCAGCTGATCGCCCTCGGCCGCGCCGTGGCCATCTTCCCCGACTCCGCCCGCGCCTGGCTGTGGGCCGAGCACACCGCCGTCCCCCTCACCGACGCACCCCCCGTCGTCACCCATATCGCCTGGCCCGCGCACAGCCGCTCCCTCGCCCTCGCCGGGCTGATCCGCACGGCCACCCGGCTCTGACCCGAAGGAGCTCGGCACCCCACTCGTCAGGCGGGGTACGCGTGCGTCTGGGCCGCCTTGACCGACGCCCATACCGTGGCCCCCGGCTGGAGTCCGAGTTCGGCCGCGGCGACCGTGGTGAGGTCCGCGGCGAGGCGCAGCCCACCGGTGAGGTCGGCGCGGACCTGGTCGCCGTTGGTCTCCAGACCCGTGACCTCGCAGTGCCACAGGTTGCGGGCGCTGGAGCCGGTGGGGCGGTCGCGGTGCAGGGTCACCGCGCTCGGCGGGAACGCGACGAAGGCCGGGCCCGTGAGCTGCTCCGCGGTCGTGACATCGGGCCCGCCGTCGACATGGACCGTGTGCCCTTCGGCCTCGCCCCGGTAGAGGTTGAGGCCGACCAGGTGGGCGATGTAGTCCGTACGCGGGTGGCGGGCGATGTCGGGCGGGGCGCCCTCCTGGACGATGCGGCCGTCCTCGATCACGACAAGGTGGTCGGCCAGGACCATGGCGTCGAGCGGGTCGTGGGTGACCAGCACGGCGACCGCCTCGAACTCCGCCAGGTGGCGGCGGAGCCGCGCGCGGACGTCGAGGCGGGTGCGGGCGTCGAGGGCAGCGAGGGGTTCGTCGAGGAGCAGGAGCCTGGGGTGGGTGGCCAGGGCGCGGGCGAGGGCGACGCGCTGGGCCTGGCCGCCGGAGAGGCGGCGCGGTTTGGCTCCGGCGTGCTCGGCGAGGCCCATGTGGTCCAGCCACTCCGCGGCCTGGGCGCGGGCCTCGGCCTTGGAGGCGCCGTGGCAGCGGGGGCCGAAGGCCACGTTGTCGAGCGCGGAGAGGTGAGGGAAGAGCAGATAGTCCTGGAAGACCACGCCGACCGGACGGGACTCCGGGGGCGTACGGTCCAACGAGGCGCCGTCGAGCCGGAGATGGCCGTTCGTGAGCGGGACGAGTCCGGCGAGCGCGCGCAGGGCGGTGGTCTTCCCGGCGCCGTTGGGGCCGAGGAGCGCGACGACGTCGCCGGGCGCCGCGGTCAGCGCCACGTCGAGGCGGAAGGAGCCCCGCTCGACCACGAGCCGGGCATCGAGCCCCTCGCCACCCGGGCCCAGGGCGCCCCTGCTGCCGCGCATCGTCTTCTCGGTGTCGCTCATGAGGCGGTCATCCATCGGTCACGCAGTCCGGCCAGTACCGCGATGGACACGGCCAGCAGGACCAGGCTGAGGGCGATAGCCGCGTCCGGGTCGTTCTGGAGGGCCAGGTAGACGGCGAGCGGCATGGTCTGGGTACGGCCGGGGAAATTGCCCGCGAAGGTGATCGTCGCGCCGAACTCGCCCAGGGCGCGGGCCCACGCGAGCACGGCGCCCGCCGCGATGCCGGGGGCGATGAGCGGGAGCGTGACCCGGCGGAAGGCGGTGAAGCGGGAGGCGCCCAGGGTGGTGGCGGCCTCCTCGTAGCGGGGGTCGGCGGCGCGCAGGGTGCCCTCGACGCTGATGACGAGGAACGGCATCGCCACGAACGCCTCGGCCACCACGACCCCCGTGGTGGTGAACGGCAGCGTGATGCCGAACCAGGAGTCCAGCCACTGTCCGACGACCCCGTTGCGGCCGAGCGCCATGAGCAGGGCCACACCGCCCACCACCGGCGGCAGGACGAGCGGCAGCGTCACCAGCGCGCGTACGAGGCCGCGCCCGGGGAACTCGACCCGGGCCAGCAGCCAGGCGAGCGGAACACCGACGACCAGGCTCACCGCGGTCGCGGCCGTGGCGCAGATCAGCGAGAGCTGGAGCGCCTGCCAGACCTCGGCGCTGGTCAGCAGGTCGGGAAGGCTCCCCCAGGGAGCCCGGACCAGCAGCGCGACGAGCGGGACGAACAGGAACGCGAGACCGATCAGCGCGGGCAGGAGGAGGGGCAGCGGGGCGCCCCGGCGGACGCGGCCGCGCCGCGGAGCCCCCTCCAAGGTCTCCGCAGCCCCTGCCTTGTCCAGCGAGGTCACGGCTTGAGGAACCCGGCCTCGCCGAGGACCTTCTGGCCCTCGGGGGACTGCACCAGCGCCATGAACGCCTTGGCCGCGTCGGCGTTGGGGGCGTTCTTCAGCTGGGCGATCGGGTAGTCGTTGATGGCCTTCTCCGACTCCGGGAACTCCACGCCCTCGACCTTGTCACCGGCCGCCTTCACATCGGTCTTGTAGACGACGGCCGCGTCGGCCTCCTTCAACTGCACCTTGTTCAGGGCGCTCTTGACGTCCTGTTCGTAGGAGACCGGGGTGAGCTTGAGCTTGCTGGCGTCGAGGGCCTTCTGCGCGGCGGCGCCGCACGGGACCGTCTTGTCGCACAGCACGACCTTCAGCCCGGACTTGGTGAGGTTCTTCAGGGAGGAGATCTTGTCCGGGTTACCCGGCAGGGTGGCGATCTCCAGCTGGTTGCGGACGAAGGTGGCGGGCTTGCCGGAGGCGTCCCCCTTGTCCGTGACGATCTTCATCGTCTTGGGGCTGGCGGCGGCGAACACATCGGCCGGGGCGCCGCCGGTGATGCTCGCGGCGAGGGAGTCACTGCCGCCGAAGCTGAAGTTCACCTTCGTGCCCGGGTGCTTCTTCTCGAACTCGTTGCCCAGCGTCGTGAAGCTCTCCTTCAGCGAGGCGGCCGCGAAGACGGTCACCGAGCCCGAGAGCTTCTTCGAGGCGGACGCGGAGCCGGAGGAGTCCGACTTCTTCGACGCGGAATCGTCCGACGACGAGCAGGCGCTCAGGGCCAGCAGTGCGGCGGCGCCCGCACCGGCCACCTGCAGGGTCCGGCGGGTCCGGCGCGCGGAACGGGTCATCACGGGTCCACTCCCTCAAGGTCCTTACGGACACATTCACGATCGCTCGACAACCACGTTGGTCGACTTGATCACGGCAACCGCCGGAACACCGGGCTCCAGCTTCAATTCCTCAACCGACTCGCGGCTGACCATCGACACCACCCGGAACGGTCCGGCCTGGATCTCCACCTGCGCGGACACATCGCCGAGGATCACCTCGGTGACGATGCCCGAGAAACGGTTCCGGGCCGAGGAGCCGACGGACTCCCGCTCCATACGGTGCACCTGCCGGGCGTAGGCCGCGAGAGCCGTCCCGGGGATGATCCGGCGGCCCAGCTCGTCACGCTCGGCGGTCAGTTTCCCGCCATCGACCAGACGCCGCACGGTGTCGACGCTGACACCGAGCAGGGCTGCCGCGTCGCCGAGCCGGTAGGTGTGCATGCGGGTGATCTTACTGCCGCAGATGCGAGGGAGTAACCTCCCGGGCTCCGCATAAGCTGGATCTTTGTCCAACAGTCATCGCATGTGCGTTTGTACGGGATGGGCGCTCGGGTACGGGTCATCCTGGAGGTGGTAGCCCGTGAGCCAGTCCCTCGCAGCCGCCGGTTCGGCCGCCGGTCCGGTGGCGGAAATCGTCTTCACGGGCGATCTGACCCGCCCGGCCCGGCTGACGGTGTCCGAACTGCTCGCCTGGCCGCAGCACCGGGCGCGGGTCAGCTTCGAATGCGCCACCAGCGGCATCCGGCGCCACCGTTTCACCGGACCGCTCCTGCACGACGTCCTGGTCTCCACCGGACCCGGCTTCGACCCCGCCAAGCGCAAGGACCGCCTTCGCTTCCTGATCGCCGTGCGCGGCGCGGACGGCCACCACGCGATGCTGTCCTGGGCCGAGATCGACCCGGACTTCGGCCGTGCCCCCGTCCTGCTCGCGGTCACCATCGACGACGCCCCGCTCGACCGCGCCGGGCCCCAGCTCGTCCTCCCCCAGGACCGCTGCGGCGCCCGGCACATCAGCGGCATCGACGCGATCCGGGTGGACGGCGGATACGTCGCCTGGACCTGACCTTCCGAGTTCTTAAAGGGCCGATGCGAGCCCGGGCGCAATTCGCGGGGCTACGCTGAATTCGCCGGGCGAGGCCATCGGGATCGCAGGCGCATTTCCTCGGGTGCGCGCATCAGGAAGGACCCGTGGATTACGCACCGGGAACAAGCAACGTCACGGAATCACGCCTGTGTGGCGCGCCGCTTCAGCGGCTCCCACCAGGAGCCGTGCTCGGCGTACCAGGCCACCGTGTCCGCGAGTCCGCGCTCGAAGTCGACCTGCGGCTTGTAGCCCAACTCCGCCGCGGCCTTGGTGCAGTCCAATGAGTAGCGCGCGTCGTGGCCCTTGCGGTCCGGCACCCGCTCGACGCGGTCCCGGCCGGTGCCGGTCGCGGTCAGCAGCAGTTCGGTCAGCTGCTCATTGGTCAACTCGGTGCCGCCGCCTATGTGGTAGATTTCCCCGGCCCTTCCGTGGCGCAGCGCCAGCTCGATTCCGCGACAGTGGTCCGATACGTGGAGCCAGTCGCGTATGTGCTGTCCGTCGCCGTACAGGGGCACCTTCTCACCGCCCAGGAGGCGGGTGATGAACAGGGGGATGACCTTTTCGGGGAACTGGTACGGGCCGTAGTTGTTGGAGCACCGCGTCACCACGACGTCCATTCCGTGGGTGCGGTGGGCTGCGAGAGCGAGCAGGTCGGAGCCTGCCTTGGTGGCCGCGTACGGCGAGTTCGGCGCCAGCGGGCTCTCCTCGGTCCAGGAGCCGGCCGGGATCGAGCCGTAGACCTCGTCGGTCGACACATGCAGGAACCTGCCGACGCCGTGCCGCCGGGCCGCGTCGAGGAGCAGCTGGGTGCCGAGGACATTGGTCGTCACGAACGGGGCCGAGCCCGCGATGGACCGGTCGACGTGCGTTTCGGCGGCGAAATGCACGATGGCGTCATGCCCCGGAATCACCCGGTCCAGAAAGTCGTCGTCGCATATATCCCCGTGGACGAAGGAGTATCGGGGATCATTGGCGACCGGGTCAAGGTTTTCCTTCACTCCGGCATACGTCAACTTGTCAAGGACGGTGATGCGAATGTCGCGTGCCCCCTCACGCGACGTTAACAGCAGGGACCGGACAAATTCGGAGCCGATGAAACCCGCACCGCCAGTCACAATGATCCGCATGTGGATAAGATACATGTCGCACCCGACAGGGCGCTAGGGAGAAGCTTCCGTCCGCGACACGTCATGCCAACAGGGGGAATGCATGCGCGGAATCATACTTGCGGGAGGCACCGGATCACGTCTGTGGCCGGTGACACGCGCGGTTTCCAAACAGCTCATGCCGGTCTTCGACAAACCTATGGTGTACTATCCGCTGTCCACGCTGATGCTGGCGGGAATCCGCGACATTCTCATCATCACCACGCCCGAGGACCAGCCGGACTTCCATCGGCTGCTGGGCGACGGCTCGCACTTAGGTCTGCGGCTGACCTACCAGACCCAGCACCAGCCCGAGGGCATCGCGCAGGCGTTCCTCCTCGGTGCCGACTTCATCGGCCAGGAGCCGGTGGCGCTGATCCTCGGCGACAACATCTTCCACGGCCGCACCTTCGGCGTGCAGTTGCGCGAACACGTCGACACCACGGGATGCCACATCTTCGCCTACCCCGTGGCCGATCCGTCCGCTTACGGCGTGGTGGAGCTGGACGAACACGGCATGGCCGTCTCGATCGAGGAGAAGCCGTCGAAGCCGAAGTCCCGCTACGCCACCGTCGGCCTGTACTTCTACGACAACCACGTCGTCGACATCGCCAGGGGGCTGCGGCCGAGCGAGCGCGGCGAGTTGGAGATCACCGCGGTGAACGAGGCCTATCTGCGCCGAGGTGAGCTGAAGGTGACGGTCCTGGACCGGGGCACGGCCTGGCTCGACACCGGTACGTTCACGGCGATGGTGCAGGCGTCGGAGTACGTACGTGTCATCGAGGAACGGCAGGGCCTGAAGATCGGCTGTGTCGAGGAAGTGGCCTGGCGCTGCGGCTACATCGACGACGAGCAGTTGCGCGATCTGAGCTATCCGCTGCTCAAGAGCGGATACGGCCGCTATCTGCTGAGCCTGCTGGACGATGAGGCGTAACCGGCCCTGACAGAAGGGGACTCACGCCCGACGGGACACCGCTCGCTTCAGGGCTCGGACCCGTCGGGCTGTCCGGCGCAACGCCGCCGTGCGCGGTACGAACGCGAGTCGTGCGGGGGCCGCGCCGGGCAGCCCGAGCGTGGTGAGCCGTCGGCGCTTGAAGTAGCGCCACGTGTGGCTGTTCAAGTGGCGACGCAGATAGCGCTCGGCTGCCGGGCGCAGATCGGCGTGGGCTTGAGGCTGCATCACGAAGCCAACGGTCCGCACCAGATCGACCAGAGTGTCCCGGACCTGGTCCGCTCCGGGGAACCGCCAGGCGCTGATGTCCCCGTCCTCCAGGTCGGGCAGCAGGGCGTCCACGATGGTCACCGGAACGCGGTTGCTGTTCTGGTACGGGGTCAGCCGCTCCAGCAGCGTCCCCGTGCCGACTCGGGCCACCGGAATCCCGTACAGGCGCGACGCCGTGAAGAGCGCGGTGGAGAAACAGCTGACGACGAGTGCCGGTCGCAGCCACTGGAAGGCCACCTCCGCGAGGACCGGGGCGTCGAGTGTGCGGAACTCGACGCCCAGCCGCTCCGCGTCCCGTTCGAGGGCCCGGGACCAGCCGGGCGGGGCCGAAGGATGCGGCTTGAAGACCACGCTCTTGTGCCCGAGCCCGGCTGCTCCGCGCAGCATCCGCAGGTGGAGCCCGCGCTCCTCGTCCGGGGACAGCACATCGATCGCGGACAGATACTGCCCGAGGAGAAGGACCGGCGCCTCCCCCGGGTCCGGGAGGGTGCACGGGCCCGCGGCACCGGACAATTCGGCGAGTGTCGCCTTCATGGCCTCGGTGGGCACGATCGTCGGTTCGACGCCCAACTCGGTGAGCAGGAGCGGCCGTAGACCGGGAACCAGATCCACGTACAGCAGGCGCTCGATCCGGGCGGCGATCGAGGGGTCGACCGGGCCACGGGTCGGCCCGTAACTCATCAGGCCGTCGGCGTAGACGTGGAGCGGGCTGTCCTGGAAGATCCGCGCCATGGCCTGGGCGGTGGCCCCCTGGATGGACTCGCACGCGATCTCCACGGCACCGCTGCCCAGCCCCCACGCCCGGCGCAGCGCGCGCTCCCACAGGACCGTGTCCTGATCCCTCGGCGACCAGTGCGCCGGGTGGAACGGCCGGATGAACTCGTTCCAGGAGTGCACCGCGTCGAACTCGGGCCGCAGCGCCTCGAATCCGGCCATGCGATCGAACGGGGTGGCGACCTCGGGCAGTGCGGACGGGTCGCTGACGACGAGGACACGCCGGTGTGCGGCACGCTCCCCGAAGAGCCCCGAACGAATGGCGGCGGTGATCGTGACCGCCGCGTACTGCGTACACGCGACAAAGAGCTGCGTGGTGCCGGTGGTGCCCATATCGCGCAACGGTAGTCCTCAGGTCCGGGGCTGAGCTCGGGTGTGCCCTGGTCGCATGCTTTCAACAATCCTCGTCGGCGCGGTCGTCTGGGGACCGCTCCTCGATCACTCCGGCGAAGGCCGAGGCGACGAGGGCGACCGCGCGGTCGTCGTCGTGGGCCAGCTGGCACAGGACCTCCTGCACGGCGGTCCCCGACAGCTCGACCAGCGCCTGGGTCAGCCGGATCCGCGTCGCGGAGTCGGCGGTGTCCGCGGCGAGTTCGCCGGCCAGGGCGGCCACGATCCGGTCCGCGCACCCGGGGTGCCGGGACAGCGTTCCCAGGACCTCCGCAGCTTCGACGTCGTTGGCGCCCTCGACCACCATGCCGACGAGTGTCGGCATGGCCGCGATCACGCCGCGCCTGCCCAGCGTCAGAGCGGCGTGCCCGCGCACCCTCGTGTCCGGGTCCCCGAGCGCGTCCGCGAGCACCGCGCTCGCCCCCGGGGCCTCGGGCATCTCGGCGATCGCCTGCACCGCGCGCCGCCGGATGTCGGCGTCTTCCGAGCGCACGCCAGCGGCCAGCGCCGCCACGCCGTCGCCACCCGATCGGGCGAGCGCCCAGCGCAGGGCGCCCGCGACGTTGGGGTCGGATTCGCCCAGGACCGCCCCGGCCAGCAGCTCGGCGGGAACCGGCACGCCCTCCGGCCGGGCCAGGACGGCCTGCTGCCTGCGCGCGGCGCTGGCCGAGTTGAACCCCTGCATGAGTTCGACGATGCGCAGGACGCCCTGCCAGCTGGTGGGCGCCGACGCGTCGATCGCGCGGAGCCGCTCCAGCAGCTCCTGCTCCCGCTCCAAGCGGTCTTCCGTCCACCGGATGAGGTCGCTGACCAGGGCGGACGGCGTGAAGGCCGGGTCCTCCAGCGCGCGCCCGATCTGCTTCAGCGAGAGCCCGAGGGACCGCAGGCTCTCCACATGGAAGATCCTGCGGACGTCCTCGGCGGAGTACTCGCGGTAGCCGCCGACGGTGCGGCCGGTCGGTCGCACCAGCCCGAGGGCGTCGTAGTGCCGGAGCATCCGGCTGCTCACACCCGAGTGGCGGGCCACATCACCGATCAGCAATCCGCGGACTCCGTGGTCTGGGCGGTCGCGTCGGTCGCGGCCGTCTCCGAGGGAGCGGCGCCTCCCGACGTGGCCGCGGCGACAGCGGCCTGGTCCGGGCCGAGTGCGACGACTCGCTTCGCCTCGTCGATCGCCGCGTCGAAGCCGGTCTCCGGGTCCTGCAGCAGCAGTTCGGTGGCACGGGCGTGCGCGGCCACCGCCGGGTCGGGGTGCGCCGCGGCCTTCTCCAGGGCGGGCTCGATCACGTCGCCGAGGTCGACAAAGGCCCGGCTCAGGCTCAGCTGCACATTGCGGTCGCCGCGACCGAGCTGCCTGACCAGCTCATCGATCAGGGCCTTCTTCTCGTCCTCGTCCTCGGGCACGAGGGCGACCGCGACGCGCCACGCGGTCCGCGCGGCCTCGTCGTCGGCGTCGCGCAGCATGTCGCTGGTGATCCAGGCCCAGGCGCTCTTGTCGCCGATCTTGGAGAGCGTGTGCAACGCCTGGCTGCGGGCCTGCGTGCGCTCGGAGTCGAGCTCCTGGCGCAGCCGGGGCAGGGTGATCTCCGACGAGAGCCGGGTCAGCGCCCAGGACAGCATGTCTCGTACGAAGAAGTCGGGCTCGACCGCGCACCGCTCGACGAGCGTCTCCAGGAGGCCGGGGTCGGGGTTCGAGCCGACCGCCAGGGCCGCCTGAAGCCGGACCGACGAGTCCTCGGCGCCCAGGGCGTTGGCCGCACGGGTGTTCTGCGGGGTTTCGTTTGTGGTGTTGATCGGGACCACCTCCTGCACGCAGTGGACACCTTGTCACTGTGTCAAGGTCAAGCCGGTGACCTTATGACGGTCAGGACGTCCGGCGCGCGAGCACCCGGTAGGTGTTGGACAGGCCGCGCTTGCCCCCGATCGACGCGGAGACCCGGTCCACCAGGTAGGACAGCGCGAGCACCGGGACGCTCGCGTTGAAGGCGATCGTGCGCAGCAGCGCGCGGGCGCGCGACGGCGGGGCCGGTCGCCACGCCAGGTCCTCCCCGCCGATCAGCCCCGCGTTGATCGCGAGGACCGCGGCGCTGACGACGTCCTGCCCATTGTGCGGTTCGGCCCGCTGCTCGGAGACGACGGTCAGCCCCAGGGCGCTCAGCTCGGCGCGCAGGTTCGCGATCGGGATCATGTGCAGGTGCTGGGGCTGCAGCCAGGAGATCCACCACTTGCCGAGCAGCCGGGCCCAGGCGCAGTCCGGATCGGGCAGTTCGATGGCCAGGTGCCCGCCGACCGGCAGCGCCGCCGCCGCGGCGGCCATCTCCGCCTTGGGGTCCGCGGTGTGCTCCAGGTAGTGGTACATGCTGATCACGTCGTACTGACCGGCGAACTCGGGGGCGAGGTCGATGAAGCTGCCCTGGTACGCCTTGCGGACCCGCCCCTTCTCCTGGGCGATCAGCACTCCGTCGGTCCGGTCGAGTCCGTCGAACTCCGTTTCCGGCAGCACGTCCTTCGCGTCGGCCAGGAAGTGGCCGTGCCCCGTGCCGACGTCGAGCCACTGCTTGGGCTTGCCCTCCGCGGCGACCATATGGGTCCGCCCGTCGTGCCCGGCGCGCTTGGTCCCGAAGATCTTGTTCATGTTCTCTTCGCCGAGACCGTCGTAGAAGTCCCGGTAGTAGAACTCGAGGCCGTCGTCGTTCAGCCGGGGGTTCTGGAAGATGTGCCCGCAGTCCTTGCAGGATTCCAGAACGAAGACGCCCGGCTTGTGCTGCATCACGTCCGTCGTGCGCAGCAGGAGGCCGAGTTGCTTCGAATCGCACCAGGGGCAGGTTTCCCTGCGCTTGTCGAAGAACCGGTCGGTTCCAGCGGCGAGGTCTGACAGATAAGCCGGCCTGCGTTCGGCGACCGCGTCGCTTCTCCTACTCATACGCGCGATGCTATCCGTTCGTGGCACACCGATACCCGCTCTTCGCCGAATCCACACAGTGATCAACAAATAGAAAGCCTTGTTCCGGATGGGTTGTTGAAAACCGGATGGGTTGTTGGGAAGGTGGCGCAGGAAGGCTGGTACGGTCCCCGAACTACCGGCGAGGGGTCGCCGGTTCTTTCACACGGGGGGAAATACGGATGCCCACGGCACTCGTCCCGAACACCAGTATTCATCGGCCCGGGCCCGTCGCCGCCGTCGTCGGCGCGGGCGGTTTCGTCGGCGGCGCCGTGATGCGCGCCCTGGCCGGGGCCGGAGTGGAGGCCCACGGGTTCACCAGCGCGGCACCGGCCGTGCGCGGCACCCGGCCCGACCCCGCGCTGTGCCGCGCGGATGTGGTCTTCTACCTGGCGAGCCGGATCAGCCCGGCGATCGCCGAACGGGAACCGGAGCGCGCCGCCGAGGAACTCGCCGCCTTCCGGGCCTTCCTCGACGCGCTGCGGGAGAACCCGCGGCGCCCGGTAGTGGCGCTCGCGGCGTCGGGCGGCACCGTGTACGACCCGCGGTGCACGCCGCCGTATGACGAGCGGTCACCCGTGGGCCCGAGCAGCGTCTACGGCAGGGCCAAGCTGGAGCAGGAGGAGGCGTTGGCCGGGGCGTCCGACTGGCTCGCGCCCGTGGTGCTCCGGCTGTCCAACGTGTACGGCCCGGGGCAGCGCACCAGCGCGGGCTACGGAGTGATCGGGCACTGGATGACGGCGCTGCTCGCGGGCGAGCCGCTCCGTATGCTCGGCCACTCCGGGTCGAGCAGGGACTACGTACACGTCGGGGACGTGGCGAGCGCGATGCTCGCGGTGCTGGTCAGGGCGCCCGAGCTGCGTGCGGCGGACCGGCCGGCCGTGCTGAACATCGGTGCCGGGTACCCGACTTCGCTGGACGACCTGCACCGGCAGCTGGAGGCCACGGTCGGGCGGCCGGTCCCGGTGGAACGGGCACCGGCACGCCCGTTCGACCGCAAGGACGCGTGGCTGGACATCCGGCGCGCGGCGGACGTGCTCGGCTGGCGGCCGGAGACCGGCCTCGCCGAAGGGCTCGCCGACACCTGGAAGTATCATCTGGGCGCGCTGCGGGAGCCCGCCCACTCGGCGGCGCACCGGCACGGCGGCCGGTAGCGGCCTCAGTCCTGGGAGGGGCGGCGCAGCACGCCGAGGATCACCCCGACGGCCGGGTCGTCCTCGATCAGCCAGTGCAGCCGCTTCTCGCCGGGGCCCGCCCGCAGGATCTTCTCGATCTCCGGCGGAACCTCGTGGTGCTTGGCGTACTCGTAGACCGCCCCGTAGAACCGCTGCGCGGTGTACTTGGTGTGCTGGCTGATGTCGGTGACCTCGACGATGTCCAGGCCCGCGGCCGAGGCGAACGACGGGTAGTCCGCCGCCCGGACCAGCGGAGCCGTGTGCCACGACTCGATGACCTTGGCCAGCGCCGCCTGTTGCACCTTGTCGGCCACCGCGCCCTGAACCCTCTTCAGGAACGAGGGCTTGGGCAGGTCACCGGAGGCGGGGGTGCGCTCGACGAAGTCGGTGAGCGCCAACGAGCCCCCCGGCCGCAGCACCCGCGCGATCTCCTTGAGCACCTGGACGCGGTCCGGCATGTGCACGATGGACTCGAGCGCGAGGACGTGGTCGAAGGAGTCGTCCTCGAAGGGCATCTCCAACGCGTTGGCGTGCTGGAAGCTCGCCCGGTCGGCGCCCTCGCTCCGCGCCCGGGCGTTCGCCAGCTCCACGTCCCGCTCGCTGATCGAGATCCCGACCAGTTCCGCACCGGTCCTGGTGGCCAGTCGCACGCCCGGCGTGCCGACACCGCACCCGACGTCGAGCACCCGGTCGTCCGGGCCCGGCGCCAGCTTGTCGATCAGGATGTCGGACAACCGCTCCGACGCCTGCTCGAATGTGCTTTCGTCCTCGGGGCCGGTCCAGTAACCGTAATGCATGCTGCCGCCCTGGAATTGAGCGATCAGCCCGTTGGCCGCGTCGTAAAACGCGCCGACAGCCTCGGGCTTGGGCAGCGAAATGCCAGTGCTCATCAGAACTCCTCAGCGGACACGGCAGAACATGATCAAACGCTACCAGCGACCTCGTCTCTTGGGAACTGCCGTGTTTTTTCCCCCTGTTCGGAAACTTCCCGCGTAGTGTGTGACTCACGAGTCTGGGGGACGACTCCTTGCACCACCCGGGGTACCGGAGCCTGAAAAGGCGGATACGGGTCCTACCAGGCCGCGAGATCGTCGCTTACGCCGAACCGACCCGAGGAAGACCTCATCATGCGCGTGCTTTTCACCGTCAATCCGGAGAAGAACATCTTCTTGTACCTCGTGCCGCTGGCGTGGGCGCTGCGTACGGCCGGCCACGAGGTGCTCGTCGCCAGCCAACCGCGCTTCGCCCCCACGATCACCCAGGCCGGGCTTACCGCCGTGCCCGTCGGGAACGACTTCGACAAGTGGCAGTTCGGCCGCGAGATGCCGGAGCTGCTGGAGTCGATCCGGCCCGGGCTGACGCCGCCGTGGGACGTGGCCGAGGACCCGGAGGGCACGACCTGGGAGCAGACCCTGCAGAGCCACAAGGCCGCGGTGGAGGGTGCGCACGAGGGAGAGGCCGCCGCGGTCATCGACGACCTGGTGGCGTTCGCCCGCGGCTGGAAGCCGGACCTGGTGGTGTGGGACTCCTTCAGCTACATCGGCTCCATCACCGCGAAGGCGTGCGGCGCGGCGCACGCGCGGGTGGTCTTCGGCGCCGACGTGTTCGGCGCGACCCGCGACATCTACCTGCGGCTGAAGGCGCAGCAGCCCGCGGCGGAGCAGGAGGACCCGCTGGCCGACTGGCTGGGCCGCCACGCGCGCAGGTTCGGCGCGGAGTTCAGCGAGGACATGACGACTGGTCATGTGACCATCGACCAGTTCCCGCGCAGCCTGCAGCTCGACACCAGCCTTGACGTCCTGCAGACGCAGTTCATCGGATACGGCGGCCCGGCCGTCGTTCCCGAGTGGCTGAAGGCGGCTCCGGAGCGCCCGCGGGTCGGGATGACCCTGGGGCTGACCGCGACCGAGGTCTTCAACGGCTACAACATACCGATCACCGACATCTTCGACTCGCTGGCCGATCTGGACATCGAGCTGGTCGCGACCATCGCCCAGAGCGAGCAGGAGAAGCTGGGCAAGGTCCCGGACAACGTCCGCCTCGTCTCCTACGTGCCGTGGCACGCCTTCGTCCCCACGTGCTCCGCGGTCATCCACCACGCGGGTGCCGCGACCCTCGCGACCACCGCGCGCCACCCCGTGCCGCATCTGTCCCTCCACTACCACTTCGACCAGCCGATCCTGGCCCGCAAGCTGGCCGAGCAGGGTGCCGGACTGGAGATCCACACCACGCAGGCCACCGGGCAGAACATCAGGGAGAGCGTCCAGCGCCTGCTGACCGAGCCCCGCTTCGCCGAGCGCGCGACCGCGCTGCGCGACGAGATCCTGGCCGCCCCCTCGCTCAACGAGCTGGTTCCGCAGCTGGAGGAGGTCGCGGTCAAGCACCGCGCGGGCTGACCGATGCCGGTGCCGCCGGGCCCGCGCTCCACCGCGGACCCGGCGGCACCGTCGTGCCGGGTGCTACTCCGCGCTCACGCGCACCGGCAGGCTCCGCAGCGCCCGCAGCACCGTGCCGGGCTTCCAGCGCACGTCCGCCTCGTCCACGTCCAGCCGGATGTCGGAGAACCGGTCGAGCAGGCGGCCGAACGCGATCTCGGCCTCCAGCCGGGCCAGCGGGGCGCCGACGCAGTAGTGGATGCCGTGCCCGAACGCCAGGTGGCCGCCGGTCTCCCGGGTGATGTCCAGCTTGTCGCCGTCGGGGAACTGGGCGTCGTCGCGGTTGGCCGAGGCGATGGCCACCACCACGAGCTGGTTCTCCGGGATGACGACCCCGCCCAGTTCGACCGGTTCGGTGGTGAACCGCAGCGAGGCGGTGTTCACCGGGCCCTCGTAGCGCAGGAACTCCTCGATGGCGCCGGGCAGTAGCGAGCGGTCGGCGCGCAGCGCGGCGAGCTGTTCGGGGTGGCGGAGCAGGGCGAGCACACCGTTGCCGATGAGGTTCACCGTCGTCTCGTGGCCCGCGACCAGCAGCAGGAACGCCATCGACACGAGCTCCTGGGCGCTGAGCTTGTCGTCCCCGTCGCTGGCGTGCACCAGGTCGGTGAGCAGGTCCTCGGAGGGGTTGCTGCGCTTGCTCGCGACCAGCTCGTCCAGGTACCCCAACAGGGCGGGCGCGGCTTCGGCGAGCCGCTCCGGGTCGCCGGACAGCTGGGCGTCGACCCAGCCGCGGAACCGGTCCTGGTCGATCAGCGGGACGCCGAGCAGCTCGCAGATCACCGCGATGGGCAGCGGGGCGGCGAAGGCGCTCATCAGGTCCACCCGGCCCGCGCGCTCCATCGCGTCGAGCAGATCTGTCGTGATCTCCTCGATCCGGGGGCGGAGCCGTTCCACGGCCCGTGCGGTGAACACCTTGTTGATCAGCTTGCGCAGGCGGGTGTGGGCCGGCGGGTCGGAGTTGAGCATGTGCGCCGACAGCTCGGTGGCGAACATCAGCCGCATCTCTTCGCTGTCGGTGTTCGCCTCGATCACCTTCTGCCCGACCTCGACGTTCTTGGACAGCCGGGTGCTGCTCAACGCGGGGCGCGCGTCCTCGTGGCGCGTCACCATCCACACGCCCAGCCCACCCGGCGCGGTCACCTTGCTGACCGGAGCCTCCGCGCGCAGGGCGCTGTAGAGCAGATGCGGGTTCTGCTCGAACGCCTCTTGTTCGGCCTCGCTCGGCATCGGGCTACCGTCGCTCATCAGCACAACTCCTCGTTCATCCTCTGTCGACATCGGAACACGAAGCCGAAACCGTGGTCTTGGGCATCACAGCGTCGCCATGAAAGCCCGGAAGTCGTTCATCGACTTCACGTCGTTGCCGAACCGGTTGACGGCGCTCACCTGGGAGGAGCCGTCGCCCGGTGCGGCGATGTACTTCACGAAGGTGGCCAGCGTGGCGCTGGGGCCGAGGTCGACGAATGTCGCGCCACCCTCGGCGGTCACCTTCTCGATGGTGCGGGAGAACTCCACGGGCTGCCGTACGGCCGCCCAGATGCCGTCGGCGGACACCGCGTCGACCCTGCCCGTCGCGACGGACGAGAGGATCGGGATCCGCGGCGGTGCGAAGCTCAGGGTGTCCATGAGCCGCCGGGCCTGCTCCTCGACGGGATCGATCAGCTCGGTGTGCACGCCGTAGTCGACGGGCAGCCGCTGGCAGAGGACGTTCTCCGACTCCAGTGCGCGTTCGAGTCCGTCGATGTCGGCGGCGAGCCCGCTGACGACGAAGTTCTGATCGAAGTTGCGCGCCGTCAGCCAGCAGCCCGTGAACAGGGACGCGTGCGTCCGCAGCAGTTCCGGGGAGCCGACGACGGCCAGCATGCCGGAGCGCGGTGTCCGCCGCTCCAGCAGGCGCGCGAACTCCACCGCGAAGCCGATGCCGTCCTCCAGGGGCAGCGCCTCCGCGACCACGGCCGCGGTGATCTCCCCCAGGCTGTAGCCGAGGAGGGCGTCGCACTCGTACCCGAGTTCCTGGACGACGCGCGTCAGGCTGTATTCGACGCACACCAGCGCCGCGCTGGACTCCGGCAGGGAGTCGAACGGGTCGCTCCGGTCCCGCCGGGGATCGAAGATGGTGTCCAGCAGCGACTTCCCGATGAGGGGCGAGGCGATCTCGTCGCAGTGCTCCAGCCAGAGCCGGTAGCGCGGGTTCTGCTCGTACAGCTCGCGCGTCATGTGGAAGTACTGGGATCCCTGTCCCGAGTACATGAAGACAACGGGTTTGGTCATCGCCACTTCCGCAGACAGATCGCCGAACTCAGGCCACCGAACCCCATGCTGAGGCTGATGGCGGTGTCGAACGCGAACGGCAGCGACTCCTGCCGCACCCACCCGAACGAGTCGTCCACCGGGTCCGCCAGGTTGCGGGTGGGGTGCAGCCGCTGCTCCCGCATCTGGAGCAGCGTCGCCACGACCTCCACCGCGCCCGCCGCGCTCAGGCCGTGCCCGGTGATCGACTTGGTGGCGTTGATGCGCACGTTGCCGAGCCCGCTTTTGGCGAGGGCGCGGAGTTCGGTCTCGTCGCCGATCAGCGAGCCGGTGCCGTGCGGGTTGACGTACTCGACGTCGCCCGCCGACAAGCCCGCCTCCGCCAGCGCTCCCTCGATGACGCTCATCTCCCCGGCCAGCGAGGGATCGGGGTTCCGGTTGCCGTCCACCGCGGTGGCCACACCGAGCACCCGGGCGTACGGCTCGGGGTGCCGACGGGCACCCGCCCGCTCCACGACGACCGCACCGCAGGACTCACCGAAGAGGAATCCGTCCCGCTGCCGGTCGAACGGCCTGCACGCCGCGCCGGGGTCGTCGGCGAACCGGTGCGAGCCCATGGCGCCCATGGCCCGGAACGCCAGCAGCTCCCAGTACGAGAGGTCCATCAGCGACCCCAGGGCGACGCACACGTCGACCTGGCCCGACCGTACGGCCCACACGGCCTGCAGGACGGCGAGCAGGCCGCTGGCCGAGGCACCGCCCAGCGTGTGGGCGAAGCCGCGGATGGGGAACAGCTCGGTGCAGAGCCCGCACAGGTCGGTGTCCATGAAGGACAGCCCGTACGTGGGGCGTACGAACTCGGGGTGGTCGGCGTGCCGGGCGTGCGTCTGCGTCAGCTCCCGCTGCTGGACGTTGGATCCGCCGACGACCAGGCCGATGCGGGCCGGGTCGGCGTCGTCGAGCCCCGCCTCCTGCCACGCCTCGGCGAGCGTCGACAGGGCGGCGCGGGCCGACAGCGACGCCGTGCGCAGTGCCCGGGCGGGTAACGCCTCGGGTACGGCCAGCTCCGCGATCTCGGCCCCCAGGAACGCCGTCGCCGACCCGTCGGCCGGAACCGACCGGCCGGGCCTGCGCAGCGGGCCGAAGGCGTGGCGTCCCTCGAACAGGGCGGTCGCGAACTCGTCCTTGCCCTGGCCGACCGCGGCGGTGACGCCGAGGCCGGTGATCACGACATCGTGCGGGTCAGGTCGACTTGTCATGGATGAGCTTCGCCAGTTCGTTGATGTTGTTCGCGCCCGCCAGCTCGACCAGCGGGATGCTCACCGACAACGACTCCAGCGTCATCATGATGATCTCCGCGCGGTCCATGGAGTTGGCCCCCAGGTCCCGGAGCGAGTCGGTGGCCACGAAGGTGTGGCTGTCGAGTTCGGGCAGGACCTCGCGCGTGTGCTTCACGACCAGGTCGAACACTTCCTGAATGGGCATTTCGTCAACCGCCTAGGTAGCGAGATTGGATGAGGTCCCGGACTTCGGGCTGGTGGAAGGTCTTGTCGTGCATGGCCACCTCGCGCTCGATGTAGCCCGGGAGTTCGGCCCGCAGGTCCGCCACGAGATGGTCCTTGAGGGTGATGAGGGAGACCCGTGGCTTCTCGGCGAGGTTCTCCGCCAGCTCCACCGCGTAGGGCAGGACCTCGGCGCGCCGCAGGACGGGGAACGGGACCCCCCGCTCCTTCAGGTCGCGCCCGTAGTAGGTCTTCGCGGACAGCAGCATCTCGTTCCCCAGGCTGGAGCCGAGCTTCGTGGGCAGGATCAGCGTCGCGCCCATACCGGGGGTGAACCCGTACTGCATGAAGTTCGTCGTGTAGACGCTCTCCTGGCTGAGGACGACGAAGTCGGCGAACAGCCCCATGGCGAACCCGCCGCCGATGCCGTGGCCCTGCATCGCGGAGATGACCGGCACGGGGCAGTCCAGGGCCAGCCCGTAGATGTTGGAGTCGGTGAAGCTGATCTGGCGGTCCTGGATCTGCAGCAGGCTCTCCTTGGTGCCGCCGCTGGCGAAGTAGTTGTCGTAGCCGGTGAGGACGACGGCCTTGCACCGCTCGTCGGCCCCGGCCCGCTCGAACGCCTCGCCCAGGCCGGTGATGAGCCGACCGGAGAACGTGTTCTTGTGCTCCCGGTCCTGCATGGTGATCTGGACCACGCTGTCCCCGAGCTTCGTGTAGCCCACCGGATCGTCTCCCATGCGCTACTCCTCCTCCCAGGGGAACTGCCCCGTCGTTACGTACCGCGAGATCTTGGCCAGGTTCTCCTGGTCGGAGAACACCTCCCGGTTCGCCTCGACCGCCTTCTCGCGGGACGCGACCAGGGTGTCGTCGAGCGCTCCGAGGTACTTCTTGTAGCGCGCGATGCCGGTCTTCGGCAGGTAGCGCAGCCGCAGGAGGTGCCTGCGGAGCAGGTTGGCGCTGTTCTCCTCGCAGGCGTCCACCAGGTGCCAGTCCAGCGCCTGGCGGGCGGAGACCGGCTGGGTCATCAGGGTCAGGTAGTTGGCCTTCGCGGCGCCGACCTTCCTGATCAGGAAGGGCAGCACGCACGCGGGCATCAGGCCGAACAGCAGCTCCGACAGGCTGAAGACCGTCTTCTCCTCGCACAGGACGACGTCGCAGGCGGCCACGAAGCCCACTCCCCCGGCGTTGACCCTGCCCCGCACGTGTGCGACGGAGACGAACGAGCCCAGGGCGATCGACAGCCAGAGGTCGTACAGCGCCTCGGCGTGCGACCCCTCATAGCCGCCGCCTTCCCCCGCGGAGCTGATCTCCTGGAAGTCGGCACCCGTGCAGAAGAACTCGGGCAGCCCTTCGAGGACGAGCACCTTCGCGTGCTCCTCGCAGAACTCGACGACCCTCGCGCACTCCTCGACCAGGCGGCTGTTGATCCGGTTCTCGGCGTCGGGCCGGTTGATCCGCAGAAAGCAGATCTCGCCTGTGAACCGGACCTCGACCGTCTCGTACGTGACGCCGGTCAGGAGGTCCACTCGTACTCCCGGTGAAACTCGTTGATCTGCTTCAGGAACAGCAGCTCACGGCCGAGCGCGGCCTTGGCCTCGGGGACGGTGGACCCGGCGAGTTCGACGTTGCGCGTGCCGAACTTGACCGCGTCGTTGGACTTGAGCAGCAGGTCGTACTGCGCCATGTCCAGCTCGTACCGGCCGTCCAGCGACGCCGCGATGCCCATCCGGCGCAGGTGCGCCTGGCTTTCCGGCCGTACGACCCCGCTGAAGAACTCCGAGCAGCATCCGGAACCGTAGGAGAAGACCCCGACGCGCTGGGCGCCGCCGGACAGATCCGCGTTGTCGATGGTGCTGGCCAGCGACAGCATCGTGGTCGCCCCCATGACGTTGCCGACCCGTCGGCAGTACGTCAGACCGGGCCCCATGCGGCGCGTGAAGTCCTCCTCGATGGCCGCCGGGCGGGCCTTCGCCACCTTGCGCATCAGATTGCGGTGCGCGCCCTTGACCATGCCGCCGAAGGGCGTGTGGAACGCCAGGTAGCCGAAGGTGTCCACGAAGTTTACGTCGCCGACGCGCCGTTGGTACTCCAGGAAGGCGTTCTCGCAGCAGTCGAGGTAGGACAGCAGCGACAGCTCGGCGTTGCCCGCCTCGCTGTCGGGCAGCGGCCTGCACGTGTCCATCACCTCGTGGCCGTAGTAGCCACTGGCGCCGACGTCGATCTGGAAGACCTTCGGGTTGTCGCTGACGAGCATGGCGACCGCGCCCGCGCCGCCGCTGGGCTCCGCGAAGGACCAGTCCTCGGACAGGGCGTCACCGCCCTCGGCCACCATGAACCGCGTGAGGTCGGTGGCGATCACCAGCGCCTTCGCGCCCGGCGAGGTCTGCGACAGCACGAAGTTCGCCGCCGTCTGCAGGGCGGCCACGCCCGAGTAGCACGCGACCTTGATCTCGAAGAGGCGGCAGTTGCGCCCCAGCCCGAGCAGGCTGTGGAAGTAGGTACTCATCGACTTGCCGAAGTCGAAGGCCGACTCCGTCGCGGTGATCACCATCTCGATGCGGTCGCGCTCCTCCTCGCTGAGCGCGTCGATGATCGGCTTCGCCGCGTTGACCCCGAATGTCACCGGGTCCTCGTTCGGCAGCGCGACGGTCTTCTCCTTCATCAGGAGGTTCTCGAACCGGGCGGTGTCGAGTCCGCGGTGGTCCGCCAGTTTGGCGACGTCGACGTAGCTCGTGCCTGCGAAGACGTTCATCGCCTCGATGCCCACGGGCGTCATGAAATTACTCCCCCTGTTTGTGCTGCCGGCGCTGTTAACGCCCGCATTCCTCCCGGCCGCCACACTAGTTGACCGGCTCGATCTCGGTAAGGTCGAAGTAGCCGCGGTAGCCGCTCATGTACACCGCCGCACGGTGGCCGAACAGCACCGTAGCCGGTGTGGCGGTCTCCAGCCGCGGGTATTCGCCGATCACCGACCGGACACGGGTGCCGACCGGATGGCGCTCGTTCCACTGCCGCACCAATTCGTCCGCGGACAGCGGTGCTCGGGCCTCGGCGGGCTGCTGTTGCGTCGATTGCTGCTGCGTCGATTGCTGCTGCTCCCGGCGGATCTTGTTGATCAGCTTGGTGAGGACGTTTCCGTGCCCCAGCTCCTCGAACTCCATCTCGCCGAGGCCGAGAAGATGCTCCACGCTTTCCGACCACCGCACCGCGCTGGTGAGTTGTTCGGCCAGAAGCGCCTTGACCCGGTGGCCCTCATAGGGGCGGGCGGTCACGTTCGAGATGACCGGGACCTTCAGCGGGGCGAACTCCACGGTCTCCAGGAACCGCGTGAACTCCTGGCGCGCGGGTTCCATGTATTGCGAGTGGAAGGCGCCGCTGGTGTTCAGCGGGGCGAACAGGTGCTTGCCGGACTGGAAGAGGGGTTTGGCCGCCTTGATGTCCTCCGGCGGGCCCGAAATCACGACCTGTGACGCCGAGTTGTAGTTCGCCAGGTCGACCGACGTGAGGCCGTTGTCGTCCAGGATGGTACGTATCTCCTGCGCCGACGCGTTGAGCACGGCCGCCATCGCGCCCTCCGGCGCCCGGGCCATCAGCTCGCCCCGCTTGCGCACCAGCCGCAGTCCGGTCTCGAAGCTGAAGCACTCGGCCGCCAGCAGGGCGTTGAACTCGCCGAGGCTGTGCCCGGCGAGGAAGTCCGGCGCCTGCTCCGAGTCCTGCAGCTTCTTGTAGTAGGACAGCGCATTGACGACGTAGAGGGCGGGCTGGGTGAACTCGGTCCGGTTCAGCCGGTTGTCCGGGTCCTCGAGGCAGAGTTCCTTGACGGAATAGCCCAGGATCGCGTCGGCCGCCCGGGTCAGCTCCTCGAACTCATCGAACAGGCCGCCGCCCATTGTCTTCTTCTGAGATCCCTGGCCGGGGAAAACATATGTCTTCACGACAAGCCCTCTCCTTTCTTGCCACCATCGCGGTGTGTGTGCGTGTGCACCTGGTCCGGGTCCGGCCGCTTGGCGCGGCGGCGGCCCACCCACTTCTTGGCGTTGGCGATCCGGTTCTTCTCGCGGCCGCTGGAGTAGAACACCTTGCAGAACGCGCGGATGGCCGACAGCGACTGCTCGTCGCTGAGGATCACGAAGTGGTTCGAGGAATCGACATCGGTCCGGTGGAAGTCGGGGATCTGCTTCTCCCATTCCCCCCAGTAGTCCACGTGGTCCAGCGCCGTGCCGTCGCCCTGGGTCGACAGCACCGGCTCCAGGGCTCCGTAGAAAAGACCGCTGCCGTTGCGGAAGTAGAAACAGGTCACCGACTCGGGGCGGGGCAGCGGCAGCACCTCGTAGTCCAGCACCTGGTATGCCTCCAGGACCCGGACGTTCTGCTCGATGCGGGCGCGCACCGCCTCCGCGGACCCGATCAGCCCCCGCTGGCGGGCGAGGGAGATCAGCTCGTCCAGCAGGTCGTCGGCGTCGCGGCTCAGGTCCACCTCGTAGCCCGCGATGAACGGCGCGGGCGCGTCCGCGTCCGCGTCGCCCTCCGCGTCCGTGGCCCTGGCCCCGGCCTGCAGCAGGGCGTTCACCTGCTGCAGGACCATGTCCTTGCGCGACATGGTCCTGGCCTTGACGTCGTCGCCGTACATCGCGTCCAGCATGGTGATCGTCTCGACGGCGCGGTCCGCTTCCTGCAACTGCCGCGCGACCTCGTAGGCCAACAGGCCGCCGAGCGAGTATCCGCCCAGGTCGTACGGGCCCTCCGGCTGGACCTCCCGGATGATGGCGGCGTAGTGGGCCGCCATCGCGCGGATGCCCGTCAGCGGTTCGCTGTCGGTCATCCAGCCCCGGGCCTGGATGCCGTAGAAGGGCCGCTCGACCTTGTCGGCGAGGGCGCCGTACACCTCGACCCCGCCGAGCCCGCCGTGGAACCAGAAGACCGGCCTGCCCCGGCTGCTGCCGTTGAGGTGCACGACCTCCGGTAGCCCGCCCGGTTCCGCGGTATCCGGCCGGGGCGCGGTCTCGAACCGGCGCACCAGGTCCCGCGTCGACCGGCATTCGGCCAGCTCCCGCAGGCTCGCCCCGGGGGCGAACCCGGACTGGATCCGTTGCAGCAGCTGGGTCGCCAGGATGGAGCTGAACCCGAGGTCTTCCAGCGGCGTGTCGAGGGGGAGGTCCGCGGCGGGCAGCCCGAGCAGGTCGGCGACCAGGGCCGGGATCCCGTCCGGTGCGGGGCGCGGCGCCGGTTCCGGGCCGTCCGCGCGCGGCGCCACGGCCGCGGTCCCGTCCGGCGGCCCGGGGTTGACCCAGTGCCGCTGCTTGTCGAAGGGGTAGGTGGGCAGCGCCGACACCACCCTGGGCGCCCCGCCCGCGCCCCGGACGCGGTCCCAGGGCACCTCTCCGCCGCGCGCCCAGAACAGGGCGACATCCTCCGGCCGGTTCTCGGCGAGGAGCTGACGGAGGACCGCGTCGCCGACCGAGCCGGTCAGCAGCGCGCCGATGTCCGCACCGTCGCGCCTGGTGTCGCCGGTGAAGAGCGGCACCGGGGCGGTCTCCGCCGCCTCGTCCCGCAGATAGTGCTCCAGCCCCGCGACGACTCCCTTGACCTGCTCGGCGACCAGGGCCAGCCGGTGTTCCATGGCCTCCCGCCCGCTCTGGAGGGTGTACGCGAGATCGGCGAGGGACACCTCGTCGTGCGCCTTCACGAACTCCAGCACCCGGCGGGCGTGGACCCGCAGCCGGTCCTCGGTGCGGGCCGAGAGGACCACGATCCGCGGCGCCTGCTCCTCCGGCGCGGGCGCCCGCCCGTCGGCTCCGGCGGGGAGATGCTCCTCGACGACCAGGTGCGCGTTGGTCCCGCCCGCGCCGAAGGCGCTGATGGTCGCGCGCCGGGGATATTGCCGTTCGACCCCGTCGACCTCGGCCACGGGCCGGTCCCACCGGGTGGGCTCCTCCGGCAGGTAGAACGCGGTCCCGCCGAACTCCAGGCCGGGGTTGAGCTTGCCGCGCCGCAGCGGCGGGACGAGCTTGCCGTGCCGCATCTGCAGGGCGACCTTGCTGAGCTGGGCGACGCCCGACGCCGCTTCGAGGTTGCCGAGCGTGGACTTGACCGTCCCCAGCGCGCAGAACCGCTCGTCCGGCGTGTGCCTGCCGAAGACGTTCTTGAGCGCCGCGAACTCGATGGCGTCGCCCAGGGACGAGCCGTTGGCCGATGCCTCGACGTAGCCGACGGTGCGCGGGTGCACCCCCGCCCTGCGCAGGTTGTCCTCCACCAGCTGTTCCTGCTGCTCGACGCTGGGCACCATGGGGCCGCTCGTGCGGCCCTTGTGGTTCACCGCGCTCGACCTGATCACCGCCAGGATCTCGTCCCCGTCGGCGACGGCCCGGGACAGCGGCTTGAGCAGCACGGCGCCGACGCCCTCCGCGGGGACGAACCCGTCCCCGTCGAGGAACGCCCTGCTGTCCGGGCCGCTGCCCATCAGGCCCGTCATCCGCAGCCCCTGGTACTTCTTGGGGTGCAGCGAGAGGTTGACCCCGCCCGCGATCATCAACTCGCAGCTGCCCCGGCGCAGTTCCTCGCACGCCATGTGGATGGCCACCAGCGACGAGGAGCACGTGGTGTCGACCGCCATGCTCGGGCCGCGCAGGTCGAAGAAGTGCGAGGCCCGGTTCGCGACGGCGCTGCCGGACACCACCGACGTGATGGACTCGTGGACGACGTCGGACGACAGCAGCTGGTACTGCTGGTACATGGTGCCGACGTAGACCCCGACCCGGCCGCCGTGCCTGGTCCGCAGCCTCTCCCGGCTGTACCCGGAACTTTCCAGCAGGGTCCACACGCTTTCGAGGAACAGCCGGGTCTGCGGGTCCATGATCGCCGCCTCGCTGGGCGCGACGTTGAACAGCAGCGCGTCGAAGTCGGCGACTCCGTCGAGGAAGCCGCCCCACCCGGGGATCCCGCCCGGCTCGCCGGTGACCCGCTCGTGGTCCCAGCGGTCCGCGGGCACCTCCGTGACGCAGTCGCGGGCGGTGACCAGGTTCTCCCACAGCTCGTCCAGGTCCGCGGCCCCGGGGTAGCGTCCCGCCAGCCCGATGACCGCGATGGCCTCCTCGTCGCGGGGTTCGGCCGGTCGCGGGAGGGGTGCGGGCGCGGTGGTCGCCTGTACGGGCGGCGCGGGCGCCTGTACGGGCGGTGCGGCGGGCGCCTGCTCCGGCGCGGCACCGATGCCCAGGGCCGACGTCAGGGCGTCCGCGTGCGCGCCGAGGAAGTACCGGCCGAGGTCGTCCACGCACTGGTGCTCGAACAGCAGCGTCTTGGGCAGCGAGCCGAAGTCGGCTTCCAGCCGGTCGGTGATGGTCAGCGCCAGCACCGAGTCGATGCCGTACCGCTCGAAGGGCGTGGCCGCGTCGAGGCGGTGCGCCGGGATCTGGATCGCCTCCGAGATGACGGTGCGCAGATACCCGACGACCTTGGGGTGGGCGGCACCGCTGGCGGCTGCGCGGTCGGTGGCGGCGTGCGGGCGGTCCGCGGCCGGGAGGGCGGGTGCCCGCTCCGGTCGCGGGTCCTCGCGCAGCACCGTCTGCCTGATCTTCGCGGCGTCGCCCGCGATGACCAGGACCTGGGTGTGGGCGGCGTCGAGGGCCGCGTAGAGCGCCTGGACGCCCATCGCGGTCGGCATGGGCGCCATGCCCAGCCGCTCGCGCATCGCCGACGCGGTGCGCTCGTCCACGCGCATCCCGCCCTCGGCCCACAGCGGCCAGTCGACGGACACGCTGGCGCCCGACCGCAGGCCCTGCTCCACCAGGCCGCGCCGGTGGTGGGCGTAGGCGTCCTGGAAGGCGTTGGCGGCGGCGTAGTCGGCCTGCCCGGTGTTGCCGAACACCCCGGCCACGGCCGAGAACATGACGAAGAAGTCCAGCGGCAGGTCCTTGCTGGCCTCGTCCAGGTTCACCACGCCCGCCACCTTCGGCGCGAGCACCTCGCGGCACTCCTGCGGCGTCTTCCGCCCGACGAAGTTGTCCTTGACGACCCCGGCGCCGTGGATGACACCGTGCAGGGCGCCGTGGTCCCGGACGATCCCGTCGACCAGGGCCTTGACCGCCACGGCGTCGCTGACGTCGACGGCGGAGCAGCGCACGTCCGCACCCTGCGCGCGCCACCGCGCGAGCAGCTCTTCCTGCTCCGGGCGCAGCGGTGACCGGCCCGCCAGGACGACGGTGACGTTCTCGACCTCGGCGACCATGTCCGCCGCGACGAGCGTGCCGATGCCGCCGAGCCCGCCCGTGACCAGGTAGACGCCGCCGTTCTTCCACGGGACCCGCCGCTCCGGCGGCGCCTTGTGCTCGGCCCAGGTCAGCACCTCGGTCTCGGCACCGCGGAAGCGGACGCAGTCGCCGTCGGCGTGCGAACTGCCCTCCAGCACCTGGGAGATCAGGCGGTCGGTGCTGTCGTCCGGGGCGACGAGCACGGCTTGGACCAGCAGGGCGGGGTCCTCCGCCCGGGCGGACTTCAGCAGTCCGAGCAGGCCCAGCGCCAGGGCCGGGTCACCGTCCTCCGGGACGACGAGCCGCACCAGTACGGGCTGCCGCGCCGAGCCGGGCAGGACGCCCCGGACGTGGTCGAGCGCCTGGACGGCGTACTCGGTGAACCGCTCCGCCGTCCCGCCCTCGGCGGAGGTCAGGCGCAGCACCTCGACGGACGGGCACCGGGCCTCGAACGCGTCGGCGAGCCCGGGCATGTCGCACAGCAGCACGAGGTGCCGCGAGGGCTCCGCCCGCGTGGCGGCGGCCCGTGTCCTGCTCTCCCACACGGGGAGGAAGGTCACGCATGCGTCGCCGGGTGTCTCGTCCAGGACGCGGTAGGAGATGCCCTTCACGCGGGCGCGCACCGAGCCCTGCTCGTCGCAGAGGTCGATGTCGAGCTTGAAGACCTTGCCGTCCTTGGCCGTGCCCGGGCTGTACCGGATCCACGCCCACATGCCCTCCGTGCACGGGCCGAGGACCTCCAGCTCGTCCAGGGCGAACGGCAGCGACGGCTTCATCCCCGAGACGTCCAGGGCGGATTCCGGCGCGGACGCCGCCCCCATGCCCAGGGAGCCCTGCAGCATCGAGTCGAGCAGGCTGGGGTGCAGCACGAACTCGTCCAGCGTGGCGCGCACCGAGCCGGGCTGCACCAGCCGCACCAGGACCTCGTCCCGGCCGATGTGCAGGCGCTCGACGCCGCGGTGCGCGGGGCCGTACGCGAAGCCGATGTGCTCGTACAGCGGGTACAGCCGTGCGGCGTCGAGTTCGGCGCGGTCGCACGCGGCCCTGATGCGCTCGATGTCGAGCGTGGCCGGGGTGCCGGACTTCCACGTCACCTGGCCCCGGCTGTGCACCACGGCGTCCGCGCCGGTGATCGCGAAGTCGATCTCGTCCCGGTCCCCGGGGGTGAGCGTCGTCGTGAGCGCCACCGGGTTGCCGCCGACCACCACCGGGCGCGCCCATACGACGTTGCGCAGGGTGATCCCCGGCATGTCCCGGTCCGGCTCGGCCAGTTCGGCGGCCGCCCGGGCCATCTCCAGGCAGGCGACGCCCGGCAGGACCTTCTGCCCCTTCACCACATGGTCGGTGAGGAAGTACTCGCGGCCGGTGAACGTGGACCGGTAGCGCTGCGAGCGGAAGGTCGAGGCGTTGACGTGCAGCAGCGGGTGCGGTGCCGACGAGGCCGGTTCGAGCGCCGCCGGGCGCTGTGCCGCGGGCACCCAGTAGCGGTCACGCGCGAACGGGTAGGTCGGCAGCGGTACGCGCGCGGGGCGCTGTCCGGCGAACAGCCCCGCGTAGTCCAGGTCGTAGCCCTGCGCGTAGAGGTCCGCGACCGTCGACAGCAGCTCGGTGCGGGTCGCGGCGTCGGTGGCGGACACCGACCGGTGGACGCAGTCGTTGCCGTAGCCCTTCAGCGAGGCCCGCTCGCGCTGACCCGGCTCGGCGGGCTCGCCAATGTGCACGCCGGGGCCCGCTCCGGTGGCCAGCCACTGCCGCAGCGCGTGTTCGGCCTCGTCCTGTGTGCCCGCCACGCAGGCCAGGCGGTACGGGAGGTGCTTGCGCCCGAGCAGCAGGGTCTGGCTCACGCCGCCCAGGTCGAGCCCGGGGTGTGCGGCGCAGTGCGCGGCCAGCCGTTCGGCCTGTTCGCGCAGCTGCTCCGGGGTGCCCGCGGACAGCGTGACGAGGTGGGCTGGGTGGGCGCCGCCGTGGTGGGCGCGGTGCGGTGCCTCTTCGATCACCATGTGGGCGTTGGTCCCGCTGACGCCGAACGAGCTGACGGCGGCGCGGCGCTTGCCGTCCGCGCCCGCGTCCCAGGGGCGGTCCACGGTGTTGACGTAGAAGGGGCTGTCGGTGAAGTCGATGTGGGAGTTCCCCACCTCGAAGTTGATCGAGGGCGGGATGCGCCGGTGCCGCAGCGAGAGCAGGATCTTGAGGACTCCGGCGACTCCGGCGGCGGTGGTGGTGTGCCCGAGGTTGGACTTGATGGAGCCCAGCGCGCAGAACTCCCGCCGGTCGGTGTAGCGGCCGAACGCCCGCTTCAGCGCGTGGTATTCGATGGGGTCGCCGAGCTTGGTGCCCGTGCCGTGCGCCTCGACCAGCTGGATGCCCTCGGGGTCGATCCCGAACGCGTCGTAGACGGAAGTCTCCAGCCGTTCCTGGGACTTGGCGCTGGGTGCGGTGATGCCGTTGGACGCGCCGTCCTGGTTGATCCCGGAACCGCTGATGACGCCGTGGATGTGGTCCCCGTCCGCGAGGGCGTCGCCGAGCCGCTTGAGGACGACCACTCCGGCGCCCTCGCCCGGCACGAATCCGTCGGCGCGGTCGTCGAAGGTGTGGCAGCGACCGCTCGGGGAGAGCATTCCGGCCCGGCCCGCGAGCCGGTAGAACTGCGGCGTGCACTGGATGGAGACCCCGCCCGCCAGCGCCATCTCGGTCTCGCCGCCCCACAGCCCCTGGCAGGCGAGGTGGATGGCGACCAGCGAGCTGGAGCACGCGGTGTCCACGGCGACGGCCGGGCCCTGCAGGTCGAGGTGGTACGAGATGCGCGCGGGCAGGGCCGAGAGCGCGTTGCCCCACATGGCCGGGGCCGGGACCTCGGCGCCGAACAGCGCGGTGTACCCGCTGTCCTGGCAGCCGACGTACACCCCGCAGCGCCCGCCCCGGGTGGCGGAACCGGCGTAGCCCGCGTCCTCCAGCGCCTTCCACGACTCTTCGAGGAACACCCGCTGCTGGGGGTCCATGTAGGTGGCCTCGACCCCGGAGAGGTTGAAGAACGCCGGGTCGAAGCGGTCGTGGTCCTCGATGAAGCTGCCGTGCCCGCACACCGGGGCGCCCGCGGGCGGCTCCGGCAGCTCCCAGCGGGTGACCTCCTGGACGAGGTCGTGTCCCCGCACCAGGTGGTCCCACAGCTCCTCGACGCCGGGCGAGCCGCCGAACCTGCCGCTCATGCCGACGATCGCGATCGGTTCCCGGTCCCCGTCCCGGACCGGCGCCCGCACCGCGGCCACCGGGGCGGGCTCGTACGGAAGCGCCTCGGGCTCGGCGGCGGCGGCCGTCGGTCCGACCGGCAGCGAGGCGGCGGCCTGCGCCCGGTGCTCGTCGAGGAGGTACCGGGTCAGCTGCCGGACCGAGGGGTGGTCGAACAGATCGGTGGTAGCCAGGTCGACGCCGAGCCGTTCGTTGATCTCGTGGATCAGCCGGACGCCGATGATGGAGTCGACGCCGTAGTCCATGAAGGCGTCGTCGGCGTCCAGCCGGGTCCGGTCGACCTTGAGTGCCTGTGCGAGCTGGTCGAAGACGACGTTCTCGACGTGCTGTTCCAGCGCGTCGTCGGACACCGGCGCCGCGGGCGCGGGGCTCTCCCGCCGCGGGGCGGGTTCCGCCGCCCCGGCGGCCCGGGGGCTCGTGCCGTCCTGCTGAACACCGGTCTCGGGCGCGGCCTCCTGCCGGATCACGCCGTCGCTCTGCGCGGCGAGGATCTGGTAGCCCTGATCGTGCAGGCCCGTCGCCGGGAACGACACGGAGTCGAAGCCCTCGTCTTCGAGGACCTCCGACCAGGACTCCGGGGACAGGCCCGGGCAGCCCGGGATGCGCAGCTCGGCGTCCTCGTACAGCCACCACCCCGCGAGCAGGCCGAACGTGAGGTGGGTGAACAGCGAGTGCGCCGAGATCTCGTTGGCGAGCAGGACGCCGTTCTCCTTGAGCGCCGCCTTGGCGTTGCGCAGCGTCCTGCGGATGTCCCGGGTGGCGTGCAGGACGTTCGTAGCGAGCACGAGGTCGAAGCTGCCGAGCTCGACGCCCTGGCCGGCCAGCGGCTTCTCGACGTTGAACAGGCGGTAGTCCAGGTACGGGTGGCTCGGCCCGTACTCCTGCTCGGCGTGCATGAGGAACGACCGCGACAGGTCGGTGTAGCAGTAGGTCTCCACGTGGGACGCGAACGGCTCCAGCCGCTGGAAGACCTTCAGGCTGCCGCCGCCCGTGCCCGCACCGATCTCCAGGATGCGGATCCGGGCCTGCCGGTCGCTGTTCACGATCTCGCGCACGACAGCGGCCGCGGTGTCGGCCAGGACGCCGTTGAAGACGTCGGTGACGGCGTTGCCCCGGTAGATGCCCTCGACCAGCTCCAGCGAGGAGTTGGGGAACAGGACATCGGTGGCGGGGACGGCACCGGTGAGGATCCGCGGCAGTGCCCGGAGCGTGGTGTCGAGGAGCACGACCTGCGCGCGCAGGTCCGCGTCAAGGGACCACCGCGCGCTCCGCTCCTCCCACTCCGCCCACAGGTCCCGGCTGTTGTCCGCACCGCTCGCGCCGCTCGGGCGCGGGTGCGCCGGGTCGCCGTGGAGGTAGCCGCGGGTCAGGAGCTGTCGCACCGATTCGGCGGCCCAGCGGCGCAGTTCGTCACCGACGGGCAGGCCGGCGATCGTCTCCTCGACCGCGGGACCGTCGCTGTCCGCGAACAGCCCGGCGCCGCGCAACTGACTCAGCAGAAGCCTGCTGAGCAGGTCCTCGTCGATGAACGCGTCCGCGCCCCGGGTGGCCGCGGTGAGGGGAACATCCGCGGCCGCCGCGATGTCCCGGCACAGCCGGGCCAGTTGCACCGGGGTGCCGGTCCGTGCCGTGGTGATGGTTTCCTGGCGGGTTATACCCCACATCTACGCATTACCCCCGTTGTCCTTGACCACGCCGAGTTGGTCGAACGCTCCACAGAGAAGGACGTCAAGAGCGGCCATGCCGTCGGCAGGCGCGATCGAGCCCGCCCCCGCCCTGCTCATGCGCTCTTGGTGTTCGGGGGTGGCGACGACGCCGACACTCCCCCAGTAGCCCCAGTTCATGATCTTAGCCGGGATCGACACGGTCCCGGCCAGGCTGTGGGCGTAGGAGTCCTCGAACACCGAGCCCGCCACGTAGTTGCTCTGACCAGGTGCCTTCATGAACGAGTTCATCGAGGAGAAGAACAGCATGAAGTCCAGCGGCTCACCGCCGAACACCTGCGCCATCCGCACGCTGACGTCGATCTTGGCCGTGACGGCCGCACGGAAGCGCTCCTCGTCCATCCGCTCGATGCTCTGGTCCAGAAGGACGATCGCGGAGTGCACCACACCGTGGACCACACCGTGGCTCTGCTTGATGTGCTCGTAGGCGCGCCACAGCGACCGCCGGTCGGCCGCGTCGGCCCGCACATAGCTGGGCGCGGGGCCCAACTCCGCCAGGCGTCGCAGCTTTTCGCGGATCGAGGCGTCCTCCTCCCGCCTGCCGATCCACACGACGCGGGCGCCGTAGGAGCGGATCACGTGTTCCGTCCACGCCTCGCCGATGCCACCGGCACCGCCGATCACGACGTACGTGCCTCCTCGGCGGTAGGCCGGACCGCCCGAGGGCTCCTGGGCCACGCTCTGGAGCGGGACGAGTGCCTGCCGGTACCAGCGGTTCCGGCGGCGCGCCCACACGCTGCCGCGCTCTACCTGGGGCAACGCCAGGATCTCCGCCAACGGCAGGTCGTTCCCGTCCTCCAAGTCGACCAGACGGACGTTCCAGTTGGGGTATTCCTTGGCCACGGATCCCATCAGGCCGTGCACACCGGAGTGGGTCGGGTCGACGTGGTCGCCCCGCCGCACCCGCTGGCTGCGTTCCGTCAGGACGACCATCTCGAGCGGGCGCTTGCCGTACCCCGTGCGCAGCAACGCCTTCAGCGTGCGGAAGCACGCGTAGAGGCCGCCTTCCTGCGCCTCGACCAGTGCGTCGTCCACTCCCCGCGCGGCCCCGGCCGGGGCTGCCCAGATGAGGTGGTCGATCGGGCCGTCCAGTTCCTGGAGCCGCTTCGCGAGCGTCTCCACGGTGTCGGCGGCGTCGACCGGGAACCGCTCGGCCCCGGGGAGTACGGAGCGAATCCGCTCCCACTGCTCGTGCCCGCCGATCACGACGGCCCGGCCCACCGGGAGGGCCCTGGTCACCGGTTGGGGCTTGGGCACCGCGTCCCAGATGGGCTTCAGCAGGACGTTCGTGCCCGAGGTCGGGTCCTCGGGCGCAGGCACAGTGGCTACCTTGGGGGGCTCGGCTGCTTCGGGGGCCTCGGCGGGCTGGCCGAGCCAGTAGCGCTCGCGCGCGAAGGGATAGGCGGGCAGCGGTACGCGGCGGGGCGCGCCCTGCGGGTGGAGCAGGGCCCAGTCGACCGGCAGGCCCCTCACCCAGCGGTCCGCGAGCTCCTCGCCCTCCGCGGTGGTCAGGACGCCGCTCGCGGGCACGACGGGACCCTTCCCGGCGGCCGACGCGTCCTTGGCCCGGCGGTTCTTGACCCGTCCGGTGAACAGGCCGTCCGCCGGACCACCGTCGAGGTACCGCGTCACCTTCGCCACGAATTCCCCGCGCGTCGCGGCGGCGAAGGCCAGCCGCCACGGCATCGGTTCCCGCCCGGTCTGAAGCGAGTACGCCACGTCGCGCAGGTGCGCGGACGGGTTCGCCTCGACGTGGTCCTTGATCCGCTCGGCGACGGTACGGAGCTGTTCCTCACCCTTCGCCGACAGGACGAAGACCGACGTCCCGGCGGTCGCCACCGGCTCGGCGTCCTCGTCTCCGCGCTCGTACTCCTCCAGCACGAGGTGGGCGTTGGTGCCGCTGAAGCCGAAGGAACTCACGGCCGCGCGACGGGCCTCGCCCGGGTTCACCTTCCACTGCATCAGTTCGGTGTTGACGTAGAACGGCGAGTTCTCGAAGTCGAAGTGCTCGTTGGGGCTGCTGAAGTTCAGCGTCGGCACCAGCTGCTGGTTCTTCATGCACAGCAGCGTCTTCTGGATGGCGGCCACGCCCGCGGCCGCCGAGGTGTGCCCCACGTTGCTCTTGACCGAACCGATGGCGCAGTAGCCGACCTTGTCGGTCTTCTCCTGGTACACCGAGGCCAGGGCCTCCAGCTCGATGGGGTCGCCGAGCTTGGTGCCCGTTCCGTGCATCTCGACGTAGCCGATGCTGCCGGGGTCCACGCCGTACCGCTCGTACACGTCGCGCTCGAGTTCGCGCTGGCTGGCGGCGTTCGGGGCGGTGATGCCGTTGGTCCGGCCGTCCTGGTTGATGCCGGAGCCCCTGATGACGCCGTGGATGGTGTCCCCGTCGCGCTCGGCGTCCGCGAGCCGCTTGAGGACGAGCGCACCCACGCCCTCGCCCGGCACGAACCCGTCGGCGGCGTTGTCGAACGTCTTGCACCGGCCGTCAGGCGCCAGCATCCCGGCACCGCACATGCTGACGTAGGACTCCGCGGTCAGGTAGAGGGTGACTCCGCCCACCAGCGCCGTGTCGATCTCGCCGCTGCGCAGCGCCTGGGTCGCGAGGTGGGTGCCGACGAGCGAGGACGAGCAGGCCGTGTCGAGGGCGATCGCCGGGCCCTTGAGGTTGAGGAAGTAGGCGATGCGCGCGGCCGTGATGGCGTTGCTGTTGCTGGTGGCCGAACTCGCGTCACCGCCCTGCTCCCGCATGAGCGCGCTGTACTCGTTGCTCATGATGCCCAGGTAGACGCCGCACTTCTGCCCGCTCAGCGCCTGGACGTCGTACCCCGCGTCCTCGAACGCGTGGTATGCCTCCTGGAGGAAGAGGCGCTGCTGCGGGTCCATCGCCTCGGCCTCCGCGGGCGGGATGCCGAAGAACAGCGGGTCGAACACGTCGACGTCGTCGAGCAGCCCCATCCACTTGCAGTAGACCTTGCCGGGCTGGTTCGGCCGCGGGTCGTAGTACTCGGAGACGTCCCACCGGGACTCCGGGATCTCGCGGACGCAGTCGCGCCCGTTCGCCAGGTTGTCCCAGTAGTCGTCCAGGTTGTCGGCGAGCGGGTACTTGCCCGCCATGCCCACGACGGCGATCGCGTCGGCCGGGGCGGCGGGCCGGGTACGCACCGGCTCGGGGGCCACCACAGGCACTGGCTCGACCGCCGACTCGCGCACGGGGACTGGCTCGCGCACGGGGGCCGGAGCGGGCACAGGCGCGGGCGCGGGGGCGGGGGCCGGAGCGGGGGCGGGGGCTGGGGGCGTCACCTCGCGGGGGCGCTCGGGGGCGCCCGTCTTCCCGACCTCCGCGACGACGCAGGCGGCGAGTTCCTGGACGGACGGGTGGTCGTAGAGCTTGGTGGCCTGGAGGGCGACGCCGTACTGCTTGTTGATCGCCTTGATCCACTCCACGCCGACGATCGAGTCCAGCCCGAAGTCGGTGAAGTTGCGGTCGAGGTCCAGCTCGTCCACCGACAGATACAGCGCGTCGGCGAGGCTGCTCAGGAGTTCGGCCCGCACCACATCCTCATCGAGGGCGGGGTCCCCCTCGTCGACGGCCGCGGGCGGCTCGACCCGGGCCTGCGGCTCGGCCCCGGCCTGCGGCTCCCGCGGGGCGGTGGGCAGCGAGCCCCGGAGATGGGCGGCCAGTCCGGCGACGGTGGGGGTGTCGTAGAGCCTGGTCGCCGCGAGCTCCAGCCCGTACCGCTTGTTGATGGCCTTGATCCACTCCACGCCGACGATCGAGTCCAGCCCGAGGTCGGTGAAGTTCGCCTCCGGGTCGACCTCCTCCTCGGCCAGGTACAGGGCCTGGGCGAGCAGCGTGGTCAGCTCCGCGACGAGCGTCTCCTCGTCCGGGCCCGCGACCGGGGTCGGGGCCGGAACCGCGACCGGAGCCGGAATCGCGACCGGAGCCGGGGCCGGGGCCACCGGTCGGGCCGGGGCGGGTTCGGCGGTCCTTTCGGGAGCCGGGTCCGTGGCGGTGAGGGTCAAGGACGGCACGGAACGCGCAGCGGGCGCCCGCACCTCGGCCGCCTTGGGGGTCTCCACCGCACCGCTGAGCGGCGCGAGGCCGATGCCCCGCGGCTTCGACGTCACCGCCGCGCCGACCGGCGGCGTGATCGGCGTCGGCTCAACCGCCTTCTTCTTCGGCGCCTCCTCCACCGGACGGGTGCTCCCCGGGAGCCAGGACCGCTTGCGCGCGAAGGGGTAGGTCGGCAACGAGACGCGGCGCGGCGGGGTCGTGTAGCAGCCGCGCCAGTCGAGGTTCAGCCCGTTGACCCACAGCTCCAGGAGCTTGCCGAGCTTGCGCTTGCGGAGCCAGGAGTCGACGACGCCGGTCAGGTCCTCGTCCTCGAACAGCGACGACACGGCGGCCGTCGAGCGCTGCGGCCTGCCCCGGTACAGCCCGGCGGCCTCGCCGCCCTCGATGTGGGCGCGCAGCCCGGCGACGAACTCCGACACGGACCCGGCGAGGAACGCCAGCCGCTCGTCCATGTGCTCACGCCCCACCTGCAGCGTGTACGCGATGCCGGGCAGGTCGGCGTCGCCGATCCGCTCCTCGTCCGCCCAGTCGAGCAGCCGCTGAGCGTACTCCCGCAGCTGTTCGGCGGTCCGCGCGGACACGACCACGACGGACGACAGCGGGTCCGCCGCCGGTTCCGGCGCCGCCGGGTCCGCCGCGACGTACTCCGACACGATGACGTGCGCGTTCGAGCCGCCCGCGCCGAACGACGAGATGCCCGCGATGCGCGGGTGCTCCCGCACCTCGCCGTCGGGCGTGGTGACCGTCGGCCGCTTCCACTCCGCGGCCTCGCGCTGCACCCGGAAGGGCGTATCGGCGAAGTCGATGTGCGGGTTGAGTACTTCCGAGTGCAGCGACGGCACCAGCCTGCGGTGCTGGAGCTGCAGCAGGACCTTGGTCAGCGCGGAGATGCCCGCCGCGCTCTCGCAGTGCCCGATGTTGCTCTTCACCGAGCCGATCGCGCAGAACTGGCGGTCGTCGGTGTCCCGTGAGAACGCCTTGGTCAGGCCCGCGATCTCGATCGGGTCCCCCAGCTCGGTCCCGGTGCCGTGCGCCTCGACGTAGCTCACCGCGCGGGCGTCGACACCCGCCTTGTCGAGGGCGGACGCGATCGTGGCGGCCTGGGCGTTGGGGTTCGGCACGGTGTAACCGTTGGTCCTGCCACCGTGGTTGACCGCGGTGGACTTGATGACGCCGTAGATCCGGTCCTGGTCGGCGATGGCCCGGTCCAGCGGCTTGAGCAGCACGGCGCCCACGCCCTCGCCCGGTACGTAGCCGTCACCGCCGCTGCCGAAGCTCTCGCACATGCCCCTGCTCGACGCGAACCCGGTCTGCCCCAGCAGCAGGTACTTGGCGGGGTGCAGCGACAGGTTGACCCCGCCGGCGACCGCCACCTCGCAGTCGCCGAGCCGCAGGCTCTGGCAGGCCAGGTGCAGTGCCGTCAGCGACGACGAGCACATGGTCTTCACCGTGATGCTCGGGCCGTGCCAGTCGCAGAAGTACGAGACGCGGTTGGCGATCGAGGCCGAGTTGCCCGGTATCACCTGGCCGCGCTCCAGCCCCTGTTCACCGGCCCCGTACAGCTGGTACTCGTCGTACATCACGCCCACGAACAGGCCGACGTTGCCGTCGACGCCGTTCGAGCGGTACTCGCGCAGGCCCTGCCGCGTGTACCCGGCGTCCTGCAGCGTCTCGTAGACGCACTCCAGGAACAGGCGCTCCTGGGGGTCGACCACCTCCGCCTCGCGGGGCGAGATGTTGAAGAACAGGGGGTCGAACCGGTCGATGTCGTCGAGGAACCCGCCCCACTTGCAGTACGTCTTGCCCGGCTTCGAGCCGTCCGCGTCGAAGTAGGCGCTGTGGTCCCAGCGGTCGCGGGGGATCTCGGTGATGCTGTCCCGGCCCTCGGACAGGTTGCTCCAGAACTCCCGCAGGTTTCCGGCCTGCGGGTAGCGCCCGCCCAGTCCGATGATGGCGATGTCGGCACCGGGCGGCACGGCCGCCGACGGCCCGGCCGGGGACGGCACGGCCGAGGGCGCCGTGGTGACCGCCGCCCGCGGTGCGGGCTCGGGCACGCGCGTCCCGCTCGTGGCCGCGGTGGCGTCGGTCCCCAGCAGCTCCCGCAGCCGGGCCTCGTGCGCGCCGAGGAAGTACCCGGCCAGGGCGGTGATGTTCTGGTACTCGAAGAAGAGCGTCTTCGGCAGCCGCCCGAAGACGTCCTCCAGCCTGGCGGTCATGGTCAGCGCCATCACGGAGTCGATGCCGTAGCGCTCCATCGGAAGGTCGGCCTCGATGCGCTGCCACGGCACCTTCAGCACCGCCGCGAGCAGCGACTTGATGTAGTCCACCGCCGCCGGTTCCAGGCCGTTGTCCTGCGGCGTCGGCGTTGCGGCCGTGTTCTCGGCGCTCATTGGTCGCGTGTCCTCGCTCGGGTGCTGTGTTTTGAGGGCGCTTCGGAAGGCCGCCGCGTCCCCCGCGACGACGAGCACCTGGTGGTGGTCCGTCCGCAGGCATCGCGCGAAGGCTTCGAGTCCCGCCTTACGGCGCAGCGGGATGATCCCGAAGCGCTCGCGGAGCATCGCCTCGCTGGTGGCGTCGGGGCGCATGCCGCCTTCGGCCCACAGCGACCAGTTGATCGACACCGTGCGGCCGCGGCGCGCGCCGCGTGCCACCAGGTGCTGCCGGTACTCGGCGAAGGCGTCCATGAAGGCGTTCGCCGTCGCGTAGTCGGCCTGGCCCATGTTGCCGGTCACCGCGGCGCCGGAGGAGAACATCGCGAAGAAGTCGAGGTCCAGGTCCCTGGTCGCCTCGTCCAGGTTGACCGTGCCACCCACCTTGGGCGGCAGGACCCGGGCGAACTCCTCGCCGGACTTCTTGAGGATGAAGTTGTCCTCCTTCACCCCCGCGCTGTGGATGATGCCGTCGAGGCGTCCCGCGTCCCGCACGGTGGCGGCGACCAGGGCCTCGACGCCCGCCCGGTCGGTGACGTCGAGCCGCGCGTACGACACCCGTGCCCCCGACGCCCGCAGCCCCGCCAGGAACCGGCGCGACCGCTCGCTCTCGGGAGAGCGGCCGGTGAGCACGAGGGTGACGTCGTCTACCTGCCCGGCGATCTCCTCGGCGAAGATGCGGCCGAGGCCGCCGAGCCCACCGGTGATCAGGTAGACGCCGCCGGTCCGCCACGGGGAACAGGGCCGGTCCGTCTCGCGCTCCTCGTCCCATACGACGACTTCGCGCCGCCCGCCCCGGTACCGGACCGTGGCGTCCTCCGGGCGCAGCCGCTCGGCCGCGAGGCGTGCCCGCAGGGCGGCCACGTCGTCGTGGTCGTCCACGACGACGACCTGCCCCGAGATTCCCGGGTTCTCCTGGTGCGCGGTCCGCACCACCGCGACCAGTCCGGAGAAGACCCCCGCCTCCGGCCGGTCCACCACCACGACCTGCACGAGCGTCTCGGCCCGCGGCTCGTCGCGCAGGACGGCCTTCGTCTTCTCGAAGACCTGCCGCGCGTAGTCGGCGTAGCGGCCGTCGGCGGTGGTCGCCCGCGAGGTGAGGACCAGCACCTCGCACGTCGGGTCCGAGGCCATCGCGTCCGCGAGGACCCCCTGCTCCACGCACACCAGCGCGCGCTGCGGACCGGCCGTGCGCCGCGCGGGTTCCGGCAGTCCGTGCTGCTGCCAGCGCGGGAACAGCAGGACGCCCGTCTCCCCCGCCGTCTCGTTTGCTGTCTCCCCCGCTGTCTCGTTTGCTGTCTCCCCCGCGGCGCCGCCGAGTGCGGCCCGGACCGAGAAGCCCCTCATGCGCACGCGGACGCGGCCCGTGTCGTCGCAGAGGTCGAGGTCCAGTCGGCGGACGGACCCGTCGGACCGTCCGTCCGCGTCCTCGCGGACCCACACCCACATGGTGTGCTCCAGGGGGCCGAGCACGTCGACGCGTTCCACGGCGAAGGGCAGCAGGGGACGCGAGGTTCCCGCGTCGTTCCACAGCACCCCCAGGGTGGCCTGCAGGGCCGCGTCCATGAGCCCCGGGTGCAGCCGGTAGCCGTCCCAGGTCCGCTGCGCCGCGGCGGGCAGCGCGAGGCGTGCCAGTGCCTGCCCTTCGCCGACGAGGACGCGTTCGACGCAGCGGAACGAGTCGCCGTACTCGATGCCCGCGGCCCGGAACGCGGCGTAGACCTGCGCGGCGTCCAGCTCGCGGGCGCGGCACTCGCCGCGGAGCCGGGCGAGGTCGAGGTGGTCCGCCGCGGCGTCCGCCAGCGGCACGACCGATCCCTCGCCGTGGACGACCGGAGCCGTCGCGTCACCGTCGGCGGCCACGACCGGTGCGCAGACCTCGAAGTGGGTGGTCCGGGCGCCGTCCCGCGACAGGGTGATGTGCAGATCGCGGGGGCGGTCGCCCAGTTGGAACGGCCGGGACCAGACCACGCCGGTCAGCGCCAGCCCCGCGGGCGGTGTCGAGCCCGAGGCGTCGGCGACCGCCGCGAGCGCCAGCTCCAGATACGCGGCGCCCGGCAGGACCTTCTGCCCCCGCACGCGGTGGTCGGCGAGGAAGTCCTCCTCGCCGGTGAACGTCGAGGTGTAGCGCTGTGCATCGAACCCGGACGTGTTGCGGTGCAGCAACGGGTGCAGCACCGCGGTCGACGCGCTCGTCGCACGCGGCTTCGGCTCGACCCAGTACCGCTCCTTGGCGAAGGGGTACGTCGGCAACGGCAGGCGCAGCGGCCCGGGGCCCGGGTAGAGCGCGGGCCAGTCGACGGCGCAGCCGTCGGCCCACGCCTCCGCGAGCCGCTGGAGGTCCTTGTCCGCGGTCCACGCCCGCACGCGCGCCTGCTGCCGCTCGTCGTCCTCCTGGCGGGCCACCTGGTCCTGCGTCACCCGCCCGCGTACGAGCGCGATGTCGCCCGCCCGGTCCAGCTGCGTCCTGAGCCCGCGCGCGACCTCCGTCAGGGAGCCCGCCACGAAGGCGAGCCGCTCTTCCATCGCCTCCCGGCCCACCTGGAGCGTGTGCGCCAGGCCCGCCAGGTCGGGCCGGGACTCGGCCTCGACGCACGCGAGCAGGTTCTCGGCCAGGCTGTCCAGCTGTTCCCCGGTCCTGGCGGACAGGGCGATGACGACCGGCCCGGACGCGGCCGGGGCGCTCCTCGCCGCCGTGGGGTACTCCTCCAGTACGACGTGGGCGTTGGTCCCGCTGAACCCGAACGAGCTGACGGCAGCCCGCCGCGGCCCGGCGCCGGACAGCGTCTCCCACGGCTCGGGGGCCGTGACGACGCGGAAGGGCGAGTTCTCGAAGTCGAAGTGCTCGTTGGGCGTGTCGAAGTTGAGGGACGGCACCAGCGTGCCGTGGCGCATGCTCAGCAGCACCTTGTGCACGCCCGCGACCCCGGCGGCCTCGGACGTGTGCCCGATGTTGCTCTTCACCGCCCCGATGGCGCAGGACCGCGCGGCGGCCCCCAGCTCGCCGTACACGGTGCCCAGCGCGGAAAGCTCGATCGGGTCGCCCAGCTTCGTGCCCGTACCGTGCATCTCGACGTAGCCGATGGTCGCCGGGTCGATGCCGTGGCGGTCGTAGACCGTGCGGACGAGGTCCCTCTGGCTGGCGGCGCTCGGCGCCGTGATCCCGTTCGTCCGGCCGTCCTGGTTGATGCCGGACGCCGCGACGACACCGTGGATGTGGTCGCGGTCGGCCTCGGCGTCGCTGAGGCGCTTGAGCACCAGGGCGCCGACACCCTCGCCCGGTACGAACCCGTCGGCGCCGTTGTCGAACGACCTGCACCGCCCCTGCGGGGAGAGCATCCCGGCCTGGCACATGCCGACGTAGGTGTCGGGGAGCAGGTACAGCGAGACGCCGCCGACGAGCGCCATGTCGATCTCACCGCTCAGCAGTGCCTGCCGGGCGAGGTGCAACGCGACCAGCGAGGACGAGCAGGCCGTGTCGACGGCGAGGGCCGGGCCCTTGAGGTTGAGGACGTAGGCGATGCGCGCGGCGGCGATGGCGTTGCTGCTGCTCGTCGCGGACGAGGACACCCCGGTGTCCCCGAACACCAGGAAGCTGTACTCACTGCCGCTGATGCCCAGGTAGACGCCGCACTTCTGGGAGCCGAGGGACTGCGGGTCGTACCCCGCGTCCTCGAACGCCCGGTATGCCTCCTGGAGGAACAGCCGGTGCTGCGGGTCGAGCCCTTCGGCCTCTAGCGGGGAGATGTTGAAGAACAGCGGGTCGAAGCAGTCGGCGTCCGCCAGGTACCCCAGCCACTTGGAGTACGTCTTGCCCTCCTGGCCGGGCCGGGGGTCGTAATGCCGCGAGACGTCCCAGCGCGACGGCGGGACCTCGGTCACGCAGTCGCGGCCGTCGCAGAGGTTGTCCCAGTAGGCGTGGAGGTCCGCCGCCTCGGGGTAGCGCCCGGACATCCCGACCACGGCCACCTTGTCGCCGCCCGGTCGGGTGGCGGGCGTCGCAGGTTCGTCCACCACCGGCTCGATGTGCGCGACCGGCTCGATGTGCGCCGCAGGCTCGGTGTGCGCCGCAGGCTCGGTGTGCACGACCGGCTCGGGGCTCTGCACCAGCGGCACCAGGAATTCGGTGAGCCTGCGCACCGTGGGGTGGTCGTACAACTGGGCCGCCGTGAGCGATGTCCCGTAGTTCTTGTTGAGGGTCTTCACCCACTCCACACCGACGATGGAGTCCATGCCGAGTTCGACGAAGTTGCGGTCGGCGGCGATGTCCCCCGCGTCGAGGAACAGCACATCGGCGAGGCTGGTGCGGACTCCCTCCAGCAGCGTGGCTTTCGAGACCCGGGGACGGTCCGGTGCCGGGGTCGCGACGGGCTCCACGGGTACCGGCTCGGCGGGCACGGGCTCGGCGGGCACGGCCTTCGCGGGGGCGGACGTGGCCAGTTCGCCCTGGACGTAGTGCGCGAGGTCGCGCACCGACGGGTGGTCGTAGAGCTTCGTGGCGGTGAGGTTGGTCCCGTACTTCTTGTTGATGGCCTTGACCCACTCCACCCCGAGGATGGAATCCAGGCCCAGGTCCATGAAGTTGCGGCCGGGGTCGATGTCGCCCTCCGGCAGCTGGAGGACGTCCGCGAGGCCGCTCCTCAGCTCTTGCCGCAGCTCGCTCACGGCCTTCACGGCCTTCACCGGAGCCGCCTTCGCCGGGGCGGCGGACCGCTCCCCCAGGTCGGTCAGCCGCACGTTCCTCGGTTTGGCGGCCGACGACGGCGACGCGGTCATCGCCGCTGCCGGGTTCGGCAGCGTGACCCGGCAGTGTCCGGCGACGACGCGCACCGGCTCCTCGTGCGCCGGTTCCGCTGCGGTGGCGCTGGACGACACGGCCTCCTCGGACACCGCACGGACCGGAACGGGGATCTCCCGGTTGGCCCAGTACACCTTGCGCGAGAAGGGATAGCCGGGGACCGCGACCAGCTTCGGAGCGTCGTCGGCGAACAGCGGCCGCCAGTCGGGGGACGCGCCCTGGCAGTAGAGGCCCGCCAGCGACAGGAGCACCTCGCGGTACTCGGCGGTGCCCGCCTCGGCGAGCCTCCCGAACAGCGCCTCGGCATCCGCTTCCCGCGGCCGGTCCCGGCGGTCGCTCGGCGCCTCGCCGAAGCGGACCCCGGGGTGTTGCTCGCCCCGTTCGGCGGCGCCCAGCGCGGACACGGCCTCGTCGAGGTCGCCGACGACGAGTGCACAACGGTGGTCGAAGTGCTGCCTGCGCTCCAGCAGGGTGTGGCTCACGTCGGTGAGGGATACGGCGTCGCGGTCCGCGGTCCGCAGCGCCCGGTGCAGGTCGCGGACGCGGTCGCGCAGCGTCTCGGCGGTCTTCGCGGACAGGACCAGCAGGCGGGCGGGGGCAGGGGCGTCGGCGGACGGCGCGACGCGCGCACGATCCCGGTAACTCTCCACGACCATGTGGACGTTGGTGCCGCTCATGCCGAACGAACTCACGGCCCCGAGCCGCGTCCCGGTCGGGTTCTCCGGCCACGCCCGCAGGGTCTTGTTGACGTAGAAGGGGCTGCGCTGCCAGGCGATGTAGTCGCTGTCCTGCTCGCAGTGCAGGCTCGGCGGAATGGCACCGTGGCGCAGCGACTGGACGAGCGCGATCAGGCTGACGATGCCGGAGGCGGCCAGCGTGTGCCCGACGTTGGGCTTGGTCGAGGTGAGCGCGCAGAACCCGGTCCGGTCCGTGTGCTCGGAGAACACCTCGTTCAGCGCGTTGACCTCGACCGGGTCGCCGAGCCGGGTGCCGGTGCCGTGGGCGACGACGTGGCCGATGTGCTCGGGCTCGATCCGGTGCTGCTCGTATACGGCGCGGTACAGGCGCGCCTGCGCCGCGCCGTTCGGGGCGGTGATGCCGTTCGTCCGGCCGTCGTAGTTGATGCCGCTGCCGCGGATTACGGCGAGGATGTTGTCGCCGTCGGCCTCCGCCTGCGCCAGGCGCTTGAACATCACGACAGTGATGGCCTCGCCCAGCACCATGCCGTCGGCGCGCCGGTCGAACGCGAAGCAGACCCCGCTCCCGGAGAGCATTCCCGCCTTGCTCGTCTCGGCGAACACGCGGGAGGTGGCCGCCAGGTTGACTCCGGCGACGATCGCGGCGTCGCACTCGCCGTTGCGCAGGCTGCTGCATGCCTGGTGTGCCGCGGCCAGGCCCGAGGAGCAGGCGGTGTTGACGGCGAGCACGGGTCCGGTGAAGTCGAGCAGATAGCCCAGCCGGGAGGCCAGGATCGCCTCGTGGTGCCCGGTGATGGTGCCCTCGCCGCCGTTGAGGTGCAGGTAGTCGCCCTGCTCCGCGCCGACGAACATGCCGACCCGCTCGTCGCGCAGCTTCCGCTCGCCGTAGCCCGCGGACTCCAGGACGTGCCACGCCTCCTGCAGCAGCAGGCGCTGCCGCGGGTCCATGGTGCGCGCCTCGCGCGGCGAGATCTCGAAGAACGCCGGGTCGAACTCGCCGATCCCGGGGACGAATCCACAGCGTGCCATCGCGGGGTCCGGGGCCTGCGGGTCGCTCCAGTCGGGGCGCCGGTCGTCGGGGACGGCCGAGAGCACGTCGCGCCCGTCCGCGAGGATCTGCCAGAACTCGTCCACCGACCGGGCAGCCGGGAACCGGCCGGTCATGCCGATGACGGCGATGGGTTCGGGTCCCGAATCCGGGCTCGGCTCCGGGGTCGGTTCCGGGCGCCGCTCCGGGCTCGGCGATGCCACCGCCGCGGCCTCGGCCGCAGGCTCCGCCGGGTAGCGGTTACGGAAGTGGTCCCGCTGTTCGGACATCAGGTGCGCCACCAACATCTGCGGGGTGGGGTGGGAGAAGAACACCGAGGGGACGACGTCGACGCCGAAGTGCGCGGTCATCGCGTTCGCGAGCCGGACCAGGGTGATCGAGTCGAACCCGAGCTGGGCGAGGTTCTCGTCGGCGTGGATCTGGTCGCGAGGCACCCGTACGGTCTCGACGATCAGCGTTTCGAGGTCGGACAGGACGCGGGCGGCGAGCTGCTCATGGTCCGGTCCGGCGACGGGAGTGCTCGACTGCTCAAGCGCCGAAGGAACAGCGAGTGCTTCCGACACAGCGGGCGCCGCGTCGATCCCGAGCAGGCGGTGCAGGCGCCGCGGTTCGCCCGCCATGACGATCCCCTGCGGCATGCCCCGGCCGATGAGCTGCTCGAAGAGCCGGATGCCGTCGGCGTTCTCCAGCAGGCGCTGGCCGCTGGAGGTGAGGTACAGCTCGGTGGCCCGCGCGTCGTCGAAGCCCATCTCGCCGTCGCGCCACAGCGGCCAGTTGATGGCCACCGTCGCACCCGAGCGGGTGCCTTGGCGGACGCTCTCGTCGCGGTGGCGGGCGTACAGCGTCTGGAACCGGTTGCCGACGGCGTAGTCGCAGCCGCCGAAGTCGCCGAGCAGCGCGGAGGTGGACGAGAAGTAGCAGACGAAGTCGACAGGCTCGTCCGCGAGGACCTCGTCCAGCACGAGCGTGCCGTCCACCTTGGCGGCGAGCAGGCCCGGGAAGGCGCGGGCGTCGTCGGCGAGCACGCTGCCCGTGCCGGGGACACCGGCCGCGTGGATGACGCCGTCGATCCCGCCGAAGCGCTCGTGCGCCGACCGGACGACCTCCCGCATGGCCCGCCGGTCGGAGACGTCCGCCTGCTGGTAGTGGACCTCGCCGCCCAGCGACCCGATCCGGGCGATCTGCCGCGCCCTGTCCGCGTCGAGGGGCGACCGGCCGGTCAGCACCAGCCGCGCCGACCGGGTGCGGGCGAGGTGCTCGGCGAACAGCAGCCCCAGCGCGCCCAGGCCGCCCGTGATCAGGTAGGTGCCGCCCTGCCTCAGCAGGTCCTTCCCGGCAGCGGCGGTGGCCGGGCGGACCCGGCTCACATGGCGCGTCCCGCCCCGGTAGAGAGTGCTGATGGGCTCGGCGAGTTCGGCGCTCAGGCGCGCGAACCAGTCGGTCATGGTCGTCCGGGCATCCGTGCCCCGGGCGTCCTCGATCACCGCGGCGAACTCCACGCCGGGCAGGACCTGGCCGAGGGAGCGTTCGAATCCCATCCACGATTCGGCGTACGCGCGCTCGGTCCCGTCGCGGAACTCACCCGCCTGCAGGACACGCCGGACGCCCAGTTCGGCCGTCGCCACGGCCTGCAGCAGCTGAACGGTGTCGGTGTAGGACCGCGGTCCGACGCCCTCCTCGACCGGCCACAGGTGCAGAACGCCGTCCACGGAGCCGAACCGCTCGCGGATCTCCCCGAAGACGCGGACCCAGTCGGCCTGTTCCCCGGCGTCCACCGCCCAGCGGCGGCGCGGGACATCGCCCGAGGCCGCGGTCCGTGAGACGAAGACGAGCGTCACCGCGGGATCGGCTTCCCCGGCGGCCCGCTCCAGCTCGGCCTGGTTCGCGGGGTCGGAGCACAAGCACACCAGGGTCCTCGGTCCGGCGTGCTGCCGGGCGGGAGCGCCCACCGGCTCCCAGAACTCCTCGAACACGAGGGCCCCGAGGGGGGACTGCCGCACCGCGTGGGCGGTGGCGGTGGTGTCGATCCAGTGCCGCTCCCTGGCGAACGGGTAGGTCGGCAGGGCGATGCGCGGCGGCGTCCGGTCGCCGTGGAGCACGGACCAGTCGACGTCGGCGCCCCGTACCCACCGGTCCACCAGCTCGGCCGGGTCGCCGGACACCGCGTCGTCGGAGCGGGCCTCGGAGCCCTGGACCGCCCGGCCGCGCGCGAGACAGTCCTCCGTGCCCGCGACGAAGTCCCTGAGCCGGGCGAGCAGTTCGGTCATGGAGTCCGTGACGATGCCGAGCCGCTCCCGCATGGCCTCCCGGCCCACCTGCGAGGTGTAGGCGAGCGAGGGCAGGTCGGCGGCGGAGAGCTGCTTCGTCTCGATCCAGTCGGCCAGGTCGGCGGCCTTCGCCCGCAGCCGCTCGGCGCCGCGCGCGGAGAGCACGACCGCCACGGGCCCCTCGGGCGCCCGGGCGGCGGGCGGCTCGGCCCGGAACTCCTCCACGACCAGGTGCGCGTTGGAACCGCCCGCGCCGAACGACGAGATCCCGGCGATGCGGGGGAACTCCCGCTCCACCCCGTCGGCCACCAGCACGGGCCGCTTCCACTCGGCCAGCGTCTGCTGCACCGTAAAAGGGCTGCCGGCGAAGTCGATGTGCGGGTTCAGCTCCGCGGAGTGCAGCGACGGCGCCAGCTGCCCGTGCTTCATCTGCAGCAGCACCTTGGTCAGCCCGGAGATGCCCGCGGCGCTCTCCGCGTGGCCGATGTTGCTCTTCACCGACCCGAGGGCGCAGATCTGGTTGTCCTGGGTGTGCTCCCGGAACGCTCGCGTGAGCCCGGCGATCTCGACGGGGTCGCCGAGCGAGGTCCCCGTGCCGTGCGCCTCGATGTAGCTCAGCGCGCGCGGGTCGACCCCCGCCTGCCGCCAGGCGTCGGATACGGACTCGGCCTGTGCCTGCGGGCTGGGCACGGAGTACCCGTTCGTCCGCCCACCGTGGTTGACCGCGATCCCCTTGATGACGCCGTGGACGCGGTCCCCGTCGCGTACGGCCCGGGCCAGCGGCTTGAGCAGGACGGCACCGACGCCCTCGCCGGGTACGTAGCCGTCGCCACCCTGGCCGAAGCTCTCGCACCGGCCCTTGCTGGACACGAACCTGCCCTGCCCGAGCATCAGGTACTTGTTGGGGTGGACCGACAGGTTCACCCCTCCCGCGATGGCGACGTCGCACGCGCCGGACTCGATGCTCTGGCACGCGAGGTGGATGGCGGTGAACGAGGACGAGCACATGGTGTCGACGCTCATGCTCGGACCGTGGAAGTCGAAGAAGTACGACACCCGGTTGGCGACGGCCGAGGAGTTGCCGGACAGTGCCACGGGGTTGCCCAGGACCTGCTCCTGCGCGCCGTAGAGCTGGTATTCCTCGTACATCACACCCGCGTAGACGCCGACGCGTGCCCGGGTCCCGCCGCCGGAGCGGGAGTTCAGCCGCTCAGGGGTGTAGCCCGCGTCCTCGACGGCCTCGTAGGCGCACTGCAGGAACAGCCGCTCCTGCGGGTCCATCAGCTTCGCCTCGGGCGGTGAGATGTGGAAGAAGAGGGAGTCGAACTCGTCCACCCCGTCGACGAAGCCGCCCCACTTGCTGTACGTCTTCCCGGGCGCGTCCTTGTCGGCGTCGTAGTACACGCTCTGGTCCCAGCGGTCGGCCGGGATCTCGGTCACGCAGTCGCGGCCCGCGGCCAGGTTCTCCCAGAACGCGTCGAGCGTACGGGCCTTCGGGTAGCGCCCGGCCAGCCCGATGATCGCGATGTCGAGTCCCGTCGACGGGCTCCGCGGTGCGGGCGGGGGCGCGGCCGGGAGCTCCCGCGGCTGGTCGAACCGGGTCGCCCACTTGCCCGTCCTGAGCGGCTTGCGCGCGAAGGAGGCCCGTCCCGGTGCGACCCGTGCGGGCGCGGGGGCCGGGGCGGCAGCGGGGGCGTCCGCGGGCCCGCTGTCGGGCTCCTCGCCCAGGTACCGGGCCAGCTCGGGCCCGTGCGTGGCGAGGAAGTGGCCGGTGAGCGCGCGGATGTCGCGGAATTCGAAGAACAGGGTCTTCGGCAGCGACCCGAAGACGGCCTCCAGCTCGTCCGTCATCGTCATCATCATCACCGAGTCCAGCCCCAGGCTGTCGAACGCCGCACGGGCGTCGATGCGGTCGGCCGGGAGCTTGATGACCTCGGACAGGACGCGCGTGAAGAACGCCGTCGCCTTGGCTTCGAGGGTGCTGGTGTCGTTATGGGTCACTGGTTCGTCCCGGCAGCGAAGGAGGAAGAGGAGGTCGATTGCGAAGCGGAGGTGCCGGTGTCCCCGGCTTCCGCGCGGCCCGGCCCAGGAGCGACCAGGACCTGGCTGTGCGTCGAGGTGACGATGCGGTGGAAGGCCGAGACCCCGGCCGCCGTGCCGAGAGGGACGACGCCGTGGCGCGAGCGCAGCATCGACCGCGTTTCCGGTGACACGCCCATTCCACCGTCCTCCCACAACGGCCAGTTGACGGAGACGCTGCGCCCGGAGCGCTCCCCGCGGGTCACGAGGTCCTGGCGGTGCCAGGCGTAGGCATCCATGAAGGCGTTCGCCGCCGCGTAGTCGGCCTGGCCGGCGTTGCCGAAGGCGCCGGTCGTGGACGAGAACGCCACGAAGAAGTCCAGCGGCAGCGTGGCCGTCGCCCGGTCGAGGTTCACCAGCCCGGACACCTTCGGGGCCAGGACGTCGGCGAAGTCCTTGGCGCGCTTGGTCAGAAGGAAACCGTCCCGCGTCACCCCGGCGGCGTGGAGGACACCGTCGATCCGGCCGTGCTTCTCCACCAGGGCGTCGACCAAGGTGCCGACCTCGGCCACGTTCGCGACGTCGACCTGCGCGTAGTGCGCCGCCGCGCCCTGGGATTCCAGGTCCCGCAGGGCTTCCCGCACCCGCGGACCCGCCGGGGAGCGCCCGGTCAGTACCAGCGTGGCGCTGCGCGTGCGCGTGGCGATCTCCCGCGCGAAGTGCAGCCCCAGCGCTCCCATGCCACCGGTCAGGAGGTAGACCCCGTTTTCCCGCCAGGGAACCGGGGGGACGTCGGCGGTGCCGTCGCCGTCCTCGATCCAGACGGGTACCTCGCGCCGCGCGCCGACGTACCGCACGATCGTGTCGTCGGGGTGCGCACGGTTCTCCCGCACCCGCTCGACCGCGGTCTCGGGCGTGTCCGTTTCCGCCAGGAGGATGACCTGCGCCGAGACGTTGGGGTTCTCCAGCGTGGCCGTACGCAGCAGCCCGGCGAGCCCGGACAGCGGAGCGGATTCGGCGCCCCCGCCGATGACCAGCTGGACGCAGGCCCGGCCCGCGGTCGCGCCGCGCAGCACGGAACGCACGTGTTCGAGGGCCTGCAGCCCGTACGCGGTGTACTGCCGGTCCAGCTCCTTGTCCCCGGAGGTCAGCACGACCGCGTGGTCGTGCTCGGACAGCAGCGCCGCCACCTCCGGCGCCTCGACGAGGAGCACGGTCCGCCGCACGTCGTCCTCCTCCGGCGGCGTGTCCGTCACGGGACGCGGCTGCCACCGCGGGTACAGCAGCGCCCGGCGGCCGGTCGCCTCTTCCGTGCGGTCGGCCGGTTCCTGGTGCCCCACGGAGACGGGCCCGTCGAAGGCGCGGAAGGACAGGCCACCGATCCGGACGCGCACCCGGCCCTGGTCGTCGGCCAGGTCCACGTCGAGCTTGTGGACCGCGGCGTCGGCCGACTGCTCCGCACTGGGGCGGACCAGGGCCCACATGGCGGCCGTGCTGCTGTTGAGGACGAGGACGTCGTCCATCGCGAAGGGCACGAGCAGAGCGCCTTCCCGCCGCGCCCCCAGGCTGCCGATCACGCCGATGGACGCCTGCAGCGCCGCGTCGAGGAGACTCGGGTGCACGGTGTAGTCGCCCTGCGTGCCGTGGGCCGGGGCGGGCAGCGCGAGGTGCGCGAGCGCCTGGTCCTGCCCGACCCAGATGTGCCGGACGCCCCGGTGCGCGGGGCCGTAAGCGATGCCCGCGGCGCTGTACGCCCGGTAGCACTGCTCGGCGGTGAGTTCCGCGCGGTCGCAGGCATCGCGGAGGGCCGGGAGGTCGAGCACCGCCTCCGCGGCCCCGTCCGCCAGGTAGACGGCGCCTTCGCCGTGCACGACGTGGGTCGCCTCGTCGGGGGTGCTGTAGACCCGGAACCCGATGTCGCCGTCGGCCTGGGGATGCAGGCCGATGTGTACTTCCCGCGGCTTGCCGGTCACGTGCAGCGGCTGCGCCAGGACCACGTTCTTCAGCGCCACGGGCGCCGAGGGCTCGGCCTGGGTCCGGCAGGTGATGCAGGTCGCGGCGACGGCCATCTCCAGCAGGGCCGCGCCCGGCAAGAGCTTCGCCCCGCCCACGACGTGGTCGCGCAGGAACGGCTCGTGCCCGGTGAACACCGAGGTGAACCGCTGCTCCTCCAGGTCCGAGGTGTTCTCGTGCACCAGCGGGTGCAGCACGCGCGGACCCGGGGTTTCGACGTCCTGGTGGTCGAACGGGAAGTAGCGCTCGCGGCTGAACGGGTACGTGGGAAGTCCGACGCGTCGCGGTGTCGCGCCGCCGGGGTAGAGGCGGTGCCAGTCGACGGGGACGTCGTTGACCCACAGTTCGAGCAGCTTGTCGTACTTCCCCTTCTCGGCCCAGGTCGTGATCAGGGTGTCGAGGTCGGCGTCCTGGGAGAACAGCGCGGAGACGGCGTTGTCGTCCCCGGCCCCGCCGCGCACGATGTCGTCGGCGAGGGTGTCCGAGAGGACGTGGTGCAGCTTCTCGACCAGGTCCGGTACGGAGGTGGCCAGGATGCCGAGGCGCTCCCGCAGCGGCTCGCGTCCGACCTGCAGCGTGTACGCCACATCCGCCAAGGCGAGGTCGGCGTTCTCCGGTCGTACCAGCCAGGCGGCGAGGTTGCGGACCACGTCGCGCAGCTCGTCCCCGGTGCGCGCCGACAGGGGGAGGACGGCGGGGCCCGCGAACTCCGGGGCGCGCTCCCCCGGTGCGGGGAGGTACTCCGAGACGATGACGTGGGCGTTGGAACCGCCCGCGCCGAAGGAGGAGATCCCGGCGATCCGCGGGGTCGCCGGGTCGGGCGTCCGCCAGTCGGCGAGTTCGCGCTGCACGCTGAACGGGGTGCCGGCGAAATCGATGTTCGGGTTCAGCGTCTCGGCGTGCAGGGAGGGGGCGAGCTTGCGGTGCCGGAGCTGGAGCAGGACCTTCGTGAGACCGGCGATCCCGGCGGCGCTCTCCGCGTGGCCGATGTTGCTCTTCACCGCCCCGATGGCGCAGAACTGGTTGTCCTGGGTGTGCTCCCGGAACGCCTTCGACAACCCGGTGATCTCGATCGGGTCGCCCAGCGCGGTCCCCGTGCCGTGGGCCTCGATGTAGCCGACCTCGCGGGCACCGACACCCGCCGTCGCCAGCGCGTCGGCGATGGTTCCGGCCTGGGCGTGCGGGTTCGGCACGGTGTAGCCGTTGGTCTTCCCGCCGTGGTTGAGCGCCGTGCCCTTGATCACCCCGTAGATCCGGTCCCCGTCCGCGACGGCCTTCGCCAGCGGCTTCAGCAGGACCGCGCCCACGCCCTCACCCGGGGTGTAGCCGTCGCCGCCCGCGCCGAAGCTCTGGCAGCGCCCCGAGCTGGAGACGAAGTTGCCCGTGCTCAGCAGCAGGTACTTGTTCGGGTGCAGCGACAGGTTCACCCCGCCCGCGACCGCCACGTCGCAGTCGCCCCACCGGATGCTCTGGCACGCCAGGTGGAGCGAGGTCAGCGACGACGAGCACATGGTGTCCACGCTCATGCTCGGGCCGTGGAAGTTGCAGAAGTACGACACCCGGTTCGCGATGGCGGCGGGACTGCCGCTGACCGCGAGGGGGTCACCGAGCACCTGGCTCTGCGCGCCGTGGAGCTGGTACTCCTCGTACATCACGCCGACGAAGACCCCGACCCGCCCGTCCAGCACGTTGCCGGTACGGGTCTTCACCGACTCCCGGACGTACCCGGCGTCTTCGAGGGTCTCGTAGACGCACTGGAGGAACAGCCGCTCCTGCGGGTCCATGATCTCCGCCTCGCGCGGGGAGATGGTGAAGAACAGCGGGTCGAACTCGTAGGCGCCGTCGACGAAACCGCCCCACTTGCTGTACGTCTTCCCCGCGGCGTGCCGGTCGGCGTCGAAGTGGCGGTCGTGGTCCCAGCGTTCTACGGGGATCTCGGTGACGCTGTCCTTTCCGGCGGCCAGGTTCCGCCAGAACTCGTGGATGTCGCGCGCCTGCGGGTAGCGGCCCGCCAGGCCGATGATCGCGATGTCGGCGGGCCCCGAAGGAGCCGTGCCCGCCCCGGTCACCTCGGCGCGCGGCCGCCTGCCGCGCTCCCGCCAGGTGCGCGCCTGCGGGGACGCGGTCTCGCGGGTGGTCCGCTCGGGCGCCGCGACGGCCCGGGAGCGGCCGCTGCCGGTGGACACGAGTGCGCGCACCTTGTCCGGGTGGGCGGTGACGAAGTGTCCGGCGAGGGCCTCGATGCTCTGGTACTCGAAGAACAGGGTCTTCGACAGCGACCCGAAGGCCTCCTCCAGCGCCCGGGTGAGGTCCATGGTCATCACCGAGTCGACCCCGTAGTCCTCCAGCGACGCCTCGGGATCGATCCGGGCGGCGGGCAGGTTGATCACCGACGACAGCAGCTTCGTGAAGTACGCCACCGCCGCGCGCTCGATGCCCTCCCCGGTTCCGTCGCGCTCCTCCACGGCCGGTCCGTCGGCAGCGGATTCGGCCGGGGCGGATTCGACGGGAGCGGGCTCGGCCGGGATGGGCTCGGCCGGGATGGGCTCGGCCGGGGCGCCGACGAGGGCCGCGAGGCGCTCGGTGTCGCCTTCGAGGACCATGACCTGGTCCTCGTCGGTGGCCAGCGCCCGGTGCAGGGCGCGGATCCCGGTCCGGGTCCGCAGCGGGATCATGCCGAAGTCCTCGCGCAGCGACCGCTCGGTTCCCGCGTCGACGCGCATGCCGCCCTCGGCCCACAGCGGCCAGTTCACCGACAGCGTCCGGCCCTGCCGCTCGCCCCTGGCCACCAGGGTGTTGCGGTGCCCGGCGAAGGCGTCCATGAACGCGTTCGCGGCCGCGTAGTCGGCCTGTCCCACGTTGCCGGACACTCCGGCGACCGACGAGAAGAGCGCAAGGAAGTCGAGGCCGGCGTCCCGGGTGGCCTCGTCCAGGTTCACCACGCCCGCCACCTTCGGCGCCAGAACGGCGCCGAAGTCCGCCTCGGTCTTCTTCAGGATGAAGCTGTCCCGGATCACACCCGCGCTGTGCAGCACACCGTCCAGGCGGCCGTACGCGTCGCGGATCCGGCGCACCAGCGCCACCACCTGCGCCCGGTCCGCGACGTCGACCTGCTCGTACGTCGCCTCCGCGCCCGACGCCCGCAGCTCGGCCAGGACCGCGCTCCGGCCCTCGTCCAGGGCCCCGCGGCCGGTGAGCACGATCCGCGCGCCCCGCACCCGTACGGCGATGTCGCGGGCGAACAGCGCACCCAGCCCACCGGCACCACCGGTGATCAGGTACACCCCGGCGTCCTGCCACGGCACCGCCACGACACCGCCCGCGGTGGCGCCGGGCAGCTCGCGCCACCGCAGCACCTCACGGGCGCCGCCGCGGTACCGCACCACCGCGCCCTCCGCCGCGGCCCGGTCGGCCTCGACCCACGGCGCGACCCGCTCCGGGTCCTCCCACGGTTCCACCAGGACGACCCGGCCCGTGACCCGCGGGTTCTCCAGCGCGGCGGTACGCACGACACCGGCCAGCCCGGACCACACCGACGACTCCCCGTCGGCGGGCACCACCACCTGCACGCACACGTCGTGGTGGGAGCGCTCGGCCAGTACCTTCCGCACCACGCCGAAGAGCCGCAGCGCGTAGTCCGCGAACTGACCGTCCACACCGGACGCGTCGGAGTCCATCCGGACGACCTCGGCCCCGCCACGCGCGGCGAGCACCTCCGCGACCTCGGGCAGTCCGGCGACCACCGTCACCGCGGCGGGCGCGTTCTCGCGCGCACCGTCCCGGTGTTCCTCGCCGACCCAGTGCGGCACCGCGAAGAACTCCCCGGCCGACTCCGCCGCGTAGGCGCGCAGGGAAAGACCCTTGAGCCGGACGGCGACCGTCCCGTCGTCGTCGCACAGGTCGATGTCGAGACGGCGGACCGCGGAGTCCTCCTGCCGGGCGGTGCCGGTGCGCACCCACGCCCACATGGACCGCGCGCAGTCACCGGTGATCTCCACCTCGTCGACCGCGAAGGGCAGCTGCGGTGTCCCGTCGTCGTCCGCGGTGACACCCGCTGCGGCCTGCACGGCCGAGTCCAGCAACGACGGGTGGAGGCCGTAGCTGTCCAGCGTCGTCCCGACCGTGTCGGGCAGCACCAGCCGGGCGATTGCCTGGCCGTCGCCGACCCACAGCCGCTGGATTCCCCGGTGGCCCGGACCGTAGGCGATGCCGTGCGCGGCGAAGGCGTCGTACACCTGATCCGCGTCCAGCTCGGCATTCCGGCACTCCGACCGCAGCCGGGCCGGATCGACCGTGGCTCCGGGGGCGTCGTCGGCAGTCGCGGGAGGTACGCACACCACGCCCTCGCTGTGGATCAGCGGCTGCGCGGCGGGGTCCTGGCCGGGGTGGCTGAACACCTCGAAGCCGATGTCGTCCCCGTCGCCCGGGCGCAGGCGCACGTGCACGGCCTGCGACCGCTCCCCCACGATGACGGGCCGTGCCCAGGCGACGTTGGTGAGGCGGATCGTCCCGTGCGGCTCACCGTCCAGGGACACCGCCACGGCCGCCCGCACCAGTTCCAGGCAGGCCGCCCCGGAGAGCACCCGCTCCCCGCGCACCTGGTGGTCGCGCAGGAAGAACTCGTCCCCGGTGAACACCGAGCTGAACCGCTGCCCGGCCAGGCTGGAGGTGTTCGTGTGCACGAGGGGGTGCAACTGCCCGGCGCCCGACCGCGGAACCAGGTCTTCGTCCACGGACGGCCAGTAGCGCTCGCGCTGGAAGGCGTAGGTGGGCATGGAGATCCGGCGGCGCGGGTGCGGCCGGTGGAGCTTCGCCCAGTCGACCGCGAGGCCAGCCACCCAGAGTTCGAGCAGCTTGCCGTACTTCCGCTTCTCGATCCAGGCGTCCAGCGCCCGCGCCATGTCCTCGTCGACGGCGAACACACGCAGGCTGTCGTCGGCGCCGCGGCGCTTGACCTTGCCTCGGTACAGGCCGGGAACGTCCTCGCCCGCGAGGAACTTCCGCAGCGCCTCGGTGAGTTCGCCGGTGGTGGCGACGACGAAGCCGAGCCGTTCCTCGAACGCGTCCCGGCCGGTCTGCAGGGTGTAGGCGATGTCGGGCAGCGTCTCCGCGGCCCCGTCCCGGCCGATCCAGTCCATGAGCTGCGCGGCCTGGTCGCGCAGACCGGGTTCGGTCCGCGCGGACAGCACGATCGCCACCTCGGCGTCCGGCTCGCCACCAGGGTGGCCGACAGCGCGGGCGGGCAGGTATTCCTCCACGATGACGTGGGCGTTCGACCCTCCGGCGCCGAACGAGGACACTCCGGCGATGCGCGGCGACTCGATGCCCTCGGGCGTATGGGGGCGGGCCCACTCGGCCAGGGTCTGCTGGACCCGGAAGGGGCTGGCCGCGAAATCGATGTGCGGGTTCAGCACCTCGGAGTGCAGCGAGGGGACCAGCGTGCCGTGCTTCATCTGCAGCAGCACCTTGGTCAGCCCGGCGATACCGGCAGCGCTCTCGGCGTGGCCGATGTTGCTCTTCACCGACCCGATCGCGCAGAACTGGGAGTCCTCGGCGTGGTCCCGGAACGCCTTCGTCAAACCGGCGATCTCGATCGGATCGCCCAGCGAGGTGCCCGTGCCGTGCGCCTCCACGTACGACACGTCCCGGGCGTCCACCCCGGCCTCGCGCAACGCCCGGCCGATCACCGTGTACTGCGCCCGCGGGTTCGGGACCGAGTACCCGTTCGTCTTCCCGCCGTGGTTCACCGCCGTGCCGCGGATGACACCGTAGATCGTGTCCCCGTCCGCCTCCGCGCGCTCCAGCGGCTTGAGCAGGACAGCGCCGACGCCCTCACCGGGGACGTAGCCGTCGCCATCGGCGCCGAAGCTCTCGCACAGCCCCTTGCTCGACGCCCACTTGCCGCTGCCCAGCATCAGGAACTTGTTCGGGTGCAGCGACAGGTTGACGCCACCGGCGACGGCCACCTCGCACTCGGCGTTGAGCAGGCTCTGACACGCCAGGTGCAGCGCCGTGAGCGACGACGAGCACATCGTGTCCACCGCCATCGACGGCCCGTGCAGATCGAAGAAGTACGACACCCGGTTCGCGATGGAGGACGGGTTGCCGGACAACGCGATGTTGCGGCCCCGCGCCTGCTCCTGAGCACCGTACAGCTGGTACTCCTCGTACATCACGCCCACGAAGACACCGACGTTGCCCTCGAGCCCGTCGGCGCGGTAGCGGCTCAGCTCCGGCCGCGTGAACCCGGCGTCCTGGAACGTCTCCTGTACGCACTCCAGGAACAGCCGCTCCTGCGGGTCCATGAACTCCGCTTCGCGCGGGGAGATATTGAAGAACAGCGCGTCGAAGCGGTCCGCGCCGTCGAGGAACCCGCCCCACTTCGCGTATGTCCTGCCCGCCGCGTTCTTGTCCGCGTCGTAGTAGCGACCGTGATCCCACCGATCCGCGGGGATCTCGGTCACGCTGTTCCTGCCCTCGGCCAGGTTCCGCCAGAACTCCCGCACGTTGGACGCCCCCGGGTACCGCCCGGCCACGCCCACGATGGCCACCCCGGCGGAATCCGCGGCGCGCGGCCGCGCCACCTCGCGCACCCGCGCCAGCGGGCGCTTCCGGGAGACGGCGACGGGCTGGACGGCAGCGGCAGCGGTTGCCCCGGCGGCGTCGGCGGTCGCGGCGTCGGTGCGCTCGGTCTCCCCGGCGGAAGGTACGTCGGCCACGCCGAGCAGCGCGGTCAGCCGCTCCTCGTGCGCCGTCGCGAAGTACCCGGCGAGAGCGCGGATGCTCTGGTACTCGAACAGCAGCGTCTTGGGCAGCGACCCGAAGACCTGCTCCAGCTTGTTGGTGAGGTTCATGGTCATGATCGAGTCGATGCCGTAGACCTCGAAGGCGTCGTCGACATCGATCCGGTCGGCGGACAGGCGCAGTTCGGCCGCCAGCACCCCGGCCAGATAGGCGCACACACGCTCGTCCAGCGCGGCCGGTTGTGACACCGGCCGCGCCACGGGCCGCTGCACCGGGGCCACGTGTGACACCTCCGCGGCGACCCGTGGCGCGGGCGCTTCGCCGGTGCCGTAGGCGCGGGTGGAGAACCCGGTGAACCGGCAGGACACCACGCCGTCGTCGTCACACACGTCGATGTCGAGTTTGCGCACGCCACTGCCGGGGGTGTCGTCGGCGCTGTAGCGCACCCACGCCCACATGCTGTCGCGGAACGGAGCGAGGATCTCCACCTCGTCCACCGCGAACGGCAGGAACAGCGCGCCGCTCTCGGCGTCACCGCCCTCGGCGAGCAGACCGACCGTCGCCTGCAGCGCCGAATCCATCAGGCCCGGGTGCACCACGAACTCGCCCAGCGAATCCGCGGCTTCGGCGGCCAGCCGCAGCCGTGCGAGTGCCTGGCCGCCGCCGACCGCGATGCTGTCCACTCCGCGATGCGCGGGGCCGTAGTCCAGCCCCAGCGACCGGTACAGGGCGTAGCAGCGCTCCGCGTCCCACCGCGCGCCGCCGCAGGCGGCCCGCACTCCGTCGAGGTCCACCGCCGTCACCGAGCCGGACGCCCCCGGCACCGCGGCGCCCCGGCAGTGCACCACTTCGCCGTCCGCCGAGTCGGGGGACGTGGTGACCGTGAAGCCCACCTCCCCCGCGGACTCGACCACCAGGTTCGTCCGCACCCGTACGGGCTCCTCGGCCACCTTGATGGGCCGCGCCCAGACCACGTTGCGCAGCCGCAGCTCGCCGACGCCGTCCACCGACGCCTCGACCGCCGCCCGCGCCATCTCCACGTACGCCACGCCGGGCAGCACCCGCTCGTCCTTGACGACGTGGTCCCGCAGGAAGAACTCGTCACCGGAGAACACCGAGTCGAAACGCTGCGCCTCCAGGGTGGAGGCGTTCACCTGCACCAGCGGGTGCACCGCGCCCACGCTCCGCGCGCCGCCAACACTCCGCGCGCCCTCGGCGCGCGGCGCCGCCGTGCCGATGTCGCCGACCCAGTAGCGCTCCCGCGCGAACGGGTACGACGGCAGGGACACCCGGCGCACCGCGCCCGCGCGGGGCAGGGTCTCCCAGTCGAACGCCAGTCCCTTGACCCACAGGTCCATCAGCTTGGCGAACTTGCCCTTGTCGATCCACGCGCCGACGGTGGCCGCCATGTCGGAATCGGCGGTGAGCGCGGCCAGGGTCTCCCGGTGCTGCTTGACCTCGCCCAGGTGCAGGTCCTCCACGTCGTCGTCGCCCGCGGCGAACGCGGTGAGCTTGCGCGTGAGGTCGGCGAACGAGGCCACGCGCAGCGCGAGCCGCGACTCCATCGCCTCACGGCCCACCTGCAGCGTGTACGCGACATCGGCGAGGCGCAGATGGGCGGAGTCCTGGCGGCCGAGCCAGTCCGCCAGCTCCCTCGCCCGCTCGCGCAGGCGGGCCCGGTCCTTCGCCGAGACCACGACCACCTGCGGGCCGTGGTCGTCCGCGGTGGTGCCCGCGGTGTCCGCGCCGCGGTACTCCTCCACGATCACATGCACGTTGGAGCCTCCGGCGCCGAACGAGGAGACCCCGGCGACGCGGTTGCGCTCCACCACCGTCCCGTCAGCCTCGGCCGTGGGGCGCTGCCACGCGGCCAGCTCCCGCTGCACACGGAACGGGGTCGAGCCGAAGTCGATCTCGGGGTTCAGCTCCCGCGCGTGCAGGCTGGGGGCGATCTGCCCGTGGCGCATCTGGAGCACCACCTTGACCAGCCCGGCGGCACCCGCCGCCGCTTCCAGGTGGCCGATGTTGCTCTTCGCCGAGCCGATCGCGCAGTACTGGCGGGCGTCGGTGTCCTTCGCGAACGCCCGGGAGAGGCCGCCGATCTCGATGGGGTCGCCGAGGGCGGTCCCGGTGCCGTGCGTCTCGACGAAGCCGATGTCGTGCGCCGACACCCCGGCCCGGTCCATGGCCTCGCGCACCGCTTCGGCCTGGGAGGCCGGGTTGGGCACGGTGTAGCCGTGGGTCCGGCCGCCGTGGTTGATGCTGCTGCCGCGCAGCACGGCGTGGATGACGTCGCCGTCGCGCCGCGCGTCCGCCAGCCGCTTGAGCAGCAGGACGGCCACGCCCTCGCCGGGGACGAAACCGGTGCCGCCCGCGCCGAAGCTGCGGCACTTCCCGTCGTCGGAGAGCATCCGCACCCGGGACATGAGGACGTAGCTCGACGGGTGGGCATAGAGGTTGACCCCGCCCGCGACGGCCGCGTCGCATTCGCCGCGGCGCAGGTGTTCCACCGCCTCGTGGACGGCGCTCAGCGACGACGAGCACATCGTGTCGATGGCCAGGCTCGGGCCCTTGAGGTCGAGGAAGTAGGACACCCGGTTCGCCACGGCAGCGAACGACGTCACGGGGTGGAGGTTCTCGCCCTGTTCCCACAACCGCGGCCCGTACAGCTCGAAACCGGTCTTGGACACACCGGCGAACACGCCGACCCGCCCGCCGTGCAGATCCGCCAGCCGCTGCCGGGTGTAGCCCGCGTCCTCGATGGCGTTCCAGGACTCCTGGAGGAACAGGCGCTCCTGGGGGTCCATGCTCATCGCCTCGTGCGGGGAGATGGCGAAGAACAGCGGGTCGAAGTCGGCGAACCCGTCCAGGAATCCGCCCCACTTGCTGTAGCTCAGTCCCCGCGAGACGGCCTCGTCGCGGTCCGCGTGGAAGAAGCCCGTCAGATCCCAGCGCTGCGGTGGAACCTCCGAGACGCAGTCGCGCCCGGCGGCCAGGTTCTCCCAGTATTCGTCGAGGTTGCGCGCCTGGGGGAAGCGCCCGCTCACGCCGATGATGGCGATGGCGTCGGCGGCGTCCGGCGTGTCCCGCACGACGGCGGCCGGAGCGGGCTCGGTCCGGACGGCTTCGGCCCGGACGGGCGTCCGCTGTGCGGCGGTTGCCACGCCCATGGGGCGCGCTTCGGCGGCACCGGTCCAGGTGAGGCACTGTTCCCGGTGTTCCGCCACGAAGTAGTCGCCGAGGCTGGCCAGCGAGTTGTACTCGTACAGCAGCGCGGCCGACAGCCCGGGGAAGACCTCCGCGAGCTTCCGGTTCAGCCGCGTGACGACGACGGAGTCGATGCCGTAGCTCTCCAGGGGGGCGTTCGGGTCGATCGTCGAGGGCCGCAGGCCGGTGACGCCGCCGAACAGCCTGCCGAGCTTGTCGAGCACCTGGTCGCGCAGCATGTCCGCATCGACGGCCGCGACGGCGGCCGCCACGGCGGGGTGCGCCGGAGAGGACTGGGCCACGGCGGGCCGCGCCGAGGAGGACTGGGCGGAGAACGCCTGACGGATCCGGGGGCCGTCGCCCTCGACCGCCATCACCTGGCTGTGGGTCGAGAGAAGGAACTCGTGCAGGACGCGCACCCCGGTCGCCGTGCGCAGCGGAGCCATGCCGAGGTCCGCGCGGAGCGCGCGCGCCGTCTCCTCGTCGACGGTCATGCCGCCCTCTGCCCACAGGGGCCAGTTGACGGACAGGGACCGCCCGGAGCGCTGCCCCGCGGTGGCGAGAGCGTCGCGGTGGTGCGCGAAGGCGTCCATGAACGCGTTGGCGGCCGCGTAGTCCGCCTGGCCGGTGTTGCCCGTGACCGCGGCGCCCGAGGAGAACGTGGCGAAGAAGTCCAGCGCGAGGTCCCGGCTGGCGTGGTCGAGGTTGACCGTCCCGGCCACCTTCGGGGCCAGGACCTCCCGCAGCTCGTCCGCGGTCTTGGTGCGGATGAGGCCGTCCCTGGTGACCCCGGCGCTGTGGATGATGCCGTTGACCGAGCCGCACTCCTGCCGGACGTCGGCGACGAACGCCTCGACGGCCGCCGGGTCCGCGACGTCGAGCCGTACGTAGCGCACGGTCGCGTGCGGGCGGCTCAGCGCCTCCAGCGCCCGCGCCCGTTCGCCGTCGAGGGGCGAGCGGCCGGTCAGGAAGAGGGTCGCGCTCCGGACGGACCGCAGCAGGTCCTCGGCGAATATCAGCCCCAGGCTGCCCAGGCCGCCGGTGATGACGTAGGTGCCGCCCTCCTTCCAGGGCAGGTCGGTGGGGGCCGGGGCGGGCAGTTCCCGCCAGGCCAGGACCTCCCGCTCGCCGTCGCGCCACCGCACCGCCGAGGCGTCCGCGTGGTCCCGGCTCCGCAGGACCTGCTCGGCCGCGTGCGGGCCCGGGTCCACGAGCACCAGCTGCGGCACGATCTTCGGGTTCTCCAGCGCCGCGGTCCGCAGCATCGCGAGAAGACCGGAAGCCGTCGAGTCCTCGCCGGTCCCCGGGCAGACGAGCTGGACCAGCGTCCGGGGCAGCGCCGGGTCGGCGAGCAGCCGCTTGACCGTGTCGAGCACCTGGCAGGCGAGATCCGCGTAGCGCCCCGCGAGCCCGGCGGCCGGGCTCTCCAGGAGGTGGACCGCGGACACCCCGCGCCGCGCCCGCAGCGCCTCCGCCGCCTGCCGCGGCCCCGCGAGCAGCACGACGTGGCCGGGGATCTCCGCCACGGCGGCGGTGCCGCCGACCGCCCGCTCCCAGACGGGACCGAACCTCACCAGCTGCGGGCCGCTCTCCTCGCCCGCCCACGCCGCCCCGCCGCTCACCGCGGCCTTGAACTGCTCCTTGGTGATGTGGTTCGCCTTGAGATCCAGCAGCAGTTGGACCAGTGCGTCGTTCACGTGGCCGCCCCTCCGTTGCCCGTTGTGCCGACCGGCGCGGTCGTGAACGCCGGGCGGATCATCTCCGCCGCGGCGGCCAGGTCGAGTGAACCGTTCAGATAGTCGTCGAGGACGTCGTCGACCCGCGCTCGCGGGCCGTCGTCGTCCGGGTCCGCCGTGCCGTCGGGGCGGTCGATCGCCTCCTCGGCGACCCAGTACCGCTCCCGGGCGAAGGGGTAGGTCGGCAGGGACACAGTGCGCACGTCCGCGCCGGCGTGCAGCGCCCGCCAGTCGATGTCGAAGCCGTTCACCCACAGGTCGAGCACCTTGGCGTACTTGCCCTTGGCGATCCAGGCCGCGACGACCTCCCCCATGTCCTCGTCGGCGGGGAGCGCGGCACCGCCGTCGCGGTGCACCCGGCCGCGGTGCAGGCCGTCCGTGTGCTCCGGCCGGTCGAGGAAGCCGCGCAGGCTCGCCGCCAGCTCGTCGAGCGAGGCGACGACCATGCCCAGCCGGTCGGCCATGGCCTCACGGCCGATCTGCAGCGTGTACGCGACGTCGGCGAGCGGCACCTCGCCCCGTTCCGGGTCGGACAGCCACCGCAGGAGCGCGCTCGCCTGCTCCCGCAACCGCTCCCCGTCCCTCGCGGAGAGCACGACCACCGCCGGTCCGGCGTCCGGGACGCGCGACGGCGCGGGCTCGGCCGGTACGTACTCCTCGATCACGACGTGGGCGTTCGCGCCGCCCGCGCCGAAGGACGACACCCCCGCCCGGCGCGGCACCTCGCGGGCGACACCGTCGACGTCGACCACGGGACGCCGCCACGCGGCCCGCTCGCGCTGGACGACGAACGGCGACGAGGCGAAGTCGATGTGCGGGTTCACCTCGTCCGCGTGCAGCGTGGGCGCCAGCTCGCCGTGCCGCAGCTGCAGTACGACCTTGCACACGCCCGCCACGCCCGCCGCGGCCTCCGCGTGCCCGATGTTGCTCTTCACCGAGCCGATCGCGCAGAACCGGGTGTCCTCGGTGTCGCCGGAGAACGCGCGCTTCAACCCGTTGATCTCGATGGGGTCCCCCAGCACCGTCCCGGTGCCGTGGGCCTCCACGTAGCTGATCGAACCGGCGTCGATGCCCGCCTTGTCCAGCGCCCGGCGGATCAGGTTCCCCTGCGCCACCGGGTTGGGAACGGTGTAACCGTTCGTCGTCCCACCGTGGTTGACGCTCGTGGCGCGGATGACGGCGTGGATACGGTCGTTGTCGCGCTCCGCGTCGTCAAGCCGCTTGAGGATGAGCGCGCCGACGCCCTCGCCCGGCACGAAACCGTTGCCGCCGCGCCCGAAGCTGCGGCACTTGCCGTCGTCCGAGAGCATCTGCAGCCGGGAGAGGCCGACATAGCCCGACGGGTGCAGGTAGAGGTTCACCCCGCCCGTCACGGCCAGCTCGCATTCGTCCCGGAGCAGGTGCTCGCACGCCTCGTGCAGCGCCGTGAGCGACGACGAGCACATCGTGTCGACGGGCATGCTGGGGCCGTTCAGGTTCAGCTTGAACGACACCCGGTTCGCGACCGACCCGAAGGAGGTGTACGGGGACGTCGTATCGCCGCGCCGCCACCTGTCGGGGCCGTAGAGGTTGTGACCGGCGCGCGTGATGCCGACGAAGACCCCGACCCGCCCGCCGTGCTGCTGCTCCAGGCGCGCCCGCGGGTAGCCCGCGTCCTCGAACGCCCTCCACGACTCCTGCAGGAACAGGCGCTCCTGCGGGTCGACCTCCATCGCCTCGTTGGGCGTCATCGCGAAGAACAGCGGGTCGAAGTCGGCGAAGCCGTCGAGGAAGCCGCCCCACTTGCTGTAGCTCTTGCCCTCGTCGGCGGCCCGGTCCTTGTCGGCCTCGTAGAAGCCGTCGAGCCCCCACCTGTCCGCGGGGATCTCGGTGATCGCGTCCCTGCCGGACCGCAGGCCCGCCCAGAACGCGTCCAGGGTGTCGGCCTGCGGGAACCGCGCGCTCATGCCGATGATCGCGATGTCCCCGCCGTGCCGCGGCCGCGCCGCGCCCGCCCGCTGCGGCTCGGTCACACGAGCCGGTGCCGCGACGGGAGGGGCCTCGACGGGACGGGTCTCGGCGGCCGCCGGGGCGGGGCTGTCCTGCGGCTGTGGCGCGAGACCGACGGCGCGGGCGATGTCCTCCTGCCGCTCGGCGACGAAGTGGTCGGCCAGCGCGTCGACGGTGCGGTACTCGAAGAAGAGCGTGCTGCTGACCTCCCCCAGGTCCTTCTGGAGCCCGTTGAGCAGCTGCAGGATCAGGATGGAGTCGATGCCGTAGGTGGACAGCGGCTCCCCGGCCCTGATGGAGTCCGCCGGGATCATCAACGTGCGCGCCACCAGGTCCTTGAGGTAGGTGAGCACGGATTCCTTGAGGCGCCCCGGATCCACCCGGGTCGGCTGCTCCGCAGGCGTCGGCGCCTGCGCCTGCGTCACGGGGGCCGGTGCTTCGGTGGCGTCCGGCTGCTCGTCGCCGTGGGTCTCGTCGCCGTGGGTCTGGCGGATCACCCCGTCGCTGAAGGCCACGACGACCTGCTGGCCGAGCACATGCGCGTCGGCGGCGGGGAACTCGACCGACCGGTACCCCTCCCACTCCAGCACGGACTGCCACATCCCGGGCTCCAGCGCCGGGCCGCCGTCGGTGCGCAGCTCCGGGTCGTCGTAGAGCCACCAGCCGTCCAGGAGCGCGAACGTCAGCAGGCTGAACGGCGTGTACTCGCTGATCTCGTTGATGACCACCGCGGCCCCGGGCTTCATCAGCGCCTTGGCGTTGCGCAGCGACTCGCGGATGTCCTGGGTGGCGTGCAGCACGTTGGTGGCGACGATGAGGTCGTAGGCGCCCTCGGTGAAGCCCTGCTCCGCCACCGGCTTGCTCGCGTCGAACAACTGGCAGCGCAGGAACGGGTTCTCCGCGCCGAACTCACGCGTGCCGTGGATGAGGAAGGCGTTCGACATGTCGGTGTAGCAGTACTCGCCTATGTTCCGCGCGTACGGCCGGAGGCGCCGCATGACGGTGGCGGTCGTGCCGCCCGTTCCGGCGCCCACTTCGAAGATGCGGAACTCGGCGTCGGGGTCCTCGGCGATCCTGCGCTCGACCAGCCCGACGACGCAGTCGCCGACGACGTCGTTGAAGTGGTCCGCGATCATGTTCCGCTTGTAGATCCCCTCGACCAGGTCGAGCGAGGACCCGGGGAAGATCACCTCGACGGCCGAGGCCGTCCCCATAAGGATCTCGGTCAGCACGCGGAAGGTCCGGTCGGCCAGGTCGGCCGTGGCCCGCAGCTCCGGATCGGCGAGCCACACCCGCTTGCCGCGCTCCCACTCCCGCTCGGCCTCTCGCGCGTCGGCCCGCTGCCCGGCGGCGGTGTAGAACCCGGAGCCGGTCTCCACGATGTGGCCGAAGCGGCTCAGGACCGTGAAGCACTCCCGCACCCACCGGTCGAACTTGTCCAGGACCCCGTTGTCCTGCTTGAAGGACGCGACGTCGAAGACCTGCCTGCCGAACCAGCCGCGCTCCCTCAGGTCGCACCACAGCAGCTTGGCCAGGACCTCGTCCAGCTCCCTCGCCTTGGCCTTCGTGCCGGTACGGACGGCCCGCACCTGGTCCGCGCGCGACGGCAGCGCCGGGGTGAGCGCGGCCGTCCGCACCACGGGCCCCAGCGCACGGACCGACTCCCGGCCGTCGAACGACGCGAACTTCTCCGGCTTGCGCGTGTTCAGGTGGGCCACCTGCACCAGCGGCGAGGCCAGCAGGTTCTCGACGGTGGCCATGGCGAGGGCCGGGTCGATGTCGGCCAGCCCCTCCTGCTCGTAGAGCCGCTCCCTGATGTGCTGCGGCACGTCGAGGCCGCTGCCCACCGCTCCCCAGTACCCCCAGTTGACCACCCGCACGGGGTAGGGCCGCTCGGCGGACAGGCGATGGGAGAGGCCGTCCTCGACGGCGCTGCCCGCGACGTAACTGCAGTAGCCCATGGCCGGGTTGAGCGAGGAGACCGACGAGAAGAACAGCATGAAGTCCGGGTCGTCGGCGTCGAAGACCTCGGCCATCCACGCGCTCGCGTCGAGCTTGGCACTCAGGCCCTGCCGGAACCGCTGCTCGTCGGTGTTGGGCAGGCTCTGGTCCACCAGGCCGAACACGGAGTGGACCACGCCGTCGACCCTGCCGAACCGCTGCCTGATCCGCGCGCGGGCGGCGGCGAGGGACTCGCGGTCGGCGGCGTCGGCACGGACGTACCAGGGCGCGGGCCCGAGGGCGGCCAACCTGTCGATCTTGCGCTGGATGGCATCGTCCCGCTCTCGCCTGCCGATCCACACGACCTGGGCTCCGAAGCGCCGGATCACGTCCTCGCTCCAGAGTTCGCCGAGGCCACCGGCCCCGCCCAGGACGACGTACACGCCTCCCCTGGTGTAGGGGCTGCCGGTCGGCTCGGCGAGCGCGGCGGGCGCCAGCCGCTGGCGGAACCACTGCCCGTTGCGCAGGGCCCGGACCGGTTGCGAAGAGGCGCCGAGCAGGGTGGCCGCGGGGAGGGCGTCGCCGACGCCCAGGTCGAGCGCGTTCACCCGCCAGTTGGGGAGTTCTTTCGCCATCACCCCGGCCAGGCCCAGCACACCCGCGTCGGCGGGGTGGACCCGCTCGCCGCGCAGCACGGGCTGCGTCTGCCGGGTGACGACGGTCCACGTCAGGTCCGAACCCGCGCGCCCGAGCGCGAGCAGCGCCTTGATCAGGCGGAAGAACACGACCACACCGGCATCGGTCCGCCGGAGCAGCGCGGCGGCGTCCGAGTCCTCTCCCGCCCGCGAGATCCAGACCAGGTGCCGGATGTCCCCGACCTCCCGCAGCCGCGCGGTCAGCGCGTCCACGCCGAGGGTGGGCTCGGCGTCGAGGAAGTGCGGCGCGCCGAACACGGCGGCGAGCCGGTCGCGTTCGGTGGTGTCCGCGCCGAACACGACCACGCCGCCCTGCGGTGCGGGCGCCTGCGCGGGGGCCCGGTCCCGGACCCACACGGGGGCCAGCGTCAGGTGGTTCCCGTCCGCCGGGGGCAGCGCGCGTTCCGCGGATACGGGCGCTACGGCTGCGGGCGCTACGGGTACGGGCGCCGCGGGTACGGGCCCTACGGGCGCGGGCTCCACGCGTGCGGGCACGGACTCCACGCGTGCGACGGGGGGCCTGCTGGGGGCCTCGACCGCCTCGGGCAGCCAGTACCGCTGGCGCCGGAAGGGGTACGTCGGCAGCGGGGTCCGGCCGTGCGACCCGCCCGCGAACAGCTCCGCGTACGCCAGCTCGCAGCCCTGGAGGTAGAGATCGCGGACGACCGCGAGGTGCTCGACGCGCTCGCTCTCCGACACCCCGGCGGCGCACTGCCGGATGCGGGAGTTGCCGCTCCGCACCCGCGCGACATCCCCGTCGGGGCGGCTCTCGGACAGGTCGGCGGCGCGCACATGCTCCTCGCGTCCGGTCGACAGCCACTCCCGCAGCCGGTCCGCCAGCTCGTCGGTGGTCCGCGCGACGCAGGCCAGCCGGACCGCGCAGTGCCTGCGCCCGAGCAGCAACGTCAGGCTGACGTCGCCCAGCTCGGTGTCCGGGTGGGCGCGCAGATGGTCCGCCAACTGCTGTGCCTGATCGCGCAGTTGCTCGTGGGAGAGGGCGGACAGCACCACGAGGTGGGCGGTGGGCGGGCGCACCCCGCCACGCGGCCGCACGGGCGCTTCCTCGACCACCATGTGGGCGTTGGTCCCGCTGAACCCGAAGGAGTTCAGCGCCGCGAGCCGCGGGCGGCCCGGCTCGGCGGTCCAGTCCCGGTGGACGGTGTTGACGTAGAACGGGCTCGCCGCGAAGTCGATGTGCGCGTTGCCCTGCTCGAAGTTCAGGGAGCGCGGGATCTCGCGGTGCCGCAGCGCGAGCAGGATCTTGATGAGCCCGGCCACGCCCGCCGTCGGCGACGTGTGGCCGATGTTGGTCTTGACCGAGCCGAGGGCGCAGTACTCCCGCTTGTCGGTGTAGCCGCGGAACGCCCTGGTCAGCGCCTGGAATTCGATGGGGTCGCCGAGCCGGGTGCCGGTGCCGTGCGCCTCGACGAGCCCGATGTCGGCGGGGTCGACGCCGTACTTGTCGTAGACGGCCCGCTCCAGCCGCTCCTGCGACGCCGCGCTCGGCGCGGTGATGCCGTTGGAGGTGCCGTCCTGGTTGAGGCCGGAGCCGCGGACGAGGCCGTGGATGTGGTCGCCGTCGGCGAGCGCGTCGCGCAGGCGCTTGAGCACGACGAACCCGACGCCGTCGCCGGGGACGAAGCCGTCCGCCCGCTCGTCGAAGGTGTGGCACCGCCCGGTCGCGGAGAGCATCCCCGCCCGGTGGGCCTGCAGGTAGTAGTGCGGCGCGCACTGGACGGAGACCCCGCCCGCCAGGGCCATCTCGACCTCGCCCGCGCGCAGCGCCTGGGCCGCCAGGTGCACGGCGACCAGCGAGCCGGAGCACGCCGTGTCGACGGCGATGGCGGGGCCCCGCAGGTCGAGGTGGTACGAGACGCGGGCAGGCATGATCGACTCGGCGTTGCCCCACATGGCCTGCGCCGGGGCGTCCGCCCCCGGCGAGGGCAGGTAGTCGACGGGCTGCGTACCGATGTAGACACCGCAGTCGGTGCTCCGGGCGCCCGCTCCGGCGTAGCCCGCGTCCTCAAGGGCCCGCCAGGACTCCTCCAGCGCGATGCGCTGCTGAGGGTCCATGTACGTCGCCTCGACACCGGAGATCTGGAAGAACGCCGGGTCGAACTGGTCGATGTCGTCCATCAGCGACGCGTGGCGGGGGAAGTCCGCACCGGGCTCGACGAACCGCGAGATGTCCCAGCGGGTGATCTCGCCGACCAGGCTGTCCCCGTCGGTGAGGTGCTCCCACAGCCGGTCGACGCTCGCCGCCCGGCCGAACCGCCCGCTCATGCCGATGATCGCGATCGGTTCCAGCTGCGGTTCGGTGTTCCCGGCCCGCACCACGCCGGCGCCGGCCGTTGCCGCCTCGGGCACCGCGACCGCCGAGGGGGACGCGGCCCGCGGAGCCTGCGCGGGCCGCACCAGGCGGGCCCCGGCCTGCGCCGGGAACGTCTCCGCGACGTAGGCCGCCAGCCGCCGGACCGAGCTGTGGTCGAACAGGTCGGTGGGCTCCAGCACTCCGCCGAGGACCTCGTTGAGGTCCCGGACCAGCTGGACGCCGACGATGGAGTCCACGCCGTAGTCCGCGAACGAGTCCTCGACGTGGATCTCGCTCTCCTCCAGCTCCAGGGCCTTCTGAAGCTGCGCCACGATCTCGCGCCGCACATGCGCGTCGAGTTCGTGCGCGTCCGGTTCGTGCGCCTCCGGCTCGTATGCGTCCGCTTCGTGTGCGTCGAGGCCGTGCGCGTCGAGCTCCCGGTGGCCCGCGTCCGGCGCGGGTACCGCGGCGCCCGTGCGGGCGACGACGATCTGGTGCCCGGCGTCGTGGACCGCGGCGGCGGGGAAGGACACGGCCGCGAAGCCCTCGTCGTGCAGCACCGCCCGCCAGCGGTCGGGCGCCAGCGCGGGGCAGCCGTCGATCCGCAGCTCGGGGTCCCGGTGGAGCCACCACCCGTCGAGCAGACCGAAGGTCAGATGCGAGAACAGGGTGCGGGCGGCCAGCTCGTTCAGCACAAGCGTGCCGTCGTGCCCCAGCAGCGCCCGCGCGTGGCGCACCGCAGCCCGTACGTCCCCGGTGGCGTGCAGGACGTTGGTCGCGAGGACGATGTCGTACGCCCCCTCGGCCAGCCCTTGACCGGCCGGGCTCCGCTCCACGTCGAAGTGCTCGTACCGCAGGTACGGATGCGCGGCGCCGAACTCCTTCTTCCCCGTGCGCAGGAAGTGCGCGGAGACATCGGTGTAGCAGTACTCCGCGACGCCGTCCCGGTGACGGCTCAGCGCGCGCAGCACCTTGTCGGTAGTGCCTCCCGTGCCCGCACCGATCTCCAGGACGCGGACCCGGCGGCCGGGGGCCGCGGCGAGCAGGGCTTCGACGCGGTCCGCCACCTGCTCCGCGACGGCCTCGTTGAGGGCCTCGGCGCCGTCGCAGTGCCGGTAGACGCCCTCGACCAGCGACGTCGACGCGCCGGGGAAGATCACGTCGGTCCCCCGGCTGCGTCCCGAGAGGACGTCAGGGCAGCCGCGGATCGCCTGGTCCATGAGGTTGACGTAGGGGTTCGTGCCCCCGCTGTCCCGGCAGACGGCCTCCCACCGCCGCCACGCGGTGCCACCGCCCGCCGACGCCCTCGGGGTCGGCGCGTAGCGGTCCGCGTCCAGCTCCAGATAGCCGTGCTCGGCCAGGAAGCGGAGGCTTTCGTCGAGCCAGCGGCGGTGGACCCGGCCCGGCTTCAGGCCGCCCCGGAGGTCGGCGACGGAGCCGCTGCCCTCCGCCACCATGCCGAGCGCCCGCAGCTGCGTGACCAGCAGCCCGCAGAGCAGGTCGTCGTCGAAACCACGGCCGCTCCCGGAGTCGGCGATGACCCGCCGCAGCCGGATGTCGTGGGCGGTCCCGGCCTCTTCGGCACGTACCGCCTCCGGCAGCGGCGCGACATCGGCGGGCCAGCAACGCCTTTGGGCGAACGGGTACCCGGGCAGCGATACGGGCGTCAGGCGCCTGCCGCCGAACAGGTCCCGCCAGCGCAGGTCGTATCCCTGGCAGTAGAGCTTCGCGAGCGCCCTCAGCGCCTCCGCGTACGCCGCGTGGTCGTGGCGCAGCAGGGCCGCTTCGCGCACCAGGCCGTTGCCGGACTCCAGCACCTCGGCCCGCGGGACGAAGCCCTTCGCCACACTGCCGTCGACGGCGCCCGGCACCGTGGCGCCGTCGAGCCAGCCGCGGAGCAGCCGGGCGGCCTCCTCCGTGTCGCGGGCCACCACGGCGCACCGGTGCCGGAAGTGCGTCCGGCCGTCGAGCAGCGTGGCGCCGACGTGGCGCGGGCCGGGTCCACCGGCGGTGCCGAGGAAATCGGCCAGGTCGGCGACCCGCTGCCGCAGCGCCTCCGGATCCTTCGCCGACACGGCGAAGAGGTGGGCGGGCATCGTCACGTCGTGCTCGTCGTCGGGCGTCACGAAGCTCTCCACCACCATGTGTGCGTTGGTTCCGCTCATACCGAAGGCGCTCAGGGCCGCGACGCGCTCGCGCCCCGCCGTGTGCGGCCACTGCTTGTTCGCCCGGTTCACGAAGAAGGGGCTGTCCTGCCAGTCGATGTAGCCGCTCTCCCGTTCGCAGTGCAGGCTGGCCGGGATGGTCTCGTGGCGCATGGCCTGGAGGATCCCGATCAGGCTGACCAGCCCGGACGCCGCGAGCGTGTGGCCGACGTTGGACTTGGTGGAGGTCAGCGCGCAGTACCGCCGCTTGCCGGTGAGGCCGGTGAAGGCGTCGTTGAGCGCGTTGACCTCCACCGGGTCGCCGAGCCGGGTGCCCGTGCCGTGGGCGACCAGGTACTCGATCTCCGCCGGGTCGATGTCGTACTTCTCGTAGGTCGACCGCAGGAGTTCGACCTGCGCGGCACCGTTGGGGGCGGTGATGCCGTTGGACCTGCCGTCGTAGTTGATCCCGCTGGCGCGGATGACGCCGTGGATCCGGTCCCCGTCCGCGAGGGCCGCCGACAGCCGCTTCAGCACGACGACGGCGACGGCCTCGCCGACCACCATGCCGTTGGCCCGCTCGTCGAAGGCATAGCAGACGCCGTCCTCGGACAGCATCCCCGCCCGCCGCATGTCGGTGAGCTGCCGGGGCGTGGTGATCAGGCTGACGCCCGCTGCGACGGCCGTGTCGCACTCGCCGTCGCGGATGCTCAGGCTGGCCTGGTGGGCGGCCACGAGCCCGGACGAGCAGGCGGTGTTGACCGCCAGGACCGGGCCGGTGAAGTCGAGGAAGTGGGCGAGCCGCGCGGCGAGGATGCCGTCGTGGTTGGCGGTGATGCTGCCCGTGCTCTCGGCCAGGCCCTCGTAGTCGCCGTGCTCGACGCCCACGAACATGCCGACCTTGCCCGGCGAACCGGGCTGCCACGCCGCGTCCTCCAGCGCCCGCCACGACTCCTGTAGGAGCAGCCGCTGACGCGGGTCCAGGCTCCGGGCCTCCTTGGGGGAGATCTCGAAGAACAGCGGGTCGAACTCCTCCGGCCCCGAGAGCTGACCGGCGCGGAAGGCACCGAGCGGGCTGTCCGCCTCCTCGCCCCACAGCGCGAGCCGTTCGGCACCGACGGGGCTGACGACGTCGCGGCCCTCCGCGAGGACGGACCACAGCTCATCGACGTCCCGCGCACCGGGGAAGCGCCCGCTCATGCCGATGATGGCCACGGCGTCGTCGCTGCCCTCGGACCGCTCCCGGGGCGCGGAGCCCGCCCGCGCGACCGCCGCCGTCTCCTCCCGAACGGATGCGACGGGCGCGACGGGCGCGACGGCGGGATCGACGGCCGCCGTCGCGGGTGCCGCGCTGTAGAGCGCGTCGAGGACGTCCCGGTGCTTGCCGACGAGGTGGTCGCGCAGCTTCCCGAGCGTGGGGTGGCTGAAGAAGACCGACGGGGTGATCTCGACGCCGATGCGCCTGCCGATGCCCGCGGCCAGTTCGACGAGGCTCACCGAGTCGAAGCCGTACTCCGAGAGGTTGTCGTCCTCGTGGATCCTGTCGGACGAGACCTTGACGACGCGGCCGACGAGGTCCCGCAGGTCCCGGTCCAGCCCCTCGCCGACGCCCGTCCCCGACACCTCAGGAGGCGCGGCGGACGGCTCGACGGCGGCGACCGCCGACCGTGGCGGCCGCAGGCCGAGGAAGCGGTGCACCCGGCCCGGCTCCCCGACCACGACCATGTGCTGGACGGCGTCCTGGGACAACAGGGCCTCGAACAACCGGAGTCCGTCCCGCGTCTCCAGGAAGTCCTGCCCGCTGGAGCGCAGATACAGGTCGGCCGCGTCCGCATCGAGGCCCATGCCGCCGTCGCGCCACAGCGGCCAGTTGATCACCGCGGTCTTTCCGGAGACCTCCCCCGCGGCGCCGCGTTCGGCGCGGTGGGCGGCGTAGGCCGTCTGGAAGCGGTTCCCGAACGCGTAGTCGCAGGTTCCGAAGTCGCCGATCACCGCGGAGGTCGAGGAGAAGTAGCAGACGAAGTCGAGGACCTCGTCCGCCAGCGCCTCGTCCAGCGCGAGCGTGCCCGCGACCTTGGCAGCCGTCGTCTTCTCGAAGTCGGCCACGCTCTTGTCGAGGACGCTCCCCTCGCCCGCGACGCCCGCGGCGTGGATGACGCCGTGCACGGGCCCGAACCGCTCGCGAGCCTGCGCCAGGACGCGTTTCATGTCGTCCGCGTCGCAGACGTCCGCCCGCAGGTAGAGGACCTTGTCCGCGCCGAGTTCGCGCAGCTTCTCCTGCCGCCGCGCGTCCGGCGCCGAGCGACCGGTCAGCACGACATTGGCCTCGTAGCCGCTGGTGAGGTGCTCGGCCACGATCAGCCCGAGGCCGCCGAGACCGCCGGTGACGAGGTAGGTCCCGCCACGCTTGAAGGCGCTGGGCGCCTCGGCCACCTCTGTCTGCCGGACGCGACTGACGAAACGCCCGCCCTCCCGGTACAGGGCGCTGGCCACGGTCTCCTGGCCCAGTTCGGCGAGCAGCCGCCCGGCCCAGTCCGCGACTCCGGCGGGCCGCCGCGGATCGGCGGCGTCCTGCAGCACGACCGTGAACGCGGGCTGCGGCAGTACGAGCCCCAACGAGCGCTCGAAACCGATGGCCGCTTCGAGATGGGCGCGCTCGACGCCGTCGCGGTACTGCCCCGCGAGCACGAACCGCCGTACGGAGACCTCGGCGCGGTGCAGCGCCTGGAGGGCGAGAACGACCTCGCTGACGTCGTCGGGGCGCGCACCCGGTTCCAGCCGCCGCAGGTCGAGCACGGCGTCGACATCGCCGTGGCTCGCGGCGATGGCGCCGAACGCCTCCGCGTAGTCACCGGCCTCCGCCCCGCGGACCTCGTACGAGTCCGCGGAGATCCGGCGGAAAGCGGTGCCCTGTCCGACGAAGGCGACGCGGACACCGGGGTCGAGCGCGCGGACCGCACGCGCGACCTCGGCTTGGCGCTCGGAACCGCCGCACAGGCAGATGATGCTGCCGAGCCGCCGCGCCGGGCTCTCCGGCAGGGGCTCGGGCTCCCAGTCCTCGACGAAGACGAGCGGCCGCGCGCGCTCCGCGGGCGCACCGGCCGGGGACACGCCCAGGTCCGCACGCTCTCCCGCGATCAACGGCTGGTTGTCGAAGGGGAAGTAGCGCTCGCGGGCGAAGGGGTAGGTCGGCAGCCCGATGCGACGCGGGGTCCGGCCCTCGTAGAGCACGCGCCAGTCGACGGGCACCCCGTTCGCCCACAGCTCCACCAGCTTGTCGTACTTCCCCTTGTCGGCCCAGGTCGCGATCATCGTGCTGAGATCGGCGTCGGCGGAGAACAGCGTCCGCACGGTGCTGTCACCCCTGGCCGAGCCGCGCACCACATCCCCGGTGACACCGCCGCCGGAGGTCAGGAAGGAGCGCAGCCCCGCCACCAGGTCCGCCACGGACACGGCGAGAACACCCAGGCGCTCTTCCGCCGCTTCCCGCCCGACTTGCAGTGTGTACGCCACATCCGCCAGCCCCACGGCCGCGTTCTCCGGCCGTTCCAGCCACTCCAGCAGGTTCTCGGCCTGCGCCCGCAGCCCGTCCTCGGTCCGCGCCGACAACGGCACCACCGCACCGAGCGCGGGGTCCAGCGGGTACCCGTCCTCGTGGCCGTCCGGGATGTACTCGGCGATGACGACATGGGCGTTCGAGCCGCCCGCGCCGAAGGACGAGACCCCGGCGACGCGCGGCGACTGCGCACCCGCGCCGCCACCGGGCAGGACGGGCCTGGTCCAGTCGGCCAGTTCACGCTGGACGACGAACGGGGTGTCCGCGAAATCGATGTTCGGGTTCAGCGTCTCGGCGTGCAGCGAGGGAGCCAGCTTGCCGTGCCGCATCTGCAGCAGCACCTTGGTGATGCCCGCGATGCCCGACGCGCTCTCGGCGTGCCCGATGTTGCTCTTCACCGAACCGATCGCGCAGAACCCCTTGTCACCGGTGTGGTCCCGGAAGGCGTTCGACAGGCCCGTGATCTCGATCGGATCGCCCAGCGCGGTCCCGGTGCCGTGCGCCTCGAGGTAGCTCACCGCACGCGCGCTCACCCCGGCCGTCTCCAGCGCCCGGCCGATCACGTCCGACTGCGCCTGGGGGTTCGGCACCGTGTAGCCGTTGGTCCTGCCGCCGTGGTTGACCGACGTGCCCTTGATGACGCCGTAGATCCTGTCCTGGTCGGCGATCGCCTTCGCCAGCGGCTTCAGCAGGACCGCGCCCACGCCCTCACCGGGCACATAGCCGTCGCCACCGGCCCCGAAGCTCTGGCACCGGCCGTCGCTGGAGACGAACTTGCCCTGGCTCAGCAGCAGGTACTTGTTCGGGTGCAGCGAGAGGTTGACCCCGCCCGCGACCGCCACCTCGCACTCGCCGAGCTTGAGGCTCTGGCACGCGAGGTGAAGCGACGTCAGCGACGACGAGCACATCGTGTCGACGCTCATGCTCGGACCGTGGAAGCCGCACACGTACGACACCCGGTTGGCGATGGAGGCCGAACTGCCCGCCACCGCCGACGCGCCGCCCAGCAGCTGGTTCTGGGCGCCGAAGAGCTGGTACTCCTCGTACATCACGCCGACGAAGACGCCGACCCGCCCGTCCAGCACGTTGCCGGTCCGGCTCTTCGGCCCGCCCCGCGTGTACCCGGCGTCCTCCAGGGTCTCGTGGACGCACTGGAGGAACAGCCGCTCCTGCGGGTCCATGTTCTCCGCCTCGCGCGGGGAGATGTTGAAGAACAGCGGGTCGAACTCGTACGCGCCGTCGAGGAAGCCGCCCCACCTGCTGTACGCCTTCCCTGCGGCGTCCTTGTCCGGGTCGAAGAACTGCCCGTGGTCCCAGCGCGACTCGGGGATCGCGGTGACGCTGTCCCGGCCCGCGGCGAGGTTCTCCCAGAACTCCGCCACGTCGCGCGCCTGCGGGTAGCGGCCCGCGAGGCCGACGATCGCGATGTCCGTCCGCGCCGCGCCGACGGTCTCCGAAGCGACGGCCTCAGCGGGGGCCGCGGCAGCGACCGGCGCGGAAACCCGCCAGGTGCGCCGCCGCTCGGCGGCGCTGGTCGAGGAGGTGGCGCGCACCGCTTCCGCGGCGGCGGGACCGCTCTCCCCGGCGGACAGCAGCTCGCGCATCCGGTCCGGGTGTGCGTCGAGGAAGTGCGCGGCGAGCGCCTCGATGGTGCGGTGCTCGAAGAACAGGGTCTTCGACAGCGACCCGAAGACCTCCTCCAGAGTCCGCGTCATATCCATGGTCATCACGGAGTCGACGCCGTAGTCGTCGAGCATCGCCTCCGCGTCGATCCTGGCCGGGGGAAGGTTGATCACCGACGACAGCAGCTTCTTGAAGTACGCCTCGGCCCTGCGGGCCACGCCCTCCGCCGACTCCAGGGCCGACTGCTCCGGGCGCCGGTCCTCGATGTGCCGCGGCGTGTGCTCGGGCTCATCCGTGGCCGTGGCCGTGGCCGCGTCCAGCAGGGTGTGCCGCATCCGGGCCCGGTCGCCTTCGAGGACGAGGACCTGGTCGTCCCGCGCGGCCAACGCCCGGTACAGGGCCCGCACTCCGGTGTCCTCGCGCAGCGGGTCCATACCGAACTGCCCCCGCAGCCACTGTTCGACGCCCGGATCGACGCGCATCCCGCCGTCCGCCCACAGCGGCCAGTTGACCGACAGCGTCCGGCCCCGGCGCTCGCCCTGTTCCACGAGCGCGTTCCGGTACCGCGCGAAGGCGTCCATGAACGCGTTCGCCGCCGCGTAGTCGGCCTGCCCCACGTTGCCGAAGGCACCGGAGAAGGACGAGAAGAGGACGAGGAAGTCCAGGTCCTCGTCCCGGGTCCCGGCGTCCAGATGCACCAGGCCGGAGACCTTCGGCGCGAGAACGGCGGAGAAGTCCTCGTCCGACTTGCGCAGGATGAAGCCGTCCCGGAGCACCCCGGCGGAGTGCAGGATCCCGTCCACCCGGCCGTACGTCCGGCGCATCCACGCGACGAGCGCCGCGACGTCCTCCTCGGCGCCCACGTCCGCCTGCCGGTAGACCGCGTCGGCCCCCAGCTGCCCCAGCCGCTCCAGCAGCGCGTCCTTGTTCTCGTCCCGCGCGCCGCGCCCGGTCAGCACGATCCGGGGGCCCTCCACCTTCGTGGCGATGTCCCGCGCGAACAGCGCGCCCAGCCCACCGGCACCACCGGTGATCAGGTAGACGCCGCCGTCCTTCCACGGCAGCGGGAACGCGGGGGCACCGTCGAACTCGTGCCACCGCAGCACCTCGCGCACACCGGACCGGTACCGGACCGCCGTGTCCGCCGGTGCGCCCCGGTCGGCGTCCGCACAGGACGCGGCACGCTCCGGCCCGTCCTGCGGGTCGACCAGGACCAGCTGCCCCAGCACCCGCGGGTTCTCCAGCTGAGCCGTCTTGAGAATGCCCGCCAGGCCCGTCCACAGCCACGCGTCCGCGTCATCCGGGACGACCAGCTGGACGTGGACGGTGTGATGCGCCCGTTCGCCGAGCACCTCCTTGACCGTCGCGAAGACCTGCCGGGCGTAGTCGGAGTAACGCGCGTCGACGCTCGCCGAGGGGGAGTCCAGGAGCACGACCCGTCCCGTTCCGCGTGACCGCATCACCTCCGCGACCTCGGGAAGGCCGATGAGCAGGGCCAGCGCGGCGGGCGTGCTTCCCGCCTCCTCCGCGTCCCGCACCCGGTCCTGGGCGATCCAGCGCGGCGCGGCGAGCAGCTCACCCGTGGGCTGCTCCGCCGGGAGGGCGCGCAGCGAGACGCCCCTGAGCCGGACGCACACCTTCCCCCCGTCGTCGCAGACGTCGATGTCGAGACGGCGGACCGCGGAACCGGCGGCGGCCGGCGCCTCGGCGCCACCGCGCACCCACGCCCACATCGACGCGGTGCACGCGCCGAGGATCTGCACCTCGTCCACGGCGAAGGGCAGCAGGAGTTCGCGCTGCGCCGTCTCCCGCGGCGTCATGCCGACGCAGGCCTGGAGCGCGGAGTCCAGCAGGGCGGGGTGGAGTCCGTACGCCGGCAGGGTCACGCCGACGGCGTCCGGCAGCGTCAGCCTGGCCACGACCTGGCCGTCACCGATCCACAGCCGCTCGACGCCCCGGTGGCCGGGGCCGTAGGCGATGCCCTGCGTCAGGAACCATTCGTAGACCTGGTCGGCGTCCCACGCGGCGCCCTCGCACTCCGCGCGCAGGCGCGCGATGTCCACCTCGACGCCCGTGGGGGCCGCGGCGGGCTCCAGCGGCACCCGCACCACGCCTTCGCTGTGGACTACCGGGTCCGCGGTGGACCGCGGGCTGACGATCTCGTAGCCGATCTCGTCCTGTCCCCGGGGCAGCAGGCGCACCTCGACGGCCTGCTCCCGCTCCCCCACCGTCACCGGCCGCGCCCACACGACGTCGGCGATGCTCAGCGCACCGTGCGGCTCGTCCAACGACGCCTCGACGGCGGCCCGGACCAGCTCCAGGCAGGCCGCCGCGGAGAGCACGCGCTCACCGTGCACCCGGTGGTCGGCCAGGAAGAACTCGTCCCCGGTGAACACGGAGGTGAACCGCTGCCCGCTCAGGCCGGAGGTGTTCGTGTGCACCAACGGGTGGAGCTGTCCCGCCGCCCGCGAGGGCCGCGGGTCGGTGTCCATGCTCGTGGCGGGCCAGTAGCGCTCGCGCTGGAAGGGGTACGTCGGCATCGGGACGCGCCGCGCCACGCCCCGGCCGGGGAGCTTGCCCCAGTCGACCGCCACGCCCGTCACCCACAGCTTGAGCAGCTTGTCGAACTTGCCCTTCTCCGCCCACGCGCCCAGCGTGCGGGCCATGTCCTCGTCGGCGGCGAAGACCTGCAGCGCGTCGTCCCGGCGCCGCTTGACCGTCCCCCGGTGCAGACCGGGAACCTCAACCTCGCCGCCGAGGAAGCGCGTCAGCTTGGCGACGAGATCGGCGGTGGTGTCCACCACGAGGCCGAGGCGCTCCTCGAACGCCTCCCGGCCCGTTTGCAGGGTGTGCGCGATGTCCGCGAGCGAAGCCTCGGCGCCGTCCTCCTCGGCGATCCACCGGACCACCTGCTCGGCCTGCTCCCGCAGGGCGTCCGGGGTCCTCGCGGAGAGCACGACGACCGCCGGGCCGTCCTGCGCGCGCTGCCGCGCCGACGCGGGGACGTACTCCTCCACGATGAGGTGGGCGTTGGAGCCGCCCGCGCCGAAGGAGGAGATCCCGGCGATGCGCGGCAGCTCCGTGCCGTCGGCCGACAGCGGGCGCCGCCACTCCGCCAGTCCGCGCTGTACGAAGAAGGGGCTGTTCTCGAAGTCGATGTGCGGGTTCGGCGTCTCCGAATGCAGCGAGGGGACCAGCTGCCCGTACTTCATCTGCAGCAGCACCTTGGTCAGCCCGGAGATGCCCGCGGCGCTCTCGGCGTGGCCGATGTTGCTCTTCACCGAGCCGATCGCGCAGTACCGGACGTCGTCGGAGTACTCGCGGAACGCCTTCGTCAGGCCCGCGACCTCGATCGGGTCGCCGAGCGACGTGCCGGTGCCGTGCGCCTCGACGTAGCTCACCGACCGCGCGTCCACGCCCGCTTCCCGCAGCGCCCGGCCGATGACGTCGAACTGCGCACGGGGGTTGGGAACCGAGTAGCCGTTCGTCTTGCCACCGTGGTTGACGGCCACGCCCCGGATGACGCCGTAGACCGTGTCGCCGTCCTCCTCGGCCTTCGCCAGCGGCTTCAGCAGAACGGCGCCGACACCCTCACCCGGAACATAGCCGTCGCCGCCCTCGCCGAAGCTCTCGCACAGCCCCTTGCTCGACAGGTACTTGCCGCCCGCGAGCATCAGGTACTTGTTGGGGTGCAGGGAGAGGTTCACCCCGCCCGCGACGGCCAGCTCGCACCCGTGCGTCAGCAGGCTCTGGCAGGCCAGCTGGATCGCCGTGAGCGACGAGGAGCACATCGTGTCGACGGCCATGCTCGGGCCGTGCAGATCGAAGAAGTACGACACCCGGTTCGCGATCGACGACGCGCTGCCCGCCAGCGTGACGTTCCGGCCCCTGGCCTGCTCCTGGGCGGCGTACAGCTGGTACTCCTCGTACATCACCCCCACGAACACGCCGACGTTGCCGCCGGGCCCGCCCTCGCCCCGGTCGCGGCTCAGCGCCGCGCGGGTGTACCCCGCGTCCTCGAACGTCTCCTGCACGCACTCCAGGAACAGCCGCTCCTGCGGGTCCATGTACTCCGCCTCGCGCGGAGAGATGTTGAAGAACAGCGGATCGAAGCGGTCCGCTCCCTCCAGGAAGCCGCCCCACTTGGAGTACGTCCTGTCGGCGGCGTTGACGTCCGGGTCGAAGTACCGGCTGTGGTCCCACCGGTCCTGCGGAACCTCGGTGACGCAGTCCTTGCCCTCGACCAGGTTCTGCCAGAACTCCCGCAGCTTGCGCGCCTGCGGGTAACGCCCCGCCAGGCCGACGATGGCCACATCGACGGAACCCGCACCGGCCTCGGGGCGGGGCCGCGCCGCGCGCCGGGGCACCGGCGCGAAGCGGGTCCGGGGCGCGGCGGCCGCATGCCTGGCGACGGCGTCGCTGTCGGCGGTGTTCTCGGCGGCGGTGTTCTCGGCGGCGGCGGTGGCCACTCCGAGCAGCGTCCTCAGCTCGTCCTCGCGGGTCTCCAGGAAGTACTGGGTCAGGGCGCGGATGCTCTGGTACTCGAAGAACAGGGTCTTGGGCAGCGAGCCGAAGACCTGCTCCAGCTTGTTGGTCAGCTCCATCGTCATGACGGAGTCGATGCCGTAGACCTCGAGCGCGTCGTCGGCGTCGATCCGGTCCGCGGACAGGCCCAGCTCCGACGCCAGCAGCCCGATGAGGTACCGGGCGGTCCGGTCGTCGAGCCCGTCCCCGCCCGGAACCGCCTCGGCCGGTGCGGCGGAGGCGGAAGTGGCGGCGGCCGGCAGCTCGGGGGCGGCCCGGTCGGGCAGTTCGCGCCGGGGCCGCGCGGTCGTGTCCTCGGCCTCGTAGGCCCTGGCGGAGAACCCCTTGAACCGGCAGGACACGGCACCCGAGTCGTCGCACAGGTCGATGTCGAGCTTGCGCACCCGACTCCCGGGCCGGTCGTCGGCGCTGCGGCGCACCCACGCCCACATCACCTCGCGGCACGGCCGCAGGATCTGCAACTCGTCCAGCGCGAACGGGATGTGGGCCGCGTCCTCGACCGGCTCCAGCCCCAGCGCCGCCTGCAACGCCGAGTCCAGCAGGCTCGGGTGCAGCATGAACGCGTCGAGCGAGTCGTGCACCTCCGCGGGCAGCCGCAGCCGTGCGAGCACCTGGCCGTCCCCGGCCCGCACGCTCTCCAGCCCGCGGTGCGCGGGCCCGTACGCCAGGCCCAGCCGCTGGTAGACCCCGTAGCAGTGCTCCGGGTCGAGCGGCGTCCCGTCGCAACGGTCCCGCAGCCCCGCCAGGTCCACCGGATCGTCGGACACCGGCTCGCCGAGCACCGCCACGCCCTGGCTGTGCACCACCGGCAACGCCTCGTCACCGGCCGTCTCCGGCAGGCTGGAGACCTCGAACGCGACCTCGCCGTCGCCCGCGGCGAACACCACCGTGCGCACCCGGACGGGTCGCCCGCCCACCGTGACGGGACGCGCCCACACCACGTTGCGCAGCGTCAGCCCGCCCGGACGGCTCCCGGCCGACGCCGCCACCGCCGCCCGCGCCATCTCCAGGTACGCCACGCCGGGCAGCACACGGTCGCCCTTGACCACGTGGTCCCGCAGGAAGAACTCGGCACCGGAGAACACCGAGTCGAACCGCTGCGCCTCCAGGGTGGAGGTGTTCGTGTGCACCAGCGGGTGCAGCCGGGCGGCGCCTTCCCCGCCCGCGGCCGCCCCGCTTTCGCGCGGTGCGGTGACCCAGTGGCGCTCGGGCGCGAAGGGGTACGTGGGCAGGGGAACGCGGCGCGGCACGGTGGTGCGGGCGAGGAGCTGCCAGTCCACGTTCAGGCCGTCCACCCAGAGGTCCATCAGTTCCTTGTGCTCACCACGGGCGAGCCAGTGCCGCACCGTCCGCTGCCTCTGCTCGTCGGCCTCGAAGTCCGCGAGCGCTTCCCGGGTCTGCCGGGTCCGCGCGTGGCGGACACTGTCGGTGTCCCGGGCGCCGTCGAGGAACGCCCGCAGCTTCTCGTGCAGGTCATCCCGGCTCTCGGCCAACAGGGCGAACCGTTCCTCCATGGCCTCCCGGCCGACCTGCAGCGTGTACGCGATGTCGCCCAGCCGGGCGGCGCGGCCCTGCTCCGGAAGCCAGCTCAGCAGCGCCCGCACCTTCTCCCGCAGCCGCTCGGCGTTCTTCGCCGACAGCACCACCAGCTCCGGCGCCGGGTCCGGCAGCGGCCGGTCCTCCGGCCGGGTGTGCTCCTCCAGGAGCACATGGGCGAGGGCGCCGTGGGCACCGAACGAGGAGACACCGGCGATGCGGGGCACCTCCGTGGTCACCCCCGCGACGGTCCGCGTGGGCCGCTTCCACTGCTCCAGCCCCTGCTGCACATGGACCGGCGAATGGGAGAAGTCGATGTAGGGGTTCAGCTGCCGCGAGTGCAGCGAAGGCACCACCATCCCGTGCCGCATCTGCAGGACCACCTTGGTGATGCCCGCGATGCCCGCCGCGGCCTCCAGATGGCCGATGTTCGACTTGACCGACCCGATCGAGCAGAACCCCGACCTGTCGGTGTACTCGCGGAACGCCCTGGTCAGAGCGGTGATTTCGATCGGGTCGCCCAGCGAGGTGCCGGTCCCGTGCGCCTCGATGCAGCTGACGTCCTCGGCGGAGATCCCCGCGTCCCGCAGCGCGGCCACCACCAGGTCGGCCTGCGCCGCCGGGTTGGGCACGGTGGTGCCGTTGGTCTTGCCGCCGTGCCGCGTGGCCACGCCCCGGATCACGGCGTGGATGTGGTCCCCGTCCTCGACGGCCTGATCCAGCGACTTCAGCAGGACGCAGCCCACGCCCTCCCCCGGGACGTAGCCGGTGCCGCCTTCCCCGAACGAGCGGCAACGGCCGTCCGTGGAAAGGAAGTTCAGCTGGCTGAGCGCCACGTACTTGTTCGGGTGCAGCGACAGGTTCACCCCTGCCGCGAAGGCCATCGACGTCTCGCCGTTCCTGATGCTCTCGGACGCCATGGCGACCGCGTACAGGGAGGACGCGCAGGCCGTGTCGATGGTGAGGCTCGGCCCGCGCAGGTCGAAGAAGTAGGAGACGAGGTTGGCGGCCTCCGCGCGGTCGGACACGTCCTGGCCGCTGTAGAGCTGGTACTCGTTCCAGGTCATGCCCAGGTACACGCCAACCTTCCCGGCCCCGTCGGGGCTCAGGCTCTGCCGCGTGTATCCGGCGTCCTCCATGGCGGCCCAGGCGGCCTGGAGGACCAGCCGGGTCTGCGGGTCCATCGCGGCGGCACGCTTCGGCGGGACGCTGAAGAACATGGCGTCGAAGTTCTCGGCCCCGTCGATGAAACCGCCCCACTTGCCGGTGGTCCGGCCGGGCTTGGTCTCGGGGTCGTAGTACGCGTCCTTGTCCCACCTGTGCGGCGGGATCTCCTCGACGCAGTCCTCGCCGCTCCGCAGCACCTCCCAGAACCGGTCGAGGTCGTCGGCATGCGGGTAGCGGCCGCTGATCCCGATGATGGCCACGTCCCGGGACCGGGACCCGGACCGGCCGGATCCGCTCGGCGCCTCGACGCGCGCGGTCACCCGGGCCTGCCCGGTCCTGGCCACCGCAGCGGCCGGGACGGCTTCGGCCGGGATCGCCCCGGCCGGGATCGCCCCGGCCGGGGTCCGGCCGGTGTCGAGCAGTGCCGTCATCCGCTCGGTGTGTTCGCGGACGAAGTACCCGGCCAGCTCGCGGATGGTGCGGTACTCGAAGAACAGCGTGCCGCGGACGGACTCGAAGTCCTTGCCCAGCAGCCGCAGCAGTTCCATGATCTGGATCGACTCGATGCCGTACTCGCCGAGTTCGGCGGCGGCGTCGAGGCGCTCCGGCTGAATCTTGAAGACGCGGGAGATCTTGGCCTTGAGGTAGTCGACGGCCCTGGTGAACAGGTCGGGGGCAGCCGCCGTGGCCGCCCGCTCGGCGGTCCGGGTCCGCGCCTCGGGCCGGGGCTCGGGCCGGGGCTCGGACCGGGGCCCGGTGGCCGCCTCCGCCCGGTCGCGTTCGGCGACGCGCAGGACCCGCTCGATCTTCTCCCGCTCGCCCTTGGCCACCACGACCTGTGTCTCGTCCGAGGCCAGGATCGCCATCAGCGCCCGGATGCCCTCGGCGGTCCCGAGGCCGCGCAGGCCCGAGTGGTCGAAGTAGAGGGCCTTCGAGGTGGCGTCCTGCTCGATGTCCCCGAGCATTCCGCCCTCGTCCCAGTAGGGCCAGTCGACCGAGATGCTCCGGCCGCGGCGCGCGCCGTCCGCCCGCAGCGCTTCCCGGTGGTGGGCGTAGGCGTCGAGGAAGCGGTTGGCGGCCGCGTAGCTGCCCTGCCCGAAGTCGCCTACGTGGGCGGCGATCGACGAGAACAGGACGAAGAAGTCCAGCGACTCCTCGCGCGTCAGCTCGTCCAGGTGGACGGTTCCGTGCACCTTGGGCGCCAGGACCGCGTCGAAGTCGGACTTCGCCGCGGCCAGTACGTCGGTGCCGCCCAGGACGCCCGCGCTGTGGAAGACCCCGTCCAGACCGCCGAACCGGGCCCGGGCCGCGTCCAGCGCGGCGCTCACCGCGCCGCGGTCGGCGACGTCGCAGCGCAGGTACACGACCTGCGCGCCCGCCGCCTCCAGCGCCGCGGTCCGCTCCCGCAGGCCCGCGTCCGGTTCCCTGCGGCCGAGCAGGACGAGCCGGGCCCGGCACTGCTCGGCCAGATACCTGCCGAGGTGCCCGCCGAGTTCGCCCGCTCCACCGCTGATGAGGTAGACGCCGTTCTCCTTCAGTGGCAGACCGGACGGCATAGGGTCCACGCCATCGGTCCACCGCCGCAGCACCCTTGTCGAACGGACGCCGTCGGCACGCCGGACCTCCTGCCCGCCGCGCGCCGATGTCCCCTCCGCGAGGCGGAGTTCGTCCAGCACCCCGCTCACCACGGACTCGGCGTCCCGCACCCCGTCGAGCTGGAGGGTGTTCATCCGGATCAGATGGTTCACCGGGGTCATGGCGCGCGCGAACCCCGAGAGCGACTGCGCCGCCGCCCCGGCGACACCCCGCTCCCCCGGTACGACGGACAGGTGCGGGAGTTCGCTTTCGAGCCCGGTGCGGTGCGCCGCCCGGAAGAAGTGGAGCAGGCTCTCCAGCTCGACCGTGCGGTCCGATCCGTCCGAGGCCAGGGGCCAGAGGTTGGCGACGGCGAGGGGCATCCGCCCCGGCAGGCCGACCGCGGTCAGCAGCCGGTCGAAGTCCGCCTGGCTGCGCCGGTCGACGACGTAGTGGTCCGCGGAATGCTCCTCGAACGCGGCACCGGCCCGCACCTGGATCACGGTTCCCGCGTGGTGGCGGCGGAAGAGCGCGACGCGTGCCGGGTCGTCGTCGCAGACGAGCAGGGTCAGCGCGGAGCCCGCTCCGGCGCCCGGTTCCGCCGCGGTGTGCTCCGCGACCCAGCGCGGGACGTAGAAGTGCAGGTCCTCGGTCCCGCGGCCCGCGCTCCGCGGCTGCTCCGCCGCGGGCTCGTGCCGCCCGTCGATCCAGTACTCCTCGCGGGCGAAGGGGTAGGTGGGCAGGGACGTGACCGGCGGCACCCGCTCGCCGAACAGGCCCTGCCATTCCAGGTCGTAGCCCTGGCGGTACAGATCGGCCAGCGCGCGCAGGGCGTCCTGGTGCTTGCCCCGGTCGCCGGTCGGGCCGCCCGCACGCGCGATCAGCTGGTCGGCGTACTCGACAAGCGCGGTCTGCGGTCCGAAGGCCCGTGGCCGCACACCCTGGAACGTGTTCGGCGCCTCCTGCCCGTCGCGTACCTGGCGGAGCAGGCGCACGGCTTCCTCGTGCGTCGCCGCGAGAGTTGCGCAGCGGTGCGCGAAGTGGTGCCTGCCGACGAGCAGTGTGGCGCTGATCCGGGCGAGACTTGCCTTGTCCTTGTCCCCGTTCTCCAGGAAGGCCAGGAGTTCGGCGGCCCTGGCCGTCAGCGCCTCGGCCGTCTTGGCCGAGAGTACGAGGAGGTGGGGGCGCGCGGGATCGTCGGTGTCCGCGGTCTCCGGCGCGTCGTACGCCTCCACGACGACGTGGGCGTTCGTTCCGCTGATGCCGAAGGAGCTGACCGCCCCCAGCCGCTTCCCGCCGGGCCCGCTCTCCCAGGGGCGGGTCTCCTTGTTGACGTAGAAGGGGCTCCGCGCCCAGTCGATGTAGTCGCTGTCCTGTTCGCAGTGCTGGCTCGCGGGCACGGATGCGTGCCGCAGCGACTGCACCAGGCCGATCAGGCTCACCACCCCGGAGGCGGCCAGGGTGTGACCGAGGTTGCTCTTGACCGAAGTCAGGGCGCAGTACTGATTCTTGTCGGTGTACCGGCCGAAGGTGTCGGCGAGGGCGTTCACCTCGATGGGGTCGCCGAGCCGGGTGCCGGTGCCGTGCGCCACCACATGCCCGATGTCGCCCGGGTCGATACCGAACCGCTCGTAGACGGAGCGCAGCAGCGAGGACTGCGCCGACCGGCTGGGCGCAGTGATTCCATTCGTCCGGCCGTCGTAGTTGATGCCGCTGCCCTTGATGACGGCGTGGATCCGGTCCCCGTCCGCCAGCGCCTTCGCGAGGCGCTTCACCACCACGACGGCGACCGCCTCGCCCACGACCATCCCGTTGGCGCGCTTGTCGAAGGCGCGGCAGACGCCGTCCTCGGACAGCATCCCGGCCCGGTCGGCGTGCTGGAAGAACTGGGAGGTGGCGAGGATGTTGACGCCCGCGGCGAGCGCGGTGTCGCATTCGCCGGTACGCAGGCTCACGCATGCCTGGTGCACGGCGGCCAGCCCGGCCGAGCAGGCCGTGTTGATCGCGAGGACCGGCCCCGAGAAGTTCAGGAAGTACCCGAGGCGCGAGGCCAGGACGCCGTCGTGGGCGGAGGTGAGGGTTTCACCGCCACCGGCGACCCGGTGGTAGTCGCCTTGTTCGGCGCCGACGAACATGCCCATCGTGCTGGCGCGCAGCTTCCCGGCGCCGTAGCCCGCATCCTCCAGCGCCCGCCACGACTCCTGCAGCAGCAGCCGCTGCCGCGGATCCATGGCCTCGGCGTCGCTGGGGGCGATCTCGAAGAACAGCGGGTCGAACTCGGCCGCGCCGGGCAGCCACCCGCCCCGGGGCTCGTGGTCGCCGGGCACTCCGGCCCAGCCCAACCGCCGCTCCGGCGGGAGGGGTTCGATGACGTCCCGGCCGCTCGCGAGGATGTCCCAGAGATCGTCGGCGGTCCGTGCGCGCGGGAAGCGTCCGCTCATGCCGATGATGGCGATGTCGTCCTCGCCGGGAGTGGCCGCCGCCGCGGCAGCGGGCTCCGGCCGCGGCGCCCGGGCGGTGTCCTGCCGCACGGGCAGCGGGTCCGCGGTGCCCGCGTATGTCCGTGCCACGGCCTCGCCGTGATCCTGAATCAGATGGTCCGCGAGCATGCCCAGCGTGAAGTGGGTGTAGAGGTCCGACGGCGTGAGGTCGATTCCGTAGTGCGCGCTCAGCTCGGTGGCCAGCCGGGTGTTGCCGACCGAGTCGAAGCCCAGGTCGGAGAGGTTGTCGTCCGGGTGGATGGCGTCCGACGCCAGCTTGAGGACGCCGCGGGCGATCCGCCCGAGGTCGGCGCGGACCAGGTCGGCAACGTCCGTCCGGTCGGTCCGCTCCGCGGGTCGCTCGGACGGGGAGTCGGGCGCGGTGTCGGGCGCGGTGTCGGCCGTGATCCAGAACCGCTGCTCGTCGAACGGATACGTCGGCAGCCGCAGTTTCCTGGTGCGTACGGCGGAGAAGAGGTCTCGCCCGGGGATGTCCGCGCCCGCGGCGAAGGACTCGGCCAGGGTAAGGAGGTGCTGTGCGTACTCGGCCGCGGGAAGCTCCGCGCCGAGGTGGAAGTCGGGGAGTTCCGGCCGGTGCGCCTTCGCGGGCGCGCTCCTGGCCTCACCGAGGTTGTGGAAGCAGTCGGCGGCGTGGTCCCCGCGGAGCAGGCGATTCAGTTCGACCCGCAGTTCGGCGGCGCTCCGTACGACGAACGACGCCCGGATGTCGAAGTGTTCGCGGCCCAGCAGCAGTGTGGCGCTGAGGTCCATCAGGTCGACGTCGGTCCCCGTCTGCCCGAGCCAGTCCGCCAGGTCCTGGATCCGGCGGCGCAACGCCGTTTCGGTTCTTCCGGAGAGGCAGACGAGGTGGGCGGGGCGGGCCTTCGGCGCGATCGGCTCCCCGGGCGGCGCCTGCTCCAGGATCACGTGGGCGTTCGTCCCGCCGAAGCCGAACGAGCTGACCCCGGCCCGGCGTGGGACCGGTTCGCCCGCCTCCGAGCGCTGCGCCTTCCACTCCCGCGGGGAATCCACGATGGAGAAGGGCGTCTCCTCCAGCGTGATGGCCGGGTTCAGCGTCGTGAAGTCGGGTAAGGCGGGCATCTTCTCGTGCGCCATCGAGAGCAGGACCTTGATGACGCCCGCGATCCCCGCGGCGGGCTCAAGGTGGCCGATATTCGGCTTGACCGAGCCCAGGCCGCAGTAGTTGTACGGTCCGGAGCCCGCGTCGTCGCCCCGGGCCCTCCGGAATCCCTCCACCAGTCCGCGGACCTCGATGGGATCGCCGGTCGGCGTACCGGTGCCGTGGGCTTCGACGTAGCCGACGGTCTCCGGCGGGACGCCCGCCTGGGCGAATGCCTTCGAGATGACCCTGGCCTGCGCGTCGGCACTGGGATAGGTGAGGCTGCGGGTCCGCCCGCCGTGGCTGACGGCGCTGCCCCTGATCACACCGTGAATACTGTCGCCGTCGCGAATGGCGTCCGCGAGCGGTTTGAGCAGCACCAAGCCGCCACCCTCCCCGCGCACATACCCGTCCGCCGTTGCGTCGAAGGTCTTGCAGGAGCCGGTCGGGGACAACATTCCGACCTTGGAGAACGAGACGGTCCGCGCGGGCGAAAGCACCAGGCTGATGCCGCCCGCGAGCGCGACACCGCATTCCTTCTGCCGCAGGGATTGCACCGCCAGGTGCACGGCGTCCAGCGATGCGGAGGAGGCCGTATCGACCGTCACGCTGGGGCCGGTGAAGTCGAAGAAGTGCGATACGCGGTTGGCGATAACCGCGCCCGCGGTCCCCGTGGCATGGTGCGCGGCGGGCTCCCGCCCCTCCGCTTCCTGCAGTCCCTTGTAGTCCAGATTGAAAGCACCGATGAAGACCCCGGCGTCGCTGCCCGCCAGCTCACCGGGGCGCACGGCGGCGTCCTCGAAGCAGGACCAGACGAGCTGCAGCATGATCCGCTGCTGCGGGTCCATGCTCTCCGCCTCCAGCGGGGACACCCGGAAGAACGCGGCGTCGAACACTTCCACATCCGTCAGGAAGGCGCCCCACCTGCTGGTTCCCGGACCCTCGGGGCTCTCGGTGCCCTCGGTGCCCGCGTACGCCCGCCAGTCCCAGCGGCTGCCGGGCACCTCGCCGATGTGCGAGCGGCCCTGGTCCACCGTGGCCCAGAACTGGCGGTAGTCGTCAGCTCCGGGAAACCGACATGCCATACCGATGATGGCGATGTCGCTCTTGTCGTTGCTCTGCACAGAAAGGTCCTCTTTCAAACCCCCGAGATCCCGATCGAGACAGGCCGCAGCCCGGAAGGTGCGGTGATCAGGAAAGGACTTCAGTGTGATATGTCGGCTCGACAGTGGCTCAAGGTGGTGGTCAACCACTGGCCGCGCAGGCGCCATTGCCCGCCGACGTCCGCTGGATCACGCTCTCGGCGCGAATTCCCGCGACGTCATGCCTTTCCCCGCGGGCTCCGAAGAGCGAGCGGGCGACTTTCACGACAACAAACAACAATCCCACGGTGAATGAACTCATCGATGTGGTCGGAGTTTTCACCGGACGAAAGGTGGTCGAACAAATGAGCCGGGAGGCAGTCGCCGCCCCCACCCCTCAGCACCGTGAAGCGCTTCCAGATGGGTGCGCGGACACTCCGCGTCGTGCGACAGGATCCCCGCGTCTGTCGTTCCATGAGCATGCGCTCATCGTCCCCCCGAACTCTGTATGCCTGGCGCCCTGGAATCGCGCTTCATGTCGCGCACTCAGGACCCGTGGTACAGGAACCATACCCGACGGCGCACAGACTTCAAGGCAGTTGATCGAATTCGATCATGCTCGAAGCGGAGGGCGCTCCACACCTACGGCGACTGGACGACCCGGGACGCCAACGATTGCATCGTTGCAGGTACAGACCATGACGGAAGTCGTTGCCCATACAACAATTCCCGGCGAACACGCGCACGAGGAACCACAGTTGACCGGCCATGGGCGCACCGGGATGATCCGGGTGCCGGAGGCAGTCGCCACCGGAGACCGATACCCGCCCGAGAGGTTCAGCCATGACAGAAACCGTTTCCTTTCCGCAGGACCGCTCCTGCCCTTACCACCCGCCCACCGGTTACCGGCCGTTGGCCGAGCAGGGACCGATCACCCGCGCCACGCTCTACGACGGTCGCGAAGCATGGATCGTTACCGGCCACGCCGAAGCGCGGCAATTGCTGACCGACGAGCGCCTGTCGTCGGTCCGGGAGAACCCCGCATTCCCGGTGCCCTCGGCGCGCTTCGCGGCCATCCCGCTCGAACAGCGCCGCACCCCGCTGCTCGGCGCCGACGGCCCGGAACACCACGCACAGCGCCGTATGCTGATTCCCAGGTTCACCAACAATCGCGTCGCCGAGCTGCGTCCGCGGATCCAGCAGCTCGTGGACGAGCTGCTGGACGACATGATCGAGAAGGGCCCGACCGCCGACCTGGTCTCGGCGTTCGCGCTCCCGCTGTCGTCGAACGTGATCTGCGCGCTGCTCGGCGTGCCCTACTCCGACCACGCCTTCTTCGAGGAGCAGTCCGGGCTCCTGCTGCGCGCCACGTCGGGCGAGGAGTCCGCGGGTGCCGCCGTTCGGCTCATGACGTACATGGGCGAACTGATCGCCCGCAAGGAGGCGGAGCCCGGCGACGACCTGCTGGACACCCTGGTCACCCACCTGCGGGCGGGCGAGCTGGAGCGCCAGGACCTGGTGAGCCTGGCGATCTTCATGCTCATCGCCGGTCATGAGTCGACCGCCAACATGATCACGCTGAGCACCCTGACGCTGCTGGAACACCCCGAGCAGCTCGCCGCGCTGCGGGCCGACGACTCGCTGTTCACGAGCGCCGTGGACGAACTCCTGCGGTATCTGTCCATCGTGGAAGGTCTGTCCCGGGTGGCCACCAAGGAGATCGAGATCGGCGGGGTGGTCATCCGCCCCGACGACGCGGTGCTCTTCGCGACCTCGCTGATCAACCGGGACCCGGCCGTCTACCCGGCCCCCGACGAGCTGGACCTGACGCGCTCGGCGCGCCAGCACGTCACGTTCGGCTTCGGCATCCACCACTGCCTCGGGCACAACCTCGGGCGCACCGAGATGGAGATCGCGCTGCGGGCCCTGTTCACCCGCCTGCCCGACCTGCGCCTGGCCATCCCGGCCGACGAGGTCGCGTTCGCGCCGGGCGACACGATCCAGGGGCCCCTTTCGCTGCCGATCGCCTGGTGAGGCGGGCGGCGACGCGGCTACGGCGGCGTCGGACAGGAGCACGACAAGCCCGGCCGTGACGAAGTCACCGGCGCCCGCGGACGCTCGGGATAGAGTTGCAACCGAGGCCGCGCTACGGGGGGCCGATTACCGGGGGACAACGCGGGGGGACAACGCGAGGACTCGCCGTCGCGCACCGACCATGCCCGCTGGAGCGGGCCGGTGCCCACGGCACTCGACATCCGGCGTGCTGCCGCGGTTCCCGCCTGCTCGCCCGAGCCGGTGCCGGGTACGCCAACGACCCCATGTGCGTGGGTGCGGTGCAGCCGTTCCCGGCTGACCGCCCGAGGGGAACCATGATCTGGGAGAGTCCACTGTGGAGAGGCAAGTGACAGACGAAGTCGTGACCCACGCGACCACCCGGGTGGTCCCGGTGCCCGGGCTGGCAAAGCCGGTCGCGCTGATCACCCTGGACAACGGGCTCGATCCCACCAAGCCGAACACCTTCGGCCGCGAGGGGCTCAGCAGCCTCGACGCCGCCTTCGACGCGGCACTGGCCGCCGACCCGGCGGCCATCGCGGTGACCGGCAAGCCCTTCTGCTTCTCCGTCGGCGCCGACCTGGCCGCCATCGGGATGGACCGCGAGACCACACTGACCATCGGCAAGCGCGGCCACGACGCGTTCCGCCGCTTCACCGACTCCGAGATCCCGACGTTCGCGTTCCTCAACGGGGCGGCGATCGGCGGCGGTCTGGAGCTCGCGCTGTCGTGCCACTACCGGACCGTGGCCTCGGACGCCGCCGCGATCGCGTTCCCGGAGTGCGCCCTCGGCCTCTTCCAGGGCTGGGGCGGCACACAGCTGCTGCCGAACCTGATCGGTGCGGACCGCGCGGTCACCGTGATCATCGAGAACGCGCTGAACAACAAGATGCTCCAGCCCGCCGAGGCCGTCGAGTTGGGGATCGCGGACGTGCTGCTGGACTCGGCCGACTACCTCGACCAGTCGCTGCGCTGGCTCGCCGGTGTGGTGGGCGGCGAAACCGTGGTGCCCCGCCCCGAGATCGACCGCGGCGCGAGCTGGGACGCGGCGATCGCACGGGCGCGCGCGATCGTCCAGGCCAAGACCCACGGCGCCTCGCCGGGGCCGTTGCGGGCCGTGGAACTGCTGGACTTCGCCCGCCACAACGACCTGGACCGCGGCTACCCGGCCGAGTCCGAGGCCATGGCAGACGTGCTGTTGAGCGACGAACTGCGCGCCAGCCTCTACGCGTTCGGCCTGGTGCAGGTGCGCGCGGCACTGCAGCCGGGCGCCCCCGACACCTCGCTGGCGCGTCCGGTGAAGAAGCTCGGGATCATCGGCGCGGACCCCGAAGCCTCGCGGCTGGCCCTGCTGTTCGCACGACAACTGGACATCCCGGTCGTGCTGACCGACGCCGACCCGGCACGTGTGGACCAGGGCGTGGGGCGCGTGCACACCGAGGTCGACGCGCTGCTCACCGGCGAGCAGATCTCGCGGGACGAGGCCGACCGCGTGAAGGCGTTGGTCTCCGGCTCGCCGGACAAACAAGCCCTCCGCGAGGCCGACTTCGTCGTGGAGGCCGTGGCCGAGGACCTTTCGGCGAAGCAGCAGGCGTTCGCGGACGTCGAGGAGTTCGTGTCGGCCGCATGCGTTCTGGCGACCACCACGTCCTCCCTGCCGGTCGCGGAGATGGCGGTCAAACTGCGGCACCCGGAGCGGGTCGTGGGGTTCCACTTCGCCAGCCCGATCGCCGCCCTGCCGCTGCTGGAGGTCGCCCGCGCGGACAGGACCGACGACGCCACGGTGGCGACGGCCCTCGCGCTGGGCACGGCCCTGGGGAAGTCCTGCGCACTGGTCGCGGACGCGCCCGCGTTCGTGCTCAACCGGGTGCTCGCCCGGTTCCTCGGCGAGGTCGTCGCGGCCCTGGACGAGGGCACACCGTTCGAGGTGGCGGACCACGCGCTCGACCCGCTGGGTCTGCCGATGACACCGCTGGTCCTGCTGCAGCTCATCGGCCCGGCGGCCGCCCTGCGCGTCGCCGAGACGTTGCACGCGGCCTTCCCCGACCGGTTCGCCGTGAGTGAGAACCTGCGGCGGCTGGCCGAAGCGGGCAAGAGCTCCGTATGGCTCTGGGACGCCGAGGGCGGCAAGACTCTCGACCCCGAGGTCGCGGCCCTGTGGGAGACCGGCTCGGCACCGTCCGCTCCGGCCGAGCTGCTGGACCGGATCTCGGCGGCACTCGCCGACGAGATCCGGCGGATGCTGGACGAGGGCGTGGTGGCCGAACCACAGGACGTCGACCTGTGCCTGATCCTGGGCGTCGGCTGGCCGTTCTGGCTCGGCGGCATCACGCCGTACCTCGACCGGACCGGCGTGGCGGAGCGGGTGACCGGCAAGCGGTTCCTGCCGCCGGGCGTCGCCAACGCATCCGAGGACTAGCCCTTATACGAGAGTCCGCCCGGCAGCGATACGAAGCGGGGGGGGGGGGGGGGGGGGGGGGGGGGGGAGGAAGTCGGAGGTGTGAGCGTGGAGGCGGGTGGG
>NZ_JBVIVI010000015.1:127896-195489 GCF_055595765.1 Streptomyces sp. NPDC040405
GAACTGCCCCTAAGAGAGGGTCCACTCAGAAGCGGACACAAGTCCTCCGGCCCCCCCCCCCCTCCCCCCCCGCCCCGCTTCGTGCTGCTGCGGGTGCCTGGTTGAATCCCTGTCATGAGCATTGTGGTATGCCTGGCGTACCTGGTATACCACTTGCCATGACGTCTTGGACCGCATCGACAACCACCCCTTTGAACAGCACCGATGAGGCATATCTGCGCATCCGCGAGCAGTTGCTGTCGGGGGCCCTTCCTCCCGGAACTCAGCTGTCGGAACGGCAGTTGGGGGCAGAGCTGAGCATGAGCCGCACTCCGGTGCGGGAAGCGCTGACCCGGCTGGAGCGCGACGGCCTGGTGGTGCGCGGGCGGGGCGGCGCGGTCGTCGCGGGCCTGAGCGCCGCCGAGGTGCGGCACATCTACCAGTGCCGCGAGGTACTGGAGGGCCTGGCCGCGGAGCTGGCCGCGACCCGTTCACGCGATGGCGAACTGTCCCGGGTCCAGCTCACCGAGCTGACCGGGCGCGCGCAAGCGGTCGAGACGTCGTCGGCCGCCGGGGACCAGCGCGGCGCGTCGGCCGCGAATCTGCGGTTCCACCAGTGGATCTGCGAGCTGGCCGCGAACCCGTATCTGACCGACGCGCTGAACCGGCTGTGGGACCGGATCGAGGTGTCCAGCCTGAGCAACCTCACCTCCGACGCCGCGTGGAGCGACGAAGTTCACGACCACCACCAGGAGTTGTGCCGGACGATCACCACCGGCGACGCCCCGGCGGCAGCGGCCGCCGCCCGCCACCACATCCACCGTGCCGCCGAGGTCTACAGCGGCAGCCATCCCCAACCAGAGAGGTGACACATGAACTCCCTCATCGGCCTCAGCGGCCTCATCGACCTCAGCGTCGAGGTGACCGCCGGAACCCCTGGACCGCCGTCGACCAGCCTCACCCTGGAGCTGGAGGAGCACCACCGCGGCCCCGGCTTCTGGCAGGTGAGCACCGCGCGGGTGATGCCCATCCACCTCGGCACCCACATCGACACGCCACTGCACGTGTTCGAGGACGGCGGCACCACCAGCGACGTGGCCCTGCCGGACATCTGCGGCGAGGCCGCCCTGTTCGACCTGACCGGAACGGGTGCCTCGGAGCCGGTCACCGACGACGACCTGGCCAAGGCCGACCCGGGGCTGACGGCCGGCCAGGTCGCCGTGCTGCACACCGGATGGTCGGACCGGATGTGGGGCCACTTCCCCGACTACTACACGGCCTCCCCGTGGCTGGCCGAGTCGGCCGCGCACTGGCTCGTGTCCCGGCGCCCGCGCGCGGTGGTCTTCGACTTCTTCGAAGAGGAATGCGCGCGCAACCACGACTTCACCTCCGAGGAGTTCGTGGTGCACCGGATCCTGCTGGGCGCCGGGATCTACCTGGTGGAACACGCCACCAACCTCGGTGCGCTGGCGGACAAACGGGCCACCATCTATCCCGCCTTCACCCGGATCGGCAACATCGAGGGCGCCCCCGCCCGCCTGTTCGCCCGGACGGAGGACCACTGATGAGGCTCGCCACCGTTTCCCACCGCGGCGGGACCTCCGCCGCCCTGGTCAGCGGCGACACCGTGGCCCCCGTACGCGAGTTGCCCGGCCGCGACGACGCCACCGACGTCGCCGCGCTCATCGCCCGCCCCCTGACACCGGACGAGACCGCCGCCCTGCGCGACCGGGGCCGGTCCCTGGCCGACACGGTGTGGCTGCCACCACTGCCCCGGCCGCCGAAGAACATGCTGTGCGTGGGCAAGAACTACCGGGAACACGTCGAGGAAGGCGCCCGCGCCGAGGGCCTGACGACGGCCACGATGCCCGCCGAACCCATCTGGTTCACCAAGCCCCGCACCGCCCTGCTCGGCCACCGCGGCACCCTCGTCACCGATCCCGCCTTCACCCGGGCGCTGGACTACGAGGGCGAACTGATCCTGGTCATCGGCCGGACGGCCCGCCACCTCACCCGGGACAACGCGCTGGACTGCGTGTTCGGCTACACCATCGGCAACGACATCACCGCACGGGACGTCCAGCAGGGCAGGACCCAGTGGTTCACCGGCAAGAGCGCCGACGGCTACGCCCCGCTCGGCCCCTGGGTCGTCACCGCCGACGCCCTCCCCGACCCGCAGGACCTGCGTATCCGCACCCGCGTCAACGGAACCCTGCGGCAGGACGACACCACGGCGAACATGCTCTTCGGCCTGGCCGACCTGCTGGCCGACCTCACCCGGTCCCTCACCCTGGAACCCGGCGACCTCGTCGCCACCGGCACGCCCCAGGGCGTCGCCTGGGGCATGGCCGAGCCCGTCTTCCTCCGGCCCGGCGACACCGTCGAGGTCGAGATCGAGCACCTGGGCACCCTCAGCACCACCATCGCCGCTCCCGCCGCCGCGCGGCCGGACAGCCGATGGCAGACCCCCGAGGGAGTCTCCGCACCAGGCGGCACACCACGTTAGGACGGTCCTCATGGCAACCATCGCCGCCAGCGCCTTCACCCCGCATCGCCGGCACACCACGAAGCTGACGATGTTCGGCGTCCTCCTCACGGCCTACATCGTCAACGCCATGGACCGTCAAGTCTTCCCCGTCCTGCTCCCCAACGTCCGCTCCGAGTACGGCTTCAGCCCCGCGGACGCGGGCCTGCAGTCCACCATCTTCGCCCTGGGCATGGGCCTGTTCGGCATACCTTCGGGCTACCTCATCACCCGCATCCGCCGCCGGACCCTGCTGCTGGTCGGCACCCTCGTGTTCTCCGCGGCCACGCTCCTGACCACCGTCTCCATCGGGTTCTGGGACATGCTCGCCTGGCGGACCCTGTCCGGCGTCGGCGAGGCGATGCAGCTCACCGCGCTGCTGGCCATCGCCGCGACCGCGTTCCACAAGTACCGCAGCACGGCCGTCGGAACCGTCAACGTGGCCTTCGGCGCCGGGGCGTTGATCGGCCCCGCCATCGGCGGACACCTGCTGGCCACCTACGCCACCTGGCGCGTCCCGATGGTCCTCTTCGGCCTCCTCGGGGTCCTCGCCGCACTCGTGGTCCTGGCCACCGTCCGCTGCTGGTTCACCGAGATACGCGAACGGTCCGGCACCGAGCCCCAGCACACCGGCGGCGCCACACGCCTGCTGAACCGCAACACCGTCACTCTCGCCCTGGCCACCGTGGCGGGAGGGCTGATCGAGTTCGCCTACATCGGCGTATACCCGACGTTCCTGCGGGACCAGCTCGGCTACAGCCCCGGACAGGCCGGACTCGCGGTCGGCCTGGCCGGTCTGGCCGCCATGTTCTCCAGCCTCGGCGGCTTCCTCGGCGACCGGTACGACGCACGTCTGGTCCTCGGCGGCTGCTTCCTGTTCAGCGCCGCCGCCGCGGCCGCCCTCTTCGCGGGCCCGGCCGCACTGTGGTGGCAGTCGGCCTGGTCCTTCGTCCTCGGCGCGGCCTTCAGCGCGGGCGCCTTCGTGAACCTCGCCGGGTACCTCATCATCTCCGTACGCTCCGACCTCTCCGGCCGCGCCTCCGGGCTGTTCATCACCGCCATCTACATCCCGGCCGCGTTCGCGGGCTACCTCCTCAGCCAGCTGGCCTGGCACACCGGCTGGCGGACGGCCGGTCTGCTGCAGCTCTCCGCGCTATCCCTCCTTGCCGGGCTGCTGTGCGCCTTCGGCCTGCGGCCGGAGAGATTCAGCCGCCCCACCGCCGCCACCACACCGCCCGACCGGACACCGAGAGAACACTCCCACCCCGAACGAGGAGTCTGACCATGACCAGGCAATTCATCACCGCCGGAGCCGACCCCGACGAGATGCCCTTCTCCCCCGCCATCGCCACCGAAGGGGGACGGAGCATATGGCTGTCCGGCGCGACCACGTACCCACTGGTCCACAAGCACCCGCACGACGAGGAAGAACTGCGTGTCCCTGACAGCGTCGCCGATCAGACCAGAGCCTGTCTGACGAACCTGCGCACGGCGCTCGAAGCCGCCGGAGGGACGATCACCGACATCGTCGAGGTCACCATCTACAACACCGACATGACCACTCAGGACGAGGTCAACGCGGTCTACACGGAATTCTTCGGCGCCCACCGGCCCACCCGGACCCACATCGGCGTCAACGCGCTGGTCGGCCCCGATCTGAAGATCGAGATCAGCGCCCACGCCGTGCTCGCCACCTGACGCACCGGCGCGGTCCGCCGACCGGTGGCACGTACCGCTGTGAGGTCCTGTGACGGTCCCGCTTACCCTGACGTGACTCGTATTCTTCGATGATCTGTTCGGTCGAGCGGCGTGACAGGAGTGCACCATGGCCACCTCCACCGATGTGGAGCCTCGCCCCGAGGCCCCTGCGGGCGGGCGTCTGCGGGCCTGGCTGCTGGAGGGCCTGTCCGATATGGCCAAGCAGCAGCCCGGACCGCATGCCCAGGTTCCCGAGGGGCACCGGGGCCAGCGGTGGTGGCGGGTGATGTGCCTGACCGGCGTGGACTACTTCTCCACCCTCGGCTACCAGCCCGGCATCGCCGCCCTCGCCGCCGGGCTGCTGTCGCCGATCGCCACCCTCGTGCTGGTGGCCGTGACCCTGGCCGGGGCGCTTCCGGTGTACCGGCGGGTGGCCAAGGAGAGCCCGCATGGCGAGGGGTCGATCGCGATGCTGGAGCGGCTGCTGTCGTTCTGGAAGGGCAAGCTGTTCGTCCTGACGCTGCTGGGGTTCGCGGCCACCGACTTCCTGATCACCATCACCCTCTCGGCCGCCGACGCCTCCACCCACCTCGTGGAGAACCCGCACTTCACCAGCGTGCTGCACGGCCACGAGGTGATCATCACGCTGGGGCTGGTCGCCCTCCTCGGGGCCGTCTTCCTCAAGGGCTTCATGGAGGCCATCGGGGTGGCCGTGGTGCTCGTGGGCGGCTACCTGGCGCTGAACGTGGTCGTCGTGGCCGTCGGGCTGTGGCACGTGGCCACCGCGTCGCATGTGATCACCGACTGGTCGCAGGCGCTGACCGCGCAGCACAGCAATCCGCTGGTCATGGTCGGCCTCGCGCTCGTGGTGTTCCCCAAGCTCGCGCTCGGCCTGTCCGGATTCGAGACCGGCGTGGCCGTCATGCCCCATGTGGAGGGCGGCCCCGGCGACACCGAGGAGCGGCCCACCGGACGGATCCGGGACACCAGGAAGCTGCTCACCACGGCCGCCGTGATCATGAGCGCCTTCCTGATCACCACGAGCTTCATCACGACCGTGCTCATCCCGCAGGACGAGTTCAAGGCCGGTGGCCCGGCCAACGGACGCGCGCTCGCCTACCTGGCGCACCAGTACCTGGGCTCCCTCTTCGGCAGCGTCTACGACGCCGCGACCATCGGCATCCTGTGGTTCGCGGGCGCCTCGGCCATGGCCGGACTGCTCAACCTCATGCCCCGCTATCTCCCCCGCTACGGCATGGCCCCGCACTGGGCCCGCGCCGTGCGTCCCATGGTGCTCGTCTTCACCCTGATCGCCTTCCTGGTCACCTGGATCTTCGACGCCGACGTGGACGCCCAGGGCGGCGCGTACGCCACCGGCGTGCTGGTCCTGATGACCTCCGCCGCCGTCGCCGTCACCATCGCCGCCCGCCGCGCCGGGCAGCGGGGCTGGACCATCGGCTTCGGCGTGATCTCCGTGGTCTTCGTCTACACCACGGCCGTCAACGTCGTGGAACGCCCCGACGGTGTGAAGATCGGCGCCTGCTTCATCGGCGGCATCATCGCGGTGTCCCTGCTGTCCCGGCTCGCCCGCGCCTTCGAGCTACGGGTCACCGACATGGACCTGGACAACCTGGCCGAGCGCTTCGTCCGCGACTCCGCCACCCGCCGCATACGGTTCATCGCCAACGAGCCCGACCACCGGGACCCGGCCGAATACCGCGACAAGATCCAGCAGATCCGGGCCGACAACGACATCCCGGACGAGGAGGATCTGATCTTCGTCGAGGTCACCGTCCGCGACCCCTCCGACTTCGAGTCGGCGGTACGGGTGCGGGGCGAGGTGCTGCACGGCCGCTACCGCGTCCTGACCCTCGACGGCTCCAGCATCCCCAACTCCCTGGCCGCGCTGCTGCTGCACGTACGGGATGTGACCGGGTGCAGGCCGCACATCTACTTCGAGTGGACCGAGGGCAGCCCCTTCGCCCAGTTCCTGCGGTTCTTCCTGTTCGGCCAGGGAGAGGTCGCCCCGGTCACCCGCGAAGTGCTGCGCGAGGCCGAACCCGACCGCGCCCGGCGCCCCCACGTCCACGTCGGCTGAGCGCCGGGATCCGTCAAAGGCGCTCACCAGTTGGCGGGTTCCGCCAGGCTGTACGAGCTGGCGATGCGTGCCTGGTCGTGGAAGACGGAGAGCTCCCGGGGCCCGGCGGGCAGATTCTCGCGCCAGCCGGTGCAGTAGATGCCGGATGACCAGCGGACCGTTTGGGACGTCTTGGGCAGCACGGGGACCCCGGTCTTGCTGTACACCTTCGCGCCGTTGACCCAGATCTCGATGGCGCCGTCGGTCGCGTGGAACTTCAGGCGTGTGACGATCCGGATCCATGTGCCGCGCAGATTCGTGACCTTGGCGAGGTTCGCGCTGAAGCCACCGGAGCCGCCGATGCGCAGGTCGTCGTTCTGGATGAACATCAGCTCCCACGGGCCCTCGGGATCCTCGGGCGACCACTGCTGGAACGTCACGTTCTGGTTGTGGAACTGCCAGGTGGGGGCTACGTAGACGGCCTGGCCGTAGTAGCGGTCCTGGCCGACGGCCTGGGTGGACGCCTGAATGGTCTCGGAGTGGTAGCCGCCGCCCTCGTCGATGTAGGTCTGCTTGGCCTCGATGGCGTTGCCGCCCTTGTAGGCGGGGGTGGTCACGTTGCGGATGACGCCTTGCTTCTGGGGCTTCTGGGGATAGTTGGACCAGCCCTGGACAGTGCCCTCGTCCTGGAAGTACACCCCGGCGGGCAATGCCTGGGCTCTCGTCTCGACGCGTGTACCGGCTTCGGCGGACCCGCCGGTCAGGGCGAAGCCCGCGGCCACCGCGACAGCGCATACGGCGTGGAGCCATTTCCGAATTGGCTTCTTTAACATCCGATCACTTCCCTCCGAACCGCGAAACTAGGGAAGTAATCCTCATTAGTCCAGACCTCTGGAGCAGAAAGGTCCGATGAATGATTCAGGGCCTGCCATGTACGGAGACGGCGTACTTCCCGTCCGTGTAGGGGTCGCGGGACCAGGTCGCGTACCTGGCTTCGACGGTGAGCCCCGCCGCGCGGCAGTGCGCGTCGTAGTCGTCCAGCGTGTAACCGCGGTCCAGGGCGAAACCCGCGATGAGACGGCCCGCCGGACGCACATGGGCCGCCACCCCGGCCACCAGAGCCGCTTCCGTTCCCGGCGGGGTGAACAGGGGGACGTTGCCCGCCAGCACCACGACATCGAACGACAGCCCCAGATCGAGCTTGCTCAGATCCTGCTGGTGCCAGCGGATCTCCGGGGCCAGCCGCCGGGCGGTGGCGAGCATCGACTCGTCGATGTCCACGCCCGCCACGTCGATCCCGTGACGGGCCAGCTCGATGGCCACCCGCCCGGTGCCGCACCCCGCGTCGAGGACCGTGGCGGGCCGGAAGGAGCGGACCAGCGCGGCTTCGCCGTGGATGTCCCCACCCCCGGCGGCGATGCGGTCGAACCGGGACTGATACTCGTCGCCGTTCCACGTCATGCGGCCAGAGTGCCACATGCCTCCGACCCGGCTCGGCCCCTCCCCTCGACGGCCGCTTGGCACACTATTTCAGAGCGCGGACCGGGAGGTGGTGTGAGCCGTCCGGCCCCGGGTCAACGGCTGGTGATCCGTCCGTGGCCGGGCGAAAAGGCCGTCTTGCCCGGTGCATGCCAATGGTGCGAAACTTCGGAAACCAATGCCTGTCCGCGAGCCGTTCGGCGAAGCGGGCACGACCCACGCTCAGCCGGCTGGTCCCGACAGCAAGCGACAGCAAGGGAGTGGCGTGTTAGGCGCACCGAGGTTCAGGCATGTGTCCATGGCGGCGACGGCGGCCGTCCTCGCGCTCCTTCTCCCCGCATGCGGCGGCGACGGCCAACCGGGCGGAAGCGGCCCCGCCGCCTCCGCGTCGCTCGACCCCGAGGCGGACTTGTCCAAGCAGCGGCTCACCGTCTCGAACTGGGACGGCTATATGCCGAAGGACCTTCCCGCCCGGTTCAAGGCGGCCGTCGGCACACCCATGACCGTCGCCAAGCACAGCACCAACGAGGAGATCGTCGCCAAGCTGACCGCCTCCGCCGACAGCGGCATCGACGTGGCGTTCGTATCGGGCCAGTACGCGCAGGCGCTCGCGGCGCAGGGGCTGCTCGAACCCATCCACCACGATCTGGTCCCGCACCTGAAGAACCTGGACCCGCTCGCCGCCCGGCTCGCCCATGACAAGGGCAACGTCTATTCCGTCCCGTACACCTGGGGCACCACCGGGCTCTGCTACCGCAAGGACCTCCTCGGCTACACCCCCGACAGCTGGAACGACCTGCTGAAGCCGCGCGCCGCGGCCAAGGGCAAGGCCACCATGCTGAAGACCGAACGCTGGCTCTTCCTCCCCGCGCAGAAGGCGCTCGGCTACTCGGTGAACACCACCGACAAGCAACAGCTCGCCCGGGTCAAGAAGTCGCTGCTCACCGCGAAGGACGGGCTCCTCGCCTACGACGACACCACGTTCGGCGACCGGCTCATCTCCGGGGAGGCCGTGCTGGCGGAGGCATGGGACGGCTGGTGCCCGACCGACGACAAGAGGATCGGCTTCGTCGTCCCCAAGGAGGGCAGCGACCTCTGGACCGACACGATGGTCATCCTCAAGTCGTCGAAGAACAAGGAGGCGGCGCACGCCTTCATCGACTACGTCCTCGACGCGAAGACGCACTCCTGGGTCGCCTCGAACATCTTCTACAAGGTCCCCAACACCGCCGCCATGGCCGAACTCGACCCGGCCCTGCTGAAGCGCTACCCCGCACTCGCCATGACCCCCGGGCAACTGGTCAAGGGGGAGTCCGTCGTCGACCTCGGGAACGACGCGGCGGCGTACACCCAGATCGTCACGGAAGTCACCGCGGGCTGATGGCCCGTCGGGGGAAGGCGGCGGCAGGACCACGCGTGCGGGCCCGGCTCGTCCTGCTCGGCCCGGGCCTGTCCTACCTGGCCGTGCTGCTCGTGCTGCCGCTGGCCCTGCTGATCGGCTATACGGCCTTCCGGCGGGGCCGCTTCGGCGGGATCGCGTACGAGGACGGACGTACCGGCGAGAATTTCGCGCGGCTCGCCGACCCCCTCTACGCAGGCGTCCTCACCGACTCGCTGCGCATCGCCGCCGTCACCACGCTGCTCGCGCTCCTCCTCGGCTACCCGACCGCGTACGCGATCAGCCGACTGCCCGGCAGCTGGCGCACGGTCGCCCTGGTCCTGGTCGTGCTGCCGTTCTGGACCAACTTCCTGATCCGTACGTACGCCTGGATCGTGCTGCTGTCCGGCCAGGGCGTGGTCAACTCGGCCCTCACCGGCATCGGGGTGATCGACCGGCCGCTGAAACTCCTCTACACGGAACCCGCCGTGGTCCTCGGCCTGCTCTACGCCTATCTCCCGCTGATGGTGCTGCCGCTGTACTCGGCGATCGAGCGGGTCGACCCCCGGCTGTGTGAGGCCTCGGCCGATCTGGGCGCCCGCCCGGCCCGCACGTACTGGAGCGTGACCCTCCCGCACACCCTGCCCGGCGTGCTGACCGGCTGCCTCTTCGTCTTCGTGCCCAGCCTCGGCAACTTCGTCGTCCCCGAACTGCTGGGCGGCGGGCACACGGTCATGGTCGGCAACCTGATCAGGGACCAGTTCCTCACCGCACGGGACTGGCCATTCGGCTCGGTGCTCGCCCTCTCCCTCCTGGCGTTCCTGGTCCTGCTGCTGATGGCGCAAGCCTGGGCCGGGCGACGGCTGGGCGGCCGCTGATGCGCCGGGCGATGCTCCTCCCCCTGTGGCTGACGTACGCGTTCCTCTACACGCCCGTCGTGGTGCTCGTGGTGATGTCCTTCAACCGCTCGGCCAGCCCCTACCGGTGGTCCGGGTTCAGCACCGCCTGGTACGGCACCCTCGCCGGCGACGGCGAGGTCCTGCGGGGCCTGGCCAACACGCTGATCGTGGCCGCGGGCGCGACCGCCCTGTCCACCGTGCTGGGCACCCTGCTCGCCGTGGGGCTCGCCCGCCACGCGAGCCGGTCGCGGCTGCTGCCCGCCCTGTCGGTGCTGCCCGCCGTCCTGCCGGACATCGTGCTCGCGATCGGCCTCCTCGCCCTCTACTCGCTGGTCTCGGCCACCCTTGGCCTGCACTCGGTGCTGCTCGCCCACACCGTCTTCGGCCTCGCCTTCGTCACGGCCGTCGTGCGCACCCGGATCGCCCATGTCGACCCCGCCCTGGAGGAAGCCTCGCGCGACCTCGGCGCGGGAGAGGTCACCACGTTCCTCCGCATCACCCTGCCGACCCTCGCCCCCGGCATCGTGGCGGGCGCGCTGCTGACGTTCACGCTCTCGCTCGACGAGTTCGTCATCGCCTTCTTCACCGCGGGACCGAAGGATCCCACCCTGCCGATCGTCATCTACTCGATGATCAGGTTCGGCGTGACCCCGGAGATCAACGCGCTCGCCACCCTGCTGCTCGCGGTCAGCTTCACCGTGGTGATCGCCGCCCAGCGCGTCAGCCGGCTGACGGAGGCGCTGTGATCCGTATCCATGCCGTCACCCGGCGGTTCGGCGAGATCACCGCCCTGGACGGGGTGAGCCTGGAGATCGCGGAGGGCGAGTTCTTCGCCCTGCTCGGCCCGAGCGGCTGTGGGAAGACGACCCTGCTGCGCGTCCTCGCCGGGTTCGAGGCCCCGGACAGCGGCACGGTCACGCTGGACGGCCGTGACCTGCTGGGCGTGCCCGCGCACCGGCGGCCGGTCAACCTCATGTTCCAGTCGTACGCGCTGTTCCCGCACATGAACGTGGAGAAGAACATCGCGTACGGGCTGGCGCGGGAAGGACTCCCCCGGGCGGAGATCGGCGAGCGGGTCGCGGCCGTACTCGAAACCGTCGGGCTGACCGCGCAGGCCCGCAGACGGCCGCAGCAGCTGTCCGGCGGGCAGCGGCAGCGGGTCGCCCTGGCCCGTGCCATCGTCAAACGCCCGCGGGTGCTGCTGCTCGACGAGCCGCTGTCGGCGCTCGACAAGCAGGTCCGCGCCGAAATGCAGTTGGAGCTCAAGCGCCTCCAGCACCAGGTGGGCATCACCTTCCTCGTCGTCACCCACGACCAGGAGGAGGCCATGTCGCTCGCCGACCGGATCGCCGTCCTGGACGCCGGGCGCGTCCAGCAGGTCGACACCCCCGTCGAGCTGTACCGGCACCCTCGGGGCCGGTTCGTCGCGGGCTTCGTCGGCGCCAACAACGTCTTCTCCGGGCGGCTGCTGCCCTCCGGCGGACTCGATGTACCCGGCGTCGGCGTCCTGCCCGCCCCGGCCGGGAACGCGGCCGGGCTGGTCGGCGTACGCCCGGAGGACATCCGGCTCGCCGCCGGGGACGCGGACGCTTCGGTGCCCGGCACGGTGGTGGACGTCAGTTACTTCGGCGGCTCCTCAAGGATCGCGGTCACGGTCGCCGGTCTGGACCGGCCGGTCCTGCTGACCGTTCCGGGCCCGGCCACGGTGGTCTCGGGGGCCCGCGTCGCGCTGTCGTGGGACCCGGAGAGCGCGGTACTGATCGAGACGACGGGAGACACCCCTTGAGCGGACCCCTGACCATCCTCTTCGCGCCGGAGAGCGCCTACGGTCCCACCAACAACTGCATAGGAATTGGGGACGTGTTACGCCGCCGCGGCCACCGCGTGGTGTTCGCGGCGGAGGCGTCCTGGAAGGGCAGGCTCGCCCCGCTCGGCTTCGAAGAGGAGCTGGTCGACCTGGCCCCGCCGCCCGAAACGCCCCAGGAGGCGGGCCAGTTCTGGAAGGACTTCGTACGGGACACCGCCCCCGAGTTCCAGAAGCCCACCATCGAACAGCTGGGCACCTGGGTCAGGCCGGTCTGGGAGGAGCTGATCGCCGGTGCCCGGTACTGCGAACCCCAGCTCAGGGGAATCGTCGGCCGGGTCCGGCCGGACGTGATCGTCGAGGACAACGTCGTCTGCTTCCCCGCGCTGACCACGGCGGACGTGCCCTTCGTACGGATCGTCTCCTGCAACCCGCTGGAGGTGAAGGGCGAGCACGTTCCCCCGCCCTTCTCCGGGTACCCGGCCGGTGACCGCGCGGGCTGGGCCGAGTTCCGTGCCGCGTACGACCGCACGCACCGCGAGGTCTGGGCCGAGTTCAACGCCTGGGTCGTGGACCAGGGCGCGAGACCGCTGCCCGACCTGGAGTTCATCCACGACGGCGAGCTGAACCTGTACCTCTGCCCGGAGATCGCCGACTACGCCGAAGCGCGCCCGCTGAAGCCTTCCTGGCACCGGCTTGACTCCTCGGTCCGCGAGACCGACGAGGAGTTCACCCTGCCGCCGGAGTCGGCCGAACGGCCCGAGGGCAGCGCGCTGATCTACTTCAGCCTGGGCTCCCTCGGCTCCGCCGACGTCGGCCTCATGCGCCGGATCATCGCCTCCCTGGCGCGCACCCCGCACCGCTACATCGTCTCCAAGGGGCCGCTGCACGACGAGATCGAGCTGCCGCCCACCATGTGGGGCGCGGAGTTCCTCCCGCAGACGCGGATCCTCCCGCTCGTCGACCTCGTGATCACCCACGGCGGCAACAACACGACCACCGAGAGCCTCCACTTCGGCAAGCCCATGGTCGTGCTCCCGCTGTTCTGGGACCAGTACGACAACGCCCAGCGGGTCGCCGAACTCGGCTACGGCGTCCGCCTCGATCCGTACCGCTTCACCGACTCCCAACTCCACGGCGCCCTGGCGGAGTTGCTCGGGGACACCCGCCTGCGGCACACGCTGGCGGAAGCCTCCACGACCATCCGGGCCCGCGACGGGCTGCGCACCGCCGCCGACCTCATCGAGCGGCAGGGCCACGGCCACCGGCATGAAAGGTACGGAACATGAGACTGCCCTTACGGCTCGGCCTCGGCGTCGCCGTCCTCGCGTTGCTCTCCGCCTGCGCGGACGGGCCCTCGTCGTCCTCCGGCGGCGGCCCGGGCGCCCGGGCCACGCTCCGGCTCGCCGTCCCCTCGGCCGTGTTCGCCCCCAAGGAAGAGGTCGCCACCTACGCGGTGGGCGACGCCGAGGGTTATCTGGCCGAGGAGAAGCTGAAGGTCGACGTGCTCAACACCGACGGGTCGGTGGCAGCCGTCCAGGCCGTCGCCTCGGGCAGCGCCGACATCGCTCCGGCCGACGCGGGGGCCATCCTCGCCGCACGCGAGAAGGGCGTCCCGGTGAAGGCCATCGGGGGCCTGGTACGGAACTGGCCGTGGCGCATGGCCGTCCGGCCCGGCAGTGCGGTCCGGAACCCGGCCGACCTCAAGGGCAAGAAGATCGGGGTCATCAGCCTCGCCTCCGGCTCGGCGCCCTACGCCCGCGCGTACGCGAGCGACGCCGGACTGGACGCGGCCAAGGACGTCGACCTGCTGCCGGTCGGCGTGGGCGCACAGGCCCTGGCCGCCCTGGAGAACGGCAAGGTCGACGTGCTCGCCCTGTACACCCAGGCGTACACCACCCTCGAGAACACGGGCACCGAGCTGCGCTATCTCGACAACTCCGACGCGTTCGACGGCATCCGCTCCCTGACCTACGCGGTGACCGAGAAGACGTTGAAGGAGAAGAAGGACGTGCTGACGCGCTACCTGCGCGCCTCCTACAAGGCACTGCTCTTCTCCGCCGTCAGCCCCGAGGCCGCGATGCGCGACGGCTACCGGGCCTTCCCCCAGCTGCTGACGGGCAAGAAGGCCGACGACCGCGTCGCCGACGACACCAGGACCCTCAAGGCGTGGATCGAGACCGCGGTCCCCGCCACCGGTGAGCCCGAGAGCTTCGGGGACTGGGGGGCGATCAGCGACGTGGAGTGGGACAAGACGGTGGCCTACACCAGGACCGCCGGGCAGATCACCGGGGACGTCCCGCTCCCGGAGCTGTGGGACGGCGGCCTGCTCAGGGGCGCGAACGACTTCGACCCGGCGCCCGTGATCGCGAAGGCGAAGGCCGCCGGGCAGCGCGGGAAGTGAGGAAGGGAGGCAAGGAGACCGTGGACGAGGACCGCTGGATCGAGGTCACCGGACTGCACAAGACGTTCCGGCCGCGCAGGTCCGAGCCGACCCACGCGCTCTCGGACGTCACCTTCACGGTCCGACGCGGCGAGTTCCTGTCGGTCGTCGGCCCGTCGGGGTGCGGCAAGACCACCCTGCTCAAGATTCTCGCCGGGATCGTCGCCGGGAGCCGGGGAACGGTCCGCGTCGCCGGCCGCGACGTGACGGGGCCGCTGCCCGAGGTGGGCATGGTCTTCCAGACGCCCACCCTGCTGCCCTGGCGCACCGTGCTGCAGAACGTGATGGTGCCCGTGGAGGTGCGGAAGCTCGACGCCTCGGTGTACCGGGAGCGGGCCGAGCGGCTGCTCGCGATGGTCGGCCTCGACGGCTTCGAGGGCAGCCACCCGCATGAGCTGAGCGGCGGGATGCAGCAGCGCGCCGGAATCTGCCGGGCGCTGGTGCACGACCCGGCCGTGCTGCTGATGGACGAGCCCTTCGGCGCGCTCGACGCCCTGACCCGCGAGTCGATGAACGTCGAGTTGCTGAGGATCTGGCGGGCGAGCGGCCAGACCGTCGTGTTCGTCACCCACTCCATCCCCGAGGCGGTCTTCCTCTCCGACCGGGTCGTGGTGCTCAGCCCCCGCCCCGGCCGTATAGCCGAGATCGTCGACATCGGGCTCGAACGCCCGCGCACGCTCGGCGCGATGGCCTCGGACCGGGCCGGAGTCTTCGTGGAGCGGATCCGCGGGCATTTCCACGCCACCGGGGTGATCGACTCATGAAGCGGCCCCGCGAACGGCCCCGCGAACGGCTCCGCGTGGACCTGCGGGAGCGCCCCGAACTGCTGCTCGTTCCCGCCGTCTTCGTCGTCACGATGCTGGCCTGGGAGTTCACGGTCCCCGCCTTCGGTATCGACGACTACGTAGTGCCGCGACCCTCGCAGATCCTCGATGCCCTCCGCACGCAGCTGGCGGACCCGTTGTTCTGGGGGCATCTGAAGGTGACGGTCCTGGAGTCGCTCTACGGGTTTCTGCTCGGAGTGGCGGCGGCGCTGGTGCTGGGCACCGCGATCTCCCAGGTGCGGCTGATCGAGCGCACCTTCATGCCGTACGTCGTCGCCTTCCAGACGGTGCCCAAGGTGGCGCTCGCGCCGCTGTTCGTCGTCTGGTTCGGCTTCGGCATGACGAGCAAGGTCGTCATGGCGGCGGTGATCTCGTTCTTCCCCGTGCTGGTCAACGTCATCGAGGGGCTGCGCTCGGCCGACGCCGACCGGGTCCAGATGCTCACGGTGTTCGGCGCGAGCAGGTTCCAGGTGTTCCGGATGGTGCGGCTGCCGAGCGCGCTCCCCTTCCTCTTCGCCGGACTGGACATCGGGATCGTCTTCTCGATCCTCGGCGCCGTCGTCGGGGAGTTCATCGGCGCGAAGGAGGGCCTGGGATACCTCCTGCTGCAGACCAACTACAACTTCGACATCGCCGGGATGTTCGCCGTGCTGGTGGTGCTCTCCGCACTGGGGCTGATCGCCCACTTCCTCATTCAATTCGCCCGGAAGCGGCTCGTCTTCTGGGCCGAGGAGAACCGGACGACCGGCGCCTGACACGCCCCGCGAGGCGCGTCACGCGGCCGGTGCGGGCGGCAGGTGGACGGTCATGATCAGGTGGCAGGTCCCGGTGCCGCCACCGCGGTAGGTGTGCGGGGCGTCGCCGTCGAAGGTGGCGGTCTGTCCCGCGTCGACCGGGTACTCGACGCCGTCGACGACCAGGATCATCCGGCCGACGGTGACGCTGAGGGTTTCGACGACTCCGGCCTGGTGGGGGTGGCTGGGGTACTCCTCGCCCGGTTCCAGGCGCCAGCGCCAGACCTCGGTGGCCGCCGGACCGGCGGTCGTCAGCATGAGCCGGGCCTCGCCCCCGCCCTCCCCCTTCCACAGCGGCATGACGGCATCGGCGGACACGACCCGGACGCGGTCCTCGGGCCGTCCTTCCAGCAGGGCGGAGACGGAGACGCCGAGGGTGTCGGCGAGGCGGACCAGGGTGGCGAAGTTCGGGTTGCCCTGGGCCTTCTCCAGCCCGACCAGGGCGCCCTTGCTGACCTTGGCGCGTCGGCCGAGTTCGTCCAGGGACAGCCCGGCCCGGGTGCGGGCCGCCCTGACGTTGTGCGCGAGTGTCCGCAGGGCCGCTTCTGCCTCGGCCATCCGATTCCTCTCCTCGCAAGTGGACCAGTTCGCTGCACCGCGTGGTCGTTCGGTTGACGACCCCTGGTCGTTCCGTTGTACGGTTCGGTCGTTCCACTACATGATAAGGGATGTACGTACCGTGATCGCTCTGCTGCTGGCCCTGGGCAGCTCCCTGGCCTACGGGTGTGCCGACTTCCTCGGCGGCCTCGGCGCCCGCAAGGCCCATGTCCTGCGGACCGTCATGATCGCCGCCCCGGCCTCCCTGGTGGTCGAGCTGCTGCTGTGGCCGTTCCTCGGTGCCTCGTTCAGCGCGCGGACGCTGGCCTGGGGCGCCGCCTCCGGCATCGCCTCGGCCGCCGCGTTCGCCCTGCTCTACCGCACCCTGGCGATCGGGCCGATGAACGTGCTCTCGCCCGTCACCGCCTTGGTGTCCGCCATGCTTCCGGTCGGCGTCGGGCTGGCCCAGGGCGAGCACCTGGGGCCGGCCGGGCTGCTGGGCCTGCCGCTGGCGCTGGCGGCGGTGGTGCTGGTCAGCGCCGGAGGCGGCGCGAAGACGGCACGCCCCTCGCGTACGGCGCTGCTGCTGGGCATCGGCGCGGGCGCCGCCATCGCCCTCCAGCTGATCTTTCTGCACCAGGCGCCCGCCGACAGCGGTGTCGGCCCGCTGATCACCGGCCGGGCCGTCTCCTCCGCCGTCACCCTGGGCGCGGCCGCCCTGCTGCACCGCGGGCTCGGCCCCGACAGGCCCGCGTACGCGATGTCGGCCGGCGCCGGTGTGCTGGACTCGGTGGCGAACCTGCTGTTCCTGCTCGCCGCCCGCAGCGGTGACCTCGCCGTCGTCGCCGTGGTCATCGCCCTCTATCCGGTCGGCACCGTCCTGCTCGCCCGCGGCGTGCTCGCCGAACGCATCCACCGCGGCCAGCTCGTCGGGCTCGGCACCGCCGCCGTCGCCGTCAGCCTCCTGGCGCTCACCTGACCCATTCCGCCGTCTGCCGCCGCACCGGCCACGCGCCGCCGCACCGACCGCGCAAGGAGCACCGCATGTTCATCCAGCCCTGGGACGCCGCCCTGGACGACGCCGAATGGCAGACCTGGATCGCCGACGGCCATGACTTCGGCCAGCTCAGCGTCAACGGCTCGGCCGGGCAGGCGCCCATCGTCGTGCCCACCCACTTCACCGTCGAGGGCACCAGCCTGCTGATCCACCTCGCCCGCCCGAACCCGGTCTGGAAGACACTCGAAGCCGACCCGAACGTCACTTTCACCGTCATCGGCGACTACGCCTTCATCCCCGGCACCTGGCGCGCCAAGGCCGATGTCCCGCCCACCGACGGCGTGCCCACCAGCTATTACGCGGCCGTGCGGTTCACCTGCCGGGCCACGGTCATCGACGACCCCGAGGCCAAGGCAGAGCTGCTGCGCCGCCAGCTGGCCCACTTCCAGCCCGAAGGCGACCACGCCCCCATCGACCCCGGTCAGCCGCCCTACGGGCGGATGCTGCCCGGCATCCGCGGCCTGCGCCTTGATGTCACCGAGGTGCGGGCGAAGTTCAAGTACGACGACCACAAGCCCGTCGAGCAGCGCACCGGCATCGCCGACCGGCTCACCGAACGCGGCCAGGGACTGGACGTGCCCACCGCGCGCCAGCAGCTGCGCCGCCTGGACCGCATGGGCCCCTTCACCCCCTGACCCCTCCCCCTCCCGAGGAACGGAGCCTTCCCTCATGACCGCCTTCCGCATCAGCCCCGCCGTCGCCGACGCCTTCCCCGACACCCTCATCGCCCTGGTCACCGCCACCGGGCTGCGCGGCCACGAAGAGTGGCCCGGCACCTCCGCCGCCCTGCGGGACCTGGAACAGCGGCTCGCCGACGGCACCTGGCAGCCCGCCGACGAGAGCGACCCCCGCATCGGGACATGGCACAGCGCCTACCGCTCCTTCGGCACCAACCCCCGCCGCATCCGCCCCAGCGTCGATGCCCTCGGCCGCCGCATGGCCAAGAAGGGCACCCTGCCGCGCATCTCCCCCGCCGTCGACTCCTACAACGCCGTCTCCGTCCGCCACGCCCTGCCCGCCGGTGCCTTCGACCTCGACCACGTCACCGGCGACGTCAGCATCCACTACGCCGACGGCGGCGAGACCTTCACCCCGCTCGGCGAACCCGACACCACCGAGAACCCCAAGCCCGGTGAGATCGTCTACTCCGACACCACCGACGTCCTGACCCGCCACTGGAACCACCGCGACGCCCACCGCACCCGCGTCACCGAGGGCTCCACCCACGTCGCCTTCATCCTCGAAACCCTCGACGCCGCCCGGGACGGCCACCACCTCAAGACCGCCGCCCACGACCTCCAGAACCTCCTCGCCCCGCACGCCAGCGAGACCCGAGTGCACTACCTCACCCCGCAACAGCCCCAGGCCGTAGTCTGACCCCGTCCTGGCGGGGCAACATCGGATCACCAGCCGAACGAGGACCGGTGGCGGGTCCTCAACGACCCGGCGGGGCACCCTTTCTGCCTGGTCAGGAGCTGATGGACGCCACCGGTTGGGTCGGCCGCCCCGACCTGCCGGACGGTCTAGGAACGCCGCCGCCCCGTCCTGGCGAAGACCGTCCCGATCCCCGCGCTCAGCAGCCCGATCCCACCGAAGATCAGCGGCAGCAGCCACAGCGAGGCGAAGCCATTGATGCGCGCGTCGTCGGGGGAATCGGCGTGGTAGAGGACCTCGACCCGCTCACCCTGCTCGTAGGACGGCGGATTGGAACCCGTCGAGCTCCGGAACGTCCTCGGCGCGCCGCCCGACGGCGTGAACTCGACCACCGGGTACGCCGTGGGCTCGTCGTCCTGCCCGTTCTTCTTGCGGGAGGCGCCGCTGTCGTCCTTCTCCCACTCCAGGCTCACCACCGTGCCCTGGGCGCGGTCCGCATCCGCCAGGAACGAGACCGACACTCCTGCCAGGATCAACCCGGTGACCAAGAACACCGTCCCGAAAGCGATCGCCCCGAAGGCGATCCACCCATGGGCACCCCGTCCACGCACCTGAAACCGCACGGCTCCCCCTTTTTTCACTTGCTGCCGTGGGAGAGACGCTATCCCAGCGCCTGTTTCGCGTGACCGGTGGGACCTCAGTCCTTGACGGCCTCCACGATCTGCCGGGCGGCCTGGGCGGGTGTGAGGTGCGTGGTGTCGACGACCTCGGCCTCGTTGTGGAGCCATGTGCGCGCCGCCTCGGCGTACGGCTCGAGGTACTTGAGACGGAACGGGGAGTCGGGTCCGAGAACGGTGTCGCCCGCGATGCGCCCGCGGAGGGTGTCCTGGTCGGCGTGAAGGACGAAGTGCCGTACCGGGATGCCATGTTGGGCGAGGCCCGTGCTGATCTCGCGCCAGTACTGCTCGACCAGGACGGTCATGGGCACCACCAGGGTGCCGCCGGTGTAGTCGAGTACGCGGCGGGCGGTCTCGACGACGAGCGGCCGCCACGGCGGCCAGTGCTGGAAGTTGTCCGTCACGGGCAGCCCTGGCGTGATGTCCATGAGCGTCTCGCCGACCTTCTCGGCGTCGAACACCCGTGAATCCGGGATCAGTGGCTGCGCGAGCGCACTGGTCGTCGTCTTGCCCGCACCGTGGGTGCCGTTGAGCCATACGATCATGGGAGCCCACGCTAGCGCCGCGCGGCCGCCTTTGTCCGGTTCATTCGCCGCCGGAGGCGGCATCCCCGGTTCGTGCGGCGGCCGCCGCTTCCAGCAGGGGCCAGCCGTCGAACTCCACCGCCCGCCGCTCCGGCTGCCACCCGCGGGCCGACGCCGCGTCGAGCAGGGCCCGGACGGCACCCGGTTCGTGCAGGTTCAGAGAGCCGCCCCGGACGTACCCCACGTCCCCGGAGCCCAGGGGGAACCCGCCCGGGACGTACCGGCCCGGGCCCTCGGCGAAGACGATGCGCAGCGGGCCGCCGGTGCCGGGCGGCTGCGGGTACAGCGTGAGGGTCTGACGGCAGTCCGCGGCCCGGCCGCTGTCCAGCACACGGTGGCTGTGGCGCAGCGTCCACAGGTACGCCCGCCCGTCGGCGACCAAGCGGCGGGGCTTCTTCGGATGGCGGGACACGGAAACGAGGGTACGGCTTCGGTGTCCGGCGGGAGCGGGGTGGCCGGGATGACCGGTCCCGCTCAGCAGAGCCAGCTTGGCGGCGGACTCGCTGCCCGGCGCGGCGGTGCAGAGGACGACGTGGAGATCGCTGTCGGGCACGCCGAGGACATCGCAGTCGAGGGTGAGCGGCCCGACATCGGGGTGATGGACACTTTTGGTGTCCATCGTGTGGCTGCCGACCGCGTGGGAGTCCCACAGGCGGGAGAACCGGTCGCTGGCGGCCCTGAGGGCGGCGATCAGCGACCGCAGCTCCGCGTCGGCGGGGTACCGGGCCCCGGCTCCCCGCAGGTCGGCGACCGCCGCCGCCTCGAAGCGGGCCTCCTGCTCGGGGGTGTGCCGCACCCGGTGCGGCCCTCCCGTGAAGTGGCGCCACAGGACATTGCGTTCGCGCTCGGGCCAGCCGGACGGGTCGCCGTGGAGCGCCGCGTACAGCGGGTTCCAGACGATCAGCGTCCACGCCGCGTCGTACACGCCCACCGGGCCGGTCAGCTGGTCCAGCAGCCGCCGTACGCCGGGGGTGAGCCGGGCCGTCATCCGGCCCGCGTCGGGCGGCACTTGCCCGGCCCGCCGGAACAGATGGCGGCGTTCGGGCTCCGACAGCCGCAGCGCCCGGGCGAGGGCGGTCACGACCTGCGCCGACGGCGCGGTGGCCCGCCACTGCTCCAGGCGGACCACGTAGTCGACGGACACCCCGGCGAGCAACGCCACCTCCTCGCGGCGCAGCCCCGGGGTGCGACGGACGCGCCCCGCGGGGAGGCCGACCGCCGCCGGGTCCAGCCTGTCCCGGAAGCGGCGCAGCGCCGCGCCGAGTCCGTCGTCCGGGCCATCGCTCATCGCCCCCGTATCCGCCGGTCGTCGGACGGGGCGAGCCGATGGCGGAACGGCTGTTCCGGGCGTACTTCACCGACGGCCTGCGCCTCTCCGACCGCCCCACGCTGACCCGGCTCGCCGCCGAGACCGGCGTCGTGATGGACGACACCGGAGCGGACGAGCCGCACGCCGCACTCGACCGCGTACGCACCCCCGGCGTCGACGCCGACTCGATCCCCGTCTTCCGCTTCCGCGACGGCACCGTCCTCCGGGGGGGGAACAGCCCGAGGAGGCGTACACGGCCGCGCTCGCGCGTACGTACGTGTGACGGGCACCCCGGCAGCGAAAGCCGGGCGGCCACCGGCGGGCTCCTCAGCGGGCGGTGTATCCGCCGTCCGCGTAGACCTCCGAGCCGGTCATGAAGGTGGAGTCGTCGCTGATCAGGAAGGCGACGACGGCCGCGATCTCCTCCCCGCGGCCCAGCCTGCCGATCGGGGTGCCCGCCAGCATGGCTTCGTGGCGGGCCGTTCCCTCGTACCTTTCGAGCAGCTGCCGGGTCCCGATGAATCCGGGGTGCAGGGAGTTGACGCGGACACCGGAGTCCGCCCAATGCAGCGCCGCGTTCTTGGTGAGCGTGCGCACGGCCCCCTTCGCCGCGTGGTAGGCCGCGCTGTTCCCCATGCCGCCCACCGTGCCGAGTATCGAGGAGACGTTGACGATCGATCCGCCTCCCGAGGCGGCGATGAGCGGGCCGAGGTGCTTCATGCCGAGCCAGACCCCGGTGGAACCGATCGACATGACCGCCTCCCAGCGCTCGACCGTCTCGTCCTCGACCGTGGCGATGCTGCCGATGGCCGCGTTGTTGACCAACCCGTCCAGTCGGCCGTATTCACGCCGGACGAAGCTCGCCACGTCGGTCCACTGCGACTCCTCGGCCACGTCGAGCCGCGCCGTCACATGCCGTCCCGGCGTGCCGTCCAGCTCGGCGGCGAGGGCGCCGCACGCCTGCTCGTCGAGGTCGGTGAGCACAAGGTGGGCGCCCTCCTCGGCGAGCCTGGCGGCGGCGGCCGCGCCCAGTCCCCCGGTGGCGCCGGTCACGCACACGACCTTGTCCCTGATGCGTTCATCCACCGCTGGCACAGCACACCTCATTCATCGGGTCAGCCGAGGCTGACGAGCGTCTTTCCAGCCGTCCGGCCGGCGATCATCTCCGTCAGCGCGTGGGGAGCCGACTCCAGGCCCGCGAAAACGGTCTCGCGGTATTCCAGCGCGCCGCCGCGAAGCCACCCGGTCATCCGGCGCCGCATCTGCCCCATGAGGGGCAGATTGCTGCTCCCGCGGAATCCGCGAAGGGTCAGGTCCTTGGACACCGCGAGGAACAGGTTCCGCGGCCCGGCCGGGCCGGACTCGTACTCCGAGACGGAGCCGCACATCGCCACGCGGCCGCCCCTCCTCAGGTGTGCCAGGGCGGCTTCGAGGTGGGTCCCTCCGACCGAGTCGAAGTAGACGTCGATTCCCTCGGGCGCGAGGTCGCCCAGCCTTGCCCCGATATCCCCCGCCCGGTAGTTGAAGGCGTCGGCGCCCAGGCGGTCGCGCAGCCAGTCGACCTTGTCGTCGGTGCCCGCGCTGGCCACGACCCGATTGCCCACGAGCCGCGCGATCTGCACGGCCAGGCTGCCCACCGCCCCCGCGGCAGCCGAGACCCAGACCGTTTCCCCACCTCGCAGCGCGTCAACGACGTGCAGACCGGCGTAGGCCGTCAAGCCCATGCCGCCCAGCGGGCCGAGATACCACCGCGGCTCGCATCCATCGACGTCCAGGCGTGTCAGGGTGCCGAGTCCGCTGAGCTGCTCGGCGCCCGCGTCCACGACGGCGTACTCGCGCCAGCCCTGGGCGTGCGACACGACGTCACCCGGGGCAAAGCCCTCGGCCCGGGACTCGACCACCTCCCCCACCGTCATGATGCCGTCCATGGCGCGGCCGACAGGGAAGGCGGCGAAGTAGCCGGAGGGTGCGTCGGGACGCAGCCGCAGCCGAAGGCCGGGGTCCACCGATGTCCACGTGTTGCGTACGAGCACCTCCCCCGGCCCGGGCCGGGGCACCGGGACCTCGACCACCTCGAAGTCGTCCGGGCGGACGCCACCGGCCGGGTACGTCCTGACCCGGATCTCCCGTCCAGTCCGCATCACGCCGGCACCGAGAACCATACCAAACCAATATCAGTTTACTTTGACCGGACGCAACAGGTGCAGCGCATATTCGCAGCTGCACGCCGTCGCTGCCGACTCCGTAGCGTCATGAATCGACTTCAATCCATCGTCGTGAACTAATCCCGCATGACCTCGGGCTCGTGCCGACGCAGCAGCCGGGCCACCACGAAGCCGCAGACCAGCCCCATCGCCAGGAGCACGCCGAGGTCGATGCCCCACTGGGTGACGGTGTGGGCCCACAGCGGGTCGACGTCGTCCGGATTGTCGAGATCCCAGGGCGGCATCGTGTGCGCGAGGTCGAGCGTGGTCCCGGAACCGGCGACCGCCCAGCGGGCGGGCATCAGCCAGCCGACCTGTTCAATGCCCGGAGAGTCGAACAGCTGGAAGAGGACTCCGGTGAAGACGACCTGGACGACGGCGAACATCACCAGCAGCGGCATGGTCTTCTCCGAGGTCCTCACCAGCGAGGAGATGACCAGGCCGAACATCATGGCGGTGAAGCCCAGCGCGCTGATGACCACGCAGACCTCGACGGCCGTGGGCATGAGCAGCCCCTGGGCGGGCAGTTGACGGACGGAGAAGCCGATCGCGCAGATGACGACACCCTGCATCGCGGTGATCAGACCGAGGACGATCACCTTCGACATCAGATACGCGGACCGGGACAGACCCGTGGCTCTCTCCCGTTCGTAGATCACCCGTTCCTTGATCAGTTCACGTACGGAGTTGGCCGCGCCGGAGAAGCACATCCCGACGACCAGCACCAGCAGAATGGTTCCGGACTCCTGGTTGTAGCGGAAACGGCTGTCGGGCGGCGGCGGGGCGAGTCCGAATGTCGCCGGAATCAGACAGCTCACTCCGCCCAGCACGGCCGGGAGCAGCAGCATCAGCGCCATGAAGCCCTTGTCGGAGGCGATGACCGACACATAGCGGCGCATCAGCGTCCACAACTGGACCAGCCAGTTCTGTGGTTTGGGCCGCAGGGCCCGCGCGGGCGGCTGCGCCGCGGGGGTGCCCGGCGCTTGCGGCGGTACGGCCGAGTCGGTCTCCGCGGCGCACCGGTCGTACTGGTGGGAAGCCCGCCAGCGCCCGCCCCAGTCGTCGTCGCGATGGTCCTCGAAGGCGGAGAAGACATCGGCCCAGCTTTCGTGACCGAAGAAGTCCAGGGCCTCGTCCGGGGGGCCGAAGTACGCCACGGAGCCTCCGGGCGCCATGACCAACACCCGGTCGCACAGGGGAAGTTCGGCGACCGAGTGGGTCACCACCAGCACGGTGCGGCCGTCGTCGGCGAGCTCCCGCAGCAACTTCATGACGGAACGGTCCAGGCCCGGGTCCAGACCGGAGGTGGGCTCGTCGAGGAAGAGCAGGGAAGGCTTGGTCAGCAGTTCCAGGGCAACGGACACCCGTTTGCGCTGACCGCCGGAGAGCGAGGCGACCTTCTTGCTCCGGTGGACGTCGAGCCTGAGCTCCTGGAGCACCTCGTCGATACGGGCCTTGCGCTCGGCCGCCTTGGTGTCACCGGGAAAGCGCAGCCTGGCGGCGTACTTCAGAGCGACGTCGACGGTCAGCTCCTTGTGCAGGATGTCCTCCTGCGGGACGAGCGCGATGCGGTGCCGCAACTCGGCGAACTGGGCGTAGAGATCGCGGTGGTCGTAGTACACCTGGCCACGGTCCGCGGGCCGGTAGCCGGTGAGCGCGCGCAGCAGGGTGGACTTCCCGGAGCCCGACGGCCCGATCACCGCGACCAGCGACTTCTCGGGGACGCCGAAGGACACGTCGTCCAGGATGGTCTTGCCGCGCCCGACGGTCACGGTCAGGTTGCGGGCGGCGAAGGAGACCTCGCCGGTGTCGACGAACTCCTCCAGCCGGTCTCCGGCGAGACGGAAGGTGGAGTGGCCGACACCGACGATGTCGTGCGGACCGATGATCCGGCGGTCGACGGGCTGCCCGTTGACATACGTGCCGTTGTGGCTGCCGAGGTCGACGATCTCGAAGCGGCCGCCGGGCAGGGGCCGGAACTCCGCGTGGTAGCGGGAGACATACGGGCCCTCCACCATGAGTTCGTTGTCCTGCGCGCGGCCGATGCGCAGCCGTTGCCCCAGGACGAGCCGGTGCACGCCCGAGGGGTCCCGGTCGATGGAAAGGGCCGCGGCGGCTCCACGGGGACCGGCCGTGGGCCCTTCGGGCCGGTGGACATCCCGGGCGTCACCCGCGTCCCGATCCGCGGCCCGGGCCTCGGGACGATCCGCGGGACGGACCTCGGGACGGGCCTCAGGACGGGGCAGCCCCGCGTCTGCCCGCACGTCGGCGCGCGGCTGATCGTCGCTCACCGCCGCCGAGGCCCCGGTGAAGTCCAGCCGCGTGCCGGTGGAGACGTCTCCCAACCGGACGATCGATCCGTGGCCGATCTCGATCCGCTGGATACGGCGCCCTTCGGCGAACGTGCCGTTCGCGCTGTCGAGATCCTCGATGACCCACGTTCCTCCGTCGCAACGGATCACGAGGTGCCGCCGGGAGACTCGGCGGTCGATGCACGAGATGTCGGCCTGCTGGTCGCGCCCGATGGTGTAGCTCCTGGACGCGTCCAGGTCCCAGGTGCGTCCATTGGTATGCAGTACAAGTTCCGGCACGTATGCCCCAAGTCGGTCGTGTGCGCCGAGAGCGTCTGCGCGGGGACAGACGACGGCTCGGACGGTTCCTGCGGTTCCGGCGTGCGCCCGGAGGTCCCGGGCGCGGATGAGCGTCATACGGTATGCGGCGCGCGGTGGCGAACCACCACCGGTCGGTTGTGCGGCCCGGACCGGGGCACGTCGGCGCGTACGATCATGGCCGCTGTGGAAGAGGGCGCAGGGCATGCGGAGGTTGCGCGTCATGGCGCGAAGCCCGAAATCCGAAGCGCACGCCGCCGCCGACAGCGCGGTGCACCGGGAGGCGCGGCGGGGCGGCCGCGCTCGGCACAGTAGCCGCCTGCGTCGCGATATCGCACGCTAACCCGATACTTGAAGAGCTGTCATTCCCCCTTGCTATCCCCCTATGTGCCCCCTTGTGATGGCAGCCATATCCATTACCGGTGTAGGCGCGCTCGGGCGCGTGCTAGAAAGGCACTTCCCCAGTGGTCCCGCATCGGGAAAGGTGCGCATTGAGCAGGCTCCTGTTGTCGAACGGGCCGAATCTCGGCATGCTCGGAAGCCGTCATCCGGAGATTTACGGAACCGAAACGCTCGCCGGCATCGAGAAATGCGTCGCCGAAGGCTTCGCGGACCACGGCTGGAAAGTGGAGCGCGCGCTGCCGGAGAAGGTCGCCGACCACTGACGCGGCGCCGCCCGCCGCGATGGACGTATCCCCTGGTTCAACACGGAGCCGCCCCGGGCGACTTCGCCGCGGACCCGAATGAAAGCCGAGGACAGGACACCATGCCCCAGGGACAGACGGCGGAATCCGTACTGACCGCCCACCGCGACCGGCTGCGCCCCGTGGACCGGATGATTCCGGAGGCCGCCCCGCTGCCGGAGCCCGCCGACGGCCAGGAACTGCTGGAGGCCGACGGCGCGTACGGCCTGCTGACCCACACCCAGGTCGACGTCGACAGCCTGGAGGCGGTGCTCGGCCCACTGAACCGCTGGGAGCTGGAGCCCCGGGTCTCCGGGCCCGACGAGATGGCCGCCCTGCTCACACGGCTGAACCAGCACATGGATGGCCTCGCGGAGCGCCCCGGCGCGGACTCCATGGCCGCCATCGAGTGGCCCAGCCGTGACGTCGCCATGACCAGGGTCCTGCGTTCCTTCGGCTTCATCCCCGAGTTCGTGATGATCGGGCAGCTCAAGGGCAGCCCGCTGATGCCCGAGCCGGGTCACGTCCTGGTGCGCCGGGCCACCGCCAAGGACACCGAGGAGGTGTGCGAGCTGCAGATGGTGGAGACCCGCTTCGACGCCGCCATCAGCGGTGCCGTCGAGCGCTCCAACACCGAGGCGCTGCTGCGCGCCGAGATCGTCGGCCAGCTCGCGCTGGACGATCCGCTGGTCTGGGTCGCCGAGTACCAGGACAAGATCGTCGGAGTGCACCGGGGCCAGGAGCCCTCCGAGCCGCAGCAGGCATGGCTCGCCACGAAGATCGCCACCACGCCCGTCGCCCATCTGGTCGGCACGGCCGTCATGGAGGAGTACCGCGGTCTGGGCGTCGGCACCTCCATGGCCAACCACGCGCACGCCGAGCTGAACGCCATGGGCATCGGCGCTGCGGTCGGCTACCACGCGATGTTCAACCCGATCTCCGTGCCGTTCTGGCACCGCCACGGCTGGCGGCCGTTCTGGCACCGCTGGATGCGCACACCGGCCGTCTGACCGGCACCGAGACGAGAATCCGTACGAGCCCTGTGGAGAAATTATGCTGGTCAAGGCGCTGGAGGAGCGGGCCGACGCCGTTGCGGACCGCATCGCCCTCGAATGCGAGGGCGTGGAGCTGACGTACCGGGAGACGCACGAGCGGGCCAACCGGCTCGCCCGTCACCTGGTCGCCCAGGGAGTGGGGCCCGACCGCGTCGTCGCGGTGATGCTGCCCCGTTCCACGGATCTGCTGGTCACGCTGCTGGCGGTGCTCAAGGCGGGCGGAGCCTACCTCGCGCTCGACTCGGAGTACCCCCACGAGCGGCTGGCCTTCCAGGTCCGCGACGCCGCCCCGGTCGTTCTGGTGACGTCGTCGGACATCTATGCCGAACGCTCCGAGCTGGGCGTTCCGCGCATCGTGCTGGACGACCCCGCGACGGCCGACACGCTGGCCGCGCTGCCCGCCGGTCATCTGACGGACGCCGAGCGGACCTCCCCGCCGGACCCCGAGGACCTCGCGTACGTCATCTACACGTCGGGCTCCACCGGCACTCCCAAGGGCGTCGAGATTCCCGTACGCGCGCTGCACAACCTGATGGAGGCGATGCGGGAACGGTTCTCCCTGGGCCCCGGCGACCGCATGCTGTCGGTCACCACCGCCACCTTCGACATGTCGGTGCCCGAGCTGTTCCTCCCGTACTACACCGGTGCCTGCGCGGTCATCGCGCCCCGGGCCACCGGGCAGGAGCCGCGGGAACTGGGCGACCTGATCGTCCGCCGGAAGATCAGCCTGGCCCAGGCCACCCCCACCCACTGGCACATGCTGGCCACGGTCACCCCCGAGGCGCTGCGCGGCCTGCGCATCATCATCGGCGGAGAGGCGTTCTCGGAGAAGCTGGCGGCGACGCTGCTGGACCTCGGCGCCGAGATCATGCAGGGGTACGCGCCCACCGAGACCACCGTATGGTCCACGGTGCATCCGGTCACCGCGCCCGAGGAGGCTTCCGTCGTCGGCAGCCCCTTGCGCAACACCCGCCTGTACGTCCTCGACGAGGAGCTGGCGCCCGTCGAGAACGGTGTCGAGGGCGAGCTGTTCATCGCGGGCGCGGGTGTCGCCCGCGGCTACCTCAACCGGCCCGAACTGACCGCCGAACGCTTCCTGCCCGACCGGTTCGGCGACGGCGAGGGTGAGGGCGGCGGCAAGGCCCTGATGTACCGCACGGGCGACCTGGTGCGGATGCGCCCGGACGGCGCCGTGGAGTACATCGGCCGCACGGACCACCAGGTCAAGCTGCACGGGTTCCGGGTGGAGCTCGGCGAGATCGAGGCCGTGCTGGAACGCTCCGGGGACGTCGGCCAAGCGGTCGCGACGGTCCGCGAGGACCGGCCGGGCGACCGGCGCCTGGTGGCCTACGTGACGCCCGCGCCCGGCCGCGCGCCCGACACCGCGCAGCTGCGGATGTCCGTGGCGGACACGCTGCCGCTGTACATGGTGCCGTCCGCCGTGGTCGCTCTGGACGAGTTCCCGCTGACCCCTCACGCGAAGATCGACCGCAAGGCCCTGCCCGCCCCCGTCGTCGAGCAGACCGCCATGGTCGAGACCCACCTCACGCAGTCGGAGCTGATGCTCAGCCGGCTCTTCGCAGAGGTGCTCGGAGTCGAGCAGGTGGGCCCGCGCGACAGCTTCTTCGACCTCGGCGGCTCCTCGGTCCTCGCGGCACGGCTGCTGGCGCGGGTGCGCTCCGAAATGGGCCTGGACCTCTCGATCCGGATGCTCGTGGAGTCCCCGGTGCCGGCCGAGCTGTCCCGGCGGCTGACCGGCGAGGAGCCGCAGGACTCCTTCGACGTCCTGCTGCCCCTGATGACCAAGGGCGCCGAACGGCCGCTGTTCTGCATGCGCCACCTCGGCGGCACGGCCTGGTGCTACGGCGTCCTCGCCCAGCACTTCAGCCTGGACTACCCGATCTACGGCCTCCAGTCGCACACCTTCCAGGAGTTCGACACCCCCGTCGACACCATCGCGGCCATGGCGGCGGACTACGCCGACCGCATCAGCACCGTGCAGGCCCGCGGCCCGTACCGCCTCCTGGGCTGGTCCTTCGGCGGCGTCCTGGCCCACGCCGTCGCCACCGAGTTCCAGAAGCGCGGTGAGGAGGTCGAGTTCCTCGGGATCTTCAACATCGACCCGCACCTCACGGAGAAGGAGGACCGGGACGAGCAGGGCCTCATCGAACTGATCCTCCGGATCAACGGCAAGGACCCCGCCGACTACGAGCATCCCCTTCGGTACGAGGACGTCGCCGAGTTCGCCGACATGGCCACGAACTACGCCTGGCGGGGCCGGAAGAGCGCGGCCGAGACCTTCGTCGGGACCATGCTGACCGACCTGGGCGCATGGCGGGAGCACCGGCCCGAGAAGTACAGCGGCACCATGCACCTCTTCGCCGCCGACCCCAGCCCGGTGGCCGAGGCGGCCTCCAGCGAGGCATGGGAGCCGTACGTCGCGGGCGGGATCGTCCGCCACGAACTGGGCTGCGCACACGAGGAGATGCTCAGCAGCCCCCGCGTGCTCCGTCAGGTCGCCGAGATCGTCAGCGGCCACCTGACGGACTGACCGGACCGGGCGCCACCCCGTCCCGTTACCACCCACTATCACCCATTACGACCCGTTACCACCTGGGCATCGACGTCGGCCGGCAGCCGACGCTGGCGACCCGCCGCGTGCGCCGCGGCGGGTCGCTTCCTTTTCCGAATTCGCCATGTCCACAGGTGGCACCTTCCCCTGCCGGAAAGGAATTCCGACTCCCGGGCATTCACGGAAACCATGGCCCGTCTATTACGAGCGTATTTCGGACGGACGGAGGGTAACGCCGCCGATCCACTACTCCAAATGTCTCCCGGGTAATCCTGATCACTCTTCAATTTAGGGATGCCTAGGGGGGTGATCAGGGGGTCCGGAGAGCGGTCGGGCGACAAGACTGGGCCGGTCATCCCCTAGCCGTTTCGAGGATCCGTGTATGTGTCCCAACGCCACGAAATCCGGAGTTGATCCTGTGAAAGCCGTCGGAGCTCAAGACGTGGACGTAGAGCTCCGGCGCAAGGAGACGCCCGGGGTCGAGAGCGTGACCCACTTCAACAACGCCGGTGCCTCACTCATGCCCCACCCCGTGGTGCGGGCGATGACGGCACACCTGGAGCTGGAGGCGCGGCGCGGCGGGTACGAGGCCGCCGAGATCCGGGAGGAGGCGCTGCACCTGCCCTACGCCGCCGCCGCGGAGATCCTGGGCTGCGAGCCGGGAGACATCGCCATCACCGACAGCGCCACCCGCGCCTGGAGCCTGGCCTTCTACTCCATTCCCTTCCAGCCGGGCGACCGCATCCTCGCGTCCTCCGTCGAGTACGGGAGCAACTACCTCTCCCTGCTGCATGTGGCGCGCCGCGCCGGAGCCAGCGTCGAGGTGCTGCCGAACGACGAGTTCGGCCGCGTCGACGTGGCCGCCCTGCGGGCGATGCTGGACGACCGGGTGAAGGCCGTGGTGATGACACACGTGCCGAGCCATTCCGGCATCGTCAACCCGATCGCCGAGATCGGCGCCGCGGTCCGGGAGACCGGCGCCCTGTACCTGGTGGACGCCTGCCAGTCGATCGGGCAGCTGCCGATCGACGTGCGGGAGGTGGGCTGCGACTTCCTCTCCGCCTGCGGGCGCAAGTACCTGCGGGGCCCGCGCGGCACCGGGATGCTGTACATGAGCCCGCAGGCTGCCGAGAACGTCGATCCGCTGATGGTCGGTCTGGACGGCGCGCGCTGGCTCGGGGGCGGCCGCTACGCGATCGCCCCGGGCGCCAAGCGGTTCGAGACCTGGGAGGTGAACGCCGTGGCCCGGGTCGGCCTCGGCGCCGCCCTCGACTACGCGCTGGAGGCCGGGATCGAGGCGAGCTGGGCGCGCATCGCCGAACTGGGCCGGACCCTGCGCCGGGAACTGCACGCCCTCCCCGGCGTCGAGCCGCTGGAGCGGGTGGACGACGAGGGCGAGCTGGCCGGGATCGTCGGTTTCACCGTCGACGGCCACGAGCCCGAGGAGATCCGGCAGGCGATGCGCCGATTCGACGTCAACCTGTGGGTGTCGAGGTCGAATACCGCCTGCGTGGACATGGAGGACCGCAAGCTGGAGCAGACGCTGCGGGCGTCCGTCCACTACTACAACACGCACGCGGAGATCCAGCGGCTGACCTCCGCCCTCGGGTCCTTCCTCGGCGACCCCCGCAAGCACACCGGCCGGATCGCGGCCGCGAGCGGTTCGTGAGCCCGGCGCCACGCGCCGTGTGATCCTGCCGCATGTCGGTCGGCGTGGACGCGGGACTACGCCCGGGTCAGCCGGGGCCGCTGCTCCGGGGTGGTCCGCCGGGAGTCGAGGAGGCCGCTGCGGCGGAGGCTGGAGAGGTAGCCGTCGAGGAGCGTGTCGTCGACGGGAGGGCACGAGTCCCGCCACGCGGGCCAGATCTGGTCGGTGCGGGTGCGCGCCACTTCGGGGAAGACGGTGTCGAAGTACAGCTCCTTGACGCTGTGGTCGCTCTCGTTCGCCGGGGTGACGAAGAGTGGCGCGAAGGGCGCGATGGGGGCCTCGGGGTTGCGGCGCACATGACTGACGAGAGCGTCGGTCCAGTCCGCGTAGCCGATGTCCTCGATGGCGTATCCGGCGGCGCGCATGCGGTCGACCATGTCGCCGAGCCGGGCCGGTCGGGGGTTGGTCAGGTGGACCACTCCCCCGAGATGCGGGAACCGGGTGGCGATGCCGACGATCGCGTCGGTGACGGTGTCGACGGGCACGAGGTCGAGCGGCAGCGGGACCGCGGGGGCCGATCCCATGTGCGCGATGGCGTCGAAGACCGCGCAGATGGCGCTGGAGGTGTTCCAGGCGCCGGTGCGGCTGTGGCCGGTGATTTCGTAGGGCCGGTGGATGGTGACCGGCAGGCCCGCATCCGCCGCGTGGCCGAGCATGCGCTCGGCCACCCACTTGGTTTCGGGATACCCCATGCTGATCAGCTCGGGATGGCTGAGCGGGGTGCTCTCGTCGACGTACCGGATACCACCGGCGCCACTTCCGGAGAGCACGGCGGTGGTCGACACGTAGTGGAGGGGAATGCGTCGCCCTGCCGCCAGGTCGAGGAGGGAGCGGACGGCTTCCACGTTCGCGTCCCTCAACTGCTGGTACGGATAGAGGAAGTTCACGTGGGCGGCGCCGTGCACGATCAGGTCGACGTCGTCCGCCAGACGGTCGAGGACACCGGGGGCCATCCCCAGCCCGGGGCGGCCGAGTTCGGCCGGTAGCGCATGGACCCGCACGGGTTCGCCGCAACGGAGGCCGAACCGCCGCATGGTGGCGTGGATCCGCCGCATCGCCTGCGGGCCGTCGGCGGCGCGCACCGGGCAGTGGATGGTCGCCTCGGTGTCCCGGAGCAGCCGTTCGAGCAGGAACGCGCCGACGAATCCGGTGGCTCCGGTGAGCAGGATGTGACGGGCCCGGGTGGGCTGCGGGGCGGCGGCCGAGCCGGGGCCGACGTTCAGCTCGATGCGGGCCTCGGCTTCGTAGTCGGGCAGTGTCCGGTCGGCGACCCCGGACGGCAGGGGGCCGGACGGCAGGGCGCCGGTCGCCGCGCGGTACGTGGCCAGGGCGGGGGCCGCCAGCAGGCGCCGCAGCAGCGGCGCGAAGTGCTCGGCGGTCAGGCCGAGGGCGGCGATGGTGCGGGTGACGGCCTGGGCGGCGAGGAGGGAGTTGCCGCCCTCAGCGAAGAAGTCCGTGCTGTCGGACACGGGTGTGCCGAGCACCTCCGCCCAGATCTCCGCGACGGGGTCGCCCGGCCGTCCGGCGGGCGGCTCGCCCGCGCGGTGCGCGGCCGGGGTGGCGGTTCGGGCGCGCAGCACCGCGTAGTCGGTCTTGCCGTTCCCGGTGAGCGGCATGCGTTCCAGCAGGTGAATGGGGGCGGGTATGGCGTGCGTGGGCAGTCGGCTCGCCAGATGCGCGCGGAGTTGTGCAGGTCCCACCGGCCGGGTGGCGTCCGCGGAGGTGACGAACGCGCTGAGCCCCTTGCCGATGCCGTCGTTCCCCCGGACGAGCACCGCGGCGTCGGCCACGCCCGGGTGGGTACGCAACAGGGCCTCCACGGCGTCGAGTTCGACGCGGAAGCCGCGGACCTTGACCTGCCGGTCCACCCGGCCGCGGAATTCCATCAGCCCGTCGCCGCCCCGGCGGGCCAGGTCACCGCTGCGGTAGAAGCGCTCGCTCTCGCCGGTGCCGTTGCGCAGCATGACGAAGGCACGGGCGGTCTCCTCGGGCCGGTTGAGGTAGCCCAGGGCAAGACCCGCCCCGCCGATGCAGATCTCGCCCTCCTCGCCGGGGCCTGCCGGGCTGCCGTCGGCCCGCAGCAGATGGCAGCTGCTGGCGGCCACCTGCCATCCGATCGGGACCGAGGAGGCATCGGGCGCCACATGGCCGACGTCGTAGGCGCTCACCATGATGCCGCCTTCGGTCGGGCCGTATCCGTTGATCAGATGCCGCGGCCGTCCCGTCGCGCACACCGCCGCCACCAGCCCCGGGTCCATGGCCTCACCGCCGACCAGCACCATGTCCAGGTCGCCGAAGATCCCGGCCTTGGTCCGCACCGAGTGGTGGAACAGGCTGGTGGTCATGAAGGCGTGCGTGATGCGCTCGGCGCGGAGCAGCGAGCCCAGCGCCTCCGTGTCCAGGAGTACGTCCCTGCCCGCCACGACGAGGCAGCCGCCGTTGAGCAGGGTGGCCCACATCTCGAAGAGGGAGCCGTCGAAGGAGAGGCCGAAGGTCTGCAGGACGCGCTTGCCGGAGCCGGGGCACCAGGGAGCGCCGCCCTCCGCCAGCCGGGTCACGGCGCGGTGCGGGAAGAGCACCGGCTTGGGGCGTCCGGTGGTGCCGGAGGTGAAGAGCACATACGCGCAGTTCTCCGCCGAACGTTCCGTGAGGGTGGGGAAGTCCGGGTCGTGGTCCACGGTGGGCCGCGTACGCAATAGCGCGTCGAACTCCGCCCAGCCCACCGGCTCGTCGCCCGCCGCCGCCACCGGCTCGTGGCCGGGAAGGACGATGGCCAGTCGCGCACCGGCATCGGTGAGCATCTCCGCGGCCTGGGCCGACGGGTACTGCGCGTCCACCGGGACGCACACCGCACCGGCCCGCAGGATGCCGACGATGGCGACCGTCGCCTCCCAGGAGCGCGTGCCGAGGACCGCGACGGCGTCCCCGGGGCGTATCGCCCGGCTCAGGAGAGCTTGGGATATCGACCGCGACCAGTCGTCGAGCTCCTGATACGCATACGTTCTGCCGCCGTCCCGCACCGCCGGGGCGTCGGGGCCGCGCATCATCTGCCGGGCCAGCAGACCGGGAAGCGAGGCACTCCGTGGAGTAAGGGGAACGGGGCTCTTTCGGCTCTCGCCGGTGTGCGTGCTCGTATGCATGATCGCTCCACAGAGGCCGCCCTGAGACATAGGGGTGCGTCAGGGCACGAGGGGGGAGTTGGAGGGGATGGGGGCGCTCAGCGCGTCTCCCCGTCCCGGGCGCCGCCCGTCGGGGGCCGGGGGTGCGGCCGACCAGCGGCCGCGCGTGGGGGGCGGGCGGGCCGCGGGTCGGGACCGGTAGTTCGGGGGAGACGTCAAACGGCAGACGTCGGATGCCGGACGTCACATGCCGGACGTCAGATGCCGAACATCGGATGCCGGACGTCGGACCGCAGACGTCGGATGGCGGACGGAATCAGCGCGGTCCGGCGGCCCGGCGACGAAGCCGGTGTGCCGGAGCGGCGCCGATGTACGTCGCTCCTGCCGGGCATAAGCCTTCGCCCGAACCGGTGCCGGGTGCCCTGAATCGATGGGAGAGGTAATCCGGGTGCTGTTGGTTCGTCAAGGAAGTCGACGCCCTCCCGTACGGGGCCGGTGAGGATTCCCGCCACACACGCCCTTCTGTCTTCCCTACCATCACTGCCCACAACAGCATCAGTTGAATACAGGACTTTTGAGGGGACCTCGTCTCAGCCCTTCATCCGCCGCTTCACCCCGCGCCACAAGGACAGCCAGGACCGGTCGGCGGGAGCGGGGGCGGCCGAGAAGGCGGGCTTGGCCTCGGGCTGTGCCGTGGGCAGCTCGGTACGCAGCGCCACCGGCGGCGTCAGACCGGGTACCCGCGGCGCCTGGTGGCTGGGAGTGAACTCGACCGGCAGCCCTTTGAGGTGGCGGTACATCAGCGAGGACGTCCACTCCAGCTCGTCGGCCGGGACGGACAGCCGCAGATCGGGCAGGCGGGTGAGGAGGGTGTCGATGGCCGTGTCGGCGATCGCCCGGCCGATGTGCTGACCGGGGCATTCGTGCGGGCCGCCGCTGAAGGCGAGATGGGAGCGGTTGCCGTGCACGGAGGCCCGCGGATCGGGGCGGATCGCCGGGTCGACGTTCGCCGCGCCGAGGCCGAGCAGGATCATGTCCCCGGCCGCGATGGACTGTTCGGCCAGCACGGTGTCGCTGGTGGCCCACCGCCCCAGGAGAGTCATCATGGGTGGCTCGTCCCACATCACCTGCTCCATCGCGTCCGGCAGCGTCATGTGCCCGCCGGCCAGGTTCGCGCGGAAGCGGTCGTCGGTGAGCAGCGTCCGCAGTGCGTTCGCGATCAGGTTGACGGTGGTCTCGTTGGCGGCGGTGAGGATGAGCCGCAGATGCTCGCGGACCTCGTCGTCGCTGAGGCCGGAGGGGTGCTCGATCAGCTTGGAGGGGAAGTCGTGACCGGGGTTGGCGCGCTTGCGCTCGACGAGTTGCTGCAGGGTCCGGGTGATGTAGTCGTTGCTCGCCGCCGCCGTGTCCGTACCGGTGAGCACGTCCTGGACGGCGGCGGCCAGGGCCGGCCCGTACTCGTCCGGCATGCCGAAGAGCTGTGTCATGACCCGCAGCGGAAGCTGGGCGGCGAAGTGGCGCACCAGGTCGGCCCGTCCGCTGCGCTCGAACCCGTCGACGAGCTGATGGGTGAAGCGCGTGACATGGCGCCGGATGCCGCGCGCCTCGAAGCGGCCCAGGCTGTCGGTGACCGCGCCGCGCAGCCGCTCGTGCTCCTGGCCGTCGACGAAGACGCACAGCGGCTGCCAGGCCGTGATGGGCGCCAGCGGATGGTCGGCCGTCACCCGTCCCTCGGCCATGTCCCGCCAATACCGTGAATCACGGGAGAAGACCGTGGGGGTGCGCAGGACCTCGAGGTTCTCGCGATGGCCGAGGACCAGCCAGGCAGGCAGGTCGCCGTGGACGACTACGGGGGCGACGGGACCGTGCGCGGCCCGCAGCTTCTCGTACACACCCATCGGATCGGCCTGGGCCTCGCCGCTGTACAGGCGGTGAGTTGCGTCCGGAGTCATGCCGTGGGCCGGGCAGCCGGGCGGCGGAGTCGCCGGGCCGTCGGTCGTGTGCTCGGGGGTGTTGGCGGTCACGTGGACTCCGAGGTGTTCGCAAAGGTTCGCAGATAACGCATCAGGGAAATCAGCACGTCCCGGCTCGACGGTCGCTCGCGTGCGTCGCACACCACGATCGGCACGCTCTCCGGAAGGTCGAGTGCGCCGCGCACCTCTTCCGTGAGATAGGAGGTCGCGTCGGGGAAGGAATTGACGGCGATCACGAAGGGCACCTCGGCCTCTTCCAGACGCCCGATCACGTCGAAGCTGACTTCCAGACGCCGGGTGTCGACGAGCACGATGGCCCCCAGCGCGCCCTCGAACAGGCCGTTCCACAGGAACCAGAAGCGCTGCTGGCCTGGGGTGCCGAAGAGATACAGCACCAGCTCGTCGTTGAGCGTGATCCGGCCGAAGTCCATCGCCACGGTGGTCACGGTCTTGCGCTCCACCCCGGCGATGTCGTCGACCCCGGCACCGGCCTGCGTCATCGTCTCCTCGGTGGTCAGCGGCCTGATCTCGCTCACCGAGCGGACGAAGGTGGTCTTTCCTACGCCGAAACCGCCCACGATGACGATCTTGACCGCGGAGGAGGCCGACGCGGGCAGCCGGTCCTCTCGCCGGGGCTCCGTGACCGTGTCAGAGATTCTGGAGACCATCGATAACCGCCTCTATCAGTGCGATGTCGGGACGCGACGAGGCGGGCGTGCGGGCCTCGACCCGTCCGTCGGCCAGCAGATCGGCGAGGAGCACGCTGATCACACTGCTGGGCAGGGTCAAATGAGCGGAGATTTCCGCGACGGACACCGGAGACCGGCACACCCGGAGGATGGCGGCCAGCTCCGGCTGGATACCGGCCTTCGGCTCCTCCCGGGACACGATCAGGGTGACCAGGTCCAGGTCGGCCTGCTCCGTCGAGTCGGCCCGGCCCCCCGTGATGACGTAGAGCCGCTCGGGACCACCCTCGTCCCAGTCCCGGTCGGACGTGCTCACCGCACCTGTCCTTCGGTCCGCGGCGGGGTGGTGAGATGCGCGCCGATCCGGGCGACGAGGTCACGCATGCACTGACCGACCAGCCCCGCGTCCACCCCCTCGTCGGCGAGCACCGCCAGATGGGCACCGGCCCCCGCGGCCATCAGGTACATGAAGCCGCCGCTGACCTCGATGACGACCATCCGCATCCGGCCGTCGCTGTGCGGGAACTCCGAGGCGACCGCCACGGACAGGCTCTGCAGGCCCGAACCGACCGCGGCGAGACGGTCCGCGGTGTCCATGTCCGTGTCGTAGCGGGCCATGCACAAGCCGTCCGACGAGAGGACCACGATATGGCGAGTCTGGGGGACGCTCTCCGCGAGATCCCTGAGCATCCAGTCCATGTCCGCGTGCTGCTGCATTCGGTTACTCACCCTTGTCTGACGTGTCGCTGTTGGCCCGGGGAGGTGCTGCCCGGGGCGTGTCGGCTGAGAGACCGCTCTGCAACTCGGCCATCCAGACGCCGGGCGCGGGTTCCTCGTGCGCCGTCTCCGCCGGTCCCGGCAGGGGCGTGGTCCGCGCCGCGGGGCCGGACGCCGGACGACGGCGGCGCCGCTGGGGCAGCCCGCTCGCCGTCCGTTCGGCCACCTCCGGCGGCTCTTCCTCGCTACGGTCGTCCGCGCGCACCGGGGCGGACCGGTCCGGGGCCGTGGCCTCGTGCGTGTCCATGGCCCCGTGCGTGTCCACGGCCTTGTGCGTGTCCACGGCCGCACCGGCGTGCCGGTACGCGTCCGGGGACGCGTAGCGCGGTGCGAAATCTTCGGTTGCCGCCCGGGAGGGCGCGCCCTGTGGGGCGTCCGGCCCGTCCGCGAACCGGTCCGCCGACCGATCCGCCTGCCGGGGCCCGGACGAGGCGCCGATACCGTGTGCCCGCCCCGTCGCGGGTGCGGTGGTGAGCAGCCTCTTCGGCACGGTCAGCACCGCGCGCACGCCTCCGTAGACGGACGGCGGGAGCGCGACCTTGAAGTCGTAGGCCTGCGCGAGGCGGCCGACCACGGCGAGCCCCAGCCGCGGCGACTCCCCCAGGTCGTTCAGGTCGATACCGGCCCGTGCTTCCTTGAGCATCCCCTCGGCCCGCGACCGCGCCTCCTCGCTGAGACCGACGCCGCCGTCCTCGACCTCGATGGCGATGCCCATGTGCACCTCCACCGCCGTCAGATGGACGCGGGTCTTGGGCGGCGAGTACCGGCTGGCGTTGTCCAGCAGTTCCGCCAGCGCGTGGATGAGCGGCTCGACGGCGGTGCCGACCACGGCGACCTCGGCGACGGTGTGCAGCTCCACCCGCTGATAGTCGAGGATCCGGGACATGGCGCCACGCAGCACGCTGTAGAGGGGCACCGGCTTGCTCCACTGGCGGCCCGGCCGCGCCCCGCCGAGTACGGCGATGCTGTCGGCCAGTCGGCCGATCAGGGCCGTGCCGTGGTCGAGCCGGAGCAGGTCGGCGAAGAACGCCGGTTCCTTGCCGTGCCGGTCTTCCATCCCCCGCAGGTCCGTCGCCTGCTGGTGCACGATCGCCTGGACCCGGCGCGCGATGTTCACCACACCGCGCTGCGCCGAGTCCCGCATGCTCTCCTCCGCCTGCACGGCCTCGACGACGGACCGGAGCAGCGCCTGGTGCGCCGCCTGGGTCTGCGGGCTGAGCCCCTCGTCATGAGCGGAGAGGGACAGCAGGACGTCCTCGGCGAACTCGCCTTCCTGAAGCCGGGCGACAGCCGCCGGAAGGTGCTGCTCGGCCAGCCGGATCGTCGCGGCCTCCTGCCGCCGCAAGTCCTGGCGCAGGGCTGCTTCCCGCGCGGCGTAATCGGCCCGCAGCGCGGCGATCTCCCGGCCGCGGCGGGCCGCCTCGGCCGACACTAGGGCGGCGATCGCCGTGGCGACGACACCGCACCAGATGGCCGGTGCCCTCCCTCCCGCGGGCGCGATCGTCGCGATGACTGCCGTGACCACGGCCATCAGGACAGCGGGAGCCGACCACGCCGCGGCAAGGCCGGTCGAGGAGCCTCCGGGTGACGACGCAGTACGAACCATCAGCATCCTCAATCATCGAGAAATTCCAGAACCAAGGGGATACGCGGCACAGGCGACAATCATCGAGCTCATTGCGTGAACCAGCCTATTTCCGCGCCAAGTTCGCACAAAAAGTTCGCACCCCGATGCATTCGATTGACACTATAACCACACGTGATCTCCCCTCACGCACAGCCTCTGACCTGCCCGAAAGGCATCGCAGGGCCACTCGTGGAGCGGCTCACCACGATCATGGAGTTATCCGCGGAGAGGGTCTTCCGCATTGTGTGTCGAATAGCAACCCGATGCGCAGTGTGTCCGCTTAGCGGGCGAACCATTCGCCATCAATTGCCCGGACCGGCGGACGCGTGGTGACGGAGATGAATGTGGACGACTACGGTCCGCACGGACTTCCGGGCGCACGCGGCAACAAACGCCGGACTCCCACGGGTTCGCGCGATAAATGAACCCTGAGTGACTTTCAGGTAAACGAGACGGAGTCCGCTCCCCGCAGCACGCACTCCGGCTGCCCCCCGGTGCCGCGGGTGAATACACCCCCACAGCATCGGGGGGCAGCCGGAGTGAGATGCATCAGGCACACCTCTAGCGTGCGGGTATATGACGATGAAGCCGCACCGATCGGACCGGATCAACACCACGCGCCGGAGCGCGCTCGCGCTCGGCACCGCGGTGGCAGCCGCACCATTACTTGGCGAAGCAGCCCCCGCCCGGGCCCACTCCGCGACCGGAGAACTGGACGAGCTGGGCATCAGCGAGCTTCGCGCGCGGATGGACGACGGACGGCTCGACGCCGAACGGCTCACCCGCTACTACCTGGACCGGATCGAACGCATCGATCCGCTCCTGCGCGCGGTGATCGAGGTCAACCCCGACGCACTGCGGGAGGCCCGGCGCCTGGACGCCGACGGACATTCCCGGGGACCGCTGCACGGCATGCCCATCCTGCTGAAGGATCTGATGGAGACCGCGGACCGGATGCGCACCACGGCCGGATCACTCGCCCTGGAGGGTCTCCGGCCCACGGCGGACGCCACGGTCGCCGCCAGGTTACGCGCGGCGGGTGCCGTCATCCTCGGCAAGACCAACCTGAGCGAGTGGGCCGGTGGGATGTCGCTCACCCACCACGCGGGCTGGAGCGCCCGCGGTGGGCAGACCCGGAACCCGTACAAGCTGGACCGGTCGCCGAACGAGTCCAGCTCCGGTACGGCGGTCGCCACCGCAGCCAACTTGTGCGTCGCGGGAATCGGTACGGAGACCAACGGCTCGATCATCGACCCGGCTTCGGCGAACTGCGTCGTCGGGGTGAAACCGACCGTCGGACTGGTCGGACGCGGCGGCATGATCCCCGGCGTGCCCAGCCAGGACAGCGTCGGCCCGATCGCACGCACGGTCCGCGACGCCGCGATCCTGCTCGGCGCCCTCGTCGGCACCGACGACCGCGACCCGGCGACCGAGGCGAGCCGCGGTCGCTTCCACCGCGACTACACCCGTTTTCTGCGTGCCGACGGCCTCCGCGGGGCCCGCCTCGGCGTCCCGCGAACCGTCTACTTCGGCTACGACCACCACGCCGACCAGATAGCGGAACGGGCAATCGCCACGCTGCGCGAGGCAGGCGCGACAGTGGTCGACCCGGCCGACATCCCGACGGCCGACCAGCTCGAGGACCTCCCCAGCTCGATGGTGGTCCAGGTATACGAGATCAAGCGTGCGCTCAACGCCTACCTGGCCGACGCCCGCGGTGACCATCCGCGCAACCTGTCGGAGCTGATCGCGTTCAACCGCGCGCACGCCGACCGCGAACTCCGCTACGTGCGGCAGGACGGACTGGAAGCCGTACACCAACTGGACTTCACCGAGCACGAGTACCGCCAGGCGCTGGCCACCAACCACCGGCTGTCGCGCACCAAGGGCATCGACGCGGTGCTGCGCCGGTTCCGGCTGGACGCGCTGGTGATGCCGACCACCGGACCACCGGCCAAAATCGACCTGGTCCGCGGGGACAGCCACGGCGGCGGCGCGTCGACCCCCGCCGCGCTCGCCGGATACCCCGCGATCAGCGTCCCGGCGGGCTTCGCGTTCGGCCTTCCGGTCGGCCTGACGTTCATGGGCACAGCCTGGAGCGAGCCCGCCCTGCTCCGTATGGCCTACGCCTACGAGCAGGCCAGCCACGTCCGCCGGCCACCGACATACCGCCCCGCCGACATCGGCTTCTGAACACCACCACCACGCCCGCACCGAGCTTCCACCCGACGCTCACAAACAACCCGCCACAGCACAGAACGTCCACACCCGAAAAGTCGAGCGAACCCGGGTCCTCGGTGGCCTCATCGACGAGTACAGACGACCTGACGTGCAGGGATGGCTTTTCGAGGGGCACACGATAACGGTTTCATCGCATCATCTCGATTCGTTGTATCGTCCCTCGCGAAGGCCGAACATATGTGTGCGGCAGATGACTTGGTTTACCTCAGGGGGCGGTGCGCCATCTCTTTCGAAGAAGAATGGGCTCAACACAAGTCCGCGGCAGCCGCGCGGACACAGATGCAGCTGAACAGCTTCGACAGCGGAGGCGCTCCCTCGACGGGGGGTGACCATATGGCCACCTCCGTCGCCGACAAGAAGAAGGCCGCCAGGTACCTGGAACAGGACTTGCTTCCCGACGCGGTCAAGGCAGGTCAGCACGCCGGGGGCGCCACGCAGTCCGTCACCGGGCTGGCACCGGCCGGCCGAGTGGACACCGTCGTGTGGGGCGGCCCGGGCGAGTTCGACAAGTGGGAGATCAAGGCCGGCCTCAACGCGGCGATGAGGCACTGGGGCCAGCAGGTGAACAACCTGCTGGCTCGCCTCAACGGGGAGATGGCGGCGCTGCGTACCGCGAAGAACCTCTACATCGGCAACGATCAGTTGCAGGGCTCGCAGTTCAACGACCTCATTCCGGTCGGGCAACCGGGCAGCGGCGTCACCAAGGACACACCATCCGTTATCACTGCCCCCAAGCCGCCGGATCCCTCCACCGATCCCAACGGCCCGCTGCTGTCGCCCAATCCCTCGCCCACCTCGGAGTGACCCATGGCTCTCACCTACCAGGACGTGATGACCACGGACTTGTCCACACTCCAGAGCGCCTCCGAGGAGTGGAAGGCAATGGGGGACAAGTTCAAGACGCTCAAGACGGACTACGACACCCACGTGCGCGGAACCCTCGGCAACGGGAAGTGGGTCGGCCAGGGCTACAACGCCGCGGCCAAGAGCGGCGGTATCACGGCGCACGAGCTGTGGGGTGCCATGAAAGAGGCACACGCCGTCGCCGAGCAGCTCTCCGAGGCCCACACGGTGCTGACCCGGCTCAAGTCCGCGCTGGAGGACCTGGTCAAGCAGGCGCGTGAGGACGGCTACAAGGTCGACCCCGCGACGGGCAAGGTCACCACGGACTACGACTCCAAGCATTTCCAGGACATGACGCCCCAGGAACTGCGCGGGTACAAGAACGACCCGGCGGGCATCGCCGCGCGCGAGCAGAAGCGGACCGACCTCCTCATGGACCAGATCAAGGAGATCGACAAGGCCGACTTCGGCTACCGCACGGCCCTGGAGCGCGTCACCAAGGACGTCGACGGCAAGGGCGTCAACGGCGGCTTCAACTCCAGCGCCTCGGGCGACCCGGAGAAGTACGAGGGCCAGCGCGCCGAGGAACTGGCGAAGAAGGTCGCCGACGGCGACGACCTCGGCGACAAGGAGAAGACGGAGCTGCGTACGCTCCTCGACGGCAACAAGGGCGACAAAGCCTTCAGCCAGACGTTCGTCCAGGGCTTGGGCCCCGAGGGCACCGTCAAGCTCGGCCACGAGCTGCGTGGAATGGGCAAGGACGGTGACTGGCTGGAGAAGAGCGTCAGCACGACCATCGCCGCCGCCACCAACGTCCCCAAGGACATCGAGAAGCTCCCGGTGACCTCCAAGCGCTACCAGGAGTGGCTCAACAGCGCGGACGGCAAATTCAACAAGGAGTTCCTCGCCGGTCTCAAGAAGGTCGGCACGGAGAACTTCGCCAGCAACACCGAGCCCGTCTACGGCTATCAGGAATTCGTGACCCTGATGCAGAAGGGCGGGAAGTACGACGGCTCCTTCCTGCAGACCCTCGGCGACGACATCATGGAGACCGAGAAGGAGCACAAGGACCAGGGGCTGTGGGATCAGTGGAACGGCAAGCCCGGGCAGAAGGGCGTCGAGTACGACCCGCTGGACGGCGTGCTGGGCTTGATGAGCAAGGACCCGGACGCCTCCACCACCTACCTCGACCCTAAGGGCAGCGACCGTCTCGACTACCTGCTCAAGGACCGGGACTGGCCCGGCTACCTCCTCAACGCCGGTGGCGCGGCGCCATTCGACAACAAGGACCTCGCCGACCTGACCAACAAGGTCGGTTTCGGCCAGGCGCTCGAGGCGGCGGCCACCGGTGAGGTGCCCGGGACGAAGCATCCGCTGGGCGGCCACTCGGAGGCCGAGGCGCGCGTGATGCAGTACGCCGTCACCCATCTCGGCGACTCCATGTCCCCGAACCTCAGGCCTTCGATGGGCCACATCCTGACCGACTACACCCCGGACACGCACGAGATCCTCAGCCAGGCGAATCCCGCCTACGAGAGCGAGAAGCACATCGCTTCGGGGGTCTTCAAGGACGAGCAGGGGAACGTCCGGGTCGCCCTGGACCCGCAGGTCCTCGACAAGGCGATGCGCGGCGTGGCCGACGATCCGGGGGCGTTCGCGGACATGTTCAACGCGGAGCGGCAGTACTCGGCCGACAAGCTGGTCCAGAACCCCATCAACGGGGACACCAAGGCCATCGACCAGCGGAACGGCGCCATCATGGCTGTCGGCAACGTCTGGGGCCACTACGACGGCGTGATGACGGATGTCGCCCTGGACAAAAAGGATGCCGCGATCCAGTGGGCGCGCGACGTCAACCACCACGTCAACGCCGCCAACGCGGTGGTCGACTTCGTGCCTTCCAAGGCCCCTGGGGTCGTCGCTCCGGGCGTGGACATCGTCGGCCGCGTGGTGGACTTCGGCATGTACGACTGGACCAAGGAAGCCGTCGCGGACGCCACCAAGGTCGGGGGCGAAGAGGCGGCCAAGACGTTCAACACCGGCCACAAGCAGATGGACGCGCTCGTCGTGAAGTGGGTGGAGGCCCAAGGCGGCGACCCCGGCATCGAATCCGGCAAACCCTCTCCCGAGATCGGAGTGATCCAGCACGAGGGGCAGGGAACGTACAGTGACGGACGGGAGCAGGCATTGATCAACCTTGGGCGTCCCGGCGGGTGACGCACCGCTCGGTAGTGGTGCGGGGCCCGTTCCCTCTTGCTGGAGAAACGATCGAGAATGAGTGACAAGAGAATGAGCAGCACCGGCAAGAAGGTCGGCATCGCTCTGGGCGGGATCCTGGTCTGCCTCCTGCTGGTCGGCGGTGTGCTGTACGCGACCGGGACACTCCAGGGCTGGCGGGACTCCCGGGAACTGTCCCGTGCCTGCGAGGGAAGCCTCGCCACCCAGCAGGTCCGCGATGCCCTGGGCAGCGACGACGTGGGGGCCCAGGACACCTCGGGGGACGGGACGGGGGTGCTGGCCTCCTGCAGGGCGGAAGTCACCGGCGGCAGCAACGGTGGCCTGAGCATCCAGATATACCGAGGCTCACGGAGCGAGGGCGCCATGGCGTACCTCGACCGCCACGGGCTGGCGTCGTACAGCTCGCCGGTCTCCCCGCTCGGCACCTGGCCAGGGGTACTGCTGAACGACCCTGATATGCCCCGTGCCTCGCTCTGGCTGCGGTGCCGCGGCGAGAAGGACAAGAGTCTGCTGGTCAACGCCCGCCTGGAGGGTTTGGGCGGAAAGGCGTGGTCCGGCGACCGGCGCCGGGACTTCGCCGCCGCGGTGACGGCGACCTCCGAGAAGGCCGCCGGCGCCTTCGGCTGCGCGGATCCCGACACGGGTTCCCTCACGGGCCTGGCCGACAATCCCCGCGACCAGCCGGTCCCCGTCGCGGAGGCCACGGGTACCTGCGCCGCGCTGCGCCCGCACTCCCGCGCCGCCACGCGAGCGGGTCTGGACCACGTCTGGACCACGCGGTCCTCCGGATCGGCACCGGTGGAGGACTGCGTGGTCACCACGTCGGACGATCCGCAGCTGCCCGCGTATTCGATCTCGGCCTACTACGGCCCGTACGCCGAGAGTTTCGCGAACGAGGTCGCCGCCTCGCGCGTGCAGGGCGAACGGGGGCAGGAGAAGGATGGTTACCTCACGTGGGCGACCGCCGAGTGCCCCGGCACCGACCAGCGGGCGCTGTACGTCCTTCAGGGCATCATTGACAGCAGCGTGACAAATCCGGGAGAGGTGCCCGTGCGACATGACTCGGCCGCCCTTCGGGCCGACCTGCTCACGGCGTTCGCAAAGCAGTCCGCCGAGCAGCACCACTGCGGCGACCTGAAGGCGCCGTGATCCATCCGGTTCAGGGGCTCAGGGGTTCACCACCCTCCAGCGTTCGGCCGGGATGTCGTTGCACGTGGCGAGGCGGACGGTGCCGCTGTTGGCGTCGGGGCCCAGCAGGCACAGGTGGCTGGCTTCGTTGCGATAGCGGGTGGTGCCGTCCGCGTAGTTCTCGGCCTGCCAGCGCTGGCCTGCCCCGTCGACATCGCGCGGATCGTCACACGTCCGCGGCACGGCATCCGTTCGCGACCCGGCATGCTCGTCGCGAACGCCCAGGCACAGGTTGTCCTGGTTCCACCACTCGTCCTCGTCCGGATCGGTGAGCGTCGCCTTGGAGGGAGCGGGTGTACGCGCCGCTGGTGTGCATGCTCCAGTGCTGATCGGCGCTCTGGCTGGGGTGGGCGAGTGCGCGTGACGGTACGGGGCTGGTTGTGGGAGCGGGGCCCGATGTCGATCCGCCGGTAGTCGCTCGCGTGCCGGGTCGCCGCCGAGGGTGGCCCGGACCCGGTCTCCTGCAGCGCCAGCAGAGGGGTCCGGCGGGCCATCGGCGCCACTTCCGAGGTCCACCGGGCGCCGTTGTTGGTGCCGTCCACGTTGCACGAGGTGAACGGCGAACTGCCGTCCCCGTTCACGGCCTGCGCCGGGGCATCGGTCAACGGAACGACCAGCAGGGCCGCCACCGCACTCACAATGGCGGTCACGACGGTGATCCACCGTCGTGACCGCGGTCGCGTCATCGTAGTCCGCGAAGTGCCCCGGATCCGCGGACGTCTGTCCCTGCACGGCCATCGGCTGCCGCTCACCAGCGCGGCCAACCCGGGGTCGGTCGGTGTGCGCGTGCACCGGATGCGTCCCGCCCACTGGACACAGGCCCCTTCAGGACCAGGGGATGACGCGATGCCGTCGGGACGACAGGATGTGAGGTCAGGGGCGGGTACGCGCACTGTGGCCCCGTCCCTGACCATGGGGCCATGCCACAACCGGACCGGAGGGTGAAGCCCGTGACCACGTCGATCACCGAGATCGAGACCCATGGCGTCGAACGCATACCGGACGAGGACCGGTCGGCCCGCCCGATCGACCTCTTCCGGCTGGCTTTCGGCGGCGCCAACACCTTCGCGACATGCGTACTCGGCGCCTTTCCCGTCCTGTTGGGGCTGTCCTTCCCGCAAGGTCTCGCGGCGACCGTCCTCGGCCTGGTCGCCGGGGCACTGCTGCTCGCCCCCATGGCGCTGTTCGGCCCGGCGAACGGCACGAACAACGCGGTCTCGTCCTCGGCACACCTGGGAGTGCACGGCCGGATCGTCGGCTCGTTCCTCTCGCTGCTCACCGCGGTCGCGTTCTTCTCGCTCTCGGTGTGGTCCTCGGGTGACGCGCTCATCGGCGGGGCCCACCGGCTCGTCGGCGTACCGGAGTCGGAGGTTTCGTACGCCGTCGCCTACGCGGTGTTCGCGGTCCTCGTCCTCATCGTCTGCGTCTACGGCTTCCGCTTCATGCTGCTGGTCAACAAGGTTGCCGTGACGGCCGCGTCGGCGCTCTTCGTGCTGGGCGCCGTCGCCTTCGGCGGCGATTTCGACCCCGGCTACGCGGGCACCTTCACCTCGACCGCCGACCCGCTGTTCTGGCCGTCGTTCATCGGCTCCGCGCTGATCGTGCTGTCCAACCCGGTCTCCTTCGGCGCCTTCCTCGGTGACTGGTCCCGCTACATCCCGGCCGCGACACCGCGCCGCCGGGTGATGGGCGCCGCGTTCCTCGCCCAGCTCGCCACCCTGCTGCCGTTCGTCTTCGGCCTGGCCACTGCCTCGGTCATCGCCACGAAGGCCGCCAAGTACGTCGACCCGGCCACCCCCAACTACGTCGGCGGGCTGCTGGCGATCTCGCCCGGCTGGTACTTCCTGCCGCTGTGCCTGATCGCGCTGATCGGCGGCCTGTCCACCGGCACCACGGCGCTCTACGGCACCGGCCTCGACTTCTCCAGTGTCTTTCCGCGCTTCAGCCGGGTCCGGGCGACCTTCCTCATCGGGGGACTGTCGATCGTGTTCGTCTTCCTCGGCCGGTTCGCCCTGAACCTCACCCAGTCGATCTCCACCTTCGCGACGCTGATCGTCACCTGCACCGCGCCCTGGATGATCGTGATGGTTCTCGGCTATGTGACCCGCCGTGGCTGGTACGACGCGGAGGCGCTGCAGGTCTTCAACCGCCGTCAGCGCGGCGGCCGTTACTGGTTCACCCACGGCTGGAACTGGCGCGGGATGTCCGCCTGGCTGGTGTCCGCCGTCGTGGCCCTGCTCTTCGTGAACCTGCCGGGCCAGTTCGTCGGCCCGCTCGGCGACCTCGCGAACGGGGCCGACATCTCCCTGCCGGTCGGCCTCGCCCTCGCGGCCGTGAGCTACCTCGGCCTGCTGACCGCGTTCCCCGAACCGCGCGCGGTGTACGGGCCGGACGGCCCCCGCCTCGTACGGACCTCCGACGCCGACACCCCGCCCATCACCGCCTCCCCGAACAGCCCCGACGGCGTCTCCGCTACGGCTACCGAGCGCACCTGAGCGGCGACCGCGACGTCCTCCCTGATCCCTCCAGCCGAACGATTTACAGTCCCACTATGTGCTGGCGGGGGGCACCCCGGCACTCGTACACCACTGCAACCTTGCAGACCATGCCGACAGTGTGCGTAACGAGCCTGGAGTGAAATTTGCTTCCGAGTACACATCGCCTTCGGGCGCGAAGTACTACGGTCGCAATAAGCATGGCCAGCAGGCAGAAGGGCCGCTGGCGGAAGCGCTCGGACGAACAGACCACCATGGCGGGTGCGCGGAGGTGCACTGCCTTATTCAATCGCAGGCGATTGAAGGACCCGAGGCCATCAGGGGAGGAACCATGCGAACGGTAAAGACGCGGAATAACTCTATGCCGACATCGAATACAGTTGGGCATGGCGAACCAGCCCATCCCTGCGGCCGTTGTGGTCGACTACTGGAAGATCTGGGGATCAACTGATGTCCATGATTCGATTTGACTCGCTCAGCCAAGATCTGCTTGGGGCGCTTGTCGCGTCCGGATGGAACACAGAGAGGGCAGTTGACGCCGACCAATGGCTGAAGCCGCTGGAGGGCGAAGGGTACCGGTCCCACCCATTGGCTGAAGAAATCCTTGCGACAGTGGGAGGACTTTCGATCGAGCCGATCAATCGAGTTGGCCCGAATTTCAGTAACGACGAACCTTACAATTTCGACCCCTTCGCCGCTGGGCCAGGACAGCGGGATCTAGCCGCAGAGGTAGAGAATGCTCTCGGTGGAGATTACTTCCCTATCGGCGAGTGGCTCAGTTATTCAAGCGTATTCGTGGAGGCTGGAGGGAGGGTGATTGCTGCCGGCATGGGATGGATTTGGGAGCTCGGCTCAACCTTTGAAGAGTCTCTGGAGCTGGCAGTCTGCGCGAATCGCCCGCTGGTCTGCCTGCACTCCGATCCGGGACTCGATCCTTGGCCGCAATCTTATTCCCATTAGCAAATCTCGGCCAGACGGCGCGCCCCTCGCTGGCGAGGGAGAAGAGGTCCCCTCGGGGGCAGGCCGGGACATGTCCAGCCGCAGGCGGTCATACCCTCCAGGACCGCGTCCAAGTGCCGCTTACCCTGCGTCAAGAAGGGGACGTCCACGGGCACGGTGTCAAACGTGCTCAACCGGCCGGAGCGGGTGGCCGAGGCGACGCGTGCGCGCGGAGAAGGCAGTCGCCGAGCCGGAGCTAGTGCGCCGGCCGGGCCGACCAGGGACGGTGACCACTGGCGCCGCAGCGAGTTCTCCACGTGGCTCTTCGAGCCTGCGGCGTCGGCCCACTTCCCGAAGCTCGGTGTTGGCGAACTACTCGCACGTCACGTCTGAGATGCGGGCTCGTCTGCGCGAGCAGCTGACGGAGGTGTGGGAGGCGGCACTGGGCTCAGAGGCCCATCCCCGTGCTGGAGATGGGCCCCTGGCCTGCGTAAACACCGTCGGGACGACAGGATTTGGACCTGCGACCCTTTGACCTCCAGTCAAGTGCAAACGTCGAATTCCTCCGCGGAAGAGGGCAGTCGGCTGTGAAGCTGCGTTCAGGAGGTCGAGGGCAGCCGCTCGCCCACGGTTGAGCTAAGCGTCCTGAGTGCCCAGCAGATCGTCCAGCGCGGCCGTCATCCCGGCGACGAGGTCGCGGCTCGGGTCGATGAGCCATTGGAGCTGGAGTCCGTCCCAGATGGCGACGACGGACTCCGCGATCATCCTCGGGGCCCTGCCGTTGGAGGCACGGCCCTCGTCCTGATCCCGGCGCACGGCGATCTCGACGGCGGTGACCACCGCTTCGTACCGTTCGCGGAACCACTCGTGCGCGGGATGGTCCGAGGCTGAGGATTCCGCGGCCATGAGGGCAAGCAGCCTCAGCATCTCCGGCCGATCGAGGTTGCGACGAACGTATCGCAGGATGGCGTACTTCACTCCTTCCTTCCGGCTGTCCGAGTCGAAGGAGTCGGCCCTTGCGGTGTCGGCGTGATCGAGGACGGCCACAAGGAGCTCGCTCTTGGTGGGAAAGTGGTGCACGACGCTGGTCAGACTGAGACCGATCAGCTTCGCGATTTCCCGCAGAGACCCGCCTCGGTAGCCGCGCGCCGCGAACACCGATGTCGCGGCGTCGACGATCTCGGCCCGACGGCGCGCGCTCTTGGCGTACGGGCCCCGCCGAGTGGCTGGACGAGCACTCATCTCTTCGGTCATGGCGTCGACCCTATGGCGTGCCTCCCTCCGCCGCCTTCCCGGCCCGAGCCCTCACTCCTCCGGCGATCAGCGGCCCACGTGGCGGCGAGGGCGGCGACAAGGGCGGCGACAGAAGCACGGATTTTGGCCACGTCGAAACTATGGCACCTGTTCGGCTTTCGGAGTACCGTCTCGCTCACCCCACACCACGACATGCGAGGGAACGACGCACGCGTCCAAAGGGGAGAGGAAACAGGACAACGATGTTCACATCAAGGGTCGCGAGGACACTCCTCGGTGGCCTGCCCGCAGCACTGAGCCCGGCCAGTGGCCACGTCACCGTGTGGGCGATAGGTACCGAGAGGCCCGCCCCGTCTGATCGCACGCTTCGAGAAGGCGCAGCCCATACAAGGTGCAGGTCATGGCAGGACGTCCCGCTGCCTCGTCGGCCCCTCGTGGCACGAAGTACGACGTACGGCTGACGCCTCACGGCGCTCGCTGATCCACCCGTACCTCTTCAACACACCCTGACAGCGGGCCATCGGCGGGGACATCGAACTGCCGTCGGCCCCCGTCCGATCGCTGTCGCCGTCGCCATCGCCATCGCCGTCGCCGTCGCCGTCGGGCCCGTACCTCACCGCTTGCAGGCATCTTCCCGAGTGAGGAAGAACCGCGCCCTGCTCTTCAGCCCCCGGATTACGCCGGAACCCAAGGTCCGGAAGGTGGGGGCACTTCACTTGCCGGTGCTTCTTCCTCCATCCGGCTGCCACGGTCAGCCAAGCGGCCAGCCTCCCCTGTAACAAGGCAAGGAGTTGTCATGTCGGAAGCCGTTCAGGGCCCAGCCCAGCTACCCGGCGACAGCGTCAAACCGGTCCCCCGCACCGGCAACCAACCAAAGCCGAAACTCGGCGCCCTCGGGGCGCTGCTGTTCCAGGCGAACTTCGGCTGGATGTTCGCCTCGGGCATCTCCGGGACCCTGCTGCCCGCCCTCATGGAGCAGGTGGACGCGTCGGCCAAAGTCGCGCTGTACGGCACGCTGTCCTCGATCGGCGGACTCACGGGCCTGGTCGCGAACATCGTGTTCGGCTCCGTCTCCGACCGCACCCGCTCCCGCTGGGGCCGCCGCAATCCATGGATCCTCGGCGGCGGCCTGCTCGCCGGACTGTCCCTCGCCGCGATGTCGCTCGCGACCGCCTTTCCGATGCTCGTGCTGCTCTTCGTGGCGTACGAGATCGGGTTGAACATGCTGCTGGCGCCGCTGGCGGCCGTGTTGCCCGACCGGGTGCACCCGAGCAGACGTGGATTGGCATCCACGCTCATCGGGTGCGGCACGCTCCTGGCGCAGAGCCTCGGCGCGGTCGTCGGCGCGGCCTTCTTGAGCGACATTCGCCTCGGTCTGGGCACGATCCCGTTGATCGTCTGCCTTACCAGCGCGTTGTTCGTCGTCTTCGCCCGCGACACGTCCAACCGCGATCAGCCCAAGGTGGAACTCACCATTCGCGAGGTGCTGCGCACCTTCCGCATTCCGCTGGACCGCGACTACCTGTTCGCGCTGTTCGGTCGCATGCTGCTGTTGTTGGCCTTCAACTGCGTTCTGATGTACAAGCTTTACATCCTGCAGGACTACCTGCACCTGTCGAAGGCCGGTGTCGCCGGAGCCATCGCGATCAGCGGGACGCTCATGGCGGTGTCCGCGGCGATCGGCACACTGATCTCCGGGCCGCTGTCGGACCTCATCAAGCGCCGCAAACCCCTCGTGGTCGCCGCGTCCCTGGTGATCGGCGCGACCTTCGTCCCGCTCATCCTGTGGCCATCGCAGACCACGTTCCTGCTGTTCATCGGGTTCGCCGGGCTCGCGTACGGCGTCTACATCGCGGTCGACCAGGCGCTGATGACCGATGTCCTGCCGAACGACTCGGCCCACGGCAAGGACATGGGCATCCTCAACATCGCCAATACCGCGCCCCGGTTCGTCACGCCCGCGCTCGCGGCCCTCGCGTTCAGCACCGGCCTCGGTTACCGCATGTTGTTCATCCTGGCCGTCGTCCTCGCCGTCATATCCGCCGTGCTCATCGGGTCCATCCGCCGCGTCCGCTGAGAGGAATCGCCGTGTCTTTCCCCTACCTTTCGCTCGCGACCGCACCGGACGGGACACCGTTCCGCGATCTCAACGGCAACGGCGTCATGGAGCCGTACGAGAATCCGACGCTGTCCGTCGCGGAACGGGTCGCCGACCTGATCGGGCGGATGACGCTCGAAGAGAAAGTGGGGCAGCTGTTCCAGCGCAGCATCGAGGCGGGCGAGGACGGTTCCCTGGTCGAGGAGGGGGCGAGGCAGATGCCGGAATCCACCAGTTCCTTCGTCCGCGACCGGCTGATCACCCACTTCAACGTGGTTCGCCTGCCCGCGCCGGAACAGGCGGCGAGATGGCAGAACAATCTCCAGAAACTCGCCGAGAGCACCCGGCTGGGCATTCCGGTCACGCTCTCGACCGACCCGAGGCACGCCGTCCTGCCGAACGAGAACGAGGCAGCGGCCCTGCCCGCGGGAGCCTTCTCCGCCTGGCCGGAAGGGCTCGGACTCGCCGCGCTCCAGGACGTCGACGCGGTGCGGGAATTCGCCGAGTACGCCAGGAGGGAATACCTCGCGGTCGGCGTGCGCGCCGCCCTGCACCCGCAGGTCGACCTGGCCACCGAGCCACGCTGGGCCAGGCAGTCCACGACCTTCGGCCCGGATGCCCGTCTCACCAGCGCATACGTGCACGCCTACCTGGACGGCTTCCAGCAGCTGAACTCGGCCAACGCGCTCGGTCCCGACAGCGTGGCGTGCATGACCAAGCACTTCCCGGGAGGCGGGCCGCAGAAAGACGGGGAGGACCCGCATTTCCCGTACGGTGCCGAGCAGGTCTATCCCGGCGGCATGTCCGAGTACCACCTGGAGCCGTTCCGAGCAGCCGTCGCGGCCGGGACATCGGCGATCATGCCCTACTACGGGAAACCTGTCGGCCTGGTGGTACGGAATGGCAAGCCGATCGAGGAAGTCGCCTTCGGCTACAACAAACAGATCATCACCGGGATCCTCCGCGACGAACTCGAATTCGACGGGGTGATCTGCACGGACTGGCAACTCGTCACCGGATTCTCCCGGGCCGGGAAGCCAATGCCCGCTCGTGCCTGGGGAGTCGAACATCTCGACCGGGCGGAGCGGGTCGCGAAAATCCTCGACGCGGGATGTGACCAGCTCGGCGGGGAGAACTGCACCGACGTCCTGCTCCGGCTCGTCCACGATGGCCGGGTGGCGGAGTCGCGGATCGACGAGTCGCTCGCTCGCGTTCTTCGCGTCAAGTTCGAGCTGGGCCTGTTCGACACCCCCTACGTGGACGAGGCGGCAGCGGCGGAAAAGGTCGGCACGGCCGACGCGGTCGCGGCGGGGCATGCGGCCCAGAAACGCTCGTGCGTCATGCTGCGGGGGCGGAGCAGTCCGGCACTGCCGCTGACGGCTGGCACCAGCGTGTATCTCGACGGCATTGACGCCGGTGCGGCGTCCGGTCGCCGAGCCGGTGTTCCACGCGGGCACCCTGGAATACCCGCCGGAAGTCATCGACCGGGTGCGGAACCTGAGCACACACGGACCGGTAGCCCTCGTGGTGCGGCTGGAACGCCCTGCCGTCCTCACGCCACTCGTCGAGATCGCAGACATCGTCCTCGGCGAGTTCGGCACAACTGACCGAGCCATCTTCGACGTCCTCGCGGAGCCGGACGCCGCTCAGGGCAAGCTGCCGTTCGACCTGCCCGCGACGGTGCGGGCCGTCCACACCAGCAAACCTGACGTGCCACACGACCTGGAAGACGTGCTTTTCGAGCACGCGGGAGAGGAAACACCGTGCTGAAGCCCATCAGTACCGCCACCCGGGAAACACTGCCCCTGGATGGCCTGTGGCGATTCGCACCGGACACCGTCACCGGCGATGAGCCCTGGACCGGTGTCCTGCCCGGCACACTGGAGGCTCCGGTTCCGGCCAGCTACAACGACATCTTCGTGAACCCGAGCCTGCGCGAGCACGTGGGCTGGGTCTGGTACCAGCGTTCTGTCCGGGTGCCGCGTGGCTGGCATGACCAGCGCATCCTCATCCGCGTAGACGCGGCCACTCACCGCGGCCGCGTCTACGTCGGCGATCAACTGGTCACTGAACACGTCGGCGGATACACCCCGTTCGAGGCGGACATCACCGCACTCGTGACGCCCGGCACCGAGTTCCGCTTGACCATCGGCGTCGAGAACGTGCTGACCAACGAGACGATTCCACCGGGTTCGGTCACCACGAGCGAGACCGGCCGTCGGCAACAGCGGTATCTGCATGACTTCTTCAACTACGCCGGTCTCGCACGGTCGGTGACGCTGTTCAGCACGCCGCGGGCCAGAATCGACGACGTCACGGTCGTCACCGATCTCACCGGCGCCACGGGCATCGTCGACTACCGGATCGACGCCGCCCAGCACGGCTGCACCCTCCACACCGAGCTGATCGATGCTGAGGAGCGCGTTGTCGCCAGCGGCACTGGTGACAACGATCGGCTCGTCGTACCCGACGCACACCCGTGGCAACCCGGCGCCGCCTACCTTTACCAGCTCCGCGTCCAGCTCCGCGATGGCCGTGAAGTCATCGACACGTACCAGCTTCCCGTCGGCATCCGGTCCGTCCGGGTGGACGGCCTGCGGCTGCTGATCAACGGCGAGCCGTTCTATTTCACCGGGTTCGGCAAACACGAGGACACTCCGATACGCGGCAAGGGCCACGACCCGGCCTATATGGTGCACGACTTTCAGCTGATGCAGTGGATGGGCGCCAACAGCTTCCGCACATCCCACTATCCCTACGCCGAGGAAGTCCTGGAATACGCCGACCGCCACGGCATCGTCGTCATCGACGAGGTCTCCGCCGTCGGGCTGAACCTCAACATCGGTGGCGGAATTTTCGGATCCAAGAACGAGCAGACCTTCTCACCGAGCACCATCAACGACCGCACCCGGGCCGCTCACGCGGACACGATCCGCGAACTCATCGACCGCGACAAGAATCACCCTTCCGTGGTTCTATGGTCGATCGCCAATGAACCGGCGTCCAACGAGGACGGCGCCCGCGAGTACTTCGAGCCGCTCGTCGAACTCACCCGACAAGCCGACCCCAGCCGCCCCGTCATGTTCGCCAACCTCGGCATGGCGCCGCCCGAGTCCGACCGCATCGCGGATCTCTTCGACGTCATCGGCATCAACCGCTATTTCGGCTGGTACGAGGACACCAACGACCTCGACGCCGCAGAGCTGCACCTTGAGGACGAACTGAAACGCTGGGAACGACTGCTCGGCAAACCACTGATCATCACCGAATACGGCGCCGACACCCTCGCCGGGCTGCACTCAGTGCACTCGCAGCCGTGGAGCGAGGAGTACCAGAGCGCGTTGCTGGACCTGTATCACCGGGTGTTCGATCGCGTCGACGCCGTTATCGGTGAGCAGGTCTGGAGTTTCGCCGACTTCCAGACCTCTGCGGGGATCTTCCGCGTCGACGGAAACAAGAAAGGCGTGTTCACTCGCGACCGCCGCCCGAAGGGGGCCGCACATCTGCTTCGCACCCGATGGACAACCGGCCAGCGCCGCGGAGGCGAAGGCCCCCGCTGATCCACCGTAACGCCCCGCTGACCGCGACCGGCGGGCGGCGTCCGGCCCGGCCCCCTGCGGCCGGCCGCCCGTGCCGCCGTCGCGGGATCAGGGCTTGTGCCGAGATTCCGGAGGGAAACGGCCGGGGCCAGACCCAGCGTCTCGGCGAGAGCAAAGCCCTGGCAGGAGTCCTACGCCTACGACCCGGCGGGCAATCAGACCCACGCCACCTGGCCGCAGCAGCACCCCGGCTCGGACACGACGGGCGAACGCGACTACACCGGCACCCGAATACGGGCCGCGGGCACCACTCGCTACGAATACGACGCCGCTGGCCGCACCACGCTGCGTCAGAAGACCCGCGCATCGAAGAAGCCCGACACCTGGCGCTACCGCTGCGACCCCCTCGGCCTCACGCCGGACCCCAGCCCGGTCACCTACGTCCCCATCCTCATGTTTCGCTGGACCCTGACGGTCTCACGCCATGCCACCCCCGTCCGGGGGCGCTCATGCAGGATGCGCAGAGGGGCACGGGGAATGTCTGCACGAGGGACCTGAGCCATGTCACCGGCAAGACGGCGCAATCGCGAAATCGGCTGGTATGCGCGCGGCATTCCCGGTGGCACACATCACCCTCGCGACGGCTCCTGCATTTCCGTGCAATTCCACGAAATGGTGGACAGATACATGAGAATGCGAGGCTGGTGATGATTGAGCAGGCAGTCAGGCTCAATGAGCCGTGCGGCGATTGCGGTCGGTCCTGCGAAGGGTGGGCGGTGCAATTGGTGAAGGAGGGCAGACTCCGCTGGGAACTTGAGTGGGCCTGCGATGACTGTGGCGTTTCACACGACGGTGATTGGGGCGCCGCTCCGGACGAAGTACGGCGGCCCATCCCTGGCCAAGCAAGATTATCGGCGCCTCCGAGTCGAGGGGCCGATTAGCTCTGGAGGAAAAGTCCTCAGAGTGTTCCGGAATGCCCTTCGAATATGGACTACCGCGGATCCGGGTTCTGGGTCCGCGACGCCCAGGCTGAGGTGTGGATGTACCTTCTCGGGCAGGAGGCCAAGACAGTCGCTGCTCCTGCCGAATGGCTCGTTGCCGCCCGAGAGGACTGGGAGGTGCAGGCCAGGGTCGGGTTCACGGGATGTGTGTCGCCCCGTCTGGACGACCACCTCGGAACTCATCCCGATCGTGTCTCCCTCACGCTCGACCTGTCGGAGCGCGTTGTGCAGCAACTGCTCGCGTGGTCCCCGGCCATCCCGAAGGACGCGGCGAACTCCTTCGGCACGGGCGCAGAAGGAACCGCCAGGCGGAGTGAGCGCCGAACCTGAAGACCACGGACTGGGCAGGTCGCGAGGCTAGTTCACCACGAAGATTCATCTGGCGCGTGAGCAGGGACAGAAGCCGTTGTCACTGCTGATCACCGCCGGGCAGCGCGGTGACAGTCCGCAGTTCGAGCTGGTCCTGAACGCGATCGGGGGCCCCGGCCTGGTGTCGGTAGGCCGAGAAGACGCCCGCTGCGGGTGCGAGGCGATAAGGAGTACTCTTCGCGCACGAATCGCGCCTACGTGCGCAGACGTGGCATCACGTGCACGCTTCCTGAGCCGGTCGATCAGGTCCGCAACCGCATGCGCCGCGGACGTGGCGGTGGCCGTCCACCCTTCTTCGACCCCGAGGACTACAAGACCCGGCACGCGGTCGAATGCGGGATCAGCCGTCTCAAGCAGCACCAGGCCGTGGCGACCCGGTTTGACGAACTTGCGGTTCGGTTCGAGGCGACGGTTCAGGTCGCGGCGATTCAACAGTGGCTGTGAACCCTCAGCCTGCCGTCGTGCGGATATCCCAGCAGGAAACGACGGCCTCGCGCGGCCATCACGAAGGAAGGGCGCATCTCCTGGCATTGGCGCGGGGCGGTGTATGGGGTTGCACCTTCCGTAGCGGCATGTGGTCCGGTGGACTCACGTCCCGGTCCCTTGAGGAAAGGTCCCTGCTCATGCATGCGTCTTTCATGCCACCCCGCCAGGTCAAGATCGGTGACGCGGCGGCCTTCGCCGGCAGCACGCCACGGGCGATTCGCCACTACCACGCCATCGGTCTGCTCCCCGAGCCTGAGCGGGGCGGCGATGACCGCCGCCGCTACGGGTACGAGGACATGATCCGCCTGCTGTGGATTCGCAAGATGGCCGACGCCGGCATCGCCCTGGACGACATCCGTGACGCCTTTACCACCGGCACGGCTTCCGCCGGCGCGGACGGCAAAGACGGTATCTCGGGCATCCTGGAGCGGCTGGAGGAAACCCTCGCCGAGCAGGAGGCCGAATTGCGGCGGCAACGGACCGCCGTGCAGCGGATGCGCACCGAAGGCAGCCGGATGGGCCTGCTCTCCGACTTCGTCACCGAACGCCTCAAGAACCTGCCCGAGGGCTCCCTGCGCCAGACGGACTTGGACAGCCTGCTGGTCACCGAGCGGATCTTCGGCCCGCTCGGCGCGGCCATCCAGGCCACCCGCTTCATCGCCCTGGCCACACACCCCACTCTGCGGGAGGAATCCGACCGCATCGATGACGCCGAGGAGGCACTCGACGACAGCGTCGCCGTCGATGATCCACAAGTGGCTCAAGTGGCCGTCGAGCGGCACACCTTCGAATGCGCCCTGCAGACCGTCATCGAGGAATCCGGCCTGAGCAAGGACGACGACGCCCTCTGCGACGCCTGGGACACATTGCACCCCGCTACCGCCGATGACGAGTCCGACCTCAGCTCTGGCAGGCGGGAGGCTGGCTCCATGAGCGCGTTCGAAGCCATCGGCAAGATGCCCTACGACTTCTCCCCAGCCCGCCTGCGCTGCATGGAACTGGCCGAAGAACTATCCGCCCAAGACTCACCCGCTACCTGAAACACGGCCTAGATCAACGGCCGTCGGTGGCGCATCATGGGGGCACCGTCCCGTCAGAAGCGAGGTGTCGCGTCCCGATGAAGCGCAAGACCAAATTCCTCCTGGCGGGCTTGGCTTCCGTGGGCGCCGTCGCCGCTGCGGGCAGGGCGCACAATCGCCGGTCCGACCGCAGGGAACTCCTCCACGCCACGGTATTCAGCGAGCCCGGCTACCGGGGCCGCAACCAGAGGCTGACCTGGAACGGCGGCAAACGCAAGGTCATCCCGCTCAACCGGGTACAGCTGCCGCGCATCGGCTCGATCACGCTGAATCGGCTCGTGTTCCGCTTCCAGCCCGACGTGCGGATACCCAACCCGTACTTCCTGTGGCACGCCATCACCGAGCGCCCGGACCGCACGGACGCCGAGAGTGGCGTGGCCAGTTTCATCGCGATGCACCAGCTCGCCGGGATGTTCTCGGTGGGCTGGTGGGAGCCGGTCCGCGAGTCGGAGGCGCGGTCGGGGGTGCGGCTCTGGGCCGGGCGCCCCACGGCGGGTTCCGGCGAGGCGGCCGCGCCCGGCGCCGAGCCGTGGCACGACATCCTGGCCAACACGCCCGACCTCGGCTCCTGGAGCACCCGCACCCGCTACCTCGAACTCGGCTACCACGGTGGAAGCGGCCCCCGCAGCTGACCGGTCTCATCGGCGCGCGTCCCCTGGACCAGGACGCGGATGGTCGAGAGCCCGGGGTCGGCCGGGTCGGGGCGGCGGCGCCTCGACCGGGACTCCGAGGTCGGGGCGGTGTCGGCGGGGGTGATCAGGTCGTCGACCTCGACCGTCCAGACAGGCCCTTCGGGCTCCAACCCTCTGCTTACGTCCGCTGTCGGTTGCTGGCGCCGGTGTACGCGGCGACCAGCAGCATCCCCAGCGCGACCATGTCGGCCGCGGGCACGGGCGCCCCGCCGTCCCGCCCCGGCGCGTCACTGGTCAGCAGCGGCCCGCCCCGCGTCAGCAGCACGTTCCCGGCCCGCACGTCCCCGTGCGCCCGCCCGGCCCGGTGCAGCACGGCCAGCGCCCCGGCTAGCCCCGCCGCGCTCCACAGCACCGCGTCGTCCGGTAGCCCACCGGCGGTCCCAACGACCTCCTCGATCGAGGGCACGGGCCCGGCACCGACGGCATCCTTCCGCGCCAACTCCCCACCGGACCACGCCCCCACCTGCCCTGCCCCGCCCTCTACCGGATCACTGCCTGCCGAACCCCTCGTCCCGTCCGCCCTACTGGAAGAAGTTCCAGGACTAGTCTTGCCAAATCCGGCCTGGCCTACATGGACTTGGGCACTCGCCAACGCTGCTGTGACGGACAGGACCGTCGCCCTCGACCAAACACAGGCCGTGCAGGAAGGGACGTACGTGTAACTCACCCGGGAGCCGGAGCGTTCAGTTCTCTATAGGCACTCAGCGGCGCACGGGCGGCGAGGCGAGCAGCCGCGCGTGACCACCAGCACCGTGCGCTGCTGCTTTGGACCCGTCGTTTTTGGGAAGGACGTGCCCCTCGTGTCCACTACGCAGGACGAATGGAACACCGGCTACGCCGATGGCCGCCGCTATCGCCCACTCAGCGACCGGGAGCGGTCACTGCTTGCCACGCACGTTCCCGCCCCTATCGACGGCAAGGCCCTCGATGTCGGGTGCGGGATCGGAGAACTCGCAGGCCATCTGCCCTCGCTCGGCTACCACGTCGACGCCGTCGACTGGTCCGACAACGCCCTCGCCGAGGCAACCGCCCAGCACGGAAATGCCGCCCGGTGGCTGCGCCTGGACATCGAGCTCGAGGACTGGGCACCACTGCACGCCGACGGCTACGACCTGATCACCCTCCGGTTCGTGTATCCCTTCCTGAAACACCGCGACCGAACCATGCAGGCCCTCGGCAGCCGCCTGCGGCCCGGCGCCACCATCGTGGTCATCACGCCCCTCGCCGCCGACACCCCGGCCGAGCGGCGCGGCATCGCGCTCGACGAGGACGAACTCGCCCACCTGCGGGCCGGCTGGTCCACCACGGAACGCCACGACGCTGAAGGACTGGCCTTCGTAGTCCTGCGTGGCCCTCACCCGGCCGACGCCACGTCGCCGTCCTCGCCATCGGCCGACCGCACGCCACGCGCACCCGCCGACGCCCGAAACGCCATGCCCACCTCGCGGCAGCATCACTTCAGCCTGCGGGAGCGCTACTACGCCCAGGTGGAGTCCGGGCGCAAGACGATCGAAGTACGCGTCGGGACACCCGAGAAGGCGGCCGTCGAGACCGGGGACACGATCGTCTTCCACGCGCCGGACAGCGAGCGGGAACTCGACATCGTCGCGAAGCGGGTCACCCCGTACACCTCATTCGAGGAGCTTCTGGACGCGGAGGATCCAGCACGCATCGATCCCGACCGTACGCGCGAGGAGCAGCTCGCCAACCTGCGCCGCATCTACACGCCGGACAAGCAAGCCCTCGGCGTTCTCGCCTTCGAGTTCGACCACCGTCCGGGACGGCCCGGCCGCCCCATGCCCATGACTCCCGCGGAGTACGTCCAGACGGTGCCCCATCACACGGTCTACGGCTGCCTGTACATCCGCGACGAGCAGGACCGCCCGGTACAGCTGCGCTCCGTGTACGGCAACCGGCTGTGGCACCTTCCCGGAGGCAACGCCGAAGCCGGAGAAGACCCCCTGGGGACCGCACGCCGGGAAGCAGCCGAGGAGACCGGACTCGAACTCGGCCAGGGCCAACCGCGCCTGCTGCTGACGCACTACCTCCACCCGGGCCCCCGCCGGCCACTGGGCAAGATCGGCTTCATCTTCGACGGCGGCCGGCTCAGTACCGGCCAACTGCGCCGCATCCGGCTCGACCCGGCCGAGCACGACCTGTGGGCCGTCAACGATCTCGCCCAGTGGCGACAGCTCATGGACGAGTCGGGCTTCGCGCGCCTCGATGCCATCGAACGCGCACGCCAGGACCGAGGCCCGAACTATCTCTGCACCGGGCCTTGAGGCCCAAACCGGATGATGAAGCCGCGCAGCTACCACTCTCCTTCGCTCTGCTCTCGGGAGTTCTCGTGTCCGTTGAGGACCTCAACGCCGAAGCCTGGACCGTTTACGGCCAACGTCAGCTGAACCGTGGGTACATGCCGCCTCTCCCCAAACGGCTGGAGTGGGCTCCGTGGGAGGGGGTCGGTCCCGGTGCCGAGATCCTCGGTGACGTCACCGGCAAACGCGTCCTGGACATCGGCTCCGGCCCCGGCCACCACGCCGTACACCTGGCCCGCACGCACGATGCTCAGGTCACCGCGATCGAGCTGTCCCTCACCCAGCACCAACGCGCCACCGGTACGCATGCGGGCACTCCCGGCGTCCAATTCGTACATGGCGACGTGATCGACTACCTCCGCACCGCCCAGCCCTTCGACGCCGCGTACGCCATCGGCAGCCTCGCCTTCACCGACCCACACCGCTCCCTGCCCGCGCTACGCGACGGCCTGCGCCCCGGCGCACCGCTGATCCTCTCGCTCCTCCACACCGACCTGCACGGCCGCGGTCCGTCCACAACAGTCGCGTCACGCGAGCAGATGATCATGCTGCGCGACGATCCACCACTGCCCACCAGGATGTGGGTCCTGGCACCGCAACTGTGGGAAGAACTGCTCACCGAGCACGGCTTCCGAGTCGAGGCCATCGACCTCCTGCTCCCCTCCGACGAGAACAACCCCGTCGTGCAGCAGCTCATCCGCGCCCGCCGCCTCCCGAACCGCCCCACACGCATCTCCAGTCGACCCCGCACCACGCGGCCGCCCGCGCCGCACGCCGCCATCGGTGTCGGCGCCATCGTCCTCGGCCACCAGGGCGTACTCCTCGGCCGTCACCATCGCGGCACCCTCGAACTACCGGGAGGCACCGTGGAGGCCGGGGAATCTCTGGAAGTGACCGTGACCCGCGAACTCGCCGAGGAGACCGGCCTGATCGCCCAACCCGACGACGTCACACTCCTGGGCACGCTCGTCGACCACGTCGGAGACGTCGTACGGGTCACGGTCGGCGCCATCGTCAGCACCTGGCAGGGCCAGCCGGCCACGCAGCCGGACGAGAGCGTCGGCGACTGGGCTTGGTACCCCCTGGACCAATTGCCTGACGGCCTGTTCGTGTGCAGCGCCCAGATCCTCACGGCCTGGCGCCCCGACCTGCCCATCGACCACACCCCAGCACATTTCACTCCCTACACCTGACGCGCGGCCCCCTCCACTGCCGACGGCGGACGGCATCACAGGGGTATCGCCCCGGCCCAGAAGCTGTATCGGAGGACTTCACGTCATGGCCACGTACCTAGCGCTCGGGTCCGTGCGAGTCAGGCCCGAAGGCCGTATCGCGTCCGCCTGGGCACCCGGCGTCGGGGCGGCTGACCGGGTCTTGGTGACACATACCGCGTGTGGTTCGCCGGCCGCGCACCCGGTCGCCTTACGGGGTGCAGAGGCGTCGCCGCCGTACAGTCCCCTGGTGAACGCGGAAACATCGGCGCTGCGATTGACACCGTCGAGGTTGTATCTCGACAGCCATCAGCGACAGCTTCGACTTGGGCAGTGCCACGCCGGGAACCTGCCAGGTGCCGTGGTACGGGTTCCAGGCATAGTCGAACGTGGACGAGACATCGACGCCGCCGTAGTCCGCACCTCCGGGAGTCAGTCCTCATCGGCGTGCACCGGCTCCGCAAGCGCGGGGCCGGGGGCATCGGCGGAGTCGTGGTCGAGGAGGACGCTGCCCGTCGGCGTGGTGAGGGTGAGAGTGCCGACGTGGCGGGCCCCAATCCACCACTCCTCGACGATCCAGGCGCGTCGATCTGCTCGTCTCCTTGCTGGCCCTGCCCGGCGCCCGGGTCCGGCGTCGCCTGTTCTGGCGGTACAGCTTGGTCTACGACGCCCCCGCCAAGCCCAGCCCGACCCCCACCATGCCGCCGAGTGCGCACTGTGGACGGCCCGGTGACGTCAATCCACAGTGACATTGATCTTGCGTCAACGCACTGGGTCGCTCCGGGGTGAGCATCACCGCAACGCGCCGTTTACGGCAGGGATCGGGTGAGCCATACCAGTTCGCCACGGTCATCGGTCGCTACGTGGTCGCGCTTGAACCCAAGCTTGTCGAGGACGCGAATCGATGGCGCATTCCAGGGAGGCACCGGCGCGCACCGCAGTCAGCTCACGGCCTCCTCGGCCGCGCTCTGCAGGATGCGCATGGCCACCGCGGCGGCGGAACGGACATGCGCACCGCACGCGGCCCAGGCGGCATCCGGGTCCTTCCCGCTCACCGCCGTGGTGATCGCGCGCAGCAGGCTGGTGCGCGCATGGATGCCCGGCAGAGTCGTACGGGCCACGGGATTGCCGGCGCCGTCCGTGTCGCCGTAGAAGGTGATCGCCATGCGCCCCCACGAGACCGTGGGACGAGCGTGCACGCAAGGGCTCCGGCGAGGCCGAGGTCCTTGGCGATCTCGTATTCAACGTGGATCTCCACCGTCTGCCCCGCGGTGACCGGGAGCGGCGCGGAGCTTCCGCATGTCGCCACAGCCGTTGTCGAGGTCCATACGCAGATTGCCCGAACGGCATGTTTCTGCCGCACTCCGGCTAGCCTCCAGAACCCCCGCGCCCAGCTGTCCCACACCGGTACTGTCCCCAGACAGCCACCACCGCCACGGCAAAGGAGACCCAGTGACCGGCCACCCGCCCAGCGCCCAGGACATCGAAACCCGCCAGGTAACAGACGCCTGGACCCGCATCGAAACCTGGATCGCCCACCACGCCCCCCACACCCGGGACCTCCTCCTCACGGGCGCCTCCCCGGATGCCGTCACCGCTCTCCAGAGAAAGACCGGCGTCCGCATACCCCCCTCCCTCAAAGCCCTATGGGCCCGCTGCGCAGGAACCCGGACAGACCGGCACTCCACCTTCCTCATGGGAGGCCACGCCCTGATGCGTCTGGAGACTGTTGCCGCGAAGTACAGCCAGGAGATGAGCCACCAGCGCCGCCACACCGACGACACCGTCACCTGGCGCGCAGCCTGGATCCCCGTCTTCTCCTTCTCCGCCGACGACCAGACCTCCGGGCTCTACATGGACACCGAAACCGGAAGACTGTGTCGCTGGACCCGCTACGCACAACACCACCCCGAGCCCGAATACGAGTCGCTCACCGACTACCTCGAAGAGATGGCCGACTCCCTCGAGACCCCCGACCTGGCAACCTCCGACAAACCCGGACTCGTCGCCGGCGCCCTCATCTGGGGCAGCATGGTCAACCCTGACGACGAACACCTCTGGACCCCCCTGACAGCCTGACAGCGCACGCAGAAACAAACGAGGGGGACAGCCGAGACTGCCCCCCTCACCTGTGTCTCAGGCCGCTACATCAGATCTTCTTCCACGCACACGTCGCATCGGTGCCCGAGCAGTGATCGAACCCCGGATTGGACAGGAAGAACCCGTCCCCGTCCAAAAGCCGCCACGCAGGAGCCGGGAAGCTCTTGAACGCCTGCTGATTCTGCGTGCTCGGAACAGCAGCCCGGCCGCACTTCGGCTGAGCCGCCGGACCGTCCACATCTACCCGCGTGTCGGCCAGAAGTCCGAACGCGGAATTCCCGCTGTTCACCTTGTCGGTGAAGAGTTGCGCGCATTCGTCTCCGCTGGCGACCTCGTTGACACCGCCGGGGAATCCGCCGCTCTCGTGAGTGGAGGCCATCGCGAACTCATCGCAGTCCACGGCCCCCACCGAAGCGTCCAGCGGCGGCTTCGTCCAGTTCCCGCACACCTTGTTGCGGCTGTTGTCCGACGTCCACGGCTTGCCCGTGTTGGGATTGACCACCGTGGTGTCGGGTCCCAGGTAGTGCAGGGGCTCATCGCCGGCCCCGTTGTTGTGGACCATGGCCTGCTGCATCCACCAGTAGTAGGCACCGGCCGCCGGATACAAGTTGGTGTCCACCGTGTATTGCGGGTTGAAGTACGGCAGCACACAGCCGGGAGAGGAGCCGCCCACGATGTCATCGCAGCGCGGTGCCAGCTCCCGGCTGTCCGCCTTCCCGCTGGACCCGAAGTCCGCACTCACCGGGCCGATGTCACTGACCGCGACCTCCGCCCTGACCTTCCAGCTCAGATCGATGCGCTCCTTGCCGGTACCGGTCCACTTCACCGTGGAGTTCGCGGTCTGCGCAGCGTTGGGACCGTACTCCCCCGCATTCCAGAAACCGTCATCGATCGTGCCGGCGTACGGGCTCTCCCAGCGCACCGCGGTCTTGTCGCACGTCGTCGTGCACGAGACCCCTAGTAGGACTCCGTTAGGTCTGTCTGGCTCTTGGGTTTGGGCTGGTGGGGGTTGTTCTGGGCAGGGGGCGGTGGCAGGTGGTGCAGGTGCCGGT
>NZ_JBVIVI010000016.1:0-182063 GCF_055595765.1 Streptomyces sp. NPDC040405
GGGTATCAACATATCTGGCGTTGACTTTTAGCACGCTGTTGAGTTCTCAAGGAACGGACGCTTCCTTTGAAACCGTATCACCGGTCTCTCCGGGCGCTTCCCTTCGGTGTTTCACACGCTATCAGACCCTTTTCCGCTTTCCGAATCCGCATCTTTCACATGGCATGCAAAAGCGAGTCCGAGATTTGGATCAAGTGACTGAAGGTGCCGCCCTCACCTGGACGAGGCCGCAGCTGACTGCGATGCTTCATCCGGATGGGCAGGAGTACGACAGTACAGCGCCCCATGTGGCCATGGCAAATCGATTCGGGGCCCCGTGGGGGGTCTCCAGCCTGCGCCGCTTGTGCGGAATCCCAAGTTCCTATGACTTACGCTTCTGGGCAGTGCGCTGATCCGGGACAGGCGGTGACGGCGCGAGATGGATCTTCACCCGGGAGGCTTCCCATGACCACCGTGACGTCTCCGCTCGCCGGGCGCGCGATCGGACTGACAGCGGTTCCCGATCCTGTGTTCTCGGGCGCGATGGTCGGTCCGGGTACGGCGATCGACCCGGTGCTCGAGACCTGTGTGGCAGTGGCCCCGGTCGACGGCATCGTCGTCTCGTTGCACCCGCACGCGTTCGTGGTCGTGGACGAGGAAGGGCACGGGGTGCTCACCCACCTGGGGATCGACACCGTGCAGCTGAACGGTGACGGCTTCGAGGTACTCATCAATAAGGGGGACACCGTCAAGCGCGGCGACGCGATCGTGCGCTGGGACCCCGCGGTGGCCGTGGCCGCCGGAAAGTCGCCGATCTGTCCGATCGTGGCCCTGGAGGCCACCGCCGACTCCCTCTCCACGGTCCGGGAGGACGGCGAGATGAAGCCGGGCGACGCACTCTTCAACTGGACGTGACCCCGACGTCGTCCGGAACCGGTCCGGGCGACGTCGACGGCGAGTACGACATCCACCACGGCGGAGTTCCGCCGAATCAACCGGGGACAGGTGACATGGAGACAACGCTGCGAGGCGTCGGCGTGAGCCACGGGGTGGCCATCGGCGAGGTGCGCCACATGGGCACGGCGGTGCTGGAGCCGCCCGCGAAGCAGATTCCGGCCGACGAGGCGCCGCGTGAGCAGGGGCGGGCGCGCCAGGCGGTGGAGGCCGTGTCGGCGGACCTGATCGCGCGCGGCAATCTCGCGGGCGGCGAGGCCCAGGCCGTACTCGAGGCACAGGCCATGATGGCGCAGGACCCGGAGCTGATCGCCGACGTGGAGCGGCGTATCGCGGTGGGCAGCACCGCCGAGCGCGCGGTGTACGACGCCTTCGCCGCGTACCGGGCGCTGCTGGCCGGGGCCGGTGAGTACCTGGCCGGGCGGGTGGCCGACCTCGATGACGTACGGAACCGGATCGTGGCGCGGCTGCTGGGTGTGCCGATGCCGGGCGTGCCCGACAGCGACGAGCCGTATGTGCTGATCGCCCGCGATCTCGCCCCGGCCGACACGGCGCTCCTCGACCCGACCCTGGTGCTCGGCTTCGTGACCGAGGAGGGCGGGCCGACGAGCCACAGCGCGATTCTGGCGCGCGCCCTGGGCGTCCCGGCCGTGGTCGCGCTGCCCGGTGCCGGGGAGCTGATCGAGGGCACCATGATCGCCGTGGACGGCAGCACGGGCGAGATCTTCGTGTCGCCGAGCGAGGACAAGCGCGCGGAGCTGACCCGGGCCGCCGAGGAGCGGCGGGCGGCGCTGGCCGCCTCGTCCGGTCCGGGCGCGACCTCCGACGGGCACAAGGTGCCGCTGCTGGCGAACGTCGGCGGTCCGGCGGACGTACCGGCGGCCGTCGAGGCGGGCGCCGAGGGCGTGGGGCTGTTCCGGACGGAGTTCCTCTTCCTCGACGACAGCACGAAGGCGCCGTCGGAGGAGAAGCAGGCCGAGGCCTACCGGCAGGTGCTGGAGGCGTTCCCCGAGGGCCGGGTGGTGGTACGGGTCCTGGACGCGGGCGCGGACAAGCCGCTGGACTTCCTCACCCCGTCCGATGAGCCCAACCCGGCGCTGGGCGTACGCGGGCTGCGCACGCTGCTGGACCACCCCGACGTATTGCGGACGCAATTGACGGCGCTGGCCAAGGCCGTGGAGGGGCTGCCGGTCTACCTCGAGGTCATGGCTCCGATGGTGGCCGACCGGCTGGACGCCAAGGCGTTCGCGGATGCGTGCCGGGAGGCCGGGCTGCAGGCCAAGTTCGGCGCGATGGTCGAGATTCCGTCGGCCGCGCTGCGGGCCCGCTCGATCCTTCAGGAAGTCGAGTTCCTGTCGCTGGGCACCAACGACCTGGCCCAGTACACCTTCGCCGCGGACCGGCAGGTGGGTGCGGTGTCGCGGCTGCAGGACCCGTGGCAGCCCGCGCTGCTCGACCTGGTCGCGGCGTCGGCCGAGGCCGCGCAGGCCGAGGGCAAGAGCTGCGGGGTGTGCGGCGAGGCCGCGTCCGACCCGCTGCTGGCGTGTGTGCTGACCGGTCTGGGCGTCACCAGCCTCTCCATGGGTGCCGCGTCGATTCCGTATGTCCGCGCCACGCTGGCCAAGCACACGCTCGCCCAGTGCGAGCGGGCCGCTTCGGCGGCGCGCGCGGCGGACACCGCCGAGGATGCCCGCCGGGCCGCGCAGGCGGTGCTGTCCGGCGAGTGAGCCGATGAGCTGAAGCAGGGCCGAAGGGGCCCGTCCCGCCGCGGTGACCGCGGGGGGACGGGCCCTTCGCCGTGGTCACCCCTTCTGCCGTCTCACTCCTCCTCGGGCCGGGGCAGCGGGAGGCCCGCCCGGTACTCGACGCCGTGCTCCGGCGGGATGGGCTCTCCGGTCCGCGCGTCGGTGCAGTACGCGGTGAAGACCTCGGCCTCGCTCAGCGGACGCGGCCAGCCGTCGCGCAGCGCCCAGCCGCGGACCGTGTCCGGTGCTCCGGGCAGGCTCGTCCGCAGGACGATGCCGCCGGGGCTTTTGGTGGCGATGCCGCAGGCCAGCACGGTGCGGAAGACGAGCGCCCCGGGCTCGGCGAGCCGCGGCGGCCGGCCTTCCCGCGCGGTGGCGTGGACCACGGCGGCCAGCGGGGTGCCGTCCACCGGGACGCTGCACACCAGGTGGTGCAGGCCCGGCCCCACCGCGTCGAGCACCGCGAACAGCGCGGCCGCGGCGCGGTCGAACGCCGCGCGGCCGGTGCCGTCCCCGCAGCCGTCGCCACCGCGGCAGCCGCCCGCCCGGGCGAGCACCGCCGCGGCGTACTCCCAGGTGGCGTGCTCCTCGGCCGCGGTGATCAGGCGCGGCAGCAGCTGGTCGAGGGGCTGGCCCTCGTAGACGACGGTGGCGCCCGTGGACGCCACCTCCGCCGTGAAGCGGCTGCGGCTGGTGGGGGTGTCCGGGTCGAGCCGGGTGTGCGCGCAGTACTCCTGGTACGCGACCGGGTCGAAGAGGGCGACGGTGGTGTGCACGCCCTGTGACGAGAGCGCCCGCAGCAGCGCCTCCATCCGCCGCAGGTACGAGGCGTGGTCGCCGAAGCCGAACGATGCGTACCGCCGCATGGCGGCGAAGTCCTCCTCGGCCGCCAGCAGCGCCACCACGCTGGGGACTTCCCTGCGTAAGGCCCGGATCGCGGTGGGCTTCCCGCAGTGCGTGCCGCCCTTGTCGGTATGCGCCATGACTCCCCCTCAGCGCAGACGTTCGATACTCACTCACCGTAACCGGGGGCACTGACAACGCCCGTCGGACGCGTCGTCGGGGCGTCAGCCGCGGAGCCGGTCGAGGCGGAACGGTGTGAGGGCGGCGGGGCGGCGGCCGGTGACGACGTACGAGGCGAGTTCGCTGCCGGTGACCGGCCCGAGCGTCACGCCCAGCATGCCGTGGCCGGTGGCGGTGAAGGCGTTCCCGGGGCCGGGCACGCGGTCGATGACCGGCAGTCCGTCGGGCAGGAACGGCCGCCCGCCGACCCAGGGGTCGCGGATCAGCGCCACCAGGTCGTCCGGATCGTCGAACCACTGCCCGAGGTAGTGGCGGCTGGCCCGGGCGACGGCGACGATCCTGCGCCAGTCGAGCCGGTTGTTGTTGCCGCTCAGCTCCATCGTGCCCGCGATGCGGGTGGTGCCGCCGATCGGGGAGGCCACCGCCCGGTGCTCGCCGAAGTACAGCGTGTGCGTCGGCGCGGGGTCGAGGTCCACGGAGAAGCTGTAGCCCTTGCCCGCCTGGAGCGGCAGGTGGTGTCCCAGCTCGCGCAGCAGGTCAGCGGAGCGCACTCCGGCCGCGATGACGACGGCCGAGCACGGGATCTCGCCGGTGTCGGTGACCACCGCGGTGACCCGGTCCCCGGCCGGTCCGCGCCGGAAGCCGGTCGCCGCCACGTTCTCGTGGACCTTCACCCCCGTTGCCGCCAGCCGTTCTTCGAGGGCCGCGGCGAAGGCCACCGGGTCCAGGACGCCTTCGCCGGGTACGAGGTAGGCGGCCTGGACCCCCGGCGCCAGCGAGGGGTCCAGGGCCATCGCCTCGGGGCCGGTGCTGACGTCGTCCGGGAGCGGGTAGCGGCCGTCCGCCATCTGCCGCTGGAGCTGGAGGTGGTGCCGTGCCTCGCCCGGCGACAGAAACGCGTGCACCATGCCCGGACGGCTCAGGGTGGTCTCGACTCCCGCCTCGCGCAGCCCGTCGAACAGGGCGAAGGTGTGGCGGTTCAGCTCGGCGATCGCCGCGTAGCCGCGCCGGAACGCCGCGGGAGTGCTGCTGCGCCAGAAGCGCCACAGCCACCGTACGAACGCGGGGTCCGGCAGCGGGCGCAGATAGAGCGGGGAGTCCGGCCGCCCGAGGGAGCGCGCCGCGTACCGCAGGACGCCCGGGGCGGGGACGGGGGTGGAGTGGCTGAGGCAGACCCATCCCGCGTTGCCGCGGGAGACGCCGGAGCCCACCCCGCGCCGTTCCACGATCTCGACCGGCAGCCCGCGCTCGGCCAGGTAGTACGCGGTGCACAGGCCGACCACCCCGCCGCCGACGACCACCACGGGGCCACTGCCGTGCAGTGTGTCCATGACGTGTCCCCTAGGCCGCGGACTCGTAGGTGGTCAGGAACGCCCGGGTGCGCGCCTGTCGGGGCCGTCCGAGCACCTCGGCGGGCGGGCCCGCCTCGATGATCCGGCCGCCGTCGACGAAGGCGACCCAGTCGGACACCTCGCGGGCGAAGGGCAGTTCGTGGGTGACGAGCATCATCGTCATCCCCTCCTCGGCCAGTTCGCGCATGACCCGCAGCACTTCGCGCGTGGCCTCCGGGTCGAGGGACGAGGTGGGCTCGTCGAAGAGCAGCACCTCGGGCTTGAGCGCGAGCGCTCGCGCGATGGCGACCCGCTGCTGCTCACCGCCGGACATCTGGTCGGGGTGGGCGAGGCCGCGGTGGGCGAGGCCGACCCGGCGCAGCAGCACGACGGCCCGCTCCAGGGCCTGCTGTTCCGGGACGCCCGCCTTGACCTGCGCCAGCATGACGTTCTCGACGGCGGTCAGGTGCGGGAAGAGGTGGAACCGCTGGAAGACCATGCCGACCGTGCGGCGCAGCCGGGCGAGGTCGCGGCAGACCGTCCGCCCGTCGCTGTGCACCACCTCGCCCGCCACCTCGATGGTGCCGCTGTCCGGCCGCTCCAGCAGGTTGACGCAGCGCAGCAGCGTCGTCTTCCCGCCGCCGCTCTGCCCGATGACGCTGACGATCCGTCCGCGGGGTACGTCGAGTGAGACGTCGTCGAGGACGCGGCGCCCGTCGAAGGACTTGCCGAGGCTGTTGATCCGTACGACGGCGTCGGTGCGCCGGGGGGCGGTGGCGGCCGCGGTGACGGGCTCGGTCATGCCGTCGCCTCCTTCGGGTTCGGTGGGTCGGCCAGGGCGGGCGCCTCGGCGAGCAGGGCGCGGGCGGTCCGCAGTCGGCGCCGCCGCCGCGGGGTCAGCGGCTTTCCGGCCCGGATGGCGCGCTCCAGCGCGAGCAGCAGCTGGGACAGGGGATAGCAGAGGGCGAAGTACACGGCCGAGATGACGAGGTAGACCTCCAGCGCCCGGAAGGTGGAGGAGGTGATGAGCCGTGCCTCGGACATCAGCTCGGCGGCGGAGATCGTGACCAGCAGGGAGGTGCCCTTGAGCAGGTCGACCAGCATGGTGTTGGTGCCGGGCAGCGCCAGGCGTAGCGCCTGGGGGAAGATCACGTGCCCGAAGACGCTCAGCCGGCCCAGCCCGAGCGCCTCGCCCGCCTCCGTCTGGCCGTCGTGGATCCCGCTGATCGCCGCGCGGAAGATCTCGGACAGATAGGCGGAGTAGAAGACGATGAGGCTCAAGGCTCCGGCGGTGAAGACGTCGAGCCGGATGTCGACGGACCCCAGGCCGAAGTAAGTCAGGAAGATGATGGCGAGCAGGGGGATGTTCTTGAACAGCTCCGTGTACACGGCGGCGAGCGCGCGCAGCGGCCATGCGCGGCTGAGCCGCAGCAGCGCCACGATCAGGCCGAGGAGGGCCGCGCCCGCGAAGCTCACGGCGGTGTACGACAGGGTCTTCAGCAGGGCGTCCAGCAGATCGGAGCGGTAGTCGGACCAGGGGACCTGGAACAGGCCGGCGGCGGTCGTCACGGCGGTGGTCTCCTCACTGCCCGGCGGAGTCGATGGAGGGGGCGTTCCAGTCGGCGGGCCGGTCGACTCCGCGCCGTGCGGGGGCGACGTCGGAGGCGGGCTTCAGGAACTGCGCCGGGTCGCCGCCCCACTTCTTGATCAGCTTCGTCAGCTCGCCGTTCTTGTACATGGCGTCGATCTGGGCGGAGATGGCCTTCTCCAGCTTGGTGGCCTTCTTGGGGAGGTAGAAGCCGGTCTGGTACGGGCGGAAGTACTCGTAGGCGGGCTTGGCTTTGACCTGGGCGGCGGTCGGCGGCGTCAGGTATTCGGTCTTGATCTGCTCGGACCGCTCCTTTTCGGCGGCGATGATGATGAGCGGGTCGAGGAAGCCGACGTCGATGCGGCCCGCGGCGAGGTCGTCGAAGACGCCGTTGGCGTCGGGGTAGGCGCGCAGGGTCGCGCCGGGGACCGCCTTGATGGACTTGACCCAGACATAGCCCTCGACGGTGCCGAGGCGCAGCCCCTTCAGGTCGTCGACGGTCTTGTACGTCTTGCCCGAGCCGACCGCCATCGCCGGGGGCGAGTAGTAGGGCGGATCCGTGAACAGCCCCTGCTTCTGGCGGTCCTTGGTCCAGGCGACGCCGCCGATCGTGATGTCCATCCGCCGGGACTGGACTCCGGCGAGCATGCCCGCGAAGTCCGTCGTCTCGGGCTGGACGGTGAGGCCGAGCTTCTTGGCGGCGTAACCGAGGATGTCGCCGTCGAGGCCGACGATCTTTCCGTCCTTGACGGTGGTGTAGGGCGCGTAGGGCTGGACCGCCACTTTCAGGACACCGGGGTCGATCGTCCCGAGCGCCGCCGTCTTGGCGGAGACCTTCTTGGGGGCCGCGGCGTCACTGTCCGATCCGCAGGCGGTCAGGGCGAGGAGCGGCATGACGGACAGGGCTGTGAGGAGGATGCGTACACGGGTCATCGCCGTTCGGCCTTCCGTGTCAGGGCTGGGCAGGGCCCGCCGTTCACCGCGTCTTCCGCCGCGGCGGCGGTGTGAATTGCCCCATACGCTACGAGTGCACCGAGCTTCGGTCACTGGTTGCTTCGTACGAATATATGGCCAGAAACGTTCGCCTCGCTGTATGGTGCGTCCCACTTCGCGCCGCCTCCCGCGCCGCTTCCCGCGCACCTCTCGACGGGGGTCCACGCATGCTCAGCCCGTCACTCGCCCAGGAGATCGCCGGGGACACCTCGGCGGTCATCGGATTCAACGTCCTCATCACCGACAGTGAGGGCACTGTCATCGGCAGCGGCGACCGCAGCCGCATCGGCACCTTCCACGAGGCGTCCGTCGAGGTGTTGCGCACCCAGGAGCCCGCCACCCACACCACCGCGCAGGCCCAGTCGCTGCGGGGCGTGCGCCCCGGTGTCACGCTTCCGCTGGTCCGGGACGGACACGCGGTCGGCACGGTCGGGATCACCGGCACGCCCGCCCAGGTGGGCCGCTTCGGGCTGCTGGTGAAGCGGCAGACGGAGATCCTGATGCGGGAGTCCGTGCTGCTGCGCTCGCGGGTGCTGAGGGAGCGGGTGCTGGAGGATCTGATCGTCGACGTCGCCTCGTACGACGCGCAGGTGGTCGAGCCCGACTTCATCGTCTTCCGCGCCGCGGAGCTGGGCTTCGACCTCCGCCTCGCACGGGTCGCCATCGCGATGGAGGTGACGGTGCCGGACGCGGAGCGCAAGGGTGGCGGACGCGGCCACGGGACCGGATACGCCCGTGCGCACCGGACCCGGGACACCGCGCTGGTCCGCCCGGAGCTGCTGCGCACGGTCCGCGAGGCGTTCCCCGATCCGCAGGACATCGTCGCGAGCGCCGCCCCCGGGTGGATCGGGGTGCTGCACCGGGTGCGCGGCGAAGCCCTCGACCCCGCGGTGGCGGCCGTCTGCGAGCGGCTGACGGAGGCCGCCGACGCGCGGTACGGCCTGGTACTGCGCGCCGGGATCGGCGAACCGGCCTCCTCCGTGGGCGGGCTGCACGACTCGTACCAGGACGCGTGCGACGCGCTACGGCTCGGCGCCCGCGTCGCCGCCGACGCCCCCGTCCACCGCATCGGCGATCTGCGCGGCCATCAGCTGCTGGCCGCCGTCGGGCAGCACACCCGGACCCGGCTCATCGCCCTGACCACCGTGGACCTGCGCGCGCAGGCGGACTGGCCGGTACTGCGGGAGACGGTGGTGGCGTGGTGCGAGAACGGCTTCAACCTGGTGCGGGCGTCGGCGGCGCTGCACATCCACCGCAACACTCTCGTCTACCGCATCAACAAGATCGAGCAGATCAGCGGCCGCTCACTGCGCGACCGTGGCGCCCTCTCCCTCTATCTGGCCTGCCTGGCCGACCAGTTGGACACGGCGCACGACTAGTCGGGCGAGACGCCCTTCGTCCGGGCCAGGCGCTCGTAGTACCGCAGCAGATCGATGTCGTCCACCGACCCCGGGTTGACCGCCTTGTCCAGGGACGTGCCCTGGAGGAGGCGCTTGACCGGGACTTCGATGCGCTTGCCGGTGAGGGTGTGCGGGACGCCCGGGACCTCGATGACCTCGTCGGGGACGTGGCGCGGGGAGAGCTCCGCGCGGATGGTGCTCTTGATGCGGGCGAGCAGGTCGTCGTCGAGGGTGGCGCCCGGCGCGAGGTGGACGAAGAGCGGCATCCAGTAGCCGCCGTCGGGCTGCTCGACGCCGATGACGAGGGATTCGCGGATCTCGGGGAGGCGTTCGACCGCCTCGTAGATGTCGGCGGAACCCATCCGTACGCCCTGCCGGTTGAGCGTGGAGTCGGAGCGGCCGTGGATGACGACGGTGCCGCGCGAGGTGAGGGTGATCCAGTCGCCGTGGCGCCAGACGCCGGGGAACATGTCGAAGTAGCTGTCGCGGTAGCGGCTGCCGTCGGGGTCGTTCCAGAAGCGGACCGGCATGGACGGCATGGGGCGGGCGACGATCAGCTCGCCGACCTCGTCGGTCACCGGCCTGCCCTGCGGGTCCCACGCCTGGAGGTCGGTGCCGAGGCCGGGAGCCTGCAGCTCGCCGATGTGGACGGGGAGGGTCGGCACGGCGCCCGCGAAGCAGCTGCACACATCGGTGCCGCCGCTGACGGAGGCGATCCACATGTCCTCGGCCACCTCGTCGTGGATCCAGCGGAAGCCGTCCGGCGGCAGCGGCGAACCGGTGGTGGCGACGCACTTCACCCGGGACAGGTCGAAGTCGCGCCCCGGGTGGACACCGGCCTTGCGGCAGGCCATGACGTACGCGGCGGAGGTGCCGTACAGCGTGGTGCCGGTGCGCTCGGCGACGCGCCACTGGGCGGCGGTGTCCGGGTGGCCGGGGCTGCCGTCGTACAGCACCACGGTGGCGCCGGACAGCAGCCCGGACACCAGGAAGTTCCACATCATCCAGCCGGTGGAGGTGTACCAGAAGAAGCGGTCCCCGGGGCCGAGGTCGCAGTGCAGGCCCAGCTGCTTGAGGTGTTCCAGCAGGATGCCGCCCTGGGACTGCACGATCGCCTTGGGCAGCCCGGTGGTGCCGGAGGAGTAGAGCACCCACAGGGGGTGGTCGAAGGGCACCTGCTCGAAGACCGGGGCCGTCTCCTCGCGGACGATGCCGTCCCAGTCGAGCGCCCCCTCGGGGGCGGGGGTGCCCAGCAGCGGGATGTGGACGACGGCGCGCACGGTGGGCAGTTCGCGGCGCAGCTCGGCGACGGTCTCGGTGCGGTCGTGGGTCTTGCCGCCGTACACATAGCCGTCGACGGTGAACAGGACCACCGGCTCGACCTGCTGGAAGCGGTCCAGGACGCCGCGCGCGCCGAAGTCGGGGGCGCAGGAGGTCCACACCCCGCCGACGGCGGCGGTGGCGAGGAAGGCGATGGCGGCCTGCGGGATGTTGGGGAGGTAGCCGCTGACCCGGTCGCCGGGGCGGATGCCGAGCCGGCGCAGCTCGGCGGCGACCGCGCCGACCCGGGCGCGCAGCTCGGCCCAGGTGACGGGGCTCGGCTCATGGGTCTCGTCGACGTGCAGCAGCGCGGGCTCGTCGGCGCGGGCGGGGTCCTCACCGGCGCGCAGCGCGTGCTCGGCGTAGTTGAGGGTGGCGCCGGGGAACCAGCGGGCGCCGGGCATCGCGGGGTCGGCAAGCACGGTGTCGTACGGGGTGCCGAAGCGCACCTCGAACCACTCGGCGATCGCCTGCCAGAAGGTCTCCAGCTCCTCCACCGACCAGCGGTGCAGCGCGGCGTAGCTCGCGGCCGGGTCCCCGGGGAGGGCGGCGGGCGCGCCGTGCCGCTCGGCCGCCCAGGCGTGGAAGCGGGTCAGCTGGGCGCGGGCGATCCGGTCCGCGCCGGGCTGCCACAGGGGGCCGGGCAGGTGGTCGGGGTGGGCTGCGGTGTTCATCTGTGTCGGCTCCCGGGAAGTCCGCTTCGGTCCGCTGCGTCTGGGTCCGTGCAGGACGATGCCATGTGATCGACTTCGGCACCAGAGGCGCCACGACACATCCGCGGTGGGTGGCATGTGGGACGACCACGGGTGAACGGCAGTTGAACTATGGTCGCGTCGTGCCTCGTCAATGGCACAGTGATCAGTATGAATGCGCGTGACCTGGTGCGGTCGGTGAAGGTGGTCGGTACGGCGCGGGGGCTGCGCTCCCTGCGTTCGGCGTGGCGGCGCCGCCGTCTCGACGCGACCGGGCTGCCGCGGCGGGGCGCGGAGCTGGCTCGGGTGCCGGGTGTGGTGGAGGGCGCGGATCCGCAGCCGGGCGGTGGCGTGGTGCGGTTCGCGCGGTCCTCGCTGCGGGTGCGGGTGGCGGCGGGCGGGGCGGTGTTCTGCGGCTGGGACGGGGCCGGGCCGGAGCCGTCGTACGCGCTGGACGGCGCCTGCCCGGAGGCGGACGACCGGGCCCAGCTGGAGCCGGACACGGACGGCGGCTGGCGGGTGGTGTCGGAGCGGGTCACGGTCGCGGTGTCGCGCATGGGCTCGGTGGAGGTGCGCACCCCGGGCGGGGTGGTGCTGCGGCGGGATCTGCCGCCGCGCTGGTGGGAACCGGCCGAGGCGGTGATCGACCGCGGCGGCGAGGACGGGTCCGCGGGGGTCGCGGGCGCGCGCTGGCACCAGCGGTCGGAGGTGGCGGCGGACGCGCGGTTCTTCGGGCTCGGCGGACGGGCGGGCGGGCCGCGCTTGCGGGACGGCTCGTACCGGCTGTGGAACACCGACCCCGGCGGCGGCTTCGGGCCGGGCGACGATCCGCTGTATCTGACCATGCCGGTGCAGCTGGTGGTGGCCGACGCGGGCACCCATCTGGTGTTCCACGACAACTCGTGGGACGGCACGGTCACTCTGCGGGAGGGCGAGGAGGGCGCGGGCTCGGGGCACGACCGGCCGGGCGGCGTCCGGATGCGCATGGAGGGCGGGCCGCTGCGCTACTGGGTGTTCGTCGGCACCCCGGCCCGGGTGCTGCACGGCTGGGCGGCGCTGACCGGCTCCCCCGCGGTGCCGCCGGGCTGGGCGCTGGGCCACCACCACGCGCGCCGGGGGTTCGGCGACGCGAACGAGGTGCGGCGGGTGGTGGCGGGCTACCGGGAGCGGAACCTGCCGCTGTCCGCGCTGCATCTGGACATCGACCACCTGGCCGGGCACCGGACCTTCACGGTGGACGCGGCGCGCTTCCCCGATCTGCCCGGGCTCGCCGCCGAGCTGCGCGGGGACGGGGTGCGGCTGGTGTCGATCGTGGACCCCGCGGTGAAGGCGGAGCCGGGCAACGCGGTGTACGACAGCGGGGTGGCGGCGGAGGGGTTCGTGACCGACGCCCGCGGCCGGGAGGTGCGCGGGGTGGTGTGGGCGGGCGAGTCGGCGTTCCCGGACTTCACCGATCCGCGGGTGCGCAAGTGGTGGGGCGGGCTGTACGCGGAGCGGCTGGAGCAGGGCTTCTCCGGGGTGTGGCACGACAGATGCGAGCCGGTGTCGTTCGCCCCCTTCGGCGAGCCCACGCTGCCGCGCTCGGCCCGGCACGCGCTGGAGGGCCGGGGCGGCGACCACCGGGAGGCGCACAACGTGTACGGGCTGGCCATGGCCCGGGCCGGGTACGAGGGGCTGGGCGAGCTGCGCCCCGACGAGCGGCCGTTCCTGTTCTCCCGCTCCGGCTGGGCGGGGCTCCAGCGGTACGGGGGCAGCTGGTCCGGGGATGTGACGACGGGCTGGCCGGGGCTGCGCGCCTCGCTGGCGCTGGTGCTCGGGCTCGGCCTCTCGGGGGTTCCGTACTCCGGCCCGGACATCGGCGGCTTCACCGGCTCCCCGTCGCCGGAGCTGTATCTGCGCTGGTTCCAGCTGGGCGCGTATCTGCCGCTGTTCCGTACGCATTCGGCGATCACGGCCGGGCGGCGGGAGCCGTGGGAGTTCGGGGCCGGGGTGCTGACGCACGCGGCGGAGGTCCTGCGCGAGCGGCAGCGGCTGCTGCCGTACTTCATGACGCTGGCGCGGCTGGCGGAGCGTACCGGCGCGCCCTATGTGCGGCCCGTGTGGTGGCGGCAGCCCAAGGACCGCGCCTTGCGCGACTGCGAGGACGCCTTCCTGCTGGGCGACGCGCTGCTGGTGGCGCCGGTGCTGGAGGAGGGCGCGGTGCGGCGGGCGGTGCGGCTGCCGCGCGGCCGCTGGTACGACACGGCGACCGGCCGCGCCTACGAGGGCCCCGGGCAGGTGGTGGTCGACGCCCCGCTGTCCCGGATCCCGGTGCTGGCCCGGGCGGGCGCGGTGATACCCGTCGCGTCGCCGGACGGCGGCGTGGAGCTGGAGGTGTGGCCGCCGTGCGAGGGGCGCAAGGGCGGCGGGTCGCTGACGGTGGACGCGGGCGACGGCTGGGACACGGCGGAGCTGGTGCGGTTCGTCTCCCGGCTGCGCGGGGACGAGGTGCGGGTCGAGCGGGAGGGCGGGGTCGAGGCGGGGTATCCGGTGCGGGTGCGGGGTGGTTCGCGGTCCGGCGCGACGGGGTAGTTGGGTGTTCATGCCAAGACTCACCGCCGCGCTGCGCGCGCTCGCCCTGCCCGTCGCCGCCCTGATGGCCCTCGCCTCGCCCACTCCGGCGCAGGCGAAGGCCGAACCCAAGGCGCCCAAGGAGTTCGTGGCGCTGAGCGACGTGGATCCGACGATCCGCCAGGAGATCCGGTACTTCACCCCGCACAACTTCACCGGCGGCCCCGTCGACGGCTATCGCAGGCCGCTGTGTCTGCTGACCCGCCCGGCGGCCAGGGCGCTGCACCGGGCGCAGCGCCAGCTGCTGCGCCGGGGCTACACCCTGAAGGTGTACGACTGCTACCGGCCGCAGCGCGCGGTGGACACCTTCGTCGACTGGGCGAAGGACCTCGGCGACGAGCGTATGAAGCGGGAGTTCTATCCGGACGTCGACAAGTCCCGGCTGTTCGAGGACGGTTATATCGCCGAGAAGTCGGGGCACAGCCGGGGCAGCACGATGGACCTGACGATCGTCAGGCTGCCCGCGCTGCCGACCCGTCCGTACCTCCCCGGCGAGAAGCTGGTGCCGTGCTACGCGCCGAAGAAGGAGCGGTTCCCCGACAACTCGGTGGACATGGGCACCGGTTACGACTGCTTCGACACGCTCTCGCACACCCTCGACCCGCGGATCAAGGGCACGCAGCGGGCGAACCGGCTGCTGCTCAAGGGCGCGATGGAGGCCCAGGGCTTCGTGAATCTGGCCGAGGAGTGGTGGCACTACACCTTCCAGCCGGAGCCGTTCCCGGACACCTACTTCGACTTCCCGGTCTCGCGCGGGTCGCTGACCAGGCACTGACCGGGACCGCGGGTCTCACAGCCGCCCGCCCGCGGTGTCCGAGGACAGCCGCTGCGCGATGGCCACGGGCACCACGGACAGGGCGACGAGAGCCGCGGCGACGACGTTGACGACGGGGGCCTGGTGCGGCCGGGCCAGGTTCTCGTAGATCCAGATGGGCAGGGTGCGGGTGCCGGGACCGGCGGTGAAGGTCGTCACCACGATCTCGTCGAAGGAGAGCGCGAAGGCGAGCAGCGCGCCCGCGAAGAGCGCCGAGCGCAGGGCCGGGAAGGTGACGTGGCGGAACGTCTGCCAGGGGCGCGCCCCGAGGTCCGCGGACGCCTCGGCCATCGAGGGGGCGGTACGGCGCAGCCGGGCCGCCACGTTGTTGAAGACGACCACGACGCAGAAGGTGGCGTGCCCGACGACCACCGTGAACAGGCCGAAGCCGATGCCGAGCGGGCCCAGGACGGTACGGAACGCGGCGTTGAGGGCGATGCCGCTGACGATGCCGGGCAGCGCGATCGGCAGCACCAGCAGGAAGGACACGGTCCGTCGGCCGAAGAAGCGGTGCCGGTGGACGGCGTACGCGGCCATGGTGCCCAGGGCCAGGGCGATCCCGGTGGCGGCGAGCCCGGCCTTGAGCGAGGTGAGCAGGGCGTCGCGGGCGCCGGGGTTGTGCAGGGCGGCGCGCCACCACTCCCCCGTGAGGCCGCTGGGCGGCCAGCCGAAGGAGCGGTCGGCGTTGAAGGAGTTGAGCAGGACGAGCAGCAGGGGTGCGTAGACGAGGGCGAGTCCGGCGGCGGTGACGCAGCCGAGGACGATCCGGGCGGTGCGCGACAGCCTCATTCCGGCGCCTCCTGGAGCGAGCTAGAGCGAGTCGAGGGCGCCTGCGCGGCGTACGGCGGCCAGGTAGCAGACGATGAGGACGACGGGGACGGCGGAGAGCGCGGCGGCCATCGGCAGGTCGAGGGTGACCTGGGAGGCGATGGCGTTGCCGAGGAGCTGGGTCTTGCCGCCGACGATCTGCACGGCGATGTAGTCGCCGAGGCTGAGCGAGAAGGTGAAGACGGATCCGGCGAGCAGGGCGGGGCGCACGGCGGGCAGGACGACCGAGCGCAGGGTGCGCCAGGTGCCCGCGCCGAGGTCGGCGGAGGCTTCCAGGGTGCGTTCGGGGAGCCGGTCCAGGGCCGCGTACACCGGGAGGATCATGTACGGGAGCCAGAGGTAGGCGAGCACCAGGACGACGGCGGTGGTGCCGTAGCCGGGCCCGCGCAGCCCGAGCGGGGCGAGCACGGAGTTGACCACCCCGTCCTCGCCGAGCATCACCCGCCAGGCGTACGCCTTGACCAGGTAGCTCGCCCACAGCGGGGTGAGCACGGCCACCAGCAGCGGCCGCCGCCACCGCGGGCCCGCGACGCGCGCCATGCAGAAGGCCATGGGCAGGGCGAGGAGGGCGTCGAGGACGGTGACGGCGGCGGCAATGGTCAGGGTGCGCAGCGCGATGGTGCGGTAGACGGGGGTGGTCAGCAGCTCGTGGAGGTTGTCGGTGTTCCAAGTGCGGACGACGTCGGAGGTGAAGGAGTCGGTGGTCCAGAAGGCGGAGAGGAGGAGGACGGCGAGCGAGCCGAGGTAGGCCAGGGTCAGCCACAGCAGGGGCGGTCCGAGGAGCGCGGCCAGGCGCAGCCGCGCTCCCCCGGGTCCGTTGTGGCGCATCAGCGCGTCCCCCAGGGGGTGTCCGCAAAGTCGCGTTGGATCAGCCCGCGGCGTCTGGTGCGTGCGATCGCAAGGCGGAGGGTCGTCCTCGTAGTGGGCCTGCTCGGACGCGCCCGACAACGCAGCGAGCGTGCGTGCCAGGCGTCGCGGGCCCGACGGGACTTTGCGGACACCCCCTAGCCCTTGACCTCGGTCCAGGCGCGGGTCCATTGGGCGTAGTCAGTGCAGGTGGTGTTCTCGCGGCCGTCGAGGCACTGTTTCAGGGGCGTGGTCCAGAAGTGGACGCGCTGGAAGTACTTCTCGTCGTCGGCGTGGAAGATGGCGCAGTGGTTCGGGTCGGCGGTCTCGACGCACGCCTCGCGGTTGGCGGGGGCCTCGCCGAAGTACTCGGCGACCTGGGCGTTGACCTTCGGCGAGACGATCCAGTCGAGCCACTTGTAGGCGCAGTTGGGGTGTTCGGCCTTCGCGGAGACCATCCAGGTGTCGGACCAGCCGGTGGCGCCCTCCTTGGGGAGCACGGCCTTGACGGGCGCCTTCTCGGCCCGGGTGAGGTTCGCGATGACCTGCCAGGTGGTGCCGATGACGCTGTCGCCGCCCTTGAAGGCGGTGATCTCCTTCTGGTAGTCGCTCCAGTACTCGCCGACCGCCCGGTGCTGCTTCTTGAGCAGGGTGACGGCGGCGTCGAGCTGCTTCTTGTCGAGCGCGTACGGGTTCTTGATGCCGAGCGACGGCTTGGCGTGCATGAGGTAGAGCGCGGCGTCGGCGATGTAGATGGGCGAGTCGTACGCCGTGACATGGCCGTTGTGCGTGGCGGCGTCGTCGAAGACGGCGCGCCAGGAGTCGGGGGCGGGCTTGACCTTGTCGGTGCGGTACATGAGGAGGTTGGCACCGCGGCCGTGCGGGATGCCGTACATCCGGCCGTCCTTGGAGTTGAACGGCTGCTGTTTGAGGGCCGGGAAGATGTCCTTGTAGTTCGGCACCAGCTTGGTGTTGACGGGGGCGGCGTCGCCGGAGGCGATGAGGCGCAGGGTGGCGTCGCCGGAGGCGGAGACCGTGTCGTACTGGCCGGTCTTCATGAGGGACACCATCTCGTCGGAGGTGCCCGCGGTCTTGGTGTTGACCTGGCAGCCGGTCTTCTTCTCGAAGGGGTGCACCCAGTCGGCGTCGGGGTCGTTCGAGCCGTCCTCGGCGTAGCCCGCCCAGGCGATGATGTTGACCTTGCCCTCGCCCTTGCCGAGCTTGTCGGGGGCGTGGGCGGCCTTGCCGTCGTCGTCGGATCCGCAGCCAGCGGCGGTCAGCAGCAGCGCGCACACGGCCGCCGCGGACCTCCACGCGGATGTCGTCCGTTTCCGCATCCGGTCCTCCTCGTCCCATTTGGCGCTCGAGGCCCCGTCAGTATCCGCGCGGCTCAGGGGACGGCGCCAGGGTGCCTCCGGCGACGGACGGGTCGACCGGGGGTCGACCGGGGGTCAACCGGGCACCGGGAAGGCGTCCTTCTCGTCCCAGACCAGCCTGATCTCGGCCTCGGGGCGGGCGGCGGGCGGGAGTTCGGAGAAACTCTGCCGGTGCACGGTGAGCCGGTCGCCGTGCGGAAGCGCGACGGTGAAGCGGGTGTGCGCCCCAGCGTGCACGATGTCGGCCACGCGCCCCGTGACCGTGCGCTCGCCGTCGAGGGCTGCGTCGGCGGGGTCGGCGAGCCGGATGCGCTCGGGCCGGATGCTGTACGCGCCGGGGCGGCCGATGACCCGGACCGCGGCCTCGCCGCGCAGCAGGTTGGTGGTGCCGACGAAGCCCGCGACGAAGGCGGTGGCGGGGCGTTCGTACACCTCCACGGGCGGCCCGGTCTGTTCGATCCGGCCGTCGGCGACGACGGCCACGCGGTCGCTCATGGTCAGCGCCTCCTCCTGGTCGTGGGTGACCAGGAGGAAGGTGATGCCGGTGGTGCGCTGGAGTTCCTTCAGCTCGGTCTGCATCTCCCGGCGGAGCGTCAGGTCGAGGGCGCCGAGCGGTTCGTCGAGGAGCAGCACGGCGGGCCGGTCGACGAGGGCCCGGGCGAGGGCGACGCGCTGGCGCTGGCCGCCGGAGAGCGCGTCGGGACGGCGGGACGCGAAGCCGTCGAGGCGGACGGTGGCGAGGGCCTCGCGGGCGCGGGCGGCGCGCTCCGGCTTGCGGACGCCTCGTACGGTGAGCGCGTACGCCACGTTCTGCTCGACGGTCATGTGCGGGAAGAGCGCGTAGTCCTGGAAGACGGTGTGCACGTCGCGGCGGTGCGGGGGCAGCGCGGTGACATCGCGCCCGGCGAGTTCGATACGGCCGCCGGTGGGCCGTTCGAACCCGGCGATCAGGCGCAGCAGGGTGGTCTTGCCGGAGCCGGAGGGGCCGAGGAGCGAGAAGAACTCACCCGCCCGGAGGGCGAGATCGACGGCGTCCAGCGCCCGGACAATGCCGCCGCCGAACTCCTTGGTGCCGAACTCCTTGGTGACCGCCGTGCAGCGGACCGCCTCTTCCGTCTCCGCCACACCTGGCTCCCCTCGCCGGTCACTGGCATCGGTCTCGCACGTGGGTTACCCGTCGGGCGGCCCCTGTGCAACACTTCTGACGTTCCGTCAGTTATCGGCTTGTCCATCGGGGAGAGACCGTGGCATCTGCGCGTACGCCCGTGGTCGCCGGATGGTTCACCTCCGGCGACGGGGAGTTCCGGCTGCTGGGCACCCGCTGCCGGGGCTGTGGCACGGTGCACTTCCCGCGCGAGGACGCCTTCTGCCGGGCGCCCGGGTGCGCCGGTGAGGAGCTGGACGAGGTGCCGCTGTCGCGGCGCGGCCGGGTGTGGTCGTACACCGACGGCCGCTACCGCCCGCCCGCCCCGTACCCGTCCGATCCCGCGCGCGACTGGGAGCCGTACACGCTGATCGCCGTGGAGCTGGCCGCCGAGCGGATGGTGGTGCTCGGACAGGGCGCGCCCGGGGTGACGGTGGCGGATCTGGCCGTCGGGATGGCGGTCGAGGTGGTGCCGGGGGTTCTGGCCGGGGAGGGCGGGCAGAGCTGGACGACCTGGCACTGGCGGCCCGTCCCCGAGGAGGGCGGGTCATGACCGGCGAAGTGGCGGTGGTCGGCGCCGGGATGCACCCGTGGGGCAAATGGGGCCGGAGCTTCGTGGAGTACGGGACGAAGGCGGCGCGGGCGGCGCTCGCGGACGCCGGGCTCGACTGGCCGGACATCGAATCGGTGGTCGGTGCGAACACCGTGCGCTGCGGCTATCCGGGCCAGGTGGCGGGGGCGACCTTCGCCCGGGCACTGGGCTGGCAGGGGGCGCGCGTCACCAGCGTGTACGCCGCCTGCGCGTCCGGCGCGCGGGCCATCGACACCGCCCGCGCCCAGATCCTGTCCGGAATGGCGGAGACCGTGCTCGTGGTGGGCGCGGACGCGGCGCCCAAGGGGTTCTTCGCGCCGTCCGGCGGCGACCGGCCCGACGACCCGGACTGGCTGCGCTTCCGGGTGCTGGGTGCCACCAACCCGGCGTACTTCGCGCTGTGGGCGCGCCGCCGGATGGCGGTGTACGGGGACACGCCCGAGGACTTCGCGGCGGTCAAGGTGAAGAACGCGGCCGCGGGGGCGGCCAACCCTCACGCCCGCTACCGCTCCCCCGTGACCGCCGAGGAGGTGGCCGCGTCGCCGGTGGTGGCCGATCCGCTGCGGCTGCTGGACATCTGCGCGACCTCGGACGGGGCCGCGGCGCTCGTGCTGAGCAGCGTGGACTTCGCGCGGCGGCACGGGGTGGCGGAGCCGGTCCGGATCCGGGCCGTCTCGTCCGTATCACCCCGTCATCCGCGGACCGCGCTCGATCTGCCGGACATCGCCACCGACTCCGCCGCCGGGCCGGGTCCGGTGCCGGATCCGTTCCGTCCGTCGATCGCGCGGGCGGCGTACGAGGAGGCGGGGATCGGGCCGGAGGACCTGTCGCTCGCCGAGGTGTACGACCTGTCCACGGCACTGGAGCTGGAGTGGTACGAGGACCTGGGGCTGTGCGGCGCCGGGGAGGGCGCGAAGCTGCTCCGGGAGGGCGCGACGGCGCTCGGCGGCCGGATCCCGGTCAACCCGAGCGGTGGTCTCGCCTCCTTCGGGGAGGCGGTTCCGGCGCAGGCCATCGCCCAGGTGTGCGAGCTGGCCCAGCAGTTGCGGGGGCGGGCAGGCGCCCGCCAGGTGGCGGGGGCGCGGGTGGGGATCACCGCGAACCAGGGCCTGTTCGGCCATGGTTCGTCGGTGATCGCGGTCCGCTGACGGCCGCCCCCGCCGGCCTGCCGGGTCAGCCGGTGGCGGCGGTGGCGAGCAGGGCGTGCTCCACCACCGATATCAGCACATGCTTGACGGACTCGCGCTCGCGCGCGTCGCACATCACCACCGGGGTGCCGGGGTCGAGGTCCAGCGCCTCGCGCACCGACTGTTCCGGGTAGCTGTCGGCGCCCTCGAAGCAGTTGACGGCCACCGTGAAGGCGATGTCACGCCGCTCGAAGTAGTCAACGGCGGCGAAGCAGTCCTCCAGCCGACGGGTGTCGGCCAGCACCACCGCGCCCAGCGCGCCGGTCGCCAGCTCGTCCCACAGGAACCAGAAACGGTCCTGTCCCGGGGTGCCGAAGAGATACAGCACCAGGTCCTCGCGGAGCGTGATGCGCCCGAAGTCCATCGCGACGGTGGTGGTCTTCTTGCCCTCCACCCCCGCGATGTTGTCGACCGGTCGGCCCGCCTCGGTGAGGAGTTCCTCCGTGCGCAGCGGCTTGATCTCGCTGACTGCGCCCACCAGCGTCGTCTTTCCCGCACCGAACCCGCCCGCCACCAAAATCTTGAGCGTCACGGGTTCGATGATGTGGGGGCGGCCCGGGTCAGAGTGCCCGTAGACCATTGATCACCTCGCGCAGAATCCTCTCGTCCGGCAGTTCCGCCGGAGGTACGGGCCGGGACACTCGGACGAGTGCCGCGTGGAGCAGGTCACCGATGAGTACGCGGACCACGCCGACCGGAAGGTCCAGCTCGGCCGCCAGCTCGGCGACGGACTGTGGGGTGTCGCGGCTGAGTTCGACGATGTCGATGTGCTCAGGTGACAACGTCTGGTCGGCAACGGTCCCCGGTCTCATACGGTCGGCGACGACGACGGCGATCAGGTCGAGCTTGTCCTCGGCGGCGCTGCGCGTGCGGCCCCGCGTCATGGCATAGGGCCGGACCACCGGTCCGGCCGCGTCGTCGAACCAGCGGTCGTCGGTCGCACCGTCTCCGGTCATCTCCCCCCGCCTCCGTCACCCACCGGATCGCGGAACGGAGCCCAGATGCGCGCCCACCCGCTTGACCAGCAGCGTCATCTCATAGGCTACCTGTCCGACGTCCGAGTCGGCATCGGCGAGCACGGCGAGGCAGCTGCCGTCGCCCGCGGAGGTGACGAACAGGAAGGCGTCGTCGAGTTCGACGACGGTCTGCCGGACACGGCCGACGTCGAAGTGGCGGCCGACCCCCTTGGCAAGGCTGTGGAATCCCGAGGCCACGGCCGCCAGATGCTCGCCGTCCTCCCGGGACAGATCGCGTGAACCGCCCTTGGGCAGTCCGTCGCCGGAGAGCACCAGCGCCTTGCGGATGCTGCCGACCCGGCCGACGAGTTCGTCGAGCAGCCAGTTCAACTCGCCCGACGGTGCCGATCCGTTGCGTGCTGCGGCGTTCGATGCGGTCATCGCCCGTCCCCCTCATCTCTCGTTCCTGGTGCCGTGTCCGACCCGCCGGGACCGGTGGCCGTCTGCCGCCGACCGCGCTGCCATCCCCGTTGCAGCGAGGCCATGGTGGCCCTCGCCTGTTCGGCGTCGCGTTCGGGATCGGTGTCGGCTGCGTACGGTTCCGTCTCCCCCGGTGGTTCGGGGTCGTTCTTCAACTGCGGGGCGAGGTTCGCCTGCCGTACCCGCTTGGGGAGCCCGGAGGCGGCGCCGCCCGGCGGCGCCGGGGCCGGCGCCTGGTCCTGGCGCCGGTCCTCGCCGTCGTTCTCGTGGTTCAGGGCCTGGTGCGCTCCCTCGTCCGGGCGCTGCTCCCGGCGCTCGGCCCAGGAGGGCCGGGTGTGCCGTCCGGCCGCGCCGCCGTCGACCGGGTGGCCGTGGTCGGAGACCAGGACCGGCGGCACGCGGCGGGGCAGTGGTGCGGGGCCGCCGTCGCGGGCGCCGGACCGGCTGTCGGGCACCTGCTGGTGCTGTTCGGCGGCGGGCGCGCTCACCACGGACGGGGACGGGCCGCCGGGCCTGCGCTGCTTCGGCAGGGCGGCGCCGCGCTCGCGCCGCTCGTGACGGCCGGTGCCGGCGTCCTCGCCCGGGCCGTCCCCGCCCGCGCCGTCCGCGCCGGGGCCGGATTCGGTGAGCAGGGCGGCCGGGATCAGCACGACGGCGGTGGTGCCGCCGTACGCGGAGGGCTGGAGCGAGACCCGTACGCCCTGCCGCTGGGCGAGCCGGCTGACCACGAACAGGCCGAGCCGGTCGGTGTCGGACAGCTCGAACTCGGGGGTCTCGGCGAGCCGGAGGTTGGCCTCCGTGAGGGCGTCGGACGTCATGCCGAGCCCCCGGTCGTGGATCTCCAGCGTGAAGCCCTTGGCGACTCGCTCCCCGTGCACCTGGACGGCGGTGTGCGGCGGGGAGAAGACGGTGGCGTTCTCCAGGAGTTCGGCGATGAGGTGGGTGAGGTCGCCGACGGCGGGGCCGCTCACCGCGATCCTGGGCAGCCTGCGGATCTCGATCCGCTCGTAGTCCTCGACCTCGGCGACGGCGCCGCGCACGACGTCCATCAGCTGGATGGGTTTGCGCCACTGCCGGGAGGGGGCCGCGCCGGAGAGGATGACCAGGCCCTCGGCATGCCGCCGCATGCGGGTGGTCATGTGGTCCAGCCGGAAGAGGTCGGCGAGTTCGTCGGTGTCCTCGGTACGCCGCTCCATCGCGTCCAGCAGGGTCAGCTGGCGGTGCAGCAGCACCTGGCTGCGGCGGGCGAGGTTGACGAAGACGTCGGAGACGCCCTGGCGCAGTTCGGCCTGTTTGACGGCGGCCTCGACGGCGGCCCGCTGGAGGGTGTTGAGGGCCTGGCCCACCTGGCCCATCTCGTCGGGGCCGTGCCGCAGACGGGGCGCCTCCCGCTCGACGTCGACCTGCTCGCCCGCGCCGAGGCGGCGCATCACGCTGGGCAGCCGGACGCTGGACGCCTCCTGGGCGTCGCTGCGCAGCCGGGACAGGTCGCGGACCAGGCCGCGACCGATCCGGACGGAGACGAAGACCGAGACGACGAACGCGAGAAGGCCGAGGATCGCGGCGGCGCCCGCCTTGTACAGGACGCTGTTGGCCACCGGGTCGATGCGCTTCTGGAGGCGGTCGGTGGCCTCGTCGCCCAGCCGGTCGTAGTCGTCGAGGACGGGCCCGGCCGCGTTCTCCCAGTGCTCCCGGTCCAGCGCGGCGATCGCCTGGCGCGGCTCCATGGTGGCCAGGACCTTGCCCTCGGCGATGCGCAGCGCCGCGGGGGCGGCGTTGGTGCGCCGGTAGTCGGCGAAGACCTTCTGCTCGGAGGCGGGCAGGATCGGCAGGTTGGTGTTGTAGAGCAGGGTGCGCTCGGCGATGAGGTCGGACATCGACTTGAGGTCGTTCAGCGTCAGCTTCCGGGCCGTCAGCGCGGAGACGTACAGGGCGTCCTCCCGGGACAGGGCCTCCCGGGCGCGGATCATGGCGACCAGCGCGCGGCCCTGCTTGTCCAGGTCGGTGTCGGGTACGGCGTGCAGCGAACTGCGGAAGGCGTAACAGAGGTCGACGAGTTTGTTGTAATACTCAAAGGCAGCGGTCCGCGAGGTACCGTTGTCCTCGACCTTCCGGCGCAGACCGTCGAGACCTTCGGATGCCTTGAGGACGTCGTCGAGCAGGCCCTCGGACTCGCTGTTCATCCGGTCGTGCACGGTGCTGTCCGACTCGGCGTCGCGCAACTGCCGGATGGCCTCGTCCGTTTTGCGCTGCTGGGTGTGGAGCAGCGGCAGCGCGTCGGACTGGCGCGGGTCCGCGAGCAGGATCAGGGTCTGCCTGCGCTCCCGCTGGACGGCATGCACGGCGTCCTCGGCGGGCTGGCCCGCCTTGTCGATGATGGCGGAGGCATCGAGGAGTTGCAGTGCCTCCCGACCGGTGATCACTGTCGCGAAGGCCCAGATCGCCGTCAGCGAGACAAGCGGCACCAGCAACAGCGCCACGATCTTCCTGCGGATGGACTTCCCGCGAAAGCGCATGGCCTCCCCAACGTCGTCCCCGAGGGCCGGGGCGGTGACTGATGTTCTGCGACAACGAGCGGCGTGAGCCTACTACTGAGGCTTGGTCATCCCGAAGGCTTGTCCGAGGCTTACGGGAACTCTCCACATTCGATGATCACCAGTTGTCGGATGATTATCGGACTTAAACCCCGTGACAGCGCACACCGACGGTCGGTCACCGTGCGCGCAGGGCTGGACACCGTTGGCCGGTTTTCCCCTCCCCACGGGAACCACCGATCGCTGCCATTCGTGATCCAACAAGGCACACTAGGGGTGCATACGACCCAAGTCCCGCCATGTGTGACCGACCGGACCGGGGCAGCGCCGAAAGGGGTGGGAACGTCATGGACGCCATGGACAAGGATCGCGACATCCCGGCACAAGATGCCCGGCAGCTCTGGGCCGAGGAGCCCGCCCGCAGGCGGCGGCTGCCCGATCCGGTGCGTACGTCGGCGGTGCGGGCGGTCATCATCGTGGCCGTGACGCTGGTGCTGGCGATGGTGGCGGTGCTGTGCACGTTCGCCGGTTCGTGGTTCGCCTTCCCCGCCGTGCTCACCGCGGTGGCGAGCACGGTGGTGGCGACCTGGGGGGTGCTGGACGTCTGGGTGACCCGCCAGGTGTGGAACCAGCGTTACGGGGTGGTGTCCCGGCCCAGCAGCAGCGCGCGGGAGATGCGCCGGCAGCGTCGGCGCGCCCGTAAGGAGGCGGTCAGCGCGCGGCGGCGAGGCGGGGAGCGCGGGCGAGCTCGCGGCGCAGCCGCGTGAAGGGCTTGGGGCGGTTGACGGCAAGGACGGCGGTGGGGATCTCCTCGCGTTCGTAGACGGCGAGGAAGCCGCCGGGGGCCTCCTCGGGGTCGCCCTCGGCGATCCGGACGGTGTCGCCCGGCTCGCGCCGCCCGGCGAACTGGATGCGCCCGCCGTACTGGTCGGACCAGAAGTAGGGCAGCGCCTCGAAGGGCTGGACCGTGGCCCCGGCGAGCAGGTTGCGGGCGGCGACGGCGCCCTGTTCCGCGGCGCTGGTCCAGTGCTCGGCCCGTACGGTGCGTCCCGTCCCCGGCAGGGCCAGGCGGGCCACGTCGCCGACGGCGACGACGCCCGGCAGCGCGGTGGCGCAGCCCTCGTCGCACAGCACCCCGTCGTCCAGGGCCAGCCCGGAGTCTTCCAGCCATCCGGTGACCGGGCGCACCCCGACTCCGACGACCACCACATCGGCGGGCAGCACCCGGCCGTCGGCGAGTTCGACGCCGGTGACGCGATCGGTGCCGCGCAGGGCGGCGACGCCCGTGCCGCACAGCAGGGTCACGCCGTGCGCGGCGTGCAGAGCGGCGCACGCCTGCGCCATGCGCTCCCCCAGTTGGGGGACGAGCGGCAGCGGCGCGGCCTCCACCACGGTGACATCGAGACCGAGGGCGGCGCAGGAGGAGGCGACCTCGGCGCCGATGAATCCGGCCCCGATGACGACCACCCGGGCCGCCCCCGCCCGCAGCTCGGCGCGGAGGCGGCGGGCGTCGTCGAGGGTGCGCAGGGTGTGCACCCCCGGCGGGGCGGCGGCGCGCAGCGTCCGGGGCGCGGCCCCGGTGGCGATGACGACGCCGTCGGTGCGCAGGGTGCGGCCGTCGGCCAGTCCGACCGCGCCCGCCGCGGGGTCCAGCCGGTCGGCCCGGACGCCGAGCATCCACTCGGCGTCGAGTTCGGCCTCGTCCTCGGGGTCGGTGAGGGCGAGCGCGCCGAGCCCGCCGTCCGGCTCGCCCTCGCCGGTCAGAAAGGCCTTGGAGAGCGGTGGGCGGTCGTACGGGCGGTGGCGCTCCTCGCCGACGATCACCAGCCGCCCGTCGTAGCCCTGGTCCCGCAGGCCCCGCGCCGCGTGCAGTCCCGCGAGCGAGGCCCCGACGACGGTGACCGTCCGCATCACGCGACGGCTTCTTCCTGGACAGCGGGCACCAAGGGGTGGACATAGAGCATTCCGTCCACCACCGTGACCGCATGCGTCCGTACCGGTTTGCGGGCGGGCAGACAGGTGGGCATGCCGGAGCGCAGGTCGAACAGGGCGGCGTGCAGCGGGCATTCGACGTAGCAGCCTTCGAGCCAGCCTTCGGAGAGGGAGGCGTCCTGGTGGCTGCAGGTGTCGTCGATGGCGTAGAACGCGCCCTCGGAGTGGAACACCGCGATGGCCGCGTGGCTGTCGCCGGCCTCGATGCGAACCGACTCGCCTTCCGGCAGATCTTCGATACGGCAGACGGGAATCATTGGCCCCCCTCACATTGATCGGTACCATGCGTTGTTGATGGCGCATCGAAATGCGCGATGCGCAACAGAATCCAGATGAGGAGGGCAGCCGTCAAGAGTTGCCCGTCGAGAGGCCCCACTCGGAGCCGCCGGATGGTGAGATCAGACCCATGACGAACACGACCGAGGACCGGGCCGAGGACAAGCGGGGGGCCTCCGGGGCAGTGCAATCGGTGGACAGGGCAGTCAGCGTCCTGGAGATCCTCGCCAAACTCGGCGAGGCCGGGGTGACCGAGATCGCCGATGCACTGGGAGTCCACAAGTCGACCGCCTTCCGGCTGCTGGGTGTGCTGGAGAACCGCGGCCTGGTCGACCAGGAGCGCGAGCGCGGGAAGTACTACCTGGGCGCCGGGGTGCTCAGACTGGCCGGGGCGGCCGCCATCCGGCTCGACATCTCGCAGGAGGGCGCTCCGGTGTGCCGGGCGCTGGCCGACGAGACCGGCGAGACGGCCAACATCGCGGTGCTCGACGGCGACGCGGCGGTCAACATCATGCAGGCCCGCGGGGCCGCCGCGGTGACGGCCTACAACTGGCTGGGGCGGCGCACCGCGCTGCACGCCACGGCCAGCGGCAAGATGCTGCTGGCCCACCTGACCGGCGAGCGCCGGGAGCGGCTGGTGACGCGCAAGCTGCCGCGGTTCACCGAGCACACGATCACCACCTCGGCGGAGCTGCGGCAACAGCTGGAGACCGCCACCGAGCGCGGTTTCGCCTACTCGTGCGAGGAACTGGAGATCGGGCTGAATGCCGTCGCCGCCCCGGTGCACGGCCACGACGGCGCGGTGATCGGGGCGATCGGCGTCTCGGGGCCGGTGTACCGGATGGCCCAGAGCCAGTTGCTGGATCTCGCCGAGCACGCCATGAAGACCGCCGAGGAGCTGTCCCGCCGCATGGGATTCCCCGGCTGACCAGCCACGACCCACCACCCATCACCCACCCGAAGGGGCCGGATCCGATCCGGCCCCTTCGTCGTGCGCGGGACGGGAACCCGCGGTCAGCGCAGCTTTACGGACGGTTTGCGCGCACCTCTTGACGCACCGAGGACACGGCTTTCAGGATGTCCCTCATCGCGCAACACGCCGCGTCATACGCAACTGGGGGGTAACCAGCGGCCGTTGAACCGGCTGGCTTCCCCACCTCTTTCAAGTGCCTCATGCCAGCTCCCACGCACCGGTCCCTGCCAGCGCAGGAGAACAGAGGAGTGAGCCATGCCGCAAGAAGTCCGCGCCGTCGCCGCGCTGAAAAAGGGCGCACCCGTGGAGGTGCTGCCGGTCCTCGTGCCCGATCCCGGACCCGGCGAGGTGCTGGTGGGGGTTCAGGCGTGTGGGGTGTGCCACACCGATCTGCACTACCGGGACGGCGTGATCGGCGACGAGTACCCGTATCTGCTCGGGCATGAGGCGGCCGGAATCGTCGAGGCCGTGGGCCCGGGAGTCACGGGGCTGGCCCCCGGCGACTATGTGGTGCTGGCCTGGCGCGCGCCCTGCGGCGGCTGCCGCTCGTGCCGCCGCGGCCGCCCCTGGTACTGCTTCGAGAGCCGCAATGCCGCCCAGCCCATGACCCTTACCGACGGCACCGCGCTGACCCCGGCGCTCGGCATCGGTGCGTTCGCCGAGAAGACGCTGGTCGCGGCGGGGCAGGCGGTGAAGATCGACCCGTCCGCCCGGCCCGAGGCGGCGGGGCTGATCGGCTGCGGGGTGATGGCCGGGTACGGCGCGGCCGTGCACACCGGCGGGGTGTCCAACGGCGACACCGTCGCGGTGATCGGCTGCGGCGGGGTCGGCAACGCGGCCATCGCCGCGTCCGCGCTGGCCGGGGCGCGCCGGGTGATCGCCGTGGACATCGACGACGCCAAGCTGGACGCGGCCACCCGCTTCGGCGCCACCGACACCGTCAACTCCCGGGGTACGGACCCGGTCGAGGCGGTCCGCGAGCTGACCGGGGGGCTGGGCGCCGACATCGTCATCGACGCGGTGGGCCGTCCCGAGACCTACCGCCAGGGCTTCTATATGCGCGATCTGGCCGGAACGCTGGTGCAGGTCGGGGTGCCGGACCCGGAGATGCGGATCGACCTGCCGCTGATCGACGTGTTCGGGCGGGGCGGCGCGCTCAAGGCGTCCTGGTACGGCGACTGTCTGCCCAGCCGGGACTTCCCGGTCCTGGTCGACCTCCACCTCAGCCGCAAGCTCGATCTGGACGCGTTCGTCAGCGAGACGATCACGCTGGACGAGGTCGAGCCCGCGTTCGCCAAGATGCAGCGCGGCGAGGTGCTGCGCTCGGTGGTCGTGCTGTGATGGCCGGGGAGCGGCACCAGCGCGTCGTCATCGTCGGCGCCGGGATCGTCGGCTGCTCGCTCGCCGACGAGCTGACCGCCCGCGGCTGGACCGGGGTCACGGTCCTGGAGCAGGGCCCGCTGCACGCCCCCGGCGGCTCGACCTCGCACGCGCCCGGGCTGGTGTTCCGGACCAGCCCCTCCAAGACCCTCACCGAGTTCGCCGTCTACACGGTGGAGAAGTTCTCCGCGCTGGAGGCCGACGGGCTGCCCTGCTTCAACCCGGTCGGCGGTCTGGAGATCGCCACCAGCGAGGAGCGCTGGGCCGATCTGCACCGCAAGGCGGGGCTCGCCGCGTCCTGGGGCATCAGGGGCGAACTGCTCACCCCGGCCCGGTGCGCCGAGCTGTGGCCGCTGCTCGACCCGGAGAAGGTCCTCGGCGGCTTCCACACCCCGGACGACGGGCTGGCCCGCGCGCTGCTCGCCTGCCGCGCCCAGACGGAGCGGGCCACCGCGCGCGGCGCCCGCTTCCTGGACCGGCACACCGTCACCGGGATCGAGCAGGAGGGCGGCCGGGTCACCGGGGTCGTCACCGACCGGGGCACCTTCCCCGCCGACATCGTCGTCTCGGCGGCCGGGTTCTGGGGTCCGCTGATCGGTGCGATGGCGGGCGTCCGCGTACCCCTGCTGCCGCTCGCCCACCAGTACGCGAAGACGGCGCCGCTGCCCGAGCTGGCCGGGGTGAACGACCCGCGGACCGAGGCGAGCGGCCCGCTGCTGCGCTTCCAGGACCGCGATCTGTACTTCCGCGAGCACACCGACCGCATCGGCATCGGCAGTTACGCGCACCGCCCGATGCCGGTCGACCCGGCCGCGGTGCCCGCGTTCGACGACGCGCCGGTGATGCCGTCCTCGCTGCCGTTCACCGAGGAGGACTTCGCGCCCAGCTGGGAGGAGAGCGTGGGCCTCATCCCGGCGCTCGGCGGCAGCCGCGTCGAGGAGGGGTTCAACGGGGTCTTCTCCTTCACCCCCGACGGGATGCCGGTCGTCGGCGAGTCCCGTGAGGTGCGCGGCTTCTGGCTGGCCGAGGCGGTGTGGGTGACCCACTCCGCGGGCGTCGCCAGGGCCGTCGCCGAGTGGATGACCGGCGGACGGCCGTCCCTCGACGTCCACGAATGCGATCCGTACCGCTTCGAGGACGCCCAGACCTCCCCCGCCTACATCGCCGAGCGCGGCGCGCAGAGCTTCACCGAGGTCTACGACGTCATCCATCCGCTCCAGCCCGTGGAGCGGCCGCGCCCACTGCGGGTCAGCCCCTTCCACGCACGCCAGCGGGAGCTGGGGGCGTACTTCCTGGAGGGCGCGGGATGGGAACGGCCGCACTGGTACGAGGCCAACGCCCCGCTCGCCGAGGGGCTCGAACTGCCCGCGCGGGACGCCTGGTCGGCCCGCTACTGGTCGCCGATCGCCGCCGCCGAGGCCAGGGCGACCCGGGAGCGGGTCGCGCTGTACGACATGACCCCGCTCAAGCGGCTGGAGGTCACCGGCCCCGGCTCCCTGGACTTCCTGCAGCGCATGACCACCAATCAGCTCGCGAAGAAGCCGGGCGCGGTCACCTACACCCTGCTGCTGGACGAGGCCGGGGGCGTACGCAGCGATCTGACCGTCGCCCGGCTCGGCGAGCAGCACTGGCAGGTGGGCGCGAACAGCGGCCTCGACCTGGACTGGCTGCTGCGCCACGCGCCCGACGACGTGCACATCGCCGACATCACGCCCGGCACCTGCTGCGTCGGGGTGTGGGGACCGCTCGCCCGGGAGCTGGTCCAGCCACTGACCCCGGACGACTTCTCGCACCGGGCGTTCGGCTACTTCAAGGCCAGGCGGACGTATCTCGGCCATGTGCCGGTGACCGCGATGCGGCTGAGCTACGTCGGCGAGCTGGGCTGGGAGCTGTACACCACCGCCGACCTGGGCCTGCGGCTGTGGGACACGCTGTGGGAGGCCGGGCAGCGGCACGGGGTGATCGCCGCCGGCCGCTCCGCCTTCAACAGCCTGCGGCTGGAGAAGGGCTACCGGGCCTGGGGCCATGACATGACCACCGAGCACGATCCGTACGAGGCGGGCGTCGGCTTCGCCGTCCGGATGAACAAGGGCGACTTCCTGGGGCGCGCGGCCCTGGAGGGCCGCGGCGAGGAGACGGCGCGGCGCAGGCTGGCCTGTCTCACCCTGGACGACCCGGCCGCGGTTGTCATGGGCAAGGAGCCGGTGTACGCCGTCGGCGAGGCCGGGCTCCCCGCGGGCTATGTGACCAGCGCCGCGTACGGCTACACCATCGGCCGCAGCGTCGCCTACGCCTGGCTGCCCGCCGAGGTGGCCGTCCCCGGAACCGCCGTCCACATCGAGTACTTCGGCGAGAAAATCCCCGCGACCGTCGCCACCGAACCCCTCTTCGACCCGGGTATGGAACGCATCCGCCGCTGATCCCCACAGTCGTACGCGCAACGAACTCGTCGACCCCGGCCGTGCCGACCGCCGCCGCGTCCTTTTACGGAGAACCCCATGACCGTGGCTCCCGAATCCCCCGCCGCCACGTCCCCCAGCCTGATCACCACTCTCCCCGGCCCCTGGTACACCTCCCCTTCGGTCTTCCGGCAGGAGCAGGAGCACCTGTTCGAGGCGATGTGGTTCTGCGCGGTGCGCAGCGCCGATCTGGACCGGCCGGGCGCGTTCCGCACCGTGCAGGTGGGCCGGGAGAGCGTGCTGATCACCCGCAACCGCGCCGGTGAGCTGCGCGCGTTCCTCAACATCTGCCGCCATCGCGGCGCCCGGCTGTGCACCGAGGAGTCGGGCACGGTGCGGCGCTCGCTCCAGTGCCCGTACCACGCCTGGACGTACGACCTGGACGGGCGGCTCACCGCCGCCCCGAATCTCCAGCGGATGCCCGATGTGGACCGCACCGAGCGCGGGCTGGTGCCGGTGCGGCTGCGCGAGTGGCTGGGCTACGCCTGGGTGTGCCTGGCCGATGAGCCGCCGTCGTTCGAGGAGACCGTCGTCGGGGCGGTCGCCGAGCGGCTCGGCGACACCGAGGCCGTGGAGCGGTACGGCGTGGCGGGGCTGTCCCTCGGCCGCCGGATCGAGTACGACATCCGGGCCAACTGGAAACTGATCATCGAGAACTTCATGGAGTGCTACCACTGCGCCACGATCCATCCCGAACTCACCGAGGTGCTGCCGGAGTTCGCCGACGGCCTGGCGGCGCAGTACTTCGTGGGGCACGGCGCCGAGTTCGCCGAGGAGGCCCAGGGGTTCACGGTGGACGGCAGCGAGGGCTTCGACCGGTTCAGCGGCATCGCCGAGGAGCAGGACCGCCGCTACTACGCGATCACCGTGCGACCGCAGGTCTTCGTCAACCTGGTCCCCGACCATGTGATCGTCCACCGGATGTTCCCGCTCGCCGCCGACCGCACGCTGGTCACCTGCGACTGGCTGTACGCGCCGGAGGTGGTGGCCTCGGAGCGGGACCTGTCGAAGTCGGTCGAGCTGTTCCACCGGGTCAACACCCAGGACTTCGACGCCTGTGAGCGCACCCAGCCCGCCATGGCCTCGCGCGCCTACCGCCGCGGCGGGGTGCTCGTGCCCAGCGAACACCACATCGGCGCGTTCCACCGATGGGTGACCGACCATGTCCCGCCCCCGGAAACGGAGGAATGCCCATGAGTGATCTCTTCATAGGTGGCCGGTGGACCGAGGCGATCGACGAAATCACCCGGGAGATCCGGTGCCCGGCCGACGGCTCGCTGGTGGCGGTCGTGGACGAGGGCGGCGGCAAGGACGCGGCCGAGGCGGTGGCCGCCGCCCGGCAGGCGTTCGACCACGGCCCGTGGCCGCGCACCCCGGTCGCCGACCGCGCCGATCTGCTGCTGCGGGTGGCCGGTCTGCTGGCCCGCGACAAGGCGGAGCTGGCCCGCGCGGAATCACTGGACACCGGGAAGCGGCTGGTGGAGAGCGAGCGGGACGTCGACGACGTGGTCGCGTGCTTCCGCTACTACGGGCAGCTGGTGCGCGCCGAGGCGGACCGGATCGTGGACACCGGCACCGAGGACGCCGTCAGCCGTGTCGTCCACGAGCCGGTCGGGGTCTGCGCGCTGATCACCCCGTGGAACTATCCCCTGCTGCAGTCCGCGTGGAAGGTGGCGCCCGCGCTCGCCGCGGGCAACACCTTCGTCCTCAAACCCAGCGAGCTGACCCCGTCCACGGCCATCGCGCTGATGCGGCTGCTGGACGAGGCGGGGCTCCCTGAGGGGGTGGCCAATCTGGTGCTGGGGCCGGGCGCCTGGGTGGGCGCCCCGCTCACCGACAGCCCCGATGTGGATCTGGTGTCGTTCACCGGGGGTCTGCGGACCGGGCGCCGCGTCATGGCCGCGGCCTCCGGCACGGTCAAGCGGACCTTTCTGGAACTGGGCGGCAAGAACCCCAACATCGTGTTCACGGACGCGGACTTCGAAACGGCCGTCGACTACGCGCTCGTCGCCGTCTTCCATCACTCCGGGCAGGTCTGCTCGGCCGGTGCCCGGCTGCTGGTGCAGGACCCGGTGCACGACGCGTTCGTGGAGGAGGTGGTGCGCCGCACCCGGGGGATACGGCTGGGCGGGCCGTTCGACGAGCGGGCCCAGACCGGTCCGCTGATCTCGGCCGCGCACCGGGCCAAGGTCGAGGCGTACGTGGCCACCGGGCTCGCGGAGGGCGCCCGGCTGCGCTGCGGCGGCGCCCGGCCGAAGGATCCGGCGCTGGCGGACGGCTTCTACTATCTGCCGACGGTCCTCGACTCGTGCCGCAGCGGGATGTCGGTCCTGGCGGACGAGTCCTTCGGTCCGGTGCTCACCGTGGAGCGTTTCTCCGATGAGGACGAGGCGGTGCGGCTGGCCAACGACACGGTGTACGGGCTCGCGGGGGCGGTGTGGTCCGGCGACGAGGAGCGGGCGCGGCGGGTCGCCTCCCGGCTGCGGCTGGGCACCGTATGGATCAACGACTACCACCATCCGTCGCTGCCGCAGGCGGAGTGGGGCGGGTTCAAGCAGTCCGGGACGGGGCGGGAACTGGGGCCGAGCGGGCTCGCCGAGTATCGCCAGGCGAAGCACATCTGGCGCAACACCCGCCCCAGGCCGCAGGGTTGGTTCGGCTGACCCGCGCTGGGCGGGCTCGCCCGACATTGGAGTCACCGTGTCCGCTGCACAGGATGACGCCGAACTCACCGAGTTCGGCTACCGCCCCGAGCTGAAGAGAACCCTCGGCAGCTTCCATACCTTCGCCGCCGGGATCAGCTACATCTCCATCCTCACCGGCACCTTCCAGCTCTTCTACTTCGGCTTCGCCCAGGGCGGACCCGCCTACTGGTGGTCCTGGCCCATGGTCTTCGCCGGACAGCTCATGGTGGCGCTGTGCTTCGCCGAGCTGGCCGCCCGCCATCCGGTCGCCGGATCCGTCTACAACTGGTCGAAGCGGCTGGGCAACGCGCATGTGGGCTGGCTGGCCGGGTGGATGATGCTGGTCGCCTCCATCGTGTCGCTGGCCGCCGTCGCCCTCGCCTATCAGCTCACGCTGCCGCAGATATCCTCGGCGTTCCAGTTCGTCGGGGACGGCTCCGGTACGTACGACACGGCGACCAACGCGGTGCTGCTGGCCGCGGTGCTCATCCTCTTCACCACGCTGGTCAACGCCTTCGGGGTCAAGCTGATGGCCCGGATCAACACGGCCGGGGTCTTCCTCGAACTCGTCGCCACGGTCGTGCTCATCGTCCTGCTCGCCGTCCATGTGGTGCGCGGTCCGGGCGTCGTCACGGACACCGCGCACACCGGTTCCGGGCAGAACCTCGGCTATCTGGGCGCGTTCCTCACCGCCTCGCTGGCGTCCGCGTACGTCATGTACGGCTTCGACACGGCGGCGTCCCTCGGCGAGGAGTCCCTCGACCCCTCGCGCAACGCGCCCCGGGCGATCCTGCGCGCCCTCATCGCCTCTTTCGTGCTGGGCGGGCTGATCCTGCTGCTGGCGCTGATGAGCGTCGGCAGCCTGACCGGCAAGGGGCTGTCCACGGACGGTCTGCAGTACGTGGTGCTGGACGTGCTCGGGCCGACGGGCGGCAAGGCGATGCTGTGGTGCGTACTGATCGCGGTGACGGTGTGCGCGCTGGCGGTGCACACGGCGGCCGTGCGGCTGGCGTTCGCGATGTCCCGGGACAACAATCTGCCCGCCGCGTCGCTGATGGCCCGGGTGAGCCCGCGCTTCCAGACCCCGGTGCTGCCCGCGGTGATCGTCGGCCTGCTCGCCCTGGCCGTGCTGGCCGTCAACATCCGTCAGCCGCAGATCTTCTCGGTGGTGACGAGCATCGGGATCATCATGATCTACGTGGCGTATCTGCTGGTCACCCTGCCGATGCTGGTGGCCAGGGTGCGGGGCCGGTGGACTCCGGCGGGTGAGGGGCGGTTCTCGCTCGGGCGGTTCGGGCTGCCGGTCAATGTGCTCGCGGTGCTGTGGGGCGCGGGCATGACCCTCAATCTCGCCTGGCCGCGCGACGCGGTCTACAACGCGGCTCCCCCGCACCACTGGTATCTGCGCTGGGGCGCGTTCCTCTTCGTGGGGACGGTCGCGCTCGGCGGCTTCGCCTACTACTGGTTCGTCCAGCGCCACCGTACGGGCGTGCTGGCCGAGCACGCGGCGGTGGGTGGCGCGGACGCCGACAGCGGCGCCTCGGCGGCCGCCAAGGTCTGAACGAGCCTCTGAGCGCTCCGCCGTTCGGGTGATGCGGTGTGCGCGGCGTTGCCTTGCGCCTCACCGGAATGGGTTACTGAGTCCGTCAGTTTCCGGCGGGCCGCCCATCCTTTCCGGAGGAGTGGAAGGCGCGCCGTCATGCTGATTCCGCATCGCCCGGATGGGCTCATCGTCCTCACCGACCGCCACGGCAACCGTGTCGCGGTCATCGACCCGGCCTCCCGCACCGTCGTCCATCTGGCCGGGAGGACCGCCCCGCTCCTCGCATCGGGCCTCTCCGGCCGTCTGACGGTCCCCACGGGTGTGCTCTCGGCCGTGTCCTTCGGCGAGTTCGACCTGGTCAACCCGTTCTCGGGAGTCTTCCCCGACCAGGGCCCCTACTCCGGCGGCACCGTGGTGACCCTCATCGGCCACCACTTCACCGGTGCCACGGACGTGCGCTTCGGTCCCCGCCCGGCGGCGAGCTTCACCGTCCTCGACGACGCCACCATCATGGCCGTGGCCCCCGCCGGAAACGGGGCGGTTCCCGTCACCGTCACCACGCCCGGGGGCACCGCCCGCATCGGCTACTTCTTCTATCTCCGCTGGCCCACCCTGCAAGGCATCGTGCCCGCCGCCGGTCCGATCGGCGGGGGCAACATCGTCGACATCAACGGCGACGACCTCTACACCGCGCTGCTGGTGAACTTCGGCAGCGCCACCGCACACCCCACCACCGTCTCCGACGAGCAGCTCCTCGTGGCCGCTCCCCCGGCCGCGGGGCCGGGGACCGTCCCGGTCTACGTCACCACGACCGGCGGGGTCAGCAACCGGCTGCTCTACACCTATGTGTCCGTGCCCACGGTCACCGGTCTCTCCCCCGGGACCGGCACGATCGCGGGCGGCACCACCGTCCTGGTGACCGGCACGGCGCTCACCCGCACCACCGCCGTCACGGTCGGCGGCGTCCCCGCGGCGTCCTTCCGCGCGTTCTCCGACACCCTGCTCGTCGTGGTGACGCCGCCGGGCACGGCCGGGCCCGCCGACCTCACGGTCACCACGCCCGGGGGCAGCGTGACGGTCCCGGGGGCCTTCGGTTACCAGGCGCCCACGGAGACGACGGTCACCTCGGCGCCCGACCCCTCCGTGGTCGGCGAAGAGGTCACCTTCACCGCCACCGTGGTGGGGGACCCGCCCACGGTGGGCACCCCGACCGGCACGGTCACCTTCGACTTCGGCGACGGCACCCCGGTGGTGGTGGCCCAGCTGGAGAACGGCACCGCCACGGTGACCCACGCCTACGCCGACCCGTCGGTCACCCCGTACGCCGTCACCGCGTCGTACGGCGGCGACACCCTCTTCATGCCCTCCGGCGGGACGGACACCCAGACCGTGGGCCAGGCGGCGACCACCACGGCGGTGACCGCCTCGCCCGACCCGTCCCAGCCCGGGCAGCCGGTCACCATCGTCGCCCAGGTCGCGCCCGTGGCGCCGGGGGCCGGTACGCCGACCGGCACGGTGACGTTCGACTTCGGCGACGGCATTCCCCCGGTGACCCTGCCGCTGTCGAGCGGCACCGCGAGCGTGGCCCACACGTACACGGACGTCGTGGGAAGCCCGTACACGGTCACCGCCACGTACAGCGGCGACACCGACTTCACCGGGTCCGTCGGCACCGACACCCAGACCGTCGAGCAGGCCGCGACCACCACCTCCGTGGACCTCACGCCGAACCCGTCGGTCGTCGGGCAGCAGACGACCGCCACGGCGACGGTCTCGGTCGTGCAGCCCGGCGCGGGCAGCCCGACCGGCACCGTCACCTTCGACTTCGGCGACGGGTCCGCGACCGTCACGGTCCCCCTCACCGGCGGCACCGCCGCCGCCACGCACACGTACACCGGCGCCGCGGGCAGCCCGTACCCGGTCACCGCGGCCTACAGCGGGGACGCGAACTTCGCGTCCTCCTCGGAGACGGACAGCCAGTCGGTGGGCCAAGCCCCGACGACGACCGCCGTGGTCTCCGCGCCCGACCCGTCCACGGTGGGCCAGGAGGTCACCCTCACCGCCACCGTCGCCGCCGTGCCGCCCGGCGCAGGCACCCCCACCGGCACCGTCACCTTCGACTTCGGCGACGGGTCCGCGACCACCACGGTCCCGCTCACCGGCGGCACGGCGGACACCACGCACACGTACACCGCCGCCGACGACTACCCCGTCACGGTCACCTACCACGGCGATGCCTCCTACATCACGTCTGTCGGCACCGACACCCAGACCGTCCAGCCCGCCGACACCACCACCTCCGTCACCACCGCGCCCGACCCGTCCACGGTGGGCCAGGAGGTCACCTTCACCGCCACCGTCGCCGCCGTGCCGCCCGGCGCGGGCACCCCCACCGGCACCGTCACCTTCGACTTCGGCGACACCACCCCGCCCGTCACCGCGCCGCTCACCGGGGGCAGCGCGAGCACCACCCACGCCTACTCGGACGCCGACGGCTACACCGTCACCGCGACCTACAACGACGATGCCTCCTACACCGCGTCCTCCGGCACCGACACCCAGACCGTCACCTCCGCCGACACCACCACCTCCGTCACCGCCACGCCCGACCCCACCACCGTGGGGCAGTCGACGACGCTGGTGGCGCAGGTGGTTCCCGTGGCCCCGGCGGCCGGTGCGGCGACGGGCACCGTGACGTTCGCGTTCAGCGACGGCAGCCCGGACATCACGGCTCCCGTCGTGGGCGGTACGGCGATGACCCACCACACCAGCCCGGGCGTGGCGGAGAGCCCGCTCACCATCACCGCCACCTACAACGGGGACGGGAACTTCAACCCCTCGACCGGCACCGGCTCCGGCACGATCGTCCCGGCCGTGTCGGCGACGACGGTGACGTCCTCACCGTCGCCCTCGGTGACCGGCCAGACCGTCACGTTCACGGCGACCGTCGACGCGGTGCCGCCCGCCGCGGGCACCCCCACCGGCACGGTCACCTTCGACTTCGGCGACGGCACCGCGACCGTCACCCAGCCGCTGTCCGGCGGCACCGCCGGCGTCGACCACGCCTACGTCCACGCGTCGCTGACCCCGTACCCGGTCACCGCCACCTACAGCGGCGACACAGACTTCCTGGCGTCCACCGGCACCGCCATCCAGAGCGTCGAGCAGGCCACGACCACGACCACGGTCACCGCCGTGCCCGAGCCGTCCGTGACCGGCGCGACGGTGACGGTCACCGTGACTCCGGAGGCGTCCGCGTCCGGCGTGCCGACCGGGTCGGCCACCATCGACTTCGGCGACGGCACCCCGGTCGTCACCGTCCAGCTCGTGGGGGGCACGGCGACGGTCACCCACGCCTACACCAGCGCGGCAGGCAGCCCGTACACCATCACCGCCGCGTACAGCGGCGACGCGGACTTCGCGCCCTCCGAGGACACCATCAGCCACACGGTCGCCCCGGCCTCGACCGTCACCCGGGTGACGCCGTCGGCGAATCCGTCGGCGGTGGGCCAGACCGTGACGATGTTCGCGCGGGTGTCGCCGGTCGCCCCCGGCGCGGGTGACCCGACCGGCACGGTCACGTTCGACTTCGGCGACGGGTCCGCGACCGTCACCGCGCCGGTCTCCGGCGGCCGGGCCCAGGCCACGCACGCCTACACCAGTACGGCGGGCAGCCCGTACACGGTCACCGCCACCTACGGCGGTGACGGCGACTTCACCACCTCCACCGGGACCACCGCCCAGGAAGTCGACGCGAGCGTCTCGACCACGGCGACGACGGTGACCTCCACACCGGACCCGTCGGTCGTGGGCGAGGCGGTCACGCTCTCCGCGACCGTCGTGGCCGTCCCGCCCGCCTCGGGCACCCCGACCGGCACGGTGACGTTCAGGTTCGGGGACGGCACCGCCACCGCCACCGTTCCGCTCACGGGCGGCTCGGCATCGGTCGGCCACACCTATACGGCCGCCAGCGCCGGTTACCCGATCACCGCGATCTACAACGGCGACGCCAACTTCGCGGGCTCCGCCGGAATCGACACCCAGACGGTCACCCTGGCCCCGTCGGCGACGACGGTCAGCACTGGCCCGGACCCCTCCATGACGGGGGAACCGGTCACCGTCACCACGACCGTCGCCCCGGCGCCGGGCGGCACCGGCACCCCGACCGGCACCGTCACCCTCGACTTCGGCGACGGCACCGACCCGATCCAGGCGCCCCTCGCCGGGGGAGTCGCGACCGCCGTCCACGCCTACCTCCACACCGCGGGCAGCCCGTACACCCTGATCGCGACCTACAACGGGGACGGGAGCTTCAGCGGCTCCACCGACACCGACACCCAGACCGTGAACCCGGCGGACACCACCACCACGGTCTCCTCGTCGCCGGACCCCTCCACCGTCGGCCAGCCGGTGACCGTCTCGGCCGCGGTATCGACCGCTCTCCCGGCGACGGGCACTCCCATCGGCACCGTCACCTTCGACTTCGGCGACGGCACCCCGACCGTCACCGTCGACACCGTGGGCGGTCTGGCGACGGTCACGCACGCGTACAACGGCACGAGCGGCAGCCCGTACCCGATCTCGGCCGCGTTCAGCGGTGACGCCGACTTCACCGCGTCCGACGCCACGGACGCCCAGACCGTGCTCCCCAGCGGCACCACCATGACGCTGACCGGCTCGCCGGACCCCTCGGTGGTGGGCGAGCCGGTGACCGTGAACGCCACGGTCACGGCGGTGGCACCCGGCGCCGGAACCCCGACCGGCACCGTGACCGTCGACTTCGGCGACGGCACCACGCCGACCGCGGTGCCCCTGGCCGGTGGCGCCGTCGTCGTCACACACACCTACACCAGCGCCGTCGGCAGTCCCTTCTCGATCGTCGCCGCCTACAACGGCAGCGACGACTTCACCACTTCGGTGGACACCGAGTCCCAGACGATCACGCAGGCCACGACGGTCACCACCGTGGCCTCCGCGCCGAACCCGTCCGTCTCCGGCCAGACGGTCACGTTCACCGCGACCATGACCCCGCAGGCGCCGGGCAGCGGCACCCCGACGGGCACGGTGACCTTCGACTTCGGCGACGGCACGACCCCGGCCGTGGTGCCCGTCGTCGCCGGGGTGGCGACCACCGGCCACGCCTACGCCGGTACGTCGGGCAGTCCGTACCCCGTCACGGTCACCTACGGCGGCGATGTCAACTTCACCGGTTCCACCGGCAGCACCACCCAGACCGTCGCCCAGTCCCCGTCCGCGACGGCCCTGATCACCGATCCGGACCCCTCCGTGGTGGGCGAGCCGGTGGACGTCGTCGCCACCGTCTCGGCGGCGGCACCCGGCGCCGGAACCCCCACCGGCACCGTCACCCTCGACTTCGGCGACGGCACGGCGCCGGTCACGGTGCCCCTCACGGACGGCGAGGCGACGACCACCCACGTCTGGACCGACACCGAGGGAGTCCCCTTCACCCTCACGGTCGGCTACGGCGGTGATGCCTCCTTCGCCGCGTCCGCCGGGGCGGACACCCACTACGTCAACCCGGCGTCGACCAACACCGCGGTGGCCACCTCGCCCGATCCCTCGGTGGTGGGCCAGCCGGTGACCGTCACCGCCACGGTGGTGCCAGTCGCGCCGGGCGCCGGGAGCCCGGCGGGCACGATCACCTTCGACTTCGGCGACGGCACCCCCACAGTCGACGCCCCCGTGACGGGCGGCGCCGCCACCGTCACCCATGTGTGGGAGAGCACCGCGGGAAGCCCGTACACCGTCACCGGCACCTACAACGGCGAAGTGGACTTCACCGGCTCCACGGGAACGAACCCGCAGACCGTGGGCCGGGCGGCGACCACCACCACTCTCGACGTGGTGCCGGAGCCGTCGGTGACGGGCCAGTCGGTGACGTTCATCGCCCGCGTGGCGCCGGACGCCCCGGGGGACGGGTCACCGACCGGGACGGTGACGTTCGACTTCGGCGACGGCACCCCCACGGTCGATGTCCCCGTGACGGACGGCACGGCGACGACCGCGCACGCCTATACGAGCGCGGCGGGCGGGCCCGTGACGGCCAGCGCGACCTACGGCGGCGATGCCGACTTCATCGGCTCCGTGGACACCGAGTCCCACACCGTGCAGCCCGCCTCGGCGGCGACGGTGGTCAGCTCCTCGCCCGACCCCTCGGTAGTCGGCCAGCCGGTCACGATCACCACCACCGTCACGGCCGCGGCACCCGGCGCCGGAACCCCCACCGGCACCGTCACCCTCGACTTCGGCGACGGCACCCCCACCGTCACCGCGCCTTTGGCGGGCGGCACCGCGACCGCCGTGCACACCTGGACCGGCACCTCGGGCAGCCCGTACACCATCATCGCCGACTACAGCGGGGACGACGGATTCACCGCCTCCACCGGCACCGACATCCAGACCGTCGACCCGGCCGCGACCACCACCGCCGTGACCACCTCACCCGACCCCTCGGTGTCGGGCCAGCCGGTCACCGTCACCGCCACCGTCACGGCCGCGGCACCCGGCGCCGGAACCCCCACCGGCACCGTCACCCTCGACTTCGGCGACGGCACCCCCACCGTCAACGCCCCCGTTTCGGGCGGCATCGCCACCGTCACCCACGCCTGGACCGGTACGTCGGGCAGCCCCTACACCGTCACCGCCGACTACAGCGGGGACCTGGACTTCACCGCCTCCACCGGCACCGACACCCAGACCGTCGACCCGGCCGCGACCACCATGACCCTGGGGTCCTCCCCGGACCCGTCGGTGGCCGGGCAAGTGGTCACCTTCACCGCCCGGGTCTCGGCCGCGGCTCCGGGCGCGGGCTCCCCCACCGGGACCGTGGCCTTCGCCTTCGGCGACGGCAGCCCCACGGTCACGGCGCCGGTGTCCGGCGGCGTGGCGACCACCACCCACGCCTACGCGGACAGCTCCGGCAGCCCGTACACGGCCACGGCCGACTACAGCGGGGACGCCGACTTCGCCCCCACCACCGCCGCCGACACCCACACGGTGTCGGCCGGGGCCGCCACCACCACGACCACGGCCCTCTCCTCCCCGGACCCCTCGGTGACCGGTCAGGCGGTGACCTTCACCGCCACCGTCGCGCCGACCCCGCCCGGCGCCGGAGTGCCCACCGGCACCGTCACGTTCAACTTCGGCGACGGCACGGCGCCGCTCACCGCACCGCTCTCCGGCGGCGTGGCGACCGCCACCCACCCGTACGCGAGCGCGGCGGGCAGCCCCTACACCGTCACCGCCGACTACAGCGGGGACATCAACTTCAGCACCTCGTCGGGCGCCGACACCCAGACGGTCAACCCGGCGTCGACCACCACGACGGTGACCTCCGCCCCGGACCCGTCGGTGGTCGGCCAGCCGGTGAACTTCACCGCGACCGTGACACCGGCCGCGCCGGGCGCCGGGGTGCCCGGCGGGACCGTGACGTTCGACTTCGGCGACGGCACCCCGGTCGCGTCGGCACCGGTCTCCGGTGGCGTGGCCCGGATCAGCCACACGTACGCCACTGCCGGGGGCCCGTACCCGGTGGCGGCGAGCTACGGCGGGGACACCAGCTTCGCGTCGTCCAGCGGCAGCGACACCCAGACCGTCGCCCCGTCCTCGACCACCACCGCCGTCACCTCCTCGCCCGACCCCACGGTGGTCGGCCAGCCCACCACCATCACCGCCGCGGTGGCCTCCGCCGCGCCCGGGGCCGGAACCCCGACCGGCACCGTGACCTTCGCCTTCGGCGACGGCACCCCCACCGTCACCGCCCCCGTCAGCAACGGGCAGGCGACGGTCACCCACGCCTACGGCGGGGCCTCGGGCAGCCCATTCACCATCACGGGCACCTACAACGGGGACGCCAACTACACGACGTCCAGCGGCACCGACACCCAGACCGTCAACAAAGCCTCCACCACCACCGCCGTGGCCACCTCGCCCGACCCCTCGGTGACCGGCCAGTCGGTGACGATCACGGCGACGGTGGCCTCCGTCGCGCCGGGGGCGGGAGCCCCGACCGGGACCGTCACCTTCACCTTCGGCGACGGCACGGCCGCCGCCACCGCCCCCCTGTCCGGCGGCGTCGCGAGCGTCAGCCACGCCTACGCCACCACCTCCGGCACCCCGTACCCCGTCACCGCCACCTACAACGGGGACGCCAACTTCACGGCATCGAGCGGCACCGACACCCAGACCGTCAACAAAGCCTCCACCACCACCGCCGTGACCACCTCACCCGACCCCTCGGTGGTCGGGCAGTCGGCGACCTTCACCGCCACCGTCACGGCGACGGCGCCCGGGGCCGGGACCCCGACCGGCACCGTCACCTTCTCCTTCGGCGACGGCACGGGTTCGGCCTCCGGCACGCTGTCCGGCGGGGTCGCCACCGTCACCCATGTGTTCAGCGGTACGTCCGGCAGCCCGTATCCCATCACCGCCACCTACAACGGCGACGCCAACTTCACGGCATCGAGCGGCACCGACACCCAGACCGTCAACAAGGCCGCCACCGCCACCGCCGTGGCCACCTCACCCGACCCCTCGGTGGTCGGGCAGTCGGCGACGATCACCGCCACGGTCTCCCCGGTGGGTCCGGGGGCGGGGACCGCGACGGGGACCGTCACCTTCACCTTCGGCGACGGCACGACCGCCGCCACCGCCCCCCTCTCCGGCGGCATCGCCACCGTCAGCCACGCCTACGCCACCGTGACCGGCAGCCCGTACACGGTCACGGCCACCTACAACGGCGACACCAACTTCACCACCTCCAGCGGCACCGACACCCACACCGTCAACAAGGCCGCCACCACCACCGCCGTGAGCTCCGCACCCGACCCCTCGGCGGCCGGGCAGTCGGTGACCCTCACGGCGACGGTGGCCTCGGTCGCGCCGGGGGCGGGAGCCCCGACCGGGACCGTCACCTTCACCTTCGGCGACGGCACGACCGCCGCCACCGCCACCCTCTCCGGCGGCATCGCCACCGTCACCCACACCTACACGACCAGGACCGGCAGCCCGTTCTCCATCACGGCCACCTACAACGGCGACACCAACTACGCCACCTCCAGCGGCACCGACACCCAGACGGTCAACAAGACCGCGACCACCACGACGGTGACGTCGATCACCGGCACCTCGGTGGTCGGTCAGGCGGTGACGATCAGGGCCGTCGTGTCGTCCGCGTCCGGCGTCCCGGGCGGTACGGTCACTTTCTCCTTCGGCGACGGCACCAGCACCAGCACCGTGGCCCTCGTCCTGGGCCTCGCCTTCGTCACCCACACCTACACGACGACCACCGGCAGCCCGTTCACGGTCACGGCCACGTACGACGGCAACGACAGTTTCGCGACGTCCAGCGGCACCACCACTCAGACCGTCAACAAGGCGCCCACGGCGACCGCCGTGGTCGCCTCCCCGAACCCGGCGAGGGTGAATGATCCGGTGACGGTCACCGCGACCGTGTCCACCGTGCTCCCCGGCACGGGCACGCCCACCGGCACCGTCACCCTCTCCGTCCCCGGACGCACCCCGCAGACCGTGCCGCTGGTGAACGGCACGGCCAGCGGAACGTTCAACCCCATGCCCAAGGGCATCTACACCGTCACCGCCAACTACAACGGCAGCGTCGGCTATGCGGCGTCCACCGGGACCACCACCTTGACGGTGACCAACTAGTAGCCCGTCGCGTAGCAGCCCACCGCGTTCACGCGCCGTCCGCCGGTCCCCCGGCGGGCGCGCCCGTGTCCCCTTCCGGGCGCTTGTACATCCTCGTCGCCGTGATCTGGCCGTGCACCTGCTCCCCCTCCGGGTCCTGCGCCGGCAGGCCCGGCCGCAGATGCTCCTCGACGCTGATGTACTTGAGCCCGGCCCGCAGGTCCGCGTCGTTCCGCAGCCGGATCACGAGCGGGAACTCGGCCAGCGCCGTCGTGTCGAACAGGCCCGTCGTGTACAGCAGCTGGACGCCCAGCGCGTCCGCGACCGCCCGCTGCAGCTCCAGCAGATACGTCGCGTTGGCGCGGCCGATCGGGTTGTCGAGGAAGAGCGTGCCCGCGTGGCGGTGCTTGTCGCGGCCCCGGTCGTTGCTGCGCAGCGCGGCCATCGTGCAGTACAGGGCGATGGCGGCGGTCAGCAGCTGGCCACCGGAGAAGACATCGCCCATCTGTCCCACCGGCACCCGCTCCGCACGCAGCACCGCGTCCGGCTTGAGGATCTCCACGGACACCCCGCGCGGCTGGAGCGCCGCCGAGACACCGCGCAGCAGCAGGGACATGCCGTCCCGGCGCAGGTCGGAGTTCTTCTTCACCGCCGAGCGGGTCGCCTCGTCGATGACCTCGCCCAGCCGCTCGGTCAGCGTCGCCTGGTCCGGGTCGTCGAAGCGGATCCGCAGGAACTCCTGCCCCGACCATTCGCCCAGCCCCTCCGGAAGCCGGGAGAGCCGCTGCGCCGAGCGGAGCGTGGCCAGGCAGGACTCGACCAGGCCGCGCAGCCGGTCCACGATGGAGCCGCGGTTGCGCTCCAGCTGCTCCAGCTCGTCGGTCAGCACCCGCAGCCGGGGCGCGAACGCGTCGGCCCAGGCCGCGGCGTGCTCGGGCAGCGCGGCCGCGGGCAGTTCGCGGATCTGCTGGCGGGCGGGGGTGCGGACCTGCTCGTAGCGGGTGGAGTTGGCGTGCCGTACGAGGACGTCGCTCGCCTCCCGGACCGAGGACTCGGCGCCCGACAGATCGGCCGCGCAGCCGCGCAGCGAGCGGCGGGCCTCGGTGGCCGCCTGCCGGGCCTCGTCCAGGCCGCCCGCGTACGGGTCGGGGCGCTCGCCGTCGTCCTCGGCGCCGTGGCCGTCGCGGAGCAGGTCCCGCAGCAGGGCGGCGGTCTCATCGAAGCCGCCCGCCGCGTCCTCCGCGGAGCGGTGGGAGCGCAGCAGGTCGGCGTGGGCGGTGCGGGCGGTGTCCAGCGCGTCCGTCCGGGCGGCCAGTTCGGAGTTGGCCGTGCGCAGCAGCTCCTTCGCCTGCTCCGCGTCGGCCGGAACCGTCTCCTCCGGCAGCGCGGTGTGGGCGTCGCCGTCGGCGGGCGCCAGCCGCTCGGCCTCGCCGCGCAACCGGCCGAGCTGTTCGCTCGCCGCCGACGCGCGGGTCTCCAGCATCTGGACCAGCGATTCGGCGCGGGCCGCCGCGGCCTGCCGGGACGGGCCGTCCGCGCCGTCGGTGCCCTCCAGCAGCTGGGCGGCCCGGGTGCGGACCTTGTTGGTGAGCCGGTCGAGGGTGGCGAGCGCCGCGCTCTCGTCGCTCTCCGCGCGGGCCTGTTCGGCTCGCAGGTCGGCGCCGACGCCGACCTTCTCGTACACCTGGGAGGCCGCCCGGTACGCCTCCCGGAGCGCGGGCAGCGACGCGGTCGGCGGCTCGGTGTCCTCGCCCAGGTCGTCGGGCGCCCCCGCGATCTCCGCCCGCTCGGCGCGCAGGGCGCGCGCGGTGCGGTGCGCGTCGTCGGCCGCGCGCTGGGCCGCGCGCCGGTCCTCGTCGGCGGCGCGCGCCCGGTCCACGCAGGCGGCGGCCTGCTCCTCGGCCTCGGCCGCCTCCTCGGCCAGTTCGCGCAGCCGGGTCTGCCAGTTGGCCCGCTCGCGCAGCCGGTACGCCAGCCCCGCCAGCGCGTCCGCCACCCGGCGGGCCCGCTGCGCGGCCTCCTGCCGCTCGTCCCGCACCCGGGCCGCCTCGGTGGCCGCCTCGTCCGCCTCGGCCCGGGCCGTGCGCGCCTCCGCCAGCTCCTGCTGCGCCGCCTCGGCCGCCTCCGCGGCGCCTTCGCCCGCGGCCGCCAGCTCGGCGAGCCGCCCGGCCGGGCAGCCGCCGCGCCACGACGACAGCCGGGCCGCCAGCGAACGGTCCCCGGACAGCCGGGCGGCCAGCGACCGGATCTCCTCGTCCCGCGCGGTGGCCCGGTCCCGCAGCCCCCGCCGCTCGTCGTCCGCGGCGCGCTCGTCGTGCATGGCCGGGTTCGGCGGTACGAGGAACACCCCGCTCTCCTCGCCCGCGTCGGGCGCGGGCGTCGGCGCGAGCAGCGCGGCGGCCGTCCCGACCGCGACGGCCGAACGCGGCAGCAGCGACGCCTGCCCCAGCACCGCGCGGGCCCGGGCGTGGGTGTCGGGGTCGGTGATGACGACGCCGTCCACCAGCTCGGGGCGGGCCGCGAGCACGGCGGCGTGGTCGACGGGGTCGACGGCCTGGGCCAGGTAGCGCCAGCCGGGCAGGGCGGGGATGCCGTGCTCGCCCAGGTACTCGACGGCGGCCAGCACGTCGGGGCTGGGCGGCAGCAGCCCGCCGTCGCCGAGCGCCGCGAGGATGCGCGAGTCGTCGGCGGCGGCGGTCCGCAGGTCGAACAGCTGCCGCTCGGCGGAGGCCACGCTCTCCTCCAGCAGCTCCCGCAACGCGTCCGCGTTCCGGTCCAGCTCCTCGGCGGTCAACGGCCCGTCGGCAACGGCCCGCTGCCGCGGCGCGAAGCCGCCGCCGTCACGCGGATCGTCGCCCCGGCCCCCGTCGCCGGGGACGTGGGCCGGGTCGTCCTCGCCGACCTCGGGGTCCCAGCAGTCCTGCCCGTCGTCGGACGGGGCGTCGGGCGTGCCGTCGGCGGGCTGCCGCTGCCCGGAATCCGGCGCCTGCTCGGCCCCGGGCGCGACGTCACCGTCCCCGGTCCCGTCCGCAGCGGGCTGCTCGGGCACGGCCGCCGTACCGCCGTCCGCGTCGGCGGAGCCCCGGCCGCCCTCGCCGTCGTCGCCGATCCGCGCCGACACCTGCCCCGGGGGCGTCGAATCGGCCGCGTACACACCCGCGGCGGCTGCGCGGTGCTCGTCCGCGCCCTCGGTGGCCGACGTACGGCCGGTGCGGGCACCGAGGCCGTCCGCCACGGCCTCACCGCTACCGGAGGCGGCGCGCGGGGCGCCGTCCTCGCCCGCCGCGGGCGAACCCGAGCGCTCATCCCCGGCGCGGGCCGCGCCCTGGCCCGCCGGAGCCGTCTCGGCGGCAAGCGCACCGTCCCCGCCCGCCGCGGCGCTCGCAGCGGCCGAACCGGCAACCGCCGCAATGGCACCAGCCGCCATTCCACCGCGCTCGTCCGCGCCCTCGGTGGCCGACGTGCGGCCGGTGCGGGCACCGAGGCCGTCCGCCACGGCGTCACCGCTACCGGAGGCGGCGCGCGGGGCGCCGTCCTCGCCCGCCGCGGGCGAACCCGAGCGCTCATCCCCGGCGCGGGCCGCGCCCTGGCCCGCCGAAGTGGTCCCGGCGGCATGCGCACCATCCCCGCCAGCCGCGGCGTTCGCGGCGGCCGTTCCGCCGCGCTCGGCGGGGGCCGGGGGCTCGACGCGGGCCGTTACCCGGGCCGGGCGGGGGGAGTCCGCCGCGTGGGTGCCGCCGGAGGGGTCCGGGCGCTCCTCTTCGTCGGCTCGTGGGCCGCGGGTGCCGCGGGGTTCGTCGGGGGCGTAGGCGTGGTCGGCGTCGGGCCGCGCCTCGCAGTCGGGGTCCGCCGCGCACTCGTCGGGCGTACGGGTCGCCGGGTCCGCGCGGAAGGCGGCGGGGAGCTGGGACAGGCCCAGCATGTCGTCCGCGTCCGGGTCGTCGTCCACCCGGACCGTGATCCAGCCCGTGCGGGACGGCTCGGCCGCCGAGGGGCGGGCGGGGCGGCGGGCGGCGGGGATCGCGGGGGCGGGGTGGGGGAGGCCCAGCAGCTCGATGAGGCGCGGCTCCGCGCCCAGCGCTTCGGCGGCGCGCCGCTCCGCGTCGTACGCCGACTCCGCGGCCCGCGCCGCGTCGGCCGCGCGGGCGGCGGCCAGTTCGGTGCGGGCCTGTTCGGCGGCGGCCGCCTTCGCGTGGTCGGCGGTGCGACCGGCCGTCTCGCGGGCGGCCTCCCAGGCCGCGGCGGTCGTCTTCTCGGCGTCGCTGGCGGCGAGCGCGGCCCGGGCCGGGTCGGCGTCGGGGGCGGAGTCGTCGAGCCATCCGGCGCGCACGGCCTCGGCGGTCTCCTGCTCGACCTCGGCGAGCCGCTGCCGCAGATGCTCGGCGTCGCTGCGGGCGCGCTGCGCGGCGGTGGCGGCGGCGGTGGCGTCGCGGTGGGCGGCCTCGCCGGTCTCCTGGAGGGCGGCGGAGCGCTCCTCCTCCTCGCCCGCGTGCCGTTCGCCGTCCGACGCCGCCGCGTGGAGGGCGCGTACGAGGTCGGCGGCGGCCTTGGCGCGGGCGGCGAGCGCGGGGGCCGCGTCCCGCTCGGCCTCACGGATGGCGGCGGCCACGCGCGCGGAGCGGTCGGCGGCGGCGCGGTGGCGGAGCACCGTCTCGGCGGCCTGCCAGGCGGAGTGCAGGGTGCGGGCGTCGTTGAGCTCGCGGCGCTGGGCGGCGGCGCCCTTCTCGGCGGCGGCGAGGGCCAGCGAGGCGTGGCGGTAGGCGAGTTCGGCGGCCACCAGGCCGCTGCGCCCGCGCGCGGTGTCCGCCTCGGTGACGGCGTGCGCGGCGCCTGCGACCTGTTGAGCGAGTTCGGCGGCGCGGCCCCGCTCCTCGGCGCCGCGCGCGGAGAGCCGCCGGGCGAGCGTACGGGTGCGGCGCTCGGCGCCCGCGTGCACCCCGCGCGCCTGCTCGCGGCGCTCGGCGGCGTCGGCGATGCGCTGGAGCAGGTCCAGCGAACCGGCCGTGAAGTCGCGCTCGGCGGTCAGCTCGGCGCGGCGGCCGAGCTTGTGCGCGAAGCCGTGGACGAGGTCGGCGAGCCCGTCGGTGTCGCGGGTGTCGGTGACGGCCCGCAGCAGCAGATCGGTGAAGTCGGAGTCGTTCTTGACGGCGAAGAGCCCGGCCGCCTCGCCCTCGTCGGCGTTCATCTCGCGCTGGTAGCGGAAGAGTTCGGGGTCGAGGCCGAGTTCGCCGAGGTGTTCGTTCCAGCGCTCGTGGATTTCCACCCAGGCGACGTCCAGATGCGGATACGCCTTGCCCGCCTCGGTGAGGGCGTCCCGGAACCCCTTCATGGTGCGGCGACGGCCGCGGGCGGTGGAGGCGCCCTCCCCGGCGGGGCGGACCGCCGCGGCCGCGGCGACCGGCAGCGAGTCGAGGCTGAGCCCGGGGCCGGGGCGGAAGGAGTACCACGCCTCGGCGAACTTCCGCGGGTCGTTGGAGACCTGGCGGCCGCGCCACTCGCTGACCTTGCCGACGACGACCGACTCGCCGGTGACCGTGTGCTGCCACTCCAGGGCCACATGCCCGCAGTCGTCGGCGAGCAGGAACTTGCGCAGCACGCCGGAGCTGGCGCCGCCGAGGGTGTTCCGGTGGCCGGGCAGCATGACCGAGAAGATCAGCTTCAGGAGGACGGACTTGCCGCCGCCGTTCTCCAGGAAGAGCACCCCGGCGGGGGCCGGGCGGCGCGGCGGGCCGACCGGCTCGTCCTCGAAGAACTCCGCTTGCGCAGGCGCGGGGCTGGGCACCGGCTCGCCGACTCCGCGCAGGTCCAGCACGGTGTCGGCATAGCGCGCACCGGCGGGCCCGATGGAGTAGAGGCGGATCCGGGACAGCTCGTACATGGCGGCGGACTCTCGTTTGTCTGAGGGGGCGGGGTCTGAAGGGGGCGGGCGGTCGGGGGAAGGGTCAGGAGTGGAAGGGCAGACCGGCGTCGGCGACGAGATCGAGGGCGTCGCCCTCCCGCGGCGGCAACAGCGTCGCGCTGCCGTCGCCGACCGGCACGACGCCGAGCGACAGCAGCTCGGACATGGCGGCACCGGCCGCCATGTCGCGCACCTGCAGCTGGTAGCGGGCGGTGGTGCGGTACGTGCCGCCGGACTCGTCCCCGGTGCGCTGGAGGAAGCCGGAGTCGACGAGGAAGGCGACGGCCTTGCCGATGATGCCGGTCGTCGAACCGGCCAGTCGGCGCGCGTCCTTGGTCGCACCGGTGGCGCTGCGGCGCGCGTACACCCGCCAGGCGGCCTCCAGGCCGGGCGCGTCGGTGGCCGGGTCGGTGTTCTCGCCCTGCTCCTCGGCCCGCTCCTCCAGACGGGCACACGCCTGCCGTACGAAGGCGTCGACGCCGTTGACGGTGATCCGGCCGATGTACCCGTCGTCGGCCAGGTCCTCGGGGCGCGGGAAGGCCATGGCGGCGACCGCGAGATGGGCGAGCCCGTGCAGGAAGCGGTCGGCGGAGTCGCTGGCGGCGCGGCGGGCGTAGTCGCCCATGCGGACCGCGAAGACGGACTCCTCGTCGGCGGTCACGGCCATCCCGGCGCGGGTGGACACCTCCAGCACGATCAGGCCGAGCCCGGCGGCGACGGCGTCGGCGAGGCGGGCGAAGGCCGGTACGTCGCGATAGCGGCGCAGCAGCTCGGCGTACTCGACGTCCCGGGCGGGCAGCAGCTTGGGCTGCAGCCCGAAGGACACCAGCCGCGCCGCGTCGGCCGCGTCGGCGGGCGTGACCCCGCCCGCCGGTCCGCTGGGCGCGGCGGTCGGCTCGGGCTGTGCCGCGTCGTCGGCGGCGTCGTACTCGGTCACGGGTGAAGCTCCTTGCGCGGGGCGTGCTCACGGTGTGCGAATCCGGCGCGGTACGGGGCCGCCGTACGGCGGGGGCCGGGCCCGGTGGGGGCCATGTCCCGGTCGGGGGTCATCACGCCACCTCCGTCCGGTCTGCCGCCATGCCCGCGGCGTCCAGGAGGGCGGTGCCCACTATGAGGTCGGCGCCGCCGAATTCGACGTCGGTCAGCTCGGTGCCGTCGTCCACGGCGAACAGCAGCCGCTGTTCGCCCTGGCGGTAGGCGGTGCCGACCGGAGGGCTGGCCGCGTGGACGGCCAGGAGGGCGATCAGGTAGGGCAGGTCGGGGTCGCGGCGGCGGGCTTCGGCGAGGAGGCCGGAGAGGCGGCGCGGGGCGTCGGCGGGGAGGTCGAGCAGCTCCATGGCGACCGCGAGCTGCTCCTCGCTGAAGCGGCTGTCGTCGGGGGTCGCGATGAGGTCCGGCTCGGGCATCTCCGCGCCGAGGTGTTCCCGCTCGACGGGCGGGGTGAGGAGCATGTCGACCAGATCGCCCACGCGGACGGAGGTGGGCGTCCGCAGTCCGGTGCCGCGGGCGAAGAACGCGTCGGTGACCCGGGCCGACTGTTCGACGGGGAGCGGCAGGACCGGGGCGAGGAGCTGTCCGTACAGGTCGAGTCCGGCACGCCCGGCGGGCGGGGCGAACGCCTGGCGGTCCTGCTCGGCGCGGAACAGCGGCCCGGCCTCCAGCAGCCGGGACTGGAGCTGGGTGTGGCGCCGGATGCAGTCCTTGACGATGTCGACCAGTTCGGCGGCGCGCCGCTTGTGCTCGGCGCCCTCGGCCTCGTCGCGCGCCTTGCGGATGTTGGTCAGGATCGCGTTCTCGTGGCGGTAGCGGTCGGCGACGTGGTCCAGCGCCTCGGTGATCATCTCGGGGACGGTGCGCAGCCAGTCGACCGCGCGGACGTTGCGCCGGGTCGCGTCCAGCGTGCGGCGCAGCGTCTCCGAATACTGGACGGTGCGGTACCGGGCCTGCTCGGCGGCGAGTTGGGCGTCGGCGAGGCGGCCCCGGCTGATGAGGACCTCCAGCTTGACCTCGGCGGCGATCTGGGCGCTGGTGACGTCTGTGTCGAGCGCGCCGACCAGCACGTTGACCGCTTCGTCGGTGGTGCGCAGATAGACGCTGCCGCCGGGGCCCGGCACCTCCTCGATCAGCTTGAAGTCGTAGTCGCGCCGGACGTACGCGCCGTCGGCGCCGAACGTGCCGTACACCGCGCGGAAGCCGCGGTCCACGCTGCCGACGTTGATCAGGTTTTCCAGCACCCAGCGGGCGACCCGCTCGTGCTCGGCGGCGGGCCGCTCCGGGGCCTGGGCGGCGATGCGGGGCAGCAGCCTGGCCACTATCTGTTCGTGGTCGGCGCCGGTGTCGAAGTCCATGTTGAGCGTGACCAGGTCGATGGCGGCGAGGGCGACCTCGGCCATCGCGTACACCCCGTACTCGCCCGCGAGGTTGGCCTTGCGGGTGTCGAGGTCGTGGAGCGGCGCGGTGCACGCGAGCGCGCGCAGCCGCCGGGCCAGGCCCTCGTCGGCGGCCGGGCCGGGCGCCGGGCGGGCTGTCCCGTCATGGCCGTTGAGCTGGGGTGCGGTGGCGGCCCCGGGGGGTGGAGATGTCACGTCGCACAGATTAGGCGGTCGCACCGACAACGCACGAAACGGCACGGAGATCCCGCTATGTCGGGGCGCGTCGCGCCCGTACACCGGCGCGTCTCCCGTGCCTCACCGACCGGTCAGTCTACGGCTTCGCGCGCGTTCCCCCGTCCGCCCAGGGGCCGTCGGGGGCGAGGCGGGGGAAGGTCAGCCGATCCGCTGGGCGTACGCCTCGGAGAGCTGAGCCAGCGAATCCTCCAGATAGGCGGCGAGCAACCGCTCGGCGCCCGGCGCGTCACCGTCCTCCAGCGCCCGCAGCATCTGCCGGTTGCGGTCGAGGTAGGGCTCGTGGAAGCGCCGGGGGTCGTCCATCGTGTGGAAGACGAGGCGGAGTTCGGCCAGCACGCCCCGCATGAGTTCGTCGGTGCGCGGGCTGCCCGCCAGCGCGACGATCCCCTGGTGGAAACGGATGTTGGCGGTGCCCAGATCCCGCCAGGCGGCGTCGCGGTCGGCCCGGTCGCCGGCCGCCACGGCCTGGCGCAGCCCGTCGAGCGGGTAGGGCGGCTCGCCGAGTCCGCGCAGGGCGGCGCATTCGACGAGCTGCCGTACCCGGTAGATGTCCACGACGTCATCGACCGTGAGCACGCGGACGAAGACCCCGCGGTTGAGTTCGTGGACGAGCAGGCGTTCGTGCGTGAGCAGCCGGAACGCCTCGCGCAGGGTGTTGCGGGAGATGCCGAGCGCGCCGCCGATGCTGTCCTCCGACAGCCGTGAGCCGGGCAGGATGAACCCGTCCGTGATGCGGTTGCGCAGGATGTCGGCCACCCGCTCGGCGGTGCTGGTGCGCCCCAGCAGGGCACGGTCGTCCGCCAGCCCGGCGAAGGCCGCCTGACCAGCTCCGCTCTTCCCCACGTGCCCTCTTCTCTTCTCGCCCCTTGCCCTCTGCCTGCGGCCAGTCAACCGCAGAAACAGGAACGAAACAACATGGGTATTGCCGGATCGTTCAACGATCCTCTACGTTGACCGGCAAGCCCGACCACCCCCCGCTCACCTTCACCCCCGGGGCGACATTCACGCCTCTGCCACACATCCCTCTCTGCGAGGTGGCCATGAGCACATCCCCGACAACTCCGTCAAACCTTCCGAACGAGGCGACTCCGGCATCCCGCCCCACCGTCCAGGGCGCCGAGGACAACGGCGCCTTCGCCTGGCACCGTGACCTCGGCCCAGGTGGCCGCCGGGCCTTCAACGGCGCCTTCGGCGGCTACGCCCTGGACTCGTACGACTTCTTCGCCCTGCCGCTGAGCATGGTCGCCATCGCGGCGTACTACGGGCTCAGCAGCGACCAGACCGGGCTGCTCACCACGGTCACGCTCGTGGTCTCCGCCGTGGGCGGCGCGCTCGCCGGGATCCTGGCCGACCGGATCGGCCGGGTGAAGGCGCTGATGATCACGGTGATCACGTACGCGGTCTTCACCGTGGCCTGCGGGTTCGCGCCCAACTACGAAACGCTGCTGGTGCTGCGCGCCTTCCAGGGGCTCGGGTTCGGCGGTGAGTGGGCGGTCGGCGCGATCCTCGTGGCCGAGTACGCCTCCGCCAGGCACCGCGGCCGCACCCTCGCCTTCATCCAGAGCTCCTGGGCGGTGGGCTGGGCGCTCGCCGTGATCGTCTACACCCTCGTCTTCCAATTCGTCGACCAGGACCTCGCCTGGCGCGTGATGTTCTGGACCGGCGCCCTGCCCGCCCTGCTCGTGTTCTACATCCGCAGGAACGTCACCGACGCCCCCGAGGCCGCCGAGCAACGGGCCAACAGCACCAGGCGCGGCTCGTTCGCCGAGATCTTCCGCCCGGGGATGCTCAAGACCACGGTCTTCGCCTCGCTGCTCGCCACCGGGGTCCAGGGCGGCTACTACACGCTCGCCACCTGGGTCCCGACGTTCCTCAAGGAGGAGCGGGGCCTCACGGTCGTCGGCACCGGCGGTTATCTGACGTCGCTGATCTCGGGCGCCTTCACCGGCTACCTCACCGGCGGCTACCTCACCGACCGGCTGGGCCGTAAGAAGACCATCGCGCTCTTCGCCTTCCTCTCCGCCGGCTGCATCCTCGTCTACACCCACATCCCGAGCGGCGCGAACGGCCTGCTGCTGGTCCTCGGCTTCCCGCTGGGCTTCTGTATGTCGGCCATCTTCAGCGGCTTCGGCTCGTTCCTCAGCGAGCTCTACCCGACGGCCGTCCGCGGCACGGGGCAGGGCTTCACCTACAACACCGGCCGCGCCGTGGGCGCGTTCTTCCCGACCCTCGTCGGATTCCTCGCCGGTAGCTGGGGCGTCGGTGGCGCGCTGGTGTTCGGCGCCGTGGGCTACGGCATCGCCGTCCTCGCCCTCCTGGGCCTGCCGGAGACCCGCGGCCGTGAGCTGCTGTGACGGCGGACGGTTCAGCGAAAGGGAGCGAAAGGGAGAACGACATGAGCGTCACCACACCTCCCGCGGAGCCCGCCCGCGCGCGTGAGATGTTCCGGTCCGGTCTCTCCTCGCCGACGGCCGGCTGGGCCCCGGGCTACGCGCAGGTCAACCTCATCGCCGTGCCGGCCGACTGGGCGGAGGACGTACGGCTCTTCTGCCGCCGCAATCCGGCGCCCTGTCCGGTCCTCGACGAGACCGGGCCCGGCTCCGTCACCACCCGGCTGGCCACCGGCGCCGACCTGCGCACCGACTTCCCCGGCTACCGCGTCTGGGAACACGGCGAACTCGTCGCCGAACCGGCCGAGGTGACCGCCCACTGGCGGGACGACCTGGTCGCCTTCCTCATCGGCTGCAGCTTCACCTTCGAGACGGCGCTCGCCGCCGCGGGCGTGCCGCTGCGCCACATCGAGCAGGGCCGCAACGTCCCCATGTACGTGACCGACCGCCAGTGCCGTCCGGCCGGGCGGCTCTCGGGCCCGATGGTGGTCTCCATGCGGCCGATACCCTCCGCCCTGGTCCCCACCGCGCGCCGGGTGAGCGGGGCGATGCCCGCCGTGCACGGCGCCCCCGTCCACGAGGGCGACCCGGCCCTGCTCGGCATCCGCGACCTCTCCCGGCCCGACTTCGGCGACTCGGTAGAGTTCCGGACGGGCGACATTCCGGTGTTCTGGGCCTGCGGAGTGACCCCGCAGGCGGCCGTCATGGCCTCCCGCCCACCCTTCGCGATCACCCACTCCCCGGGGCGGATGCTCGTGACGGACGTACGGGACGACGAGTACCGCGTACCACGCGTCAGGAATCCCCACCCGAACCACCGACCTCCGGAGGAGCGATGACCGACGCACCGTGCGGCGCGCCGATCGACCTCAACGCCGACCTCGGCGAGGGCTTCGGCCACTGGCGGCTCACCGACGACGAGGCGCTGCTGTCCGTTGTCACCAGCGCCAACGTCGCCTGCGGCTTCCACGCCGGTGACCCGTCCACGATGCGGCGGGTGTGCGACCTGGCCGCGGAGCGCGGGGTCCGCGTCGGCGCCCAGGTCTCGTACCGGGACCTGGCGGGCTTCGGGCGGCGCGCCATGGACGTACCGGCGCGCGAGCTGGCCGACGAGATCGCCTACCAGATCGGCGCGTTGGACGTTTTCGCCCGCTCGGCGGGCATCCGCGTCCGTTACGTCAAACCGCACGGGGCGCTCTACAACCGCTGCGTGCACGACGCGGAGCAGGCCGCGGCCGTCGTCGAGGGCGTGCGCCTGGCGGGCGGGGAAGCGGCGCTGCCCGTCCTCGGCCTGCCCGGCTCACGGCTGCACGAGGCGGCCCGCGCGGCCGGGCTGCCGGTCGTCGCCGAGGCCTTCGCCGACCGCGCGTACACGGCCGAGGGGACGCTCGTACCGCGCCGCGAACCCGGCGCCGTCGTCACCGACCCCGGCGCCGTCGTGAAGCGCTCCCTGATGATCGCCCGCGACGCGGCCGTGACCTCGACCGACGGGCAGCGGGTGGAGGTCACCGCGCGCTCGCTGTGCCTGCACGGCGACACCCCGGGCGCCGTCGGCCTCGCCCAGCGGGTACGGAACGAACTCGAGACCTCGGGCGTACGGGTGGTGGCGTTCACATGACCGGTGGTGCCACGACGGAACGGGCGGCGGACACGGGCGGCGAGGCCGGGGCCCCACCGCCCGGCCCGCGCATCCTGCCCGTCGGCGAGCACGGGCTGCTCGTCGAACTCGACAGTGCCGAGGCGGCCCAGGCGCTGCACGCCGAGGTCCTGCGTCGCGCGGCGGCCCGCGAACTGCCCGCCGTACGCGAGATCGTGCCCGCCGCGCGCACCGTGCTCCTCGACGGTCTCGACGACCCCGCCCGGCTCGCCGCCGAGCTGCCCGGCTGGCGGATCCCGCCGCTCGCCCGGGACCGGGTCGGGACCGTCGAGATCCCGGTCCGCTACGACGGCCCCGACCTCGCCGAGGTCGCGGAGGTCTGGGGCGTCACGGCCGCCGAGGCGGTGGCGATCCACTCCGGCACCGAATTCCGGGTCGCCTTCTGCGGGTTCGCCCCCGGCTTCGGGTATCTGACCGGCCTGCCCGACCGCTACCAGATGCCTCGCCGCGCCACCCCACGGACCAGGGTCCCGGTCGGATCCGTCGCCCTCGCGGGCGCGTACACCGGCGTGTACCCGCGCGCCTCCCCCGGGGGCTGGCAACTCATCGGCACCACGGACGCGGTGCTGTGGGACACCGCGCGCGATCCGGCGGCGCTGCTCACTCCCGGCGCCCGCGTCCGCTTCGTCGTGGCAGGGCCGGAAGGGAGCGGACAGTGAGCGACAGCGCCTTCGCGGTCGTACGGGCGGGCGCGCTCACCACCGTCCAGGACCTGGGGCGCGCGGGCCACGCCCACCTGGGCGTGCCCCGCTCCGGAGCCCTCGACGAGCCCGCGCACCGGCTGGCCAACCGCCTCGTCGGCAACCCGGAGGACGCCGCGGCCCTGGAGACCACGCTGACCGGGTGCGCCGTACGGCTCCGCCGGGCGGCGACGGTCGCGGTCACCGGCGCCCCCTGCCCGGTCACCGTCGACGGCCGCACCGCCGCGTGGGGCGCGCCTGTGCGGCTCCCGGCGGGCACCGTGCTGGACGTCGGCGCCGCCACCCACGGGGTGCGCTCGTACGTGGCGTTCGGGGGCGGGGTCGACGCCGAGCCGGTGCTCGGCAGCCGCGCCACCGACGTGCTCTCCGGGCTCGGACCGGCCCCGCTCGCCGACGGTGCGGTGCTGCGGCTCGGCGTCCCGTACGGGCCGGCCCCGGCGGTGGACTGGGTCCCGTACGCGGGCATCGTGTCCGAGCTGGTGCTTCCGGTGGTGCTCGGCCCGCGCGACGACTGGTTCACCGCCGCCGGGCTGCGCACCCTGGCCACCGGCCGCTTCCGGGTCGCGGCCGCCAGCAACCGGATCGGGCTGCGCACCGAGGGGCCCGCGCTGGAACGCGCCGGGGAGGGCGAGCTGCCCAGCGAGGGCATGGTGCTCGGCGCCCTTCAGGTGCCGCCCGACGGCCGTCCGGTGCTCTTCCTCGCCGACCATCCGACGACCGGCGGCTATCCCGTGGTGGGTGTCGTCCCGGAGCCGTACCTGGCCGCCGCGGCACAGGCCGCGCCCGGCACCCCGGTCCGCTTCACGGCGCCGCGCCGCCCGGGTCAGCCGTCCCGGGTGCGCACCGGGCGGCGGTGACTGGTGTCGCACCAGGGGTAGCGGCCGCTGCGCCCGCAGGCGCACACCGCCACCATCACCCGGTCGGAGCGGACCGTGCTGCCGTCCGCCAGGACGATCTCCACCGGGCCCTCGACCAGCAGCGGGCCCTCGGGGTCGAGGAGGACGCGCCGCGCCGGGGCCCGGCCCGGGCCGCACACATCGGGCATCAGTGGCTCGCCGGGCCCCCGGGATTCACCGGGCCCCCGGGGCTCATCGGGTGCAGCTGCTGCACTCGGTCGTACGGATGGCACGGATCACCACCAGCTCCTCCTTGTCGTCGCCCGGGCCGATCAGCCCCCGGGAGGCCAGCCAGGTGCTGCGCCGCAGCAGCACGCGCCCGAACGGGACGACGCGGCGCGCGGTCACATCCACGTGCAGCCCCTGCTCGGCCAGCCGCTCCAGCGTCGGGCCGACGCCGCTCAGCGCGGACTGGACGAGCAGCAGCACTCCCCGTGGCCGCAGCAGCCCCGGCATCCGGGCGCACAGGCGGTCCAGCACCGCCCGGCCGTCCGGCCCCGCGTTCCAGGCGCGGCCGCCTCCGGCGCGCCCGAAGGGGCCGCCGCCGCGCGAGGGCACGTAGGGCGGGTTGGCCAGAACGACGTCGAAGCGCCGGCCGGCGGCCACGGACCCCAGGTCACCGAGGCGCACCCGGACCGGCTCGCCGCTGCGCCGGGTGTTCAGCCAGGCCGCCAGCACCGCGCGCGCCGAGACGTCGACGGCCTCGACCTCCGCGGCCCCGCAGCGCGCGGCGAGCAGCGCCAGCGCGCCGGTGCCCGTGCCGATGTCCAGCACCTGGGCGCCCGGCATGGCGGGCTCACGGCACACCGCCTCGGCCAGCAGCGCGGTGTCGTCCTGCGGTGCGTACACCCCGGGAGGCGCAATCAGTCGCATCCGTCCCAGGTACCTCCTCCGCACCGGACCAAACCGCCCCGCTCCGGTCCGGTGGTCCGGGGCGGATGCGTCGGCCGGGCGATCGGGGGCACTCGGCGGGCCCGGAAAGGAGCGGAGGAGCGGTCGATGACGAGTCTTCCCACCGGCGACCGGCCCGGTCCTCCCGGTGCGATGCCCGGCGCGCCTCCCGGTGCGACACCCCGTGCGTCGCCCGGCGCGCCCCCGCTGCCGGAGGCCCGCGGTCCGCTGTCCGCGGCGGTCCGTATCGCGCTGCTCCACGCCCCGCCGCCGAAAGATCTTCCGTCGGTCGGGACCGCCGACCCGTTCGGCGAGGACCTCTCGCTCGCGCTGTACCTCGCGTACGAACTCCACTACCGCGGCTTCGCGGGCGTCGACGAGACCTGGGAGTGGCAGCCGGAGCTGCTGCGGCTGCGGGCCACGCTGGAGGACCGGTTCCTGGCCGCGCTGCGCGAGGCCGTGCCCGGGGGCGCGGATGTGGCCGGGGAGCTGGACGCGCTGCTGGTCGAACCGCCGGCCGCGCCCGGCGTCGGCGACCACCTCAGGAGCCGGGGCACCTGGGGGCAGCTGCGCGAATATCTGGTGCACCGCTCGCTGTACCAGCTGAAGGAGGCCGATCCGCAGGCATGGCTGATCCCCCGGCTGACCGGACAGGCCAAGGCGTCGCTGGTGGCGGTGGAGTTCGACGAGTTCGGGGCGGGCCACGGCGACCGGGTGCACGCCCGGCTGTTCGCCGAGGCGATGGCGGGGGCGGGTCTCGACCCCGGCTACGGCCGCTACCTGGACCGGGCGCCCGCCGAGACGCTCGCCACCGTCAACCTCATGTCGCTGCTCGGGCTGCACCGCTCACTGCGCGGCGCGACGGCCGGGCACTTCGCCGCCCTGGAGATCACCTCGTCGCCCGGGGCCCGGCGGCTGGCCCGGGCGCTGGAGCGGCTGGGCGCCGAGCCCCGGTGCGTACGGTTCTTCACCGAGCACATCGAGGCCGACGCGGTGCACGAGCAGGTGATGCGCCGGGACGTCATCGGCGGCTTCCTCGCCCAGGAGCCGGAGCAGGCCCCGGCCGTCGTCTTCGGGATCCAGGCCACCGGCTACCTGGACGCGCGCTGGTCGGACCGGCTGCTCGGGGCGTGGGCCGCCGACCGCACCTCCCTGCGCCTGCCGCTGTGCGACGGCTGACCGCCGTGCGGCGGGGCGCCCGGCGCGGGTGCGCCGCTCGCCTGGCGCCGGGCCCGCCGCCGCAGCACCCGGCGCTCCTCCTCGTCCGTGCCGCCCCACACGCCGTGGGTCACCCCGGTGTCCAGCGCGTAGGTGAGGCACTGGTGGGTCACCGGGCAGCGGTGGCAGACCTCCTTGGCCAGGGCCTGCTGCGCCTGGGCCGCGGGGCCGGCCGCCCCCACCGGGAAGAACAGCTCGGGGTCCTCGTCCACGCATGCCGCGCTCTCCCACCACTCCATGACTGCCCCTTCTGTGATGCTTCGTGGTGATTTCCCGCCCTCGCCCCTGCGGGGTGCCGTGTCCAGTGAGTGGTCATGGAGACACGGAGCCGACCTCGCGCACGAGGCTTGGCGGGCTTGATAGAACTCGGGTTTCCGGTGTCGGCAACCGCAAACGGTATTCATCGCGCCAATGCGGTGGCACGCCCTGAGCGGCCCGTCGCTCAGTCCGGCGCCGGGCCGTACCCGCCGCCGCCCGGGGTGTGCACGACGAGGACGTCGTCCACGCCGACGTCGGCCGTGTCGCAGCCGTCCAGCCGCTCCACCGAACCGTCGGCGCGCTCGATCAGATTGGCGCCGAGCGCGCCCGGCGCGCCGCCCGCCATGCCGTACGGAGCGACCCGGCGGTGGCCGGTGAGCAGGGCCACCGTCATCGGCTCCAGGAAGCGGATGCGGCGGGTGACGCCATGGCCGCCGCGCCACCGGCCGCGGCCGCCGCTGTCCCGCCGTACCGCGAAGCTCTCGACCCGGACCGGGTAGCGCCACTCCAGCACTTCGGGGTCGGTGAGCCGGGAGTTGGTCATATGGGTCTGCACGGCGTCGGCCCCGTCGAAGCCGTCGCCCGCGCCCGAGCCGCTGGCCACGGTCTCGTAATACTGGACGCGGTCGTTGCCGAAGGTGACGTTGTTCATCGTGCCGGACCCCTCGGCCTGCACGCCGAGCGCCGCGTAGAGGGCGCCGGTGACGGCCTGGGAGGTCTCGACGTTTCCGGCGACCGTGGCGGCCGGGTACGCCGGGGCCAGCATCGAGCCCTCGGGGATGCGGACCTCCAGGGGCTTCAGGCAGCCGCTGTTGAGCGGGATGTCCTCGGCGACCAGGGTGCGGAAGACGTACAGCACGGCCGCCATCACCACCGAGCTGGGCGCGTTGGCGTTGCCCGGCTGCTGGGGCGACGTACCGGCGAAGTCCAGAACGGCGCCGCGGGCCGCGCGGTCGACGGTGACGGCGACGCGGACGACGGCCCCGCTGTCGGTCTCGTAAGCGCAACAGCCGTCCCGGAGGGCGCCGACGATACGGCGTACGGATTCCTCGGCGTTGTCCTGCACGTGGCCCATATAGGCGTGTACGACGTCCCGGCCGAACTGGGCGATCATCCGGCGCAGCTCCTGGATGCCCTTCTCGTTGGCGGCGATCTGGGCGCGCAGGTCGGCGAGGTTGGCGTCCGGGGCGCGGGAGGGGTACGGCCCGGAGGTCAGCAGCTCGCGGGTCTCGCGCTCGCGCAGCGCGCCGTCCCGTACCAGCAGCCAGTTGTCGAAGAGCACGCCCTCCTCTTCGATGGTGCGGCTGAAGGCGGGCATGGAGCCGGGGGTGATGCCGCCGATCTCGGCGTGATGGCCGCGGGAGGCGACCAGGAACAGCAGGCGCTCCCCCGCCTCGTCGAAGACCGGGGTGACGACCGTGACGTCCGGGAGGTGGGTGCCGCCGTGGTACGGGTCGTTGATGGCGTAGACGTCCCCCGGCCGCATGGCGTCCCCGTTGCGCCGCAGCACCTCCTTGATGGACTCGCCCATCGAGCCGAGGTGCACCGGGATGTGGGGGGCGTTGGCGATCAGGTTGCCGTCGGCGTCGAACAGGGCGCAGGAGAAGTCCAGCCGCTCCTTGATGTTGACGGAGTGGGCGGTGTTCTCCAGGCGCAGGCCCATCTGTTCGGCGATGGCCATGAAGAGGCTGTTGAAGACCTCCAGCATCACCGGGTCCACCTCGGTGCCGACGGCCGTCCTGCGCGGCCGGGGCCGGACCCGGGTGAGCAGCAGATGGCCGCGCTCGCCCAGGGCCGCCTGCCAGCCGGGGTCGACCACGGTGGTCGCGTCGTCCTCGGCGACGACCGCCGGGCCGGTGAGGGTGTCCCCGGGGCGCATCCCGGCCCGTTCGTACAGGCCGGTGCGCTGCCACTCCCCTGCCGTGAACATCTCCACGGTCGCCACCGGCGCCAGGGCGCCCTCCCGGGGCGGCTGTTCCACGGCGTGACCGCCCGCCGGGCCCGCCGCGCCGACCGCCTCCACCGACACCGCCTCCATGACGAGCGGCTTGTCCATGGTGAAGGCGTAGCGCGTGCGGTGCGCCCGTACGAAGTCGGCGGTCATCGCGGGGACGGAGTCCAGCGGCACGGGGAGCGCGGCGTCGGTGCCCGCGTACCGCAGATGGACCCGGGCCGTGGTGTGCACGCTCTCCCCGGGAACGCCGTCGGCGAGCAGGTCCTCGCGGGTCCGGCCGGACAGCCGCGCGCACAGGTCGCGCACCTGCGGCAGCGACTCCTCGCTCAGCTCCGTCTCCACGGCCTGCTCGCGCATCGCGGTGGCGTCGGCCACCCCGATGCCGTACGCCGACAGCACCCCGGCCAGCGGCGGCACGATCACCGTGCCAATGCCGAGGGCGTCCGCGACCGCGCACGCGTGCTGGCCGCCCGCGCCGCCGAAGCTGGTGAGCGCGTAGCGGGTGACGTCGTGGCCGCGCTGCACGGAGATCTTCTTGACCGCGTTGGCCATGTTCAGCACCGCGATGTCCAGGAAGCCCGCCGCGGCCTCCTCCGGGCCGCGCCGGTCGCCGGTCGCCTCCGCGATCTCGTCGGCGAGGCGGGCGAAGCGCTCCCGTACGGTGTCCGCGTCCAGCCGCTGGTCGGCGTGCGGGCCGAAGACCGCCGGGAAGTGGGCGGGCTGGATCCGGCCCAGCATCACATTGGCGTCGGTCACGGTCAGCGGGCCGCCGCGCCGGTAGCAGGCGGGGCCGGGGACGGCACCGGCCGAGTCCGGGCCCACCCGGTAGCGGCGGCCGTCGAAGTGGAGCACCGAGCCGCCGCCCGCGGCGACGGTGTGGATGTTCATCATGGGCGCGCGCATCCGCACGCCCGCGACCTCGGTCCCGAAGACCCGCTCGAACTCGCCCGCGTAGTGCGACACATCGGTCGAGGTGCCGCCCATGTCGAAGCCGATGACGTCGGCGTGGCCCGCCTCGGCCGAGGAGCGCACCATGCCCACCACGCCGCCCGCGGGCCCCGACAGCACCGCGTCCTTGCCCCGGAAGTGCGCGGCCTCCCGCAGCCCGCCGTTGGACTGCATGAACATCAGCCGGATGCCGCGCAGCTCGGCGGCCACGTCCTCGACGTAGCGGCGCAGGATCGGCGACAGATACGCGTCGACCACGGTGGTGTCGCCGCGCGACACCAGCTTCATCAGCGGACTCACCTCATGCGAGCAGCTCACCTGCGTAAAGCCGATATCGCGGGCCGCCTCGCCCACCGCGCGCTCGTGCGCGGCGTGCCGGTAGCCGTGCGTCAGGACGACCGCGGCGCTGCGGAAGCCGTCGCGGTGGGCGGCGCGCAGCTCCTCCGTGGCGGCGGCGAGGTCGAGGGGGCGTACGACGGCGCCGTGCGCGTCCACCCGCTCGGGCACCTCGATCACCCGGTCGTACAGCGCCTCCGGCAGCACGATCCGGCGGTCGAACAGCCGCGGCCGGTTCTGGTACGCGATGCGCAGCGCGTCCCGGAAACCGGCCGTGACGACGAGCACCGTGGGCTCGCCCGTGCGCTCCAGCAGGGCGTTGGTCGCGACGGTGGTGCCCATCTTGACGACGGCGATCCGGTCGGCCGGGACCGGCTCGTCCGGATCGAGGCCGAGTGTCTGGCGGATCCCGGCGACGGCCGCGTCCCTGGTGCGCTCGGGGTGGTGGGACAGGAGCTTGCGGGTGACCAGGCGGCCGTCCGGGCGCTTCCCGACGACGTCCGTGAAGGTACCGCCACGGTCGATCCAGAATTCCCAGCGACCCGTCATCCCGCCATTGTCGCAGCGTGCGGGGGTGCTTGGGCTTCCAGCCGCGGCAACGAGGCGACCGCGGCCAGCGCCGCCCGCCGTTCGTGGCCGTCGAGCAGATGCCCGGTCCCGCGCACCCGGTGCCGGACCTCCTGCGCCGCCAGCGCGAGGAGTCCGGGCAGCAGATCGGTGCAGCGGTCCACGACCCAGCGCGTGCCCCGGGTCGCCATCCACCAGGCGCTGGCGGCACGCGAGGGCGTCGGTCCGTCGAGCGCCGTGGACGGCGGCTCGCCCATGGCGATGCCGCGGGCCGTGAGCGCGGTGTGGAACTCCCGCGCCAGCAGCCGGTGGCCCAGCTCGCTCGGATGCAGCCGGTCCACGCTCCACGCCGCGCGGTCCATGACCCAGCCGTGCTCGGTCAGCTCCACGTGCACCGCGCCGTACCGCCCGGACAGCGCGTGCACCACCGCGTTGACGGCCCGCATACGCCGCCCCAGCGGCCGGGCGAGCGCATCCGGCAGCCCCAGCATCCGGCCCGGGTCGGGCAGGCACGCGGTGAGCACCACCGTCCCGTCGGCGCGCAGCGCGCCGATCGTCGCGTCCAGGGCCTCGGCGACGCGGCGGATGTCGAACGTGTCGCGCAGGGTGTCGTTCATGCCGACCACGACGGACGCCAGCTGCGGACGGGCCCGGCGGGCGGCGGCCAGCTGCGCACCGGCCACGTCGGCGGCGAGCGCGCCGCTGCGGGAGACGTTGACGAAGTCCACGGTCTCCCCGGGCGGCCCCGCCGCACCCGCCAGCAGCGCCGCCCACCCCCGCCACCCGCCCCCGGCCACGGGATCCCCGAGCCCTTCGGTGAGCGAGTCGCCGAGCGCGACGAAACGGGTGGTGGGCACCTCGGGCGCGGGGTCGGCAGGGAAACCCCCGTCGGCCCCCGCCGCCCGGGATCCCCGGCCCGCGGGGTTGGCGGCCGGGCGCCTGACGGCCTCGGCGCGGCGAGTCTCCGGAACCATCGCCGCGCCCACCGGGCCACCGGACGCGACAGGAACGGCCCGACGGACCGTCGGGGCCACCGGTGCGGGCAGCACCACGCCCAAGGCCGGGGCACGGGACGCGGGATCCGCGCACGCATCGCCCCCGGCATCACCACCGACGGGCACCCGACCGTCGGTCCCCGTGCGACGGGGCTCCGGAGCCACCGGCCTACCCACAGGGCCATCGGACACGACGGGAACGGCCCGATGGGCATCCGTGGCACCCGGGGCGCGGTCGCCCCCGGCACCACCATCGGCAGCCCCCGCACGGCGAACCTCGGCCCGGCGGGTGTCCAGGTCACCCGGTGCGGGCAGCACCGCGCTCAGCGCCGGGGCGTGACCACCAGCAGTCGTTCCCCCGGCAGCCCCCGCGCGGCCGGTCTCCGGAGCCAGCGGCACGGCAGCAGTGGCCGGTGCGGGCGGCGCCGTGTCGAGGGGCGGGAGGGTTACCGCATCGCCGGCGGGCACCGGCGCTGCGGGCGCCGGGGGGTCGGCCGGTGCCGTCGGGCCCGCGGCCGTCGCGTGGTGGCCGTCCCCGACCGGGGCGGGCCGCGCCCCGCGTCGGGTGGTCGTCGAACCGGCGGGCAGCACGCGCGGGGGCGGTGCCGCTTGGTCCGGCGTCACAGCGCTTCCCGCTGCCGCCAACGGGTCGGCGGGCTGGGCGGCCGCGGCCGCCCCGGAGCCCGGCGACGACGCGGGCGGACCGGCGACGGCGCCGCCGTGAACTCGGGCGCCCGGGACCGGCGTGCCACCGGCCGTGGGCGCCGACGCGTTGGCCCGGGCCGCGGAGTGAGGCCGACGGGCCGGGCGAGCGCGGGGTGCGCTCACCGCGCACCGCCGACCGCCGTGCGGGCCGGGGTGTGGCCGTCGGGCTGGAGGCGGGGCGCTTCGTGGGCGGCCAGGAAGGCGTCGACCGCCGCGGGCCAGCCGTAGCGCTCGGCGCGGGCCCGGGCCGTGGCGCGGCGTACGGACTCGGGGCGGGCCAGGACCTCGGCGACGGCGTCCGCGAACGCCGCGCCGTTGTCGGCCGCCGTCGCACCCGCCGGGCCGACGATGTCGGGAAGCGCGGACAGGGCGCTGACGACCACGGGGGAGCCGCACGCCAGTGCCTCCAGCGCGGCCAGCCCGAAGGTCTCCGCCGGGCCCGGGGCGAGGACGACGTCCGCGCTCGCCTGGAGCGCGGCCAGCCGGGCCCGGTCGCCGACATGGCCGAGGAAGGCCGCCGGGAGTCCCTCCGCGTGGGCGCGGGCCTCCAGCCGGGCGCGCATCGGCCCGTCGCCCGCGACGACGAGCGCCGCCGGGACGCCGCGGCGCCGCAGCTCGGCGAGGGCGTCGAGCGCGCGGCCCGGCCGCTTCTCGGGCGACAGGCGGGAGCACATGGCGAGCAGGACGGAGGCGCCGCCCCGGTGGTGCTCGTGCAGTGCGCCGTCGTAGTGGGACGGGTGGAAGTGTCCGAGGTCGACGCCCAGGGGGGCGCGTACGACATTGCGCGCGCCGATACGGACGAACTCGCGCTCCGCCCACTCCGTGGTGCAGACGACCCGTGCGTAGGCCCGCGCGGTACGGCGGTTCAGCCGGTCCGCCGCGCCCCGGGCGGCGCCCTCGGGCACGCCCCAGGTGCGCAGCACGGCGTCGGCGCTCTCGTGGGAGACCATCACGGCGGGCACGCGGGCGCGCCGCGCCCACTCCCCGGTCCAGCGCAGGGTGGTGCGGTCGGATACCTCCAGCCGGTCGGGCGCGAGCCCGTCGAGCAGCCGGGCGAGCCGCCGCCGGTCGGTCAGCACCCGGTAGCCGCCGGTGCCGGGCACGGAGTGGCCGGGGAGGGTGATCACCCGGCCCTGGCGGGTGTGCTCGTCCGCGTCGCGCTCCCCCGGCACGATCAGGATGGACTCGTGTCCGGCCGCCTGATAGCCCGCGCCCAGCTCGCGCAGCGCGGTGCGCAGGCCGCCGGAGGAGGGGGTGACGAAGTTGGCGAGCCGGACGAGGCGCAGCGGCCGGTCGGTGTTCCCCATTCCGTTCCCGCTCATGCCGCCACCGCCGTACGGGCCATGAGCACCTCGGCGTAATGGTCGATCAGCTGGTCGACGATCGCCTCCCAGGTGCGGCCCTCGACCGCCTCCCGGCCCGCCTGCCCCAGCGAGGCGCGCATCCGGGGGTGGGCGGCGAGGAGGGATACGGCGTCGCGTATCTCGTCCGCGTCGCCGGGCGGCACCAGCAGCCCGGTGCGGCCGTGGTCGACGAGGTCGAGCGGGCCGCCCGCGGCGGGCGCGACCACCGGCACGCCGCTGGCCTGCGCCTCCTGCACGGTCTGGCAGAAGGTCTCCTGCGGGCCGGTGTGCGCGAAGACGTCGAGCGAGGCGAAGATGCGGGCCAGATCGGTGCCGGTCCGGCGGCCGAGGAAGCGGGCGCCGGGCATGGCGGCGCGCAGCGCGGGCTCGCTCGGCCCGTCCCCGACGATGACCACGCGAACGCCGGGCAGCGAACACAGCGGGGTCAGCAGCTCGACGTTCTTCTCGGGCGCCAGGCGGCCGATGTAGCCGACGATCAGCTCACCGCCGGGGGCCAGGGAGCGGCGCAGCTCCGCGTCGCGGCGCGAGGGGTGGAACCGCTCGGTGTCGACGCCGCGCGGCCACAGCGCGATCCGCGGCACCCCGTGCTCGTCGAGGTCGCGGGCGGCGGCGGTGGAGGGGGCGAGGGTGCGGTCGGCGGCGGTGTGCACGGCCCGTATCCGGCGCCAGGCGGCGTTCTCGCCCGCGCCGAGGTACGTACGGGCGTAGCCGCCCAGGTCGGTCTGGTAGACGGCGACGGCGGGGATCCGCAGCCGCAGCGCGGCCGTCATCCCGCGCGCGCCGAGCACGAAGGGGCTGGCCAGGTGGACGAGATCGCTGCGGTGCGAGGTGATCGCGGTGGCGAGGCGGCGGCTGGGCAGCGCGACCCGCACCTGCGGGTAGCCGGGCAGGGGCAGGGAGGGGATCCGGACAACGGGAAAGGGGTGCGTTCCGTCGACGTCCCCGGCCCCGGCTCCGTCGGGCGGCCCGTCGTGCGGACCCGCGGGGGCGATGACGAGCGGTTGGTGACCGCGCCGGTGGAGATGCTGGGCGGTCTGGAGCGTGCAATGAGCGACGCCGTTGATGTCGGGCGGGAAGGATTCGGTCACGATGGCGACTCGCATAACCGTGTTGTCGGCGTACGAAGGGTGGCCCCGGCATCGTGCACCTTGCGAGCCGTGAAACGTCCCGTGAGCGTTGGCCCCCGCGCCCTCGGAAGCCGGGCGAGTGCCGGACGAACCACCCGAAATCAGGCACCGACCCGGGGGTTTACGGACGGCCACATGGCGTAAACCCATCGCCCGCCGCCCCGGTCCACGCGAGACGCCCCGGCCCCCGGGCGACGCCTCGCGGCCCCCGCGGGGTCAGACCTCGGCGGCGTCCGGGCCGATGCGGCTGCGGACCGCCGTCTGGACTTCCGCCTCCTCGGCCGGGTCGGCGGCCAGCCTGCGGAGCTGTTCCACGACGCGGGCGTCCGCGGTGGCGGCGTGGTGGGCGGCGAGTTCGCGGGTGGTCTCCTCGCAGTCCCAGAGGCATTCGACCGCGAAGCCCGCGGCGAACGAGGGGTCGGTGGCGGCCAGGGCGCGGGCGGCCCGGCCGCGGAGGTGGGAGGAGGCGGTTTCGCGGTAGATGTGGCGCAGGACGGGCGCGGCGCAGGTGATCGCGAGGCGCCCGGCGCCGTCCACGAGCGTCCACAGGGCCTGGCCGTGCGGGCCCTCGGCCCGCACCGTGCGGCGGAGGGCGGCGAGGACGAGGCCCGTGTCGTACTGTCCGCCACGGCTGGCGAGCATCGCGGCCGCCGCGGCGCCGAGCGCGTCGGGGCGGTGGGCCCAGATCCGGGCGCGGTCCAGGGCGGCGATGCTGCGCATGCGTTCGAAGGCGGAGAGGGCGGCCCGGGAGACCGGCTCCGAGGCGTCCGGCTCGGTCACCGCGGCCTCGATCAGGTCCAGCACCTCGGGGTCGCCGGTGTCCGCGAGGTGCCGCAGGGCGGTCGCGCGGGCCGCGTCCGGCGCGCTCGCGGCGGCGGCCAGCAGCTCGGGCCGGTCCTCCGGACCGGCGACGGCGGCGAGGCAGCGGGCGGCGGCGTCGGGGCGCCGGGTACCGGGGCGCAGGTCGTGCTCCTGCTGGGCCCAGGCCAGGACGTCGTGGACGCTCCAGCCGGGACGCGGCCCGGAGGGGCGCAGCTGGCGCTGCCAGCGGTCGAACGCGCCCTGCTCCTGCGCGGCGCGCACCCGCGGGCCGTACGCCGGGTCGTCGGCCCACAGCCGCCAGGGGCGCGGCTCGTAGGCGCCGCGCGCGGCGGCGGCCAGTTCGGCGGCGCCGTCGGGGGTCTCGGGGAAGCGGTCGAGGACGGCGGGGGCGAGGGCGCGCAGCCCGGCGTCGTCGTCGCGCAGGGCCAGCTCGTCGAGGGCCCATTCCCAGTTGCTCCCGGCGGCGGCGTACCGGCGCAGCAGCCGCAGTGCGTCGAGCCGGTCGTAGGCGGCGAGGTGGCCGAGGACGGCGAGGGCGAGCCCGGTGCGCTCCTCGTCGGTGTTCACCAGGTCGTCGGGGTGGAAGAGGTGCTGTTCGATTTCGTCGAGGTCCGCGTCGAGGTCCAGGCAGAGCCGGGCGTAATAGAGGGAGCGGTTCTCGACCTGCCAGTCGCGGCGGGGGTCGTGCAGCACGCAGTGGTGCAGTGCCGCGAGCGCCTCGGCCCGCGGCGCGGCGAGGGCATGCAGGGTACCGTCGCCGCGGCCTCGCTGAAGGAGGCCGAGCAAGGTGCCGCTGGGCGCTATGTCTGGATCGAACATGAGGTCAGCATCCGGTGCGGGGGGTTCGCTGGCAACGGGATTTCCATCGACCGGCATTCTTGCCGGTGTCCTGGCGCCATATGCCGGATGAACACCTGGACTGAGGGAATCCCAAGCGCCGCAGCCTACCCGGAATCACATGCTCCACGGAGCCGTGTCCGACTTGCCCCACGAAGGCCATTGACATATGCCAGAAGCACCACCGGATCGGGTATTGCCAAACGACTTACGTGACGTCGCAGCCTGTGCAAGAGTCGTTACCGGTCCTTTCCCCACCAGACCCGGCAGCGCCGCGCCGTACCGGCCCGTATCGGAGAACACATGCCGTCCCCCCGCTTCGCGGACCATTCCGCCACGCCGTCGCCCCAGCGCGGCACGGTCGATGCGCTCATCACGCAGACCCGGCGGCTCCGCGGCGGTATCGCCGCCGTGCGGCGCGACACCACGGCGGACCTGAGCGGCACGGCGAACGAGACCCAGCTGCGCTGGCAGCGCGCCCTGTGCGATCTCGCCGTCCACCATCTGGACGACCTCGGTCAGCATCTGGACCAGCTGCGCGAGGGGCTGCCGTCCGAGAAGCCCGGGGAAGCGGATGCGGCGGCTCCGGAGCAGAAGCCTCCGGACCAGGACACGCGGCACCAGGGCGCCCCCCGGCAGGGCGGACCGCAGCAGGGCCCCGGGACCGGCTCGCTGCTCAACCGCGTCGGCAGCGCCGAGTGGAATCTTCTCTCCGACGAGGTGACCTGGTCCGACGAGCTGTGCCAGATCTTCGGCCGCAGCCGCGACGAGGGCGGGCTGTCGCTGGACGAGCTGCCCTCCTGGGTCGTCCCCGACGATCAGCCGGTGCTGACCGCGATGGTCACGGACTGCCTGGTGGACGGCAAGCCGATCGACGGCGAGTTCCGGGTCGTCCGTACGGACGACACCGTTCGTACGGTGCACATGGCGGGCGAGCCCGTCCTCGACACCGACGGCAGCACCGCCTCCATGTGGGCCGTGCTCCGCGATGTGAGCGCGCTGCGCCGCAGCGAGCGGGCGGTGCGCGAGTCCCGCGACTCGCTCCAGCGCCAGCGGCAGCTCGCCCGTACCGAGCGCAGGCTGGCGGTCGAGCTGCACGAGGCCGTCCTGCCGCCGTGGCGCGGCTCCGCACCCCTCGCGCACGGCCGGGGGCCCGCGGGCGCCGCCCTCGATGTCGCCTCCCACTACTTCCCCGCCGCGCACAGCGCGCTGATCGGCGGCGACTGGTACGACGCGCTCGAACTCCCCGACGGCGGGACCCTGCTCAGCGTCGGCGACCTCACCGGACACGGCGTCGCCGCGACCTCCGGCATGGCCATGGTGCTGGGCGCGGTGCGCGGCATGGCGGTGGCCGGGATCGAGCCGGGCCCGCTGATGGCGCGGCTCAACCAGCTGCTCGACGTCTCCTCCCAGCCCGCCCTGGGCAGCGCCGTCTGCGGGCGGTACGACCCGGCCGACCGCACCCTGGTGTGGTCGCAGGCCGGGCACCCCGCCCCGCTGCTGTTCCGCGACGGGGCGGGGCGCGCCCTGCGGCCCCCGGCCGGGGTGCTGCTCGGCGGCACGACGGGCGCCACGTACGCCCAGACCGAAGAGCGGCTGGAGCCGGGCGATCTGCTCCTGCTGCACGCCGGTGGGCTCGCCGAGGACCCCACGGTGACGGCCGAGCGGCTGCTCGGGCTCGCGCCACGGTTCGCCGCCGCCCGCGGCACACAGGAGTGCGTACGGGTGGTGGCCGAGGAGTTCGACGACGAGCGGCGCGAGGGCGACGCCTGCGTACTGCTCGCGAGGATCGGCTGAGTGACCGGTCGACCGGCCTGGTCGCCGTAAAGGGTTGATGCGCCGTAACTGGTGGAGTACGAGGGGCCGCCGCTAGACGGCCGTGCTCTTCGCCGCCCCGCTCGCTCCCTTCGCCCCGCCTCCTGCCCCCTTCTGATGGCCCAGCCCCTTCGGCAGGGCCTGCTGGATCTCCGCCCGCAGCTCCCGGGCCGCGGCGGACGAGGCATAGGGCGCGGTGAGCCGGTACATCTCCCGCAGCCGGTCCCAGGTGCGGTGCGAGGAGTTCTGCTCGATCGTGGCCAGCGCCCGGCGGGCTGCGGCCGCTCCCTGCTCCGGGTCGCCGCCGATGAAGGCGGCCGAGGCGATGGAGATGTGGTCGAAGATCTGCGACCGCTGCCGACCGCCCTCCCGCAGGCGCAGCGCGTCCTTGGCGTGCCGCTCCGAGACGGCCGCGACGCCCGGTTCGTGCTCGGCCAGGGTGCGGTAGACCAGCCCCTGCATCCCGTGCATGTCGGCCTCGTTGAACAGCTGCATCCAGCTCGGCGCGGGCCCCCGGTCCTGGTCGGAGACGAACAGCTCCTCCGCCTCCCCCAGGGTGCGGCGCACGGCCTGGCCGTTGCCCTTCGCGGCGTGCGCCCAGGCCTCGATGGTGCGGAACATGGCGCGGGTGCGGGGCAGCGCCCGGTCGCCCGCGCCGGACGAGGCCAGCTTCATCAGATCGAGGGCGTCGTCCGGGCGGCCGATGTGCACCATCTGCCGGGCGGCCCGGGACAGCGCCTCGCTCGCCCGCGGCCGGTCGCCGCCCTCCCGGGCCGCGTGCGCGGCGATGACGAAGTACTTCTGGGCGGTGGGCTCCAGGCCCACGTCGTGGGACATCCACCCGGCCAGCACGGCCAGGTTGGCCGCGACACCCCACAGTCTGCGCTGGAGCTCCTCGGGATGGCGATAGGCGAGCATCCCGCCCACCTCGTTGAGCTGGCCCACCACGGCCTTGCGCTGGAGCCCGCCGCCGCGGGCCGCGTCCCAGGCGCGGAAGACCTCGACCGACGTCTCCAGCGCGTCGATCTCCTGGGAGCCCACGGGGGCGGCCTCATAGCGGTCGAAGCCCACGGGCTCGGCGGAGAGGGGGTTGTCGGAACGGGGCGCGTCGGTGGCGAGGGTGGGGTCGGAGAGCAGCCATTCGCTCATGGCACCGGTGATGGCGGATCCTGCGGCGAGCGCGGCGCCCGCACCCACCAAGCCGCGTCGGTTGAACATAAGGTCCATTCCCGTGAATTCGGTGAGGACCGCGGCCGTGGACTCGGGCGGCCAGAGCAGTCCGTCGGCGGACTGCCCCTTTCCCGCGCGCCCACCACGTCCGAACCCGAGGTCCTCGATGGTCACGACTCGACCGAGGCGCTCGGTGAAAAGGACGGCCAGCACCTTGGGCACCGGATCGCGCGGCGTCTCGCCGGTATCGATCCAACGCCGCACCCGCGAGGTGTCGGTCGCCAGCTGCGGGTGGCCCATGGCCGCCGCGCGCCGGTTCACGAGCCTCGCGAGCTCTCCCTTGGACCAGCCGGCGAGGCCGAACAGGTCCGCAAGACGGGTGTTGGGTTCCCTCGTCACGTCAAGCCCCCAGGATCCTCGGCTGACTTGACAGTAACGGGCCCGTCACGAGCGGTGCGACTATTCGCCAGGGTTCGCCAGGGTCCGCCAGATGGTGTGCCACCCGCGCACGGGTGTGATGTAGGAGTGCGCTACCCGGCCCGGTGGCGGTTGGAAAATGCCAGCTGAAAAATGCCAGTTGGAAAATGCCAGCCGCATTCCCCAGGGTGCGGCCCCGCCCCCGGGGCCGGGAGCGTACGTACATCGTCGGCACACGAAGGGATCTGTCTCGCCCATGTACGCAGCGTCGTCCTCCGTGTCCGCCCCGCCTCGGCCGTACCGGCGGCAGCTGCCCGGCAATGGGCCGTACCTCGATCCCGCTCCCGGCGGCCGCGCGCGGCGCGCCGCCGCCCTCGGCTCCGTGCCGCCCAGCGGGAAGCTCGACGTGTCCGGTCCCCAGGGTGCCCAGCTGCGCACCGCCATCGCCTCGGTCCATCGCATCTGCCCGGAGTTCAACCCCGTCCAGGTGCTCCGGCGCAGCGGGCGGTCCGTCCTCCTGCTCGGTTCGACGGGCCGCACCACGGCGGTCGCCAAGTGTCTGCTGGACCACTCCCCCGCGTGGGCCGAGCGGTTCCGTCGCGAGATAGCGATGTACCGGACGTTCGTCCGGCAGCGGCCTCCCGTACGGGTGCCGCGGCTGATCGCCGCCGACCCCGACAACTGCGCGCTGGTCATCGAGCGGACGCCCGGACGGGTCGCGGCCGCGCAGCGCCATCCCGCCGAGGCACCGCCGCGCGCCGATGTGCGCGCCGCGCTCGGCGCCATCTGCCGCATCAACCAGTGGCGGCCGCCGGGGGACCTCTTCGACGCCCCGGTCGACTACGCCGCCCGGCTGTCCCGCTACCACGACCTGGGGCTGCTGACCGACCGGGACATGGGCGACGTACGGAAGCTGCTGCGCGGCGTCTCGCACTCGGCGGGGCGGCAGCTGCCCGCCCAGTTCTGCCACGGCGACGCCCTGTTGAACAACGTGCTGCTGTCCCCCTCGGGCGCGGTGCTCATCGACTGGGACCACGCGGGCTGGTATCTGCCCGGCTACGACCTGGCGACGCTGTGGGCGGTGCTGGGGGATGCCCCGGTGGCCCGGCGTCAGATCAGCCAGCTCGCCCAGGCGGCGGGGCCGGCGGCGCGGGACGCCTTCCTGGTGAACCTGATGCTCGTCCTCACCCGGGAGATCCGCCGGTACGAGACCGCGGTGCAGCGCACCATGCACGATCCGGCGCCGGTGGTGCCGGGCGTGATGGCCGCCGGTGAGGAGCAGCGGCTGCTGCTGCGGCGGCTGCACGACGACTGCGGCCTGGCCCGGCGCGCCGTGCGTGCGGCGGTGGGCACGCGCTGACGTGCGAACCCTTCTTTGCGCGACGATGATTGACGGATCGCCTGGCAGCGGATAGCTGTAGGCCGTGCCTTCTGCCTCCTGGGAGGCGAGGCACGGCTACGGTTCGGCTCAGCCCACCTCGAGGAGGCTGCAATGCCAGGATCCGCACAGGACAGCACCCACGACGCCCACAGAGCCGCGGACGACGCCGATACGGACGCGGGCAGACCGGTCCCCGGCACCAGCCGGAGGACGGCGCTGCGCACCGCGGGCGCCGCCGCGTCCGCCGCCTTTCTGCTCCCGATCGTCTCCGCGGCCCCCGCCGCCCGGGCCGATCAGCCCTCGGGCGGCACACCGTCGCCGGAGGGCGCCGGGACGCTGCAACGGGCCTTCGCGGCGGCGGCGAAGGAGCACCGGGTGCCGCTGAGCGTGCTGCTGGGCGTGGCGTATCTGGAGTCGCGCTGGGACGGCCATCGCGGCGCGCCCAGCGTCACCGGCGGCTACGGCCCCATGCATCTCACAGACGCCTTCACCGCCCTCTCCTCGGCCCCGCACCACAGCCAGGGCACCGAGGATGCCCGCGGCGACCAGGCACGGCCCCTGCGGGTGCCGGAAGCCTCGGTGTCCGAGCCCCGGCAACTGCCCGCGCGGCTGCGCACGCTGGACCGGGCCGCGGAGCTGACGGGGCTGTCCGCCGCCGCGCTGCGCGGCGACGCGGCGGCCAATGTGCGCGGTGGCGCCGCGCTGCTGGCCGCCGAGCAGAAGAGGCTGGGGCTGCCGCCGAGCGAGAACCCGGCGGAGTGGTACGCGGCGGTGGCGGCCTACTCCGGCGCCGACAGCGCCGCGGCGGCCGCCGTGTTCGCCGACGACGTCTACGACGTGATCCGCGGCGGCGCGGCGCGCACCACGGGCGACGGTGAGCGGGTCGCGCTCACGGCCGTCCCCGGGGCCGTTCCGGACCGGCGGCAGCTGCGGTCGCTCGGCCTGCCGGACCGCAAGCGGGATCCGCATGTCGAGGCCCCCGGCAATGTGTCGTGCGAGTGGATCCCCGCCCCCTACGAGCAGTTCGGGGACAACGACTACGGCAACCACGACCTGGGCAACCGCCCCGAATCCCAGTCGATCGACTACATCGTCATCCATGACACCGAGGGCTCCTGGGACACCACCATCAAGCTGGTCCAGGACCCGACGTACGTCTCCTGGCAGTACACGCTGCGCTCCTCCGACGGGCATATCGCCCAGCATGTGCCGCTCAAGGACGTCGCCTGGCACGCGGGCAACTGGTACGTCAACGCCAAGTCCATCGGGCTGGAGCACGAGGGCTTTCTGACCGCGCCCGACGCCTGGTACACGGAGGCGATGTACCGCTCGTCGGCCCGGCTGGTGAGGTGGCTGGCGCGGCGGTACGACATCCCACTGGACCGTCAGCACATCCTGGGCCACGACAATGTGCCCGGCACGACCACCGCCACCATCAGGGGTATGCACACCGACCCGGGCCCGTACTGGGACTGGGCGCACTACTTCACCCTCCTCGGCGCGCCGTTCCACCGCACCGCGGGCGCCTCCGGGGGGCTGGTCACCATCCGCCCGGACTACGAGGCGAACGAGCCGGTGTACACCGACTGCGAGCAGGCCGGGCAGGTGTGCGCCCCGCACGGCTCGTCCGCGGTGCGGCTGCACACGGCGCCGAGCGACGACGCCCCGCTGGTCAAGGACATCGGGCTGCGCCCCGACGGCGCCGGCTCGACCACCGGCGTCAACGACACCGGCGCCCGCGCCACCACCGGCCAGCGGTTCGCGGTAGCCGGGCGGCAGGGCGACTGGACGGCCATCTGGTATCTCGGCCAGCAGGCGTGGTTCCACAACCCGCGGCGGCGGCCGACGGCCGTGTCCGGCAAGGGTCTCGTGGTCACGCCGAAGCCGGGCCTGGCGGAGGTTCCGGTGTACGGACGCGCCTATCCGGAGAAGGAGGCGTACCCGGAGGGCGTACCGGTGCAGGCGGTTTCGCCCCTGCCGTACAAGCTGCTCGCCGGGCAGCGGTACGCGCTGGGGCTGAAGACCCGAGGCGAGTATCTGTGGGCGACCACGTTCGATCAGGCCGGGCACAAGGTGGTGCGCGGTCAGGACGTCTACTACCAGATCCAGTTCGGGCACCGGGTGGCGTTCGTCCCGGCCGCGGATGTGCGGGTGCGGCGCTCGGGACGGTGAGTCAGTCGCGCGCCTCGAAGCGATAGGTGTGGCCGCCGCGGGCCGCGAGTGTGACCGTACGGGCGTCTTCGCGTACGGCCGTCTCGCGGCCCGTCGCGTCGTCGTGGAGGGTGTACGGGAGCGCGAAGAGGTCGCCGCGTATCCGGACCGGCCCGTCGTGTCCCGCCGTGACGGTGAGGGTACGGGCGCGCCCCGCGCGCCAGGTGATGTCGACCGTGAGGTCGCCGTAGGCGCGCAGCCCGCGCACCGAGCCGTCCGGCCAGCGGCGCGGCAGGGCGGGCAGGACGTCCAGCACCGCGCGGTGGCTCTGCAGCAGCATCTGGGCGATCCCGGCGGCGGCGCCGAAGTTGCCGTCGATCTGGAACGGCGGATGGGTGTCCCACAGATTGGGGAGGGTGGAATCCGTCAGCTGTCCGGCGAGCAGCCGATGGGCGCGGTCGCCGTCGCGCAGCCGGGCCCAGAAGTTGACCTTCCATGCCCTGCTCCAGCCGGTGCCGCCGTCGCCGCGCGCGTCGAGGGAGACCGCGGCGGCCCCGGCCCAGGGGCCCGCCGGGGCGATCTGCCGTCCGGGGTGCAGGGCGAAGAGGTGGGAGGCGTGCCGGTGGGTGTCGGCGGGGTCGTCCACGTCGGCCTTCCACTCCTGGAGCTGGCCCCAGGAGCCAATGCGCAGCCCCGGGTCGAGGGCGTCGAGGGCGCGCCGCAGACCGGTCCGGAAGGCGGGGTCGTCGCCGACGACGTGGGCGGCCTCCAGCGTGGCGGTGAGCAGGTCGTGGACGATCTGCTGGGACATGGCGGGGCCCGCGGTGAAGTCGCCGTGCTCGGGCGAGTAGCCGGGCGAGACGACGAGCGTGCCGTCCCGGGGGTCCGGGCGCAGGGTGTCCAGCCAGAACGCGGCGGCCTCCCGCATCGCCGGGTACGCGGTGTCCCGCAGGAAGCCGGTGTCGAGGGTGAAGCGGTAGTGCTCGTAGAGGTGGTGGACCAGCCAGGCGGCCGCCTCGGGGAACCAGAAGGCGGTGGGCCAGTCGTGGACGCCGGTGAAGCCGTACGGATTGGTCTCGTTGTGCACGACCCAGCCGCGGGCGCCGAACATCTCGCGGGCCGTGATCCGGCCGGGGGCGCGCAGGGCGGTGATGAAGCGGTGCAGCGGCTCGGCGGTCTCCGCGAGGTGCAGGGCGTGGGCGGGCCAGTAGGCCATCTGGAGATTGATGTTGGTGTGGTAGTCGGCCGACCAGGCGGGCTGGACGCTGTCGTTCCAGACGCCCTGGAGGTTGGCGGGGAGCGGGGCGCCGGGGCGCGAGGAGGCGATGAGGAGGTAGCGGCCGTACGCGAAGTACAGCTCCTCCAGGGCCCGGTCGGCCGGGTCGTCGCCGCCGGTGTACGCGGCGAGTTGACGGTCGGTGGGCAGGCCCGGCGGGGTCCGGCCGCCGAGGTCCAGCGTCGTACGGTCGAACAGGGCGCGGTGGTCGCGGACATGGCGGCTCAGCAGGGTGAGATAGCCGCGGCTCGCGGCGGCGTCCACGGTCAAGGTGACGGCTCGGTGCGGGTCCTCGCCGCGGTAGTGGGGATGGACGTCGGCGTAGTCGGTTCCGGCGGCGAGGACGAACCAGGCGCTGTCGGCTCCGGTGACGGTGAGCGTGCCGTCCGCCCCGGCCGTCACGGTGCCGCCGTCGCACTCCACCCGTACCTGGGCCTCGAAGCGCAGCCCGTTGTCCGCCAGCGCGCCGCGGATCGTCAGCCTCCCGTCGTGGGCGGTGACATGGTGGTCGCCGGGGCGGGGTGAGGTGTGGCGCAGGGTGAAGCCGACCTTCCACGGGGCGGCGCTCAGCCGTCCGACGATCACCCGATCGGGGTACGAGACGAAGAACTCGCGCTGGTGCCGCCCGCCTTGGGCGGTGTACTCCACGAGGGCCACGCCCTGGCTGATCTCCAAGCGGCGCCGATAGCTGTCCAGGGCCTCGGGCACGCCGGGGATATCCAGCCACAGATCGCCGAAGGTCTGGTAGGCGCCGTAGCGGGAGCGTGGCTGTCCGAGCCGGGCCGCCACGTCCTCGGGGGCGGCCGCGCCGTGCTCGTCGATCAGCCGCTGGACGGCGGCGAGGGCGCCCGGGCGCGGCGCGCGCCAGTTGCCGTGGTCGTACGGTTCGCCGGGGGCGGGGCCCCCGGTCCATAACGACTTCTCGTTGAACTGGATCCGCTCCCGGGCCACACCGCCGAAGACCATGGCGCCGAGCGTGCCGTTGCCGATGGGCAGCGCTTCGCGCTCCCAGTCCGTCGCGGGGGTGTCGTACCAGAGCGGCCGGTGGGCCATCCGACGCGTCCCGTCAGCCCTGCTGGAACATCTCCGCGGGCAGCGGCTTGAGCAGCCGGTAGAGGTCGTCGGTGATCGGCCGGTCCCAGCTGGCGATGGTGACGAGGACGCCGTCGCTGCGGTCGAACTGGGCGCAGGAGATCCGGCCTTCGGACAGCTTGATCCGGCGCACGATGAGGAGGTTGTCCTCGTGCATGACCGGGGTGTCCTCGCTGTCCACGACCTGGACCTGCTCCTCGTTGCCGAGGGCGGCCAGCAGCTGCGTCACCTCGAACGGAGCCTGTCCCTCGGCCACCTCGCGGGCCGGGGAGCCCTCGGGCAGATTCCCGATGATCATCGCCGGGCCGCGTCCGCCGAACAGGTCGTAGCGCAGGAAGACGCCCTGGCAGGTGCCGTCCGGTGCGGGCAGCAGCCCCGCACCGAGATCGCCGGGCCAGTCCCCCGGATCCATGGCCAGGACATCGAAGTCCGGCCCGGTGGGCGTGGCGGCGCTGCGGCGGCGGAGGAAGGACATGCGGACATGGTACGTGGCCCGCCGCCGTTCCCCTGCTCGGGAGCACCGTCTTCCCGCGCCCCGAAACCCCCTGCCCCCGCCGCCGTGGGCCCGGTCGGCGGGGCGCCGCGGACTCCGGTCTCCGGACGCCCCCGGACCCGGCCACCGGCCAGCCGCCGGGCACACTCGGCGAGCGCCGGGGAATCGGCCACCGGACAGGCGTCCCGCTCAGTTCGCCGGGGCGCCCCCGGACTCGGTCACGCGGCAGCACCGGGCTCGGTCGGCGGGTGCCACGGATCGGTCGACGGGCGCCGCGGACTCGGGTCTCCGGGCTCCCGGACCCGGCCACCGGCCAGCCGCCGGGCACACTCGGCGAGCGCCGGGGAATCGGCCACCGGACAGGCGTCCCGCTCAGTTCGCCGGGGCGCCCCGGACTCGGTCACGCGGCAGCACCGGGCTCGGTCGGCGAGCGCCACGGGCTCGGGTCTCCGCGCGCCCCCGGACTCCGTCACCGGGCGGCTCCGGGCACGGTCGGCGGGTGCCACGCGATCGGTCACCAGGCGGCCGTCAGGCTCAGCCGCCCGGCAGCGCTGGGGCTCAGTCGGGCGGGAGCGGGCGGGGTGGGTGGCTGGGGCGGGGGGTGCCCAGGAGCCTGGCCAGGCCGCCCCGGTCGGTGCCCACCTTGCGGTAGACGTCGGACAGCAGCCGGGCCACCTCGCGCTCCGCGAGGCCCATCTCCTCGCCGATCCGGTCGTCCGGCCAGCCCTCGGCGGCCCGCTCGGCGACAGCCTGCTCCTGCGAGGTGAGCGGGCTGGTGTGATCGACCCGCAGCTGCATCGGGCGCAGCCCGGCGGCGGACAGCTCGTCGCGGGCCCGGGAGGCCAGGGTGTCCGCCCCGCACTGGACCGCGCCCTCCAGCCCGCGGTAGAGCCGGTCCCCGGCCTCCTGGGGCAGGCCGACGCGGCGCAGTGCGGCGCCGTGGTCGACCAGCGCCACGGCCAGGTCGTACGCGGACGGCGAGCGCTCCAGATGGCTGACGGACTCGGCCAGCAGCTTGATCCGCTCCGATCCCTGGGCCACGGCGGCGGCACTGTGCAGCGCCCGGCCGATGGCGGAGTGGGTGCCGAACTGGCGGGCGCGGCGCACCGCGTCGTCGGCGACCTCGGCGGCCTGGCGGGGGTCGGTCAGCGCGAGGGCCTGGGCCATGTGGAGCTGCCAGGGGCACCAGACGGGGTTGCGCATGCCGCGGCCGTCCATCCGGCGGCCGACGTCGGCGAGCTGCTGCCGGGCCTCGCCGTGCAGGTTGGAGGCCAGGAGCAGTTCGCCGCGGACGGTGGGGACGTCGGGGCAGAGCACGGCCTGCGGGAGGATCTCGCCTCCGTGGCCCGCCGCGAACTCCTGCGCCTCCTGGATCCGGCCGCGGCTTATCAGCGTCTCGATGAGGGTGCCGACGGCGGTCCAGTGGGCGGGGGTCGAGGAGCCCACGAGGTCGGCGATGCGCATGCCCTCGCGGGCCAGCTCCTCCGCCTCGACGAGCGCTCCGCGGCGCAGCCGGGCGTATCCGAGGAGGGTGATGCCGAACGCCAAGTGGGAGCCGCGCCAGCCCTTGCGCTCGCATTCCGCTATGCCGGTGTTGAACAGCGCCTCGGCGCGTCCGGGCTGGTCGCAGTGGAGGAAGATCAGGGCGACCAGGATCGGGACCTCGAAGCCCCAGTCGTCGTCGGTCCAGCTCAGACCGTCGCCCAGGGCCTCTTCCGCGTACGTCAGGGCGGTGGCCGCCGGTTCTCCGCGCGTCATCGCGTCCCAGGCGCGCAGGCCCAGCAGATAGCGCTCGGCCATGCCGCGGCCGGTGAGGTGGTCGGCGAGCCGGGCGAGGCGCCGGGAGCGGGCGGGGGACTCCTTCTCGTCGGCCCGGAACATGTTCCACATGAACTGTTCGGCCTGCATCCGCAGCCGGGTGCGGGCGCTGGTGGCACGGGGCACCTCGGCCGCGACGATCTGGGCGGCCTCCTCCATGCGGCCGCTGTGGCCGTACGCCTGGGCGAGCCGGTAGGTGATCGCCTCGCGCAGGTCGGAGCCGAGGCCCGGCTCCTCCAGGGCGGCCCGCAGATGGTTGACGGTGACGGAGGGCTCGGTGAGCTGGGCGGAGCAGCCCAGCTCGTACAGGACGGCGGCGCGCTCCTCCGGAGCGGGCGGTTCGCGCAGGGCGCGGGCGAGGCAGCGGCGCCCGGCGTCGGGAGCGCCGGCCCGCAGATACTCCCGGGCCGCCTCCCTGAGGTGGCGCACCACCCAGGAGTCGCCCTCGGGGTACATCTCCAGCAGATGGCGCCCGGCGGCCGCGGAGCCCAGGCCCGCGGCGAGCACCACGGAGGCGGCCTGGCCGTGCATGGCCACGCGCAGGGCGCCGGGGATCGCCTGGTAGACGGCGGTGGCGATGAGCGGGTGGAGGAATTCCAGCGGCTGGGCGCCGCGGGCGCCGTGCCGCGGCGGGGCGAGGATGCGGGCGTCCGCGAGCCGTGCCACCTGCTCCGTGGTCTCGGTCTCGCTGAGCCCGGCGACGTTGGCCGTCAGCGACGGGGTTGCCTCGATACCGAGGACGGCGACGGCCCAGGCGAGGCGGACGGCGGCGGTGCCGAGCCGGGTCAGCCGGTCGCCGAGACCGCTGTCCTTCGCGGCGGCGACCAGCTCGCGCAGGGCGCTGAGGTTCACCGTCTGCGGCTTCAGATCTCGGTCGCGGACCTTGGCGGTCAGCTCCACGACCTCGAAGGGGTTGCCGCCGGTGACTGCCCAGCACTCGCGGCAGAACGCCTCGTCGGCCTCCTCGCCGAGGACGTCCCGCACGATTCTGCCGACCCCGGCCGGGGTGAGCGGGGCGATCACATGCGGGCGCGAGCCCTGGCGCTCGGTGAGGCTGCGGACCGCGGCGGAGTCGGCGGTCAGGTCCTCCGGGCGGTAGCCGACGGCGAGCAGCAGCGGCAGATCCATGGCGCGGGCGGCGAACCGGATGAGCCAGTCCAGGGATTCGGGGTCGGCCCAGTGGACGTCGTCCAGGATCATCACGACCGGGGCGTTCTCCACCGCGAACCGGGTGACCAGCCAGTCCAGGCCGTCGCGCACGCCCTGCGGATCGGGCGAGCCGCCGCTCGCGGAGACCACGAGGCCCACCGCGGGCGCGACGATGTCGTACCAGCTGCCCAGGATTCTGCGGTGCTCCTCCTCGCCGGTCGTCGCGAGCACGGGCTGGAAGAGCTGCCGTACGACATGGAACGCGGCGCCCTGCTCGTGCTCGCCGCCGCGCGCCGACATCACGGTGCAGCCGCGGCGGGCGGCCCGCCGGCGCATCTCGCCGAGCAGCGCGGTCTTGCCGACGCCGCCCGGTCCGGCGAAGGCGATCACCCCGCCGGTGCGCGTGCCGGACGGGTCACCGGGGTCGGATCCGCACAGGTCGGTCAACGCGAGGTCGATCGCCGCGAGTTCCGCCTCCCGCTCCAGCAGTGCCCGACGTGTCCGGTCCTGCCGGTCCATCATGTCCGCCACGTTCGTTCCCCTTCGGCACGTAACGCCGAGCGTAGCCTGTCTGGCACGCTCCGTAGTCCGGATTGCGGGTATTTCCTTCTGGCATTGCCAATGGCACACGCCAATTCAACTCGCGCTCTATCGATGGCACGTTCACCACGCGAGGATGACCGGATTCATCGGGTCGGCCTGTCGCCGTGGGGGCTTGTGGTAGGGGCGGCACGGCCTTCCCCAGAACCCGAAGGGGGGCGATACCGCCATGAACGCGACGTACACGACTGATTCGCGGCCGCACGCCCGGCACGCGGCACTGCTGAGCCGGGCGGCCCTGCTCGACTTTCCGGCCTCGGCCGACCCCAGCCCCGGAACCGGGGCGGCCAGAGTGCACACCATCCAATGGCTGTCGCGGTACGGCGTGTTCCGGGCCGGTGGCGCGGTCGCCGAGTACGACGCGCTCCGATTCGACCTGCTGACCGGGCTGTTCTACCCCCGGACGACCGGTGCGGAGCTGGACGTGGGCAACGATCTCGTCGGCTGGTACTTCGTCTTCGACGATCAGTTCGACGGTGAACTCGGGTGCCATCCGGAGGCGGTGGCGCGGATGGTGCAGGACGTCATACGGGTCACCGAGGAGCCGGACGACGCACCGGGGCAGGGCGGCGGGCCGCTGCTGGAGAGCTTCCGCGACCTGTGGCGGCGCATCCACGCCGGCAGGCCGCCCGTATGGCGGGAACGTTTCCGCCACCACTGGCTGGAGTATCTGCACTCCTATCACCGCGAGGCGCTCGACCGCAGCGGCACGCAGGGGCCCCCGCTCTCGGTGGACGCCGTGCTCGCGCTGCGCCGCCACTCGATCGGCGTGCAGCCGTGTCTGGACCTGGGCGAGCGCTTCGGCGGCTACGCCCTGCCCGCCGCGCTGCACGGCGGCCATCCGCTGGCCCGGATGCGGGAGGCCACGGACGACGTGGTCGTCTTCACCAACGACATCGCCTCCCTGGACAAGGAGCTGGCCGCCGGGGACGTCCACAACACCGTCATCGTCCGCCACCAGCGCCATGGCGGCACCCTGGAGGACGCGGTCGAGCACATCGCGGGCCTCGCCAACGCGCGCTACCGCTGGTTCGAGCAGACCGCGGACCGGCTGCCACGGCTGCTCGGCGAGGCGGGCGCGGACGCGCGACTGCGCCGGGACGTGGAGACCTACGTGGACGGAATGCGCCATGTGATGTGCGGCAACCTGGGCTGGTCCCTGCGGACGGCCCGCTACGACGAGCGGGGCACAGCGGCGGTCAGCGACGGCCGCCAACGACCGTGGGCCGGACTCAGCGCCCCCGGTTCCGACTGACCGAACACGCTACGCACGAACGGCCCGCCGCGGCGGGCCGTTCGTATTTCACGCGCTTGTGCGGCCGCGGCTCAGGTCAGGTCGAACTCGCCCTCGCGGGCGCCCAGGACGAAGGCGCGCCATTCGGCCGGGGTGAAGATCAGGGCCGGGCCTTCGGGACGGCGGCCGTGGCGCATCGCGATGAAGCCCTCGACGAAGGCGATCTCGACATCGCCCACCCCCTGGCTGCTCGACTGCCACTGGGCGCCCGTGAGGTCGAGGTCGGGCTTCTCACCGTTTCCCCTGAGCGGCTGTGCGGTCGTGGTGGTGTCTGCCACGTGTCGGCTCCTCCCGGATCGTCGTCCCGGCCCCACCCTAGCGAGCGCGGCCGGTGGCGGACAGGCCACGAAAGGAGGATGTGATCTGCCCGGCGGGACCCGGGCTCACCCGGTGGGAGGGGCCGCCCCGACCACCCACATGGCGAAGAACTGCGAGCCGCCGCCGTAGGCGTGGCCGAGTGCCGTGCGCGCCCCCTCGACCTGGTGCTCGCCCGCCAGGCCGCGGACCTGGAGGGCCGCTTCGGCGAAGCGGAGCATGCCGGAGGCGCCGATGGGGTTGGTGGACAGCACCCCGCCCGAGGGGTTGACGGGGAGGTCGCCGCCGATCTCCGTCACCCCGGACTCGGTGAGCTTCCAGCCCTCGCCCTCCGCCGCGAAGCCCAGGTTCTCCAGCCACATCGGCTCGTACCAGCTGAAGGGGACGTACATCTCGATCGCGTCGATCTCCCGGCGCGGGTCGGTGATCCCGGCCTGCCGGTAGACGTCGGCGGCGCAGTCGCGTCCGGCCCGCGGCGAGACGCAGTCCTTGCCCGCGAAGAGGGTCGGCTCGCTGCGCATCGCGCCGCCGTGCATCCAGGCGGGCGGCCGGGGGGCGCGGGCGGCGCCGGTGCGGTCGGTGAGCACCATGGCGCACGCGCCGTCGGAGGAGGGGCAGGTCTCGGAGTAGCGGATGGGGTCCCACAGCATCGGCGAGGACTGCACCTTCTCCAGCGTCAGATCCTGTTCGTGGAGATGGGCGTAGGGGTTGCACAGGGCGTTGCGGCGGTCCTTGTAGGCGACGAGCGCACCGATGGCCGGGGGCGCGCCGGTGCGCCGCATGTAGGCGCGGACGTGGGGCGCGAAGAATCCCCCGGCCCCGGCCAGCAGCGGCTGCTGGAAGGGGACGGGCAGCGAGAGCCCCCACATGGCGTTGGACTCGGACTGCTTCTCGAAGGCCAGGGTGAGCACGGTGCCGTGGACGCGGGCGGCGATCAGGTTGGCGGCGACGAGCGCGGTGGAGCCGCCGACCGATCCCGCGGTGTGCACGCGCAGCATGGGCTTGCCGACCGCGCCGAGCGCGTCGGCGAGGTACAGCTCGGGCATCATGACGCCCTCGAAGAAGTCGGGCGCCTTGCCGATGACCACGGCATCGATGTCCGCCCAGGTCAGCTCGGCGTCGTCGAGGGCCCGTACGGCGGCCTCCCGGACCAGCCCGGCGAGGGAGACGTCGCGCCGGGCGGCGGTGTGCTTGGTCTGGCCGATTCCTACGACGGCCACCGGTTCCTTGCTCACTGGACGGCTCATCGGGCTTCCCCTTCCAGGACGGCGACCAGGTTCTGCTGGAGGCAGGGACCGGAGGTGGCGTGGGCCAGCGCCCGGTCACCGGCGCCGCGGTGGATGGCGGCCGCGGCCTCGCCGAGCCGGATGAGCCCGGCGGCCATCATGGGGTGGGCGGCCGGTGCCCCGCCGGACGGGTTGATGCGTACGCCGTCGTCCAGTTCCAGTTCGCGGCGCAGGATGACCTCCTGCGAGGTGAACGGGGCGTGGAGTTCGGCGAGGTCGACGGGCGCCTCGAAGGCCCCGGCGCGGGTCGCCGCGAGCCGGGTCGACGGGGAGCGGGTGAGGTCCCGTACGCCCAGGCCGTGCGGTTCGATGCGGTGGTCCATGCCGCGGATCCAGGCGGGGCGGGCGCACAGCCGCCGCGCGGTGTCCCCGGCGGCGAGGATCACGGCGGCCGCGCCGTCGCCGATGGGCGGGCAGTCGTGGCGGCGCAGCGGCCGCACCAGGTACGGGGCGTCGAGGAGGGCGCCGGGCGGGGCGGAGCGGGTCACCTGGGCGTGCAGGTTGTCCGCGGCGGCGTTCCGGCCGCGCGCGGCGATCTCGGCGAGGGCGCGTTCGTCGGTGTCACCGGCGTCGAGGAGCGCCTGGGCCTGGAGGGCAGCCAGGGAGACCGAGTCGGGCCACAGGGGGGCGACGTAGTACGGGTCGAGCTGGCGGGTGAGGACCTCGGGCAGATCTCCGGGCGAGGACTTGCCGTAGGAGTAGACGAGCGCGGTGTCCGCCTCGCCGGTCAGCAGCTTGACCCACGCCTCGTAGAGCGCCCAGGCGCCGTCCATCTCGACGTGGGACTCGGCGATGGGCGGCCAGGCGCCGACCCCGTCCAGTGCCATGGTGAAGGAGAAGGCGCGGCCCGCGAGGTAGTCGGAGGAGCCGGAGCAGGTGAAGTCGATCTCCCCGGCCCGTAAGTCCACGGCGTCGAGCACCTGGTGGAGGACGGGCATCAGCATCTCGACCTCGGAGACCTCCGCGCTGGTGCGCCGGGTTCCGCTCTGCCCGAAGGCGACGATGGCGACGTCTCGCATCTACAACAGCTCCTTGTAGGTGTCGTAGTCGGCGTCGGGTTCGCCGGTGGGCCGGTAGTGGTCGGGGTAGCGGCCGCCCTCGGTCCATACGGGCGTCACCCGCAGCCCCATCCGCACCTGGTCGTACGGGATGCCGCCGATGCGGCCGTGCAGGGCGAGGTCGGCACCGTCGAGGGCGATGTGCGCGTAGACGTACGGCACTTCGATGTCGAGGTTGCGGGCCTTGATGTTGACGATGCAGAAGGTGGTGACGGTGCCGTGCGGTCCGACCTCGACCTGTTCCTCGGTGGCGATGCCGCAGGTGGGGCAGGCGCCGCGGGGCGGCACGTACACCTTGCGGCAGGACGGGCAGCGCTCGCCGACGGTCTTCTGCCCGGCGAGGGCGGCGAGATAGCGGGACTGGGCGCGGCCGGGCGCGTAGGTGTAGTCGAGGCGGGCGGGGGCGACGATGCCGGTGACGGGGTCGGCGAACACCCCGTCGTGGGGGCCGGGTTCATGGGTGGCGTCGCCGTCGTACGGTTCGAAGCAGGCGATGTCGGTGATGGCGCCCGCGCGCTCCTCGGCCCAGCGGACCCGTACCCGCATGCCGGTGCGCACGGCGTCCGGCCCGGGCGCGTCGAGGGCGTGCAGCAGGGCGGTGTCGGCGCCGTCGAGCCGTATCAGCGCCCAGGCGAAGGGGGTGGACAGGGGCTGGCCGCGGCGCGGGGCCGGGTTCCACGCCCAGGTGGTGACGGTGCCGGTGGGGGCGACCTGGACGAGGTCGCGCAGCTCGTCGGCGGTGGCCGGGTCGTATTCGACGGGCGGGACGAGCACCCGGCCGTCGGAGGTCCGTACGCCCAGCACGGTGCGCTCGCGCAGACCCGTGAGGAAGGCGCTCTGGACGGGGCCGAGGGAGCGGGTGAAGGGGAACTCGACGACCAGAGGGGCCTGCAGCACCTCGGGGGCGGGAGCCGGTGTCATGGGGGCGTCTCCTTCTGCGGCCGGGCGGGGTGGGGGCGATGGCGGGTCAGGCCCGGCGGTAGTCCGGCGGGCGCTTCTCCGCGAAGGCCCTCGCGCCCTCTTTGGCATCGGCGGTGTCGAAAATCGGCCAGCCGCGTTCGAGTTCGGACGCGAGGCCATCGGTTTCGGTCAGCTCGGCGGTCTCGTAGACGGATGCCTTGACCGCCTCGACGGCGAGCGGGCCGTTGGCGTTGATGAGTTCGGCGATCTCCAGGGCCTTCGCCAGCGCGGTGCCGTCTTCCACGACCTGGCCGATCAGCCCGATCCGCTCGGCCTCCTCGGCGGCGTAGGGGCGGCCGGTGAGCAGCATTTCCAGGGCGTGGGTGCGCGGCACCTGGCGGGCGAGCCGCACCGTGGAGCCGCCGATGGGGAAGAGCCCGCGCCGGACCTCGTACAGCCCGAAGGTGGCGCCGCGGCCCGCCACCCGGATGTCGGTGCCCTGCAGGATCTCGGTGCCGCCCGCGACGCAGTGGCCCTCGACGGCGGCGATCACCGGTTTGCGCGGCCGGTGGTGGCGGAGCATGGCCTTCCAGTGGAGGTCGGGGTCGGCTTTCAGCCGCTCCCGGTAGTGCTCTCCCTCCATCCGGCCGCCGCCCGCGAGCGCCTTGAGGTCCATTCCGGCGCAGAAGACACCACCGGCGCCGGTGAGCACGACGGACCGGACGGTGTCGTCCTCGTCGGCCGCGATCCAGCCGTCGTACAGCCCGACCAGCATGGGTAACGAGAGCGCGTTCTTGGCCTCTGGCCGGTTGAGCGTGAGCACCAGTGTGGCGCCTCTGCGCTCGACGATGAGGTGTTCGGTCCCCTCGGACACAGCGGTCCTCCCGTCTCAGACCTAGAACAGGTTGCAGGAGTGGCGGACCGACTTCAAGAGAAATCTGATGACCAGTCAGATTTCTTGGCCACGGCCCTTCCCACCTCTCCCCCGCGGTGCTGTCATGAGCGCCGAGCCCGCCCGATGCCAGGTCAGGAGGAGCCGTGGAGTACAACCTTGCCGACCTGTTCGAGTCGATCGTGGACACCGTGCCCGACAGAGAAGCGCTGGTGTACGCCGACCACCCGGGCACCGGTGCCGAGCGGCGGCTGAGCTACGCCCGGCTCGACGCCGCCGCCAACCGGCTCGCCCACCACCTGCGGGACAGCGGGGTCGCGCCGGGCGAGCATGTGGGGCTCCACCTCTGCAACGGCGTCGAGTATCTGCAGACCGTGCTCGCCTGCCTGAAGATCCGGGCCGTGCCGGTGAACGTCAACTACCGCTATGTGGAAGACGAGCTGGTCTATCTCTACCGCGACGCCGATCTGACCGCTCTGGTCTACGACGCCGAGTTCGGCGACCGGGTGGCCGCGGCGCTCCCGCGTACGGACGCCCTGCGCCATCTCGTCCAGGTCGGCACCGGGGAGGGGGCGCCCGGTGCCGTCCCGTTCGCCGAGGCCGAGGCGTCGGGATCGGACGGGCGCGGCTTCGCGCCGCGCTCCCCGGACGACCGCTTCATCATCTACACCGGCGGCACCACCGGCATGCCCAAGGGCGTGGTGTGGCGGCAGGAGGACCTGTTCTTCTCCGGGCTCGGCGGCGGCGCGCCGACCGGCGTCCCGGTCGGCCGCCCCGAGGAGCTGGCCGAGCGGGTGGCGGCCTCCGGCGACGGCCTGGTCTTCTTCCCCACCGCGCCGCTGATGCACGGCACCTCGACCCTCACGGCCTTCATCGGCCTCAACTTCGGCCAGAAGGTGGTCCTCCACCGGAAGTTCGTGCCCGAAGAGGTGCTGAGGACGGTCGAGAAGGAGAAGGTCAGCACGGTGTCCCTGGTCGGCGACGCGATGATGCGGCCCCTGGTGGACGCCCTCACCGGCCCGCTGAAGGACATCGACCTCTCCCCGCTGCTCAGCGTCAGCAGCTCGGGGGCGATCCTCTCGGACACGGTGCGCGCCCAGTTCGCCGCCCTCTCGCCGCACACCCTGCTGCTCAACAACTTCGGCTCCTCGGAGTCCGGGTTCAACGGCACCGCCACCGAGGACTCCGGCCCCGAGCGGGGCTTCCGGGTGCGCGTCAACGACCGTACGGCCGTCGTCGACCCGGCGACCCACCGGCCCGTCGCGCCCGGCGAACCGGGCCGGATCGCCCAGCGCGGCCATGTGCCGCTCGGCTACTACAACGACCCGAAGAAGTCCGCGGAGACCTTCTTCGAGGCGGACGGCGAGCGCTGGGTGCTCCTCGGCGACATGGGGACGGTGGACGAGGGCGGCGTGATCACTGTCCTCGGCCGGGGCTCCCAGTGCATCAACACCGGTGGCGAGAAGGTGTACCCGGAGGAGGTCGAACAGGCCCTGAAGGCCCATCCGGACGTGTACGACGCACTGGTGGCGGGCGTCCCTGACGCGCGCTGGGGCAACCGGGTCGCGGCCGTCGTCCAGCCCCGGGAGGGGGCCGGGACGCTGACGGCCGACGCGGTGCGGGACCACTGCCGCACCCGGCTGGCCGGGTACAAGATTCCCCGTACGGTCGTCTTCACCGACCACATCCAGCGCTCCCCCAGCGGCAAGGCGGACTACCGCTGGGCCCGCGCGGTCGCGGCCGGGGACAGCGCCTAGGGCACGTCGCACACCGACGGCAGCGCGCGGGTCAGCGCCACCGCGTGCAGCCCGTCCAGCCGCTTCTCGTGGCCGGTGGCCAGGGCCCCGGCGAGCAGCCGTCCCGGGCACGAGGGGGCGGTACGGGCGTCCTCGGTGTCCGCGATGGCCCGGACCAGTTCACCGTTGATCCGGTTGATCTCCAGCCGGACCTTGGCGAGGTCGGGGCGCTCGGTGGGCGCCGAGGACGGGTCGGCCTGCCACCGCCGGTACAGGCCGCGCTGGACGACCTTGCTCGCCTCGATCTGGTCGCGGAAGATCTTCGAGGTCGCCACGGGGTCGCCGCCGACCTCCCGGGCCTGCTCCGCGACCGCGTCCAGCACCTGCTTCTCCCGGGCCGGGTCGTCGATCGGGCTGTCGGTGCCCCACTTGGCGGCGGCGACCTGGTCCGCGACCAGCAGCCGGTCGGCGGACAGCCCGGCCAGCGGCCGCAGTTGGCCGTGCGACGGCGACGCGGGGGCTGCCACGGCTCCCCCGGCTCCGGCGGCCAGTACGGCGGTGGCCGTGGCGGCGATGAGGACAGGGCGCAGGACATCGGTCGGTCGCACGGCGGGACCCCTTCTCTCGGCGGCGCGGGCGCTGATCGCCCACCGGGAGCGTACGGCCCGGAGGGCTCTGGCACGATGTGGGCTCGTTCACGGTCATCGACCGCATCGCGCAACGGGGAGCGCCACCACATGCCGCAGTCACCGCATCCGCCTTCGCTGCTGGAGAGCGCCCCGCGGCGCCGGGTGTTCGCGCCCGGGTGGCTGCCGCCGCTCGTCGCCCCGGCCGCCGCCGGGGTCGCGTACGCCCTCGCCGACGACCCGCTGCTGCGGGTGCTGGTCCCCTTCGCGGTGGCGCTCGGCGCGTACGCCCTGGGCGCGGCCGTGGCGCGGCTGTCGCCGCGCGCCCGGTGGCGGGTGACGGGGCTGGGGCTGCACCGGCTGCGCGGCACGCGCAATGTGGCGACGCATCTGTCCACGTCCGCGCAGCCGCTCGTCCTCACCGTGCCCGATCTGGCCGTGCGGATGCCGATGGACTACGGGGCGTCCGCCATCGGCACCCTGAGCGCCACCGGCGCCACGGGCCTGCGGATGTCGCCGTTCCCGTTCCATCTCGCCTTCCGCCGGGCCGGTCTGCCGCTGCGGCTGGCCGACGGGAAGGGCTCGGTGCCGGGTCTCGCGGCGCACTGGGAGGCGGGGTTCGCCCGGCGCGAGGCGGCCCTGCTCGCCGCCGCGGCCGAGGGTCCGCCGCCCGCCCCGGCGACGGACACCGTGGAGCTGGTGCGGCCCGGACGCGAGGAGCGGCGGCGGCAGTTCACCGGCCGTCTGGTGCCGCTGCTGATGGGGCTGGTCGCGCTCGGCGTGGCCGCCGTGCCGTCGGACGGGGCGGTCCCGGGGCGGGTGGCGGTCATCAACGCGCTCGCCGTGCTGGTGCTCGTGTGGACGGCGGGCTCGTCCTGGCGCGTCCTGCGGAACCCCGGGGTGCGGTGGAGCGTCGGCCCGCGCGGGATCACGGCGTACGACCCGTGGTTCGGCACCACCGAGCTGCCCGCCGACCGGATCGCCGCGATCGTCCCGCAGTGGGGCACCGAGGAGACGCCCACCGGCACCACGCGGAACTCGGTGGTGCTCCAGTTCTACGGGCACGATCTGTCGCTGCTCGGCACCGCCCATGCCGGGCGGATTCCGCCCGTCGAGCTGCTGGCGGTGGTGCGTTCGTGCGGCTACCGCGTCATCGAGGACGAGAACGCACCGGACGGCGGCGGCCCCCGCGCCGTCGGCCATCCGCCCGCCCCGCGGGCCCCGCGGTACGACGCGTACGCCTCGACCGCCCACGCCTCCCTGGCGACGGGCGCGGCACACCCGGGCGCGGCACACCCCGCCCCGGCCGCGCCGCAGGCCCCGCTCCCGCCGCCGGTCCCCGCCGGGGGCGGCCCGGTGATCGTGCCCCTGCCCGCCGCCACCCGCCTCTGGTACTACCTCGGCGGGGTGACCGCCGGGGCGGTGCTGGCCGGGGTCCTCGGCTTCAAGCTGCGTCACCTGGTGGGCGGCGGAATGTCCTGGCTGGCCTGGGGGCTGCCGGTGGGCATGGCGGTCGGGGCGCTGGCCGGGTGGGTGCACGATCTGCGCCGCCCCGGTGTCGTCCTCGGCCCGGACGGCATCCGGCTCGCGGGGCGCGGCGGCAAGGGCGGTACGCGGTGGAGCCACGCCCGCGCGGCGATCGGCGGCATCGCCGTGGAGGCGTACGACAACGGGGAGCGGGCGCTGTACGTATGGTCGCCGTCGGGCCAGGTCATCCGTAAGGAGAGCACGGACGTGCCCGGCGTCCGGGAGCTGCGGCACGGCTGTGAGCGCGCCGGACTGCCCTGGGGGCGACCGGACTTCGCCCGCTGGAGCCCGCCGCCCCTTTGAGGTCACCCTTCCAGGAACGCCCCCAGCGCGTCGAGGAACTCCTCGGGGCGGTTCTGGTGGACGCAGTGGCCCGCGTCGATGGTGACCAGGCGGCAGTCGGGTATGCGCTCCGCCATATCGGCCAGCAGCTCCTGCGGGATGTGGCTGGCCGGGCCGCCGCCTATCACCAGGGTGGGCGCGGTGATCGCCGAAAGCCCCTCGGTCCAGCGGGGGTCGGGGGCGTTGCGCGCCTGGGTGAACTGCGTCTTCACCGCCCAGTCGAAGGCCAGCCGCCCGGCCGGGCGCGGCGGCACCTCCAGCGGCGGGTCCTGGGGCAGCAGCGGCGGGGCGTCCTCGATCACCAGCCGCTCCGTCAGATGCGGGAAGCGCTGGGCGACGAGGTAGGCGACGATGCCGCCGTAGGAGTGCCCGATGAGCGTGACGCGCTCCAGCCCGACCGCCGCGAGGAACCCGGCGACCTCGTCCCGCAGCAGCTCCAGGGCGTACTCCCCCGGCCAGTCGCTGGATCCGTGGCCGCGCAGGTCCAGCGCGTACACCCGGCGGCCCGGGGCGAGGCGGCGCGCGATGGCGAGCCAGTCGACGCCGTCCTCGCCGAGGCCGTGCAGCAGCAGGACGGGCGGGTCGCCCGCGGCGCCCCACACCCGGTACGTCAGCTCGACCCCGTCCACCTCGACACTGTCAAGTGTGTGCATACGGCCGAGGATAAGGCCGGAACGGCTGACGTCACCCCCGTCACACGGGTCGCTCATGCCCGTCCCAGTAGGGCTCCCGGAGTCGCCGCTTGTAGAGCTTGCCGTTGGGGTCGCGGGGCATCTCCGCGATGAAGTCGACGGACTTGGGTCGCTTGTAGCCCGCGAGCCGCTCCGTGCAGTGGTCGAGGATGGCGGCCGCCAGCTCCGGTCCTGGGGTGTGGCCCGCGGCGGGTTCCACGACCGCCTTGACCTGCTCGCCCCAGTCGTCGTGCGGGATGCCGAAGGCGGCGGCGTCGGCGACGGCGGGGTGGGTGAGCAGCGCGGACTCGATCTCGGCCGGGTAGATGTTGACCCCGCCCGAGATGATCATGTCGATCTTGCGGTCGCGGAGGTAGAGATAGCCGTCGTCGTCGAGGAGGCCGAGGTCGCCGACGGTGAAGTAGTCCCCGATGCGGTTCTTGCGGGTCTTGCCCGCGTCCTTGTGGTAGCTGAAGCCGCCGGTGCTCATCTTCATGTAGACGGTGCCGAGTTCACCGGGCGGCAGCTGCTGTCCGTCGTCGTCGAAGATGGCGAGTTCGCTGATGGGCCAGGGCTTGCCGACCGTTCCCGGCTTCTTCAGCCAGTCCTCGGCGGTGGCGAAGGCGCCGCCGCCCTCGCTCGCCGCGTAGTACTCCTCGACGCAGCGGCCCCACCAGTCGATCATGGCGCGTTTGACGTGGTCCGGGCAGGGCGCGGCGCCGTGGATGGCGTGGCGCATCGAGGAGACGTCGTAGGACGCCCGTAACTCCTCGGGGAGGGCGAGCAGCCGGTGGAACTGGGTGGGCACCATGTGGGTGTGGGTGCAGCGGTGGGCGTCGATGAGCCGCAGCATCTCCTGGGGCGTCCACTTGTCCATGAGCACCAGGGGGTGGCCGATGTGCAGGGACGAGGACGCGAACTGCAGGACGGCCGTGTGGTAGAGCGGTGAGCACACCAGGTGGATGTGGTCGGGCTCCTCGGCGCGGGGCCGGATGCCGAAGAAGCGCAGGAAGCCGCCGAGATGGCTTTCCTCGGGGAGCTTTCCGGTCAGCGGGCGCCGGATGCCGCGCGGGCGTCCCGTCGTACCGGAGGTGTAGTTCATGACCCAGCCCAGTTCGCGGTCGGCGGGCGGGTCCGCCGACTGTCCCCGGAGGAGTTCGGCGTACGGGCGGAAGCCCTCAACGTCGCCGACCGCGTAGCGGTGGGTGGCGGGCAGCCCGGCCTCGTCGGCGGCCAGGGTGGCCTGGGCGCCGAAGCGTTCGTGGGCGATCAGCACCTTGGCGCCGGAGTCGGAGACGATCCAGGCGATCTCGGGGCCGACCAGGTGGTGGTTGACGGGCACGAGGTAGAACCCGGCCTGGGTGGCGGCGAGCGCGGCGGTGAAGAACTCGACCCCGTTGGGGAGGACGACGGCGAAGGCGTCGCCGCGCCGGAGCCCGGCGGCGCGCAGCCCGCCGACGAGCTGGTTGCAGGCGGCGTGCAGCCGGGCGGCGGTCCACTCCTCGCCGTCGGGCGCGACGAGGACGACGCGGTCGGGTTCGTGTCCGGCCTGGGCCCAGAAGCCGACGGGGATGGCCGTGGGGGCCGGGTCGCTGGTCGTGGCGGTCATCGGTGGTCTCCCTGGAGCCGTCCGGCGATGCGGTTGACGCGGTCGATGGCTCGTTCGAAGCCCCTGGTCAGGTCGTCGAAGACGGCCTGCACGCTGCGGGTGGAGTTCATCCGGCCGACGATCTGCCCGACCGGCGTGCCGAGCAGCGGCTCGACCTCGTACTTCTGGATGCGCGAGACGGCCTCGGCGACCAGCAGCCCCTGGAGCGGCATCGGCAGCGTCCCCGGCCCCTGCGGGTCGTCCCAGGCGTCCGTCCACACGGTGCGCAGCTGGCGGGCGGGCTTGCCGGTGAGGGCGCGGGAGCGCACGGTGTCGCCGGATCCGGCGGCGAGGAGCTTGGCGGTGAGCGCGGCCGAATGCAGCTCGGCCTCCTCGGTGGTGAGCCAGACCGAGCCGAGCCACACCCCCTGGGCGCCGAGCGCGAGCCCGGCGGCGATCTGTTCGCCGCTGCCGATGCCGCCCGCGGCGAGCACGGGCAGCGGGTCGACGGCCTCGACGACCTCGGGGGTGAGCACCATGGAGGCGATCTCGCCGGTGTGGCCGCCCGCCTCGTAGCCCTGGGCCACGACGACGTCCAGGCCCGCGTCCTTGTGGTGGCGGGCGTGGCGGGCGCTGCCCGCCAGCGCGGCGACGAGGATGCCGTGGTCGTGGGCGCGGGCGACGACGTCGGCGGGCGGCGAGCCGAGCGCGTTGGCCAGCAGCTTGACGGGGTAGTCGAACGCGACGTCGAGCTGGCTGCGGGCGACCTGCTCCAGCCAGCCGGTGATCCGCCAGCCGGACGCCTCGCCCTCGGCCAGTTCGGGCACCCCGTGCTTGGCCAGCGTCTCCTGGACGAACGCGCGGTGCTCCTGGGGGATCATCGCCTCGATGTCGGCCTCGCTCACCCCCTCGACCTTCTTCGCGGGCATCACGACGTCGAGGCCGTACGGTTTGCCGTCGGTGTGCTCCTGCATCCAGTCCAGGTCGCGCGCGAGGTCCTCGCCCGCGGCGTAGCGGACCGCGCCGAGCACGCCGAACCCGCCCGCGCGGGTGATCGCCGCGGCCACGGCGGGGAACGGCGTGAAGCCGAAGATGGCGTGCTCGACACCCAGCCTTGTGCTCAGCTCCGTCTCCATGCGGGGCAGGATGCCGCAGGGGGGCGGGGAGCGGAAGAGTTTTTCTGACGTCCCGTCAGATTTTTTGGGGCTGCTCCGGGCTGCTCCGGGCTACTCCCCCAGCACCGCCATCGCCGCGTTGTGGCCGGGGATCCCGCTGACCCCGCCGCCGCGCACCGCGCCCGCGCCGCACAGCAGCACGTTGGCGTGGCGCGTCTCCACGCCCCAGCGGCCGGTGCCCTCCCGGGCGTACGGGAAGGCCAGCTCGCGGTGGAAGATGTTCCCGCCCGGCAGGCGCAGTTCGCGGTCCAGGTCCAGCGGGCTCTTCGCCTCGACGCACGGCCTGCCGTCGGCGTCGTACGCGAGGCAGTCGGCGATCGGCTCGGCGAGATGGGCGTCGAGCTGGGCGAGGGTGTCCCTCAGCAGGGTCTCGCGGGCCCCCTCGGGGTCCTCGGTGAACAGCCGGGCGGGAGTGTGCAGCCCGAACAGGGTCAGGGTCTGGTAGCCCCGCGCGGCCAGGTCCGGGCCGAGGATCGACGGGTCGGTCAGCGAGTGGCAGTAGATCTCCGACGGCGGCCGCCGCGGCAGCTCCCCCGCGGCGGCCTGCCGGTACGCCGTCTCCAAGTCGCCGTAGCCCTCGGCGATGTGGAACGTCCCGGCGAACGCCTCGCGCGGGTCCGCCTCGGGGTCCCGCAGCGCGGGCAGCCGCCGCAGCAGCATGTTCACCTTCAGCTGCGCGCCCTCGGCGGGCGGGGCGGGCGGCTCCTCGCCGAGCAGCCGCGCCAGCTCGCGCGGGGCGGCCCCGACCAGCACATGGCGGGCGCCCACGACGTGCTCACCGTCCCGGTCCTCGTAACGCACCTCGGCCGACGTCCCGTCGGTGGCGATCCCCGTCACCTCGCAGCCGGTCGCGATCCGCGCCCCCGCCAGCTGGGCGGCCTGCGCGAGCGCGTCGGTGAACGCGCCCATGCCGCCGACGGGTACGTCCCAGTCGCCGGTGCCGCCGCCGATGACGTGGTAGAGGAAGCAGCGGTTCTGCGCCAGCGAGGGGTCATGGGCGGACGCGAAGGTGCCGATCAGCGCGTCGGTGAGCACCACGCCCCGCACCAGGTCGTCCTCGAACGCGGCCTCGACCGCCTCCCCCAGCGGCCGCTCGAACAGCGCCTCCCACGCCGCGTCGTCCCCGATCCGGGCCCGCAGCTCCGCCCGGTCGGGCAGCGGCTCGGTCAGCGTCGGGAACACCCGCCCGGCGACCCGCCCGGTCATCCCGTAGAACCGCTCCCAGGCCGCGTACTCCCGCTCCCCGCCGGTCAGCCGCGCGAACGCCTCCCGCGTCCGGGCCCCGGCGCCGGTCTCCACCAGCAGCCCGGTCGGCCGCCCGCCCCGGACGGTGGGGGTGTAGGAGGAGACGGACCGCTTGCGGACCGCGAACCGCAGGCCCAGGTCGTCGACGATGCGCCGGGGCAACAGGCTGACCAGGTACGAATAGCGCGAGAGCCGGGCGTCCACCCCGGCAAAGGGCCGCGTGGACACGGCCGCGCCGCCGGTGTGGCCGAGCCGCTCCAGCACCCGCACGCTGCGTCCCGCCCGGCCCAGATAGGCGGCGGCGACCAGGGCGTTGTGGCCGCCGCCGACGATGACGACGTCGTAGGCGGCGCTGGCATCGGTGGCATCGGTGGCATCGCTGTGAGGCATGCCCTCTGGATTAGCACGCGGTGATCGCCGCGGCTACCCGGCCCGGTCCGGTACGGCCGCCTCCGGTAGGGCCGCGGCGCGGAGGAGGGTGCGGGGCGAGGGACGGGTACCCGGGCCCAGCCTCTCCACCGCCCGCAGGATGTGCTTCGGCGGCAGCTGCCAGCGCACCGTGGCCGGGATGCGCCGCAGCACCCGGCCCGTCGCCCGCAGCCGGCGGGTGACGGTGGCGGGGTCGGGTGCGGGGCGTCCGTACAGCGCGTGGGCGTATGGCGGCAGGGAGGCGTAGGCCAGTGCGGCGAAGCACCCCCAGATCATGTCGCGCGCCGGGACAAGCAGGGCCTGGACCGGGGGCCTGCGCAGAAAGGCGTCGACCTCGCGGGCCCCGGGGGTGGCGGCGAGTTCGGGGCGTACGGCCGCGAAGTACGCGCGCAGCTCCGCCGTATCGGCCGGGACACCGGCCGGGTCGAGCCCGACCAGTCGGGCGGATTCCCGGTTCTCGGCCACATAGCCGTCCGCCTGGGCGTCGGTGAGGGGGTAGCCGGAGCGGCGTACGACGTGGAGGTACGAGGCGACCTCGGCGCAGTGCACCCACAGCAGCAGGGCGGGCTCGTCCACGGCGTGCCGGGCGCCGCTGCCGGGATCGGTCACCGAGAGCCTGCGGTGAATGCCCCGCACCCGCGCACCGGCCCGCTCCGCGGCCTCGGTGGTGCCGTAGGTGATGGTCGCGACGAACCGCGCGGTGCGCAGCAGGCGGCCCCAGGCGTCCTGGCGGAAGTCGGAGTTCTGGATGACGCCGCCCACCGCGAGCGGATGCAGGGCCTGAAGGTAGAGCGCGCGGACCCCGGCGATCCACATCATCGGGTCGCCATGCATCTGCCATGTCACGGACTCCGGGCCGTACAGCCCCGGGTCCGGTATGCCCTGCCCCTGTCCGGCCGCCGCCATGGCCAACCACCTCCTGCGGTCAGGCTAGAGCCGGGGCGCCCGACGCTCACCCGCAGGCTCACGCCGCCGCCCAGCCGGTCCCCGCGTACTACCCGGCCGCGTCCCCTGCTCGGCGAGGGTCCTTCCCGTACCGCGCAAGGAGTTCGCCTCCGCACGCCCCAGCCACGTTCCGGAGGCCCCCACCCACGCCTCCCTGCTCGCCCAGCGCGCCACGCAGTCCCGCGAGGACTCCGAGATTTCCGAGGAGACGGTGGAGTGAACGCGAACCCTGTTGAGCCGCTGCACCTCACGGTCGTCCTCCCTGGCGGAAGCCGTCGAGGCGGTCACCTCGGCGGACGGGCTGATCGCCGTCACCCCGGTCTTCTCGGCCTCGTACAGCGGGCTCTTCGAGTCGTTCTTCGACGTCATCGACAATGACACCCTCACCGCTAAGGCCCTACTGGCCGCGGCCACCGGCGGGACAGCACGGCACTCACTCGCACTGGAACACGCGCTGCGCCAACGCACAGGGGCTGCCACCCGGGCGACCGACGACACCGCCCTCGTACCATTCGAACAACAGCTGGACGTACTACGACCCGCGTGACGCCCAAGCCACGCCGCTACGTTCGAGAAAGACCATGAGCTCAGCCGCACCGCCCTCCGCTAACGCATGTACTCCGTGCGCGACCGAGCGTGCTTGCTGGAAGCCGTAGCCCGTCTGGTGACCGAGGTCTGCGTCGAGCACGTCAACATGAACGCGGTCGCGCGTGCCGCCTCGGCGGGCATCGAGATGACGCTCCGTCACCTCTGAGAAACTGACGATGATCTTGATGCCAAACTATGCCTCTTTTGTGCCGACTATAAATCTTCGTCACACGGTGTCGCAGCGGGTCAGCGGCGCACCCGCGGCATTCCCAGGCCGATCCAGGAGATGATCTCCCGCTGGATTTCGTTGTTGCCGCCGCCGAAGGTGAAGACGACGCTGCTGCGGTAGCCGCGCTCCAGTTCGCCGTGGAGGACCGCGCCCGCCGAGCCCTCCTTGAGGGGGCCCGCGGCGCCGACGATCTCCATGAGCCAGGCGTAGGCGTCGCGGCGCGCCTCGGAGCCGTAGACCTTGACGGCGGAGGCGTCGTGCGGGGTGAGGGTGTCGCGCTGGAGGGCGTCCACCATCTGCCAGTTGAGCAGCTTCATGGCGTCCAGCCGGGCGTGGGTGCGGGCCAGCCGGGCGCGTACCCAGGCCAGGTCGATGACCCGGCGGCCGTCCGGGAGCTTGGTGTCGGCGGCCCACTGCCGGACGCCGCGCAGGGCGCGGATGGCCATGGTGCCGTGGGCGGCGAGGGTGACGCGTTCGTAGTTGAGCTGGGTGGTGATCATCCGCCAGCCCTCGTTCTCGGCGCCGACGCGGCGGGTGGCCGGGACGCGGATGTTCTCGTAGTAGCTGGCGGTGGTGTCGTGGGAGGCGAGGGTGGTGATGACGGTGCAGGAGTAGCCGGGGTCGGTGGTCGGTACGAGCAGGATGCTGATGCCCTTGTGGGGCGGGGCGTCGGGGTCGGTGCGGACGGCGAGCCAGACCCAGTCGGCGGTGTCCCCGTTGGTGGTCCAGGTCTTCTGGCCGTTGACCACGTAGTCGTCGCCGTCGCGTACGGCGCGGGTCTTCAGGGCGGCGAGGTCGGTTCCGGCGTCGGGCTCGCTGTAGCCGATCGCGAAGTCGATCTCGCCGGAGAGGACGCGCGGCAGGAAGTACCGCTTCTGCTCGCCGGTGCCGTAGCGCATGAGCGTGGGTCCGACCGTATTGAGCGCCATCAGCGGCAGCGGTACGCCCGCCTGGGCGGCCTCGTCGAAGAAGATGAACTGTTCGACCGGGCCCAGCCCCCGCCCGCCGTACTCCTTGGGCCAGCCCACGCCCAGCCAGCCGTCGGTGCCGAGGCGGCGGATGGTCTCGCGGTAGAACCGCTTCTGCCCGGCGGGGTCGGCGTAGCGGGCGTACGCGTCGTCGGGGACCAGCTCGGCGAAGTAGGTGCGCAGCTCGGCTCGTAACTGCCGCTGCTCAGGGGTGTATTCGAGGTCCACGGCCCCTCCTGGAGTCTCGCGTGCGCCACGACGGCGGTCGGGGAGCGTCCTGGGATCGAGGGGCACGGTAGAACGCGTTCCAAAAATTCGGAAGGGCCGTGGAGCGGCGAGGGCGGCGCTCAGCCCGACTCGTCCACCCGGGGCGGGCTGTCGTCCGTGCCGCGCCGTACGACCTGTACCGGCGCGCCCGGGCGCCAGGTCCGCAGGACCAGGTCGGCCCCCTCGACCTCGGTGTGCACGACCTCGGTCACCTCGGCGCGGAAGAGGTGGAAGGGCTCGGGCGGATGGACCTCGGCGGCGAAGCGGGCGAGCGACTCCGGGTCGGTCACCTCGACGGCCCGGCCGCTGACCCGGACATCGCCACCGGGGGTGCCGGTGTCGGGGCCGGGGTTGGCCTGGATCGAGAAGCGCTGGTCGCGGCGCAGGTCGAGGGCCTTGCGGGAGTCGGGCATCATGCCGAGCCACAGTTCCCCGAAGCGGAAGTTGACCTCCAGCGGCGTCAGCCGCGGGGAGCCGTCCTGGCGCACCGTGGCCAGGACATGGGTGCGGTAGCGCGCGAAGCGCTCCTGCGCGGCCGTGGCGAAGCCGGGCTCCGTCGCCTGGAATCCGGCCCAGCTGGTGATCGGATGCGTCGTCATGGCACCCATGCTCGCGGGATTATCCGACGTCTTCTGTCCGGTTTTCTGGGAAGACTGAAGAGACTCCCCCGCGCCGCGCGAGGCCACTTGGCGCGCCTGATGCGGCGGCAGATAGGCGTTCCACGACGTCCCGGGCAGCGGAAACCCGATCCAGGCGCGGGCGTACGACGGCGGCCGGGCGCCGTGGTCGCGCCGGACGAGCAGCGCGGTGGGCTCGTGTCCGGCCCGCCGCAGCAGCCCGGACACGGAGGTGGAGCGGTTGTTGCCGCTGGTCTGGGCGGAGCCGCAGCCCGCGTGGTACGCGACGGGCAGGGCCCGGTCACCGGCCACCAGGCACGGCGGCCGCAGCCCCAGCCGCTTCAGCCCGTCGGCGGCGGTGCGGTAGCGCCCGGTGGTCTTCTCGGACACCGTCGAGGTGTGGGTGAGGACGGCGAGCTGGCTGCCCAGGTGGAGCAGGACGACGATCCCGAGCGCGGTGGCCATGTGGCGGGGCGAGCGCGCGTCGCGTACGGCGCGGAAGCCGAGCGTGGCGATGGGCAGGGCGAGTAACGCGTAGGAGGGCATCAGGAAGCGCGGCGCGGAGTAGTCGATAAGCAGCAGATAGGGGACGGCGAGGGCGGCCGCGCAGACGATGGGCAGCACGATGACCGGCACACCGGGTTCCTGGAGTGCGTACGGCCGTCCGAGCCCGACGCGCACCCGGGTCCGCCGTGCGTGACGGTCCCGCAGCACGAGGGCGACGGCGGCGAGGGTCAGCAGCGGCAGCGAGAGCCACCACAGGGTCAGCTCCGGATGGCGCAGCGGCACCTCGCACGGGCGGCACAGCTGCGGCCCGTTGAGACTGCGCAGCGCGGCGCCCACGGCGAAGTGGAGGCCCATGCCGCCCTCGACCTCGCTGGAGACGTCGAGCCGCCCGCCGATGCCGCCGAAGCGGTCGTACGCCTCGCCGATCCACTGCGCGGCGCCGAGCAGGAGCCCGCCGACGAGCGGGGGCAGGGCGGGCCGCCAGGTCCGCAGCCGGAGGGCGACGGCCAGCAGCGGAAGGGCCAGCCAGCCGCCGTCGGGGGTGCGGACGAGCGTGACCCCGGCGACGAGGGCGGCGAGCCACCAGCGGGCGTTGCGTTCGGTGGGCAGGCGCAGGAACCAGCCAACGGCGGCCACCGCGCCGAGCGCGACCCAGAGGTTGGGCATCACGGCGGGACCGCTGATCGTGGTGATCCACAGCCCGGCGAAGAGCAGCGCGGCGAGCGCCACGGGGCCGCGGGGCAGCAACCTGTTCCAGACGCGGAAGGCGGCGTAGAGCGCGCCCGCGGAAAGCACCGCGAGGAGGACCCGGAGCACCGTGATGGAGGACGTGGCGGCCACCACCGGGGAGACCAGCATGCTGATGCCGCGGGAGCGCGGCGCGCTGAAGTACGCGGCCGGGGTGCGCGGGTCCACCTGGGAGACGTACACGGACTCGTCCCAGCCCAGCGCGTGTCCGACGTGCGGGACGACCACGGCGAGCTGGACCGCCGCATAGCCGGCGGCCACCACCGCGAGCCACGGCGCGCGGCGCCGACGGCGCGGCGGCTGGGGTGGATGCGGGCGCGGGCGCGCGGCGGCGGCCGCCGGTGCGGCAGTGTTCTCCATGCGCGCACCATATGATGTCTATGTACCTTTTTCGGCTTATTAGGCTGTTCGGCTCAGTGCCCCAGGGGTGCCATGACCGCGCCGGATCCGTACGCTGTTGCAGCGGTGCACAGCTCCCATCCGGTGGAGGACGAACGCTCCCATGAAGATGCTCATCAATGTGGCCGAAACCGTGGTCGCCGACGCACTGCGCGGACTGGCCGCCTCCCATCCCGAACTGACAGTGGATGTCGAGAACCGGGTGATCGTCCGGCGGGACGCGCCAGTGCCCGACAAGGTGGCCCTGCTCTCCGGCGGCGGCTCCGGCCACGAGCCGTTGCACGGCGGGTTCGTCGGGCCCGGCATGCTCGACGCGGCCTGCCCCGGCGAGGTCTTCACCTCCCCCGTGCCCGACCAGATGGTGCGCGCGGCGGCCGCCGTGGACAGCGGCAAGGGCGTGCTGTTCATCGTCAAGAACTACACCGGCGACGTGCTCAACTTCGACATGGCGGCCGAGCTGGCCGAGGACGAGGGCATCCAGGTCGCCAAGGTGCTCGTCGACGACGATGTGGCGGTGGCCGACAGCACTTTCACCGCGGGGCGGCGCGGCACCGGCGCGACGCTGTTCGTGGAGAAGATCGCGGGCGCGGCGGCCGAGGAGGGCGCGCCGCTGGAGCGGGTGGAGGCGATCGCCCGCCGGGTCAACGCGTCCTCGCGCAGCTTCGGCGTGGCGCTGGCCCCCTGCACGACGCCCGCCAAGGGCGGCCCCACCTTCGATCTGCCCGCCGGGGAGCTGGAGTTGGGCGTGGGCATCCACGGCGAGCCGGGGCGCGAGCGGCGGGCCATGATGACCTCGCGCGAGATCGCCGACTACGCGGTGGACGCGGTGCTGGAGGACCTGCGCCCCGACAGTCCGGTGCTCGTCCTCGTCAACGGAATGGGGGCGACCCCGCAGCTGGAGCTGTACGGCTTCGCCGCCGAGGTGCACCGGGTGCTCGGCGAGCGCCGGGTGGCGGTGGCACGTACGCTCGTCGGCAACTACGTCACATCACTCGACATGGCGGGCGCCTCGGTCACTCTGTGCCAGGTCGACGAGGACCTGCTGCGGCTGTGGGACGCGCCTGTACGGACCGCCGGGCTGCGCTGGGGCTGCTGACCCGGACCACCTCACCGCTCATCCCGATACGTACGCTGTCGCCGTCGGTTACCGTCATGAGGAGGCGTCTGTGTCCAGCAGTGAATCCGCAGTCGAACACGCGCTCGACACCTCTTTCTTCCAACGCTGGCTCACCGCCGCGGCCGAGGCCGTGCACCGCGAGGCGCCCCGGCTCACCGAGCTGGACTCCGCCATCGGCGATGCCGACCACGGCATCAACATGCAGCGCGGTTTCACGGCCGTGACGGACGCGCTGGAGAAGGAGCCGCCGGGGTCGCCCGGTGCCGCGCTCATCCTGGCCGGGCGCCAGCTGATCTCGAAGGTGGGCGGCGCCTCCGGGCCGCTGTACGGGACGCTGCTGCGGCGCGCGGGCAAGGCGCTGGGGGACGCGGCGGAGGTCACGCCCCAGCAGCTGGCGGACGCGCTGCGGGCCGGGGTGGACGCGGTGGCCCAGCTCGGTGGCGCCGCGCCCGGCGACAAGACCATGCTGGACGCGCTGCTCCCCGCGGTGGAGGCGCTGGGCGGCGACACCGCGTCGTTCACCGCGGCGGGCGAGGCCGCCGACAAGGGCGCGCTGGCCACCGTACCGATGCTCGCGCGCAAGGGCCGGGCCAGCTACCTGGGCGAACGCAGCGTCGGCCACCAGGACCCCGGCGCCACCTCGTCCGCGCTCATCGTCACGGCGCTGGCGGAGGCCGTCCGATGACCGATGACAGTGTCACCGGAGGCAGCGACGAGAAGCTGGTCGGCGTCGTGGTCGTGTCGCACAGCGGGGAGGTCGCCGAGTCGGTCGCCCGGCTGGCCACCGCGCTGGCCGGTGGCGGCACCGCGCCCGTGCGCGCCGCGGGCGGCACCCCGGACGGCGGATTCGGCACCAGCGAGGAGCTGATACGCGACGCGGCGTACGCGGTCGACCAGGGCGCGGGGGTGGCCATACTGGTCGACCTCGGCAGCGCCGTACTGACCGTCAAGGCGCTGCTGGCCGAGGAGGACGAGCTGCCGGAGGGCTCCCGGCTGGTGGACGCGCCGCTGGTGGAGGGCGCGGTGGCGGCCGTGGTCACCGCCTCCACGGGCGCGGACGTGGACACGGTCGCCGGAGCGGCCGCGGAGGCGTACGACTACCGCAAGGTCTGAGCGGACGCGGACGGGCCCGGGGCGGCGAAAGCCCCCGGGCCCGTTCGCATGGGTGCGGCGCCCGCAGCGGACGGCCGAAGTGTGTAGCCCCCGTACATATCCGAGCTGACATGCGCATTTCTACGGTGTGGCACACGAACCCGTCCCCGCACCCGCTCGGAAGTGGTAACCATGGCTCCTCCGACCAGCCCCGGATCGCTGCGCCGCATCGTCGCGGCGAGCCTCATCGGCACCACCATCGAGTGGTACGACTTCTTCCTCTACGGGTCGGCCGCCGCGCTCGTGTTCAACAAGCTCTTCTTCCCCGGCTCCGACCCGCTCGTCGGCACCCTGCTGTCGTTCCTGACGTACGCCGTCGGCTTCGCCGCCCGGCCCATCGGCGCCCTGGTGTTCGGGCACTACGGCGACCGGCTCGGCCGTAAGAAGCTGCTGATCCTGAGCCTGCTGCTGATGGGCGGGGCGACCTGTGCGATCGGCCTGCTGCCGACGCACGCCACCGTCGGCTCGGCCGCGCCCGTACTGCTCACCGCGCTGCGGCTGGTGCAGGGCTTCGCGCTCGGCGGCGAATGGGGCGGCGCGGTGCTGCTGGTGTCCGAGCACGGGGACGCGCGGCGGCGCGGATTCTGGGCGTCCTGGCCGCAGACCGGCGCCCCCGCCGGGCAGTTGCTGGCCACCGGGGTGCTGTCCGCGCTGACCGGGCTGCTCTCCGAGTCGGCCTTCGAGTCCTGGGGGTGGCGGGTGCCGTTCCTGCTCTCCGGTGTGCTGGTGCTGGTCGGCTTGTGGATTCGTCTTTCTGTCGATGAATCACCGGTCTTCAAGGCCGCGCTGGCCCAGGCCGAGGCGCGAAAGAGCGCGGATGTGGCGGAGAAGATGCCGCTGGTGGCCGTGATGCGCCATCACTGGCGGGACGTCCTGGTCGCGATGGGCGCCCGGATGGCGGAGAACATCAGCTACTACGTGCTCACGGCCTTCGTCCTCGTCTACGCCACCTCCGACCATGTGGGCCTCGGCAAGCAGACCGCGCTGAACGCCGTACTCATCGCCTCCGCCGTGCACTTCGCGACCATCCCGGCCTGGGGCGCGCTCTCGGACCGCGTCGGCCGCCGTCCGGTCTATCTGCTGGGCGCCGTGGGCGTCGGCGCGTGGGCGTTCCCCTTCTTCGCGCTCATCGACACCGAGGACTTCGGGGCGCTGGTCCTCGCGGTCACGGTCGGGCTGGTCTTCCACGGTGCGATGTACGCGCCCCAGGCGGCCTTCTTCTCGGAGATGTTCGCGACGCGGATGCGGTACTCGGGCGCCTCGATCGGCGCCCAGTTCTCCTCGGTCGCGGCCGGGGCGCCCGCCCCGCTGATCGCCACCGCGCTGCTCGCCGACTACGACAGCTCCGGCCCGATCTCCCTGTACGTCATCGCGGCGGCGCTGCTCACGGTGGTGGCGGTCGGCGCGGCGAAGGAGACCCGCGACCGCGACCTGGCCGCCATCCGGCCGGGCGCCGAGGACGAGCCGCGGGCGGCTTCGGAGGCGTCCCGTTCGGCCTCGGCCTAGGGGGATGTCTTGTCGCCGATCGGCCCGATCGGATCGGGCCCGATCGGCAAGGGCTCAGCGCTCCACGGCCCCCGTCAGCCGGTGCAGCCGCAGCGCCAGCTGTATTTCCAGCGACCGCGCGGGCGACTGCCAGTCGTCACCGAGCAGCCGCCCCACCCGCTCCAGCCGCTGCGCCACCGTGTTCACATGCACATGCAGCGCGTCCTTGGTGCGCGCCGGGCTCATCCCGCTGGCGAAGTACGCGTCGAGCGTGCGGACCAGCCCGGTGCCGCGCCGCGCGTCGTACTCCACGACCGCGCCGATGGTGCGCGTGACGAAGTCCCGCACCCGGGTGCCGTCCGGGGCGCCGTCCCGCGTACCGGCCAGCAGCAGGCCGAGGAAGCCGAAGTCCTCGGCGGCGGCCCCCTCACCGGCCCGGCCCAGCACCCGCAGGGCGGCCAGACAGCGCCGCGCCTCGGCGTACGACGCGGCGACCTCGGCGGGGCGGGCGGCGGGCGCGGCCACGGGCGCCGAGGCGCCGACCGTGACGGGCGCGTGCACGGCGGTGCCCAGCTGCCGGGCGGTACGGCGGGCGAGGGCGTCGGCGCTGTCGCCCTCGGCGAGCGGCAGCAACAGCACCGTGCCACCGTCGCGCGCCGCGGCCAGCCCCTGCCGGGTGGCGGCCAGATGGGACGCGGCGGACCACAGGCGCTGCCGGTCCGCGGCGTCCTCGGCGGCGCCGGAGCCCGGCGCGACGGCGGGGTCGGCCGCGGGCTCGGGGCCCGCCGCGGCGCGCGGCGCGTCGATGCCCGCGGCGAGGACGACATGGGGCGCGTCCAGATCCGCCCGCAGCCGCGCGGCACGCTCCCGCAGCAGCCGCGGCTCCCGGTCGGGCGCGTCGAGCAGATCGTCCAGCAGCTCGCCGCGCACCCGCTGTTCGGCCTCGCCCGCCGAGCGGCGGGCGAGTTGCAGCAGCGAGGTGACCATGGCGGCGCGCTCCAGGGTGCGCTGGTCCACGGGGTCGAGCCGGGGGTGGCCGTGCAGGACGAGCGCGCCGAGGAGTTCGCCGCCCGCGGAGACGGCCGCGATCCAGTCCTCGCCGTGGCGTACCGCGTGGCCGTCGGCCCGCGACCGGTCGAGGGCGCCCGCGGGCGCCCGGTCCGCCTCCAGGAACTCCACCGACCCGCTCAGCACCTCGGCCACGGCGGCGGCGACGTCCTGCACCCCGCCACCACGCAGCACGAGTTCGGTGAGCCGGTCGTGGACCTCCGAGGCGCGCTCGATGACGCCGCTGCGGTCCCGGATGATCTCGTTGGCGGCCTCCAGTTCGGCCAGCGCCGTCCGCGTCTCGGCGAGCAGATTGGCCGTGTCGATCGCGACGGCCGCGTGCGCGGCGAAGGAGGCGAGCAGGGCGATCTGTTCGCGTTCGAAGACGCGGACGCGGCGGTCGGCCGCGAACAGCACCCCGATGACGCCGCTGCCGAGCTGCAGCGGCACGCCGAGGATGGCGACCAGGCCCTCGTCGCTGACGCCCGCGTCGATGGTGCGGGTGTGCTGGAACCGGGGGTCGTCGAAGTAGCTGTCGGTCACATAGGGGCGCGCGGTCTGCGCGACGAGCCCGCCCAGCCCCTCTCCCATGCCGAGCCGCAGTTGCTGGAAGCGCGCCGAGACCGAACCGTCGGTGACCCTCATATAGGTGTCCCCGGCGGTCGGGTCGTTGAGCGTCAGATACGCGACCTCGGTCCCCAGGAGCGAGCGGGCGCGCTGCACGATGGCCTGGAGGACCGCGTCCAGATCGCGCAGCCCGGCGAGGTCGTGGGCGGTCTCGAAGAGCGCGGACAGCTCGGCCTCGCGGCGCCTGCGGCCCTCCAGTTCGCCGCGTACCCGCAGGGCGAGCAGCTTGGCGCGCTCCAGGGCGGCCAGCCGCTCCGCCGGTGCCTTCTCGGCGCGCGCCCGCAGACCGGGGCGCTCGTACGCCTCGGCGGGCGCGCCGCGCGCGAGCAGTTCCAGGTACGGGGTCTCCGGCTGATCGTCGGCGGGGCCGGGCGTACTCCCGCCGGAGGTCCCGACGGCCGTCGGGCGGCCCGCGCGGCGGCCGGGCAGAGCGCTGTCCGGCCGGTCGTTCAGCGGTCCGTTCGGTGGGCCATTCGGTGGGCCGTTCGGTGGGCCGTTCAGTGGGCCGTCCATCCGCCGTCCATGGTGAGCGAGGCGCCGGTGATGAACGAGGCGTGCGGACCGCACAGATACGCCACGGCCTCCGCCACCTCCTCCGGCTCGACGAGCCGCTTGACCGCCGAATCGGCGAGCAGCACCTCGGAGACGACGCGCTCCGGGGAGATGCCGTGCGCCGCCGCCTGGTCGGCGATCTGACGCTCGACCAGTGGGGTGCGCACATAGCCGGGGTTGACGCAGTTGGACGTCACCCCGTGGGGCGCGCCCTCCAGGGCGGCGACCTTGGAAAGCCCCTCCAGCCCGTGTTTGGCGGCCACATACGCGGACTTGTACGCGGAGGCGCGCAGCCCGTGCACGGAGGAGATGTTCACGATCCGCCCCCAGCCCTGCCCGTACATCCCCGGCAGCGCGCCGCGCACCAGCCGGAACGGGGCCTCCAGCATCACCGTGAGCACCCGGGAGAAGACCTCCGGCGGAAAGTGCTCGATCGGCCGGACCAGCTGGAGCCCCGCGTTGTTGACCAGGATGTCGGCGCCCTCCGCGGCCCGCTCGGCCGCGTCGAGGTCGGTCAGGTCCAGGGCGTACGCCTCGACGGTGCCGGGCGGGCGGGCCGTCCGCTCGGCGGAGGCGACCAGGTCGGCCAGGCCCTCGGCGTCCAGGTCGACCGCCCGTACCCGCGCCCCGGCGGCCGCCAGGCGCAGGCTGCACGCCCGCCCGATGCCCCCGGCGGCGCCGGTGACGACTGCGGTACGGCCGGAGAGACCGGCGTCGGCGGGCCGGGGTGCGGAGCCCGGAGTGTGGCCGGGCACGGGGGACGCGCTCATGACGGGCACACTAGGCGGCGGCCGCGCCCGGACCGATGGGGGCCCGGCACACTCTTCACTCCCCCGGGATGGGTTCGAACCACGTCGGCTCCTCGCCGAGCGCCTGCTTGATCCGGGTGAGCGAGAAGTCCTGCAGCTCCGGCAGCGCGTCGAGCGGGAACCAGCCCACGTCCAGCGACTCGTCGTCGTTCACCCGCGCCTCGCCGCCCACCGCGCGGCAGCGGAAGCAGACGTCCATGAACTGGCACTGGTCGTCATTGGGGTACGTCACCGGCGCCAGGGTCCGTACGAGCACGATGCGCTCCGGTACGCACCGCACCGCGGTCTCCTCGTGCACCTCGCGCACCACCGCCGTGGCGGGCTGCTCGCCCGGTTCGGGGATGCCGCAGATGATCGCCCAGCGGCCGTTGTCGGCGCGACGGCCCAGCAGCACTCTGCCCTCGTCGTCGAAGACGACGGCGCTCACGCCCGGCAGGTAGAGAAGTTCATGGCCGATGGAGGCCCGCAGGCCGCGGATGAAGTCGGGGGTCGCCATGCGCCGAGCGTATCCGCCGGGCCCGCCCGTACGCCCATGGTCTGCGCCGGGCGCCCGTTCTGTGCGCTCGGTGCACGTTTCACCACTGACACATCGTTTCTGCGCAACATATACACATAACTCGCCGCTGGCGCTACCGTTCCTGGTGCATGGCTCGCGACGCGACTTCCGGTCGCCGCGCGATGCCCGTCACGACGGGGGGTCGACGGGATGACGTCATCTGCGCTGGAACCGGTCGTAAGGAATCACGACCGGGACCACGACACCGATCACTACAGCCAGGCCCTGGGCACTCTGCCCGACATCGCGGGCGTGGCGATCCTCGCTTCCTGCGCCCTCTGGGCGCTCGTCTGCGCCATGGGGCGCACCGCGCGCCCCGAGGGGGTGCTGCTCGCCGTATTGGCCGTGGCCGCCGGGTACGCCTGCGGCCGCATCGCCGGGTCGCTCCTGCCGGTCGCCTGCGCGGCCGCCGCCGGGGTCGCGGGGCTCGGCCTGGCCGTGGCCACCCGCCCCGGCCCGAGCGGCCACCAGGGGCTGGACGCGGCCCAGCTGACCCTGGCCACCGGCGCGGCCTGCTGCGCCGCGTGGGCCGCCCGGCGCACCGCGCTCCGGCTGGCGCTGTGGCTGCTGGCCCTGACGATCACGCTCACCGCCGTGGTGAGCGGCCCACCGGCGGGCTGGGCCGCGAGCGGCGCGGTCCTGCTGTGCTCCCTGGCCGCCGCCCGGCTACGACGGCGGCTCGCCGCCCTGGCCGCACTCGCGCTCGTCGCCGCGGTCGCCGTCGGCGGATGCTGGGCGGTCGCGGCGGGCGCGGTGCCGGGTGGGCTGCCGCCGTCGCTACGGTCCCACCTCACCGAACACCGGATCCGCATGTGGCAGGACGCGGCCCACCTCGCCGGGGCGAACCCGGTACGCGGCGCCGGGCCCGACCTCTTCGCCGAGCTGAGCCCGGCGGCCGTGCAGACACCCGAACCGGAGACCGCACCGCACTCCGCCCCACTCCAGCAGGCCGCCGGACAGGGCCTGCCGGGGGTCGCGCTCCTGGGCGCGGCCTTCGCCTGGATGCTGTACGCCCTGTGGCGCTCACCCCGCTCCACACCGGTCGTCCTCACCGCGGCGGCCGCGCTGACGGCCCTGGCCGTCGAGGCGTCCCTGGGCAACGCGCTCAGCTTCCCGCAGGTGACGGCCGGAGCGGGCCTCCTGGCAGGCCTGGCAACGGCCCGCCACCTGGAAAACCCACCCCCGACCCCCTCGCACGTGCCCCGCCCCGTCCCCTGACACCCCGCCCCGCCCCGAACGCCGCGAACCCGTCCGGGCCGGGTCCGCACCACACCGCACGACGCCCCGCCGGGCCGGAACCGCCGGGGCCGGGCCCGGCTCACCCCACGGTGGCCCGCTGGCACCCAGCGGATCGGCCCGCCCGGCCCCGGTCACCGACCCGACGCACGACCACGGCACGCAGCCCGGCCCTCGGGCCGACAGGACGGCGCCCGGCCGCACCGCCCAGCCGGGGGCAGACCCCGAGCGCGGCACCAGCAAGGGCAGGCCCGGCTCACTCCGCGGTGGCCCGCGGCACCCGGGCGGATCGGCCCAGCCCGGCCCGTACCGAGCGGCGGCATCGGCGGGGCCCGGCCACGGCGAATGGGCGCGGCACGCGACCGACCCACCGCAGGGCCGGGGGCCGGGGTGTCCCCGGATCGGGAAGGGGCGGGGCGGGGAGAGGACCCCTACACCTGGGACGTCCTCGTCGCGATGAGCCGGAGGCGGTCGCGGATGACTCGGACCGCCGCCTCCGCGTCGTCCACCGTCACCGTGAAGATACGGCCGTCGCCCAGCCGCAGCACCAGACCCTCACCGCGCCGTACGACCACCGCGGTGCCCTTGTCGGGGCGCCACCGGTAGCCCCAGCCGCCCCACTGGCAGGGGGTGACGCGGGTGACGACATCGGCGTGGACCACGTCGCTGAGGGGGATGCGGCGGCGGGGCAGCCCCATGTGGCCGCAGCGGACCTCCAGGCACTCCTCGTCGACGCGCACCGCCACATGGACGAAGGCGAGGGTGCCGAAGAGCATCAGGAGTCCGGCGGCGAGGCAGCCGATGACCGACATCAGGAGCGGGGCGAGTCCGGTGGTCCAGGGGGAGGCGACGGCGAGGTCGATGCCGAGCGCCACGCAGGCGGCGCCGACGGTCGCCAGCACCCACTGCACACGGTTATGGGCATGGCCGGTCCAGACCGCGGGCGTGCCCTGGCCCGGGGTCTGCTTGCCGTGGTGGTCCGAGTCCTCGGCGTGGGGCCTCATGACTGGCAGGGTACTCACGTTCCGCTACCACGGCAGCCGACGGCGGCGTTTTGCCCGGTGGGAGCCGTAAGGGGTCAGCCGCGCGCCGGGGCGGCGGGGGCCAGCAGAGCGCCCTCGGCGTAGGCGAGCGCGCCTTCCGGCAACGTGGCCTCGCGGCCGCTGAGGATGACCGTGAGCGTGCCACGGGCGGTCGCGGCCGCGTCGGTCCGCGGCAGGGAGGGTTCGGCGCCGATCCGCCGCAGCGCCTGCGCGGCGACGGCCCCGGCGGACCCGTGGAGGGCGATGGGCGGCGCGCCGGCGGGCTGGACGGCGGCCCGGATGCGTTCGGCGACCAGCTCGTAGTGGGTGCAGCCGAGGACGACGGCCCGGACGTCGTCCGGGGTACGGGCCGCCGCGGCGGCCACCGCGGCGTCGATCGCCGCGTCGTCGACGTGCTGGACGGCGTCGGCGAGACCGGGGCAGGCCACGGCCGTCACGTCGACGCCGTCGGCGAATTCGCTGATCAGCGCGCGCTGGTACGGACTGCCGGTGGTGGCGGGGGTGGCCCAGATCGCGATGGGCCCGCCACCGGCCGCCGCGGGCTTGATCGCGGGCACGGTTCCGATGACCGGCAGTCCGGGCTCCAGCTCGGCCCGCAGCGCGGGCAGGGCGTGCACGGAGGCGGTGTTGCAGGCGACGATCAGCGCGTCGGGCCGGTGCGCGGCGGCGGCGCGGGCGCAGGCCAGGGCGCGTTCGACGATGCCCTCGGACGTACGCGGCCCCCACGGCATGCCGTCGGGGTCGGAGGAGAGGATGAGATCGGCGTCGGGCCGAAGGCGGTGCATCGCGGCCGCGGTGGGCAGCAGGCCGAATCCGGAGTCCATTAGCGCGATCTTCACCCCGTCACTTTAGAGGATCGGCCCCGAGTCCCCGGCACCCGGGCGCCGGTTCGGGCAGACTGCGGCGGGTGAGCGCGCTGACGTGGATCGCGGGCGGGGCCCTGGTGGCATGGCTGTGGCTGCTGCTGGGCCAGGGGTTCTTCTGGCGTACGGACGTCCGGCTGCCCCGGGCCCCATCCGGTGGGCCCGGGACCGAGGCGGGTGGGCCCGGGACCGAGGCCGGTGGGCCCGGGACCCCGGCCGACGAGCAGCCCGGCGACTGGCCATCGGTGGCCATCGTGGTGCCCGCCCGGGACGAGGCCGCCGTCCTCCCGGCGAGCCTGCCGTCGCTGCTCGCCCAGGACTACCCGGGACCGGCCGAGGTCTTCCTGATCGACGACGGCAGCTCCGACGGCACCGGAAAGCTGGCCCGCGAACTCGCCGACACCTGCGGCGGGCTGCCGCTGACCGTCGGCTCGCCGGGCGAACCGGAGCCCGGCTGGACCGGGAAGCTGTGGGCCGTACGGCACGGGATGGCGCTCGCCAAGAGCACCGACGAGGCGGACTTCCTGCTGCTCACGGACGCCGACATCGCTCATGAACCGGACTCGCTGCGGGAGTTGGTACGGGCCGCCCGGGCCCACGGCCTGGACCTGGTGTCGCAGATGGCGCGGCTGCGGGTGGCGACGGGCTGGGAGCGGCTGATCGTCCCGGCGTTCGTGTACTTCTTCGCCCAGCTGTACCCGTTCCGCTGGGTCAACCGGCGCCGGGGGCGCTGGGCGGCCGCCGCGGGCGGCTGCGTGCTGCTGCGCCGGGAGGCGGCGGAGCGGGCCGGGGTTCCGGAGGCCGTCCGGCAGGCGGTCATCGACGATGTGGCGCTCGCCCGGGCGGTCAAGCGCTCCGGCGGGGCGATCTGGCTGGGCCTCGCCGACCGGGTGGACAGCGTACGGCCGTATCCGGGGCTCGGGGAGCTGTGGCGGATGGTCTCGCGCAGCGCGTACGCCCAACTGCGGCACAATCCGCTGCTGCTGGTGGCGACGGTCGCGGGGATCGCGGTGGTGTATCTCACGCCGCCGGTCGCGCTGTGCGCCGGCGCACTCACCGGGCGCCCGGCGCTGCTCGCGGCGGGCGGCACCGCGTGGGCGCTGATGGCCGCTACGTACGTCCCGATGCTGCGCTACTACCGGCAGACCCTGTGGCTGGCGCCGCTGCTGCCGCTGACGGCCCTTCTCTATCTGCTGATGACCGTCGACTCGGCGGTGCGGCACTGGCTGGGGCAGGGCGCGGCCTGGAAGGGGCGCACCTACGCCCGCCCCAGCGCCGCGCCCGGCGAATGAGCCTCACTTGCGGCCGGGTGTCCAGTTCATGCCCCAGCCGTAGGCGTGGTCGAGGGTGCGCTGCGGGCTGACGCCGCGGTCCGGCACCAGGTAGCGGGCCTCGCGCTGGACGACGAGGTCGCCGCCGTTGTTGGTGATGAGCGCGAGCGCGCAGACCGTGGACGGGACGGTGCACTCGTCGAGGGAGAAGTCGACCGGCGCGCCGAACTGTGGCTGAAGAGTGACGGTGGCGTGCAGGTTCGCGAAGCTGCGGGCACCTTCGTAGATGGTGACGAAGACGAGGATGCGGCGGAACGCGTCCTTGTGGTCGAGGCTGATGGTGAGGTTTTCGCCGGACGACCGGGCACCGGTGCGGTCGTCGGCGTCGAGGTGGATGAACGGCGGCTGGTGCAGCGAGCCGAACGAGTTGCCGAGCGCCTGCACCACGCCCTTGCTGCCGTCGGCGAGTTCGAACAGGCAGCCCAGGTCGAGGTCGAGGTCGCCGTGCATGGCCAGGGCCCTGCCGAGCTTCTGGCCCCACCCCTGGAACTGCTTGTGCACCTGCCAGTTGAGGTTGACCCGCAGGGAGCCGGAGGTGCCGCCCTGCTTGGTGAGCGAGACGGCGGGCGCCTCCTTGGTCAGCGTGACCTTGCTGAGGCTCACCGGAGCGCCCGCCCCCGAGGGCGGGGCAGCCGGGGCCGCGGGCGGCGGCGGGAAGGCGGCGGCCGGAGGCCCCGACGGCGGGGCCGGGGGCGCGGCGGGCGGTGCGGGAGGCGCGGCCGGGGGCGCGGGGACGGAGGCCGGGGCGGGCGCCTGCTGCGGTTCGTCGACGCTGATGCCGAAGTCCGTGGCCAGGCCCGCGAGCCCGCTGTCGTACCCCTGGCCGACCGCGCGGAACTTCCATCCGCCCTGCCTGCGGTACAGCTCACCGAGGACGAACGCGGTCTCCGCGGAGGCGTCCTCGCTGTCGAAGCGGGCGATCTCGGCGCCGCCGGACGCGTCGAGGACCCGGATGTGCAGACCGGGCACCCGGCCAAACGTTCCGCCATCCGAGGAGGCGGCGAGCACCACGGTCTCGATCTCGGGCTCCACGCGGCCCAGATCGACCGCGAGGGTGTCGGTCACGGTGTCACCGGCGGTCCGCTTGCCCTCGTGCCGTACGGCGCCCGAGGCGTGCACGGCCTGGTTGTAGAACACGAAGTCCGCGTCGGAGCGAACCTTTCCGGACATCAGCAGCAGCGCGGAAGCGTCCACGTCCGGCGCTCCGGGGCTGGAGCGCCAGCCGAGTTCGACTCGCACCGCCCCTGCCGTGACCTGGATGTTGCTGCCTTTGCGCATCGCCATGCGGTCCCCCTGTCTTTCTGTTCGCTTCATCTTCTGGACGGGCATGTGACCCTCTGAAAACGCGCCCTTTACAGGATCTCAACGTACCCTGACGACCGTTTTTCCCGGGTTCGGTCCGATTGGGGGTCCGCGACCGCTCCGAACACTGAAAACAACCCACCTACCGGGCTCCCCAATCAGCACATGGTGGGCTTAACTTATGGTCTATGACCTCCCCCCGCAGCACCTACGGCGGCGGCTACTACCCCTCGCCGTCCTTCCCGGACACTCCGATCTACGACAGCCTCGTCGCCGAGCGGGGAACGCCTCAGATCGCACCCATCCGGGTGCCTTCCGCGTATGACAGCGGAAGTCACCTCCCGGCACTGCCTTCGGCGCTTCCCGCGCTCCCGGCCGCCCCCTCTCAGCAGCAGGCCCCGCAGCAGGGCTATCAGCAGCAGGCGCCGCAGCAGGGCGGAATGCAGCCCGGCGGCATGCAGCCCGGAATGCAGCCGGGCGGGCTCCAGCAGGCGCCCTCCCCGTACATCCCGCCGCAGGGTGGCCCGCGCGGCTACCCGGGGGCGCAGCAGCCGCGTCAGGCGGCGCCGAACGGGTACGAGGCGATGCGCCCGGCGATGCCGCGTCCCCAGGCGCCCCGCCCGGCGGCTCCGGCCCAGTCCCCGTACGACGACCCGTACGGCCGTCAGCAGCAGTACCCCGGGCGTCCCCAGCAGCCGGGGGGCGGCTACTGACCCCGGCGCACGCTCCGCGCAGCCTTTCGCGGCACGGCCGGGGCCCGGTGTTCCGACGTTCGGACCTCCGGGACTCGGTTCGTGTTCACTCTGTGGCCCTCCGGCCTGTCGGACCCTGCTGGCAGGATGTTCGGCATGGTCAACCCAGTGCTGAGCGACCTCCACGTCTACCCCGTCAAGTCCGTCGCGGGGTTGGCGCCCGGAGCCGCGGTCGTGGAGCCGTGGGGGCTGGCCGGTGACCGCAGATGGATGGTCGTCGAGCCGGACGGGCGCTATGTGACCCAGCGCCAGCAGCCGAGGATGGCGCTCGCCTCGGCCGAGCTGCTGCCGGACGGTGGTGTCCGGCTCAGCGCCGAGGGCCATAAGCCGCTGCGTGTGACGGCACCCGGGCCGGGGGACCCGTCGGTGCCGTCACCCGCCGCCTTCCCCGTGAAGCTGGCGCGGACGGAGGTCGAGGTGGTGTCGGCGGGAGCCGACGCCGATGCCTGGTTCAGCGACTTCCTGGGAACCGAGGCGCGGCTGGTCCATCTCGACGACCCCGCGCGGCGGCCCCTGACCCCGGAGTACGCGCGCGGCGGGGAGACCGTGAGCCTCGCCGACGAGTTTCCACTGCTGCTCACCACCACCGCGTCGCTGCACGCGCTCAACTCGCTCATCGCACAGGGTGACCACCCCGATGAGGGCCCCTTGCCGATGAACCGCTTCCGGCCGAACGCCGTCATCGATGGCACCGCGCCATGGGCCGAGGACGGCTGGCGGCGGATAAGGATCGGCGAGGTCGTCTTCCGGGTGCCCAAGCCGTGCTCCCGCTGCGTCATCACCACGACCGACCAGAGCACCGGCGAGCGCGGCAAGGAGCCGCTGCGGACGCTGGCGCGGCACCGGCGGGTGGGGGACACCCTGCTCTTCGGGCAGAACATGGTGCCGGAGGGCACGGGCACGCTGCGGCTGGGCGACCCGGTGGAGATCCTGGAATAGCCGAGCAGCCGAGTAGCCGAGCAGCCCCACGGCGGCACGGCACGGGCGCCCGGCGCCACGGAGGCCCATGCGGCCCCGGGGCAGGGGCCGTTCGGCTCCCCGGCGGTGCGGGAAGCTCACCGCCTCACTGCCCCGTCTCGCGCTCCCTGATCCGCTCGGCGATCACCGCGGCCTGGATCCGGCGTCCGACGCCCAGCTTGGCGAGGATCGCGGAGATCCGGTTCTTGACGGTCTTCTCCGCGAGGAACAGCCGCTCCGCGATCTGCCGGTTGGTCAGCCCGTCCCCGATCAGCTCCAGGATCTCCCGTTCACGCGGCGACAGCCGCTCCAGCTCGTCGGGCGCGCTGGGCTGGGGTCCGCGGAGCCGGGCCATGACGCGGGCGGTCGCGCCCGGGTCGAGCATGGACCGGCCGCCCGCCACGGTGCGTACGGCGGACACCAGGTCGGAGCCGTTGATCTGCTTGAGCACATAGCCCGCGGCCCCCGCCATGATGGCGTCGAAGAGCGCCTCGTCGTCGTCGAACGACGTGAGCATCAGACAGGCCACCCCCGGCAGCCGGGCCCGCAACTCACGGCAGACCGCGATCCCTTCGTGGTCGGCGTTCTCCCCCGCCCCGCCCAGCCGTACGTCGAGCACCGCCACCCGGGGCCGTACGGCGGGGGCGCGGGCGATGGCCTCGCGGGCGGTCGCCGCCTCGCCGACGACCGTGAGATCGGGCTCCGCGTCCAGCAGGTCGCGCAGGCCCCGTCGCACCACCTCGTGGTCGTCGAGCAGGAAGACCCCGATGGGCTCGGCGGGAGGGTCGACTCCCGCGGCATCGGCGGTGTCGGCTTTCTCGGGCACTGCCCTCTCCTCCGTAGCGCATGGGGCGCCGGTCGTGATCCGGCTGCCCACTCTTACGTCCTGCCGCGGGAAGGGGTAAGGGGCCATTCGGCCCTCCGGCGCCGCCCCTCCGCGATCAGCGGTGTGGCCGACCCTACGCAGTCAGGGGGACATACCGCCCGCGTACGGCCCGTACAGATCCAGCAGCCGACCGCGGGCGGCCTGCAGCCGGCGACCGATCACCTGTGCGCAGGCCAGCGCGAGCGCGTAGCCCAGCTCCGCGTCCTCGTCGCACAGCTGGCGCACCGCCTCCGCGTCGAACTCGTACGCGCGCACCGGGCTGAGCGCCTCCGCGCCGAGGTGCCAGGTGTCCGGCGGGAACAGCCATGACCAGCCGATCAGCTCGCCGGGGCCCAGGGTCTCGATCACCGCGGCCCGGCGGCCCGGGACCCGCAGGTCGAGGGTGATCGCGCCGGTGCGGATGATCCAGAAGTGGTCGGCTTTCCGGCCCTCCTCGAAGATGCGGCCGCCCGAGGGGAAGGACACATCGCTGGCGAGCGCCATCAGCCGCTCGCGGTGCTCGGTCTTCAGTGCGCCCAGGAGTCCCTTCATGGCCTCACTCTGCCGTCTCCTCCCCCGCCCCGCCCCTCGGCGGTGACCGTGCGTGCGAGCGGCCACCGGTCCGAAGCGATACACCGATGAGCGCGTACCGACTCTCCTTCAGTCATTTCCAGTCGAGTTGCCGATATGACACGTCATTTATGGTCACGCCTCCCAATGGCACCCCACACCCCATACCCTCGGCTCCTTCATCGACCCTGATGTCGCTCGCCCTCGTCACACGGGAGGCCCTGGTGCCAGCCGACTCTCTCCGTCGGTCCGCCAACCGAGCCGGAGCACACCTGGAACATCTTCTGCACCGCCGCTTCACCGCCGGGGAGCTGCCGCGGCTGCGCGTACTCGTCGAGGAGTGCGCCGCCTGGGCTGGGCTCAGCGAGGCCCGCCGCGGTGACTTCGTCCTCGCCGTCGACGAGATCGCCAGCAACGCGATCGAACACGCGGGCGGGAAGGGCTCACTGCTGCTGCGCCGGGTGGGCGACGAGCTGGAGTGCCGGATCAGCGATTCCGGCCCCGGCTTCTCCGAGGACGTCATCCCGCAGATCCTGCCCGGGCTGGACGGCGCGACCAGCGGCCGCGGGCTGTGGCTGACCCGCCTGGTCACCGACCGGCTGGCGATCAGCGCCGGGGCCATGGGCGCCGTCGTGACGCTCGCCATGCGGCTGCGCTAGCCCGCGGGTACCCCCGCCCCGGCCCATGGGTCCCCCCGGTGCCCCGATACCGCGTCATGGCCGCCGCTTCGGCGGGACAATGAGCGGGAATACAGCCAGGTGCCGACAGGAGAGGCGGTGGGCCCGGTGGAACTTCCCGTGGTCGTCGGGGTCGACGGTTCGGACGCCGCCTCGGACGCGCTGGACTGGGCCGCCGAAATGGCGGCCCGGCGGCGGCTCCCGCTGCGCATCGTGCACGCCTCCCTGTGGGAGCGGTACGAGGGCTACGTCCCCGCCCCGGCCGCCGACCGCCCCACCGAGCGGCTGCACAGCGAGACCGTGCTCGCCACCGCGGCCGAGCGGGCCGGGCGGCGCGCACCGGCGCTGAAGGTGATGACCGACCTGGCGGCCGACGACGCGGTGACCGCCCTGCTGCGCGCCGGGCAGAGCGCGGAGGCGGTGGTCGTCGGGTCGCGCGGGCGCGGCGAGTTCGCGTCCCTGCTGCTGGGCTCCGTCGGGCTGGGCATCGCGGCCCGCGCGTCCTGCCCGGTGATCGTCGTCCGCGGCCGCCAGGAGGGCGTGCAGGGCCGGATGGGCCGCGTCGCGGTGGGCATCGCCGAGCGCGAGCGCCCGGGCGAGCACGACGGCACCCCGCCCTCCCCCGCCGTCGCCTTCGCGCTCCGGGAGGCCCGGCTGCGCGGCTGCGAGCTGGCGGCGGTGCACGCCTGGCGCTGCGCGGGAGCGGACGACCACGGGCCGCACGAGGACCACGCCCGGCACGCCGCCGAGCTGCTGGACGAGGCGCTGGGCGGGGTGACGGAGATGGCGCGGCCGCCGGTGCCGGTGGCGTACCGCGCGGTCGAGGGCCCGGCCCGCAAGACGCTGCTGGAGGCGTCGGAGCGGGCCGACCTGCTGGTGGTGGGCGCCCGGCGGCGGCAGGGGCACTTCGGGATGCAGCTGGGTCTGGTCAACCACGCCGTACTGCACCACGCCCGCTGCCCGGTGGCGGTGATCCCGCAGCCCTGACCGTCCCCTCGGCACCCTGGCCGTCCCGCCGCCTCGATACCCTGTGTTCCGGGGCGGCAACAAGGGGGGACCACGTGTCGGGCACTGCGGATCAGGGACGTCATCCCGCGCTGCCCCAACTCCGGCTGGATCAGCTTCTCGACGAGCTGCAGGCGCGGCTGGACGCCGCCCGGTCCACCCAGGGGCGGATGCACAGCCTGCTGGAGGCCGTGCTCAGCGTGGGCCGCGAGCTGGATCTGGAGCAGGTGCTGCGGCGGATCGTGGAGGCCGCGGTGGTGCTGGCGGACGCGCAGTACGGGGCGCTGGGCGTGGTCGACCGGAACCGGCTGTCGCAGTTCCTGCCGGTGGGCATATCGGAGGATCTCGCCCAACGGATCGGCCCGCTGCCGAGCGGCCACGGACTGCTGGGCGAGCTGATCCGCCATCCGCAGCCGCTGCGGCTGACCGATCTGTCCGAGCATCCGGCGAGCCATGGCTTCCCGGAAGACCATCCGCCGATGAACTCCTTCCTGGGGGTGCCGATCCGGGTCCGGGATCAGGTGTTCGGCAACCTGTACCTCACGGAGAAGCGCGGCGGCGCGCAGTTCGACCCCGATGACGAGGCGGTGCTGACCACCCTGTCGGTCGCCGCCGGGGTGGCCATCGACAACGCCCGGCTGTACCACGAGAGCCGCCGCCGCGAGCAGTGGCTGGAGGCGCTGGGTGTGATCACCCGCACGCTGCTGGCGGGCACTCCGGCGGCCGAGGTGCTGAGCCTGATCGCCCGGCTGGCCCTGCAGGTCTCGCTGGCCGATTCGGCGGCCATCCTGCTGCCCGCTCCGGGCACCGACAGCCTGATGGTGGAGGTCGCGGAGGGGCACGACGCGGAGCGCATCGGCGGTCTGGTGGTGCCCTCCGACGGCTCGCTGGCCGGTCTCGCGGTGCGCACCGGGCGGCCCGCGGTGGCGAGCGACGTACGGACCGACGCCCGGGCGCGGGCCTGGCCGCTGCCGGATCAGGAGAGCGAGTTCGGCCCGCTGGTGGCCGTACCGCTGGTCGCCCATGAGCGGTCCTCCGGGGCGCTGCGGCTGTGCCGGCTGGCGGGACGGCCCGCGTTCGACGACCACGAGGTGGAGCTGCTGTCGGGCTTCGCGGCGCAGGCGGCGCTCGCGCTCGAACTGGCCCGGCACCGTGCCGAGTCCGAGCATCTGGCGCTGCTTCACGACCGCGACCGGATCGCGCGTGACCTGCACGATCTGGCGATTCAGCGGCTGTTCGCGACGGGGCTGACGCTGCAGAGCGCGAGTCGGCTGATCGAACATCCGGAGGCCGGTGAGCGGGTCGGCCGGGCGGTGGACGACCTGGACGAGACGATCAAGATCATCCGCTCGACGATTTTCGCGCTGCGGGCGGTCGGCGACGAGAACGGCGAACCGGCCGGTTTGCGCAGGAGGCTGGTGAAGGCCGTACGGTCGGCATCGGAGATCCTCGGCTTCACGCCGTCGCTGCTGATGGACGGGCCCATCGACACCGACGTGCCGGACGAGACGGGCGATCAGGCGCTGGCGGTGCTCGCCGAGGCGCTGAGCAACACCGTCCGGCACGCACACGCCCAGCGGGTGGACGTACGGTTCACGGTCGGCGCCGATGTCGTCCTCATGGTCACCGACAATGGGGTGGGCGTCGGCGAAGCCGCCCCCAGCGGCGGGCTGGTCAACATGCGGGCACGCGCCGAGCTGCTGGGCGGCACTCTGAGCATCGAGGCCCCCGAGGCGGGCGGCACCCGGGTGGTGTGGCGCGTGCCACGAACGGTGGACGGTCCCGGCGGCCCCGCCCGCGCGGCGAAACGACTCAGCCCGTGATATGGCTCTCTCTTCACCGAATTCGCGCATATCCGGCCTCCCATGCGGTATCCACGAACGGGGAAGGGGATTGTCGAAAGACGTGCGGATGATGCGAATGATCAAGGGCTTGTGGCGTTGGCGACGAAACCCGTTGCGCCGTAAGACCGACCTGGCAGAGGCGTACGCGGCGCTTGTCGCCGCCGTGCTGATCGTGCTCGCCGCCCCGGCCGTGGGCTGGGCGGCGGGTTCTCTGGCGCATGGAGCGCTGGTCAGAACCGCGCAGGAACAGCGCGCGGAGCGCCATGTGGTGGCGGCGACGGTGGACAAGGTGCTGCCGCAGCCACCCATCGACTCGGATCCGGAGACGGCCTCGGCACGCGATGCCCACCGCCGGGTCCACGCTCACTGGAGGGGCCCGGACGGCAGCAGGCACGAAGGCACGCTCGGCGCTCACCCGGGCGCGGACCCGGGCGAGTCGTTCCGTATCTGGACGGACGACCACGGCGGTCTGAGGACCCCGCCGCTGGACTCGGCCACCACCGCCACCCACTCGGTGCTGGCGGGGATCGGCGCGGGCGCGGCGACGGCGGGGCTGATCGACGGCGCCCGGCGGCTGGTCGTATGGCGGCTCGTACGCAGGCGTTACGTCCAGTGGGACATCGCGTGGGAACGGGCCCGCCAGGATTGGGGCCGAGCCGACGCGGACAGCTGACGCGGACAGTAACGTGGAGCCGGGCCCCCACCCGGCTCGCGCCTCGTCACCGGGACACCCTGTGCGCCGGGCCTTCCGGGCAGGTCAACTCGGCGTGCCGCGCGCACGCTACGGTGGTGCCTTCACGTGAACAGCGGCACAGTCGCGCACATCCGGCATACGCACGAGGTGGGGGCACAGCAGCACCATGGCACAGGGCTCGGTCGTCCAGGTGACGCACAGCGGAACGTCGCGGTGGCGGCGCCGCACCGGAGAGTACGCCTCCCTCGCCGCGGCCCTGGAGGCCGCCGGTGACGGCGATGTGCTCTCCATCTCGCCCGGCACCTACCGCGAGAATCTGGTGGTGGGCCGGGCCGTCACGCTGCGCGGCCCCGAGGGCTCCTCGCGCGGCTCGGTGCGGATCGCCCCCGCTGACGGCGTCGCGCTGACGATACGTGCGTCCGCCGTGGTCCAGGATCTGCATGTGGAGGGCATGGACTCGGCGTCGCCCGCGCTGCTGGTCGAGGAGGGCACCCCGGAGCTGACGGACGTACGGGTCGCCACGCGGTCCGCCGTCGGCATCGAGGTGCGCGGCGGCGCCCGGCCGACCGTGCGGCGCTGCACCGTGGACAATCCGGCGGGCATCGGCCTGAGCGTGCTGGACGGCGCGGGCGGGGTGTTCGAGGACTGCGAGGTGATGGCGGCCGGGCAGTCCGGCGTCGCGGTGCGCGGCGGCGCCCGGCCGCGCCTGGAGCGGTGCCGCATCCACCACTCGTCGGGAGCCGGGGTCGCACTGTCCGGTGACGGCACCTCGCTGGAGGCCGTCGGCTGCGAGGTGTACGAGATCCGGGGCGCGGGGGTGACGGTCTCCTCGCGGGCGACCGGGCATCTGACCGACTGCCGGGTGCACCGCACGACGGGCGACGGCGTCAATCTGGACACCGATGCCGTGCTGACGCTCGCGGACTGCGAGATCCACGACGTCCCGGAGAACGCGGTCGACCTGCGGTCCCGTTCGGTGCTGACGCTGACCCGCTCGACGGTGCGCAAGTTCGGACGCAACGGCCTGTCGGTGTGGGATCCGGGTACCCGGGTGGACGCCAACCAGTGCGAGCTGCACGAGAGCACGGGCGACTATCCGGCGGTGTGGGTGAGCGACGGCGCCACGGCCGTGCTCGACTCGTGCCGGGTGCGCGACGTGCCCGACGCGCTGTTCGTCCTGGACCGCGGCTCGCGCGTGGACGTCGTCGACAGCGATCTGGCCCAGGTGCGCAACACGGCGGTGTCGGTGAGCGACGGGGCGACGGCGCAGCTGGACGACTGCCGCATCCGGGAGGCGGCCACCGGCGCCTGGTTCCGCGATCACGGCAGCGGCGGCACCCTCGCGAACTGCACCATCGACGGCGCCGCGACCGGGGTGATCGTCACCAAGGGTGCCGATCCGACGGTCGAGCGCACCACGATCTCCTCGCCGACGGAGGCCGGGTTCTATGTGTCCGCCGAGGGCCGCGGCACCTTCACCGGCTGCCGGGTGACGGGCAGCAGCGGCTACGGCTTCCACATCATCGACGGCTGCCGCACCACCCTGAGCCGGTGCCGCACCGAGCGGTGTGCGCGCGGCGGTTACGAGTTCTCCGAGGCGGGCCCGACCGTCGAGGACTGCACGAGCGACGAGAGCGCCACCAGCGCCGTCACCACCCCGGCGACCGCCCCCGCCCTCCCGGCACCCGCCGTGGAGACCGCCGCCTCGACGGGCGGGCTGCTGGGCAGCATCCCGGCGCAGCGCGCCACCCAGCCCCCGGCCGTGACCGCAGCGCCCGCCGCCGAACCGGTGTCGGTGCGGCCCTCCACCACGGTGCTGGGCGAACTGGACGCGCTGGTCGGGCTGGACAGCGTCAAGCTCGAGGTGCGCGCCCTCACCGACATGATCGAGGTCGGGCGGCGGCGTCAGGAGGCCGGGCTGAAGGCCGCCTCCGTCCGCCGCCATCTGGTCTTCACCGGCTCCCCCGGCACCGGCAAGACGACGGTCGCCCGGCTCTACGGCGAGATCCTGGCCTCCCTGGGGGTGCTGGAGCGCGGCCACTTGGTCGAGGTCTCCCGGGTGGACCTGGTCGGCGAGCACATCGGCTCGACGGCGATCCGCACCCAGGAGGCGTTCGACCGGGCGCGCGGCGGGGTGCTGTTCATCGACGAGGCGTACGCGCTCTCGCCCGAGGACTCCGGCCGGGACTTCGGGCGCGAGGCGATCGACACCCTGGTGAAGCTGATGGAGGACCACCGGGACTCGGTGGTGGTCATCGTCGCCGGATACACCGCGGAGATGGAGCGCTTCCTGTCCGTCAACCCCGGCGTGGCGTCCCGCTTCTCACGCACCATCACCTTCGGCGACTACGCGCCCGAGGAGCTGCTGCGGATCGTGGAGCAGCAGGCCGACGACCAGGAGTACCGGATCGGCGAGGGCGCCTCGGAGGCGCTGCTGAAGTACTTCACGGCGCTCCCGAAGGGCCCGGCGTTCGGCAACGGACGCACCGCCCGGCAGACGTTCGAGGCGATGGTGGAGCGGCACGCGGGCCGGGTCGCCCAGCTGGGCGACCCGACCACCGACGACCTCACCCTGCTCTACCCGGAGGATCTGCCCGAACTGCCCTGAGCCGGTTCCGGGTTGTCCCGCTCCGGTTCGCTCCGGGCCGGTTTCGGTACGGTCGCGGGGTCGGGGTCGCAGGGGGTTCGCTCGGGAAGGCGGGCCAGCAGCGCGGCCCGCTCCCGGTCGAAGGCCGGGTCCGCCTGGTACTCGGAGTGCCCCAGGATCGGTGCGGGCAGCGGGTGTTCGGCGGTACGGCCGTACGCGAGCGGGTCCTTGAAGGCGTCGCAGTCCACCTCGGGCCCGGTGCCGTCGGGCAGCCGGATCGGACCGCCGATGGGGTCGGTGTAGCGCCACAGGTTGCGCCAGCACCGCACCTCGCCGTGGAGCGAGCGCAGTTGCGCGGGGCCGAAGTAGGCGGGGAACCAGCGTCCGTACAGCCGCTCCAGCGGTGAGCCGTAGGTGAGCAGCGCGACCTGGGCGCGGGTGCGCGGGTCGACCTGCCAGACCGCGGCGGCGGCCAGCACGCTGCCCTGGGAGTGCCCGGAGATGACGAGGCGGCCGCCGTAGGTGCGGGTCCAGGTCTCCATCCGCCAGGTCAGGTCGGGGACGGCGCGCTCGGCGTAGCAGGGCGGGGCGAAGGGGTGCGCGGCGCGCGGCCAGAAGGTGCCGACGTCCCACAGGATGCCGATGGTGCGCCGGGCCGAGGGGCTGCGGTAGGCGCGGCGGGCCCAGGTGACCAGCATCAGGACCGCGAAGCCCATCATCCAGGACCCGAGCGCCTGTGCCGTCTGCGTGGCCGCGTCCACGATGCCCGGGGTGTCGTCGGCGGCCCGCCCCGGCACCTCTTTGGTGACCCAGGTCCCGGCGACCGCGAGTCCCCCGAGCAGCAGGGTGAACAGGGCGACGGGGCCGACGAGCCAGGGGGTGGAGTCGGTGAGCCCGGCGCGGGCGATGGTGGTGGCGATCCGGCGGGTGCGCACCGCGTCGGCGGGCTCGCCCGGATAGCTGTCCAGGACGTCGGGGATGAGCCGCTTCCGGATCCGCCAGGCCCGCAGGGCGAAGATCACGGCCAGCAGCAGGATCATCAGCAGCAGGACCGGTATGGCCGTGGCCCACCAGGACAGCAGGATGGGGGGCGCGATGGTGCCGCCCTCGCCCGGGGTGGCGCCGCCGTCCAGCCAGTCGGCGATGCGCTGGGCGACGCCCCCGGCGAGCACCGAGCCGAGCCCGCAGGCGAGCATGGCGACGGCGGGACCGGCCAGCCCGCGCAGCGGGGTGCGCACGGTGGGCGCCTCCCGGTACAGGACCAGGGCGCATACGGCGATGGCCACGATGAGCGCGCCCTGTACGAGCGCGATCACGGGGAAGGTCTGATCGCCGGGCAGCCTCCCGTGGGAGGTCCAGCCGGGGCGGGACCAGCCCGCGTACAGAATGGCGAGCGCGAGCAGGCCGAGCGCGGCGCCGGGCAGCGCGCTGATGGTGAGGCGGTCCAGGTGACTGTCGGCCTTGGTCTCGCTGCGGCCGCGGCGGCACACCACGTACACCACCAGGCAGCCGCCGGTCACCACGAGGGTGAGCAGCGTCCAGCCCACGGCTTCCAGCAGGGCGCCGCCGCCCGCTCCGCGGTCGTATCCGGCGGTGGCCGCGGTGACGGCCGCGGCGATCGTCAGAAACCCGGCGGCGGTGTGGGCGGCGCGCAGCCGGGCGACGATCCGGCGGCCGTACCAGAAGCCCGGCAGGCACAGCGCGGGGCTGTTGCCCGACTCGGGGCAGGTCTCGTCCACGGGCAGCTCCAGCGGGGGCTGCGACTCGTAGGCGCTCCAGGTGCGGTTGGACAGGTACCACAGCAGGCCATTGAGGGCCGCCGGTACGACGGCGGTGAGCGCGAGACGGCGGCCGGGCTGGCTCCACCAGCCGTCGTCCCCGGCGGACAGGAAGCCGAGCCAGGTGCCGTCGGAACACTCGGCCGCGCCCGCGCACTGCCAGGCGACCAGGTCGAGGGCCACCTCGCAGGCCCCGGCGATCAGCAGCACGGTCAGGCTGAGCGCGACCAGGCGCACCAGCAGGCCGTAGGTGCGCGCGGTGCGCTCGCGCCGGTCGGCGGCGGGACGCATCCAGTGGGCCAGGTTGACGACCATGAAGGGCAGCAGGAGCAGCCACAGAGCGCGGGCGCTGTTGCCGGAGGTGAGGTTGGACCAGACGTACGCCTCGCGGACCGGCGCGTCCCGGTAGTCCTCGGGCCGGGACTCGGCGTCGATGTCGTCGCTGCGCCGGTAGACCGCCGCGGTCTCGTCGCCGGTGACCGGGGTGGTGCGCGGGTCGCTCAGCATCTCCTGGGGCGTGGCGCCGCCGACGCCGTGGACCAGCAGCTCCAGATCGGGCGGCGGCTCACCGTTCCGGGGTGGAGGTGGCGCCCCCAGCGCCCGGCCCGCCCCCGCCGCCGATGCGCCCGTACCCGTGGTCGATGCCACCGTGTCCCCCGATCCCGGTGTCGTGCGGTCGTTCCGTTTCGGTGTCCGCTCCAGGATTGTGCCCAGCGGGGTGGGACAAGGACCATGACAGGCCGGGCGTGGCGAAATCGTAACCCCCCAGCGCTCCGGGGACCGGCTGTCCGCCTCACATGCGAAGATGGCCAGCGCGGGCGACGTGCGCCGACCGGGAAGGGAACGGGCAGGGTGAGCGACAACCAGAATCTCCTCGCCGAGCAGCGGCGCTCCCTGATTCTCGACGAGGTCAGGCGGCGCGGTGGAGTGCGGGTCAACGAGCTGACGCGCAAGCTCAATGTGTCCGACATGACGGTCCGTCGCGATCTGGACGCGCTGGCCCGGCTGGGCGTGGTGGAGAAGGTGCACGGCGGCGCGGTGCCGGTCGCCGAGGCGAGCACGTACGAGCCGGGGTTCGAGGCCAAGTCCGGTCTGGAGCTGACCGCGAAGGAGGACATCGCGAAGGCCGCCGCCGCGATGGCCACCCCGGGCACGGCGATCGGGCTGGCCGGGGGCACGACGGCGTTCGCGCTGGCCCAGCAGCTGCTGGAGGTGCCGGATCTGACCGTGGTGACCAACTCGGTCCGGGTGGCGGACGTGTTCTACAACGCGCAGCGGTCGGCGGCGCTCGGCGGGGCGGCACCGCGCCCCGGGGCGGCCACCGTGGTGCTCACGGGCGGGGTGCGCACCCCGTCGGACACGCTGGTGGGGCCGGTCGCGGACGCCGCGGTGCGCTCGCTCCACTTCGATGTGCTCTTCCTCGGGGTGCACGGCATATCGGTCGAGGCCGGGCTGTCCACGCCGAACCTGGCGGAGGCGGAGACCAATCGCCACTTCGTGCGGTCCGCGCGGCGGGTGGTGGTGGTCGCCGACCACACCAAGTGGGGCACGGTGGGCCTGAGTTCCTTCGCCTCGCTTGACCAGGTGGACGCGCTGGTGACGGACCCCGGGCTGCCCGCCGGGGCGCGCGCCGAGATCGCGGAGTATCTGCCGGAGCTGGTGGTGGCGGGCGAGCCGGCCGAGAGCGCGTCGGACATCTGACGGGGCGACAGCCGCGCGGCTATCGTGGCCCCATGGCATACCGGTTGCGTTCCGTGGGGCTGGACTACGCCGAAACCGCCCCGGTCCGACTCGCCTTCACCGCCGAGGCGTCGGCGCCGCCCGAGGAGGTGTTCGGGGCGCTGGCCGATGTCGAGGGCTGGCCCCGCTGGTTCCGCCAGGTGACCGACGCCCGCCCGACGGCCGACGGGACGGGGCGGGAGGTCCGCCTCCTGGGCGGCACCCGCTTCCGCGAGACGGTGGTGGCGGCGGATCCTTACGAGCGGTACGCGTACCGGATCGACGAGACGAACGTGCCGGGGCTGCGGGCGCTGCTGGAGGAGTGGCGGCTGGTGCCGTGGCACGACGGCACGGTCGTGCGCTACACGTTCGCGCTGGACGGCCCGGCGGTGACCCGGGCCTCGGCGCGGCTCCTCCGCCCGGGGCTGCGGCGGGCGTTCCACGACGCGGTCCGGTGCCTGGACCGGCGCCTGACGACGGCCTGAGGCCGCCGGACCGGCCTCAGGGCATGCGCTGGTCCGGCCAGTGGCCCGTCTCCAGGAAGGTTTCGATCGCCTTCGCGTGCGGCTCGATGTCCAGCCCCTGCTCCTCCAGCCAGGCGTCCGAGTAGTACTTGTCCAGATACCGTTCGCCCGGGTCGCACAGCAGCGTGACCACGCTCCCCGTGCGCCCCTGCGCCACCATCTCCGCGACGATCTTCAGCGCGCTCCACAGCCCGGTCCCCGTGGAGCCGCCCGCCTTGCGCCCGATCGCCCGCTCCAGCGCCCGTACGGCCGCGACGCTCGCCGCGTCCGGGACCTTCATCATCCGGTCGATCGCGCCGGGCACGAAGCTGGGCTCCATCCGCGGGCGGCCGATGCCCTCGATGCGCGAGCCGGACTCGCTGCACGCGTGGTCGTCGTGGTGCACCCAGCCGTCGAAGAAGCACGAGTTCTCCGGGTCGGCGACGCACACCCGGGTGTCGTACTGCATGTAGTGCACATAGCGCGCGAGGGTCGCGGAGGTGCCGCCGGTGCCCGCCGTGGCGACCACCCAGGCCGGTTCGGGGTAGCGCTCCAGTCGCAGCTGCTGGTAGATCGACTCGGCGATGTTGTTGTTGCCTCGCCAGTCGGTGGCCCTTTCGGCGTACGTGAACTGGTCCATGTAATGGCCCCCGGATTCCGCCGCGAGCGCGATGGACTCCTCGTACATCTTCCGCGGGTCGTCCACGAAATGGCACTGGCCGCCATGGAATTCGATCAGGCGGCACTTTTCCCGGCTCGTCGTGCGCGGCATCACCGCGATGAAGGGGACGCCGATCAGCTTCGCGAAGTACGCCTCGGACACGGCGGTGGAACCACTGGACGCCTCGATGACGGGTTTGCCGGGGCGGATCCAGCCATTGCACAGCCCGTAGAGAAACAGCGAGCGCGCGAGCCGGTGCTTGAGGCTCCCTGTGGGATGGGTGGACTCGTCCTTGAGGTAGAGGTCGATGCCCCACCGCTCCGGGAGCGGGAAGCTCAGCAGGTGGGTATCGGCGGAACGCTGCGCGTCGGCCTGTACTTTCCGGACGGCCTCCTTGAGCCAGTTCCGGTAGTCGTGGTCGCTGCGGTCCACGTCAACCGTGTCGACGACCGCCCGCGTTGTGCTGTCCACGCCGCTCCTCGTGCTTGTGCCCCGTGCCCGGTCCGAGTGGCATACTCGGTCCAATTCGATCCTAAATGGACCCCAGTGCGCCCTGGTGCCCCGGCCCGGTCACGGGCACACTGCGCAGCAGGGAGAATAGGCAGCAGCACGCTTGCCAGTCGGAAGCCACCGGGGAGGCGGTCGTGATGGCCGATACCGAGTTCAACGCCACGGGCGTACGCATCGAGCGATTTCTGCGCTCGGTCACCCGCGCCGGACGGGTCTCGATCAAGGACGGCAGGCTGGAGCTGCTGACCAGCTACGGGCGCGAGATCGACAGCGCCCCCGTGCAGTCGGTCCGGGCGAGCAAGCCATGGTTCGTGGACGGCGACCAGGCCATGGCGACCGTCAACGGCACCCGCTACCGCCTCACCCTCGGCCAGCAGGAGACCAAGCCCGCCGAGTCCGGTGCCGCCCGTCGCTTCCTCGACGCCGTCCGATCCGCCCGGGGGCACGCCCACAAGGGGTGAAGGCGGCCGAGTTGCGCATGCGCGCGGGGGGACCGACCCTGGACGAGCATCAGTATCACTGAGGGTCAACAAGCGGTGACGCTGAGAACCGGCCCACCGGTCGCGCACGGCAGCCACCACTGCTGCACGCGTTCGTCGCCCGCATCTGCATCAGGCTAGCCCCAACTTCTTCAGGGAGTCGCAGCCGTGATCAGTCGTCCTAGCAGGCATTGCACGGTGGAGCTGCAAGCCCTGCCGTCGCGGATCGGTCAGGTCCGCAGAATCGTGTCGGCGCAGTTGCGCTACTGGCATCTGGATCCGCTCATCGACCCGGCGGCACTCGGCGTCACCGAGCTGCTCACCAATGTGCACCGGCACGCCGAGCCGGACAAGCAGTGCACGGTGGAAATCGCCCTCCTGCTCGACCGCCTGACGGTCTCGGTCCGCGACCAGGATCCGCGGCTGCCCCGGCTCCGCGAATGCGACCCCGCGTCCACGCACGGCCGGGGGCTCGCGCTGGTGGCGGCGGTCAGCCAGACGTGGGGGATGGACGTACGGGACGACGGCAGCGGCAAGGTCGTCTGGTTCACCCTGGCCGTGCCGCAGCCCGCCACCGTAGGCGGCTCGCCCCGCGCGGCGTACGGAGCGGGCCGCACCGCGCCGTCGCATCGCGCGAGCGTCGCCCGCCCCGCGACGCCGCCCACCCCGGCCTCCGCACCGGCCCCGGTGTCCCCGGTCACGCCGGTGTCGCCGGTGGCTCCCGTGACTCCGGTCTCCGCACCGGCTCCCGTGACGGCCCCCGCCCCCGCACCGGCGGCGGCGTCCGCGCCGCCCGTACGGGAGCGGGCACCCGCCGCCCGATCGGCCGTATCCCACTGAACGGATCGGCACCGGGCGTTCGGGCCGCCCCGCCCCCACGACGGACGGGACGGCCCGAACGGCACGCCTAGGGCGTGCCCTTGGCGTGACGGCCGAACTGCTCGTCCAGGACGGACAGCCGACGCCAGTACTCGTCCTCGTCGATCTCACCGGCCGCGAAGCGGCGGCCGAGCACCACGATCGGCGACTGCTCGCCGAGCGCCGGGCGGCCCTGCTGCCAGGGGGCGCGGCCGCGCCACACCGTCCGCCGCAGCAGGAAGATCCCGCCGCCGACGACCAGCGCCCACATCAGGGGGAAGAAGAGAATCCACGGACCGGGTCCGGGTCCGTCGGCGAAGCCGTGCGCCAGGGTGTTCATGGTGATCGCGCTCCTCAATGGTTCCGCAGGGTCGCTTCCGAGCGTCCCGCCCGGCGGCGCCCGGGTCGTCGTACAGCCGAGGGCAGTTCGTCTAGTCCGCGGGGAGTACACGGGGAGAACCGGCCGCTTCTGTACCTACTGGTATGTACACTGGGCGCATGACCACCTCGGAACGGCTGATCGAGAGCGCTCAGGAACTGCTGTGGGAGCGCGGCTACGTGGGCACCAGCCCCAAGGCGATCCAGCAGCGCGCGGGGGCGGGCCAGGGCAGCATGTACCACCACTTCACGGGCAAACCCGATCTCGCGCTCGCGGCCATCCGCCGCACCGCCGAGCAGCTGCGGACCGCCGCCGAGGCGTCGCTGTCCGGCCCCGGGAATGCGTACGACCGCGTCCGCGGCTATCTGCTGCGCGAGCGCGACGTGCTGCGCGGCTGTCCGGTCGGGCGGCTGACGATGGACCCGGACGTGATCGCCGAACCCGCCCTGCGGCAGCCCGTGGACGAGACGCTGGACTGGCTGCGCGGACGGCTGGCGGACGTCCTCGCCGAGGGGCGGGAGCGCGGCGAGTTCACGGCCGGGCTGGACCCGGCGCGCACCGCCGCGGCGGTCGTCGCGACCGTACAGGGCGGCTATGTCCTGGCCCGCGCGGCGGAGTCGGCGGCGCCCTTCGACAGCGCCGTGGAGGGTCTGCTCGCCCTGCTGACCGCCTGCCGGGCGCCCGATTCCCCTTCCCGGTAAGGGATTTGCCGGAGAACCGGAGAAGGAGAGAGCCCGCTCATGCATGCGATGCAGTACCGGATCACGCTGCCCGCCGACTACGACATGGAGATCATCCGGCGCCGGGTGGAGTCCAAGGGGCCGCTTCTGGACGACTTCCCGGGGCTCGGCCTCAAGGCGTACGCCATCCGGCAGCGCGGGGTCGACGGCTCTCCGGTCAACGCTTACGCGCCGTTCTACCTCTGGTCCGCCCCGGACGCCATGAACCGCTTCCTGTGGGGCCCCGGATTCCGGGGCATCGTCCAGGACTTCGGCCGCCCCGTCGTCGAGCACTGGCAGGGGCTGGCCTTCCACCGCGGCCCGGCGGACGGCACCGCACCGCGCGCCGCCGTCCGCCACACCGAGCCGGTCCCGGCCGCCGCCGACCCCGCGACCGCCGTCGAAGGCGCGGTGGAGGAGCTGCGGCGGCGGGCGACCGCGGACGGCCTGCACACGGCGGCCCTCGGCATCGACCCGCGCGGCTGGGAGCTGGTGCGCTTCACGCTCTGGGCCGACTCCGCGCCGCCCGACGAGCCCGGCGACCGTTACCAGGTGCTCCATCTGTCCGCCCCCGGCCCGGCTGCGCTCCCCGAGGGGCGGCACTGGTGAGGTAGCCCATACGACCACGCCGCGCCACAGCCGGTACGGCTACGCCGCCGGTACGCCCACACCGTGCCGCAGCCGGCACGGCTACGCCGCGCCCAGCGCCGCCAGCGGGTCGTCCAGCACCGGCTGCCACGCCAGCTCCGCCGCGCCGACCAGGCTGCCGTGGTCCAGCGTGCACGCCAGGATCGGTACGCCCCCGCTCCGCCCCCACAAGCTGCGCTCGGCGACGACCGCCCGCAGCCGCTCCGGGTCGGCTTCCCACAGCTCCCGGTGGAGGCCGCCGAGGATGATGCGGTCGGGGTTGAGGATGTTGACGAGCCCGGCGAGCCCGAGGCCCAGACGGTCGATGAGCTGCTCGGCGGCGGCGCTCACCGACGGATCGGCGTAGTCGTCGCGGATCAGCTCGCGGGCCTGCTGGAGCAGGGACCCCTCGGGCCCGTGGTCGCGCCCGGCGGCGTTGAGGAAGGCGAGCGGGTCGGTCTCGATGTCCAGACAGCCGCGGCTGCCGCAGTGGCAGGGCGGCCCCTCGGGGTTGACGGTCAGATGGCCGACCTCCAGGGCGAGCCCCGCGCTGCCGGTGTGCAGCCGCCCGTCGAGGACCAGCGCACCGCCGACGCCGCGGTGTCCGGTGGCGACGCACAGCAGATGCTGGGCGCCGCGTCCGGCGCCGTGCCGGTGCTCGGCGAGGGCGGCGAGGTTGACATCGTTGCCCGCGTGGCCGGTGAGGGGTTCCCCGTCCGCGCCTTCGATCCCCGCCTCCGCCAGGCTCCGGGTGAACAGCTCGCGCACCGGCGCGCCCGCGGGCCAGGCGATGTGCAGCGGGTTCAGGGCGGTGCCCTCCGGTTCGGCGACCGCGGACGGCACCGCCAGCCCGGCGCCCACACAGCGGCGGCCGGTCTCGCGCAGCAGCTGGGCTCCGGCCTCGACGACCGCGTCGAGGACGTGCACCGGATCCGCGGGCACCGTCATGCGGCCGGGGGCGGTGGCGACGATGTTCCCGCCGAGCCCGACGAGCGCCGCCCGGAAGCCGTCGGCGTGCACCTGGGCGGCGAGCGCGACGGGGCCGCGCGGGGCGATCGCGAGCCGGTGCGACGGGCGGCCCTGCGCCCCGGCGGAGCCGAGCGGGCGCGCGTCGACCTCGATCAGACCGAGCGCCTCCAGCTCCGCGGCGACGGCCCCCGCGGTCGCGCGGGTCACTCCGAGTTCGGTCGTGAGTACCGCGCGAGTGGGGGCGCGGCCGGTATGTACGAGCGCCAGTGCCGGGCCAAGAGCGCCCCGGCCCCGCTCGAGCCTTGTCCGTGTCTGGGTCACGCCCCTATTCTCACTTTGTGCCGACACCAAACAAAACATGGACGGCCATTCCGGGGAAACGTGGCGCCGCCGCCCCGGAGCGCGCCCTTTCCCAACTCCGCGCCGCCCTCACCGTGTTCTTCGCCCTCGACGGCTTCGTATTCGCCGGGTGGGTGGCCCGCATTCCAGCGATCAAGGACCAGACGGGCGCCTCCGCGGGCGCCCTCGGACTCGCCCTGCTGTGCGTGTCGGTGGGCGCCACGGCCACCATGATGACCACCGGGTGGCTCTGCCGCCGCTTCGGCAGCCATGCCACGACGGTCGCCCTCGCCGTGCTGCTGTCCCTCAGCGTCACCCTGCCGCCGCTGACCCATTCCGCACTCGCCCTCGGCCTGGTGCTGCTGGTCTTCGGCACCGGCTTCGGCGGGCTCAACGTCGCCATGAACAGCGCGGCCGTCGATCTCATCGCCGCGCTGGGCAGGCCGGTCATGCCCAGCTTCCACGCGGCGTTCAGCCTCGGCGGCATGGCCGGGGCGGGACTCGGCGGACTGATCGCGGACCAGCTCTCCCCCACCCGTCATCTGGCGCTGCTGGCCGCTGTCGGGCTGGTGCTCGCGGCGGCCGCGGGCCGGACGCTGCTCGCCGTTCCGCCGCCGTCGCCGCCCGAAACCCGTACGAGCCCGGCGGCCGAGGCAGCCACCGGGGCGCGGCGGGGCGCCGCGCGCTGGCTGGTCGGCGTGTTCGGCCTGATCGCGCTGTGCACGGCGTACGGCGAGGGCGCGATGGCGGACTGGGCCGCGCTCCATCTGCACCAGGACCTCGACGCGTCCGCCGGGGTCGCCGCCGCCGGTTACTCCGTCTTCGCGCTGACGATGGCCATCGGGCGGCTGTCCGGCACGGCACTGCTCGAACGACTCGGCCAGACCGCGACGTTGACCGCGGGCGGCGCCACGGCGGCGGCCGGGATGCTGCTGGGCGCGCTCGCGCCGACGGTCTGGCTCACCCTGCTCGGCTTCGCGGTCACCGGGCTCGGCCTGGCCAACCTCTTCCCCGTGGCCATCGCCCGGGCAGGCGCGCTGACCGGCCCCAGCGGGGTCGCCGCGGCCTCCACGCTCGGCTACGGCGGCATGCTGCTGGGCCCGCCCATGATCGGCTTCCTCGCCGACTGGTTCTCGCTGCCCGCCGCGCTCACCACCGTGGCGGGGCTGGCGGCGGTCGCGGCCGTCGTCGCGTACGCCACACGCAACGCCGTACGTCCCGGGAGTAGTTGAATTCCGGCAGGTCACCCCGCATGTCGGTGGCGGCTGGCAGAATTCCGCCATGGAGATTGCCGAGCTGATCGACGTCCTCGACCGCGAGGGACAGTTGCTGGCCGACGCGGCGGCCAAGGCGGGCACGGACGCCCGGGTTCCCACCTGCCCCGAGTGGCAGGTCCGGGAGCTGCTGTCGCACATCGGGCGGGTGCACCGGTGGGCGACCCGCTATGTCGCCGAGGGCCATACGGGGCGGATTCAGCTGAGTGACGAGCCCGGGCTGGACGGCGCCGAGCTGGTGGCGTGGTACCGGGAGGGGCACCGCGCGCTGGTCAAAGCGCTGACCGACGCCGCGCCGGATCTGGAGTGCTTCACCTTCCTGCCCGCTCCCTCACCGCTGGCGTTCTGGGCCCGGCGGCAGGCCCATGAGACGGCGATCCACCGGGTCGACGCGGAATCGGCGCTGGGCGCTGACCACTCGCCGTTCGACCCGGCCTTCGCGGCGGACGGGATCGATGAGCTGCTGGTCCGCTTCCACGGGATGGAGCGCAGCCGGGTGCGGATGGACACCCCGCGCACCCTGCGGCTGCGGGCCACCGACACTGATGACGTCTGGACGGTGCGGCTCTCCGAAGACGTCCCGCGCACCACGCGCGGCGCCGAGGGGGACGCGGACTGCGAGCTGACCGGCCCGGCCGGCGAGCTGTATCTCGTGGCGTGGAACCGGCTGCCGTACAGCGCGCTGAGCGGCAAGGGCGATCTGTCGCTGGCGCAGGTGTGGCGGGAGCACTCCGGCGTGTGAGCGGACAGGAAACAGCGGACCGAGGACTGAGGACTGATGCCGGATGACCGGACCCCGTAGCCAGACCGACCGGGACGCGCTCACCGTGGAGATCGTGTTCGCCGTCGTCACGGGCGCACTGCTGGCGGCCGTCCTCTTCGTGGCCGTCGCGAGCCCCGCGCTCTTCGGCGAGCTGGGGCGGGCCCAGGAGACCGCGTGGCGGACGGCGGCCGCCACCGCGGCCACCGCCGGGTTCGCCTACCGCGTGGTGCGGGTGCTGTGGTGGCTGCCCCGTCAGCGGCTGCTCCGTCAGGGCCCGGCCGGTCGGAGCCCGCTCGGTCAGAGGCGCGGATGACCGGGGGCGTGCCGTGGCGGTGCCTGGGGCTGCGCTGGTCCCACGGCTCCGGTCCCGCGCTGGTCTGGTACCACCCGGCCCGCGGTGATCGGCCGTCCGGGCTGATGGCGGGCTGCGGGCTGGCGTTCACCACCGGGCCCGGGCGCCAGTGCACCGGGGTGCGCCGGGGCGCCCGGCACACCCCGTGCCCGGGCGCCGCCGAGGTGGCGGCGTCCGCGGTCTCGGCCCAGTGCGCGGACTGCGCCCGGCTCGACCGTTCGTACTCGGTCGCGGCCGACACCCGCACCGACGACCCCCGCCCGTACGACGTCTATCTCGCCTGGTTCGGACCGGGGCTGGTCAAGGTCGGCATCACGGCGGCCGAGCGGCAGGGCGTACGGCTGCTGGAGCAGGCCGCGCTGTCGTACGCGCTGCTCGGCCGCGGCCCGCTGATGGCCGCGCGCCGCGCGGAGGCCGTGCTGGGCGCCGCGCTCGGCGTCCCGGACCGCTTTCCGTACGCCGCCAAGCGCGCCGCGCGCGAGGCGCCGCCGCCCCGGGAGCGCCGCGCCGCCGAGCTCGCGGCGCTGCACGCGCGGGCGAGTGGGCTCGCCGGTCTGCCGGAGTCGCTGGCCCTCACCGCCTTCGCGCCGGTCCACCACGACGAGGCGTTCCATCTGGAGCGGCTGAGTCCGGTACAGGGGGTGGTGCGGCTCGCCGCCGATCGCACGGTGGCGGGGCGCATCGAGGGCGTGGCGGGCCCGGACATCCATCTCACCGCGGCGGACGGCCGCGCCCTGCTGCTGGACGCCCGTCTCCTGGCGGGCCGTCCGCTCGGCGCGGCCGCGGCGGACGCGGAGACGACGGCCCCGGTGGAGGCCCCGGCGCGGGAGGCGGCGAGCCCCGAGGCGCTGTTCTGACGCGGGGGCCCGGGGGCGTCAGCCCAGCCAGCCCGGGCGTACCAGCCCCGACTCATAGGCGAGGACGACGAGTTGGGCGCGGTCGCGTGCGCCCAGCTTGACCATTGTGCGGCTCACATGGGTCTTGGCGGTGAGCGGGCTGACGACCAGCCGCCGCGCGATCTCCTCGTTCGACAGGCCGATTCCGACCAGGGCCATCACCTCCCGTTCCCGCTCGGTCAGTTCGGCGAGGACCGAGGCGGGCGCGGGCTCCTTCGAGCGGGCGGCGAACTCGGCGATGAGGCGGCGGGTGACCCCGGGCGACAGCAGCGCGTCGCCGTCGACCACGGCCCGCACCGCGCGCAGCAGTTCCTCCGGCTCGGTGTCCTTGACCAGAAAGCCGGAGGCGCCGCCGCGGAGGGCCTCGAAGACGTATTCGTCCAGCTCGAAGGTGGTCAGCATGACCACCTTCACCGCTGCGAGGGCGGGGTCCTCGGTGATCCGGCGGGTCGCGGCGAGGCCGTCGAGGAGGGGCATACGGATATCCATCAGCACGACATCGGGGCGGAGCTCGCGCACCTCCCTCAGGGCCTGCTCCCCGTCGGCGGCCTCGGCGACCACGTCGATGTCCGGCTGGGCGGCCAGCAGCGCCCGGAAGCCCGCGCGGACCAGGAGCTGGTCATCGGCGAGCAGGACGCGGATCACTCGGCTGCTCATGATGTCTCCTCGGGCGGGTCGGATGTGGCGGACGCGGCGGCGAACGGGATGCGGGCGTGCACGCGGAAGCCGCCGTCGGGGCGCGGGCCCGCCTCCACCGTGCCGCCGAGGGCGGCGGCGCGCTCGCGCATGCCGACCAGGCCGTTGCCGCCGCCCGTCGCGCCGTCCGCCGTGTCGTCCGTGGTCGCCGGGCCGTCGTCGTCCACCCGCAGCGCCAACTCGCCCGGGGCGTACGACAATCGCACCCGCGCGGTCCGTGCGCCGGAGTGGCGGACGATGTTGGTCAGCGCCTCCTGGACGATACGGAACGCGGCCAGGTCCGTGCCCGGCGGCAGCGCGGCCCGTACGCCCTCCGTCTCCACCTCCACGGTCAGCCCCGCGCCCGCGGCCTGTTCGGTCAGCTCCGGCAGCCGGTCAAGACCGGGGGCGGGCTGGCGCGGGGCGGCGCCGGAGGCACGCAGGGTGTCCAGGACCTGGCGGACCTCGCCCAGCGCCTCCTTGCTGGCCGCCTTGATGGTGGTCAGCGCGGTGCGGGCCTGTTCGGGGTCCTGGTCGAGGAGGGCGAGGCCGACCCCCGCCTGCACGTTGATGACCGAGATGCTGTGGGCGAGGACGTCATGCAGTTCGCGGGCGATCCTCAGCCGCTCCTCGTCCGCCCGGCGCCGTACCGCCGCCGCCCGCTCCGCCCGCTCGCGGGCCCACTGCTCGCGCCGTACGCGGACGAGTTCGGCCGCGGCGAGCACCGCCGCCGCCCAGGCCGCGACCGCCACCTCCTGCCCCCATCCGGCGGCCCGGTCGCCCGGGGGCGGCAGCCAGCGGTAGAGCCAGTGCGCGATGAGCAGCCGCCCCGCCCACAGCGCGCCGACCGCGCACCAGGCCGCCACCCGCTCACCGGCGGCGATGGCGGCGACGCAGGCGACGACGACGCTGAGGAAGACCGGGCCGTTGGGGCCGCCCGCGGCGAGGTAGCCCAGGGTCACCGCCGCGACACCGAGGACGGTGAGCCGGGGGTGGCGGTGGCGCAGGAGCAGCAGCGCGGGCCCGGCCAGGAGCAGCGCGTAGAGACCGGGGCCGAGGTCCGCCCGGTCCGGCTGCCGGTGGGCGGCGAACCCGGTGCCCGTCATCTGGATGACGGCGACGGCGAGCGAGGAGCGCCAGGGCACGGCGGCGCCCGGCGGGCCGAACGGCCCCGCGCGCCACCACCACTCGCCCGGCCCGCGCCCCGGCCCCCACTCCCCCGCGAATTTGTGCATACGGGTAACGCTAAACCGGCCGGGCGCGACCGGCGTCCCCCGCACGTGGTGGCCCCCCGTACTCCCACCGGAGTAGACCCCGGCGGCCAGTCCTAGCCCAGACCCACTTGTCGACCCAGGGCGGTGGCCGTGTGCGTGAAGAACTCCTCCCGCGCCTCCACCACCCCCTCGAACTGGCCGAACAGCTCGAAGCTGATCTGCCCGAACAGCTGCGCCCACGCCGCGGCGATCGCCGCGAGCGCCGCGGCGGGCAGCTCGGTACCGAGGGTCTCGGCCAGGGCCGTCATGTCCGCCCGCACCCCCTCCGGCAGCTCCGCCTCCGCCGGTACGCGCAGGGCGCCCGCGGCGTGGGCGTCGCGGGCGACGGCGATGAGGGCGAGGGCGACCCGGGCGGCGGGGGCGATGGTGGCCTGGGGCGCGGAGTAGCCCGGCACCGGGGACCCGTAGATCAGCGCGTACTCGTGCGGGTGGGCGAGCGCCCAGCCCCGGGCCGCCCGGCAGACCGCGGTCCAGCGCGCCACGGGCTCGTCGCCGCCGCGCGTCGTGGCGAGCGCGCCCTCGGCGGCGGCGCCGATCGCGTCGTACGCGTCCACGATGAGCGCGGTCAGCAGCTCGTCGCGGCTCGGGTAGTAGCGGTAGAGGGCGGAGGAGACCATACCCAGCTCGCGGGCGACGGCCCGGAGCGACAGCTTGGCCGCGCCCTGGTCGGCCAGCTGGCGGCGCGCCTCTTCCTTGATGGCGGTGGTCACGTCGACGCGGGCCCGTTCCCTGGCCCCTCTGATCACGGTCATGCGGTCCAGTCTGCCACCGTTCGGAGCAGTGACCCCATACGAGAGCACTGCTCTTGCCATGGCGCGACGCACGGTGCACACTGCTCTTGAACGAGAGCACTGCTCTCATCGTGGCTCACGGCCGACGGAGGACGTCATGACACAGCACTACATCGAGCCCCGCCGCTTCGAGATGCCCGTCCACCGCGCCGTGGCCTGGCTGTCGCGCCACGGGCTCAGCCTCTTCGGCGCGGCGGAGCTGTCCGTGCCCGGCCGGTCCAGCGGGGAGCTGCGGCGCGTACCGGTCAATCCGCTGAGCCTGGACGGCGGGCGCTATCTCGTCTCGGCGCGCGGCAATGCCCAATGGGTGCGCAATCTGCGGGCGGCCGGGGGCGGACAGCTGCGCAGGGGCCGCGGAACGGGGCCGTTCACCGCCGCCGAACTGCCCGAGGGTGAGGAGAAGGCGGCGGTGCTGCGGGCCTATCTGGGGCGGTGGGGATGGGAGGTCGGCGCCTTCTTCGACGGCGTGACCGCCGCCTCCCCCGACGCCGAACTCGCCCGGATCGCCCCCATGCACCCGGTCTTCCGCATCAGCGCCACCGGCGCGTAGGCGTCCGCTACCCCTTGTCCATCGCCGCCAGGGCGCGCCGCGCCGCCGGGTGGGTGCGGACGAGGTCGGCCAGCGTCGTCGTACCCCGCGTGATCTTCGTGAACGCGCGCCAGGCCGGACGGAAGCCGGTGATCGCCGCGTGGAACATCCCGGGGCGGCGGGCGAACGCCGCGTACATCCGCCGTCCGACGCCCATCTCCACGCCGAGACCGGCCTTGATCGCGAAGGCGTAGTTGAGGGCCTGGCGCCGGGCGTCCACCGCGTCGTGCGCCTCGGCGATCCGTACCGCCCACTCCCCCGCGAGACGGCCCGAGCGCAGCGCGAAGGAGATCCCTTCCCGCGTCCACGGCTCCAGCAGCCCGGCCGCGTCCCCGCACACCAGCACCCGGCCGCGGGAGAGCGGCGAATCGTCGGTGCGGCAGCGGGTCAGATGGCCGGAGGAGACGCTCGGCTCGAATCCGGCGAGGCCGAGCCGGGCGATGAAGTCCTCGAGATAGCGCTTGGTCCCGGCACCCTCGCCGCGCGCGGAGATGACGCCGACGGTCAGCGTGTCGCCCTTGGGGAAGACCCAGCCGTAACTTCCGGGAATCGGGCCCCAGTCGATGAGCACCCGGCCCGCCCAGTCCTCCGCGACCGTCTCCGGAACCGGGATCTCCGCCTCCAGGCCGAGGTCGACCTGGTCGAGCTTCACCCCGACATGCGCGCCTATCCGGCTCGCGCTGCCGTCCGCGCCGACCACGGCCCGCGCCAGCACCGTCTCGCCGTCCGAGAGCACGACGGCCACGGTGCGGCGGTCCGGGACGGACGGTCCGTGCTGCTCGACGCGGGTGACGGCCACCCCGGTACGCACCTCGGCACCCGCGTCCTTGGCCGCCTCGACCAGACCGGCGTCGAACTCCGGCCGGTTGATGAGCCCGAACAGCACCTGCTTGGAGCGGCGGGTCCGGGACAGCTTGCCGTTCATCGAGAAGGTCACCGCGTGGACGCGCTCACGCAGCGGCAGTTCGAAACCGGGCGGCAGCGCCTCGCGCGACGGGCCGATGATGCCGCCGCCACACGTCTTGTAGCGCGGCAGTTCGGCCTTCTCCAACAGCAGCACCCGGCGGCCGGCGCACGCCGCGGCGTGGGCCGCGGAGGCACCCGCGGGCCCCGCGCCGACCACGACGACATCCCATACCGTCTCATTGTCCGGGGTTGCGTTGTCGCTGCTCACGTGTGCTTCCGCTCCCAATCGCCCGTCCTGCATGCGCCTACCGGGCATCCTACGGCTCACCTGTGCGCGAACCTGCTGTGGGATGATCGGGCCTCCGCGCAACCCGCACATCATCACCCAACGCCGCGTATCCCAGGAGCGTTCCCCCATGGAACAGGCCCTCGCCGCCACCGTCGCCGCCCTGCAGCCCCGCGCCCTGGCCGAGCTGGCCGAGCTGGTGGCCTTCCCGTCGGTGGCGGACCCGGCGCAGTTCCCGCGCAGCGGGTGCGAGGCCGCCGCGGAGTGGGTCGCGGCCGCGCTGCGTACCGAGGGCTTCCAGGACGTGGCGCTGCTGGACACCCCCGACGGCACCCAGTCCGTCTACGGCTTCCTGCCCGGCCCGGCCGACGCCCCGACGGTGCTGCTCTACGCGCACTACGACGTGCAGCCGCCGCTGGACGAGGACGCCTGGCTCAGCCCGCCCTTCGAGCTGACCGAGCGGCAGGGCCGCTGGTACGGGCGCGGCGCGGCGGACTGCAAGGGCGGCCTGATCATGCATCTCACCGCGCTGCGCGCGCTGAAGGAGCACGGCGGCGTCCCGGTCGGCGTCAAGGTGATCGTGGAGGGCTCGGAGGAGCAGGGTACGGGCGGCCTGGAGCGGTACGCCGAGGCGCATCCGGAACTGCTGGCCGCCGACGCGATCGTGATCGGCGACGCGGGCAACTTCCGGGTGGGGCTGCCGACCGTCACCTCGACGCTGCGCGGGATGACGCTGCTGCGCGTCTCGGTGGACACCCTTCAAGGGAATCTGCACTCCGGCCAGTTCGGCGGCGCCGCCCCCGACGCGCTCGCCGCGCTCATCCGGATGCTGGACTCGCTGCGCGCGGAGGACGGCTCGACCACGGTCGACGGCCTCGAACCGGACACCGCCTGGGACGGCCTCCAGTACCCGGAGGAGGACTTCCGCAAGGACGCCGGGGTGCTCGACGGGGTCGAGCTGATCGGCTCGGGCACGGTCGCCGACCGCATCTGGGCCCGCCCCTCGGTCACGGTGCTGGGCATCGACAGCCCGCCGGTCATCGGCGCGACCGCTTCCGTCCAGGCGAGCGCGCGGGCGCTGGTCAGCCTGCGGGTGCCGCCGGGCGTGGACGCGGCCGAGGCGAACCGGCTGCTGACCGCCCATCTGGAGGCGGCGGCGCCGTGGGGCGCGCGGGTCGCGGTGGAGCAGGTCGGCCAGGGCCAGCCGTTCCGCGCGGACACCGGGAGCCCTGCGTACGAGGCGATGCGCGAGGCCATGCGGGTGGCGTACGACGGCCAGGAGATGGCGACCGCGGGCCAGGGCGGTTCGATCCCGCTGTGCAACACGCTCGCCTCGCTGTACCCGGAGGCGGAGATCCTGCTGATCGGCCTGAGCGAGCCGGAGGCGCAGATCCACGCGGTCAACGAGAGCGTCTCGCCGGAGGAGCTGGAGAAGCTCGCCCTCACCGAGGCGCTGTTCCTGGGCGCGTACGCGACCGGCAAGAAGGGCTGACCCCCGGCCCCGCCCAGCCGGGCCCCGGAGGGCCCGGCGCACGGCCGTGGACAGTCGGTCAGCCCACCGGGACTCCGGCCTCCAGGTACAGCGGGCGGCCCTGTTCGCGGGCGCGCAGCGCCCAGCGGAGGCGGCTGAACCGGACCGGGGGCAGCAGGTCGGCGGCCTCGGTCTCGGTGACGAAGCGCCAGCCGCGCAGTTCGGCGCCGGGCAGCAGCATCTCCTGGGCCTCCCCGGTGGTGAGCCGACCGCCGTCGAACAGCAGCCGCAGGCCCCCGTAGCCGGGCGGCTGAGGCCGTTCCCAGTCGGCGACCAGCAGCCGCAGCGGCTCGTGGAGCCGTACGCCCAATTCCTCGGCCACCTCGCGGCGCCCGGCGCACATCGGCGGCTCGCCGCGCTCGACGACACCGCCGGGGAATTCCCAGCCGGGCTTGTACGTGGGGTCGACCAGCAGCACCCGGTCGGCCTCGTCGAAGAGCAGGACCCCCGCCGCCAGGGTTTCGGCCGTCGGTTCGGGCGTCTGCACGATGTCGCAGCTCCCGGCGCCCTCGCGAACGGCGTCGGCGACGCGCTCGGCGGTCTGGCGCGGGGTGAGCCCGGTGGTGTCGACCACATGGGCGTCGGTGGTCAGCCAGTCCAGGGCCGCGCGGTAGGGCGCGAGGTGGTCCAGACACCAGCGGCGCACGGACTCGCTGGCGTCCGGGTCGCGGGGTATCTCCTCGCGCTCGGCTATGCGCCTGCGAAGGATCGTTTCGTCGGTGTGCAGCAGGACATGCCGCACGGGGATCCGCCGGGCGGCGAAGCCGCCGAAGATCTCATCGCGGTACTCCTGCCTGAGGACCGTCATCGGGACCACGAGCGGGCCGCCGACCTCCGCGATCAGCGCCGCGCCGGTGTCCACGACCAGCCGCCGCCACGACGGCAGGTCCTGGTAGTCGGATACCTGCTCCAGACGCTTGCGCGGCAGCATCATGCGCAGTCCGTTGCCGACCAGTTCCGGGTCGTAGAACGTGCTGCCGGGCATGAAGTCCACCAACTCACGGGCCGCGGTGGTCTTCCCCGCGCCGAACGCACCGTTCAGCCAGACGATCACATTTCCCCCTAATCCATCGCCTCCTGACAGTTGCCCGCATCACCCTGCCACGGAAACGCCCGAATACGACTGAGTGAGAGATCGCCCGCATCCCAGGGGTCACTGTGGCCCCGTACACCACAGTGACCCCTCCCCCATCACCCCTTGTTGGCGCCGAGCGTGAGCCCGGCGATGAAGTGGCGCTGCAGCAGCAGGAAGACGAGCACCGTGGGCAGCGCCACCAGCACCGAGCCCGCCGCCAGCAGGTTGTAATCCGTGAAGAACTGCCCGCGCAGATTGTTGAGCGCGGAGGTGACGGGCAGCTTGTCGCCGTCGGAGATGAAGACCAGCGCCCACAGGAAGTCGTTGTACATCCAGGTGAATTGCAGCGTGGCGAGAGCGGCGAGAGCCGGCCGGCACAGCGGCAGCGTGATGCGCCAGTACTGCGTCCACACCCCCGCGCCGTCCACCACCGCCGCCTCGATGATCTCGATCGGCAGGGTGCGCATGAAATTCGCGAGAACGAAGACGCAGAAGCCGACCTGGAAGGCGACCTGAACGGCGATCACGGCCCAGTAGGAGTCGTACATCGTCATCGAGTCCGACATCCAGTAGGGCAGCTCTATCTTGGTGAACAGAACATAGAGCGGGGTGACGATGACCTGCTGCGGCAGCAGGTTCCCCGCCGTGAACACCATCAGCAGGACGAGCCCGCCCCGCATTTTCAGCCGGGTGACGGAGAAGGCCACGAAGGACGCGAGGAACAGCGTCAGCAGTACTCCGGGGACCGCGATGAGGATCGAGTTGAGGAAGTACTTGCCCATACCCGAGTCGTTGAACGCCTGGGCGTAGTAGTCGAACGACAGATGGCGCGGCAGCGAGAAATAGCCGTATTCGGCGGTCTCCTCGTACGGCCGCAGCGAGGCGTAGACGGCGAGCAGCAGCGGGGCGAGAAAGGCCAGCGAGACGGTCATCAGGAAGGCGTGCAGACCGAGCCGTCCGGGGCGGACCCGGCGCCGCCCCGGACCGGTCACGGGACGGACGGCCGGTGCGGGGGCCGGGCGGATGTCGGTGATCATCCCTTCTTCTCCCCTCGCAGCTCCTGGACCAGATACGTCACGATGAATCCCAGCGACACGGTGAGCAGGACGACGGCGATGGCGGAGCCGAATCCGATCCGGCTGGCCTCACCGATGATGTTGTCGGTGACCAGCACGGAGAGCAGTTCCAGCCCGTTGCGGCCGTGGTTGATGGCGTAGACGATGTCGAACGCGCGCAGCGCCTCGATGACCGTGATGACGCCGACGATCACATTGACCGGACGCAGCGTGGGCAGGACGACCCGGAAGAAGCTCTGGGTCTCGCTCGCACCGTCGATCGCGGCGGCCTCCTTGAGCGAGGGATCGACCGATTTGAGCCCCGCCAGATAGAGGATCATCACATACCCGGTGTGCCGCCATGCGGCCGCGAGCAGCACCATCCAGATATTGAGGTCGGGATCGCCGATCCAGTCCACCGGATGGCTCTTGTCACCGAGAATCGCGTTCAGCGCGCCCTGGTCGCGCGAGAAGACCAGCTGCGCGATGAAGCCGACGATGGCGAGCGAGAGCACCACCGGCATATAGAGGGTGGACTGATAGAAGCGGCTGAACCGGACGCCCTTGTCGAGTAGCACGGCCAGCAGCAGTCCGAAGGGCGTGGCGACGAGGCCGAGAAAGGCCACCCACAGCAGATTGTTGCGTACGGCGGGCCAGAACGGCGGATACTCCGTGAACAGGTTCCGGTAGTTGTCGAAGCCGATCCAGTGGAGGTCGCCGATCCCGTCCCAGCTGGTGAAGGACAGTCCGATGGAGGCGAGGGTCGGGCCCCAGACCAGGGCCAGGTCGAGCAGGACGGGTATGCCCAGCAGCACGCCGATGACGGCGAGGTCGCGGGAGGTGAACCTCCGCGGTCCCCGCCGTTTGGCACGCCGCGCGGTGGTGAGCGGCACGGCGCGATTCTCCTAGCCGTCGGCGAATATGGTCTTCTTCTGGGACTCGATGTCCTTGGTCAGGCCGTCGATGTCGTCCGGCTTGTTGATGAATTGCTGGATCGCCCGGATCATCACCTGCGACGCGAAGTCGGGGCGGGTGTCGCGGTCCATGAACTGCGATATCTGCTTGGCCCCTGAGACGAGTGCGACGGCCTTCTTCTGCAGGGCGTTGTAGGAGGAGGTGGCCGCCTTGTCGTTGCACGCGATGTTGTTGGGGTCGCGCTTCAGGTAGATCTCCTCGGCGGCGGGGGTGGCGAGGTACTTCAGCAGTTCCTTGCCCTCCTTCTGCCGCTTGGACTTCTTCGCCAGCAGGAAGCCGTCGATCGGCGCCTCGACCGCGTCCTGGCCGTAGGCGGAGTCGATTTCGGGGAACGGGAAGAAGTCCAGGTCATCGCGGTCGGCGGCGGGGAACTGCTGCCCGGGGTGGGGCAGTCCGAAGACCGCCATGCCGGACTTCTTCTGCGCCAGGCTCTGCGCGGCCTCCTGCCAGGTGCGCCCGTTGGCGCCCTGCTGGTGGTACGGCATGAGGCCGCGCCACAGGTCGAAGACGTGCTTGACCCTGGGATCGGTCCAGGACTCCTTGCCGCCCATCAGCGAGACATGGAAGTCGTAGCCGTTGGCCCGCATGTTGAGATAGTCGAAGGTCCCCATGGCGGGCCAGCCGTCCTTGTCGCCGAAGGCGAAGGCGTCGAGGCCGTCCTTGTCCATCCGCTTGGCGAGCGCCCGGAAGTCGTCGAACGTCTTGGGGATCTCGTAGCCGTGCTGCGCGAAGACGCTCTTCCGGTAGAAGACCGCCCACGGGTAGTAGTAATACGGCACGAAGTACTGTTTGCCGTCCTTGCCGCTGGACTGCTTCTTCAGCGCGTCGGAGAAGCCGTTGAAGCCCTTCCAGAGATCGCCGATCTCGGCGAGCTGCCCCTGCTCGGCGAAGAACTGCATGCGGTACCCGGCGAACCACATGAAGACATCGTCCGGGGTGCCCTTCAGATAGCGGTTGATGCCCTCCTGGAAGGCCTCGTGGTTGACGGTGTTGACCTTGACCTTCTTGTCGGACTTCTTCTCGTACGCCGCGAACACCTCGGCGAACGCCTTGCGGGGCACGGCGTCCGAGGCGTTGGAGCCCATCTTCACCTCGTTGCCGGGACCGCCACAGGCGGTGAGGAGCGCCGGGAGGGTGACCGCCCCTGCTCCGACCGCGGTGCCCCGGAGCAACGTCCGACGGGAGATCCGATGTCCTGACGATGACTGTGCCATGCGCCCTCCATAGAGGATCAATCAAACACAACCGAACGCGAGTGGCTGGATCACATCGGGCAAGAGGCGGCATAGTCAAGGGTTTGGACGAGATATCGAACAACTGTTATCGCATCTCTTCCAACAGACTCCAACACGGCCTACCGTAAACGCTCGCACGTGACGCGCCCACAACGCTGCGTCACCCGTTGAGAACGGAGGATCCGCATCATGCGCCACCGCTCTTTACGTACCGCGAGACAGAGAATCATCGGAGGACTGACCGCCGCACTGCTCGGCACGGCCGGTCTCACCCTCCCCGCCGCCGCCCAGTCGGCCGCGGCCGAGCCCACCCGCCCCGGGAAGGCCGCCCCGGCCGGGGAGACGGCCGGGGACGGGCTCGCGCTCACCCCGCCGATGGGCTTCAACAACTGGAACTCCACCCACTGCCGCGCGGAGTTCAACGAGGCGATGGTCAAGGGCATCGCTGACATCTTCGTGAACAAGGGGCTCAAGGAGGCCGGTTACACCTACGTCAACCTCGACGACTGCTGGGCGCTGCCGCAGCGCGACGCGAACGGCAAGCTCGTCCCGGACCCGGTGCGCTTCCCCAACGGCATCAAGGCCGTCGCCGACTACGTCCACTCCAAGGGCCTCAAGATCGGCATCTACACCAGCGCGGGCACCAAGACCTGCAACACCGCGGGCTTCCCCGGCGGGCTGGGCCATGAAAGGTCGGACGCCCAGCAGTTCGCCGACTGGGGAATCGACTACCTCAAGTACGACAACTGCAATAACCAGGGAGTAGACGCCAAGCAGCGCTACCGCACCATGCGGGACGCGCTGAAGGCCGCCTCCGAGACCACCGGGCGCCCGATCGTCTACAGCATCTGCGAATGGGGGCAGAACAAGCCCTGGGAATGGGCGGCGGATGTCGGCCAACTCTGGCGCACCACCGGTGACATCAGCGACAGCTGGGGCAGCATGCTGTCGATCGCCAAGAAGAACCTGCCGCTCGCCCCGTACGCCGGGCCCGGCCACTGGAACGACCCCGACATGCTGGAGGTCGGCAACGGCGGCATGACGGACACCGAGTACCGCAGCCACTTCTCGCTGTGGTCGGTCATGGCCGCACCGCTGCTGATCGGCACCGATCTGCGCAAGGCCGACGCCAAGGCGTTCGAGATCCTCGGCAACCGCGATGTCATCGCCGTCGACCAGGACCCGCTGGGCAAGCAGGGCACCGTGCTCTCCTCCGAGGGCGGTCGCTGGGTGATCGTCAAGGAGATGGCCGACGGCAGCCGCGCCGTCGCCCTCTTCAACGAGTCCGACCAGCCGCAGCGCATCGCCACCACCGCGGCCCGCCTCGGCCTGCCGCAGGCGGACGGCTACCGGCTGCGCGATCTGTGGCGGCACCAGGACCACAACACCGCGGGCTCCGTGGCGGCCACCGTCCCGGCCCATGGCACCGTGTTCTACCGCGTCTCCGCCGACCGGCGCTGGGCCTCCTACCCGCCCGCCGCCGAACTCGGCGTCGGCGCCGCCCCACTGACCGAGGCCGGGGCCACCGCACCCGTGGAGACGACGCTCCGCAACTTCGGCGGCACCCCGGCCCACCAGGCCCGGGTCCGGCTCACCGGCCCCGACGGCTGGCGCGTCAGGACCACCTGGCCGACCCGCGCCGCCACCCTGCCCACCGGCAGCAGGCTCGCTACCCGCTGGCAGGTCACCGCCCCGAAGGACGTCGAGCCCGGGGCGTACGAGCTGACCGTACGTGCCTCCTACCGCTCGGCGCGCGGCGACGAGGTCGGCACCGAACTGCCCGTGCCGGTCCATGTGGTGGTCGCGCCGCCCTCCGGTGCCACGTACGCGAGCGATCTGCCGTGGCTGAGCGCGGCCAACGGCTGGGGCCCGGTCGAGAAGGACACCAGCGTCGGCGAGAACGCGGCGGGCGACGGTCATCCGATCACCCTCGACGGCACCGTCCACGCCAAGGGCCTGGGCGTGCACGCGCCCAGTGAGGTCACGTACTACACCGGTGGCCACTGCACCGCGTTCAGCGCGAAGGTCGGCGTGGACGACGAGGAGGGCACCGCCGGAACGGTCGCCTTCGAGGTCTGGGCGGACGGCACCAAGGCGCTGTCGACCGGGACGCTGACCAACGCCGACCCGGCCAAGGCCATCACCGCCGACGTCGACGGCGCGACGACGGTCCGGCTCGTCGTCACCGACGGCGGGGACGACGTCACGAGCGACCACGGGGACTGGGCGGACGCGGCGTTCACCTGCTGACGTCCCGCCCCGGCGACCGGCCCGCTCCCCCTTGCCGCGGTCTCAGCAGACCGGCAGCCCGGGGAGGGGCTGGTCGTTGTCGCCGCCCCGGACGTACACATCGCTGACGTAGACGTCCTTGTTGCCGTTGTCGTCGTCCGTCTTCGCCCACCAGACGTTCGTCCACTTGCCGTACCGCTCGGGGCGGTTCAGATTCTCCTGGCAGTAGAAGTAGCTGACGCCCTGCTTCAGGGCGCCGACCGGTTCGCCGCCGTGGGTGTAGGACGTGGCGTCGCGCCACACCACGCAGTTGTACTTGCCGCCACCGATGTCACTGCAGGCCGGGGCGGCGCCGGGGCTCGCGCTCGGGGAGGCCGATCCGGTGGCCTTCCCGGTCTCTCCCTTGCCGTCGTCTGCGCCGGACGCCGGTGATCCGGTCCCCGTGGGCCCCGGCGAACCGGATCCCGTCGGCTCGGGCGATCCCGCTCCCGTGGCCTCCGGCGACCCGGATCCCGTCGGTCCCGGCGAGCGGCCCGCCGTCGTCCGGCCGCCCTCGCCGCCGAGCAGCGCGTACGTCACCCCGCCCCCGACGAGCACCACACCGGCGACCGCCGCCGCCACCAGCACGCGCGTCCGGCCGCGCCCCGGCCCCGGCGCACCGCCCGCCCCGGGACCGGCGGCCACCCGCGGCCGCGCGGCCGCGACATCCGGTGCGGTGGGGGTACGCGGGACCTGCCGAGCCGGTGGCGGGGGCGGCCGGAGCCGCGGCGGGCCGGGCTCCGGCGCGGCCCCGGCGGCGACGGCCTCCAGCAGCTGCCGCGCCTCGGCCGCCGTGGGACGCCCCTCCGGATCCTTGTCCATCAGCTCGCGCAGGACGGGCGTCAGCGGACCGGCCAGCCGGGGCTCCGGCAGCGGCTCGGTGACGATCGCGGTCAGCGTCGACCACACGGAGGTGCGGCGGAACGGCGACGAACCCTCCACCGCCGCGTACAGCGTCATGCCCAGCGCCCACACGTCCGAGGCCGGGCCCGGCTCCTGGCCCTGGGCGCGCTCCGGCGCCAGGTAGTCCAGCGAGCCGATCAGCTCGCCGCTGCGGGTCAGCTTGGTGGTGGCGCCGTCGTCGGGCGCCTCCATGCTCGCGATGCCGAAGTCGGTGAGCACCACCCGGCCGCCGCGGTCGAGCAGCACATTGCCCGGCTTCACATCGCGGTGCAGCACCCCGGCGTCATGGCCCGCGGCGAGCGCGTCGGCCACCCTCGCGCCGATCCGCGCGACCTCCAGGGGGTCGACGACGCCGCGCTCGTCGATCAGATCGTCGAGCGACGGGCCGTCGATCAGCTCCATGACGATGACCGGCAGCCCGTCCTCGTCCGCCACATCGTGCACGGTGATCACACCCGAATGGCGGATCCGGGCCGCGGCGCGCGCCTCCCGCTGCATCCGGGTGCGCAGATCGGCCAGCTCCGCGCCGGACGCGTCGGTGTAGGCACGCAGCACCTTGACCGCGACCTCCCGGCCGAGCAGCTCGTCCACCGCTCTGCAGACCACGCCCATGCCGCCGCGGCCGAGCTGCCCCGTCACCCGGTAGCGACCGCCCAGCAGTCTGCCGGACAGATCACCGCCCCTGTCCCCCGGTGCCACCATCGGCTCCCTCGCATCGCAAGCAGTGAGCGAACAGCTTAGGGGCAGGGGGTGACAGCGCGGCTCAACTCGGGCCGCCAGGCGCGCCCACCGGACCGAAACCCTCCAGCCGCTGTTCCTGTGCCGCCGCGGCGGCCGCGCCGACCAGCCCCGCGTCGGTGCCCATCTGCGCGGGCAGGACCTCCAGCCCCTGTACGTACGACAGGGTCGCGTAGTCGCGCAGGGCGCGCCGAAGGGGCGCGAAGAGCACGTCCCCGGCGCCCGCCACCCCGCCGCCGATCACCGCCACCTCGACCTCGACGAGTGCGGCGGTCGCGGCGATCCCGGCGGCCAGGGCCTGCGCCGCGCGGTCGAAGGAGGCGCGCGCGACCGGGTCCCCGGCGCGCGCGGCGAGGGCGACGGCGGCGGCGCTGGTGTCGCCGTCCGGGCCCGGCTGCCAGCCGCCGGACAGCGCCCGGCGGGCGATGTTGGGGCCGCTGGCGATGCGCTCGACGCAGCCGCGCCCGCCGCAGGGGCACAGATCGCCGTCGAGGTCGACGCTGATGTGGCCGATGTGCCCGGCGTTGCCCGTGGGGCCGGGGTGGAGCCGCCCGTTCAGCACCAGTCCGCCGCCGACTCCGGTGGACACCACCATGCACAGCGCGCCCGCGCGCCCGCGCGCCGCGCCCTGCCAGTGCTCGGCGGCGGTCATCGCCGGTCCGTCGCCGACGAGGGTGACCGGCAGCTCTCCGGTGGTCTCCCGGACCCCGGCGACCAGCGGGAAGTCGCGCCAGCCGGGGATGTTGACGGGGCTGACGGTGCCCACGGAGGCGTCCACGGGGCCCGCGCTGCCGATCCCGACGGCGGCCACCCGGGACCAGTGCGCGGTGGCCGCGAGTTCGGCCAGCACCGCGGAGACCTCCCGCATCACCGCCGCGCCGTCGCCCTGCGCGGGGGTCGCGCGCCGGGCCCGTACGACCAGCTTGCCGCCACCGTCCACCAGGGCGCCCGCGATCTTGGTGCCGCCGATGTCCAGCGCGGCGATGAGGTCACGTGCCATGGCTGTCGACTCTCCTGGTGGGCGTCGGTGTCATCAGTCGGTGTCATCAGTGTGGGGCCACAGTCTTTCCTGCCGCTGACAACGTTGTCCAGAGGCTATGCTCGACACCCCTTCCGCGCCTCTTCCGCACTCCCTCCGAGCCCCTTCCGACACGACGACCAGCGACGGGACGAGCACACCGTGACCGACACCGCCCGGGACATCGCCGACAGCGCCCCAGCACACCGCTACGGCTCCCGGCCCACGATGAAGGACGTCGCCGCCCGGGCCGGAGTCGGCCTCAAAACGGTCTCGCGCGTGGTCAACGGCGAGCCGGGCGTCACCCCCGACACCGAGCACCGCGTCCAGGAGGCGATCACCGCGCTCGGCTTCCGCCGCAACGACAGCGCCCGCATCCTCCGCAAGGGGCGCACGGCGAGCATCGGCCTCGTACTGGAAGACCTCGCCGACCCGTTCTACGGCCCGCTCAGCCGTGCCGTGGAAGAGGTCGCCCGGACCCATGGCGCGCTGCTGATCAACGGGTCCAGCGCCGAAGATCCGGTCCGCGAGCAGGAGTTGGTGCTCGCCTTGTGCGCGCGCCGGGTGGACGGCCTCGTCGTCATCCCGGCGGGCGACGACCACCGCTATCTGGCCCCCGAGATGGCGGCCGGTGTCGCCACCGTCTTCGTCGACCGACCGGCGGGCCTCATCGACGCCGACGCGGTGCTCTCCGACAGCTTCGGCGGCGCGCGGGACGCGGTCGCCCATCTGATCGCCCATGGCCACCGCCGGATCGGCTTCCTGGGCGACCAGCCGAGCATCCACACCGCCGCCGAGCGGCTGCGCGGCTACCGCGCCGCGATGGCCGCGGCCGGGCTGCCGGTCCACGACGGCTGGCTCTCCCTGGGCCCCACCGACCCGGAGCGGGTGCGCGGCGCGGCCACCGCCATGCTGGACGCCGCCGAGCCGGTCACCGCGCTCTTCGCGGGCAACAACCGGGTGACGGTCACGGTGGTGCGGGTCCTCGCCGAGCGCCCCGGCCCCGCCGCCCCCGTCGCCCTGATCGGCTTCGACGACTTCGAGCTGGCCGACCTCCTCTCCCCCGGCATCACCGTGGTCGCCCAGGACTCGGCCCAGCTCGGCCGCACCGCCGCGGATCTGCTCTTCCGCCGCCTCGACGGCGCGGGCGGCGATCCGCGGCGCGTCGTACTACCGACCCGGCTGATCGCCCGCGGCTCCGGAGAGCTGCCCCCGTCTCCGTCCCCGTCCCCGTATCGAGCGTGACGAATCGCCCGGAATGACGCTGAACGGAGCCCTGACCGGCCCCGCCCCGGTTGCCCCGGCGCCCGGCCCCCGGCACGGTGGGTGCGGAGGTCCGGGAGACCCCAGCCGACGGGACGGAGGAGCTGCGACGACCGGGCGCCGTACGCGAACGGTCCGCACGGCGAGCCCCATGGCCGTGCCGGTGCCGGTCGTCGCGAGCCGCTCACAGGAGGGCGGCACCCCGTCGGCCGCGGTGTCCCGGACCTCCGCCGCCCGCGCCTCGCCCTGACCGTCTCCTCAGGCGGCGAGCACCTTGGCCTTGGCGCGCTCGTACTCGTCGGCCGTGATGTCACCGTGGTTCTTCAGCTCCACGAGCCGTGACAGCTCCTCGGCATGGCCGGTCGCGGCGGTCTCCCGTACGTACTCCCGGAATCCCGCTTCCGCGTCCTCGACCCGCTTCATCTCGCGCCGGCCCATCCCGCTGCCCCGTGCCATCAGGTAGACGAAGACGCCGAGGAATGGCAGGACGATGACGAAGACGCACCAGCCCGCCTTCGCCCAGCCGTTCAGCGAGTCATCGCGGATGACATCCCCGATCACCCGGAAGAGCAGCATCAGCCACAGGACCCACAAGAAGATCCACATCGTGGTCCAGAACACATTGAGCAGTGGGTAATCCATCGTCTGCCTCCCGTCGGATGAGCCCGGCGGGACCTACGACGGCCGCCACCGGACCGACACCTCCAGCGTACGGCGGCGGGCACGGCGTGCGGAGACGCCCGCCGGGCGGCCCCGGTCGGCGCAGCACCGGGTGCGCGGCGGGCCGGGGCGCGGGCCAATGGAGGCAGGACGGACGGGGCCGGAAGGGCAGGCCATGGATCTTCAGATTCTCCCGCTTGCCGTCACGATGATGGCGGGGCCGCAGATCGTGGCGGCCGTGATCCTGGTGACCACCGCGCGGCCGGTGCGGGTGTCCTCGGCGTTCCTGCTCGGGGTGGCCATCGCGACGGCCGTGGGCGTCGCCATCACCCGGGGGATCTTCGCGCTGCTGGGCAACGCGGTCGCGCCGGGCGCCCCGTCGGACCAGGGAGCGGCCGCCACCATCGTGCAGCTGGTGCTGGTGGGGCTGCTGGTAGTGGTCGCGGTGAAGAACATGGTGCGCCGGGAGTCCGTCGAGCCGCCGAAGTGGCTGGGCTCGCTGATGGAGGCGGGCCCCTTGCGGGCCCTGAGGACCGGGCTGCTGATCATCCTGCTGATGCCGTCCGACATTGCGGTGATGCTGACGGTGGGGGCGCATCTGGAGCAGCACCGGTCGGCTCTGGCGGAGGCGCTGCCGTTCATCGGTGCCACCGTGCTGATCGCGGCGCTGCCGCTGCTGGTCTACCTCGTCTTCCGGCAGCGGGCGCGGCGCGCGATGCCCCGGCTGCGGGAATGGCTGAACACGCACAGCTGGGTGGTCAACGTCGCCGCGTGCCTGATCTTCATCGTGCTCCTCCTCACCCCCTGAAGCGGTCTCACCCCCTGAAGCGGTCCCGGCCCGTCGCGGCCAGCAGCGTGATCACCGCGAGGACCGCCAGCAGGACCAGCACCAGGAACAGCACGGTCAGCACGGTGGGGTGGTTCCACAGCGCGAAGACCGCGGCCGGGGCCAGCAGCGCCGCGACCGTCAGCTCGCGCCGGTGCTCCGCGGTCCAGACCCCGGCCCGTCCGGTGCGCATCCCCCGGGCCGCGCCCCAGTACGCGGCGGAGTCGGCGGTGCGCTCGGCGGCGGCCCGTAGGGCACGCGGCAGCCGTCCGGGTCCGGCCAGATAGCCGCCCGCCGCGACGACGGCGCCGAGCACCAGCACGGTGAGCACGGTGACCCGCAGGAAGCGCACCACGGTGTCGAAGAGGGACGAGGCGGCGGCCCGGGACAGCACACCGGGCGGCACATGGTCGAGGCAGTACCGGCGGGCCACGGTGAGCGCGAGGGCCAGCGCCAGCGAGGCGACGGCGGTCCCGAGGGCGGTGCCCACGAGCGCGCGGCGGCGGCCCCGGGCGAGCAGGACGCCGGTGGTGCCGAGCACGAGGGTGAGGGTGGGCAGCCAGTTCCCGGCCAGGTCGAGCAGGCGTACCCCGCGCTTGATGCGGTCGAGTTGATGGGAGTGGAAGAGGATCGTCCGCTGGTGGATGTCGGGGATGTCGTTCGCCGAGGGGAATCCGGCGTTCACGAGCTGGACCTTGACCTTCTCCACGGCGGCGCCGACGTTCAGGGTGACGGTGTCGCCGCGTACGCCGACCGGGCCGTGGCCCTCGCCGGTGAGGGCGTGCACGGCGGCGGCGTGGGCGGCGCGGTTGGCGCCGGTCCATACGGCGGCGAACTCCTCGGTGTGCACGATGTGCGTCGCGACCTTGCGTACGGCCTGGTCGAGCGCCGCGTCCAGCTGGGGGGCCAGGCCCTCGACGGCGTCGGCGGCCCGGGGCGGCAGGCCCTGGGCGCGCAGCCAGTCGGCGATGTCGGAGGTGACCTTCCGGCTGTTGTGGCGGAGGTCGACGGCATCGCTCACATGGTCCACGGCCGCCTCCTGGATCGCCGGATCGGTCGCCAGCGGGGCGACCGTGGCCACGTAGCGGTCGGTGTCGAGGACGATGCCGTGGACCCATACGGTCAGCACGGACACCGGTACGAGCAGGCAGCCGAGCAGGATCAGCAGGGCTGACACGGCACTTCTGACCATGCCACCATCTCCCGCCCTCCCCGGCTGCCCCGCATCCCGGGTGACACGGAGGGGTGAGCGGATGTGGCCAGCGGGTCAGTGCGCGGGCCGGTCCGCGCGGACTCAGCGCGGACCGGTTCGCGCCGGTTCAGCGCGGGCCGCGGCCCGCCAGGGCGTCGAGTTCGGCGCGGCTCAGTCCGGTCAGCTGTTCCACCTCGGCGGCGTCGACCGCCCCGCAGTCCAGACCGCGCAGCAGATGGCCGCTGAGCGCCTTGGCGGTGGCGGGCTCGTCCATGACGTCGCCGCCCGTGCGGTTCACATACGCCGCGAGCCGGGCGGACGCCGTCTCCAGGCCCTCGCGGTAGAAGGCGTAGACGGCGGCGTAGCGGGTGGGCAGATGGCCGGGGTGCATGTCCCAGCCCTGGTAGTACGCGCGGGCCAGGGACCGCCGGACGAGGCGGTGGTGGAGTCGCCAGGCGTCGTGGACGCGCTCGGTGGGGCCGACGGGCAGCACATTGGTCGAGCCGTCGGAGAGCCGTACGCCGGTGCCCGCGGCGGCGACCTGCATGACCGCCTTGGCGTGGTCGGCGACGGGGTGGTCCATGGACTGGTGGGCGGCGCTGACACCACAGGACGCGCTGTAGTCGAAGGTGCCGTAGTGCAGTCCGGTGGCGCGGCCCTCGGCCGCGTCGATCATCCGGGCGACGGTGGCGCGGCCGTCGGAGCCCAGGATGGACTGGGTGGTCTCGATCTGGATCTCGAAGCCGAGGCGGCCCTCGGCGAGCCCGCGGGCCTTCTCGAACTCCTCGCACAGCCGGACCATGGCGCTGACCTGCTCGGCGTACGTCACCTTGGGGAGGGTGAGCACGAGCCCGTCCGGCAGACCGCCGGAGTCCATCAGCCCGGTGAGGAAGATGTCGAGGGTGCGGATGCCGCGGTCGCGGACGGCGGCCTCCATGCACTTCATGCGGATGCCCACATAGGGCGGTGCGGTGCCCGCCGCGCTGGCCGCGGCGACCACGGCGGCGGCGTGGGCGGCCGCGGCGTCCTCCTCGGCGTCGGGGCGCGGCCCGTAGCCGTCCTCGAAGTCGATGCGCAGGTCCTCGACCGGCTCCCGCTCCAGCTTGGCGCGCACCCGGCGGTACACGGGCTCGGCCAGCTCGTCGGGGAGGCCGAGGACGGCGGCGAGGGCTCCGGCGTCGGGCGCGTGTGCGTCGAGGGCGGCGAGCGCCCGGTCGCCCCAGTCCCGCACGGTGTCCTCGGCGAAGGTGTCGGCGGGGACGTAGACGGTGTGCACGGGCTGGCGGGTGCCGGAGTCGCCCGGGTAGCGGCGGGCGAGGTCCGCGTCGACGGGGGCGAGGGACGCGCTGATCCCCTCCTGTACGCCGCGCGGCAGGCTCGTCCCCACCGTCTCGTGCTGAGTCATGCCCGCACCTCCGCCTTTCACCTTCGGACAACCGAGGAAGTTTCCGCTCTACGGATATTTCTTTCCGCAGAGCGAAGTTATACGGGCTCCGAGTGGAGGTCAACACCCCATTGACGCACGTGAGGCCCCGTACGCGCAGTGCGTACGGGGCCTCGGCGACACCTGCCGGGCGGTCAGCCCTTACGGGCCTTGACCTCCTCGGTGAGCTGCGGGACGACCTCGAAGAGGTCGCCGACCACGCCGTAGTCGACCAGGTCGAAGATCGGAGCCTCGGCGTCCTTGTTGACGGCCACGATGGTCTTCGAGGTCTGCATACCGGCCCGGTGCTGGATCGCGCCCGAGATACCGGCCGCGATGTACAGCTGCGGGGAGACGGTCTTGCCGGTCTGGCCCACCTGGTTGGTGTGCGGGTACCAGCCCGCGTCCACCGCGGCGCGCGAGGCACCGACCGCGGCACCGAGCGAGTCCGCGAGGGCCTCGACGACGGGGAAGTTCTCCGCGCCGCCGACGCCGCGGCCGCCGGAGACCACGATCGCGGCCTCGGTCAGGTCCGGACGCCCGGTCGACTCACGCGCGGCGCGGGAGACGACCTTGGTGCCGGTGGCCTGCGCGGAGAAGGAGACCTCCAGCGCCTCGGCCGCGCCCGCGGCCGGGGCCGCCTCCGGCGCGGCGGAGTTGGGCTTGACGGTGATGACCGGCGTGCCCTTGGTGATACGGGACTTGGTGGTGTACGCGGCCGCGAACACCGACTGCGTCGCCACCGGGCCGTCGGCACCGGCCTCCAAGTCGACGGCGTCGGTGATGATGCCCGAGCCGATACGGACCGCGAGCCGGGCCGCGATCTCCTTGCCCTCCGCGGAGGACGGGAACAGCACGGCGACCGGGTTCACGGCCTGGTACGCGGCCTGGAGCGCGTCCACCTTCGGTACGACGAGGTAGTCGGCGAACTCCGGGGCATCGGCGGTCAGCACCCGCACCGCGCCGTACTCGGCGACGGCGGCGGCGGTGTCCGCGGCACCGGCGCCCAGGGCGACGGCGACGGGCTCGCCGACGCGGCGGGCCAGCGTCAGCAGCTCCAGGGTGGGCTTGCGGACGGCACCGTCCACGTGGTCGACATAGACGAGGACTTCAGCCATGGGACTTCTTCTCTCCTGCGAATGCGAGCGGTCTGGGGGCGGCGGTGAGCGACGCGGCTCAGATGAACTTCTGACCCGCGAGGAACTCGGCCAGCTGCTTGCCGCCCTCGCCCTCGTCCTTGACGATCGTGCCCGCCGTGCGGGCCGGGCGCTCCTCGGCGCCGTCGACCTTCGTCCAGGCGCCCTCCAGACCCACGTCCCCGGCCTCGATGTCGAGGTCGGACAGGTCCCAGGAGGTCACCGGCTTCTTCTTGGCCGCCATGATGCCCTTGAAGGACGGGTAGCGGGCCTCGCCGGACTGGTCGGTCACCGACACGACCGCCGGAAGCGACGCCTGAAGGTGCTCGGTCGCGGTGTCGCCGTCCCGGCGGCCCTTGACGGTGCCGTCCTCGACCGAGACCTCCGACAGCAGCGTGACCTGCGGAACGCCCAGGCGCTCGGCCAGGATCGCCGGCAGCACGCCCATCGTGCCGTCGGTGGAGGCCATGCCGCAGACGACCAGGTCGTAACCGGTCTTCTCGACCGCCTTGGCCAGCACCAGCGAGGTGCCCAGCGCGTCGGTGCCGTGCAGATCGTCGTCCTCGACGTGCACGGCCTTGTCGGCGCCCATCGACAGCGCCTTGCGCAGCGCGTCCTTGGCGTCCTCCGGGCCCACGGTCAGCACCGTGATCTCCGCGTCGTCCGCCTCGTCGGCGATCTGGAGGGCCTGCTCGACCGCGTACTCGTCCAGCTCCGAGAGCAGGCCGTCCACATCGTCACGGTCCAGCGTCAGGTCCTCGGCGAAGTGCCGGTCGCCGGTGGCGTCGGGCACGTACTTCACACAGACAACGATCCTCAAGCTCACGCCGGCTCTCCTACTGCATCGTCTCTTCCGGGCTGCCTTTTGTTGGCAGCATAGGCGCCCTCGGGGGCTCTTCCCGGTCGGTTGGCGGCCGGGGGCTGCCCATGCACCGAACGAAATATTACTCGCCAGTACACCTAGGGTGTTCCCCGTACGCAACCCGCTTGAACTGTGACCTTGCCAACGGATGATCAGCGGGACGGATCAGTCGCGCAGCGCGTTGAAGCCTCCCTGGTGGTACAGCAGTGGCCGCCCGGCCCCCGCGGGGTCGCCCGCGACCACCTCGCCGATCACCACGCGATGGTCCCCGGCGGGTATGCGCGCCACCACCCGGCACACCAGCCACGCCAGCACCCCGTCCAGCACCGGCACCCCCTCGGGCCCGGTGTGCCAGCCGGTGCCGGGGCCGAAGCGGTCCGCGCCGCTGCGCGCGAAGGTCGCGGCCAGCTCCCGCTGGTGCTCGCCCAGGACGTGCACGCCGACGTGCTCGGCGTCGGCGATCACCGGCCAGCTGGAGGAGCCCTGGCCGACGCCGAAGGAGAGCAGCGGCGGCTCGGCGGCAACGGAGGCCAGGGAGGTCGCGGTGAAGCCGACGGGGTGCGACCCGTACGCGGTGATCACCGCGACGCCCGCCGCATGCCTGCGGAAGACGGAGCGGAAGAGTTCCGGGGCGCTGAGCCGGGGCGTGCCGAGGTCGGGTGAAGCCGTCATGAACCTGTCCTTCTGCGGTGGGGTACGAGCGGGGGGAGCTGTGCTGTCGTCGTCGCTCACCCGCCCGGACACTGCGCACTCGCGGTCCGCACGAGGTCCACGTGTACGCGTCCGTAGAGAAGAAGAAGTCCAGGCCGCATGACGTCACCCTGACGATGCCCGCAGCGCACCGTCAAGTGCGGACCGGTGGGCGGGATTCCGCCGCGGGGTCACCCACCGTGATCTCACGGCGGATCAGACCGCCTCGCCCAGAGCGGCGATGACGTCCGCGGTCCGCGGCTGTCCGGCCGCCCGGCGCACGACCCGGCCGTCCGTGTCGAGCACCAGCACGGTGGGCGTCCGCACGATGTCCAGCATCCGTACGAGTTCCAGATGCGCCTCGGCGTCGATCTCGACATGGGCCACGCCGTCGACCATGTGGGCCACCTCGGCCAGGACCCGCCGGGTGGCCCGGCAGGGCTGGCAGAAGGCACTGGAAAACTGGACAAGGGTGGCCCGGGCACCCAGTTCCGCCCCGAGCTGGGCGGCTTCGAGCCGTGCGCCCTTGTCCGCCTCACCCTGCCGCTGGTCGTCTCGCACGCTGTCCTCCGGTTCCGATGCCGTCATAGGGTGCAGCGACATGGGCCTTTAGGGGATTCCCCAGAGCACGACGTGATGAGGATCTCTCGGCCGGGCGGGGACCCGCGCTAGCACAGAGAGATGACATAGGGCACCATCTGCCAGAAGCCGGGAAACCTACGGCTGCGTAACTTCCGCCGGGAGAGCCCTCCCAGGGAAAACGATGAAGGGTCCCTCTATGGCAGAGCTCGTCTACCCGCCCGTGATCGGCGCGGCCCGCACCATGTTCAAGGCGCTGGACCTGCGTATCGACATGAAGGGCACCGAGAACGTCCCGGAGCGGGGTGGCGCGGTTCTGGTGAGCAACCACATCGGCTATCTCGACTTCGTGTTCGCCGGGCTCACCGCCCGACCGGCGAAGCGGCTGGTGCGGTTCATGGCGAAGGAGTCGGTCTTCCGGCACAAGGTCTCCGGGCCGCTGATGCGGGCCATGAAGCACATTCCGGTGGACCGGGCCGCGGGCATGGACGCGTACAAGCACGCCCTGAAGGCCCTTCGCTCCGGCGAGATCATCGGCGTCTTCCCCGAGGCGACCATCTCGCGCTCGTTCGCCCTCAAGAACTTCAAGTCGGGCGCGGCCCGGCTGGCCCAGGAGGCGGGCGTACCGGTACTGCCGATGGCGCTGTGGGGGACCCAGCGGCTGTGGACCAAGGGCCACAAGCGGAACCTGGGACGCAGCCACTTCCCGATCACCATGCGGGTGGGCGAGCCGATGGAGACCGACCCGACGGAGCCGGCCGACACGCTCACCGAGCGGGTGCGGACCCGGGTGCAGGAGCTGCTGGAGGCGGCGCAGCGGGCGTACCCGGTGCGGCCCAAGGGCCCGGACGACACCTGGTGGGTCCCGGCCCACCTGGGCGGTACGGCCCCCACCCCGGCCGAGGCCATCGCCCTGGACCGCGGGCGGTAACCCGATCGAAGCCGAAGCGGCCGTCCCTCCCGGCGGGGGGACGGCCGCTTCCGGTTCTCCGTCTTGCGGGTCTTCGGTATCGGCTCGTCGGCTAGCGCTTCATCTCCTCCCGGAGGGCCGCCACGAAGCCGTCGACGTCCTCTTCCCGGGTGTCGAAGGAGCACATCCACCGCACATCGCCCGCCGCCTCGTCCCAGAAGTAGAAGCGGTACCGCTTCTGGAGCCGTTCGCTCACCTCGTGCGGCAGCCGGGCGAAGACCGCGTTGGCCTGGACGGGGTGCAGGATCGTGACGCCGTCGACCCCGCGCACTCCCTCGGCGAGCCGCTGGGCCATCGCGTTGGCGTGGCGCGCGTTGCGCAGCCACAGGTCGCGGGCGAGCAGGGCCTCCAGCTGCGCGGAGACGAACCGCATCTTGGACGCCAGCTGCATGGACAGCTTGCGCAGATGCTTCATGGCGCGCACCGCGTCCGGATCGAGGACGACGACGGCCTCGCCGAAGAGCATGCCGTTCTTCGTGCCGCCGAAGGACAGCACATCCACGCCCGCCACATTGGTGAACGACCGCATCGGCACGTCCAGCGCCGCGGCCGCGTTGGCTATCCGGGCCCCGTCGAGGTGGACCTTCATGCCGCGCTCATGGGCGTGCTCGCAGATCGCGCGGATCTCGTCCACCGTGTAGACGGTGCCCAGCTCGGTGTTCTGGGCGATCGAGACGACCTGCGGCATCGCCCGGTGCTCGTCGTCCCAGCCGTACGCCTCGCGGTCGATGAGGTCGGGGGTGAGCTTGCCGTCCTCGGTGGGCACGGTGAGCAGCTTCAGCCCGCCGACCCGTTCGGGCGCACCGCATTCGTCGACGTTGATGTGCGCGGTGTCGGCGCAGATGACCGCGCCCCAGCGGTCGGTGAGCGCCTGGAGCGCGACGACGTTGGCGCCGGTGCCGTTGAAGACCGGGAACGCCTGCGCGTACGGGCCGAAGTGGCTGCGCATGACGTGCTGGAGATGCGCGGTGTAGTCGTCCTCGCCGTAGGCGACCTGATGGCCGCCGTTGGCGAGGGCGAGCGCGGCGAGGACCTCCGGGTGGCCGCCCGCGTAGTTGTCACTGGCGAAGCCGCGTACCTCGGGGTCGTGATGACGGCGTGCGTCGGTCCTCACGGCTTGGGGGTCAGCCACTGGCGGGTTCCGTTCACTTCCCTGGCGGGCCGCTCCCAGACTCCGGTGATGGCCTCGGCCAGCTCCGTGACGTCGGTGAAGCCCGCGAACTTCGCGTTGGGGCGCTCCGCGCGCATGGCGTCGTGCACCAGCGCCTTGATCACCAGGATGACAGCCGCGGCCGCGGGACCGCTCTCGCCCCCCAGCTTGCCGAACGAGTCGCCGAGCGCGAGCGTCCACGCCTCGGCGGCGGCCTTGGCGGCGGCGTACGCGGCGTTGCCCGCGGTGGGCTGGGACGCGCCCGCCGCGCTGATCAGCACATAGCGGCCGTTGCCGGTGCGCCGCAGGGCGTCGTGGAAGGCGAGCGAGGTGTGCTGGGCGGTGCGGATCAGCAGATTGTGCAGGGTGTCCCAGTCGGCGAGCGGGGCGTCGGCGAAGGTCTTGCTGCCGCGCCAGCCGCCGACGAGGTGGACCAGGCCGTCGACCCGTCCGAACTCCTTCTCGATGCGGTCGGCCCAGGCGCGGGTGGCGTCCAGGTCGAGCAGGTCGATCGTCTCCCCGGTGACGCGGGCGCCGCCGTGGGCGTAGCGCGCCGCGTCGACGGCCTCGGCCAGCCGCGCCGGGTCGGCGTCGGAGGCGACGACGGTGGCACCGGCCTCGGCGAGGCGGAGCAGCGTGGCGCGGCCCGCCGGGCCCGCCGCACCGGCCACCGCCACCACGGCGCCGTCCAGCGGCGTCCGGCCGCCCGGTTCGTTCGGGCTCGGGCTCGACGTCGGTGTCGTCATGCTCGCTGTCTCCTCGTCGTCCGGTGCCGCGGGGCTCACGCCGCCGCTCGTATGCCGTCGTCGCTGTCGTCGTCGCCCGCCGTGATGCCCTTGGTGGAGGCGACCACGTCCCGCAGCTTCTTGGCGAGCGCCTCGTAGAACATGCTCAGCGGAAACTCGTCGGGGAGCACGTCGTCGACGAGCTTGCGCGGCGGCTGGGTCAGGTCCAGCGCGTCGGGGCCCTTGGCCCAGACGGAGCCGGGGTGCGGGGCGAGATAGGTCGACACCAGCTCGTACGCCTTGAACCAGTGGACGAGCTTGGGCCGGTCTATACCGTCCCGGTACAGCTTCTCGATCTCGCCGCACAGCTGGTTGGTGACCTGCGAGGCGCGCGACCAGTCGATGTGCAGGGTGTTGTCCGTCCAGCGTACGACGTCGTGCTGATGGAGATAGGCGAAGAGCAACTGGCCGCCGAGCCCATCGTAGTTGCGGACCCGTTCGCCGGTGACCGGGAAGCGGAACATCCGGTCGAAGATCACGGCGTACTGGACGTCACGGGCCTGGGCGAGCCCCTCCGCGTCGAGCTTCACGGCCTCCCTGAAGGCGGTGAGGTCGCAGCGCAGCTCCTCCAGGCCGTACATCCAGAACGGCTGGCGCTGCTTGATCATGAAGGGGTCGAACGGCAGGTCACCATGACTGTGGGTGCGGTCGTGGACCATGTCCCACAGGGCGAACGCCTCCTGGCAGCGCCGCTGGTCGGCGAGCATGTCCCGGATGTCGTCGGGGAGTTCGATGCCCAGCGCCCGGACGGCGGCGTCGCTGACCCGGCGGAAGCGGGCGGCCTCGCGGTCGCAGAAGATGCCGCCCCAGGAGAAGCGCTCGGGGGCCTCGCGCACGGCGATGGTCTCCGGGAAGAGCACCGCCGAGTTGGTGTCGTAGCCGGAGGTGAAGTCCTCGAAGGCGAGGCCGAGGTAGAGCGGGTTGTCGTAGCGGGTGCGCTCCAGCTCGGCCAGCCAGTCGGGCCAGACCATGCGCAGGACGACCGCCTCGAGGTTGCGGTTCGGGTTGCCGTTCTGCGTGTACATGGGGAAGACGACGAGGTGCTGGAGGCCGTCGGCGCGCGCCTGCGCGGGCTGGAAGGCGAGCAGCGAGTCGAGGAAGTCGGGGACGCCGAAGCCGTCGTCGGCCCAGCGGCGCAGATCGGCGACGAGCGCCTGGTGGTACGCGGCGTTGTGCGGGAGCAGCGGGGCCAGCTCCTCGATGGCCGCGATCACCCTTTCGAGCGCATCGCGGGCACGGTGGCGCGGTGGCGCCCCCTCGGCGTCGAAGTCGATGGAACCGTCCTTGGACTGCCAGGGGCGAATCGTTTCTACAGCACCTTTGAGGGATGGCCAGGACGGGTGTTCGATCACACGCTCCGCAGGCAGAATGCCACCGTCCGCTATCACGGACGAAAGAATTTCCGTCATGTCGACTCCTTCACCGGAGAACCTTCCGTGTAGACACCGTATCCGTGGATGACCTCACCGCTCAAGGGCAGACAACGGAAATCGTCCTGCGTCACCTCCGCCCCACCGCCGTTTTTCCTGCCCCATCCGCCCCGGACCATGCCACGGCCGCGCTTGAGCGGTCCTGCCGGAGTCGGCCGTTAGGCTGAGCGCCGGTCCGGCGAGCCCGTGCCTCCACACAGCCGAAAAGCCGACAAAAGCCCGACAGAAGAGCGAGATCACGTTGACCTTTCTCACCATCGGACACCGCGGAGTGATGGGCGTCGAGCCGGAGAACACCCTGCGCTCCTTCGTCCGGGCCGAGCACGAGGGCCTGGACGTCATCGAACTGGACCTGCACCTCAGCAAGGACGGCGCCCTCGTCGTCATGCACGACGCCGAGGTCGACCGCACGACCGACGGCAAGGGCCCCATCAGCGACTTCACCCTCGCCGAGCTGCGCGAACTGGACGCCGGGGACGGCGAGCGGATCCCCGTCTTCGAGGAGGTCGTGGACGCGGTGGGGGCGCCGCTCCAGGCCGAGATCAAGGACGTGGCCGCCGCGCGGGCCCTGGCCTCCGTGCTGACCAGCCGCGATCTGCTCGGCCGGGTCGACGTGATCTCCTTCCACGACGAGGCCCTCGCCGAGATCCGCACCCTCCTGCCCAGCGCCCGTACCGCCCTGGTGGCCAGCCGCTACGGGCTCGACGCCATCGACCGGGCGCACGCCGTCGGCGCCGGGATGCTGGTGCTCAACATCCGCCGGCTGACCCTGGAGCTGGTGGAGCGCGCCCACGCCGCCGACCTCAGGGTCATCGGCTGGACGGTGAACACCCCGGACCATCTGAAGCTGGCCCGCGGGCTCGGCCTCGACGGCGGCACGACCGACTTCCCGGAGATCCGCCGGGCGGTCCGCTACACGGCGTGAGCGCCGGGGTCAGCCCAGCGGCTTGACCAGCAGCTCGAACTCCAGGTCGGGGCGGCGCGGCACGCCGAAGCGCTCGTCGCCGTACGGGAACGGAGTCCTCCGGCCCGTACGGGCGTAGCCGCGCCGCTCGTACCAGGCGATCAGCTCCTCGCGGGCGGTGATCACCGTCATGTGCATCTCGCGGGTGGCCCACTCGGCCGCCGCGAACCGCTCGGCCTCGGCGAGGATCACCTTCCCGAGCCCGCCGCCCTGCAGCCCGGGCCGCACGGCGAACATGCCGAAGTAGGCGTGTGCGCCGCGGCGCTCCAGCTGGCAGCAGGCGATCAGCTCGCCGTCCCGCTCGGCGACCAGCATCCGGCTGTCCGCGCCCCGTACGACGGCCGTCACGCCCTCCGGATCGGTGCGCTGTCCGCCCAGGATGTCCGCCTCCGTCGTCCATCCGGCCCGGCTGCCGTCCCCGCGGTACGCCGACTCGATCAGCGCGACCAGCGGCTCGACGTCGGCCTCGGTGGCCCCGCGGTAGGTGAGCGCGGCGGTGTTCATGGCGGGGTCCTCTCCCTGGCGGCGGCGTCCGGCGGCTTGACGGGCGCCGAGTGTCGGCGGGCGGCCGGAACCGGCGGATTGCGGGAAGAAGACCCTAACCCCGTCCCGGGCGGGGCGGAGTGCGTAGGGTCGCGCTCATGGTGCACGTACTGAGCAGCCGCACGCTGCTGCGGCCGACCGACCCCGAGCGTTCGCGGGCCTTCTACGGCGAGGCGCTGGGTCTGACGATCTACCGCGAGTTCGGGACCGGCCCCGAGCGCGGCACGGTCTACTTCCTGGGCGGTGGCTTCCTGGAGGTCTCCGGCCGCTCCGAGACCCCGCCCGCACCGGGGCTCCAGCTGTGGCTCCAGGTCGCGGACGCGGAGGCGGCCCACGAGGAGCTGGCGGCCCGGAACGTGGAGATCCTTCGGCCGCCGAAGAAGGAGCCGTGGGGGCTGGTCGAGATGTGGATCGCCGATCCCGACGGCGTCCGTATCGCGATCGTGGAGGTCCCCGAGGACCACCCCCTGCGCTACCGGCCGTAGCCCCCGCCCTCAGCCCTGACCGGCCCGGCCTCTAGGCCACGCCGAGCAGGCGCAGCCCGGCCGCGGTGGCGGCCGCGGCCAGGACGACCACCAGGAACGGCGCCTTGCGCCAGGCGAGCACTCCGGCGACCACGACCCCGGCCGGGCGGGCGATCCCGGCGGGGCCGTGGCCCTCGGTGAGCGCCGTCGTCGCCGCGACAGCGGCCAGCAGGACGATCGCGGAGGTCTCCATCAGCTTCTCCGCCCGCGGCGGAAGCGTGATCCGGCTGCGCAGCAGCGGTCCGGCGAACCGTAGGGCGAACGTACCGGCCGCGAGCGCGAGGATCGCGACGGCCAGCGTCAGGGAGCCGGGCATGGGCGCTCCTCCTCGTTCGTCTTGCGTGTCCTGCTTGGTACGACCGTGAGCGCCACCCCGGCCAGCGCGAGCAGGACGGGCACTCCGGCGGGCAGGAACGGGGTGGTGGCCAGGGCGATGAGGACCCCCGCCGGGACCGCCAGGCGCTTGTCCCGGTCGCGCAGCGCGGGCAGGACCAGGGCCAGCAGGATGGCCGGGAACATCGCGTCGAGCCCGAACTGATCGGTGTCGTCGATGACCGAGCCGATCAGGCCGCCGGTCACCGCGCCCAGCGGCCAGCAGAGGAGAACGCCCAGACCACAGGCCCAGTAGGCGGCGCGCTGCCGCGCGATGCCGTCCTGCGCGAGCGCGAAGACGACGCTCTCGTCGTTCATCAGATGGCTGCCGAGGAGGCGCCGGGGGCCGCGCCCGAGGACATCGGGCAGGGCCAGCCCGAACGGCAGATGCCGGGCGTTGACCACCAGCCCGGCCAGCACCGCCGCCAGCGGACTGCCGCCCGCGGCGATGAGCCCGACGAACAGGAACTCCGAGGCACCGGCGAGCACCAGCACGCTCAATGCCGCCGGGACCCACAGCGGGAGACCGGACGCGACGGCGATCGCCCCGTACGACAGGCTGGTGACGCCGACGGCCAGGCAGACGAGCGCGATGTCCCGCAGCAGCACACGATCGAGCGTTCTCCATATCGAATGCATGACGCATAGAATGAACACCGCAGACCGCGTTCGTCAAACCGAACACTTATCTTCTGGAGCGAACGGATGGCACAGGAAGCACCGGCAGCGTCCTCGGCGGCCTCGGCGGCCTCGGCCAAGGTCCCGATGGAATCGATCGCGGCCGTACTGCGACGCGAGCGTGGCCGGGCCGGGCTGTCGCTCACCGAGGTGGCCCGCCGCGCCGGAATCGCGAAGTCCACGCTGTCCCAGCTGGAGTCCGGCAGCGGAAACCCGAGCCTGGAGACCCTGTGGGCGCTGTGCGTCACCCTCGACGTGCCACCCTCCCGCCTCCTCGACCCACCGCGCCCCCGCGTCCACGTGATCAGGGCCGACGAGGGAGTGACGCTCGCCTCCGCCCAGGCCGACTACCAGGCCGCCATGCTCTCCGCGGCCCCACCCGGCTCGCGCCGCGACATCTACCGCCTCAGCGCCGAGCCCGGCGCGGCGCGCGCCTCCGACCCCCACATGCCCGGCGTCATGGAGCACGTCGTACTGGCCACGGGCCGAGCCCGAGTCGGCCTCGCCGACGCCCCTGTCGAGCTGCACCCCGGCGACTACGTCTCCTATCCCGGCGACCTGCCCCACATCTTCGAGGCACTCGAACCGTCGACGACGGCCGTGCTCATCTCTGAACACAACTGACCCGTCCGCACCGCCCGCCGGGTGGGCGGGCAGGCATCCGCGCGCTCCCCCACTGCGCCCGTGCGCTCCCGTAGCCCGGTTCGCGCGCGGGCAGTCTCCCGGCATACGTCCGCGGCGTTCAGGACCGGGAGGTGTGCCGTGCACGGACCTCCGCTGATCGGCTGGCTGCTGGTCGCGCTGTGCGCCGCGACCGGCGCGTACTGCCTGCTGAACATGCGCGGCGAGCCACCCGGGCCGGGCCGCCGGGGCGCGGGGGCCGAGGCGCTGATGGGGTGGGGGATGGCGGCGATGGCCGTACCGTCCGCCGTCCTGGACCCCCGGCCGTGGGGGCCGCCCCTCTTCGCCGCTGTGTTCGGCGTGGCGGCCGTCCGGGCAGTGGGGCACCGCCATCTGCACCACGCCATAGGGGCGTTGGCGATGGCGTACATGGCGCTCGCGATGATGACGGGCTCCCCCGGTGGCCACGGCCACGCCGCCATGGCGGCAGGCGGGGGCATGACGGCGGGCAGCGTACCGGGCGGAATACCGGTGCTCACCGGCGCACTCCTCGCCTACTTCGCGGTCTACGCGGTCCGGTCCGGTCTGCGGCTGCTGCCGATGACGGACGGCGCGGTGGCGGCGGTCGGTGCCCCGTCGATCGGCTGGTCGCGGCGGCCCGAACTGCGGCACGCGTGTCGGCTCAGCATGGCCATAGGCATGTTCGCCATGTTGCTGACGCTCTGAGCCCTGCCTTCGGATACGCCGGGTGACGACGCCCTGCAAACCGTGGCGTACGTCACTTCGACCCCGCGGACATACCCCGGCCGACCGCCCCGACCATAGGCTGACGGCCATGATGGTCCCGCTCGCGCTGATGGGCCTCGGCGCGCTGGTGGCGGCAATGGCGCCGCGCCTGATGTCCCGTTCCACATGGGTCGACCGCGAACCCGTACTCGCACTGTGGGTATGGCAATGCGTCGTCGTCGGAGTGCTGCTGTGCTGCGCGCTCACCATGGCACTCACCGCCGCGGCGGCCTCCGAGGCCGTCCGCGGGAACGTCTTCGCCCCCGCGCCCAACGGCGTCGTGGAGGCGTACGCGCTCTCCGGCTACGGACCCTGGGCGGCGCCCGTCGCCCTCGCCCTGGCCTTCGGCGCCGTGTGGTCCGCCGTGATGCTGACCCGCGAGATCGGCCGCGCCCGCGCCTGGCGCAGGCAGCACCGCGCCGAACTCCTCGTCCGCTCCCCCGTCTTGCCCGGCGAGGAGCCCGCCGGGGAGCGGCTCGTGGTGCTGGAGGGCGACAAGCCCGACGCCTGGTGGCTGCCGGGCCCCATGCCCCAGCTGATCATCACGACCGCGGCCCTGCGCCGCCTCAAGGGGCGGCGACTGGACGCCGTGATCGCCCATGAGCAGGGCCACGCGCGAGCCCGCCACCACTGGCTCCTGCACTGCTCCGGCGCACTCGCCGGGGGCTTTCCGCAGGTGCCGGTGTTCGCGGCGTTCCGGGACGAGGTGCACCGGCTGGTCGAGCTGGCCGCCGACGACTCCGCGTCACGGCGGTTCGGGCGGACGACGACCGCGCTGGCACTCGTGGAACTCAACGAGGACCGGGGGGTGTTCGGCCCCTGCCCCAGCGGACTTACGCAGGTCCCGCAGCGCGTGGACCGGCTGCTGGCCCCGGCGGCGCGCTTCTCCCCCGTACGCCGTCTGCAACTCACCGCCGCGGCCGCGCTGGTCCCCGTCGTCCCCCTGCTGGTGACGCTGGTCCCGGCGCTGCGGGTGCTGGGCTGACCCTCCGGGGCACGGCCCGCCTCCGGGGCACGGCCCGCCTCCGACGCACGGCCCGCCTCCGACGCACGGCCCGCCTGCGACGTACGGCGCGCCTCCGACGTACGGCCCGCCTCCGACGTACGGCCCGCCTGCGACGTACGGCCCCCTGCGTGCTGGCCCCGCGCACCCGGCGTCGGCGATCATCGACACCATGCCGCCGCAGATCCGCCACCCCCAGGCCCTCCGCATCGCAGTGGTGCTCAGCGCCCTCTCCGCCGTGCTGCTCGCTCTCGTCGCCGCCCGCTGGGGGCCGCTGACGGGCGCGGACCGGGACGTCGTCGTCCCGCTGCACCGCTCCGCGCTCGACCATCCCGGCTGGACCCAGGTCAACAGAGTGCTGACGGACTGGATCTGGGACCCCTGGACGATGCGCGCCATGACGGCCGTGATCGTCCTCTGGCTGCTGCTGCGCCGGGAGCGGACGCCCGCCCTGTGGGTCGTCGTCACCGCGGCCGCCGGTACGGCCCTTCAGCAGGGCGTGAAGGCGCTCCTCGACCGCCCCCGCCCGCACTGGGCGAATCCGGTGGACTCGGCGCACTACGCGGCCTTCCCCTCCGGCCACGCCCTCACCGCGACCGTCACCTTCGGACTGCTGCTGTGGATGCTGAAGCTGCACGGCGCACCCGCCCTCTGGCAGCGCCTGGCCACCGCCGTGGCCGCCGTCTCCGTGCTCGGCGTCGGATTCACCCGGCTGTACCTGGGCGTCCACTGGCCCACCGACATCCTCGGCGGCTGGCTGCTGGGTGCGGCGCTGGTCGCCTGGGCGGTCGCCACCTGCCCGTACTCCGTTATCCACAGGGGCGAGCGGAAATCTCCCTCTGATGGGAAAGTTCGTCCATGAGCAATCTCGATCTGCGCCCCACGGCGACCGTATGCGGCGGCCGCGCCGACGTCACCGCGCGGCCGGTGCGCGAACTGCTGACCTCCAAGCAGGTCCCGCTGGGCGAGTCCACCGTGGTGCGCCGCCTGCTGCCGAACCTGGGTCGGCGCATGATCGGCGCCTGGTGCTTCGTCGATCACTACGGCCCGGACGACATCGCCGACGAGCCGGGCATGCAGATCCCCCCGCACCCCCACATGGGCCTGCAGACGGTGAGCTGGCTGCACGACGGCGAAGTGCTGCACCGGGACAGCCTCGGCAGCCTGCAGACCCTTCGCCCCGGCGAGTTGGGGCTGATGACCTCGGGCCACGCCATAGCGCACTCCGAGGAGTCCCCCCGCGCCCATGCCCGCCTGCTGCACGGCGCCCAGCTCTGGGTGGCCCTCCCCGACAGCGACCGCCACGCGGCCCCCATCTGGGAGCACCACGCCGAGCTGCCGCGAGTGACCGGCGGCGGAGGGCTGCGCGCCACCGTCCTCCTCGGCGACCTCGACGGCGCGACCTCGCCCGGCACCACCTTCACCCCCCTGATGGGCGCCGACATCACCCTGGCCGCAGGCACCGACACCCGCCTCCCAGTGCGGCCCGACTACGAATACGCGGCCCTCACCATGTCCGGCGAAGCCGAGGTCGACGGCGTCCGCCTGGCCCCCGGCTCACTCCTCTACCTGGGCTGCGGCCGCACCGAGCTTCCCCTGCGGGCGGATGTGGACAGCGCGTTCATGCTGCTGGGCGGCGAGCCGTTCGAGGAGAAGATAGTCATGTGGTGGAACTTCATCGGGCGGTCCCACGACGACATCGCCCAGGCCCGCGAGGACTGGTCGTCAACCCGCCGCTTCGGCGAAGTCCACGGCTACGACGGCCCTCCCCTACCCGCCCCCGAACTCCCCCCGGTGCCCCTCAAACCACGTGGGCGGACGCGCTGACCTGGGCTTTCACCAATGGCTAGCCATCATCGAACGCTTGATCGTTTATGGTCGACACCCAGCGGCCACGTGACGCGGACACGCCCCTTGCGGCCGCTTCGCCGGGGCAGCGACAGACTGGCGTGCCTGCCGCCGCCAACGCAAGGAATCTCCTCATGCATCACATCCGACAACCCCTGAGTGCCTCCGCCGAAGGCTGGTGGCGGCTGCGGCGTCAGCCGTGAAGAAGACGGCCACGACCATCGCCCTGGTCGCGGTCAGCCCGCTTCTGCTGGTTGTCCCTGTGATCGTCACAGCTGGTGAGAGCGCCTCTGCCTCCTGTTCCGCTTCCGGCCCGAAGGGCATGGGCACCAAAGAGCTCGCCAATCAGGTGGGGTTCTTCTGGAACCCTGCGCCCCAAGGGCGAGTGGACTGTCGCCTCCCAAACCCTCGGGGGCGACACCATCGCTCGGGGACCCGGCCTGTCGTCCAACCCGCGGTAGTGAGCAGGTACTTCCTGTCCGCGTCAGCTCAGCGAGGCATTCGGGAAGTCCGCCCCGCGCGACACGTGCTCATGCGCACGGATGTCCGCGAGCATCCCCTCGAGTTGCTCCACGACCGCGTCGTACCCCGAGGAGCCCAGCACGAGTTGTCGTGGCGGCTCCTCCTCTTCGATCGCCGCCACGACGGATCGCGCACCTTCACAGGGGTCACCGGGCTGGTTGCCGTCCTGGGCCACCATGAACTCCCGGACCGATTCCAGCATCGGCCGGTAGTCCTCGATCGTCTCCGCGACCGGCTCGTCCGCGAATCCGGCGTAGGCACGGGTGCGGAAGGCCCCGGGCTCCACGGCGAGCACCCGAATGCCCAGCGGTGCCACTTCTTCGCGCAGCACCTGCGTGATCCCCTCGATCGCGAACTTGGCGGCGCTGTAGTAACCGAAGCCGACGGTGCCCCTCATGCCGGCCACGGACGACATGTTGATGATCCATCCGCTGCGCCGGGCACGCATGCCGGGCAGTACGGCGCGGAGCATGGCCACCACGGCGAAGAAGTTCAGTTCGAAGGTCTTCCTGACGACAGTGTCGTCCGTCCCCTCCACGGAGCCGTACCAGCCTCGTCCGGCGTTGTTGAGCAGGACGTCGATGCCGCCGAAGCGGCTCTCAGCGGCCGCGACGGCCTCGTCGATCTGCCGAGTGTCGGTGACGTCGAGCGGGAGGACCAGCACTCTGTCGCCATGAGGCTCCGCCCACGCGCGCAGCAACTCCGGCCTGCGCGCGGTGAGTACGACGTTGTGGCCCCGCTCCAGGGCCACGTCGGCATGGGCCATGCCGAACCCACCGGGAGTTCCGCCGGTGATGAGCCAGGTCTTCATGTGTTCCTTTCTGTCGGGAGACCGGGAGAGAGCGTCCGCTCATGTCCGGGCTGTGGGGGTCACGGTTCGATGAGGAGGCGCTCGATGAGCCCGCCACGCAGAGCGAAGCGGAAGTGCAGGTCGACGAGGCCGCCGGGGAAGTCGCCTTCGAGCCGCTGAGTGACCGTGTAGTCGTGGTCGCCGGTGCGGAGGTATCCGGTGGGCTCGATCGTGTAGGTGTATTCGGTCGCTGCCCGGTTCATCCACCGTTCGATGGCATCGATGCCGCTGTGGGTCCTCCCCTCGTCGGTCACCGTGGCGTCAGGCGTGAAGGTGCCGAGCTCGGCCGGGGTGTCGTGGGTGCGATGGGCCGCCAGGTAGCGGCCGATGGGCTCGGGGAGCTCGTCGAAGTCGACGGGTTGCATGACTGCTCCTTGGGAGAACTGAGCACACCTGGATCCGTGGGTGACTTCTAAAATAGAAGTAACTCACTTCTAGCTTAGCAGTAAGTGGATGGGGAGCGCTTCGGCGAATCGACCGCCTCACCCACATTGATGACGAGGCCGAGAGAAACTGCCACAATAGAAGTAACCAGAGAAGCGACTCGTCGCCAGTGTCAGGGAGAGCACCACATGCCAGCCCGCATCCGGTTGGAAGATCGGGAGTGCCCCCTGTCCAAGTCCATGCAGCACGTGGGCGAATGGTGGACGCTGCTGATCCTGCACGACGCCTTCGACGGTTACGCCCGCTTCGACCAATTCCAGGAGAACCTGGGCATCTCCTCCAGCATGCTCACCACCCGACTGAAGACCCTCGTGGAGGACGGGCTGCTGGAGCGCCAGCCTTACCAGACCAACCCCGTGCGCCACGAGTACGTGCTGACCGAGCTCGGGCGCTCCCTTCGGCCGGTGATCATCGCCCTGGCCGCGTGGGGCAATTCCCGCCTCGCACCAGCGGAGCGCAGCATGATCCTCGTCGACGCGCACAGCGGTGAGGAGGTCGAGCCCGTCGTCGTCGACGCCAGGACCGGTCGCCGACTCGACGACAGCGGCACGTACACCTTCACGGCCGGGCCCGCAGCCAGCGACGCCATGCGCGACCGCTACGCGACACGGCCGGCGGCCCCGGCGGAAGGCGCATGAGGCGCGCGAACGACCATCGATCGCTGTGATGCGACCACAACGGCACAGGCACTCGCCCGTCGACCCACCGCCGCCTGGCCATGACGCCGTAGTGCGGCGCTCCCCGCAGGAGGCGCGCCTATGCTCTGGTCGCGCCCGCGTGCGAGGCGCCCCCGATGTGCCGCGGACTCCGCCAGCGCGGGGTCATTTGCCGATGTGCAACGCCTCTTTGAGGAACACGCGGGCGTAGCTCGGGGTACCCCGAGTGGTGATCACCTCGACGCAGGCGCGAACGTGCTGGTCGTCGGTGGCCTCGCACAGGAGCACGTCGGCCAGGTCGGCGCGGGAGGTGAACATGCCGGGCAGCCGCTCGGGCGCGACAGCTATGCGGTAGTCGGTGACCGTCGTGGCGTCGAACAGCCCTGAGGGGCGGACGATCGTCCAGTCGAGATCGGTGGCGCGCACGATCTCCTCCATGCGGCGCGCGTCCTCGTACAGCGGGCGTCCCATCGAGAGCAGGATCGGCCCGACCACCTTGCGGAAGAAGAACTTCTCCTCGGGTGCGAGTTGGGGGTGCACGCCGATCGAGGTCACGCATACCAGCCGCCGCAGCCCGTGCCGTTTCATCGCCGCCACGATGTTCCGCGCGCCCTGCGAGTAGATCGTGACCGGCTCCTTGGTGTACGGGACGCCGAGGGTCGACACAACGCGGTCATGGCCGGCCACCACCTCATCCACCGCCGCCGCGTCCAGAGCGTCGGCACCCGCCACCCGCAGGCGCGGATCCTCGACCGGGAAGGCTTCGGGCCGCCGGGTCACGGCCGTCACGGTGTGGCCCTCCGCCAGCGCCCGCTGGGTGACAAGCCGTCCTGTCGGGCCGTTCGCCCCGAAAACCACGAGCTTCATACGGTTCTCCCTCCTGCCGTGGCAGCTTGATAGGCTGCACAGAACGTTGTTCCAAGATTTGGAACAACGTTCTAGACAGGAGCATACACATGTCGGATCTGCCGGGAGTCGTCCGGCTGCGTGATCGGCGCGAGGCGCTCACGCTGCGCACGATCCTCACCACCGCGCGCAGACTGTTCGCCGAACATGGCTACGCCCGCACACCGATCCGCTCCATCGCCAAAGAAGCCGGCGTCGCGCCGCAGACCATCTACGCGCATTTCGGCTCCAAGGCCGGCGTGCTCAACGGGCTGGTCGACCTGATGGACGAGGAAGCCGGTCTGCCGGAACTGCTGGCCGAGGCGGGGAAGATGACCGATCCCGAGACCCTGCTGGGACTGCTGGCCAGGGCCTGCCGCCAGGTGCGGGAACGCTGCGGCGACATCGTCACCATGCTGAAGACCGGCGCCGCGGTCTCTCCGGACATCGCGACCACCCAGGCAGAAGGAGCACGACGGAACAGGCTCGGGGTCGAGATGGTCATCGAGCGCGTCCGCGCCACCGGCTGCGGCGTCCACCCCAAGGCCGTGGACATCGCCGTCGCCTTGATGAGCGCCGACGTCCACGACAGCCTCGTCCTCGACGCCGGCTGGGCCCCCGAGGACTACGAAGCGTGGCTCAAGAACACCCTCGTCACCGCGGTACTACTGGATCGAGAAGTCGAACCCCGATGAAACGTGACCTGGCCGAAGCCGAACCAACAACCGCCCCTGACCCCCAGCCCTTGGCGCGTCCCGGCCATGCGACGGTACGCCGATTGGCGGCCGGGTCCGTGGTGCTCAACATCATGCTTCTGGTGTCCGGTGGGGTGGTGCGGCTGACCGACTCCGGTCTGGGCTGCCCGACCTGGCCGCGGTGCACCGAAGCCTCCTTGGTCACCACGCCCGAGATGGGCCTCCACGGCACCATCGAGTTCGGCAACCGCCTGATCGGCGTCATCCTCGAGCTGGTGGCCATCGCACTGATCGTCGCGACTGTCCGTACCCGGTCTCCCCTGGCGTGGCGGTGGCTGGCCGCAGTCCAGGCTCTGGCCGTGCCCGCGCAAGCGGTGGTCGGCGGGCTCCTGGTGCTCACCGACCTGAATCCCTACGTACGAGCCGTGCACTTCCTCAACTCGTTCCCGCTCCTGCTCGCCGCCCTCGCGCTGCTGCGCCGCGCAAAGGACGCTACCGGCCAGCGAGCAACAGCAGTTCGCCGCGAGCTGCGACTGCTCACCGCTGGACTACTGGCCACGACCAGCGCCGTCCTGGTCCTCGGCACCTTGGTGACCGGCACCGGCCCCCACGGCGGCGATCCGCAAGCGGACCGATTGCCCTTCGACCCGGACACACTCACCCGGATACACACTGACCTGGTGTATCTCCTGCTCGGCCTCGCACTCGCCACAGCCGTCGCGGCCCGGGCTCTCCACGCCCCGCAACCGGTACAGCGTGGTATCACCATCACCATCGCACTCATCGCGGGTCAGGGCGTGTTGGGCCATGCCCAGTACCACGCCGGTGTGCCCCCGCTGCTGGTCGGGCTGCACATGCTGGGCGCCGGGCTGGTCTTCTCCGCGGCCGCCTGGACCTACCTCTGTACCCATGGACGGCATGACGACAAGCGTGTCGGCGCATCGAGAGAGTAGGGAGCCCGCCGTCCAGAATGGCCGCAAACCGTCCAGAGCGGCCACCGGTGGGTTTCGCGAGGGACACCGGTGGCCTGGCGGCGGCCCCGCGGCCCGCGCTGGCGGCCCGGCTCAGACGCCGGAGGAGACCTCGACCTCCTCGTTGGACCCCGTGCCCTTTCCCTCTGCCGCCGCCAGCCTGCGGTTGCGCCGGACCGAGGAGAAGAAGGACGAGGCGATCAGGACGACGCCGACGAGCCCCGTGATGACCTCGTGGATCTCGTACTG